>NZ_JBEPPH010000001.1:0-1366649 GCF_040547235.1 Rhodococcus sp. UYP9
CGGGACTGAACGATCGACGCGATCTGCTCATGCTGGACTGGCTCATTTCAGTAGATCCCTATTCTAAGCGGGTCCACTGTCCGAAATCCCTGGGCAGATCAGGCACGCATCGGCAGCCTTTACCCTGAGCGTCTACGCCCATTCCCAGGAAGACGCGCTGCTCGACGCTGCGAAAAGCTTCGACAACATCACCAGTCGGATGTAACGGGCAGTTTGCCTTCCCCCACAAAGACGTTGCGCGACCCTCAACGTGTAGCACCGAGCGTAAAGAGGCCGTCGAATCGCGCTTCTCCAAGTCGCAGGTCATGGCGAATGACACTTGTTCTGACCCTGCAGCTTGCTGAAATACATCGACTGACGTATCGAAATAACTCGACACTTCAACCGCCAAATACGGTTCGGCGTTTGCCCAGGACGATCTCCGTGACGGCGCCTGTACGGACGAACCGCGCGGTTGGGTATGGTTCCCTGAAGACGGCAACCTGACGAGATTGGCACACGTTACTCATGACCATCCCCGACCTCGATCCGGGTACCGGCTATCTGCCTCTGGGAAGACACGTCTGCACGATTGCTGACATACGCGAGCACTTCGTTGACCACCCACGGTTCGCTTCTTCCGTGCGGCGAGCTGGGCTTTTCGTGAACCTGGGTAAATACCTCATCGACTGGCAGCGTGCGCAGTCCCACGTGGGGTCAGACCAGATCCTGAAATCCATGTGGATTGCTGGCAGCTTCGCGAGTGGCGAAATGGATCCTGACGACATCGATGTCTCACCGATTCTCGACGGCCCTAAGCTCTTGGACATCAAAGGACGTGTTGGCGCAGGACGCATCGCAGAGCTGCAAGGCGAGCGACGCGAACGGATGGTGCGTGAGTATGGAGTGGAACCCTTCCCAATAACCTGGTGGCCAGTAACCACGCTGCGCCGAGGTGACCTGTCACTGGTCGAGCACGACTACGTCAGCACCCGGGGGCTCATGGACGACATATGGCAAAGAACGCATTCGACGTCACCCAAGGGCGCGTTTACAGTGGATACAGCGGTACCCCGACGCGGCTACTTGGAGGTGGTCTTGTGAACATCGCAGACCAATTTCCTGAGCTTCGTGGTAGGGATCTTCCTAGCTGGCTCGGACAAGACGTCGACGATGACGTCGACTTGATCGCAAGCGCCAGAAAGTCACTTGCCCAGTCGCTTCGTGGCCTAGACCTCGCTGCCTCCCTCCCCGGTTTGATTGACCTGCGGTTCTCCGGAGGGGATGTCCTTGAGGGTGGATCCTTAAGCGCAGATATGAGCAGCCTGATCAAGAAGTTTCAAGCTGAGCTGCAAGCTGCAATGCCTGCTGTGCAGGCCGAATCGGGAGCAGCGGACCTCAGCATTTCAGGAATCAGCGAAGGCAGCGTTGTCGTCCACCTCAGACCTCGCATCGCGGGACCAGCTGACCAGTCCCTGACTCCCCATCTGATGCCGGATGCATTCGAGGAAGCGTTAAGTACCGTCCTCGGCCTGCATGACGATTTTGAACACGGAGACGCGTGGGCAAGTCTCTTGCAAAGACCTGACGCCCTCCTCGAATCAGTTCGAAAGTTCGTGGTAGCCCTCGACGAGTTTCACGCCGATGTAGAAGTTGATGCATTTGTCACCAACGGCGATCGACTGCACTCATCGCTAACGAAGCGTGGACGTTCTGACGCGATCAGATTCTTTGCACACCGAGAGAAACTCCTAGACAATCAGGTTATCGCGGGCAACGTGCGAGGCTTGAGCGATGCTGGGTGGATCGAAATCGTCAGCCCGGGAAGGCGAGGAAAGCGGCGCATAAAGGATGTTCCGGCAGACCTCCTAGATAGCGGGAAACTAGCGTACGGAAAATACGTCCGAATCAAAGTTTCGGAGCAAACTGCACCCAAAAAGAAGTCTATCTACCGGTTCAAAGAATTGCTGACAGGCGACGAAACAGGCATCGCTGAGTAGCGACAAGCGTAGCCACCCTCATCTCCACTCGGGAATTCTGCGCGATCGCACTGTCGCCGCTGTTGCGAGTTGCCGACAGCACAACCTGCGGCTTGCCAACACAACTAAAACGCATCCCCGACAAGTTCCGTGCCTGAGCGAGTTGGACCGTGCAACCAGGTGAGACCACCCACGATCACCCGCGTCCAGAACCGGCAGTTATTTCGAGTTGTGTCAATCTGTGTCACTCTTGCGGGTGTTCGAACGTCCACCTACGTCCGACACCAACTCTGACCAGCGCCTCGATGGTGCCCCCAGTCGGACTCGAACCGACACTTGACGGATTTTAAGTCCGTTGCCTCTGCCAATTGGGCTATAGGGGCCACCGCGGACGTGCAGGTCCGCGTCGATCATCTTATAAGGCTGTATCCACCTTGGAATCACCGGCGCCACGATCGCGGATTCTCTTCGCAGCTGAAGATGGAAGATGAACTACTGCAGGCTCATCCGATCGAACAGCAACACGGAAAATACCCGCGGCACCGGGGAGTTCTACCTGCCTAGACCTTCACCGAGAGGGCAATCCCGTCGAGAATGTCGTGTTCACTGACGATCAGTGTGCTGACCGCTCCGCGTCGTTCGAATTCCTCGGCCAAGACGCTGCAGACGATCGAACCGCCGCCGATGACGTCGACCCGCCCTGGGTGCATGGGGCCCAAGTCGCTTCGTTCTGCACGCGTCATGTTGACCAGCCGGTCGCATACCTCGAACAGGTCCGCGAACGGCACCCGGGTGAGGTGCACCTTCTCGGCGTCGTATTCCGTGAGTCCGGAGGCGATGGCGGCAATGGTGGTCATGGTTCCCGCGACGCCGACCCAGCTTGTCGCGTTTCCGATCGACACTTCTTCGAAGGCTTCTTCCAGCTTTGCGCGCACATACTCACGGGCACTGGCGATCTCGTTTGCGGTGGGCGGATCACTGTGCAGGAACCGCTCGGTCAGCCGGACGCAGCCGATGTTCGCCGAGAACGCAGCCTTGACGCCTTTGTTGTCTCCGAGCACCAGCTCGGTGGATCCACCTCCGAGGTCGACGACCAGGAAAGGTGCACCGGCAGCATTGAGTTCACCGACGGCTCCGGCAAAGGACAGTCTGGCTTCCTCGTCACCGGTGATGACCTCGGCGACCGAGCCCGCGACGATCGGATCGAGTATTTCGCGTGTCATCGCGAAGAAGTCCTCGCGGTTCGACGCGTCGCGCGTAGCCGAGGTGGCCACCATGCGTAGTGCCGATGCACCGCTCTCGCGGATGATTCCGGCATACTCCTGCAAGGCATCTCGGGTTCGCTCGATGGCTTCGGGCGCAAACGCTCCCGTCGCGTCGACGCCTTGGCCGAGCCTCACGATGCGCATTTCACGGGCGACGTCGGTGAGGACACCGTCCTTGACATCGGCGACGAGCAGCCGGATCGAGTTGGTTCCGCAATCGATGGCGGCAACTCTGGTCATTGTGTCTCCCCGCGAAGTTCTGCGACGGTCGGCCAGTCCGCTGGAATGGCCTTGCCGCGCATATGGTTTTCGGCGGCGAGAGCAACTGCCTCGTCGCCGAGTGGATTGAGACCTGGGCCCTTGGCGAGCGAATGCGCGATGAGGACGTGCAGGCATTTCACGCGGTCCGGCATGCCTCCGCCGGTGAAGTCTGTTCCCAACGATTCGATCTCGTTGCGTTCGGCCAAGTAGGACTCGTGGGCTCGCCGATATCCGGCTGCCAACTCCGCATCGGTCCCCAGCCTTTCGGTCATTTCACGCATGACACCTGCAGATTCCTGCCTGCTCGCCTCTGCGGTGAGCCGCGGATCGGTCAGGTAGTACAGGGTCGGGAAGGGCGTGCCGTCGGGGAGTTTCGGTGCAGTTTTCACCACACCGGGCCTGCCGTCCGGGGATCGGTAGGCGACCTCGAGGACCCCGCGAGGCTCACGCCCCAGCTGGGTCGCAACCGCCTCTAGATCCTCCGGCGAGACTGCCGATTTTCCTGCACCGGTCACCCGACAGGTCCTCCTTCTAGTACCGGTGCAGGCGCAGGAACGAGTGCGGGCAGTGGTTGCTGCTCCGGCTCGTCGCTCTGCTGCGGCTGCACTGCTGATTCCCAAAGATCCCGATACCACGGGCCCTCGGATTGTTCGATCGATTTCGCTTCGGCGTCGGACTTTGCCATGTCACCGGGAAGCTGCACCTGATAGGGCGTCTCCCCCGGCATCACCCACCGCAGCCGACTGCGTGCCTCGGCGTCGATGCGTGCTGGTTCGTTCAGTTGCGACTTCTCACGTTCGAGATTCTTTACGTCGTCTTCGAGCCCTTTACGCTCCGCAAGGACCGAAGCGAGCTCGGTCCTCTGCGAAAAGTACGTCCGCAGCGGCATCGCGAGCGTCAACGCCAACGCACACACCACGACCGCCAAGATCACAGCGCGACCGGTGGACAGCCCGAAAAAACTCCGCTCCGGACGCGTCGACGCCTGGACGCCGACGCGTCGTGGCGCTGCCCTGCCGGCCACGACGGCATCGCGTGCCTGATCGGACGGCTCGGGCGGCAATTGACCGGTGCTGCGCGCGTCGCCGCGCGCAGCTTCGGTCTGCCGGTTACGAGGTGAAGCCGAGCGGCCGCGAGGCCGAGGATCACGCCCACCTGGACTTGTCCCCGGTCTACCTCGTCCTGCCGCCATGACCCACCTTCAACGCTTGCGTAAGAAAACTATCCCTCGTAATTGAACCGGGGGAAGGCCAGCTCGCCTGCGTAACGCGCCGCGTCGCCGAGAGCTTCTTCGATTCTCAGCAACTGGTTGTACTTGGCGACTCGCTCGCTTCGAGCGGGTGCACCTGTCTTGATCTGACCACTTCCGACGGCAACTGCCAGGTCAGCGATGGTGGTGTCCTCGGTTTCGCCGCTGCGATGGCTCATCATGGTCTTGTAACCATTGCGATGCGCCAGCTCGACTGCGTCGAGGGTCTCGGTGAGGGTGCCGATCTGGTTGACCTTGACCAACAGTGCGTTGGCGGCGCCGCGAACGATGCCGTCCTCCAGACGCTCAGGGTTGGTGACGAAGAGATCGTCGCCGACGAGCTGAACCTTGTCGCCGATGGACTCGGTGAGTGCAACCCAGCCGTCCCAGTCGTTCTCGTCCAGCGGATCCTCGATGGACACGAGTGGGTATGCGTCGACGAGTTCGCCGTAGAACGCCGACAGCTGCTCGGCGGTCTTGGTGTCACGCTCGAAGGCGTAGCCGGTGCCCGCGGTGTAGAACTCGGTGGCTGCGACGTCCAGAGCCAGGCCGATATCGCGTCCCGGCTCGAGTCCGGTCTTCTTGATGGCTTCGAGGATGAGGTCGAGTGCTTCTTTGGTACCGGCGAGGTCAGGAGCGAATCCACCCTCGTCACCGAGTCCGGTCGAGAGCCCCTTGGCCTTGAGAACCGACTTGAGCGAGTGGTAGACCTCGGCGCCCCAACGAAGGGATTCCTTGAACGTCGGTGCACCGATCGGAGCGATCATGAACTCCTGGACGTCGACGCCACTGTCCGCATGCGCGCCGCCATTGATGATGTTCATCATCGGGACGGGAAGTATGTACGCGTTCGGTCCGCCGAGGTAGCGGAACAGCTCGAGGCCCGCAGACTCTGCAGCAGCCTTCGCGACAGCGAGTGAAACACCCAGCAGCGAGTTCGCGCCGAGTCGGGACTTGTCCGGGGTGCCGTCGAGATCCAGCAGGGCCTGATCGATGGTGCGCTGCTCGATGGCGTCGAGGCCGATGACGGCCGGTGCGATCTCGTCGAGAACAGCGTTGACGGCCTTCTCCACGCCCTTGCCGCCGTAGCGGTCGCCGCCGTCACGAAGCTCGACGGCCTCGTGCTCGCCGGTGGATGCACCGGACGGAACTGCCGCACGGCAAAGGGTTCCGTCGTCCAATGCGACCTCGACCTCGACAGTGGGGTTGCCACGGGAGTCGAGGATCTCGCGAGCTCCGACCTGCTCAATGATGGCCACGAATGCTTCTCCTATAAACGGGGACCGACAACGCCGCTGTTCACGACGCCACGACCGAGTTGCGGACTGTGCCGTGTGTCAGACTAGCCGCTTCGCTCACCTACCCGCATACGACATGGAGCTAGGCGCCGGCTCCCACCGAATAGGCCGCGGCAGCATCGCGGACATCACGGAGATAGACGCCCGACTGGTTGTACGCCATCAGGGCCCGCTCCCACCCTTCAGCGGTGCGCAAGTCGCCACCACGCGCACACAAGTACCGGGCTGCGGTAAGGGACGCGTCGTCCAGGTTGTCCGGATTCGGGACGCCGTCGCCGTTGGCGTCGACACCCCACTTCTTCCATGTCTCAGGAATGAACTGCATCGGTCCCATGGCGCGGTCGTGGATGTCGTCGCCGTCGAGGACACCGCGGTCGGTATCCGGGATTTCGGCGACGCCGGGAGCGCCGTCGAGCGGGATTCCGCGAATGGTCGGCGCAACAGTGCCATCCTGCGCGACGGCAGAGCCCTGGTAAGTACCGTGGCGGCTCTCGATGAATCCGATGCCGGCGAGAGTGGTCCAGGCGATCCCGCAGTCCGGTGCCGTGGCGGACATGACCGCGGCGGCATGCGCGTATGCCGCGAGCGCCGGACCGGAGATGCTCAGCGCATCCGACTGCGGTGCAGCCCACGCGAGCAACAGATCTGCGGTGCGTCCCGGAGCGTTGAAGTCGATGTCCGGAACCGGAGCCCCTGGGCCGGGAGGTATGCCCTCGGGAATAACTCGCGGAGGTTCGGAGGAACCGCATGCGCTGGCCATGATCGCCACTGCCAAGGCTGTGGACAGCAAGATCGCGGCTCGGCGGGGTCGATGGGTCACACCACCCATCCTGCACATCAAAGGTAATAGAAACCTAAAGCTCTATGTAAGAGCTCGTTTGTGGTGTTTTTGCTCTGGCCATCTGGGTGTATGTTCCTGTAATAGTTAACAGATGAGGGTCGCCTACCCTTCGGAAGGGCAGGCGTACCGAACTCAGTGTCATTCCAGGAAGGTCACCCGTGTCCGTACTCGCTGCCGCCGGAACTGCGCCGTCGATCGCAACCCAGATGTTCGGCAGTGGACTGATCGGACTGCGTGAGGGGCTAGAAACCGGGATCGTCGTGATGATTCTCGTGGCCTTCCTCGTCAAAGCCGATCGCCGCGATGCACTCAAATGGGTGTGGCTAGGAGTCGGCGCTGCGGTCGCCATGGTCGCGGTCATGTTCTTTGTCATTCACTACGGCACGTCGACGGTCACCGGTCTCACCGCCGAGATCATCGCCGGGCTCGCTTCCCTGGTCGCCGTCGCGATTGTCACGGCGATGGTCCTGTGGATGCGTACAGCGGCCAAGGACATCTCCGGCGAGCTGAAGGGCGGAATGGAACGTGCACTGACCGTCGGTCCGATTGCCGTTCTGACCCTGGCCTTCTTCGCGGTCGGGCGTGAAGGAATCGAAACCGCGCTTCTCATGGTCGGATACGCCGAGAACACCAACGGCAGCCTGTGGCCGTTGCTCGGACTTCTCGTGGGCATCGTCGTCGCAGCCATCCTGACGGTGTTCCTGTACTTCGGTGCGATTCGCATCAACTTCGCCGTGTTCTTCAAGTACACCGGCGTCTTCCTCATCGTCGTCGCCGCGGGGATCCTCGCCTACGGCATACGCGCACTGCAGATCGGCGGATTGATCCCCGGCGGATCTTCGGTGGCGTTCGACGTCACCGCACACTACGACGCCTCGAGCTGGTACGGCACCGTGCTCGCGGGCATCTTCAACTTCCGACCCGAACCGACAGTCCTGCAAGCCGTCGGCTGGTTGGCATATCTCGTCATCGTCCTGTTTCTGTTCCTCCGGCCGGTTCGCGTCCCCGCAAAACCAGAGCCTGTACTCCACACGTCCGAAAGGCACTGAAGAAAATGCGTCGTACCACCTACGCTCTGGCAGCGGTTGCGGTTCTACCGCTGGCTCTGGCCGGTTGTACCGAAAAGTCGTCCTCCGAGGCGAGCGACGGGGACATCACGGTCACCGCGACCGACAACGGATGCGACATCAGTGCCTCCGAAGGTGCCACTGGAAACTCCACCTTCCAGATCACGAACAACGGCAGCAAGGTCACCGAGTTCTATGTCTACGGTGAAGGCGATCGAGTCATGGGCGAGGTCGAGAACATCGGCCCCGGCCTGACCCGCCAGCTCATCGTCGCACTGCCCGACCCCGGCACGTACCAAACTGCATGCAAGGCAGGCATGGTGGGCGACGGCATCCGCACAGACTTCGTCGTCAGCGGTGACGCCGTTCGCCAGGCCGACGAAAACGGTCTGCTGGCCGAAGCCGCATCGGGTTACAAGCGCTACGTTCTCAGCCAGATCGATGCATTACAGGAGACCACGGCAAGCTTCGTGGCAGCTGTCAAGGCCGGCGACGTCGAAGGTGCCAAGGCTCAGTTCCCCATCGCGCGTAGCTATTACGAGCGAATCGAGCCCGTCGCTGAAAGCTTCCCCGACGACCTCGACCCCCGTATCGACCTCCGCGAGCCCGACGTCGAGCCAGGCGCGGAATGGACCGGCTTTCACCGCATCGAAAAAGATCTGTGGGCGCAGGGACTGCAGCCGGACACGAACGCGATGGCCGATCAGCTGCAGGCCAACATCGACGAACTCGCCGAGAAGGTCAAGGCCGACGACTTCACCGTCGATCCGATCCAGGTCGCCGGTGGCGCACAGGGACTGCTCGACGAGGTCGCCAAGACCAAGATCAGTGGCGAAGAGGACTTCTTCTCGCACACCGATCTCTGGGACTTCCAGGCCAACGTCGACGGCGCACAGGCCGCGATCGCCGCAGTGCGTCCGATCATCGACGAGCGTGAACCCGAACTCGGAACATCGATCGACACTCGCTTCGCCGCACTCGACGCCGAACTTGCCAAGTACCGTGTCGGCGACGGTTTCGTATTCTACGACACCGTGACCGAACCACAGCGCCAGGAACTCTCGAACAAGATCGACGCGTTGTCCGCTGAAGTGAGTCAGGTGCAGGGTGTCGTCGCAGGACAGTAAGAGCACAGGGCCGGCCGCCTCCGGCTTCTCCCGACGGCGCCTCTTCGGTGCCGTCGGGGCGGGGGCCGCGCTTGTCGGAGTCGGGGCCATCGCAGGCAACGCAACAGCAACCGGCTCCAAGTCCCCGACGTCCGACGTCGTCGAATTCCGCGGTGACCATCAGGCAGGCATCGTCACGCCCGCACAGGACCGCATGCACTTCGTCGCCTTCGACATCACCACCGACTCGCGCGAGGAGTTCGTCGCACTTCTCCGCAAGTGGACGGATATGGCCGAGCGACTGACCAAGGGCGAAGAGACGTTCGAGGACGGCGCCGTCGGGGCAGGCGAGTACAAGCCGCCGTCCGACACCGGCGAAGCCCTCGGGCTCGCCGCCTCATCACTGACATTGACCATCGGATTCGGTCCGGGGTTGTTCGATCGGTTCGGTCTCGCGGACAAAAAGCCCGCATCGTTGGCCGACCTCCAGCACTTCCCCGCCGACAACCTCGATCCTGCGCGATCGGGCGGTGACCTGTGCATTCAGGCATGCGCCAACGATCCACAGGTTGCCGTGCACGCCATCCGCAACCTGGCTCGCGTCGGATTCGGGACGGTGTCCGTCAAGTGGTCGCAACTCGGTTTCGGACGCACCTCGTCGACGTCGACAACTCAGGCCACACCACGAAACCTGTTCGGCTTCAAAGACGGAACTGCCAACCTCAAAGCCGAAGATCCGCAGATGCTGGACGAGAACGTCTGGGTCGATCCTGCCGACGACCAGGCGTGGATGGGTGGCGGCTCGTACCTCGTTGCCCGAAGAATCCGTATGCTCATCGAGTCCTGGGACCGCACGACACTCAAAGAGCAAGAGCGAGTCATCGGGCGTAGCAAGGGAACCGGCGCACCGTTGGGCCTGACCGACGAATTCGATGCGCTCGACCTCGATTCGAAAGGTCCCGACGGCCCCCTGATCGACGCCGACGCACACGTCCGGCTGGCGTCCAAGGAAGAACTCGGCGGCATCCAGATCCTGCGGCGCGGTTACAACTTCACCGACGGCTCCGACGGTTTCGGGCACCTCGACGCCGGACTGTTCTTCATCGCGTACTGCCGTGACCCGTTGACCCAGTTCGTGCCGCTGCAACTCGCACTGGCGCGAACAGACCTACTCAACGAGTACATCCAGCACGTCGGCTCCGCGGTGTTCGCGTGCCCACCGGGGCTCGGGGAATCGGAGTACTGGGGTTCCACGCTGTTTGCATAACCGCTTGAATGGCACATTCATACGATCAAATAGTTCGAGTGCGCCATTCAAGTTGGGAGTGCGGTGCAAAGTTACGCCCGCAGGCCCCAGTTTTCGATCCACTCGATCGCGGAGAGCTGCCCGGGAACAGCCCCGCGATCCTTGGCCGACACTTCGGCAGAACGGATGCGCTCGGCGAACTCCAGCACCCGACGGCGGAGCAGATCTTCCGCACTCTCGCCCCCACTGCTGTGATCGAGACCGATGTGCACTGTTCGCAGGTCGTCGGGCACCAGCTCGTTCGGGAGGCCTGCCTTGGATGCGCGCGCAATGATCTTCTGCGTCAATGCAAGCGCGGGCTGAGCCATCGCGATGCCGTCGAGGCATGATCCTCGCGCCTTCTCCGCCGCCTTGCGTTCCTCCCACGCTCGTTCCTGAGTCGCGACGTCGATGGGTCCCGTCGAGCCGTCGGTCAGGTGGGGTGTGCGGTGTGTCAGCTTTGCGACCAGACCGGCAGCGACATCGTCGACGTCGAAGCCGCCGTGTTCTGTGTCCTGAGCGATCCTCGAATGGAACAAGACCTGCAACAGGAGATCGCCCAATTCTTCCTTCAGATCCACGAGGTTCCCGCTGTGAATTGCGTCGAGCAACTCGTAGGTTTCCTCGAGGAGGTAGCCGCTCAACGAGGCATGCGTCTGTTGCGCTTCCCAGCCCCCGATCGTTCGGAGTCGGTCCATCAGAACGACTGCTGCGATGAGATCGTCACCGGGTAGTTTCGGGGAGGCTATAACCCGGTCACCGCGCCGAATACGCTCGAGGACATCACCATTACGCGGATCGGTGCTGACGAGCACACCGCCGGAGTCGTCGGCACGTGCGGTTCCGGCGAACAGCCACCGAATACCGACGGGCACTTCCTCGGTGAATTCCACTACCCCACTGAGGAATTCAACGGCTTCCGCGGGAACTTGACCGGGCCGGGTCGGATCAAGCAAGACTACCGTCATCACACGCCCACAGTGTGCTCCAACAGAACCGATCGAGACGGCTTACTGTCGAGCGAAAGAATCAGGTCGGCAATGAACTGCACCAATTCGACGTCACGAACCCTGGCCGCCCCGACTCCCCCACCTTCGACGCGCGGCAGTGGCAACTGCACGACGCCGGTGCTCGCGCGGTACTGCGCGCTCGGATAGAGACGCTTGAGCCGGATCTGCTTGGAATCGGGAAGATCCATCGGCGCCAACTTGACCTGTGTACCAGCGACATTGACGTCGGTGAGGTTGTATTCCTTGGCGATAAGCCGCAGCTTTGCGACGGAAACGAGCCTGCCGACCTCCTCGGGCAGCGGGCCGTAGCGATCCACCAACTCCTCGATGACGGCATTGATGCCTTCGGAATCCGCAGCAGCGGCCAACTTCCGATATGCCTCGAGACGAAGTCGATCACTGGTGACGTAGTCCGGCGGAATGTTGGCGTCGACGGGCAGGTCGATCCGAACTTCCTTGGGGGCCTCGTCGGTGGTGATGGGCTTGCCGTCAGCAGCTGCGCGATAGGCCTCGACAGCTTCACCGACCAATCTGACGTACAGGTCGAAACCGACACCTGCCACGTGGCCGGACTGTTCGGCGCCGAGAACGTTACCGGCACCGCGAATTTCGAGGTCCTTCATTGCCACGGCCATACCGGCACCGAGGTCGGAGTTCTGCGAGATGGTGGACAGACGGTCGTACGCAGTCTCGGTGAGCGGCTTCTCGGGCGGATACAGGAAGTACGCGTAGCCACGTTCGCGACTACGCCCGACCCGACCACGAAGCTGGTGCAACTGCGAAAGCCCCAGCGAATCACTGCGTTCGACGATCAGGGTGTTCGCATTCGAGATATCGAGTCCGGTTTCGATGATGGTGGTGCAGACGAGTACGTCCGTTTCACGTTCCCAGAACCCCTGCACGGTTCGCTCGAGCGTCTCCTCGTTCATCTGACCGTGCGCGGTGGACACCCGAGCTTCCGGTACGAGGTCACGAATCTTCTTGGCTGCCTTGTCGATCGAACTGACTCGGTTATGCACGAAGAAGACCTGACCGTCACGGAGCAGTTCGCGTCTGATCGCCGCAGCGACCTGCTTGTCGTTGTAGGCGCCCACATAGGTGAGTACTGGGTGACGCTCTTCCGGCGGAGTCAGAATGGTCGACATCTCGCGAATGCCGGCCAGGCTCATCTCCAGAGTACGAGGAATCGGTGTCGCCGACATGGTCAGGACATCCACATGCGTACGCAGGGACTTGATGTGCTCTTTGTGCTCGACGCCGAATCGCTGTTCCTCGTCGACGATGACCAACCCCAGGTCTTTCCACGCCACACCGGTCTGCAGCAACCGGTGGGTACCGACGACGATATCGACCGTCCCGTCGGCGAGCCCGGCCATGACCAGCTTCGAGTCCGAACCGTGGGTGAAGCGAGAGAGCCCCTTGACCGTCACAGGGAAGGCCGCCATGCGCTCGGTGAAGGTCTGCAGATGCTGTTGCGCCAACAGGGTAGTCGGCACGAGGATGGCGACCTGCTTGCCGTCTTGGACTGCTTTGAAAGCGGCGCGAACAGCGATCTCGGTTTTGCCGTAACCGACGTCGCCGAGGATGACACGGTCCATCGGGACCGGCTTCTCCATGTCCGCCTTGACGTCGGTGATGGCCGTCATCTGGTCCATCGTCTCGGTGAACGCGAACGCGTCCTCCATTTCACGCTGCCATGGAGTATCCGGGCCGAAAGCATGGCCCGGCGCCGCCTGACGAGCCGCATACAGCTGCACGAGCTCTCCGGCGATCTCTCGAACAGCCTTGCGCGCCTTACGTTTCGTGTTCGACCAGTCCGAACCACCAAGCTTGCTCAGTGACGGCATTTCCCCGCCGACATAGCGGGAGAGCTGATCCAGGGAATCCATCGGCACGAACAATCGATCCCCCGGGTGCCCCCTCTTGCTGGGTGCATATTCCACGACGAGGTATTCGCGGCGAGCTCCACCGATGGTCCGCTCGACCATTTCGACGAACCGGCCGATACCGTGCTGATCGTGCACGACACTGTCGCCGGCCTTCAACGCAAGTGGATCGACCTGATTTCGCCTCTTGGCCGGTAGCTTTCGGCCCTCGGCGGCGGCAACGCGGTTACCCGTCAGGTCGCTTTCGGTGACGATCACAAGCTTCGCGTCGGGCAGGATCAGTCCGGCGTGGAGAGAGGCACACAGGACGCTCACGACGTCGGGCAATGGTTCGGAACCCGAATCTATTGCGACAGCGGGCACTTCGGCCTCGCCGAGCCGCTCGATGATACGCGTTGCGGTTCCCGCGCCCGCGACGGCGATGACGGCGCGACCGCCGGTGGACACATGTGCTCGGAGCATGGCAAAGAGTCCGGTGAGCAACTCTTCCGAACCCCGGACCTCGGGGACGGTCTCGACAGCCAATTCGACCTCGGTCTCGCTGCCCGAAGCCAGTGGACTGATGGTCCACCACGGCCGACCGAGCGCCTGCGCGGATTCGCGGATCTGGCGTAGCGAACGGTAGGCGGACGCTCCGAGGTCGAGACTCGTCCCGCCCAGGCTGCTGGTGTCCACGGTGGCGGTGTCGAGCGGTGCTGCTCCACCCACGGACGCCGCCGTCCACGACGCTTCGAGGAACTCCTGCCCGGTACGGACCAAATCTGTTGCACGCGTGCGGATTCGCTCTGGATCGCACAGCAGGACGTGCGCACCCTTCGGCAGCACATCGGCCAGTAGCTCGAGTTCACCGGGCTGCAGCAGCGGAAGCAACGCTTCCATGCCTTCCACCGGTACCCCGGCAGACATCTTGTCCAACATCTCCACCAGGGCCGCATCGGCCTGATTGTCACCGGCGAGCGCCGCCGCACGATCGCGGACGTCCTGAGTAAGAATCAATTCACGGCAGGGCGGTGCGATGACCGACTCGATGACGACATCGGGTAGGGAGCGCTGATCGGCCACGGAGAACGCGCGGAGTTCGGTGACCTCGTCACCCCAGAACTCGACACGCACCGGATGATCGGCCGTCGGGGAGAAGATGTCGAGGATGCCACCACGGACGGCGAATTCGCCGCGTTTGCCGACCATGTCCACACGCGAGTACGCCAACTCGACGAGTCGGTGGATCAGGCCGTCGAAATCGATCTCGACGCCCACCTTCAATCCGATCGGCTCGATCTCGCCGAGCCCCGGGGCCATCGGCTGAACGAGCGATCGCACCGTGGTGACGATCACTTGGAGAGGTGGGCCGTAATCCTGGTCGTCCGGCCGCGCGAGCCGACGCAGCACTTCGAGTCTGCGGCCGACGGTGTCCGCGCTGGGCGAGAGCCGCTCGTGCGGCAAGGTCTCCCACGACGGAAACTGCGCCACCGAGTCGCCGAACATCTGGCCGAGTTCAGCGGTGAGATCGTCCGCTTCACGTCCCGTGGCGGTGACGACGAGCACCTGCGCCTGCTGCGCTATCGCGGCAGCGACGAACGGGCGTGAGGAGTTCGGCGCGACGAGCGTGTATTCCGCAGTCCCGACGGCCTCGCTCACGGTCATCAAAGCGGAATCTGCCAGAGCGACGCGCGCGACGCCCGACAGGTGAAGCGAAGAATCGGAAGACAACAGCAGGGCTCCTGAACGAAGGACGACACGAAGGCAGCCCGGTTGGAAAGTGCACCAAGATGTTGGCGAACGAGCAAACCGGCGGTCGCGGCCAATTCTATGGGAGCAGACCGACCCGTCGACGGCTGGGCAGGCCCACCGAGCCGTCGGAGCTAGTGCCGGATGACCCGTCGTGCTGCAAATTCGCGGAAGTAGTCGAGCTTGCCTGCCGTGACGAGCGAGGGAAGCAGGTAGTACCAGAGGCGCTCCATGCGTGAGGGCAACTCCTCGGTGGTCCCGGTAGCGACGGCCACCATGTGCACTCCGGTGAGGATCTCGAGAACGAGAGACCCGATGGTGTTCGGGTCCGCATCCGGATCGATATCACCCTGCTTGATCGCCTTGGCTGCAAGTGCATCGAACGCGACGCTCCACCCGGCCATGACATTGCCCTTGGTGCCGCTGTAGTCACCTATCTGGTGGCTCAGACGCATCATCGCCGAGACCATGGGGTCGGTGACCGACATGTCCACCACGATGTAGGAGATGCCGATGGCAGCTTCGAGGGCCGGGATGCGGCCGTCGTTGAACTGCAGGCACGCGGCGGTGAGCCTGGCGTTGCCCTCGTCGATCACAGCACGCGCGAGTTCTTCCTTCGACCCGAAGTGGAAGTAGAGAGCACCCTTGGTGACCTGTGATTGAGAGATGATTTCGCTGAGACTCGCGTTCGCGTAGCCGAGACGCAGAAACACGTTCGCTGCACCGGACAACACCGTATCGCGAGTAATCTCAGCGCGGGCCTGTCTGACCATTGGATCCGCCTTAGGAATACTGGGACTGCCATTGCGCAATGCTGCGAACGGTACCATCCAGTGGTTTTCTCGCCTCGGTCAACTTGCTAACGGTCCGAACCTGTAAATCCAGCACCTGTGACGTAACTCTCAGTGCTGCAAATTTGACCCTACCCGCTCTTTCGAGCGGTAGTGCGAAAATCGACCGCTCATTTGCCGCCCAATTGCGGCGCAGCCTCCAGATTGGTCAATCCGTTCCAACACAAGTTGACAACGTGGGCCGCAACAACTTCTTTCGAAGGTTCTCGAACGTCGAGCCACCACTGCGCCGTCATCGAGACCATTCCGACCAGCGCTTGGGCATACAAGGGAGCAAACCCGGCATCGAACCCGCGCCGCGCGAAGTCCCCGGCCAAAATGTGGCCCACCTGAGACACCGCATCGTTCAACAACGAGGAGTACTTGCCATCGGCCACCGCGGCGACCGGTGAGTCCCGAACCAAGATTCGGAAGCCGTCCGTGCGCTCCTCCACATAAGTAAGCAGGGCCAGAGCGACTCGCTCGACGCGGACTCGGGAGCGATTCTGTTCGAGCGAAGACGTGATCATCTGCAGCAGCGTCGACATCTCTCGATCCACGATCACCGCATACAGGCCCTCTTTCCCGCCGAAGTGCTCGTACACGACAGGCTTGGACACATGTGCCCGACCTGCGATTTCTTCAACCGATGTCGCCTCGTATCCGCGCTCGGCGAAAAGGGACCTCCCGATCTCGATCAACTGCTCACGTCGCTGCGTCCCCGTCATACGGACGCGCGGTACCCGCTCGGGTTCGGACAAAATGCCTCCCACCGAAATTCTTCGCTCGCTTGCTTGCAAGGAGCCTCGTTGGGCCAGCCTAGTGGTCAATTTTGGGCGCGGTTCGACTGGCAACTACCGTTCATGCGAGACTCGTTGCGCTCGGTGGGAGAACTGCGGCTGTAGACCTGATTCACAAAGGTCTTCGGTCTCAGGAGAAACCGCTGGTCCACGATCCGCCGTGGTGTAATGGCAGCACCTCTGATTTTGGTTCAGATAGTTCAGGTTCGAGTCCTGGCGGCGGAGCGAGAAGAATTTCTGTCGAGAAAGTAACCAGCAATTCGCAAGGAGCTCAGTTGCCGTTGCACACCGCCGTGGTCGTTCTCGCAGCGGGAGCAGGCACCCGGATGCGGTCCAAGACTCCCAAAGTCCTCCACCCCCTCGCCGGTCGCACGATGCTTGCCCACGCTCTGCATGCCGCTGCCGACCTAGGGCCCGACCACCTGGTCACCGTCGTCGGGCACGATCGTGAGCGAGTTACGGAATCGGTCGACGAGTTGAGTGTCGAGCTCGGACGCACCATCTCCACCGCCGTTCAGGACGAACAACTCGGTACCGGCCACGCAGTGCAGTGCGGCTTACGTTCACTACCGGACGACTTCGAGGGCACCGTCCTCGTCACAGCCGCCGACGTGCCCCTGCTCGACGGCCACACCCTCAAAGCGTTGCTCGACGAGCACCTGAGCGCACCCAAACCAGCCGCAGCGACGGTCCTCACATTCGTGCCCGCCGACGCCAACGGATACGGCCGAATCGTACGTACCGAAGACGGTGAAGTAGCCGAAATCGTCGAGCATGCCGACGCGAGCCCGGCACAGGTTCGAATCGACGAGGTCAATTCCGGGGTCTACGCGTTCGATGCCGTCGCACTGCGGACTGCACTGGGCAAACTGAGCACCCAGAATGCTCAGCACGAGCTGTACCTGACCGACGTGGTCAAGATCAGCAAGAACAGCGGCCTGGCGGTCTACGGCACTCAGCTCGCAGATCCGGACCTGGTTCTGGGTGTCAACGACCGAGTTCAGCTCGCCCGCGTCACCGCAATCTTCAATCGCCACATCATCGAACGACACATGCGCGCGGGCGTCACCGTCGTCGATCCCGCCACTACCTGGATCGACGTCGATGTCACTCTCGGCGCGGACGTCCGCCTCGAACCCGGCGTGCAGTTGTTGGGAAGCACTCACATCGGCGAGGACTCCGTCATCGGACCCGACTCCACACTTCGCGACGTCGTCGTCGGCGAGCGCGCGTCGGTGGTACGCACCCAAGCCGATCTCGCGACCATCGGCTCCGGTGCCACTGTTGGACCGTTCGCATACTTACGTCCAGGATCCGATATCGGTAACGGCGCCAAGGTGGGAACCTTCGTCGAAACCAAGAATTCGACGATCGGAAACCACTCGAAGGTTCCGCACCTGACGTACGTCGGCGACGCGACCATCGGTGAGTACTCCAACATCGGCGCATCGAGCGTTTTCGTGAACTACGACGGCGTCGACAAGAACCGCACCGTCGTCGGTTCGCACGTCCGGACGGGGTCGGACAACATGTTCGTCGCCCCGGTCCGAGTAGGCGACGGGGCCTACACCGGAGCTGGAACAGTGCTCCGACACGATGTACCCCCGGGGGCGCTCGCCGTCTCTGCGGGTTCCCAGCGCAACATCGAGGGCTGGGTCGAGAAAAAACGGCCAGGAACGGCAGCGGCGGAAGCTGCAGTTCGGGCTGTGGCTGCCAAGTCGACAAACGCGCACGAATCAAAGGATGGCGAACAGCAGTGACCACCCCCAATTGGATCGACAACCAGAAGAACCTCATGCTCTTCGCGGGTCGAGCACATCCAGAGCTGGCCGAGCAGGTGGCGAAGGAGCTGGGAATCGGCCTTACCCCGCAAACGGCACGTGACTTCGCCAACGGTGAGATCTTTGTTCGCTTCGAGGAATCGGTCCGCGGATCCGACGCCTTCGTTCTGCAGAGCCACCCGTTCCCGCTCAACACCTGGTTGATGGAACAGTTGATCATGATCGACGCGCTCAAGCGCGGATCAGCCAAACGCATCACCGCAATTCTGCCGTTCTACCCGTACGCCCGTCAGGACAAGAAGCACCGCGGACGCGAGCCCATCTCCGCGCGCCTGGTCGCCGATCTTCTCAAGACCGCCGGCGCCGATCGCATCATCACGGTCGACCTGCACACCGATCAGATTCAAGGCTTCTTCGACGGCCCCGTCGACCACATGCACGCGCACAGTCAGTTGGCCGAGCACATCCGCAGCAAGTACAGCCTCGAACACATCACCGTCGTCTCCCCTGACTCAGGACGCGTTCGCGTCGCCGAGAAGTGGGCCGACAGCTTCGGCGGCGGACCGCTGGCATTCATTCACAAGACGCGTGACCCGTTGGTGCCCAACCAGGTCAAGTCGAACCGCGTCGTCGGAGACGTCGAAGGACGCACCTGCATTCTGATCGATGACATGATCGACACCGGTGGAACGATCGCCGGAGCCGTGAAGGTGCTCAAGGAAGCCGGAGCCGGTGACGTCGTCATCGCAGCCACCCACGGCGTCCTCAGCAGCCCTGCCGCCGAACGTCTCGCAGAATGCGGGGCAAAGGAAGTTGTCGTCACCAACACCCTCCCGATCAGCGAAGACAAGCGCTTCGACACGCTCACCGTGCTGTCCATCGCTCCGCTGCTTGCTCGCACCATCCGCGAGGTCTTCGAAAACGGTTCGGTGACAAGCCTCTTCAACGGCGTCGCTTAGCACCCAGCACTATTTGGTTGGACGCAGGCTCAGTTCCTTTACACCCGCTCCGCCATCTCTCCCCCACTGCATGAACTTGGTCACTAACAGGTTCGAAAACCGCAGTTCGACAGGGAGGGGTGTGCGGGGCGGGTTTCGTTGTAACCTAAGATGACTCGTCGTGATCGACGCACAAACTATGGACAGCCCGACCGCAACTTCTACCGTCCGAATCGCCCGCTGGACTCCGGGCGCGTGCGTCTGGTGTGGGAGCACCGATTCGATCGAAATGTATCGAAACGAGCCACGCTGCGGCCAATGCCGCGAACACGAAGCCATCATCGACGAGGCCAAGCACTTCATCGGAATGTATGGTTTGCGTCCCCTCGGCGGGACCCTCGCGTCCGAAGACGAGGAAGAGCGCGAGTACCGCGTCACCGCACGCGACGCACGCGAGGTTCTCAATCGCATCCGACTCGAGAAGCTTCCCGATCCGGCCGCCGTGCGCAAAGCATTGCGTCCGAGGGCAGCTGCTGCAGTTGCCGCAGCACCGACGTCGGTATCTGCATCAGGGAAAGCAGCTCCCAAGAAATCCCAGGCAGGTGTGAGCAGTGTCGACCTGATCGAACTTCAGTCACGTGGACAAAAACTCCTCGAGCAGTTGGCGAGCATCGACGAGAAGATCGCCGCACTCGACGGTAGCTCCGGATTGCCGGCCCGTGCGCGGCTCAAGGACCTCAACAGTCAGCGCACGAGCGTGATGGGCACACTGGGCGCCCTCGAAAAGGCTCGTCGCCGTACCAGCTGACTCCACCTTTACTCGCCGGAAGTTCGGCGTGGGAAGATGCTCAGTCGGTGCTCAGGTCGGTCGACGACGTCCGATGCGTCAGGAACCTTCGGGGCGTCAGGAACCCTCGGGCACCGACACGACGATCTCGTTACGACGCCGGAATGCCAGCGTCCAGGGCGGATCGTAGAACCAAGTCATCGGCTCACTCGACGTCTCGATGTTGAGGGCACGCAACACTTCTGACAATTTTTCCATCTGCGGCAAAACGTTGCCCCGGGCGCGGCTACCACTGAAGCGCAGCACCGCAACTGTCTCCGCCGGGACCTCGACCAACTTCACGCGGTCGTCATCGGGCGTAGGCAACGTCTCCATCGACCATGAGGACGGCATGAAGAACCGGATTACCCAGCTGTCGCCGTCGGCGGTGCTCGACACCGGCGCCGTCATCGCGATCCGCTGGGAGTCGGCGGACGATTGACTGACAGGCGCTGTCATGGCGACCTCCTGTGAGCCCGTATTACCACCGAAGATGTATCCGGCTAGGCGCCGGAACCCGTCCCGGCGTGCTTGTTCTTCATCCGCGTCAACCGTCGTCTGTGCGGCAATTCGCGGTTCGTAGCGACGGATTTCCACTGCGTCGGTCAACCGCCGACTGGTATGGGCAGGTTCTTCCGTGCCGATGCGGACACCGACGACGCCCAAGGCGGACTTGGCTACCTGACCGATCGTGGACACAATCTTGTTCGACATCGTCTCGTCCGATCTTTATCGCGTGGTACCTACTCTCATTCCTACCAGCGCCGGCCACGGGCGGTCGGGACGAGAATGAGGGCGGGACAAGGATCAGCGGCCGCGACGAGCAAGGATCAGCGCGAATCGCTCCTGCGGGTCCGTCCAGAACTGGTCGACATCGAATCCTGCGTCGGCCAGCTCTGCCGTAATCCCCTCTTGACGAAATTTGGCCGAGATCTCGGTGCGCAACTCCTCACCCTTGGCAAATTCGATATCGAGAGCCAGGTCCGCGACGGCAATGTGCTGCGCCTCTTTTGCACGGAGTCGCATTTCGATCCACTCGTTGTCTGCATCCCACACGGCAACGTGTTCGAACTGGGAGCGATCGAAATTCGCCCCTAGCCGATCGTTGAGTACCGACAGCACGTTGACGTTGAACTCTGCCGTCACACCGGCTGCGTCGTCGTATGCCGGGATCAGAACGTCCGGATCGATGACAAGGCCCACTCCGAGGACGAGAAATTCGTCGGCTATCAGTGCACTGGCGATGTCGGACAGGAACCCCGCGCGCTCCTCGGGAGTCAAGTTGCCGAGCGTGCCCCCGAGGAAGGCGATAGTTCTCCGCCCGTCGGCGGGCAGATTCTGCAAGGTGTCCGTGAAGTCGCTGACGATCCCATGGACTTCGAGCGCAGGAAATTCGCGTGAAATCTGCTCGATAGCGCCGGACAACGCCGACGGCGAGACATCCTGCGGAACGTACTTTGCAAGCGAGCCGTGTTTGATTCCGGCCGCGATCAGCAATCTGGTTTTCTCCGAAGAACCGGAACCGAGTTCGACGAGGATCGCCGCGTCGGTGCGCTCGGCGATGTCGTGGGCATGAGCCTCGATGAGTGCCCGCTCGGTTCGAGTCGGGTAGTACTCCGGCAACTCGGTGATTCGCTCGAACAATTCACTGCCAGTGGCGTCGTAGAACCACTTGGGCGAGAGCCACTTCGGCGACGCAGTCAGACCCTGCCTCACATCCGATCGCAAATCCTCCAGCAACCGTTCCGGCGAGATGTGGACATCCAACGCATTGTCTGACACGAAAATGCTCCTTCAATCGAGGTCGGTGACGTCGAGGTAGCCGGGCCGGGCCACCACGAACTGGTGGTCCGCAATCGGTTCCCACGACGGATCGTCGTCCAGCGGTTCGGACGCGAGAGTGATCGCGTCTTCGCCTCGTAGCGCGGACAACGAGTGATAGACGGTCGTGGCATAGAGCGTCTGCCCGTCGGAGAGCAGAAGATTCAGCCGCGAACTCGGCGATACGGATTCGACGCGGTTCACCAGGATGCGCAACGCCTTGTCCGGTTCGTGTTCACGAAGAAGGTTCGCCAGGATGACCCATAACGCTGCCGAATCCGTCGGTGCCGGTAGGCGCAGAAGGTCCGCCAACGGGATTTGCTCGGCGAGGTCCGTCATCACCTCCGGCCAACCGAAGACGACACCGTTGTGGCTGAAAGCCCAGGTGCCGTCCGTGAACGGGGCACACGCACTGCGCTCCACCGGCATTCCGACGGTGGCTGAGCGCACCGCTGCAACGATCGCCGTCGACTGTGCGGCGACGAGGACCTCGTCGACGGCTGGGTCCGACCAGATCGGCATCTGATTTCGGTAGCTGCGCACGGTGCCCGCATCCCACCACGCGGCACCGAAGCCGTCGGCATTGATGGTGCCTCCGCCTCGCATGTCCTTGGGCGCCCACGACTGCACACGCAGGGAATTACTACCCGCCGTCACAGCGTCGGCGACGCTGCGCTGCGGGCCTAGGTAACCGAGATGACGGCACATTCAGCGTGACTCGACATCGCGTGCACACCGAAAGCCGGCGAAGATCTGCCTACGAATCGGGTGGTCCCAATTCCGGAACGTGCCCCGGCACGCGACCTCGTCGGTACCGAACGAACCTCCGCGCAGCACCTTGTAGTCACCGCGAAGAAACACCTCGGAATACTCGGCATACGGAAACGGCTCGAATCCCGGGTAGGGCTCCAGATCCGAAGAAGTCCACTCCCACATGTCACCGATGAGTTGCTGCACACCCTGCGGTGTCGCGCCCGCTGGATAAGCCCCGATGTCGGCCGGTTCCAGATGCCGCTGACCCAAATTCGCGTGGGCTTCCGTCGGCTCGGCATCTCCCCACGGATACTTGCGGACCGAGCCGGTCGACGAGTCGAAACGCGCCGCCTTCTCCCACTCCGCCTCGGTCGGTAGGCGCTTGCCTGCCCAGCGCGCGTAGGCCTCTGCCTCGAAGAAGCCGACGTGAACCACAGGCTGGCTCGGCCGAATCGGGGCCGTGACACCGAATCGGCGACGCCACCACGCACCACCTGCGTCACGCTCCCAGAACAACGGCGCTCGAAGTCCCTCGGTGATCCGGTGCGACCAACCGCGCTCGCTCCACAGATCTTCTCGGTCGTAACCACCGTCTTCGATGAAGTCCACATACCGACCGTTGGTGACCGGTGCGACGTCGAGCGCGAAGGTGGGAACGAACACCGAGTGCGCCGGCCGTTCGATGTCGAGTGCCCACGGATCGAAGGTGGTGCCCATCGAGAACGTGCCGCCCTCGATCACGACCTCGCCGGCCGGCTCGACGGTCGGGGCGGGAGGCGCGGGCGCCGAGAGGACCGCAGGTCCGAGCCGTAGCTGGTGCGTCGCAAGCATAGTCTCGTCGTGCTGCTGCTCGTGCTGCGCAACCATGCCGAACGCGAATGCGTCACGCTCGAGCCTGCGCCCATCGAGCGGGCTGGACGCGAGAATGTCCCACACCTTCTCCCGCACGGTGCCGACGTAGGCGCGTGCCTCATCCGGCGACAACAGAGGCAGCGACCGGCGGCTCGAACGCGAGTGCTTGAACGCGTCGTACAGCTCGTCGATGTCCTGGCGCACCGGATCACGACCGCCGACGTCGCGGACGAGCCACAACTCCTCCTGATTACCGATGTGCGCGAAGTCCCACACCAGCGGGCTCATCAGTGGCGAGTGCTGCGCGGTCAGCTCTTTCTCGTCGAGACTCTCCGTCAGCAGCGCACTACGTGCACGACTACGGGTGAGTACGACCTCGACTCGGTCACGAAGCTGCTCGACTGTCACAACACCGTCTCCTTGCGCGTGGAATGGCATGCGTTGATCGAACGGGCCACTGCGTCCCCTGGTTCGGGTGACTCGCCCCTGCGACATCGCTCCGAGGCCGCTGACAACGAGTCCGCGTGATCACCTCCCGCGCGTGCAGACAACCGCAGCAGCTCGACGGCGGTCTCGCGCAGGTCGGCATCCGCCAACCCGGACTGTGCGGCATCGATCCATCGGCCTGCAGTCCGGTGGGCTAGCGCGGTTGCCGCCTCGATGACGGCCGGGGTCGACAACAACGATTCGAACGCCGATGCCAGAACGACCCATTGCCCATCGGGTTGGGCGTCGAGGTACCGAATTTCGAGGTGTCCGCAGGCTCGAACGTGCGGGAACAGAGTGGTCAGGTGGTAGTCGAGGTCGGCGGTGGTCGGCCGTCGCCCGGCCAGTGCCTCGACATCCCCTGCAAGCCAATCCGCAAACGTCGATCCGAAGGGCGCCTCCCAGCTTTCCCCCTCACTGCGAATGCACAGCAACGGGACGTCGAGCGCCCATCTCGCATAGTCCGCAATGGGATCACCGGTGGCGGGAACTGCGGTGCGACTGTCGTCGAGTTCGAGCCAGGTGCGCATGCGTTGCGACGCCCAGGCCCCTTCCGGTGCGCCTCGCAGACGAGGCGAGGATGCGAACGCGGCAACGAATGCGGGACCGATGGCCTCCAACATCTCCCACCGTGCAGCAACCGCGGCACGATCGACCCCGGCGTCGACGCTGACCTGAGCTGCAGCGGTGTTGCACATCATCAGCTTTCCGAACGGGCCGATGGTGGTGAAACGATTCTCCATAGCGCAGTAGCGCGGTAAGACCAGCACTCTGTGCGCCTCACGCTCGGTGTCTGCGGGCACCGATGCCATATAGATCCCGCCTGCTTCCATGACGTCGGTGACCACACGGGAGTCCGAATCCAACGCGTGCTGCAGTTCGGTCACCGACGCATGCGGCGAGCTGGAGAGTTCGATCTGGCCGCCCGGTTCGATCGTGACGGCGCTTCCGCCCGGCAACGTCAGGGCGGGTGAATCAGGTGCGATGCTGCGCGGTGCGTAGTCCCCCAGCGCGTCGGCAAGATGTTCGAGTGACGGTCTGTCTCCGTCCTCGGCGAACGTCAACCATTCCAATTCGGCACCGATGAGCTGCGGCGGCCCGAGCTTGAAGCAGACCCGCGACACATAGGCCTCGGCCGCAGGCCGAGAACTCAACCCGAGCGACTTCTCGTTGGACGACAAAAGTGCCTCCTTGCATGACCCACACTCGCCTGTACGAATGTGGATCGAACTACCCAGGGGACCGAACTACCCAGGGCCGTGCTGCACGAAACGCGGATGCTGTGCAATCCTGCATCGACAATAACCAGAAGTGCATCACATCGCACCGACAACTTTCTCGTACAGGAGGGCTCATCCACGGTGTTCGACCTCGAAAGAACTCGCCGCGACACCCCTGCCGCCGAGACCGCAATCTTCCTCGACAGCGCCGGGTCCTCGCTGCCTCCGACGCCCGTCGTCGAGACTGCGGTTGCGCATTTGCGTCGAGAAGCCGTCGTCGGAGGCTACCGCGCTGCCATCGAGCGCAAGCACGATCTCACCGCCGTCAAGACCTCGATTGCGACGCTGATCGGCGCTGAGGCGTCGGATATTGCGTTGAGCGACAGCGCAACTCGCGCATGGAGCGACTTCTTCTATTCGATTCCGCTGACCGCGGGTGATCGAATTCTGATGTGCGAAGTGGAGTACGCGAGCAACGCGATCGCAGCCCTGCAACGCGCGGCGGCAACGGGCGGGCGGGTCGAGATCGTGCCGAGTGATCCGACAGGGCAGATAGATCTCCTCGCGCTGGAAGCAATGCTCGACGAACGCGTCCGAATTGTCTCGCTCGTGCACGCTCCGACCAACGGCGGTCTGATCAATCCGGTGCACGCAGTGGTCGATCTTGCGCACCGATTCGGCGCACTCGTGTTGCTCGACGCGTGCCAGTCGATCGGTCAGATTCGCGTGGATGTCGCCGAGCTCGGAGTCGACGCTCTGAGTGCAACCGGGCGAAAATGGCTGCGCGGGCCCCGTGGAACCGGATTCCTGTACGTGCGCCCAGAACTGTCCGCATCGCTGGAGCCGCCGGCCCTCGACCTACACAGCGCCCAGTGGATCGGTGAGTCCGAGTACCGACTCGCGCCCGACGTCACGCGATTCGAATTCTGGGAATGCGACGTCGCAGCTCGATTGGCGCTTGGTGCCGCTGTCGACTACCTACTCGATATCGGCATCGACAACGCAGAAGAAGCGATCTCCCAGCGTGCCGAATACCTGCGGACCGCGCTACGGGGTCTCGATGGTGTGTCGGTGCACGATCTGGGCGACCGCAAGAGCGGCATCGTGTCCTTCACGGTCGCGGAGCTCGCGCCGACCGCCGTCCGCGACGTCCTGGCAGCCAAGGGTGTGACGGTCACCGTGAGTCCACGCAGCTCGACGCTCCTCGACATGACGCATCGGAGACTCGACGCCGTCGTACGGGCGTCACCGCACTATTTCGTCACGTTCGCGCAGCTGGACGACATGGTCGAGGCACTCCGAACCCGGTGAGTTCCGGACGCACTCGAGGTGTCGGTAGCGCCGTCGTGTAAAGTCTTCCGGGTTGTCTCGGCGAGGGTAGAACCTACACAGGAACTACCGTGATCGACGCGGCTCGGCCCCTGGCCTTGCTCGTACGTGTCAGCCCCGACGAGTCTTTATCCGCCACAAGCGATACACCAGGAGCATTCACCACATGGCGCAAACTGTTAACAACCTCAAGGCAATCGTTCGCACCGAATTCGGCAAGGGTGCAGCCCGCCGCGCACGTCGCGACGGCCTCGTTCCTGCCGTTCTGTACGGACACGGAACCGACCCGCAGCACCTCGCACTCGATTCGCGTGCCTTCGCTTCCGTTCTCCGTAACCACGGCACCAACGCCGTCCTGACGCTCGACATCGACGGCGCAGAGCAGGTCGCACTCACCAAGTACATCGTCGTGCACCCGATCCGTCGCAGCATCGAGCACGCCGACCTCCTCGTCCTCAAGAAGGGCGAGCGCGTCGCCGTTGAGGTCAACGTCCTCATCGAGGGCGACGCCGCTGCTGGCACACTGGTCTACACCGACTCGACCGTCATCGAAATCGACGCCGACGCATTGTCGATCCCCGAGTCGATCACCGTCTCGGTCGAGGGCCTCGAAGCCGGATCGCAGATCCTCGCAGGCGCCGTCGCGCTGCCTGAGAACGTCACCTTGGTGTCCGACGCCGAACTGCTGCTCGTCAATGTCGTCGAGGCGCCGTCCGAGTCGGACCTCGAAGGCGATGCCACCGAAGAGGCCACTCCGGAAGCAGCCGAGGACAGCTCGGAAGAGTCCGAGAGCTGATCTCGGCCCTTCAACTACCGACGCGCCGTTCCCCTGCACTGGGGAGCGGCGCGTTGTTGTTTGTCACCTGAATGGAAGCATGGTCGCTGTGAATGTAGAGCCAGCCCTGATCGTCGGACTCGGGAACCCCGGACCTCAGTACGAGGCGACGCGGCACAACGTAGGTTTCATGGTCGCCGACGTGTTGGCCGCTCGAATCGGTGCAAAGTTCTCTTCTCACAAGAAGTCCAATTCCGAAGTGATTCAGGCGCGCCTGAGCGATCGCCCGGTGGTGGTGGCCAAGCCGCGCACGTTCATGAACCTGTCGGGCCAACCGGTGGCCGCACTTGCGCGTTTCTTTTCCGTCGACCCGAGCAACATCGTGATCGTGCACGACGAACTGGACATCGAGTTCGGAGCGATTCGCCTCAAGCTCGGCGGCGGCGAGGGCGGACACAACGGCCTGCGCTCGATTTCACAGCAGCTGGGCACCAAGGACTATCTGCGCACACGGGTCGGGGTCGGCCGACCGCCGGGTCGGATGGATGCTGCCGCGTACGTCCTGAAGCCATTCTCCGCGGCCGAACGCAAAGATCTCGGCGTGATCTGTGAGGAAGCTGCCGATGCGGCGGAACTGCTTCTACGCGTCGGGCTCGAAGCTGCGCAGAACCAGGTTCATCCGCGCTGAAGCCAACACCATTTTTGACAACCTTCGCGCCCTGTTCACGTCCGAGCCCCTGTGCGCGCTTTACAAAAAGGGTGCACGCTACCCCAGCAACGCAGCCGAATTGGCCCGACGCAGCTTGCCCGAGGACGTCTTCGGAATCGAACCCGGTCCGAGGACAGCGACGGTGCGGGGCCGCACGCCTACCTCCGAGTGCACGGCGTGGACCACTTCACGCTCGATCCGCTTGACCTCCTCCGGATCACGAAAATCGTTGGTTTCCACGGCAACTGCAAAACTTTCACGCTTGTCACCGGCGTCGAGACGGATTGCGACGGCGTTGCCCGGGCGCACTCCGCGCACGGACCCTGCGGCCCGCTCGATGTCGGTGGGATAGATGTTGCGGCCGCCCATGATGATGACGTCCTTGATACGCCCGCACACCACGACCAGACCGTCCTCGGTGAAGTATCCGACGTCGCCGGTATCGAGCCAACCGTCCTCGTCCTGGGTTGCTACCGGACCGTCGACGGTGATGTATCCGGGGGTAACCGCTTTGCCGCGTACTTCGATGATGCCGACACCGCGCGGTGTCAATACCTGTCCTTCCTTGTCCACCACGCGTCCTTCGAGGTTCGGCACCATCTTGCCGAGCGTCGCCAGGGCCCGCACGTTGCCCTTGGTGGCCGGCACCGCCCGACCCATCGCCTCGAGTAGGTCTGCGTCGACGACGTCGAGCACCTGTCCTTGATACGGGTCCGGAATGGACACGGCCAGAGTCGTTTCCGCCATACCGTAGACAGGGGCAAGGGCCAGCGGATCGAGTTGGTACGGCCGCCCGGCCTCGGCGAGCGCCGTCATCGTGTCCGGATCCACCGGCTCGGCGCCGTTCCAGGCGTAACGCAGTGAGCTCAGATCCAAATCGAAATTTTCGTCGGCTTGTCGCAGCCGTCGAGCGAGCAGTGAGTAGGCGAAATTCGGTGCCGCCGTTACAGTTCCGCGATACTTGTCGATCAGCTTGGCCCACAGCAGTGGTGACCGCAGGAAGTCCAGTGGGGTGATACTGACGACCTCGGCCCCGACCTGCATGGGCACGGTGAGGAACCCGACCATACCCATGTCGTGGAACAATGGCAGCCAACTGACCATGACGTCGCGGTCGACGTCGAACTCGATCCGATCGATCATGGCGTACGCGTTGACGAAAAAGTTCTCATGGGTGATCCGCACCGCTTTGGGTGACCCGGTGGACCCCGACGTCAACTGTTGGAGCGCGATGTCGGACTCCGAGGTGTCGATCGGATCGACAGGAAAGCCGCGACGCATGTCTTCGATCTTCAACACGGTGATGCCGCGTTCCTCGAGAATCGGGGCGGCGACGTCGAACGGGGCGCCGAGAACGACGGCCTTGGAGTCGATCATCTTCACCACGGATTCGGTGTCCTGCCCCCACACGGCAAGGTCGGTCCGCGGCGTCGGCTGATGCAGCATCGTGACCGAGCTGCCCCGCATCCACGTGGCCTGACAGGCGGGTGCGATGTCCACCGGCTGCCCGGCGAGGACACCGATCGCGTCTCCGTGCCCGATCCCCGCCTCGGCCAGAGCGCCCGCCATCGCGCGCGCGTCCTGGTGGATCTCACCCCAGGACTGACGGAGTGGCTGGTCAGGCTCGCCGGTCACGAGTCCGCGACGACTGGATTGTGCCGTGGCGAACATTTCTTCGGTGAACTTACTCAATGCCATCTCCTCGTCGAGCGAGCGTGGTCGCGGCAGGTGGTGTTCAGGTTATTCAATCCTCGCGCGGAGGTGAACCGTTACCGCCTTTTCGTCCGAGTACCCTGGTACGAGCCCGATGCCGTACAACGTGAGATTGAGGTTCGTTTGAGTACGCCGCCCGATTCGGTAGACGCTCCGGTCGACAAGAGCAGTACCGCCACCGAGTCGACGGCGCAGCCGAAGAACCCGCACAAGGAACTCGTCCACGAGGTCCATCGCAGGCGCACGTTCGCCGTCATCTCCCACCCCGACGCCGGCAAGTCCACGCTGACCGAAGCCCTCGCACTGCACGCCCGAGTGATCTCGGAAGCGGGCGCCACCCACGGTAAGGCCGGTCGACGCGCCACGGTCTCGGACTGGATGGAAATGGAGAAGGCACGCGGCATCTCGGTGAGTTCGACCGCGCTGCAGTTCAATTACCAGCTCGACCGGAGCGTCGACGAGATCAACGTCATCAACCTCGTGGACACCCCCGGCCACGCCGACTTCTCCGAGGACACCTACCGGGTTCTGACCGCTGTCGATGCGGCAGTGATGCTCATCGATGCAGCCAAAGGCCTGGAACCACAGACGCTCAAGCTCTTTCAGGTATGCCGCCAGTTCGGCATTCCGGTCATCACCGTCATCAACAAGTGGGACCGGCCGGGTCAGTCACCACTGGAACTCCTCGACGAGATCGAACAGCGCATCGGACTGACTCCGACACCGCTGTACTGGCCTGTCGGCATCGCAGGAGACTTCCGTGGTCTGCTCGACGTCAGGGCAGGCAATTACATCCGATTCACTCGCACCGCTGGTGGCGCCACTATCGCCCCCGAGGAATTGATGGATGCCGACGCTGCCGCTGCGCGCGAGGGCATCGAGTGGGACACGGCAGTCGAAGAGAGCGAACTCCTGGTTGCAAGCGGCCAGGGCCACGATCAGGAAATGTTCCTCGCCGGCCAGACGTCGCCCGTCATTTTCGGTTCGGCGATGCTCAACTTCGGGGTTCGCCAGATCTTGGACACTCTGGTGGCGCTTGCGCCGCAGCCAGGGCCGAGGGAAGACATCAAGGGTATCGCGAGGCAAGTGACCGATCCGTTCAGCGCTGTGGTGTTCAAGGTGCAGGCTGGAATGGATACTGCGCACCGGGACCGGTTGGCGTTCATGCGCGTCGTGTCTGGCGTGTTCGAGCGCGGCATGGTCGTGACGCACGCGCAGACCGGTAAGCCGTTCACCACCAAGTACGCCTTGACCGTGTTCGGTCGGGAGCGGACCACCGTCGAGCACGCGTATCCCGGTGACGTCGTGGGACTCGTCAACGCCACCGCTCTCGCACCTGGGCACACCTTGTACACGGAGAAGAAGGTCGAGTACCCGCCGATTCCTTCGTTCGCGCCCGAGCACTTCGCACTGTTGCGCGTGGACAGCGCCGACAAGTACAAGAAGTTTCGTCGCGGCGTGGAGCAGTTGGACTCCGAGGGCGTTGTTCAGGTGTTGCGCAACGATATTCGCGGTGACGCTTCGCCGGTTCTCGCAGCTGTCGGTCCCATGCAGTTCGAGGTGGTCATGGCCCGAATGAAAGCTGAGTTCGGTGTCGATGCCCGTCTGGAATCGCTGGGCTATTCGCTCGCTCGTCGGACCGACACCGAGTCTGCGGTCGAGTTGGGTCGCCAGCGCGGCGTGGAGGTTTTCACGCGGACGGACGGCGTGCTGCTCGCTCTCGTCAGCGACAAGTGGCGTCTGCAGTACCTCCAGAAGGAGATGCCCGAACTGACACTGGAGCCCCTCGTCGCTGCGGGTGAGTGACCCGCAACGGGAAAATACTCGCAATCGGACCCGCTAAACAGTCATAGTGCTACGCTTCCGAAGTCCGAACGGGCTTCGGGTACGTTTCATACTCGAGTGCAGCACATTGCACACCGAGACGTGGCATGACACAGGTTCTTCACGACGCGAGGTCTTCTATGACGCAGGGTTCCAGCTATCCGCAGGCGGGAATCAAGATCGGCCAAACACCGGCCCACCGGTTGAGTACGCCGACCCCGAAACTGGCCGCGGACATTTTGCCGCCTTGGGCAGACTCGCCTGCATCGACCAATCCGAAGACCGCCACACCTCCGGCGAAGGATCCCGCCGAGATGGCACCTACGACGCCCGCAAAGCCTGCGATCACGCAGGAAGTGGAGCAATCGGTCATGAAGCAGGAACCCCCAAGTGCCGGCCCCGAGCAGCCGTCCAAAGATTCGAACGAGGTTGAAGTGACTACTAGCGATCAGATCTCCGAGCACGGCCTGCCGACCAACGGCCGATCGAGCACCTACGCAACGAACGGCGCCGGCAGCGGCCCGTCGTCGAGCCCGGCACGCGGCGCAGCACCCGACCGCCGGACCGCGATGGGTGTTGCCTCGGTACGCATAGCGGGCCGACTCACTCAGAACGAGCTGGGCAGCCGCACCGGTGACATCCGTACGCCAGACACCTCGGTCGGCCCCGACGAGCTACTTCAGCTCCTCGGTGAGTACCTCACCTCCGGTGGACTGCAGAACCCTGAGATCCATGTCAGGTCCAACGGACAGACCATCGTGCTCGATCTGCTCAACCCGGCCAAGGGCTACCGCTGATCTCTCACCACATGTGACGGAACACCTCTGGCTCGACTATGTCCAGCATCAGAGGGTTCCAGCGCTATTCGTGCTCTTCCAGCCGCGACGGCCGTGCATCTTCGGGAATGTCAGCGGCAGCGCACGGACGTTCCTCGGCTGTGAACCATCCTCGGTAATGGAACAGCCGACCCAATATCGGGCTGGTGACGTCGATCTGAATGCGATGCCGCTGCTCGCCCTCGTCCCACCATTCGCGTCCGGTTGTCAGGGCAGATGCGAACGCGGGGACATGTAGCCCACGTATCCGCGGTGCGCCGCTCTCGAGCAGGATTCCACCATCGGCGTCCGCGCTACATCGAGTGTGTACCAGCATGTCCGAGCTATATCCCAGGTAGTCCAGCGCAACATCGTGCCCCTGGGACACAGCCGGTGTGACCATCACCGAGTTCATGCCCTGTGGCTTTCCGACGAAGGAAAAACGGCGCACGAACGACATCGTCTCCCGTCCGAGATCGTCGGTGTACGCGTAGTTGGCGACGGTGAAGGGAATATCGGTTCCTCGACCCCCGGGGAACAAACCCCGCCGGGCCCCGAGCGCCAGAACGGGCCTCGGCACCAACGCCGAATGGGTCATCTCTTCCATGACGCCGACGCCGATCTGGCAAAACCCGTCCGCCGCGGCCAGTCCGAAGCGCCATTGGACCTTGGGATGTAGATCCTCGAACGAATCACCCATGGCCGTGCGCACTACGGACGTCACTGAGCGGACCTCATCTCGGCGCTCGGCTGGAAGCTCGGTATGAAAAGTATGGACACGATGTACTCGTGGGTCCTCTCGTATCCGGTGTGCGCGGTCCGCCGAACCGTCCTGCTATCGAAAGTACCTACTGCCGTCGAACACCGCCATCATGTGCAGGTCACTCCAGCTCGGCGGCCAGCTCCATCCAACGCTCCTCGGCGACGTCCTTGTCCGCCACCACCTGCTTGAGCTCGGTGTCCAATGCCACCAGCTTGCCCGGATCGGTGGCCACCTCGGCCAGTTCGGCGTGCAGCTCCGCTTCCCTCTTCGACAAACGAATGACGGACTTCTCCAGCTTGCTGAGCTCCTTACGAGCAGCCCTCTCGGATCCGGCGTCACGCACCGCGGTCTTGACGACACCGCCGGTGGTGAGCGAATCCGGTGTGGCCTCGGCCGCCATCACCGCGCGACGACGCAAGTACTCCTCGATGCCACCGGGGAGATTGGTGAGCTTGCCATCACCGAACAGCGCCCAGGTCGAGTCACAGATCCGCTCGATGAGGTACCGGTCGTGACTGATGACCACCATGGTGCCTGCCCAACCGTCGAGCAGGTCCTCGAGCTGTTGCAGTGTGTCGATATCGAGATCGTTGGTGGGCTCGTCGAGCAACAGCACGTTGGGCTCCGCCATCAATACCCGTGTGAGCTGCAACCGTCGACGCTCGCCGCCGGACAGATCACCGACTGGAGTCCGCTGACGGGCAGGGGTGAACCCCAGACGTTCGGCGAGCTGGCCCGCCGATACCTCTTTGTCGCCCAGGGTGATTCGCTCAGCTACCTCTTTGACTGCGTCGAGAACTCGCAGCTTCTTGGGCAGATCGTCCAATTCTTGCTTGAGCCAACCGATCTTGACGGTCTGACCTTGAATACGCTTGCCGACGGCGGGTTCCAACTCACCGGCAAGGGTGCGCAGGAGCGTGGTCTTACCGGAACCGTTGACCCCTACCAGACCCACTCGTTCCCCCGGAGCCAGGCGCCAGGTGAAGTCGCGAACCAGTTCACGGCCGTCCGGAGTTTCGAGTCGTGCATCTTCCAGTTCGATGACGACCTTGCCGAGTCGACGCTGTGCGAACGACGCCAAGGCAACGGAGTCGCGCGGCGCAGGCACGTCGGCGATCAACGCTTCGGCCGCTTCGATCCGGTACTTGGGCTTCGAGGTTCTGGCCGGTGCGCCGCGACGCAGCCACGCCAACTCTTTACGCGCCAGGTTGCGTCGACGCTCCTCGGAAGCATCGGCCTGCCTGCTGCGCTCGGCACGAGCGAACACCCAGTCGTTGTATCCACCCTCGTAGGTTTCGACGCCGCCGCCGACGACCTCCCACGTCTGGTTCGCCACCGTATCGAGGAACCAACGATCGTGAGTGACGACGACGAGCGCGCTCCGACGCGAAACCAGATGCGCGGCGAGCCACTGCACGCCTTCCACGTCGAGATGGTTGGTCGGCTCGTCGAGCACCAACAGGTCGAGATCCTGGACGAGCGCCGCCGCCAGCGCGACTCTTCGGCGCTCACCGCCGGACAGGTTGTCGATGGACGCGTCGAGCCCCGAGCTACCGATAGGACCGAGGTCGGCAATACCGATGCCGGTCAGGATGTTTCGTACGCGTGAGTCGCCCGCCCACTCGTGCTCGGCCATGCCGAGCGGATCGAGAACGACCTGCCCGACGGTCGAGCCCGGAGGCAGCACACCGCGCTGGGTGACGACGGCCATCCGCAGCCCGCCGACCCGACTGACCCGCCCCGAGTCGGGCGGCTCGATGCCGGCGAGAACCTCGAGCGTGGTGGTCTTACCACCACCGTTGAGGCCGACCATGCCGATGCGTTCGCCCTCCTGCACTCCGAGGGACACTCCGTCGAGCAGCGGTTTGACGCCGAAAGACTTGGAGACGTTTTCGAGATTGACGAGATTGACCATCAGGAGAAACCAATCGATTCACTAGTTACCACGCGAGCGCCGGGAACCGGGCCACTCGCGACACGCACGGTGCGGCAGACACCCGCACCGGATAGTTCAGCACTGACCGACACTGCGGTATCAGCGTCAGCACACAGAAAAGCGCACGTGGGACCGGACCCGGAGACGATCCCGGCCAGAGCGCCGGCGTTCACCCCTGCGCGCAAGGTGCGGCGCAGTTGCGGAAGCAGCGATACCGCAGCAGCCTGCAGATCGTTACCGAGAAGCGGCGCAAGCGCATTCGCATCACCCGTCGCGAGCGCATGCATCAGAGCCTCTGGCTCACCGAGACGCGGCGGGTTTCCTTTGGCGCGCAGCTCGTCCAACTCGGCGAACACGGCAGGGGTCTGCAGTCCGCCCTTGGCCAAGGCGAGTACCCAATGGAATGTGTTGCGCGAGAGGATCGGAAGGAGCTTCTCCCCTCGGCCGGTACCCATCGCAGTTCCGCCGTGCAATACGAACGGAACATCGCTGCCGAGCTTGGCAGCCAGGTCGGTCAACTCCGCTCGGGAGAGATCCAGATCCCACAGGGCGTTGAGCGCGACGAGCGTCGCCGCTGCGTCCGTGCTCCCACCAGCCATACCGCCGGCCACCGGGATGCCCTTGTCGATGGTGATCTCGACGCCCGGCTCACGTCCGACGGCGTCGGCAAGTAGCACCGCTGCCTTCCACACCAGATTGCGCTCGTCGGTCGGAACCGACCGCGCATCATCGCCGCGAACACTCACGCGTAACGCGCGAGCCGGCACTACCGAAACTTCGTCGGCCAACGACAGCGCCTGAAACACCGTGGTGAGCTCGTGGTAGCCGTCCTCGCGCAGGTCACCGACCGAGAGGTGCAGATTCACCTTGGACGGAGCCCTGACGACTACGGGGCTGGGGACGACTGAGAGCACGAGGGTCAACAGTAGTGGAGAAATCGTGGTACCCCACATTCGTGTGGCCGTCCTAACTCCCCGGTCACCCCGACCGCGGACAGTATCGGTCCGCAATTGCTGCCATTATCGAGGTATGCGGGAAACCTCGGCACGACTTCTGAAGTTGCTGTCTCTGCTCCAGACACGACGTGACTGGGCAGGAGCCGACCTCGCGGACCGACTGAACGTCACCCCGCGCACGGTCAGACGCGATGTGGACAAGCTCCGCGAGATCGGATACCCGGTCCACGCCACCGCCGGCGTTGGCGGCGGCTATCAGCTGGGTGCGGGTGCCGAAATGCCTCCCCTGCTACTCGACGACGACGAAGCACTCGCAGTGGCATTCGGACTCCAATCGGCGGCCGGCGGCTCGGTAGCGGGCATCGGAGAGGCGTCGTTGCGCGCGCTGACCAAGTTGCGCCAGGTTATGCCGTCGCGCATTCGGCACCGACTCGACGCCCTGCGCATCGACGTCGTAGATCGTCCAGCTGCACGATCCGCCGTCGACGCTGCGGTGTTGTCGGCAGTTGCGGGTGTGTGCCATGGCCAGGAACGACTGCGCTTCGATTACCGCAGCCACGACGGGACCGAGACCAGGCGCGAGGTGGAGCCGTACAGCCTGGTGCGGGCGGGCTCGCGGTGGTACTTGCTCGGCTGGGACCTGTTCCGTCAGGACTGGCGATCGTTCCGCGTCGATCGACTCCAACCGAAGATCCTGACGGGTCCGCGCTTCACCCCACGAGAATTGCCCGACGGCGGGGCAGCGGCATTCGTCGCACGGGGAATCGACCGTGCACTCGCTCAGGTGCAGGCACGGATACGGCTGCACTCACCGATCGAGACGATTGCACCGATGGTCGACGCGGAATGGGGCACCCTCGAGTCCGAGAGCGACGAGACCTGCATCATCGCGTTGGCCGGAGATTCACTACCGTCGATCGCTCGATGGCTGTCCGCCTTCGACACGGACTTCACGGTCCTCGATCCGCCGCAACTCGCCGACGAGTGCCGAGTGCTCGCGGAGCGACACACAATGCTCAGCCGTCGGTACCGAGCGGGTGCTGACGGAGTGTGACGGGCCTGGGCGCGCTGAAGCCGACTCCTCCTGCGCTTGAATGAACCACTGAAGTTATCTGATCGTATGAGTGGACCATTGAAGCGATCTGGAACGGAGCGATCTGGACCGAGCAATCCCGACACCTCAGGCTTCGGTTGCCGCCAACCGCACGTAGGCAGCGGCGTCGAGAGTTTCCCCGCGAGCAGATGGGTCGATCCCGGCTTCGCGTAACCGGCGTTCCGCGATGACGGGCGAGCCGGCCCAACCGCTGAGTGCTGCACGGAGGGTTTTGCGACGTTGCGCGAATGCGGCGTCGATGACGGCGAACACGGCACGTCGATGGGCGTCGTCCATGGACCACGGTGGCTCTGCGTACCGATCGAGCCGTACCAGCCCGGACTCCACTTTCGGCACCGGCCAAAATACCGAACGCCCGACGGATCCTGCGCGTTTGACGGTTCCGAAAAAGCCTGCCTTGACGCTGGGGATGCCGTAGATCTTGTTGCCGGGGTCTGCGGCGAGCCGATCGGCTACTTCTGCCTGAACCATCACCAAAGCGGTACGGAGCGACGGCAGTTCCGAAAACAGGTGCAGCAGAACCGGAACCGCTACGTTGTAGGGAAGATTCGCGACGAGGGCAGCCGGCTCACCTGGAATGTCGGCAGCCTTGATTCTCAGCGCGTCATATTCGACGACGGTGAGTCGGTCGGCCAGCGACGGTGCTCGCTCGGCAACTGTCTGCGGCAGCCGTGATGCCAACTTCGGATCGATCTCGATGGCAATGACGGCGTCTGCGACGTCGAGCAGGGCCAGCGTCAATGAGCCCAGACCAGGCCCGACCTCGAGGACCGTATCGCTGCCACAGATGTCGGCTGCGGCCGCAATGCGTCGCACCGTATTGGCGTCGTGCACGAAGTTTTGGCCGAGTTGCTTGGTAGGACGCACGTCCAACTCGGCGGCGAGAGATCGCACCTCCGCAGGCCCTAGCAGCGCCGCGGGTTCCCTCACATGTTCTTGCACTGTGAAAACTCTACGCACCTGTCATCGGTAGCCGAGGCGGGAGGTGCACGCAGGCCACGCTCCCCATCCCTGGGACTTCTGCGTCACCGAAGCGATGGCGATCTGCTCTTCGCGGCTCGCAAGGTCGGCGCGGGGCGCGTATTTGAGGCCGCCTTGGCGCTCCCAGGTGTTCTGGTCGAACTGCACTCCACCGAAGAATCCGTTGCCGGTATTGATGGCCCAGTTACCTGTTGCTTCACATTGTGCGAGTGCGTCCCAGGTGCTGCCGTTCTCGACGGGCGGGACCTCGGTGCCCGGCTTGGCACCGACTCGAACTATCTTCGGTTGCGCCGGAACCTTGACGGTCTCGGTTACCTTTTCGCGGCCGACTTCCTTGCCGTTGACGGTGTTGATCGCCCAGGTGATGTCGGAGATGCCGGGTGCGCCGGGATTCTCGAGGACGGTGCGGCTCATGTTCATCGTCGGGTCCTCGATGCGCTGCTCGGGTGGCGCTACATCGGCGGTTTCGGACTTGGTCTCGGTTCGATCTCGGGTGACGATGATCGACGCGCCTTCGGTGACGATCTCGTCGGGTGCAGGGACAACCGTGTCGGCTTCTTGGAGTGGCGCGCCTGCCTGCTCGAGCAGTTCCCGGACGGTAGGTGCCGCCAGTGTCACCGGTGCAGCCGGAGCAGCTCCGTCGACGAGCGAGACCTGTTTGGGCAGTGCGATTTCCAGCGACGTGCCTTCCAGTGGCAGTCGCTCACCGCGCGAAGCGGAAACGTGCACGTCCTGAGCCAGATCCATCTGCGAAAGAGCTTCGTCGACCGTCAATGCTGTGGTCCAGACGGCTCGGGGTTGGCCATCCACCGTCACGCTCAGTTCACGAGCGCGCCGGAGGACGACCGTCTCGCCGTCGGACAGCGACGAATCGCCGGAAGGCACTACCAGATCCTTGTCACTCGGTTCGTATCCAGCCGCGCCCAACGCGCCGTTGACGTCGGACGTCATCGTGCTGAGCGTGATCATCTCGCCATCGACGTCGATTGTCACGGTTTTGTGACGAGCGACGGCGGTGACGCCCCCGACGATCAACGTCGCCAGCAGCGCGGCGACCACCAGGTAGAAGGTCAAAGACCTGGTGGAGTTAAGGCGGGCAATACTAGACACAAGCGATTCCTGGATTCTGGAGCGTTACCTTCGGTTCGAAACGCCCGGCGGTCGGTCACGGTACGGTAACGAATTGGTGGATATCTCGCAACCCAAGTAAGCAGCCGGTTGCAATCAGCGCCGCGTTGTGGCTTTCCGCTACTGCCCAGACGGGAGCGAGTACACCCGTTCCGCATTGGCCGTGACGTGGGCGGCAAGCTCCCCAGGGTCCTGACCCCGGATCTCCGCGAGCGCCCGAGCGGTGTACGGCAGGCAGTAGGACTCGTTCGGGGCCCCGCGGTACGGATGGGGTGTCAGAAAGGGAGCGTCGGTTTCCACCAGCAACTGCGCATCCGGGATCAGTGCCGCCGCTTCCCGCAAAGCGTGAGCGTTCTTGAAACTGACGGTCCCGGACAGGCTCAGCACGTACCCCGCGTCGATGCAGGCCCTCGCCATTTCCGGCCCCGAGGAGAAGCAATGGAAGATCACGGTCTCGGGGGCGCCTTCGGACTTCAGGGCCGCCAGCAGATCGTCGTCGGCCTCGCGATTGTGAATCATCAGTGGCTTGTGCAGCCGCTTTGCCAGATCGATGTGCCAGCGAAATCCCTCGTGCTGTTCCTCGACCGTCGCGCAGCCGTCGAGTTTGCCGGGCCAGTAGTAGTCCAGGCCGGTCTCCCCCACCGCAACGACCCGAGGATCCGCAGAAAGCTGCTCGATTTCGCTACGGGTCGTCTCGTCGAGCACGTTGGCTCGCGTCGGATGTATCGCCGTGGCCGCCCACACTCGCCGATCCCAATGAGCAGCGTCGACGGCGAAGTGTGCGGCAGCGAGGTCGTCGGCAACGGTCACCACGCGAGAAACGCCTACTGACTCGGCTCGGTCGAGGATGGCAGCCACACTGGCCGCATCGACGGCACCGCATGCGTCAAGGTGGGTATGGGCGTCGACGAGGTGGCCGAGCGGCTCGGGCAATGGTGGTGCAGGACGGTCTTTGCTCACGCCGATAGAGTAGGCGAACCATGACTGCGCCAGCTGATGCCTCACGGCCCTCCTTCTACGTCACAACTGCTATCGCGTACCCGAACGGCGTTCCGCACATCGGACACGCCTACGAGTACATCGCGACGGATGTGATCGCCCGATTCAAGCGACTCGACGGTTTCGACGTCATGTTTCTGACCGGAACCGACGAACACGGTCTGAAGATGCAGCAGACGGCCGTCAAAGAAGGCATCGACGTCGTCGATCTCGCTGCACGCAACTCCGATGCCTTCGAGGAGCTCGACAAGGCCCTCGGCATCTCCCACGACCGGTTCATCCGCACCACCGACGAAGACCACCACGCCGCCAGCAAGGAGCTGTGGAGGCGCATGGAGGCCAACGGCGACATCTACCTCGACGCGTTCTCCGGTTGGTACTCCGTTCGCGACGAGGCCTTCTACACCGAGGCCGAGACCACAGTCGCCGACGACGGCACCCGCGTCGCCACCGAAACGAACACTCCTGTCGAGTGGACCGAGGAAGCGTCGTACTTCTTCCGTCTGTCGGCATATCAGGACAAGCTCCTCGCGCTCTACGACGCGCAGCCCGACTTCATCGCACCTGTCTCGCGCCGCAACGAGATCGTCAACTTCGTCAAGGGCGGACTGCGAGATCTGTCGATTTCTCGGACGACGTTCGACTGGGGCATCCAGGTACCGAACGATCCCGAGCACGTGATGTACGTGTGGGTCGACGCCTTGACCAACTACATCACCGGCGTCGGCTACCCGGACACCGAGTCGGCGAAGTACCAGAAGTATTGGCCCGCAGACCTTCACATCATCGGCAAGGACATCACGCGTTTCCATACCGTGTTCTGGCCTGCGTTCCTGATGTCCGCCGGTGTCGAACTGCCCAAGAGGGTGTTCGTCCACGGCTTCTTGAACAACAAGGGCGAGAAGATGTCCAAGTCGGTCGGAAACGTCGTCGACCCCTTCGCATTGGTCGAGGAGTTCGGACTCGATTCACTCCGTTTCTTCCTGTTGCGCGAGGTCTCGTTCGGCCAGGACGGGAGCTACAGCGCCGAGGCGATCGTGACGCGAATGAACGCCGACCTGTCGAACGAACTCGGCAACCTGGCGCAGCGTTCGCTGACAATGGTCGCCAAGAACTGTGATGCCGTGGTGCCCACACCGGGCGAATTCACCGCCGAAGACTCCGCGATGCTGGCACGCGCAGACGAACTGCTCGAGATCTGCCGACGCGAATTCGACGTGCAGGCACTGCATTCGGCCGTCGAAGCGATCTGGTCGGTTCTCGGCGAGACCAACCGCTACTTCTCGCAGCAGGAGCCATGGGTACTGCGCAAAACGGACCCGGCACGCATGGCAACTGTGCTCTACGTGACGATGGAAGTGCTGCGCATCGTCGCAATTCTGGTGCAGCCGATCATGCCCGACTCGGCCGCCCGCATCCTCGAACTACTCGGCAGCCCAGCGCACGAATTCTCCGATATCAGCACCCGAATCGTCGTAGGTACGCCTCTACCCGCACCATCACCGGTCTTCCCGAAATACGAGGTCAAGTAGCACACATAGTGGCGGCGTAGGTGTAGGTGTCGGGCCGCCCCCCGCATCGCTTGAATGGTCCATTCATACGATCAGATAGCTTGACGGGTCCATTCAAGCGGCGCTGGCGGCCTGCACCCCGACCGCTTCAATGGTCCACTCATACGATCAGATAACTTGACGGGTCCATTCAAGCGGCGGTAAGCGGGCGCCAGCGGAGGCCACCTACCCCCGCCCCGCCTACAGCGTCTTTTCCAACTCCTCCAGGGAGTTCTCCAGATGCGTCAGCATCCGCTGCAGATGCGGGACGCTGCGCCTGCAGCAGATGAGCCCGAAGTTCACCGAATCTCCGTTGCTGGCGACGGTGATGTTCAATGCCATGCCGTCGCAGACGATCGAGGCCGGGTAGATACCGTCGAGTTTGGCTCCGTTCCAATACAATTCCTCGGAGGTGCCCGGCACGTTCGAGATGATGACGTTGAACGGCGGGGGCGTGTAGTTGACGAAGCCGGGTACCGGCCCGAACAGCAACGGCGCCACGGTCACTGCGCCGATTGCCAGTGATTCGAGGGTGTTGAGTTCGCGCATCATGTTCTTGCCCTTGGCGGTGGAGTCGGTGATGGCGTCGAGTCGGGCAAGTGGGTCGGATTCGTGGGTGCCGAGATTGCACAGAATCACCGAGACCGAGTTACCGGGCCCTTTGTCCTCCCCTGGCTTGCGGAGGGATACCGGAACCATTGCGATCAAAGGCGATTCGGGCAGAGCTTCTTGATCGATGAGGTAGGACCGCAGCGCACCGGAGCACATCGCGAGCACGATGTCGTTCAGGGTTACACCTCGCGCTTTGGCTACCTTCGTCATCCGTTCGAGGGACCAGCTTTCGGCCGCGAAACGTCGAGCTCCACCGATCGGCACGTTGAACATCGTGCGGGGTGCACGCAGCGGTAGCTGTGCGCCTTCGTTTCGCATGGCGCGCAATCCGATTCGGGTTGCTGCGGGCAGAAAGTCAACGAGATAAGCGGCAATGGTGCGTCCTAGGGCCAACCCGCCGGTGATTCGTTCGAGTGCGGACGGTGTTTCACGCGGTTTCTTCTCGCGGAACAGTGACGGATCCCATGTGGCGACACCGTTTCTGTCATCGGGATCGGTACTGAGAGCGTTGAACGTCAACTTCAGGGCCGAGACACCGTCGACGAGGGAGTGATGCACCTTGGTGTACAGCGCGATGCGGTCGTCGGCGAGGCCTTCGATGATGTGCACTTCCCACATCGGCCGGTACCGGTCGAGAGGAGTGCTGTGATTGAGCGACAGGAACTGGAACAGCTCTCTGATTCGCCCGGGAGAGGGCAGAACTGTTCTCCTGACGTGGTAGTCGAAGTCGATGTCCTGCTCACGTGACCACGCGAGGCTGCCCATGACATTGACGGGCCGACCGGGGCGCTTACGAAACAACTCGTGAACTTCACCTTTCGTCAACTTGTCGTGGACCTCCTGTGCGAAGTCATGCGGTTCCCCTGGTGGCACGAACAATTGAAGGCTTCCGACGTGCATCGGATGCTCACGCGATTCAGCGATCAGGAACATGGATTCAGTAACGGGCATGAGCGCCATGTGGATCACCTTTGAGCCTAGTTTCGATCACGGTGTGACATCGAACACGACCTTACGTTCGAGCGATATGTGTCACACGCTAAGGTCCGTTAGTAGGAGTTCCAAACAACTGCCGAATCGAGGCGAAGACGATGAACACAGCGCTCACCGCACTACGGCAGCCCCAGTCGACGCCTGACCGCGCACCCCGCAGGCAAGATTTGCCTGGTGGCAGTCTGCGCTCACGAGCACTTTCCACGGGCTTGCAGTTCTCGATTCGCCCCTTTTTGTCACTGTGGGCCAAGGCGCCACATCTTCCGTGGCCGATGGGACTCGTCGACTACGCAGGCATGCTGATGCCTGCAGTGAAGGGTGCGCAGTGCAACCGGATCATGCTCGCCGATTGCTACGCCGAATGGATTCGTGCCGAAGGAGTCCGTAACGACAATGTGGTGCTGTACCTGCACGGAGGAGCCTTCATCTGCTGCGGGCTCAATACCCACCGCAGGCTGACGTCGCGGATCTCGCAGTATGTCGGTGCGCCCGTGCTCTCGGTCGACTACCGGATGATGCCCCGTAATCCGATCGCTCATGCGGTCGAGGACGGCGTCGACGGCTACCGCTTTCTTCTCGATTCGGGATACCGCCCCGATCAGATCTTCATCGCCGGCGACTCTGCCGGTGGCTACCTCGCCTTCATGGTCACCTTGGCGTTGGAGACGTTGGATCTACCGATGCCTGCCGGCATTTTCGCGATGTCACCGTTGACGGACATGGACCCGACGAACAAGCTCAACCACGAGAACGCGTCGAAATGCGCTATCTTCCCGCCCGAGGCAGTGCCTCCACTGACTGTGCTGGCAGACAGGGTCGAGGCCCGGATCGTCGTCGAAGGAGAACAGGGGCCGAGGGTTTCACCCGTCGACGCAGACCTACGCGGGTTACCGCCGGTGCTGATTCAAGCTGGGTCCACCGAGATGATCCTTGCCGACGCCGAGTTGATGACGGAGAGGCTCGGCGCTGCGGGCGTCGATTGCGAACTCCAAGTATGGGCGGATCAGGTGCACGTGTTCCAGGTCGCGGACTTCCTACCGGAAGCACACCGCGCGCTGCAGCGGATCGGTGACTTCGTGCGCTCGCATGGCTCGATTCCGGTCGCGGACCGCTCCGCCTGAGTTACCTTGTCCCCATGGCAGTCACAGCGAACAAAGATGTCGATATCGATGCCGATCCCGCGGCGGTGCTCGAAGTTCTCGCAGATGTGGAAGCGCTCCCGTCGTGGTCGCCGGTCCACAAAAAGATCGAGGTCATCGATCGTTTCGACGACGGCCGCCCCCATCACGTCAAGATGGCAGTATCGATCCTGGGAATCAACGACGACCAGGTCGTGGAGTACACCTGGACCGATACGACTGTCAGCTGGGATCTGGTGGAGGGGTCGCAGCAGAAGGCGCAGCACGGCGAGTACACGTTGACGCCGACTGCCAAGGGCACTCATGTGGCGTTCGAGCTGACCATCGACCCGAAGATTCCGATTCCAGGTTTTCTCATCCGGAAGGGCACCAAAACCATCCTCGAGGCAGCGACCGAGGGGCTGCGTCAGCAGGTCGTCGGCTGATCTCCTACAGGCGCGGTGCTGAGTCGACAGCACGCACTGTCGAAGAAGCTCACTCCGCGTCGCGAAGCTCGCATCTGTCAAAATCAATCCATGACTCCATCCACGCCACGCCGGTACGGCGGCATGAGCGCAGACCAACGGGCAGTCCAACGGCGCGAGAGTTTGCTCGAGGCAGGATTGGACGTGTTCGCAGCTACCGGGAAAAGTGGCGCCACGATGACTGCCATCTGCAGCCACGCCAAGCTGACGGAGCGATATTTCTACGAAAGCTTCACTGGCAGAGACGATCTCCTACAGAAAGTCCTGGATGGTATCGCCGACGAAGTTCGAGAGGCGGGACTTGCCGCGCTTCGAGCGAGCACCGGCACACTGGAAGAACGCGTACGAAATGCCATCTCCTCATTCGTCACCATCCTCACCGAAGATCCGCGCAAGGGACGAGTTGCGATGATCGAATCCGCTGCGTTCGAGCCCCTGCGCACCCACCGTCGCGCAGCTCTACGTGGCTTCGCTCAGATGGTCGCAGACGAAGCGTCCCGAATGTACGGCGATCGAGCGTGGCCACCACCCCAGGGAGAAATCAACGGCCTGTTGTTCGTCGGCGGCTTGGCCGAGCTGGTCACCGCATGGCTGAACGACGAAATCACCATCACTCCCGAGGAGATCGTCGACGCCGCCACCTACCAATTCACCTCCACGGCCCACCGCTGACGGCCTGTCCGAAACTTACGACGGTGTGTCCTGCGCAGATTTACGAGAATCCAGAACTGCCTCGTACAGCTCGCGTTTACTGACCCCGCCGACCGCCAACTCGGCGCATGCATCCTTGAGCCGCATCCCCGACGCAACCAGTTCTTCTACTTCACCGATCAGATCTTCCGGTTCTGCGGCAACGGGCTGTGCTCCGGCGAGCACGACGGTAATCTCGCCGCGAACCCCGTCGGCAGCCCACGCCGCCAGCTCGTCGAGCGTGCCGCGCTTGACTTCCTCGTAGGTCTTCGTCAGCTCCCTGCAGACCGCAGCACGTCGATCCGGGCCGAGGACTGCGACGGCGTCGTCGAGACTGGCAGCGAGACGGTGAGGCGCCTCGAAGAACACGCAGGCGCGCGATTCCGTCCGCAAGGACTCGAAAAAGGTTCGTCGCTGGCCCTGCTTGCGCGGTGGGAACCCGTCGAAACAGAACCGTTCGACGGGTAATCCGGACAGCGCGAGTGCGGTGGTCACAGCGGAAGGACCCGGCAGACAGGTGACCGGAAGGTCGGCCTCGACGCAGGCGGCCACCAGCCGGTACCCCGGGTCGCTGACGGACGGCATGCCCGCGTCGGTGACCAACAAGACCGACTTCTCGGCGCGAACCGCGTCGAGCAGCCCCGGAAGACGCGCAGTTTCGACCTGGTCGTAGAAGCTGATCACCTTGCCGGTGATGGTCACCCCGAGCGAACTCGCCAGCTGTTTGGTCCTTCGGGTGTCTTCTGCTGCGACGACGTCGGCCGTGGCCAGTGCGTCGCGCAGTCGCTGGGACGCATCACCCACATCGCCCATGGGTGTTGCGGCAAGGATCAGCATGCACCCATCATCCCCCACACCCACCTTCTCGCATTCCGCTGCGCCGCCTACGATCGGCATGTGACCCTGTCGACCGATGCGCGCCCCGTCGTCAGTCCCGGGCCCACCATTCCAGCGGCCGACTATTACCGCGATACCGATCGGCGACGCGGATGGATCGTCACTCTCGTTCTCACGGCCATCGCCGCCATCACCCGTTTCGCGATTCTGCGTTACCCCACCGATGCCGGTACGCCTGTCTTCGACGAGAAGCATTACGCCCCGCAAGGATGGCAGGTGCTCACCGGCGGTGGGGTCGAGGACAACCCCGCTTACGGGCTCGTCGTGCATCCGCCTGTCGGCAAGCAATTGATCGCAGCCGGGGAAGCACTGTTCGGCTACAACGGTTGGGGTTGGCGGTTCTCGTCGGCTCTGTTCGGAACTCTGTTGGTGCTGATCGTGATTCGGATAGTACGGCGGATGGCGCGGTCGACGCTGGTTGGCGCGATCGCCGGCGTCCTACTGATCGCCGACGGCGTCACGTTCGTCTCCTCACGCATCGGCATGCTCGACATCTTCCTGGCGTTCTTCGTCACGGCGGCTTTGGGTTGCCTGGTGGTCGATCGAGACGATGTCCGTGAACGTATGGCAAAGGTACGAAGCGAAGGACGTATCAAGGCAAGCGAATTCGGGCCGAGGCTCGGTGTCCGCTGGTGGCGTTTCGGCGCCGGGATCATGCTCGGTCTCGCCTGCGGAACCAAGTGGTCCGGGATGTACTTCATCGCGTTCTTCGGACTGTTGTGTGTCGGATTCGACGTCGCGGCCCGCCGCGCGAACGGAGTATCGCGGCCCTGGATCGGTACGGCAGTTCGAGACATCGGGCCGTCCCTGTACGCCCTCGTCGTGGTGCCGTTGATCGTCTACTTGTGTGCGTACTCAGGGTGGTTCGCCAGCGAAACCGGAGTCGATCGCCATGCCGTCGGGAATCAGATCGGTACCGGTGGGCTGTTCTCGTTCGTACCGGATGCACTGCGCTCACTGTGGTACTACAGCGGCAATGTACTGACCTTTCACGAGGGTCTCACCAATTCGGTGGGGAACCGTCACCCATGGGAATCGAAGCCGTGGACATGGCCGATGGGCTTGCGCCCGATGCTGTACTACTTCGCCGACGGTGAGCAGGTGCAGGGCTGCTCGACGCCGTCGTGCGTCAAAGCCATCATGCTGATCGGCACACCGGCCATGTGGTGGCTCGCGGTGCCGATGCTCGCGTGGGGCTTGTGGATGTTCCTGGTCCGGCGAGACTGGCGATTCGCCGCAGTCGTCGTCGGGTACGCCGCAGGATTTCTGCCATGGTTCATCACGCTCGACCGGCAGATGTACTACTTCTACGCAGTCGCGATGGCGCCGTTCATGGTGATGGGGTTCGCGTTGATACTCGGGCAGATCATCGGCCGCGCACGCGCGTCCGCCGAACGTAGAGGCACGGGGCTACTACTGGTGTGCCTCTACGTCGGCCTGGTGGTTGCGAACTTCATCTGGTTGTGGCCGATCCTGACCGCGATGCCGATCTCACCGGAGCTGTGGCAGCAGCAACTTTGGCTGCCGAGTTGGCGCTAGGGAACATCTTTTTTGCAGGCTGGGGACCTCACGATCCTTGCTCGTAAGCAAGCCAGTTGTCGGCGGGCGAGTCCAGCGATCGCAAGGTGTTCTTGTCAGGAGCGCACTGCGCTGTGTACATCCAGCCATGACGCGAAATCACATCGCTTCGCTTTCCGTCTACGAAGTACACACAGTTGTCCTCGCCAACATAGATGACGGAGAATTGCACACCGTCAATCTCCGTTGATGCGAGGCGAGAATTTCCGTCGCGCAGCATGGTTCGGGCGAGTTCTTCCATCTGACCGTGTGCACGATCGAAGTCCCGGTGCACGGGTAGATCAACCAGTTCGAACGCAGCAGCAGTAGTTAGGACGAGCAGCGGTGTGAGCGCACTTGCCCACGTCAGTCTGCGATGTCGTGTCCAGTACTTGTACAACCTGACTGCCCACACGCTGCCAGTGGCGACGAGGCCGAAAAGTGCCAGCCACACGGTTGCGAAGTCGAGAAGTGTGTCCTCGGGTGAGGGGTATTCCCACCACTCGTATCGCATCCCGGCAAGGAGGACGAGGAACAGAACAGCCGCGAGCGCAGTGCCAAGCCCCCGACGACTACCTCGCCGGGGTTGCTTATCGCGCGTCTCGCTCATGCGGCTGAGGTGCGCGGGCGCGACTTGTGCAGTGCAGCGGCAACCGATCCGAGGACGACCAGGGGTACTGCGGAAAGCAGCTCTCCCCAGTACGAGGACCAATTGATCAGCCCGATGATCGACACCCCCACCAGTATTGCGACGGCCAACCAGGAAACCCACTGTCGCATCGCCACTGCCGCGACCAGCGGCGGTGCTGTGAGCAACAACCCGAGCCCGACCACCGGCCACACCCCGATTACGTCGACGATACGGTCTTCGCACCGATAGGAGGACCGGCTTTCTCCGATCTTCGAGCACTCCAACGACACATCACTCATCGACCCCGACGTCCACACCAACGCGCCGAAGGCCAACGCGGCCACAGCGGTGAACCACCATATAAATCTCGACACGTCGGCAGCGTATCCCGTCTCAGTTCCGCGATTCGTACGTCTACAGCAGACCGGATCGTCGGCGACACCGGTACCGAGGCGATCTGCTCATACGGTTCGGCACCCCGTACATAGTCGGCAGGCCAGACAGCCACCCGACACGAAATTTGTCACGGTTCCGGACTGCCCTCGTGACCTCGATGACAACACTCACTTGGGCGGCCCCGCTACGCTCCGAAGATGGCCGTAATGAAGGAGATCAACAAGTGGATCGGTAGCCGGCCGACGGGTCTGCCTACTCGGTCGAAGCCTCCCGGCCCAATTCTGCTGGCGTTCGTCACCGTCGCAGTCATCGTGTGGGTGTGCCTGGACCGGAATTGGTGGCCGTCCCCTTTCGGTTCGTACACGTGGCTCGATCCCCTCCTCGCCGCGATGGCGTGCGTGCTGATATTTCTGGTGACCGGTCTGGTCTGGGCTATTCGCACCCTCTACGTTCTGGGTCGGGACCAGCGATGGGCGTGGTGGGTCGTACCGGCCCCGGCAGTCGTCCTCACCGGACTCGCCTTCCTGGCGCTGATGCCATCGACGTCGTTCCTCGATGAGCGGAGCGAATTCGAGGCCATTGCAGTCGCCATACATAACAAGCCCGGGGCCTATCGAGAGCACTTCGAGATCGGGCCCTTCGACATCAGAAGGGCCAGCAGTTCACCGACGGGTGAGGTGTATTTCGCCGGCAACGCAGGCATTTTCAGCACCTCCACCGGATGGGTCTACTCCCCAGACACCGAACCGGCAGGATTCACTACCCTCACCCACCTCGGCGGCCCCTGGTACGAGTACGAGTACGCGCGGGGCTGACTATATGGCCCTTGCCGAAAGAGGAGAGCAGCAATGACTTTCGAGCTGTGTGCCGATTCGACACCCGCGCTGTGGATGGCTTTTCAGAACTTGCCCTGGTACCGGCTTGCCCGGCGTGGACCGATCGGCTTCGAGAAGTATGCGCGACTGTTGTTCATCCCCGACCCAAAATTCTCCGGACAGAAAACCAGCGACATCGAATTCGACGGAGACAGCCCGAGCGAACTCATGCAGGTCGCAACAGCACTCAACGTCCTGACTGGGCACACGACCACCCCGGACGAATGCTACTTCGCCATCTGGGACGGATGGGATTCCATTACCATTGGACCGCCGCCGAACTTCAAGATCCACAACCGCGACTACTGGCTCATACGCGGCACACTCGCCGACTACGAACACTGGAACAGCGCCAATCCAGCATTGTGGGCTTACGGCGACACCCCTGATCCCGCCTTCATCTTCCCTGCCGACCACGCCTGGTGCATCACCAACGATGTCGATCCGCACTTTGCCACCATCGCAGCCACAGCTGAGGCCATCGACGAGATTCTTGGAAACGATCAAATCGACACTGTCCTCGACGACCCCGATAGCGAACCCGACTATTGGCATTAGCCTCGCGCGCAGTAAAGTTGGCTGACACCACAGGCTCACGACCGCGGACTGCTGGCGCGTCGTCCGAGCACCGCAATTCTTACTACGACGACAGCCACGGCTGTCAGTCGACCCGCAACAAAACTTTCACGGCTGCAGCCTGACGCGGCCCGACTCCACACTTCGTCGCTGCGGTGTGGCCGTTGAATTCGACGGGGTGCGCCGGTACTGTGCGACACACGGTGACTCGACGCCCGTCACGCCTCGTCGTGCGGACTCCCCTACTGCGTCGGGAATTGGATGAACGCTACAAACCAAACCCACGCACCCTCCGCGTTTTCATTGCAGGGTGGGTCATTCAGGACGGTTCCTTTCCCCGTGCATCGGTCGGTGACGCTGCAGACGTCGTCCTCGAGCACTGTTCGTCGGCGGATGCACCATCAATCCGCGATGAGACCCGTACTGCAACCGCCCGACCGGCTTACGGCAGAGGACCTACCCGGCACCGCGACGGCCAATTGCGGTGGCTTCATCTCCTCTACGGCGACGGTTGGAGCAGCCAGTGGTGGACAGATGAACCCACCCATGGTCCGGTCACACTGACGGGTATCTTCAGCGCTGGATCCGGTGAGCTGAACGGCATCGACACTCCTCCCCGCGTGTGCGGACGCATCACTCGAATGCATTTGGTGCACAAGCAGGTAGAGCCGATGGACAACGGTTGGACCGGCATTGCCGGCACCGATCGACTTACTGCGATCGAGATGGTTCCTGCCGCTGGCAACTGGTCGCCCACCGAGAAAACCCAAGACGGTGACTTCGTCGAATCGGGTGTGCTACTCGAACTCGATCTAGACAATGTACCCACGATGCCAACACCTTTCGTGGCCGGAGCAGTGACGCTCGACGGCAATACCGTCTGGGTTATGCCCAGTCGGATCCGATCCTGCTTCGCGTTCGGACTGCGGGCACAACGCCGATCATCACCCGCTACGTTCTGCCGCAGACGATCGAGCCACCGGTCGACCGCTGGGTACGTCGAATACATGCCGTCGACGACGGGATCTGGAACACGTCCGAGCACGACACCCACTACTGCACCATTGATCCCGACGGGGCGTTGAGTGTCGACCGAATCATCGCCGAAGGTGGTTGGGCCAGCGCAGTCCAAGACGGACAGCTGTACTTCCTGGGATCCACCCGGTCGCACATGAGTAGCGACCGGCGGTACGGCGTCATACGCACCTACCCGGATACGCAACGAGTTCGGTTGTTGGACAGAAGCGCTCGACGCATCGTGCCCGTCGACGAACCAGAAGGCATCACAGGCTCTCGCGCAGATCGAGCAACCGGCCCTGACGGTACGCAGTGGTGCGTCGACGGAACCAACAGTCTGCGACGCATCGACCCCGACGGTGCGACATCGTCCATCGACCTACTAGGTGAGGCAGTGACCGGCACCGTCGAGTGGACGACACCGGGTGCGTTCGAGGACCCGGCCAACGCGGATGTAGTCGCCTCGATCGCGGTCGATGTTTCTCGTTTCATCCGAAAGACGGAGTAGCTACTCTGGTCGGCCTTGGGCGTCAGACAGCTCTGGCCCCGCCTCCTATGCCCGCGGCAAGCTGTTCGTCAGTCGAATGGAAACTCAGCTTCTGCAGGAGCATCCTTCGGGCGTGGTGTCCGAGACGATGACGCACCACCCCTCGTCCTGCGAGCACTGCTTGGAAACCCCCGATTTCCGTATCGCCGTTGCCTGAGGTGTAGACACGCGGCAGGGCTTGACGACCCGGTACGACAAGCTGGCGTTCACGTACCGGGCGGGGCACTACTGCGTGCGGTTTTCCTTTGCTCACGCCACCGCACCATCTTGGAGACACGCGCTAGCGGCGTTTGCGCATTTTCGCCAAGCTCGTCTTGCCTCCGGAGACCCCGTCGAGGCTGAATCGTCCGGCGCCGACGGCCGCCAACAGTAGGGATCCAACTCCGAGCGCTACCACCAATTCGTAGCCACCCTCGCCGACGAAGACTCCCTTGTCGTAGTGCACGAACAACAATGCACCCAGCATGTCGAGGAAGAGCAAGATGCCGACGATCGGTGTGAAGATGCCGAGAACGAGTGCGACTCCGCCGATGAGTTCGACAAAGGTTGCGAAGTAGGCGGAGAACCCGGCCAACGGGACGCCCATGCCGTCGAAGGCGGCTTTGGTGGCGTCGAGACCGTTGGTGTTGAGTTTTTGCCAACCGTGGGCGATGAAAATGATGCCGAGCCCGATTCGGGCCACCAGCGTTGCGATGTCACGGAAGATGTTCGATTTCATATCAGGTCCTTCGAGGCGGCATCAAGACACGGCAACTTTGTCACGACTAGGTTGAACCGTCAACTTGCAGCGAGAGCGACGTCCACGAGGTTTCGCACTCGCTCATCGGACAACCCCAATGCCCTAAGTTCGGCCACGTACGTCATTGCTGCCCGGGCGGCATTGTCCTCGGTGGGATCACCTCCGGACGCGATGAAGGTACCGAGCCGACCGCGAGCCTCGATGACTCCCTGCTGCTCGAGTTCCCGGTACGCCTTCGCCACGGTGTGCGGTGCAATGGAAAGCTCCGCAGCCAATCCCCGGACCGTAGGAATCTTCGTCTCCGCGATCAATTCTCCGCTTCGCACCAGATCGAGAATTCCACTGCGGAGCTGCTCGTACAGTGGGGTTCTGGATGCTGGATCGAGGTGCACTCGCATATGGACCCTTTGCTCTCGTGCGCCTGCAGAACCAGGACAGTCAGAGGGCATCTTCCAGGCGTACCCCACCCGAAGTCAACATCAGTGTCTTCCCGATCGTCGACGGCGTTTCGATCAAGGCTGCAATCACCTTTGCAACGTCGCCGCGCGGCACCGTTCCTCGCTCGAGTGGTGGCTCGGACAAGGCAATATGCGCCGTCGCGTCCTCGTCGGTCAATCCGCCCGGACGAAGGATGGTCCAGTCGAGTTTCGTTCTGGCTTTCAAATCTTCCTCGGCCGCCGTCTTGGCAGCCATGTACGCCTTCCAGCTGTCCTCGGCGTCAGCGGCTACCGGCTCACCTGCACCGAAGGAACTGATCTGAATGAACCGCTTGACTCCGGCCTTCTCCGCGGCGTCGGCCAGGAGCACCGAACCTGCTCGGTCCACCGAGTCCTTTCTCGCGGCCCCACCCGATCCGCCCGATCCGGCAGCGAACACGGCCGCGTCGGCGCCGGCGAGAACCTCGGCTACCTCGTCGACCGTCGCTGTTTCCAGATCGAGCACCACGGGAAGGGCACCCAGTGCCTCCACCGCACTCTCGTGTTCGGGGTTGCGAATCAATGCGACCGCGCGGTCGCCATGCGCAGTGAGCACCTGAATCAGGTGCTGCGCGATCTTTCCGTGGCCTCCAGCGATAACTACTCTCAGATCCGTCATGTCTAGTCGCCTACCCTGGTGGCAGAATCAACAAACATGGCTTCTACTGCGACTATTTACCACAATCCTCGTTGCAACACCTCTCGGACTGCGTTGAAGATCATCGAAGAATCCGGGCTGGAACCGACGATCGTGAAATACCTGGACACGCCGCCGACGAAGGACGGTCTCCGCAAGCTTCTCGACGACGCCGGCCTTTCTGCCTCGCAAGCAATCCGCACGCAGGAGCCGGTCTACAAGGAACTCGACTTGGCTCACGCCTCCGAGGACGAACTCATCGCGGCGATGGTCGAGCACCCCATTCTCATCGAACGGCCGATCGTGGTGACGGACCAGGGAACGGTGCTGGCGCGACCAGCGGACAAGGTCTGCGAAATTTTGTGATGCGCAGTTCGGCGTGGGCCACGATGCCTTTCCTGCCACTCAGGCAGAGGCCTCGAGCGAATCGCGTGCCACGGGGCAGGACATGCACCGCGGACCGCCACGTCCGGAGCCCAATTCCGAACCACTGATCCGCAACACCTCGATGCCCGACGCCTCCAGCCTGGCGTTGGTCTCGACATTGCGCTCGTAGGCGACGACGACACCGGGGGCAAGGGCGAGGGTGTTGTTGCCGTCGTCCCATTGCTCGCGTTCGGCGGTGACATGGTCGAGTCCGGTATCGATGACTCGGAGCTTGCCGATTCCCATGGCGTCCGCTGCAGCCTCCAGAAACGGATCGGCACCGCGGATGGAAACGCCGGCATCTTCTCGACGAATCGTGTACGCCGACAGCGTATTCTGAATGGCCGGATACATCACGACGGCATCGACGTCGACCATCGTGCACACGGTGTCCAGATGCATGGACGCACGCTCCTGCGCGATAGGAACAACCAGCACCGTATGGGCCAGGTCATCCTCGATCAGGCTGCGAGCCAATGCCTCTGCACCGGCAGGAGTGGTGCGCTCCCCTACCCCGACCGCCACCACACCCGGGGCGAGCAACAGCACATCGCCTCCTTCGACCGGAGCCGTCCGCGATTCGTAGGCGCGCCGAATACCGAGGAACCTCGGATGGAACGCATAGATCAGATCGGTCAAGGTCGTCTCGCGTAGACGAGCAGGCAACGCCAGGGACGTGATCGCGACGCGATTACCGATCCAGAACGAGGAGTCACGCGTGAACAGCAGATTCGGCAGCGGGTCGATGATGAAATCCGCTCCGTGGTGCATCCGACGAACCAGTGACGCACCACTGAGTTCGGGGTCACCACTCTCCGCTTCCAGAAGCTCGTCGAACGTCATGCCTGCCATGAGGATCTGCGCCAAGTCCGCTGCAGGGACCCCTCGCAGGTGTGCGGAAAGATCGTGCGCCAACGCGCGGCCGAGACGCCGCTCGTTCACCGCCGCCGAAATGCCCTGCATCCGCGCTGCTCCGCTCACCGTCATCGCCTCGGTGAGCAACGTCGACAACAGCAGCACTTCGACGTCGCGGCCGCGCAGCAGTTCCGCGAACGCGTCGTGTTCCTCCTGCGCTCGATCGACCCACGGGATGCCGTCGAACAGTAGTTGATCACTGTTGCGGGGTGTAAGGCGTCGCAGTTCGTCGCCCGGGCGGTGAAGCATCACCGTACGTAGCGTTCCGACCTCGGAATCAGCGCCGAGTTCTGCAGTCATCACTCAACCGTAATGCGCTGTGCGCAACCTTGGGTCATTCACCGAACTGCCGAACTACTTCCGAAGCAGCTTGCTGAATTGATCGTTGGCCTTCTGCAGCACGAACTCGTACGGTGGCGCGAACTTGCGTGCCCACCAGTAAGCGAACCGAATATCGTTGGACGAGTACACCAGATAGCGATTCTTCACGATGCCCGCCAGGATCGCCTCGGCCACCGTCTCCGGTTGGACGGCACGTGCTTCGAACCGACGCTGCAGCTTCTGCACTCGCGGATCGTCACGGTCGACGCCCGCGATGTCCACCGTGTCGACCAGGCCTGTCTTGACTCCGCCTGGCACGACGAGACTCACCCCGATACCGTGCCGCTTCAGGTCGTATCGGAGCACCTCGGATGCGCCGCGCAATCCGTATTTGCTCGCACTGTAGGCGGCATGCCACGGCAATGGAATCAGCCCGGCGGCCGAAGAGACGTTCACCAGGTGTCCACCCCGGCCGGCTTTCACCATCGGCGGCAGGAAGTTCTCGATGACATGGATCGGACCCATCAGATTTACATCGATCATGGACTTCCAGTGCCGATGCTCGAGATTCTCCACGGTTCCCCACGCGGCAATGCCGGCGACGTTCATGACGATGTCGAGACTGCCGCCCTCTGCATGGACCTCGTCTGCGAATGCAGTCACATCTTCGAACACGGAAATATCGAATGATTTTGAGCGAGAGACCTTTCCACCTGCAGCCCGGACGGCGTCGACGGTGCCCTTCAGGCTTACGTCGTTGATGTCGGTGAGTATGAGTTCTGCACCCGCCGCACCGGCAGCGAGCGCTGTCGCACGGCCGATCCCGCTACCTGCACCGGTGATGAACGTCTTCTTACCGCGTAAATCGGTGATGCCCATGTCGGTGTCTCTTCTCCCACACTCTCGGCGGCATGCTGCTTTGCGTTCCTGACCGCACCTTACGCGTCGACCAAGTTGTCACGGGCAACACCGAGTTGTCACAGGAAACAAGGCGGAGGACACTTCCAGAGCAGACAAGGCGAGGAGATGACCATGGCACTGGTGTCCCGAGGATTCCACGGAAAGCGTCGCGGCAACGACGGTCGCACCCCACCAGGCCAGTACCTGGTCGACGATTTCCCCGTCTTGTCCCTCGGTCCGACACCCAGGGTGGACACGGACCGGTGGCAGTTCACCATCTCCACCGAGATGGGCTCCAAGCATCAGTGGAGTTGGCAGCAAATGCGTGCGCTGCCGGAAGAGAAGCCGACAGTGGATATTCACTGTGTCACCAAGTGGTCGAAACTCGACACTCGGTGGCGTGGCATCTCGCTCGACACGCTTCTCGACGGTATCGAGACGCAGGCCACGCACGCCATGGCGCACAGCCACGACGGTTACACCACCAATCTCCCCCTGACCGATCTGCGCGGCGGAAAAGCCTGGCTTGCATACACATTCGACGGCAAGCCGTTGAGTCCCGAACACGGAGGTCCAGCTCGACTCCTGGTGCCGCACCTGTACTTCTGGAAGTCCGCGAAATGGATCGAGAAGTTGACGCTACTCATGCGAGACGAACCGGGTTTCTGGGAGCGCAACGGCTATCACGACTACGGCGACCCCTGGCAGGAACAGCGATACCAGGGAGATTGAACGCACCATGAAATGGCTCGTCGCGACACTTGTCGAGAAGATATTCGAAACGGACACTGCCTGCACATTGATCTACGACGTCGAAGGTTGGCCCGGACACCAGCCAGGTCAGCACGTCGACATTCGTCTCACCGCCGAGGACGGATACAGCGCGCAACGAAGCTATTCTCTCGCCAAACCGAGCGACGGTGACCGAATCGCGTTGACGGTTCAGACCGTCGCCGACGGCGAGGTATCGCCTTACCTGACGTCCACGCTGGAGGTCGGTGAGCGGATCGAGATGCGCGGACCGATCGGCGGTTGGTTCGTCTGGAACGAGGCCCGCCCGTCACCGGTCCTGCTGGTTGCGGGAGGGTCTGGCATCGTGCCGCTGATGGCGATGACGCGGGCCCGCAGTCGCAGCGCGAGAAAGACCTCGTTCCGGTTGCTCTATTCGGTCAGATCTCCGGTCGACTTGATCTACGCCCGAGAGCTCCGCTCACTGCCGGAGGGCGTCGACGTCGACTATCGCTTCACCCGCGAGGCGCCGCCGGAATACGACGGCCGAGTGGGCCGACTGACTGCGCAGGATCTGGCGTCGGATAAGTGGCAGCCAGACTCCGCGCCGGACTGCTTTGTGTGCGGTCCTACAGGTTTCGTGGAGTCGGCTGCCGACATGCTCGTCGAACTTGGTCATGCGCCGTACCGGATCCGAACGGAACGATTCGGTCCGACCTGAACCGGTAGCTCACAAGCGTCGCGACATCTCGTCGCGGTACTCGTTGACCGTCTTCTCGATTCGCTCGGCATCCTCTTCAGAGCCGCGCCGACGTGCGTCGTCGGCGCGGCTCTGCAAAGTACCGATTGCTTTTCGAAGGTCGGTGTCGGACATTACGCGGTAACTCGTTGCGTGGCTCATATCACACAGTGTCCGCCGGGCGTCGACCCTTAGCAAGCATGCTCAGACGTGAGCGCTACGCGTTGGTGAATTCCTCGGACGGCACGAAGCTCGACAGACTGCGCGCTGCGAACTCGCGGAAGTATCCGAGCTTGTTCGGCGGAACGAGTGACGGAAGCACGGTGTTCCATACCTTTTCCATGCGGGACGGTGCACTCTCCAGTGCGGACTGAGCTTCGGACACCATCAGAACGCCGGCGAGCATCTCGCATACGAGGAGCGAAGCGTTTCCGGAGTCGAGGTGATCGGCGACGTCACCGTGTTCGATCGCCCGATCGAAGAGATGCTCGAAGATGTTTCCCCAGGTGCAAAAAACACTGCCCCTTGCGGTTTCGGACCCGTCGATCTCCATCTGCAGCCGATACATCACTCGGACCAGAGGATCGGAAGCCGCCAGCTCGAGCACAGAGTACGAGATGCCGATGACCGACTCGAGTGCAGGTGATCGACTGTCGACCAAGCCAGCGCACGCAGTCGATACGCGCTCGTGACCCTCGTCGACAATGGCGCGGGCGAGTTCTTCCTTCGACGCGAAGTGGAAGTACAAGGCGCCCTTGGTGACGCCGGATTGCGCGGACACCTGGCTCAGTGTCGCGTTCGCGTGCCCGACGTCGAGAAAAAGATCCGCTGCCGCCCGAAGCGCGGCCGCTCGTGTTGCTTCCGCTCTCAGTTGCCTAACCATGATCGTTCACCCCTGCCCAGTTACCTACCATGACACCTACGCTGTTCAGCGTGGACATCCGAGTCACAAGGAATCCGTAGTCTCGAACTCACTGAACCCGTACTCGCAGGGTAATAATAACCACAACTAAGTCCATAATGTGACTTAAGGTGCCCCGATGCGGCGAACACCTCACCGAATCAGATAACAACCGAGATAAAGAGTTCCACTTCACCGGACGGTGTAACGACTTCGATATCTTCTTTATATGCCCGGAATAGTGTTCCGGATTCAGTTGCCTCATCGACCTGGGCCCAGACATCGTCGATAGGATCGCGAAGATTACCGATCGGTACGAACTTTGCGAATACTCCGCTCGGGACTTGCAAGAACACGTCCCCCACAGGCACATCGCTCGGTGACAAATAAGGCAAACCGATCAGCGCGTTGTAGTCGCCGAGCTCGTCGGGAACGAAGACCGTACTGACCGCAACAGGGTCGGCCGACCTGTCTCGAATGCGTTCTCGCAGAAAGCGAAACAGCTCGCTACCGCTGGATTCGGAACCCGGAACGGCAAGTGGGGCTACCAACCCACCGAACAAATCGGCACCCCGCGCAGTCACGCTGTGCGTCATGCCGACGGTCCCGGAGATGCGATCGACAAGTACAAATCGATTTTGTACGCGTGCGGATAGCACTCGTAGTCGCCGGTGAACAATCGCTTGATCTCACCCTGATCTTCCGCATGGTCGATCTGTTTCCACAACCGCGTCATGACGTCGGGGAAATGGCCCACTGCGGAGAATTTCGCGTACTTTGCGCGCGGCACCCTGGCTATGAGGTGGCCCCGCGTCACTTGACTCAAAGAAGAGCATCGATAACCGACTATTTGCGTGTTATATGATCCGATACCGGGTGCAAAGTCTGTATAAATGGATGCGAGCGGACCGGAGATTTCTTGCTTGAGTACCGAGGACCACGCGCGATTCAGAGCGGGATCGTCCAACCTTCCCAACGCCCGCTTGGGGCTACGCACAGGAAGACCGGCGACCCACGTTTCCTCGAGGTCGACAATCTCGAAAGTCATTCACTCTCCACATAGCTCTCAGTGCGCACGTTAGAGACTGCTGGGCCAGGTCGACGTTTCCCGGTAGACGTCGACCACCAACTCTGATCTCAACTTGTAGCAAGACTACCGGGCTGAGACCTCTTCCTTCACACGACGCTCACCGGTCGCTTCGAGTGCCGCCCGGAAATCATCCACTCGAATGAGCTCTCCTGATACCCGCAGAATAGCCGCTGCCGTGTTTCGTACTGCCCTACATCTGGTGGAGCTGAGGGGAATCGAACCCCTGACCTTCTCGATGCGAACGAGACGCGCTACCAACTGCGCCACAGCCCCTGGTGCAGCGTTTGACACTGCTGCGCAACCCTATCAAAGGGATCGGAAACCGCGGAACGTCAGGCCCCTGATGCCCGTCGTACGCCATGGCTCTCGCGCGCGGACTGCTGAAATGGCTCGTCGTAGTGGTCGAGATGCTCGAACTCCGGGTCCTCGTCGTCGATTTCCAGTACCACGGCTCCGGGCCGACGCAGTCGCTGTGGAACTAGCCGGAGCTCTTCGTCGGTGCGTGATTCCACACCGAGACGTGAGCGACCCGCTCGGGTCATCCGCCGCCGCCGGATCTCCTGCTCGATCTGGACCTGCCGACGCAGGTAGTAGAGGTATCCAGCGAGGGCTGCGACCGAGAGGGTGCATGCCCACCACAACATCGGCGTCATGATGACCGCGAGAGCGCCAGTGGCGATGACAGCGAACACCAACCCGAGTACCGCGCGCTGCCGGAAGGAGTATCGAGCGGCGCTTGCAATCGCGTCAGCTTCGGCGTCGAAGCCGCCGCGTCCTCGACGGCTCGGAACGTAGGCACGTTCGACGTCGTCTGTGTCGATTTCTTCGGTTTCTGCGTGAGTGTCCATCGGGTCCTCCGCGTCGGTGCTTGGTGCGTTACGACCGAAGACGACGCCGGCGGGTGCCGATGTGCGCTCGTCGTACTCGGGTCGCCAGTCGGGGTCGCTTGCGTGTCCGGCGGCAGGTCCCCGTTGGGGTCTCGTGGTTCCGCCGCGGTACAGAACGCGGGTCGCGAGGGCGACATCGGACGTCTGCATGATGCGTGGGCGCTTACTCATCATCATCGGCAGCAGGACGAACAACCAGATTGCGACAAGACCGATCCAGATGATCGAGTTGGGCATATCGGCGTTCTCCTCTCATGCCTGTTGGGTCCGACATCTATGACGTCTTCAGGCTATGCGGAAGTTGCTGCCGAACCCCGCCGACGCGCCGACACCAGATTACACACAGGCAACTCCAGCCACATCCGTCACGAGCACACGCGTCCGAGTTCTAAGCCCACGCAGCCCGTCCATTGCGCACCAACCGGTCTGCGACAGTCCCCTGAACCTCGTTGGAAGTCAGCGCCACCAGGAGGTGATCGCGCCAGCGCCCATCGACGTCGAGGTAGTCCCTCAGGAGTCCCTCTTCACGGAACCCGACGTTACGTAGTACAGCCTGGCTCGGAAGGTTCTCCGGTCGCACTGTCGCTTCGACACGGTGGAGTCCGAGCGGACCGAAACAATGATCGAGACCTATGGCCAACGCTGCTGTGGCAACGCCGCGACCATTGACGTCCTTGGCCACCCAATACCCGATCCATGCAGATTTAAGCGCACCGCGAATAATGTTGCCGACAGTCATTTGTCCACAGAATTCACCGTCGACCTCGATGGCCATCGGCAGCATGTGGCCCTTACGCGCTTCGGACTTGAGCCCAGAGCACAAGGCGGGCCATGACGAGATGTGGTGTCGCGCGGCCCATGAGCCCTCACCGGTCGGTTCCCACGGCTCCAGGTGGTCGCGATCGCGGAGCCGGAGCCGACTCCAGGCGCCCGCATCCCGAAGCTTCACAGGGCGGAGAGTGACGTTGCCCCCGGCAACAGTCAGAGGTCCCAGTTTCGCCGGCCAACCTGGGTGGCTCGACCACGTGAGCGGCATCTGTCTTACATTAGCGCCTTCGGCGATGCCACTGCACCATCGCCGCGGACTCGTTACCCCCGCTGGGCGAGGAACGACACGTCGACTTCCTCACCCGTTCTGATTTCGGTGACATTCGGCTCGATAACCACGAGACAGTTGGCCTCGGCGAGCGTGGCGAGCAGGTGTGAGGAGGATCCGGGCGCGCCACCGAGAGCCTGTACGAGGTATTCACCCGAGCCTTCGTCACGCATCAGCTGACCGCGGAGAAACCCTTTGCGGTCCTCGATCGAGGTGATCGGCGCCACCGTTCGCGCAGTCACGGTGCGACGCATCGGCTGGCGACGTCCCAGCGCGATGCGGATAAGCGGCCGCACCATGATTTCGAACACCACGAGTGCACTGACGGGGTTGGCCGGAAGTAGAAACGTCGGCACTTCGTCGCGGCCCAATTGCCCGAAACCCTGTACCGAACCTGGATGCATCGCGACGCGTTCGACTTCGAGATCGCCGAGGTCCGACAGTGCCTCCCGGACGCTGTCCGAGGCGCCGCCACCGACTGCACCGGCAATGACGACGATCTCGGAGCGAATGAGCTGGCCTTCGACGACTTCACGTAACCGTTTGGGGTCACCGCTGACGATTCCGACGCGGTTGACGTCTGCGCCGGCGTCACGTGCCGCAGCCGCAAGCGCATAGGAGTTGACGTCGTAGACCTGGCCGGGGCCCGGGGTGCGATCGGTGTCGACGAGTTCTCCGCCGACGGAAATGACCGACAGGCGCGGGCGCGGATGGACCAGCACCTTGTCACGCCCGACTGCAGCGAGGAGACCGACCTGGGCTGCGCCGATGATGGTGCCTGCCCGCACGGCAACATCACCCGGTTGTACGTCGTCCCCGATCTTGCGCACGTAGTCGCCCGAGCGCACCGGTCGATAAACCTGCACGCGCGCCCGTCCCGCATCGGTGCGGTCCAGCGGGAGTACCGCGTCGGCGAGCGTCGGGAGCGGTGCACCGGTGTCCACCCGAACAGCCTGCCGCGGTTGCAACCGAATGGGTTGCCGTGAGCCGGCGGTGACCTCGCCGACGACAGGCAGCGTCAATTCGATCCGCTCGTCGTCCTCATTGCGCAAGTCGGTACCGGCGGAAGCGACATCGACGCTGCGCACGGCGTAACCATCGATGGCTGCTTGGTCGAAACCTGGCAGTGGACGCTCGGTGACCACTTCCTCGGCGCACAACAAGCCCTGCGCTTCCGAAATCGCTACTCGGACAGGCCGTGGAGCGACCGCCGCAGCGGTCACTCTGGTCTGCTGATCTTCAACCGAGCGCATCTGGCCCCTTCTCTATCTCTGTACTACGGGCCTATTCATACGTGGTGAGTTGCGGCGCCCAATCGTCACTCAGTCGTTCGGTCAGCCATTCACGCAACGACGGACCGTAATCATCGCGTTCGAGTGCAAAGTCAACCGCAGCGCGTAGGTATCCCCCGGGATTTCCGAGGTCGTGTCGGGAACCGCGATGTACGACGACGTGAACCGGATGACCCTCGTCGATCAACAATGCGATGGCGTCGGTGAGCTGAATCTCGCCACCAGCGCCAGGCTCGATGCGTCGCAAGGCGTCGAAAATCGCTCGATCGAGTAGATAGCGGCCTGCCGCGGCGAACAGTGACGGCGCATCTTCACGCTTGGGCTTCTCGACCATGCCGGTGACCTTGAGGACATTCGGGTTCACCGCATCGGGGACGGTTTCGACGGAGAAGACTCCGTAGGAGGAGACGTCTTCTTCGGGTACTTCGAAGGCACACAACACGGTGCCGCCACGCTTGGCCCGCACCCGGGACATCACGTCGAGCACGCCTCGGGGAAGTACGAGGTCGTCGGGCAGCAGCACTGCCACAGCGTCTTCGTCGTCGTCGAGTACTTCTTCGGCACATGCGACTGCATGTCCGAGTCCGAGCGGCTCGGACTGCACGACAGATTGGACATCGAGTAGCGAGGGAGCGACGCGGACCTTCGCGAGCATCTTCAACTTGCCGCTCTTCTCGAGCTTCGTCTCGAGAACGAGATCCTCGACGAAGTGCGCGACGACGCCGTCCTTGCCTGGCGAGGTGACGATCACGAGACGCTCGGCGCCGGAGTCGGCCGCTTCACCTGCAACGAGTTCGATTCCCGGTGTATCGACGACCGGAAGCAGTTCCTTGGGAACGGTTTTGGTGGCAGGCAAGAAGCGTGTCCCCATGCCGGCGGCCGGAACGATCGCTGTCCGAAAGTGCCCTTGATGCCCGACATGCGTTGTCGGAGCGTCTGCTGCGGCTTCTGTCATGCTGCCCACCTTATCCATGGTCACCGCGGATCTCGCTCCGCGCCTGCCGACTGTTCCCGAGGTGCCTAAGCTCGACCCATGCTGCTAGAGACGATGCTGCTGGTAATGCTGTGAAACCGATCTCGAAGAAGGAGTGGCGCCTACGCGTCCTCGCGTCTCGTCGGGCCTCGAGTGCGCTCACACGTGAAGACGAGTCGCTGAAACTCTGTCATGCCGCAGCCGAAACGGTGCGTGGCGCGTCCGCTGTTGCCGCATATATCCCGGTGGGAAGCGAACCAGGGTCGCTCGACATGCTCGACGCGCTTCGCCTTCGATCTCCGGTCGTACTGGTCCCTGTGGCCAGGGAGCCAGGGCCGTTGCAGTGGGCGGAGTACACAGGGCGCGAGAATCTGAAGGCTGCTTCCTACGGCCTGTCCGAACCGACCGGACCGCTGTTGCCTCCCGCGCGAGTCGCTACGTGCGATGTGGTGTTCGTGCCCGCGTTGGCAGTCGATCGGCGCGGGGTCAGGCTGGGCCGGGGTGCCGGTTTCTATGACCGAACACTCGAGCTGGTGGCTCCGGGAATCCCTGTCGTCGCTGTCGTTCGCGACTCGGAGTTGGTGGACGAACTTCCCGAGGAACCGCATGATCGACGCGCTTCCCATGCCCTGACCCCTTCCGGCGGTCTCATTGCCTTGAATCGGGAATAGCTGCCTGAATGGCAGCGTTGGCAGTCATGACTGTAGAGTGCTAATGCTCTCTCCTTCTCGGAGAAGTTCCAGCAGTTTTTTCGGCACACCAGTGGTCTCGACCGAGCAATGGCGAAATCTCCATGGTGACCAGTCGACCAGTTGACCAGTGGACCAGCGCGGAGGAACATCGATGCCCACCTATTCATACGCCTGCACCGAGTGCGAGAACCGGTTCGACATTGTGCAGTCGTTCAGCGAGGACTCACTGACCGTGTGCCCTCAGTGCAGCGGCAAGTTACGGAAGCTGTTCAACTCGGTCGGAATCGTTTTCAAGGGAACCGGGTTCTACCGGACCGACAGTCGTAGCGGAGCGAGCACCGCCAGCGAAAGCGCGGGCGAATCGAAGAGCGACAAGAGCGATTCGGCACCGGCGAAAACGGACACGAAGGCCAAGGAATCCAGCTCGAGCAGCACATCTTCGACGCCGAGCACCTCCTCTTCGACACCGTCGAAAGCAGCAGCAACCTCGTAGTTTTCTCGTTTGTCCACAGGCCTCGGCGTTATCCACAGCCGAGGCCTGTTTCTACTGCTTATGCAGACTGTCCGTCGTTACGGTGACTTTCATGCCACAGCGACATGCCCGACTCGACTCCACGATGTTGGATCGACTCCTTGTTCGGCCGGGCTGGACTCGTACCGTCCTTGTCCGTCGCGTGGCCGCCGGGGCCCTTGCCTTCCTGGCGGCTGTGCTGTTCGTCAGGGATGCCGCCGCGACAGATCGCGTACAAATTGTCGTTGCGGCCCGCGATCTGGCTCCCGGTAGGCCACTCCAGAACGAGGACGTCCGGATCACCGGTTACGAGCCGGGAACTGTCCCCGAGGGCGCGATCACGGATGTCGCCGACGCCACGGCCCATACAGTGGCGGGCCCGATCCGTGCCGGCGAGCCTCTCACCGATGTCCGACTGCTCACTCCGCGGTTGGCTGGGGCAGCTCTCGGTTCCGCCGACGCCCGAATCGTGCCCGTCCGGCTGACCGACGCCGCAGTCACAGATCTCCTACGGGAGGGTGACATCGTGGACGTGCTGACGGTCCAGGCGGAGGGGGAACGCGGTGAACAGAGCGCGCGGATATTGACGACCGATTCCGTTGTTGTACTGATTTCGGAGAAGGACGCGCGTCAGCGCAGCAGCGATCGAGTGGTGCTTGTGGCAATGTCACCCGAGGATGCGACGGCCGTGGCCGCTGCGTCCCTGGTCAGCTCACTGACCGTGACGTTTCACTGACGGCGAGCCCGTGCATGCCATCCGACGGCGGATCCTTCATATCCGACGCCGCGGTGTCGTCGACGTCTGCAGAGCGGGCATCGAGGTGCCCGGCGTAGGTCGCGAAAGTGGTGAATACCAGTGCGCCGATCCAATCGGTGAAGACGATTTTGACGCCGAAGCTGTCCGAGTTGTTCTCGCGGTCGTGGCTCTCGAGGAAGACATCACTGTGCAGACTGTCCTCCGAGCGCAGAGGTCGATGCTCGATGGTGCGCTGCTCGGTCAGGCTCAGGACATAGGAGTCGAATTCCGCGAAGACTTCCCGGAGCACGTGTGAAGCCGCGGACGTCGCCAGGTTTCGCTGCGCGTCTGCCCTGTACGCAGCGTCTTCGACGTCACCGGCTTTGGAAAACATCCACAGCAGGTCCGATTGGTCTGCGCGCGTGGCCGCCGGATCGTAGAACTCGGACAACCGGTGCCGCTTGCCCAGCACGCCTTCGATCCAGTCGCTCGAAGGCGCACAAGCGGCGGCTCTGTGACGACTCATAGCGGCATCTTATCCCGCCACAAGTTTGCGCATCGAATCCTGAGACAGATCACAGAAACTCGTGAGATCTTGATCCCTCGCATCAACCGATGCTGAAAGGCTGGCCCCAGAGAGTGACGGTCGAGGTCACTGCATCGTTCTCGATGGTGACATCTACGTACGAGCGGGCCTCCGCGAAGCCTGCGCAGCCGGACACGCTCAAGGTTTCGTCGGCGAAAGTGAACCCGCCTCCGTTGCCTTCGAACGGGAAGTCGTTGTCCGTTTCGGTCGCAACGGTGATGCCATCGATCTTCGCATCCGTCTCGTCGGCGACCAGCTTGACGTCGTTGAGCTGTCCCGGCGCGAGCTCCAGGTTGAGGCCTGCGCCGATCTCGTAGGTGTTGGGCTGCGTCCGGTCGATCTTCAGCGAACTCAAGTCACCCGGTTCGAGCGAAATGGTATTGCCCTGACCGAACGTGGCGCCTACCCCGCCGCCGATTCCTGCTGCGAAATCGACCTGGCACCCGACGAGGAAGCCTGGTTCGATCTTTCCGCCACCGGGGTTGGAAGTCTCGACGGTGTAGTTGCCCGTCACCCATACGTTGCGCTGTGTCGGCGTGGCGCCCATGGACGGAGAGATCAGCCCACTCTGGCCGAAGCCCTTGACGGTCACCACTGTTCCGTCGATGAGAGTCTTGCTGATCTCGTTGTCCGGCAACGGTACGAAGGTATCCGCGCTCGCTGCACCTGCCGACCAGAATCCGATTGCGACGGCTCCGACTGCCCCGAGTGCTGCGATGCGCGCAGCAACAGTTCTGCTGTTGTTCACTGTGTCTGTTCCCCTCTAGGTCCTACGAAGTTGGAAAGTCTCAGCCGAGGCTGAACGGCTGGCCGTACAGAGTTCCCTTGTATCGGTAGTTTCCGGTGAGCTCGAGTGTTGTGTAGGACCGCGCCTGCGCAAATCCTCCGCAGTTCTGGACCGAGATCGCGACGTCCTGGTACTGGATGGCCGTAGTCGGTCCCAGCACATCCTTGGATGCTATTTCGACAGCGGCGACCTCGCGGTCCTGCAGCGGAATGTCGAAGTCAGCGCCGCCACCGATCTTGTTCTCGGTCTTACCTTCTCCGCCGATCAAGAACGGGATGGGGAACAGAGTGATGATGTTGGTGTTGCCACCCTCGATTCCGGCATCGAAATTCAACCCGAATTCGAGATCGGTCATATCGAGTTGGCAGCCGACCAAGTAGCCGGTCTTCAATGTTCCGGTCGAGCCTTCGGGAACCTCGGACAGTGCGGTGCCGGTGGTCCACGCGTTTCGGTTCAGTCCGTTGAAAGCAATTTGAGGCGCAACCTTTGCGGACTCATCGAAGTGCGCAATCTTGTAGGGGCCGGCCACCTTCTCTCCGTTGGCCAATGGGACGAATGTTTCCGCGTTGGCGGCACCGGTGGACAGCAGTCCGATGCCGACGGACGCCACGGCACCGAGTGCGACCAGCCGGCCGAACCTGCGCAGCGCGGAAAAGCGAGACTCGTTCATGATTCCCCTCATACAGCGTCAACTGAAAAGACTTCGAAATCCGACGGCCCTCACATGAAGCGAGGCGTTTCCTCGGGAAGGGTACTGGACATTCGGCATGCCGTCATGAACAAACGGAATCAAATTTTACAAGACCGTTATAGAGACAACATTCGAAGGACCAGCCAAGTTTCTCCCTGAACGCCGCTCATTCCGTTACCCTTTCCAACAGTGCATTGCCGTCCATCGGCCCGGCTGGACTCTAGGAGAATCATGCTCAAGGGATTCAGGGACTTTCTGCTCCGCGGAAATGTCGTCGATCTGGCCGTCGCGGTGGTCGTCGGAGCTGCGTTCACAGCCATCGTCACCGCGTTCACGACCAACGTGGTCAACCCGCTCATTGCGGCCATCGGCGGCTCCAACGAATACGGTTGGGGATTCCAAATCACCTCCAGCCCTGAGACATTCGTCAATATCGGCGCAGTGATCACGGCGGTCATCAACTTCATCATCCTCGCCGCGGTGGTGTACTTCATACTCATCCTGCCGGTGACGACCGCCAAGAAGCGGTTCGTAAGCAAACCCGACAAGGAACTCAGCGACGTCGATGTTCTCGTTCAGATTCGAGACATGCTGGCGGGCGGAACCGACGTCGGCCGCAGGCTCTCGACACCCGCGGATGACACCGGTGGCAGCGGCGAGGCAATAGGCGATGCCGACGATTCAGGCGGCGGGTTGCACAGCAAGTAGACAATACCCCCCCAAGGCCAGAAGGCCCGTTTCTGCTGATCCCCCCAGCAGAAACGGGCCTTTTTCGGCGATACCAAAAGCTTCTGTCGGGCTGGCATCACGCCGTTATGGCTACGCGCGGCGACGAAACAGTGCTTCGAGCGCCCTACTTAGTGCAATTGACCGAGAGGTACACGGCATATTTATCATCGTCGGAACCCTTGCCAGTCCTGTACGTCGCCCAGTCGTCGTAGTGGGTTACCGCGACTTGATTGAACACCACACAGTTCGGTCCACCGCCGTTCCGTGAAATCACCTTGGGGCTGTACCCGCCGTCCGCAAGCACGCCTTTGGCCGCAGATAGCGTCATTCCCACTGTCGACGCTGGGGGCACAATCGGAACGTCCGCGACGGCAACGGCACCGAAGCCGAACGCAGCACATCCGGTAAGACCGAGAACGAACACGCTCTTCTTGAACATCGTCACTCCTCTACCCGACCCGAAACGGAAAGAGCTTCAGAAGCAGCAAGTCTAATCTAGATCACAGTCCCAAACGGGTGATTCGACTGGTCTTCAGCAAATATCAGAATTTCTGAAGCGGAAACTCCGTCAATGTAATTTCCGTGCCGTCAGCCTCGCATGCGGACGCCACCGCAACCGAGTTGTCGACAAAGGCCTGACCAGAAGCACTGTCCGGCTCGGTCAGCTCGAGAGAGTCAGTCGGGAGCGTCGTGACGAGCGCCTGAAGGCCCTCCCGAACAGCACCACTAGCCTGCTCTGCCAGCGGTGCAAACTTGGAAATGGTCGCGTCCTTGTCGGCCGTCCACTTACCTACCTCGCCTGCCCCGACCGGTCCTCCAAGAGTCAGCTCGGTCAACTCGTTGTGCGTAGCGGCAAACTGGGTGCACACATCAGCGTTTGCATCCGGCGTCGAATTGCTCGCGGAATCGTCACTGCCACAGCCGGTTAGCGCGAGGACTGCAGCCAAGGCAACTGCAGAGATCATTTTGGAGCGCATCGATTATCAACCGTTTCTCGCGCACCTACGACCGAGGTTCGGGTGCACGCGTAAGAAAAGGGAACAGGAACACGCAGATCGGGCCCGTCCGGAGATATCCGGACGGGCCCGATCAGATGCAGCGCATCAGCGCTGAGGTGAAGCTTGAATCAACCGATCGAGATCAGTTGAAGGTCCACGGGTTGCCGTAGGTCACAGCAACATCACCGGTGGAGCTGGTGACGGAGACGTACGGGCGAACGCGAACGTTGCCGAGGATCCCGGTTGCGGTGCCGTGCGAGTTAGCGATCTGGATGGTGCCCGAAGCGCCTTCGGCGTCGCCCTCGGTGCCCTGGATGCTGCCCGAAGCGCCGACGGCGTCGACGATGCCGGGTCCGGGAGCAATCTCGGCCTCGAACTTGGCCGTCGGGATGAGCTGAGCTTCGGCGCCGATTCCGAATTCGGCAGGCAAGCTGGCCACATCGCCAGCGGAAGGCGTTGCGAGAAGGTCGACTTCGCCGCCCACGCCGGCCTTCGCCGTGATGCTGGGAGTTCCCCAACCGATTTTCACCGAACCACCGAGGCTCATCGGGTAACCGACCTGGTAGCCGATTGCCAGAGTGCCTTCGAAGTCTTCGGCGTCGGGTCCGGTGACGTTCCAGCCTGCAACGCCGTTGGCGAACCACTCACGGGTGAGCGGGTTGCCGTCGAGCGGGGAAACGCTGTTGATGAAGGTGTCGGACAGCGACACGGTGATGGTGTTGCCGTTGGCGTCGACGACAGTGTTGGTGCTGTCGACTGCTGCGGAAGCGGTACCGGTACCGAGCACCAGGCCGACAACCGAAGCGCCGGCTGCAACCGCAACGCTCATGGACTTGAGCCCACGGCTACGCCGCGACTTCTGGATCTCCGTCATTTATTCCTCATCATGTTCAGTCCCAGCACAGTCGCACGGGAAGCTTGTGGCTTTCACCCTCGGTTCACGACGGCAGCATTGCCGAGAATCCCCGAGCAGAACTTTGATCCTTGGATCGCGTTCGTTGTCAGTTCCGACCCAGGAGCGTCGAACGTGTAGTCCCACGTCCTCGAAGCCGGAAGCTGAGGGGAACATTAGAGGAGTTGCCGGATCGTGACAATCCCTACGATTTCCCGTCGGAGGTGTCCCGTTCGTGATGTGTTTCGGGCAGGTGAACGACGTTGACAACATACTGACGAGTAACGCAGATCACTTTTTGGACGCCCGTGGCCGGTCCGTTACAAACCTCACCGCGGACCGCACGTGGCTTGAAGTGGGCAGACACTCAAGTAACACGCCTCGCACCGCCGTCGAACGCCCCGAAAGTGGAGATTGGAATCACCGTGATCGGAAGCGCGACACCCATTTCGGGCTGACAAACAGTGCTAAAAACACGTAAACAAAGAATGAACACAGGTTCGACACAGCACGAAAAACGTGTCCTAGATCACATCAATAGTGGTGCGGCGGACGCTCCCGATCGAACCACTCGTCCGATCTCGTGTCCTCTGATCCCGTCCGCTCATCGCCCGTCGTTTCCGGGAGCACGTCCCCGAAGATACGAGCGAGCCGAGCCCGTTCGATTCGGGCTCGGCTCTCGTCGTCGTGCTTGTCGTTGTTGTGTTCGGCCATAGAAGGAGGCCTCCTACTCAGGCATCCAGGCCGGAGAGGTCGGCGATGACCTGACTCGCCAACGGGGTCAACGTCGCCATGCCGTCACGGATCGCAGCCCTCGAGGACGCCAGATTCACCACCAGTGTGCTGCCGGAAACTCCGACGAGCCCACGAGACAGACCAGCGTCGAGAGTGCCCGCCGCAAGCCCGGACGATCGAAGGGCCTCACTGATGCCCGGAATCTCTCGGTCCAAAACCTCGGCAGTGACGTCCGGGGTCACATCTCGCGGTGAGACGCCGGTTCCACCGATCGACACGACAAGGTCGACGCCACCGATGACAGCGGTATTGAGTGCATTACGTACATCGACTTCATCCGACGTCACGGCAACAACGCCGTCGACCAAAAATCCTGCTTCGGTGAGCAACTCTGTGACCAATGGGCCGGTCGAGTCCTGTTCGCTGCTGTTTGCGGTCCGATCGTCCACGATCACGACCAACGCCCGTCCAGCCAGAGGTGCCTCTATTTCCATAGTGCTTACCGTAGTAGTAGCGCGCTGTTCGGTCTCACGCTGTGCGTAAATCGTTGCAACTGTCGCCAAGAGATCGGTATCGGACAACATCAGCGGCCACCGGGGAATCCGGGGATCTGCAGCGGTGACTGCGGCTCCGATTCGGACGGCGGCTGGACGGCGGCGGTTTGCGGCTCGGCGGTTCCGAGGGTTACGTCGACGGTCTTGTCTTTGCCGCCTTCGTTGTACGTGATCTTCACCGAATCGCCGGGGGCGTGCGATCGCACGGCCGCGATGAGGGCGTCACCACTGGAAATCACTCGATCGTCGACCTTGGTGATGACAGCTCCCTTGGGGATGCCCGCTGCGGCAGCCGGCCCACCCTCGGTCACTTCTACTACCGTCGCACCGTTCGCGTCGTCTTGCGAGGGGACCTGGACGCCGATCATGGCCTGCGTAGCCTTACCGGTCTTGCTCAGCTCATCGGCGATGCGCTTGGCCTGATCGACCGGGATCGCGAAGCCGAGTCCGATCGATCCGCTCTGCGCACCCGAGGACTGACTTCCGCCGAGCGAGGCAATGGCGGTGTTGATGCCGATCAGCTGACCGTCGGTATTGACCAGTGCGCCACCCGAGTTGCCGGGGTTGATGGCGGCGTCGGTCTGGATGGCATCGATCACCGAGTTCTGGTTACCCGACTCACCACTGGTCGACACCGGACGGTTCAGCGCGGACACGATGCCCGTCGTCACAGTTCCGGCGAGGCCAAGCGGTGAACCGATTGCCACAACCTGCTGCCCGACCTGGAGGTTCGACGAGGTGCCGAGTTCGATGGGCGTCAGTCCTGTCTTGCCTTCCGCCTTGATGACCGCCATGTCCGACACCGCATCCGCACCCACGATCTTGGCGTCTGCAATCGACCCGTCCGAGAAAGCAACGCTCAGTTTGCCGTTGGCTCCCGCACCGGTCGCAACGTGATTGTTGGTGAGGATGAGTCCGTCCGAAGACAAGATGACGCCGGAGCCCTCACCCTCTGCCTGGCTGCCCTTGACTTGGATCTGCACAACGCTCGGCAGAACCTTGTTCGCCACGGCCTGGACCGAGCCGTCGGGGAAATTGGCGGCAGGCTGCGCCGCAGTGGCGCTGGAGTTGAGCGAATTGGACACGTTGCCAGTGCCGTTAGCGTTGTTGGTAGCCAGTGCCCCTACCGCGCCACCGATTCCGCCGCCGACCAGAACCAGTGCGATAGCGCCGGCGACGAGAGTGGTTCGGCCGGGCCGGGCCTTGAGCGCTGCGGGCGCCTGGGTTGCCGCCTCGTGATGCTGTGGTGCAGCGTGCTGGTTGTAGCCATACCCCTGTTGGGGATGCGGATCTTGACCGTATGACTGGCTTCCGTACTGCCCGGTGGCCTGCGGTTGGCCATACGGAGGTTGCTGCGGAGGAAATTGCTGGGTGGAATGCTGATCCGAGGGGCTCTGCGCAGTGGGATGCTCAGCCGCTGGACGCTCGGGGTTCTGCCCTGAGTCTGTGCGATCATCGGTCATCAGTGAGTACTTCTTTCAGTAGAAACCTCGGTAGAGGTCGCCCGCGTTGTTATCGGTAACAATGCCGGTTACTTCTGAGAGCGTGCTGAGATGCACCTATTGATTTCCCGAGACTCTCCAGCACCAAACCCTTTGCCGTAAAGCTCCTGGCCAGAAGGTCAAACATCCGAAGCCGTAGGCATGATCTGCGGATCCACTTCACCCGGCAACACAATTCGAATCAGCGCACCCCCACGTTCGGACACCTCCACACCGATGGTGCCGCCGTGTTTGACCACAACTTGCCGAACAATCGCGAGTCCTAACCCGGACCCGGGCATCGACCTCGACGCAGTCGATCTGTAGAAGCGATCGAACACGAGCTCGCGATCCTCCTCAGGAATACCCGGTCCCCCGTCGTCGACGGTGAGTTCCATGAGCCCATCGCCGATCTTGCGCATCACCACGCGAACCTCACCGCCCACAGGACTCCACTTGGCAGCGTTGTCGAGAACATTGAGCACCGCACGCGACAACCCTGCCTGATCCCCATAGACGAACCACGGCTCGAGCGTCGCGACGAAGTCGATTTCGTTGCGACGCCGTCGTACACGCTCGAGACTGCGGGCGACGGCATCGGCAAGATCCACGCGCTCGAACACCGTCTCGGGTGTGTCTTCACGGGCGAGGTCGACGAGATCTCCGACGAGTGTGGACAATTCCTGGATCTGCGCGACGACGTCCGTGCGCAACTCGGCCATGTCCTCGTCCGGAATCGACGGAGCGCCGGGGCGGCCCGCGGCGATCAGCAATTCCATGTTGGTGCGAAGCGAGGTCAACGGGGTACGGAGTTCATGACCTGCATCGGCGACGAGTCGACTCTGACGGCCTCTGGATTCGGCCAAGGCTCGGAGCATCGTGTTGAAACTTTCGGTGAGACGAGCCAATTCGTCGTCGCCGGTGACAGGAATCGGCGTCAGATCATCGGTACGGGCGACGCGTTCCGCTGCCGCGGTCAGTCTCGCAATCGGACGTAAACCGGTGCGGCCCACTGCCATTCCAGCGCCAGCAGCGAGTGCGACACCACCACCGCCGACGAACAGCAGAACCCACGCGAGTCGATCCAGTACCTCACCGGTGGGTGAAAGCCGTTGCGCAATAACAATTGTGCTGCCGTCCTGCGTGCGCTGACTGAGCACCCGTTGCCCGTCGACAGTCCGCAGAGAAAGATCACTCTCACCCTCGGCGACAGCGACTTCCGCAGCCCCGATCGGCACCTTGGAACCCGGCGGCACATATTTGGTGAGATCGGGATAGATCAGCGCAACCGAGACGTCGGTGCTGTACAGCGTTGCACCCGCAACGTAGCGGGGGTCGAACGTCACCAGATTGCTGTTGATCAACGCATCTGCCCGGCTACGAAGCTGGTTGTCAACGTCCCCGTACAACGCTCGCGACACGACGGCGTAAGCCGCTATCGCCATCACCGCCACGGCGATAGCCACCACCGACGCGGCCAACAACGTCACCCGCCAACGCAACGACACCGTCCGCGTCAACGGCATGGGAGGACGCATCGCCGACGGGTCCGCCACTGCCTGCGCGGGCGGCCGACGCCCGAAGGGAGCAACCATTACGGAGGCGTCTCGCGGAGCACGTAGCCGACTCCTCGGACCGTATGAATCAGCCGAGACTCCCCCTCAGCTTCGGTCTTGCGTCGCAGATAGCCGACGTACACCTCGAGAGCGTTCCCCGACGTCGGGAAGTCGTATCCCCACACCTCTTCGAGGATTCGACTGCGCGTCAGCACTCGACGCGGGTTCATGATCAACATTTCCATGAGCGAGAACTCGGTACGCGTCAGACTGATCGACCGCTCCCCTCGCGTCACCTCGCGAGTGACCGGATCCAGCGACAAGTCGGCGAACTCCATTGCCTCCGATTCTCCGTCGGCTTCCATCGCGGTGCGACGAAGCAGCGCGCGCAGTCGAGCCAACAATTCCTCGAGCGCGAACGGCTTGGGCAGATAGTCGTCTGCCCCGGCGTCGAGACCGGCCACACGCTCGGACACCGAGTCGCGGGCAGTGAGCACCAGAATCGGCAAGTCGTCCCCGACGCTACGCAAGCGTCGGCACACTTCGAGCCCGTCGAGACGGGGCATCATCACGTCCAGAACGAGCGCGTCCGGGCGATCGGCTGCGATCTTTTCGAGCGCATCGAGACCATCGACAGCGATGTCGACGGTGTAACCGTTGAAGGTGAGGGATCTCCTGAGCGAGTCACGGACCGCTCGATCGTCGTCGACAACCAGAATGCGCATTCGTCTAGTTTGTCCTGAAGGACTGAGATATGTCTGAGAAGGGTCCCGATGTGTCCTACTCCTCGGCAGGGAGGCGTCGGGCAATCGGTAGATTCCACCGTCTCCACAGGGCTAGAACACGCAGCCCCGTGGCGGCAACGGTGCCGATGACCAGGCCGATATTCACGGACCATCCGATTGCTTCGGTCACCGCAACCGCCGCTGAACCCAGCAATGCCGGAACGGCATACAGATCGCGCCGAAGCAGCAGCGGAACCTCGTTGACCAGGACGTCTCGAATGACGCCGCCCGCCACAGCTGTCGTCACACCGATGAGACAGGCCGCGAGTGAACTGCCCCCGCTCTCCAACGCGATCGTTGCACCCGTCGCCGCGAACAACCCCATTCCGAACGCGTCGAAGAGCAGCACGCCTTTCCAGACACGATCGATGACCGGATGCGCGACGAACACCAACAGCGATGTGATGAGCGCGACCGTCAGGTTGGGCCACCGATCCAGCGACGTCGGCGGGTGGATCCCGAGCAGGAGATCGCGGATGATGCCGCCACCGACTCCCGTCGTGATTCCGACGACGCACACACCGAAGAGGTCGAGGCGTTTACGAACACCGATCAGAGCGCCCGACGCTGCGAACGCCGCGATTCCCACATAACCCAACACATCCACGAGCACCCGGTAAGCGTCCCATGGGCGCATTCACCACTGCTGTGGCACGCTGAGTTCATTCGAGGAGCGCCACAGGAAAGGTTGGGTTCACGTTGCCGATCGTCGACAACGCCGTGTATGTCGACGGCAAGAGGACAGTCAACCCAGGCAGTCTCGACATCACCTACGAGGTGATGCGGGAACGCAAAGGGATGGCTTGGATCGGCATGTACCGCCCGGGGGTCGACGAAATCGACTCGGTCGCTGACGAATTCAGCCTCCACCGCCTGGCCGTCGAGGATGCCATCGCCGCACACCAGCGGCCGAAACTCGAACGTTACGACGACCAACTGTTCGTCGTACTTCGACCCGCTCGGTACATCGACGAGACCGAGAAGGTCGAATTCGGTGAACTCCACATCTTCCTGGGTCCGGACTTCGTCATCACCATCAGGCACGCCGAATCACCGGACCTCAAAGTGGTGCGCGAACGACTCGAGAAGGCACCCGCACTGCTCCGCCAAGGTACCGAGGCTGTGCTCTACGCCATCCTGGACCAAGTCGTCGACGAGTACGAGCCCGTGGTCGAGGGACTCCAAATCGACATCGACCAAATCGAAGACCAACTGTTCTCGAGAGACGAATCGGTGTCCCGACGCATCTACACCCTCTCCCGTGAGGTCACCGAGTTCCAACGCGCAACCGGGCCGCTGGTGACGATGATCGAACACCTCGCGAAGGGTTCGGACAAGTACCACGTCGACATCGAACTCCAACGCAACTTGCGTGACGTGCTCGACCACTGCGTTCGGATCGCAGAACGAGTCGAAACATTCCGGTCGAACCTACAGAACGCACTCTCGGTCAATTCGACGATGGTCGCCCAACAGCAGAACGACGAAATTCGTGCCATGACGCAGGTCAGTCTGGAACAAAACGAGCAAGTGAAGAAGATCTCGTCGTGGGGCGCCATCCTGTTCGCGCCATCACTTATCGCCGCGATCTACGGCATGAACTTCGAGGTCATGCCAGAACTGAGTGTGCATATCGGATACCCGCTTGCACTGCTGGCGATGGTCCTCTGCTCGAGCGCACTGTATGTGACCTTCAAACGACAGAAATGGCTATAGCTCTCTTTCAGAAGCTGAAGCCCCAATTGTACGGATTGAGAACCACCCGAAACCAGACACCGGCATCGGCGTCGTACGTGCAGGGGACGAAGACGATCGACTGCGAGGCCTGCTCCAGCGCCTGCGCTTTCGAACAGAAATATTGACCACCCTCGCCGGACATCTCGGCTCGGTACACCGGACCCACGTGCCAGGGCGCTGCCTCCGCCGTCGCCGATCCAAGGGCCACCGGCACGGATGCCAAGGCCACCAAAACTGCAACGCGTCGAGCTGATCGCTTCATGCCTGTGACGTCGCCTTCCGGTGGTCACTCGTTACTGCAACGACCTTGGGATCCGCCGCCTGGTCCAACTGGATGTCGAGGCCGGCAATCTCCGCGAATGCTTCGAGCTGCTCCAGGTAGTGAGCAAGCGATTCGTGCCGGACCGTCAGGTTGATCCGGGTCGCTCCGGCCTTCTCTGCGGAGGCGATAACCTCGGTTACCAGGCCTGACTCCTCGGTCGGGTCCAAGGCTTTACCCGGGGAGAACACGACATCGAAACCCTCCGGCAGATCGTGCCGGTCGAGCATCTGCCGCATCAGTTCCGGGGTCGGTCCACGGAAGGCCTGCGGCGCCGGGGCCCAACCGTCGGCGAGGGTGACCGCTCTGCGCAAGGCGCGCTCGCTGTGTCCACCGATCCACATCGGTACCCGAGGCTGGGCGGCGTGCGGGTCGACCACCATGTCCTGGAACGAGTAGTAAGGACCGTCATACGACACCTTTCTGCCGGACAACGCTGCCCGCAGTGCCCGGAGGGCGTCGTCGGCTCGCGGCCCGCGGTCGTCGAAGGGGACCCCGAGCATGTCGAATTCTTCCTTCAGATTCCCTACTCCGAACGCGAGGATCAGCCGTCCGCCGCTGAGATGGTCGAGTGTCCCGTACCGCTTGGCGATCTCCAACGGGTGGTAGAAGGGCAACACCAACACGTACGGCATGAACCGGAGTCGGCGCGTCTGCCCTGCCAGGAACGAGAAGGTCGCCAGGGGGTCGTAGAAGCGTTCGCCGCGCGGGAGCCCGGGCGGTACGGCCACGTGGTCACCACACGTCATGTACTCGTACCCGAGTCGATCGGCGGCCTGAGCTACCCGGACGAGCTCGGCAGTACCGGCCGCAGCCTCCCATGCGGGACGATGACCTGCCAACGCCACGATCGGCGAGCTGATTCCTACCTTCATACCTGTGCCTCCGTTACTTGTAACGTTCGCTGTAGTCGAATCAACGGGTCGTCCCCGTCCCTGCTTCCAGAAGGCCCCGCACCCTCTTTGGGTATCAGCCGGCCGGCGTCCGAGCGGGTCCATTCCCGCACAGCCCACCGCTCGGCGATCGCCCACCGACCGTCTCGCCAAGCGAAGTGGTCGACGAATCGCACGCCGCTGGTGAAATTCACCCGGGAATCGTCGGTAGGTTCGCCCCAGTGAACCGACGTGCCATACGTCTCGCTGATCGCACTATCACCGAGCAGTTCGACCAGATGATTGCCGAGGATGTGCATCGTCCCACCGCGCCGAGCCCTCAACTTGGGTTCGACCCAGGCGATGTAATCCTCACGCGTGCCCTCGAAGCCGGTGTGGTGGTCGATGGCGTCCACGTGATAGGCAGACCGAACGAGATCGAAATCCAGCCGGTCGATCCCGCGGCAGTACCGCAACACGACATCGTGGATCTGTTGGCGATCGGACCACTCGCTACGTTGAACATTCATACCGACCGACGGTAGCGAAAGCGGCACCATCCATTACCGCGAATCCCGCTGTGTGGGAGCAGCCACGGTGAGCGACGAATTTTACTGGCCACCTTGAATTTTGGGCTCGGACTGGCTTCGAGCCGGTATCCCGTCGGCCATTCCGGTGAAGATCATGATCTCACTCTCTTGATGGACCGAACATCGATCATATCGACGCATATTTCGCGTCGCACAAGATGCCACTTGTCATCGAATTTCCGATAGCTGTCGCCGTAATGCAGATGCCAAATCAAATCGGTATACTCATGCCCTTTTCGTAGGACATGATGCGCGACACATTTTATTCTTCCGCTTGCATATTCGGGGCTGACACCCGGTTCGAATACCTGCCCGACCAGTTCATGGAATGTCAACTCGAAGTCCCGCAGACGAGACAATTCACTCTCGATACCAGCCCTTCCGGAAATCCTCGTTACCGGCGCTATATTACTGGGAAGATCAGGGACGATCAGCTCGCCATCCTCCGTAAACAGGTTTGCTACGTCGGAGAATGATTTACTGTCCACAAGTGAAGCGTATCGATTGACCAGGTCGGACAAAGCGATGTAATCGTCAGTTTCCATGTTGATTTCGATCAGTCCTATCCTTCGACAATGAACATGCTTATCCGCCAGGTATCCCAGCCGCGGTTAGGTACGGGCCTTGGTTGCCGCGACCAATTCGGTGATGACCCGCTGGACATCACCCTGGGTGTAGCCCAGCGCAGCAGTCTCGGCGGCATCCGTCTCGTAGGAGATGGTGTTGCCTCGGCCCTGCACAATGAAAACGTCCGGTAGGAGGGGATGCTCCTCGTTGCGCTCCTCGAGTTGGATCTTGCTGCCCGCCGCGTCGAAGATCGTCTGAAAGTATTCACGGAACGTGAGATTTACATCGCCAATGAGATAGGCCTTCGATTCACCGCTCTGGAGTGCCCCGCGTACGGCTTCCGCGAGGGACCGTGCGGACATGTAGTTGGTTCCGCCGGCGGGGGCGAAGTTGGGGATGTCCGGCAAATTGCCTGCACCCCAGGCCAGAACCTTGCCTAGACCTGACATGGTGCCCCCCGGATTCGCTCCGAGTATCGACGGTGGATTGAGCGTCGTCACAGTGAAGTCCGCATCTGCGAGTGCTCGCGCGCCCTCGTCGGCAAGGCACCTGGCTCGAACGTATTCGTTGGTTTCGACCAACTTCGGGAGCACCTGGTGGTAATAGCTGCCGATCTGGACGACGCGGCGGACGCCAGCTTCCCTGGCGAGCGCGACAAACCGGGGCACGCCGCCGCTCTGCGTCTTCTCCCAGAAGTCGACGGTGTCCATGCCCCGGGGAATGTGCCTGATGTCGCTACCGGCCGCGAAGACCACGGCCTCGAATGGGGCAAGGTCCTGCGCCGAGAAGGTGCCCGCGCTGTAGTCACCGAGCACCAGTGGGAACTCTGACGCGAGAGAACCCGGCTTCGGCGCGGTGCGCGCGGCCACCGAGACGTCGTTTCCTTCCTCACGCAGAACTGCGGCAATATGGGTACCGATCATGCCGGTGCCGCCGACTATCAACGTCTTCATTTCGCTCCCTGTTTCTGAACCCGATATTCGGGACTGTAAACGCGATGCCACTAGGAATATCTGCCCAGGAGGCCGACTACCTCACGAAAGCAGTGCGGACCTGTCCGCATGACTCTCGTAGGTCCATCAGCTCTCCCTGTGTCGTCGACAAACCACCATCGACAACTGGATTACGAGCGAATGGCGCGTCTCTTCCCTCTCGAAACCAAGCACGACTGGGCGAGAAACATTGGCCGACTCCCGTTGAGCGGGACAGCAACTCTTGCACCGCGTTAGCATTCGCAGCTGCAGCGACAAAATCACTTCACTCCCCCACCCAATTCCTCGCTGAAGCGGTTCTTCGAATTCAACTGGGCAGCTCAGGAAGTCCGAATTTCGGCGCCCAGCCGGCGCGGATCGGGTTAAACCGAATCCTAAGGCCCATCCGGCGGGGTATGTCGCGGCGCGTTTCATCGTTCGCCAACGAAAAGCGGAAGGCCAATCCGACAAAGCTGCAGCGAGACGGAACCAGAATCGCTGTCGGTGCGTCTAACCTATCGACGAGTCCAACGGATAGGGGTCCCATGCAGCGCCGATGGCCAGCAGTTCTGACGGTAGCCACGATGTTGTGCGCCTGCGCCCAGCCTGTAGACGGCGTCGCTGTCGCGGGATTCCCAGGGGTCACCGAGCAATTCGAGCCCTGCAGCATCCCCGACGACGCCATCGTGGCCACAGGGTTGGACTTGGAGAAGACGGAAGTCGGATGGGGCGAAGGAATCAGTGTCCGCGAGTGGACCCGCTGCACCTGGTCCGGACCTGCAGGTGACGCTTGGTACTACTTCAGTATCTTGTTTTCCTTGCAGTATTCACTCGATGATGCCCGCCGCAATCCGAACTATTTGAATATCGAGGACGTCGATATCGGTAGCCGAAAAGCTATTCGATTCCGATTCAACGGAGTGGATCAGGGTGACGGGTGTGACGCGGCCATCGACACGAACGAGGGGCTTGTTCGGATTTCCGTCTACGCCATGGGAGGACTGACACCGCATTCCGACCCGTGTCCAATACTCCTAAGACACGCGGCCGATCTAGAGAGCTACCTCCCCGCACCAGCCTGACTGCAAAGGACCATAATGGCCATTGATTCACCACTTCAGCACTGGAGTGACCTGGCAACCGCCGCCGATTCAGGGCAACTTTTTCTCAATCCAAATGCTGCCCGAGATTGCAATCAAGCATGCGAGGAATATCTGTCCATTCTCAGGGTTCAGAAACAAAAGGCGGCTGCTCTAGGGGACGTTCGAGGAATGGGAGAATTTCCCTCAGGCATTGCACTGGCCAAGAAGTTTTCATTGAAGGCCGTCGGCGGTGAAAATAATTTGGTCGACGTCTTCCAAAGCCATATCGACGTCGTGATGGCAATGCAAGCCGTGTTCCGGAAGTTCTTCGACGCAACCGAAACCACCGACCAAGACAATGCCAGCCGCATCGGCCAGGAGGGTCCAAGGTAGACGACACAGATCTCTCAGGATCGAGCTTGTTGAAGGAAGTGGCTGAACACCGACAGATCACGGAAGCCGAGTATCACCCTGACGAACCTGCATCGGGACGGAACCAAAGTCCTCACCGGTGCGTCTAACCTACCGACGAGTCCAACGGATAAGGGTCCGATGCAGCGCCGATGGCCGGCAGTTCTGACGGTAGCCACGATGTTGTGCGCCTGCGCCCAGCCTGTAGACGGCCTCGCCGTCGCAGGAGTCCCAGGGATCACCGAACAATTCGATCCCTGCAGCATCCCCGACGACGCCATCGTGGCCACAGGATTAGATCCGGAAGAAAAGCAAGTCGGATGGGGCGAAGGAATCAGTGTCCACGAGTGGACCCTCTGCACCTGGTCCGGACCCGCAGGTGACGCCTGGTACTACTTCAGTATCTTGTTTTCCCTGCAGTATTCATTCGATGATGCCCGCCGCAACCCGGACTATTTGGATATCGAGGACGTCGATATCGGTAGCCGAAAAGCCCTTCGATTCCGATACAACGGAGTGAATCAGGGTGACGGATGTGACGCAGCCATCGACACCACCGAGGGGCTAGTGCAGCTTTCCGTCTACACCATGGGAGGACTGACACCGCATTCCGACCCATGTCTGCTACTCCTAAGGCACGCAGCCGATCTAGAGAGCCACTTCCCCGCACCAGCCTGACTGCAAAGGACCATGATGGCGATCGATTCACCACTTCAGCACTGGAGCGACCTCGCGACCGCCGCCGATGCCGGACAATTGTTTCTCGAACCAACTGCTGCCCGAGATTGCAATCAAGCGTGCGAAGAATACCTGTCCGTACTGAGGGATCAGAAACAGAAAGCGGCTCTCCTCGGCAATGTTCGAGGAATGGGAGAATTCCCCTCAGGCAATGCACTGGCCAAGAAATTTTCGTTGAAGTCCGTCGGCGGTGAAAACAATCTGGCAGACGTCCTCCAAAGCCACATCGACGTCGTGATGGCAATGCAAGCCGTGTTCCGGAAGTTCTTCGACGCAACCGAGGATGTCGATGACTCGAACGCCGCCGCAATTGGCCGGGACGGACCCAAATAGCCGACCGAACGCCCACCACCCGAGCCCGTTATGACACCTCGGTCAGCCGGACGTTTCCGCTGTCGTCGACGCTCCACCCGGGGTTGTGGCAGATTTCCCAGATCAATCCGTTGGGGTCTGCGAAGTGCCCGTGGTATCCGCCGAAGTCGGCGCGGCGAGGCGACTTGATCAGCGTTGCACCGGCTTCCACGGCTGCTGCAACAACTGCGTCGACCGCATCGGGGCTGTCGACATTGTGGGAGAGCGTCAGCCCGCTGACCGACGCCGGGCCACCGCTTCGTCCCATGTCTTCTACGAACTTCTGGGCGTCGAACAGCCCCAGCACCAACCCTGGCGCGGTCTGGAAGAAGAGGATGTCGCCCGGCACATCCAGCAGGGGCGTCCACCCGAGTCCGTCGCGGTAGAATGTGCGCGCAGCGTCGAGGTCAGGAGTTGCGAGGGTCAGGAAGTGAATTCGCTGGTCCATACCCTCAGTGTCACACCATTGGGCACCTAACGAAAGAGCCCTGCGACGAACGGGATCGAGTCTGCCTGCGAAGCGAGCATCGCGCCGCTGTGGTCGGTGGGATAAGTGTGCAACGTTACCGGCTGACCGTTGGCGATCATCTGGGCAACCAACGAAAGCGCTGACGGCGCAGGCACATCCGTGTCGTAGAGACCTTGAGCGATGAACACCGGTCGGTCGTAGCCGGTGAAGGGAACACCCATGTAGTCGTTGATCAGTCCGTAGAAGTTCGGTATCTCGTTGAGCGGGCGGGAGAACAAGTCGCCGCTGACAATGCCGTCGAACTCTTCTTCAGCTTCGAGGACGCAGAGTGTCTGAGCTCGATCGACGGTCTCGCGTCCGAGAGGCGTCAGGTAGGAGTCGAGGTCGATCTCCGGGTGAGCCGAACGCAACCCCGCAAGGATGTAGAGCAGGTACGTCGTCACGCCTTTACCGACGGCGATGGGAAGAAATCCGGGGCCTGCGGGAAGTAGCGCAAGTTCGATGTTGGCAGGCACCCCGGTCCCGACGCCTCCCCGGTAGTCGAGGTCGGGGCCGCCGAATTCGGAAGCGTAGCGCGCGGTGGTGATTGCGGCACCACCACCCTGTGACTGCCCGACGACGACCCACTTGTCGGACAGTGACTTCTCGACGGTCCTCGATGCCTTCACCGAATCGACGACGTTGTGCGCCTCCAGTTTGCCGTCGAGGTACGACATTATGCCGGGGGTTCCGAGCCCGACGTAGTCCGTCGCAGCGACCGCGTATCCCTGCTCGAGCCAGGTCCCGAGGTACTGCCGATCGCGCGCTGGATCGGGCGGGCCGACGAGGGACGGTGTGCACTTGTCGTCGAGACCCGATGTGCCGTGGGCCCAGGCGATGACGGGCCAGCCGCCTTCGGGGGCATTTCCCTCGGGGACGAAGAACGCTCCGGTGCTCAGCGCGGCCGCACCGTCGGATCCGACAGTCCAATAGGTGATTCTTTTGGCATCGCCTGCGCCCGGCAACCACAGTTCCGAGGCAAGATCTTCTACCGCGACAACAGTGCCGGGTGAGGTATTCACCTCGTCCGCACTGGCGTACGCGGCCGACCCTGCTACGAGCAGGACGGCAACTGTTGTGACAGCGGCGAAGTGGCGTACAGCGGTGAGCATGGCAGGAACTCTAGCGCCAGAAGTATCGATTCCGACCGAATCAGACGCCCCCGCCGAACAAAGTTCCGAGCAGGTAGGTCGCGCCGGCAGCTCCGTAACCGATGGCCAACTGGCGCAGCGCTCGCTTGACGGGTGGCCCGCCACTGAGAAGGCCCACGACCAGACCGGTGCAGATCAACGCAATTCCAACCAGTACCGACGCGACGACAAGTGCCGCAACGCCTTCCATGCCCACGAGGTACGGCAACACTGGGATGACCGCGCCCGATGCGAAGAAGCAGAAGCTGGCGACGGCGGCCCGGACGCCCGTGCCGACGGATTCGTGCTCGTCGGCCGCTGGACCCATGTCGTCCCCCGTCATACTCTGCAGCACCTTCGATGCTTTCGACTCGGCCTCGGCCGACGTCATTCCACGTGCCCGATACACCAGTGCCAATTCGTTGGCATCGACGTCGAGGTTGTGCAATGCATCACGCGCTCTCCGGTCGGGCGAAGACGCTTCGAGCAGTTCCCGCTGCGAGCGCACCGAGACGTACTCCCCCGCCCCAATGGACAACGCCCCTGCCAGCAGGCCAGCGAGTCCCGTCAGCAGCACAATGTGGTTCGAGACCCCGCTGCCGCTGATGCCCAGCACCAGAGCGAGGTTGCTCACCAACCCGTCGTTCGCGCCGAACACTGCTGCACGGAACGTCCCCGACAACCTGTTGCGCCCACGTGCGGCCAGAGCCCTGACCACTTCGGCGTGGATCTGCTCGTCCGCGATCATCGCTTCGGTCGCGTCGCCGTCGAGTGCATACGGTGACCTGGACTCTGCGCGCTGTGCCAACGCCAGCACGAACACCGAACCGAACCGCCGCGCGAGCACTCCGAGCAACCTCGTCCGGAGATCGCCCCTCAGTGGCGTCCCGACGCGATCGCCCAGCAAGGTGCGCCAATGCCGCTCGTGCCGACCCTCTGCTTCGGCCAGAGCGAGAAGGATTTCTCGCTCCTCACCGCTGCGACGCTCAGCGAGATCGCGGTAGACAGCGGCCTCTGCCAACTCGTCGGCGAGGTAGCGTCGCCACCGTTCGACGTCTTTGGCTGACGGGGCAGGTTGGACCATGGAGTCAACCTACCGGCGTCTACCTCGGATCGTAGACACCCGTTGACACTGCCTTGACCAACCTGCGCGGCACCCGAAAACTCGTGCCGTCCACCCGCACGGTCACAAGGTCCGGTACCACTGCCTTCCACTGCGCCCGCCGATTGCGAGTGTTGGAGCGCGACATCTTTCGTTTCGGCACGGCCATGTTCAGGCACCCTTCCTGGTTCGACGTCCATAACGCTTTTCGAACTTCTCGACGCGCCCCTGGGTGTCCATGATTCTTGTGGCTCCGGTCCAGAACGGGTGAGATTCGCTGGTGACGTCGACCATCACTAGCGGATAGATGACGCCGTCCTCCCACTCGACATCGCGGGCGGAGGTGATGGTGGAGCGGGTGAGGAACTGCGTTCCTGTTCCCGCGTCCCGAAACACCACCGGGTGGTAGTCGGGGTGGATATTCCTCTTCATTCTGTTGCCTCTCTGTTGACGTCCGAATAGGGGGATTGGATTCTGTCGCAGGGATCTTCGTGACTGTTCCCGAATGGGTCCGTCCACGTGATCCACTTTTCACGCATCAGCATTTCGTCGTCGGACACCAGCGCCCACCGCAGTGTTCGATCGATCTCCGACGGATCGGCAGTGTGGACGAGTACCACGAGCGAGGTGTCACGATCACCGAACTCCTCGTCCCACCGCAGTGCTGCCATCGCCCGCCTGGTGAAGTCGGCACGGTTCAGTTCATTGGAGTTCATCGACGCCAGCCACTTCCCTGCACTGGCGACGCGCAAGCCCCCACCTGCGGATTCGACCCACAGAGCCTCGTTCGGTTGCGTCGCCACCCAGGCTCGCCCACGGACACTGACGACGCCGGCGAGCAGTACGTCGACGGCCTCGTGGAGCCGCTCTGGGTGGAACGGACGTGATGCGGTGAACTCGACGAGCGAAACGCCACAGTCCTCGGTGAGTGGCGGTTGCCCTCGCAGCAGCGGTGAGTGCGCATCGGACACCGCACCGCGTCGCGCGTCGAAAGGCACTGCGCTGAGCAGCATTTCACCATCGGCGGTGGAATCGACATCGATCCACACAACGGGGGCGCCTGGCGCGAGCCGCGCCAGGACTGCGGCGAGCGGTCCCCGATCCCAGCTTTCGACGTCGGGACCTGCCGTGACGACGAGCGCGTCGGCGTACTCGACCTGCCCGACGACCAACTGGGCAAGCGTCCGCTCATCGTCGTGACTGGCTTGGGTGCCCCGGTCGGTGAGGGAATCGTCGCCGGTCGCGTCGTCGAGCCATGTGGCCGCGTCGAGACAATTGATGACGGCTTCGACGCGGACGTCACGCGAGGCCGGTCCGTCGACCCGACCGACGATGCCTTCGACGACGACATGACGGATCGCCCAGCACAACACCGCAGGTTCGAGAGTCGGGTCCATGGCGAGAACTATGCGGTGGATGGAACTGCGGTTCGAGAGTGTGCGGAGCAGGGGCAGCAGGTCTTGGCGCAGAATGCAGGACACGCAACCGTGCGCGAGTTCGAGGATCGTCTCGCGCGGCTGCTCTCCCGCCGTATAGATGGTTCTGCGCACGACGCCCTCGCGTACGCGGCTGAGATCGTGGCGCACAGCGACGGTTCCCTCGGTAAGAAATGAGGTCACCACTGCGCCCATCGCTCCGGTCCAGCCGGACACGAGTACCACCGGTATGCGGCGGTCCGTGGGGAGATTCACTGAAGCCCTTCCTTCGACAATGATTGTCATTGCGTCTTGAAGCACGCTACATTCACAAGGTCCAGTTGTCGAATATGATTGTCATTAACGATAGGGAGTGGCTCGTATGTCCAGGCATTGCCAAGTGACGGGACGAAAGCCGGGATTCGGCAAGTCCGTCTCGCACTCACACGCCCGAACAAGCAGACGGTGGGACCCCAACATTCAGAGGAAGACGTACTACGCCCCCAGCCTCGGCCGGCGCATCACGCTGACCCTGTCCACCAAGGGCATCAAGACCATCGACCGCGACGGCATCGACGCCGTCATCACCCGTATCCGCACCCGGGGGCACAAGATCTGATGGTCATCATCACCAAGCCCCCCAGCCACGATTCCGAGCGCACGGAGACCCGAGTGGCACTGCAGCGTTTGTCGCATGCTCGGAGTCCGGTACGATTGCGCAATCGCGACGCTGCGGATGGACGTCCGCGCGGTTTCCTGCGGAAGTGTGGACTCTCACGCATCGACATGTGCGAGCCTGCGCACCGCGGGGAACTGCATGGCGTCCATAAGTCGAGCTGGTAAGGGAAAAGGTAGAGATGGCAGTCAAGAGAGCACCGTCGAAGAAGGTCCGCGCAGAGGTTGGCCGTCGACCCAAGAAGAACCCGTTGAACGCCGCCAAGGTCACCACGGTGGACTACAAGGACATCAACCTTCTTCGTCAGTTCATTTCCGACCGCGGCAAGATTCGTAGCCGTCGCGTCACCGGCCTCACGCCGCAGCAGCAGCGTCAGGTCGCCGTCGCAGTGAAGAACGCTCGTGAGATGGCACTGCTGCCGTTCACCAGCCGCTGATCACAGTCTTTCCAGAAAGGCCACGCATCCTTCGGGTGCGTGGCCTTTCTCGTGAGCCACTAAAGTTAGAGGCGCCCCACTACCGATCCGAATCGAGACCCTGAAACCTTCATGTCCGGAGTTCTCGAAGGCTTCACGGTCATCTTCGTCGTCATCGCGCTGGGATACATGCTGGCGCGACTCGGGGTTCTCGGTGACCACGGCCAATTCGTCCTGAGCCGACTCGTCTTCTTCGTCGCGACGCCGGCCCTGCTGTTCGTCACGATGGCGACGTCGGATCTCGCGGTCATTCTCTCGCCGACCCTCGCAGTCGCGGGGGTGTCCGCGCTGGTGGTCGGGTCCATCTATCTGCTCACCGCCAAGCTGGTGTTGAAACGGGCTACCCCGGAAGCGACGATCGGCGGCCTCGCCTCGTCGTATGTCAACGCCGCGAATCTCGGAATCCCGATCGCCGTCTACGTGCTCGGTGACGCAACTTTCGTTGCCCCACTCCTGCTCTTTCAGATCATGATCTACTCGCCGCTTGCGCTGACGATTCTCGACATCTCGACGATGGGCAAGAAGGCGTCAGTACGCAATATCCTCATCTCGCCATTCAAGAACCCGATCGTGCTTGCCGGCGGACTCGGTCTCGCCCTGTCCATCACCGGACTCGAACTGCCCGAAGCCCTGATGCAACCGTTCGAACTCGTCGCGGGAACCGCCGTCCCCGGCGCACTGCTGGCCTTCGGTCTGTCGCTGTACGGGACCCGGGTACTCCAGAAGGGCGCCAGTCCGCGACGGGACGTAGCGCTCGCCACCGGCTTGAAGATGATTCTGCAGCCCGTCCTCGGCTACCTGTTGGCTCGGCTCCTCGGCGTCGAGGGACACGAGCTTTTCGCCATCACCGTCATCTCTGCTCTCCCCACGGCGCAGAACGTGTTCGTTTTTGCCAGCCGATACAACCGCGGCGTCGTCATGGCCAGGGACACAGCCTTCGTGACAACACTTCTCTCGATCCCTGCCATCGCACTCGTCACGGCATTGTTGGCCTGAGGACAACTCTTGCGCAACCCAAAGGTTCTACTCAGCTCACGGCGCTACCTTGGAGGCATGAGGTTTCTGGCTGCGGGAGTACTGATGTGCGTCCTGCTCGTCGGCTGCGCGAGCGAGGCGACGACGGCAGGCAGCGTCGACGTCGAAACCACGAGCAGTCCGGCCGCCACCGACCCGATGCGCTCCCCTAGTTCCCCACCTGTTCCCGTCGAGGTCCCTGTCGGAGAGGTCGGGACGATGTTCGAATCGACACCCGAACTGATTCGCGCAGCGCCGACACCGTTCGAATCGTGGAGTCAGATTTCTCCCAACACCATCGCCATCCACTTCGTCACCGGGACGCCTGAGTGCTACGGCGCCGACGCGAAGGTCACCGAAACCGATACCGAAGTGGTGATCGCACTCCGGACAGGCACACGTCAGGAAGCGGCAGACAAAGCCTGCATCATGGTGGCCGTATACGGCACGATGCAGATGACATTGCACAGCCCGCTCGGAGATCGCACCGTCGTCAACGCGGCATGACAGTCGAGAAAGCCCACCAAAGACTCAGGACTTCCGACGCCGCTTCAGATAGTCGCTGACCACCGCTGCTCCGAGACCATCCAAATCCGGCGCAATGACCCGCCCACCGACCCGTTCGGCCATCCGATCGACGACACGTGCAAGCCCCGGATCGTCACCAAGACGGAAAATGGTCACCTGCGCACCGAGTTTCGCAATATTGTCCAGCTCACGGACCGTGAGACCCAGAGTGCGCGGACTCGGCGGATAGTCGAAATACGCATTCCCGTCCGGCTCCAGATGCGCCGTCGGCTCGCCATCCGTCACGATCAGCACCACCGGCTGAGCGTTGGGGTGTCGTCGCAGATGCCGACCCGCCAACAGCAAGGCGTGGTGCAGGTTCGTGCCCTGATCGTAGGCACCGTCCAGGCCCGCCAACTCCGACGCCGTCAACTTCTGCGCGTGACGCCCGAACCCGATCAACTGTAGATCGTCGCCCCGAAACCGTGTGCTCACCAGATGCTCGAGCGCCAACGCCGTGCGCTTCATCGGCACCCACCGGCCGTCCATCACCATCGAGAAAGACGTATCGACGAGCAGCGCGACGGCCGCCTGCGTTCGAGTTTCGGTCTCACTGATCTCAACGTCCGTGACCCGCAAGGACACCGGAAAACTCGATCCTTGGGCCGCTGTGCGCAACACCGCGTTGTTGACCGTCCGCGTGACATCCCACGGCTCGGTATCACCGAACTCCCATGCCCTCGACGCCCCGGTCGGCTCCCCCATCGCGCCCGCCTTACGGGTATCTCGCTCGCCACCGCGTCGGGAAATCTTGCCTGCGACATCGCGGAGCGCCGACTGTCCGAGCTGACGCATCGCCTTCGGCGACAGCCGCCATTGACCGTCGGCTCCCTTGTCCATGAAACCCTGCTGCTGCAAAGCCTTTTCGAGTTCCGACAGCATTCGTGCATCCGCTGCAGCTTCCGGGCCGAGCTGCTTCAGGAGCGATTCCGCATCGATATCGTCCAGCGCAGCGCCGTTGTACTGTTGCGACAGTTGGTTTCCCAGATTCTCCAGCTCCGCGATGTCCTGCAGCGCACCCGTGCCATCGCCGAGGCCCATACCGTTCTCACCGCGGAAGTCCTGCGATCCGTCCCAATCCTCACCTGGCCTTGCCGCCTGTAGGTTCTGATCGAGTTGGTCGAGCTGGCTCAGCAAATTCGAATCACCGAAAGCCTGTTGCGCCAGCGCGTCCAGCTCGGCGCGTTGCTCCGGACTGAGGGAGTTTCTCAGTCGCTGAGCTGCCGCTGCTCGCTGCGCAAGCGAATCGAGAAGCTCTTCCACGTTCTGTGGGTTCTCCGGGAAGTGCTGCCCATGCTTGTTCATGAACTCGTCGAACTGCGCGTCCGTGTCCTCGCCCTTGTTGTGCGCGTCGAGCAACTCGTTCAGGTCTTTCAGCATCTCGCTGATCGCCTGCCGGTCCTCATCGGTCGCACCTTCGAGCGCCTTCTTCATGCCGGCGAAGCGTTGATCGAGCATCTCGCGACCGAGCAGATCTTTGATCTTCTCGTAGTTCTCCCGCGACTCGGACGAGCGCCAGTCGTAGTCAGCCAGTTCCTGTACTGCCTGCGCGGTGGACGGTGACAGATCACCGATCTGCATCTCCTTGAAGCGCGCATCGTCGTCCAGTGCGCGAGCGAGCGTCTTGCGTTCTTCGAGCACAGCCTTGTCGAGGAGCTCGCGAACCTCCTGCAACGTGCCGTCCAAATTGTTCTTACGCAACATGTCTCGACGACGACGGTTGGCTTGGGCCGCGAGATCATCGAGACCACGCATGTTCTGCGTACCGCGTCGCAACATCTCTTGCAGAGCCCTGCGCGGAGATGCCCCCTCGAGGACATCGTTGCCGATCGATTCGAGTGCTTCCCTCAGATCGACGGGAGGCGCCAGCGGATCGGGTCCTCCGTGATATCGACCGTATCTGCTGGCCGACATCAGCTGTACACCGTCTGACCGTCTTCGTCGGGATCCTTGGCTATCCGGCGAGCCAGGTACAGCCCTTCGAGTGCAAGTTCGGTTGCCGCGGCCCGCTCGCCATCGGAAGAAGCATCGAGCCGTGCCGAAACCTCGTCGAGCACCTCCAGATCGGGAAGCTCTCCGAGCAACGCTTTGGCGGTGATCCGGTCGCCCGTCACCACCGGCTCGCCCTGCTCGATCGCTGTCACCAACGGGGCCAGGTTGATTCCACCGAGTCGCTCACGGACGGTATCGGCCGTTGCACGACGCAACAGGTGCTCGAGTACCTCGACCTCGCGGCCCTCTTCCCCTGATTCGAACTCGACCTTGCCGCGTAGAACCTCGATGATCGTGCCCAGATCTACCGGACGCGCTACCGCATCGGCCTCGCCGAGCACGGCAGCGCGATGAATGGCCGCAGCCGAGATGGTCTCGGCCGCCGCGATCGCGAAGCGCGCCGACACACCCGAACGCTGATCGATCGACGGCGACTCACGCAGAAGTCGGGTGAAGCGTGCCAGAACCTCGAGCAGATACGACGGGACCGTCGCTGTCAGCTCGGCCTCCTGCTCGATGACCGAGACCTCGTCGCCCAGCACGATCGGGTAGTGCGTGCGGATCTCCGCGCCGAAGCGGTCCTTCAGCGGCGTGATGATGCGTCCACGATTGGTGTAGTCCTCGGGGTTCGCACTCGCGACGAGCAACACGTCGAGGGGCAGCCGGAGGGTGTATCCGCGGACCTGGATGTCGCGCTCTTCCATGACGTTGAGCAAGGAGACCTGGATGCGCTCGGCAAGATCGGGGAGTTCGTTGATCGCGACTATTCCGCGGTGGCTTCGTGGTACCAATCCGAAGTGAATGGTCTCCGGGTCACCGAGGCTTCGACCTTCGGCGACCTTGACCGGGTCGACGTCGCCGACGAGGTCTGCAACAGAGGTATCGGGCGTCGCCAACTTCTCTGCATACCGCTCGCTGCGGTGGCGCCAACCGATGCCCAGTGCCTCGCCGAACTCGGCGGCCTTCCTGATGCTCGCCGGAGTGATCGGCTCGTAGGGATGCTCGCCGAGTTCGGAGCCCTCGATCACAGGCGACCACTCGTCGAGCAACAGGTGCAAGGTACGCAGCAGGCGCGTCTTGCCTTGCCCCCGCTCCCCGAGCAGAACGACGTCATGGCCGGCAATGATGGCGCGCTCGAGCTGTGGCAGAACCGTCCTGTCGAATCCGACGATTCCCGGCCACGCAGACGTCCCTTCACGAAGGGCGTCGAGCAGATTGTCTCGGAGTTCTTCCTTGACCGAACGCTGTACGTGTCCGGATGCGCGCAGTTCGCCGACGGTGGTCATGCCAGGTTTGGTAGAGGTCACTTCACCACGTTACGAGCGTTCGCACATTTGTGCACCCCCTACCCTGATTCGGGCGTCCCGAAGAGCGGGGATGCACAACTGCGAACTCTAGTGCGCGAAGTGCCGTGCACCCGTCAGGTACAACGTGACGCCGGCATCCTGAGCGGCGGCGATGACCTCGTTGTCACGTACCGATCCGCCGGGTTGTACAACAGCGCGCACCCCTGCGCTCAGCAACACCTGCAACCCGTCGGGGAACGGGAAGAAGGCATCCGAGGACGCGACCGAACCTTCGACGCGTTCGCCAGCCCGCTGGACCGCCAGATGAGCCGCATCGACGCGATTGACCTGACCCATTCCGACGCCGACCGAGGCGCCGTCGTGGGCGAGAAGTATCGCGTTGGACTTGACCGCTCTACATGCACGCCAAGCGAATTCGAGGTCATTCAGCGTCTGTTCGTCGGCCGGCTCACCGGCTGCGAGGGTCCAGTTGGCCGGGTTGTCACCATCGGCGTCGATCGCGTCGCGCTGCTGCAGGAGCGTGCCGCCAGAAATAGGCTTCAGCTCTATACCCTGCGGTGACGGCGGCGTAGCAAGAAGCACACGAATGTTCTTCTTACGCTGAAGAACTCCCAACGCACCATCAGCGTACGACGGCGCGACGATGACCTCGGTGAAAATCTCCGCTACCTGCTCCGCCATCTCGACGGTCACCTCGCGGTTGGCTGCGATGACGCCGCCGTATGCGCTGACCGGATCACAGGCGTGTGCTTTGCGATGGGCCTCGGCGATGTTCTCGCCCAACGCGATACCGCACGGGTTGGCATGTTTGACGATCGCGACGGTCGGCGCAGAGTGGTCGAACGCGGCCCGCCACGCGGCGTCGGCGTCGGTGAAGTTGTTGTACGACATCTCCTTACCGTGCAACTGCTTCGCCTGCGCAATGCCGTCACCCGCTGGGTCGATGTACAACGCAGCAGCCTGGTGCGGATTCTCGCCGTACCGAAGCACTGCAGACCGGTCCCACGTGCCCCCGATCCACCCGGGGAATGTCGTCTCGGGATCACTCACGAGCACACTACTCATCCACGATGCGACTGCGACGTCGTACGACGCAGTGTGCGCAAACGCTTGCGCCGCAAGGGCAGTGCGTTCGGCGAGAGTGAATCCGCCACCGGACACTGCAGCAAGAACATCTTCGTACCTGGCCGGGTCCACAACGACGGCCACCGAAGGATGATTCTTCGCCGCAGCGCGAACCATCGACGGACCACCGATGTCGATCTGCTCGACGCATTCGTCCTCGGTCGCGCCACTACGAACAGTCTCGGTGAACGGGTAAAGATTGACGACAACGAGCTCGAACGCCTCGATACCGAGCTCCTCGAGCTGCGCGAGATGCTCGGGCCGTCGAGTATCCGCGAGCACTCCGGCATGAACGCGTGGGTGCAGGGTCTTGACCCGGCCGTCGAGCGTCTCAGGGAAGCCGGTGAGATCCTCGACCTTGGTGACCGGAATCCCCGCGTCGGCGATCTTCGACGCCGTGGAACCGGTGGACACGAGGGCGACGCCTGCGCTGTGCAAACCGGTCGCGAGTTCGATCAGTCCGGTCTTGTCGTAAACACTGACCAACGCACGCCGCACTGCTTTACGTTCACTCATCGCCTAATCTGAGCCTTTCGTCCATCGGAGACAACACCTCGGGTGGCCACGGCCGCGATCACATCGACCAGCAGCCGTCGTTCCACAGTTTTGATTCTCTCGTGCAGCGACGATTCACTGTCGCCTTCAAGCACTGCCACGGCCTCTTGGGCCAAGACCGGTCCGGTATCGACACCCGAGTCCACGAGGTGCACCGTCGACCCAGTCAGCTTGACGCCGTATTCGATCGCGTCCCGAACAGCATGTGCACCGGGAAACGACGGCAGCAGCGCCGGGTGCGTGTTGATGATGCGCCCGGCGAAAGCATCGATGAAGCTCGGGCCCAGGATCTTCATGAATCCGGCGGTGACGACGAGATCCGGCTGATGCTTCGCGACGGATTCGGTGAGTGCCACGTCCCACTGCGAGCGATCCGCGTAATCACGAAGCCCTACACGGAAGTGGGTGATGTCAGCCGCACGTGCATGCTCGACAGCGTCGCACTCGCGGTCGACGCCGACGGCGGTGATGCGTGCTGGGTAGGAGTCCACCGCAGCCGCTGCGATCAGCGACTGCAACAGCGTGCCGGTGCCCGAAGCGAGGACAACGACTCGTGCTCGGTGCTCACGCGAGGCAGTCAGCGCAGTTCTCCTGAGAATCGTCGTGGTTGCCCGTCGATCCGGGCCAGCACAAAGACTAGTCGCTGCTCTCTGCAGGCTTGACGGGCAGGTCCTCTGTGGACTTCACCTCGACCGGTTCGTCCACGTCCGACGTCGGTGGCGCAACCAAGTCCACAACCTCTGCCTCGACGACATCTTCGGCTGCCGATGCAGCCGCTTCGGGTTCTGGCGCAATCGTAGGCACGTCTACGGCCTCGGGCACGTCGATTATCTCGGCATCCAGAGCGTGTTCTTCATGGACGACGGGTGGGGTCTCGGCTGGCTGTTGGGCATCGATGGTCTGGGCATCGGCGGACTGGGCACGAGGCGTCAGGACAGGCTGCTCGCTTGTGCGCTCAGTTTTCTCGGGCAGCGGTTCGTCGTGCTTCGATCCCCCACGCCATGCAGTGAGGGCGGCAGCCAGTGACCCGACCACCGCCAACCACGCGAACGTCAACAATCCGAACGACCACGCCGTGATTTCGACGGTGCCGAACGTCCCCAGGCTTCCGCCTGCCGCGAAGCCGCCCACTGCCGCGAGAATCCCTAATGCCGCTGCACCGAGCCAGACGGAGGACATTGCGTAATGCACGTCGACGGTTCGACGCGCGCAATCGCGGCCGAGCATGACAGCAGCGGTGATCGGGACCACGAGCATCAGGAACCACGCCGTCTGCGCTGACCCTTCCGGCAGAACCGCAAGAACGGGGAGCGGCGGAAGTGGACCGGCTGCGGTGTGGAAAAGGCTGACCGAGGCTTCGCCGACATGCGCCGCGGATCCCACCGATACCGCGGAAGTTCCGAGCACCACATTGGGTAGATAGAGGATCGAGAGCACGGTGAGCCCGAGGAAGCCGACGAATCCGTTCCCGGCGTCGAGAAGCATCTCCATCGTCGACCATGACGCGACCATCGCCGCGAGGGATATAGCTGCGCCGCCTGCGATCAGGACCATCGCGGCACGAATCGTCGGCCGCACGACCTCCCCCACCCAGGTTGGGACCCTCGGGGCCAAGCCGAGCGAATCCCAGCTTCCCATCACCACACCGATGGCGGCAGCGACGGCATGAATTCCGGCGACCCAAGCGAACGCGTGAAACGCATTAGGGCTCGACAGGCCGATCGCTGCCGAGGCATCGGTGGCGACAGCCAACGCGACCGCGGTGACGAGCAGTGGCCCTAGTACGGCGGCAGCGAAGATCGATCCCAGTTCTCGACGCGTCGAGAACTCCGTGGACACCCGGTGGACACCGCGGGCGACGACGACCATGAGCACAATCGTCGGAAGCAACGGAAACACTCCGAGCGAGGTTCCGGAAATACTCAACGGCACCTGATGCACGGCGAACCACATGCCTGCAATCGCGCCGAGCGTCCCGGTGAGCTCACTGTTGGCGGAGACGAGCGTGACCAGAACGAGAGAAACAATGATTGCTATCAAGAGGCCAGGAACCCGGAAGCCGACCCGGACCAACATTCTGGACTGGGCAGGGGTCAGCAACGGCGGACGCTGCTGTGCCGGGTGCCGCGTACGCCGTCTCTCATGATTCAGTAGAGCGCTCATCAGGGATGAGGGTTTCACCATCGGGCGAGGCGATGGATCAGGCGCGCCGAAGATCCCTACTTCTCGTCGTCGTTGGCGGGAGTGGTGCCGAACGCCTGGGTGGGTTCACTGTAGGAGGGCCCACCGGTCGAGCCACTCTCGGTGGGCGTGGACGGCCCTCCGGACTGCTGATCCGTCGGCACTGCCTGTGTCTCGGGCGAGACTGCATGCTGAGGCGCTCCTGATCCAGCAGAACCCACCGGCGGTTGGCCGTACTGGTACTGGCTGTACGGCGAAGACTGATCGGCAGAGCCCGTCGGCCCGCTTGCACCATGCTGCTGCGGGTCGACCGGGTAACCGAGGCTGCCGGACGGATTTTGTCCGCGGGCAGGCTGATTGGGTGCAGGCTGTCCCGGGTAGGTCGGTGGAACGTAACCACCCTGAACCGGGCCTCCATAGCTCTGCTGTGGCTGACCATAACCGTAATTCGGTGGCTGCTGACCAGGCTGGCGGTAGCCCGGAGTTGGCGAATAACCCTGGAACTGATTCTGCTGGCCGTACGAAACATCCTTAGGTGCAGGCACTTTCAGAACATCCGCACCGAACAGAAGTGCGGCGATCGCAGCAAGGGACTGAAAGAATCCGAGTACCAAGACGATGATGGCGCCAGTTCCCAGACCGATCGAGCTACCCATTCCTCCGCCCGAGTCGATATTGAAGGACTGGAAGACCAGCGTCAGCCACCCTGAAACCGCCAACGCTGCTGCGATTCCGATGGTGCTCGACTGCTTGGGTAGCAACCCGACCGCTGCCACAAGCCCCGAGGCCAACAGCAGTGCGATCGAAGTGGGGTCACCGTTGCCGAACTGGAAGAAGTTACTGGACACGTCGAACGCCGAGTACTGGCCGGCCAGGCCGACCAGAAAACCGATCCCGCCAAGAGCGGCGACGACCAGCGTCAGAATCCGTGGCAGCGGCAACGGCGTCTTCGAAGCAGGCGACATATTCGAAGCAGGCGACGGCGAGTACTGACCTGGTTGCGAGTACGACTGCTGCCCTGGCGTCTGCTGAGACGGACCCTGTGAAGTGGGCCCCTGCGATGACTGACCTTGTGGTGACGGACCCTGTGTCGATGGACCCTGTGGCGATGGCCCCTGTGGGGTCGCACCGTAGGACGGGCCGTGGCTGCCGTATCCGCCGGCTCCGTAACCGGGCGAACCTGAGTTTGGGCCCTCGGGCGGATAGGTCATGACACTCACCTCATGTTTCTACGTCGAAATTGGGTCCACGGACCACGCTAGTCTACGGACCCGATGCGACACCTCGCCCAGCGTCGACCAGCGCAGGTGACACCGCAACGGTGTGGCCCAAAGACCGTGCGGGAACAGCAGATCGATCGCTTCGATGCGCCATTCATACGATCTGATAGCTCGAGTGCGCCATTCAAGCGGGCGGGGGTCGGGCGGTGAGCACACAAAAGGCCCGCCACCACCGGTGACGGGCCTTTCGAAGGTGAAAGCTACTTGACGGAGAGCGATTCGAGGATCTCGCGAGCAAGTGCAGCGGTCTCGGACGGCGTCTTGCCGACCTTGACGCCTGCGGCCTCGAGAGCGTCCTTCTTGCCCTGAGCCGTACCCGAGGACCCGGAGACGATGGCGCCTGCGTGGCCCATGGTCTTGCCCTCGGGAGCGGTGAAGCCTGCGACGTAGCCGACGACGGGCTTGGTCACATTGGCCTTGATGTAGTCGGCTGCGCGCTCTTCGGCGTCGCCACCGATCTCACCGATCATGACGATGATCTTGGTCTCGGGATCGTTCTCGAACGCCTCGATGGCGTCGATGTGCGTTGTACCGATGACCGGGTCTCCGCCGATGCCGATGGCCGTCGAGAAGCCGAAGTCACGGAGTTCGAACATCATCTGGTAGGTCAGCGTGCCGGACTTCGAGACGAGGCCGATGGGCCCGGTGCCGGAGATGTTGGCGGGCGTGATGCCGACGAGAGCTTCACCGGGGGTGATGATGCCGGGGCAGTTCGGTCCGATGATCCGGGTCTTCTTGCCCTTCTCCACGTTGTAGGCCCACGCGTAAGCGGAGTCCTGCACGGGGATGCCCTCGGTGATGACGACGAGCAGCGGGATCTCCGCGTCGATCGCTTCGACGATGGCGTCCTTGGCGAATGCCGGCGGCACGAAAGCGATGGAGACGTCCGCGCCGGTCTTCTCGATTGCCTCGGCGACGGTGCCGAAGACGGGAAGTTCGATGTCGTTGCCGTCTTTGTCGACGTGCTTGACCGTGGTTCCGGCCTTACGTGCGTTGACGCCGCCGACGACCTGGGTGCCGGCCTTGAGCATCAGAGCGGTGTGCTTGGTGCCCTCGCCGCCGGTGATGCCCTGGACGATGACCTTGTTGTCCTTGTTCAGAAAGATTGACATGGTTTCCTCTACTTCGCAGCCAGCTCGGCGGCCTTGTCGGCGCCCTCGTCCATGGTCTCGGCGAGCGTCACCAGCGGGTGCGCGGCGTCGGCGAGAATCTTGCGTCCTTCTTCGACCTTGTTGCCGTCGAGACGAACCACCAGCGGCTTGTTGGCCTCGTCACCGAGCTTCTTCAGTGCGCCGACGATGCCGTTGGCAACCGCGTCGCAAGAGGTGATGCCGCCGAAGACGTTGACGAACACGCTCTTGACCTGCTCGTCACCGAGGATGACGTCGAGTCCTGCAGCCATGACCTCGGCCGAGGCGCCGCCACCGATGTCGAGGAAGTTGGCGGGCTTGACGCCACCGTGGGCCTCGCCTGCGTAAGCAACGACGTCGAGGGTCGACATGACCAGTCCGGCACCGTTTCCGATGATGCCGACCTGTCCGTCGAGCTTGACGTAGTTGAGGTCGTTTTCCTTGGCCTTGGCCTCGAGGGGATCGGCAGCGTCCTTGTCCTCGAAGTCCGCGTGGCCGGGCTGACGGAAGCTTGCGTTCTCGTCGAGCGTGACCTTGCCGTCGAGGGCGAGGATCTCATCGTCCGGGGTGCGAACCAGCGGGTTGACCTCGACCAGGAGAGCATCTTCGTTGATGAAGACCTCCCACAGCTTCTGGATGGTCACCGCTGCGGCATCGAGCACCTCGGCGGGAAGCTTGCCTTTTTCAGCGATCTCACGAGCAAAAGCGAGGTCGACGCCCTTGACGGCATCGACGGCAATCTTGGCGAGTGCATCGGGGTTCTCTACTGCCGTCACCTCGATCTCCACGCCACCCTCGACCGAACACATCGCGAGGTAGGTGCGGTTGGTGCGGTCGAGCAGGAAGGAGATGTAGTACTCCTCGGCGATGTCGGATGCTTCTGCAACGAGAAGCTTCTTGACGACATGGCCCTTGATGTCGAGTCCGAGAATCGCTTCTGCGTTCTCGGTGGCTGCTGCGACGTCCTTGGAGTATTTGACGCCGCCGGCCTTGCCGCGTCCGCCGACCTTGACCTGCGCCTTGACCATTACTGGCTTGCCGATTTCCTTGGCAATTTCTGTTGCTCCGGCGACCGTGTCCGTGACACGACCTGCGGAGGTTGGTACGCCATGCTTGGCGAACAATTCCTTCGCCTGGTATTCGAAGAGATCCATCAGCTCACCGTCTCGTCTACGTTGACGCCCGCTCCAGGGTGTGAGCGGGTCTGAGCATCGACTTTATCCAGGTAGCCCACGGGCGCATCGGGCGCATGGATGGTATGTGGTCTATCTCACCGGCAGGTGCCATGTGTCCTGCGCCTCACCGCAGACGACTACGAGCCGAAAGTAGCGCGGCCACAGTAAGAGTGAGCGCTCCGAGCGCCCCGACGATCACTCCGGACCCGATTACGGGCTCGAGTGCGCGTGTCTCGGTCAGCGGCCACCCGAGCAAATAGATGATCATCGCGATCACGCATCCTGCGAGAAGTGCAGTGCCGCGCGAAGGCCTCGACCGTGACGCTACGACGGCGGAGACCACGATGGTCACGGCGAGAAAAGCCTGTCCCCACACGTCCCATCCCCACGGAAAAATACCGAACCACGCTGCGGTGACGTCCGTGCCACGGTAGAGCGGCAGCGCCAGTCCTGCGGCAGACAACAGCCCTCCGAGCCATGCCACTGATCCGAGCCCGACGTCGATGCGCGTGTCCGAGGTGTCGACATCCTCACGCTCAGCGCTTCCGGCGAGGAGCACACATCCGCCACACAGCACCGCGCCGATAGTGCCCAGTGCCGTCGCAACACCGCCTACGCCGAGGGCAATGCCGTCGATGTCCGTGGCCAGGACAACCGACTGCAACACACCGGACGCACCCATCACGGCGGCAACAGCCAGGACACCGAGCACGGGACGGACCGGTGCCGCCAGTACCGAGAAGAACAGCGGGATGGACGCAAGGACCAACATGAAGCCCGCTACGGCGGCGACCCTGGTGGCCAGGATCGTCGGATTGGGCAGGCCATCCGGAACCGAGAGGGTCGGCAAGAGGGCGCCGGCGACGATGAGGCCACCCGCCGCGACGCCCACAACTCCAGCAACGACATGCCAACGGTTTGTTGCCGAGGTCGAGTCCACGGGCGTGGTGCGTCGAACTTCGGCAGAGTCGCCACGTCGCTCCCGGAGCTTCGACACCGGGAAGAGCACGACTCCTACCACCACGAGCACTGCCGATGCGAAAACCCCGACCCACGATCCAGGCGCCGCGTCGACTCCAGGCCCACTCGACGCACCGGCCAATACCCGCGAGCCCGTGACGCCGAGCATGCCGAGCCCGGCGCCTATGGAAGCGCCGGCTGCGACGGTAGGTGAAATCGACGCCAGCGCCGCAGCCGCCACGATGAGGACGGCAAGGGCGACGATCCCCGACCCCACTGACGTCGTCATCGGGGAATCGATCACAACGGGAACCAGCACGATGGCGTCGGAAGAGTCGTAGGGCGAAGCGAACATCGACCCCGCCGCCACAGCGGCAGCGCCGACGGCAAGTACGGACAACCACCCGCCGATACGGATTGCCGAGGCCCGGTTGGCCATATCCGCGTGGGTGGAATATCCGTATCCGTCGGACAGCGAGGCTCGGCTCACCGCGATCAATCCGAACAACCCACCCAGCGCCGCGAGCACATGAGCGGCAAGCACCAGATAGGCGCCGGTGCCCGGTTCCAGCGCAGCGGCAGTGATGGGCCGAAACAGCTCCAGACGATTCGAGTCGATCGGATCGACCAGGAGCCCGATATCGAGAACGGCCAGACCGGCCGACACCGCCCCGTAACCCGCCGTCACAGCGCCGGTGAGCGCTGCGCGGCGCGCAGTGACACCGAGCACTGCCATCACCGCCACCAGAACCACTGGGGTAAGCGCAATGAGCGCAGCGACAGTGACGCCCGCACCGATCACCTCTCCCGAAGCTGCGGATACCGAGCCCTGCGTGACCACTGGCTCGAACGACAGCGCTACGACACCGCACAGCGCGCCAAGCACGGTGACTGCCGCTGCGACAACTGCTGGAACGAACGCGCTCTTGTCGTCGTCGCGGTTGGGCTCGATCCGTCGAGGAAGTACATCTGCGGACTGGTCGGTCGGGGAGATTGGTGCCACGACAGCGACGTTATCTGCCGGTGCCGATTTACATGGACTTCGCGGGCCGCGTTTCGATAACGCGTATTCGGGTAGTTGTAACCGAGCGGGGGGTCGGTGCCGTGGTGACATTTTCCCTGTTCGCACTGTGAGGCACATCACATATTGGCCCAGTCTGAGCCGAAAACTTGCGCCCCCCGCGATCGTTTCGTTACCGTCTGCGGAGTCTTAAGTAACGAGCAGATCACGAAACGGAGGTCGAAGGTTTTGTCGCAGCACCGCGCGTCCTTCACCACCAGCAGATTCGTCACCCCGACAGCTGTGACCGAGAGTGCACCCACCGTGTACTCGACCGATACCAGCTGGGGAACCGAGGCCGCAGACTTCGAGACGCCGAGCTACGACTACTTCGCCAGCAATTACGGCCCCGCCGAGAGCTACCACGACGCCGAGCTGCACAGCTCCGTCGACATCGATAGCGCCGCGGGCACCGAATCCGTTACACCGATCTTGGAAGTACCCCGTCGAGGCGGATCCCACCGCATCCCGACGCCGCCCACTGCACTCAAGGGCCGAGCAGCTGTTCTCGCTGTCGCTGCCGGGGCCATCGTCGCCGCAGGCCAGGCTGTTATCGATCACGCGCCTGCCACCCCCACTTCCGAAGAAGTTGCTCTCGCTGCAGGTTCCGCGCCGGCCGCACCCGGCATCGCCGCTACGGCAGTACCGCAGGCAGCCCAGTTCGCCACCGACAGCACGAGCACAGCAGCCTCTCAAGCTCCTCAGATCCTCAACGTAGCCAACCCGGTAGACCTGAGCCAGTTCAGCAATTTGCTGGCAAAGGGCCAGCGTTTCAGCGAAGAGCGCGCCGCACGCGAAGCCGCTGCCCGACGCCCGCTGTTCGTCCTACCGGCCGTCGGAACGTACACCTCGAACTTCGGGGCCCGTTGGGGCACCCTTCACGCCGGCGTCGACATCGCCAACGCCATCGGAACGCCGATCGTCTCGGTTGCCGACGGCAAGGTCATCGATGCAGGTCCTGCTTCCGGCTTCGGAATGTGGGTTCGCGTACAGCACGCAGATGGCACCGTCACCGTATACGGCCACATCGACACGGCAACCGTGTCGGTCGGCCAGCAGGTCATGGCCGGCGATCAAATCGCCACCATGGGCAACCGCGGCTTCTCCACCGGCCCGCACCTTCACTTCGAGGTCCACTTGCCCGGTGAGAACAAGATCGACCCGCTCCCCTGGTTGGCCTCACGAGGCATCGGCCTCGGCCCCGAAAGGGACTAGCGCCACCTTCTCTGCCCGCGCACAGACATTCCCCCCGGCTCACACGCCCTTTCGCGCACGTGTGTAGCCAGCGGTGGACACCTCTCAGAGCTTGGTCATCGGCACACCGCCGATAAGCATCATCTTCACTCGTCCCGATGTGCCGAAGTCGACGAGAACCATCGCCGATGTTCCGCTCCCGGTCGATTCGAGGACGGTTCCGAGACCGTACTTATCGTGGTTGACGCGGTCGCCGACGGCCAACACCAACGTGTTGTTGCGCGCACGTGCGGAACCGAAACTCGGTGTACTCGAGGCCCCGCCGTGGGAACTTCCGCCCCCGAAACCGCCGCCGCCGAATCCCCCGCCGCCGTAACTGCCCTGTCTGGTGCGCCCGCCGCCAATGGAGCGTCCACCGCCGATACCCGGGTCCTCACGCTTCCACTCGATCAGCTCCTGCGGTATCTCCTGCAGGAAGCGTGATTCCGGATTGTTGATCGGCTGCCCCCACGCCGAGCGCATGATCGCGCGGGTCACGTACAGCCGGTGGCGAGCCCGGGTGATTCCCACGTAGGCAAGACGCCGTTCCTCCGACAGCTCGTTCGGGTCTCCGAGTGCGCGCATGTGCGGGAACTGCCCGTCCTCCCAGCCGGTCACGAAGACGACAGGAAACTCCAGCCCCTTGGCCGTGTGCAACGTCATCAACGTGACGACACCGGTACCGGAGTCTGGAATCTGATCGGTGTCGGCTACCAACGACACACGTTCGAGGAATGCCCCGAGCGAACCAGGTTCCGGCAGCCCTTCCTCCGGATCCGCCTCGCCGTCGGGCACCGTTTCGGTGACGCCCTCGGCGTCGAGTTCGGCTGCGACCGCGGCAAGATTGCGCGCCTCGGAGGTGAATTCCCTTGCCACACTGACCAGTTCGTTGAGGTTATCGAGGCGGGCGCCATCCTGAGGATCGCTGCTTCCCTCGAGCTCCGCCCGATATCCGGTCCTGTCGAGAACTGCCTCGACGACGTCGCCGATGTCGACGACGTCGTTACCATCTCCGTCCGTTGTCGTAAGAACCGCGCGGAGTTCGTCGAGCAGCTCGAGAAACTGGCCGATGAGTTTCTGAGACCGGCTGTTCAGCAATGCGACGCGCCCGTCGGCCGCATCTCGTAGTGCCCGCGAGAAGCTCATGTCCCGTTGCTCGGCATGCACGGCGACACATGCCTCGGCCCGGTCACCGATTCCTCTGCGCGGAGTGTTCAGGATACGACGCATGCTCACGGTGTCGTCCTCGTTGGACAGCACACGTAGGTACGCCACCATGTCGCGGACTTCCTTGCGCTCGTAGAAGCGCACACCGCCGACGACCTTGTAGGGCAATCCGAGCCGAATGAAGATCTCTTCGAGTGCTCGCGAGGAGTTGTTGGTGCGATAGAAGACCGCCACCTCGTCGTAGCGCACATCGTGGTTGTCCACGAGACGATCGATCTCCGATGCGACGAACGAAGCCTCGTCGTGCTCGTTGTCGGCTACGTAACCGACGATCAGTTCACCCTCGCCGGTGTCCGTCCACAGCTTCTTGTCGCGTCGGCCGGTATTGCGGGAGATGACCGAGTTGGCGGCCGAGAGAATGTTCTGCGTCGAACGGTAATTCTGCTCGAGCAGAATCGTGCGCGCGTCGGGGTAGTCGCGCTCGAACTCCACGATGTTGCGAATAGTGGCCCCTCGGAACGCATAGATCGATTGATCCGCATCACCCACGACGCACAGCTCACCCGGCTCGATGGTGCCCTCCAACGCGCCGTCGGCGTCGGGAGTGCCGACCAATTCGCGGACCAGCATGTACTGGGCGTGGTTGGTGTCCTGGTACTCGTCGACGAGAACGTGCCTGAACCGCCTCCGGTAGTACTCCGCGACCTGAGGAAACGCCTGCAGCATCCCGACCGTCTCGCCGATCAAATCGTCGAAGTCCATCGCATTGGCCGCGCGCAGACGCTGCTGATAGTGGCCGTACACCCGAGCGATGAGCTTGGGCAGCTCGACTGGTTCCTTCTCCGCATCCGACGCTGCATCGTCCGGGCTGATCAGCTCGTTCTTCAGATTGGAAATCGAAGTGGAGAGCAGACGCGCCGAGAACTTCTTCGTGTCGATCTGCAGATCCTTCGAGATCATCGTCAGCAGGCGGCGAGAGTCGTCGGCGTCGTAGATCGAGAAGTTGGAGTTCAACCCCGGCAGCAAGGACGCTTGGCTACGTAGTATCCGGACGCAACTCGAGTGGAACGTCGATACCCACATGTTGTTCGCTCGCGGCCCGACGAGTCCGACGACTCGCTCGCGCATCTCGGCTGCGGCCTTGTTGGTGAACGTGATGGCAAGCACCTGCCCCGGGGTGACACCGCGCTCGGCAAGCAGATATGCGATGCGGCGCGTCAGGACTGCAGTCTTGCCCGAACCCGCGCCCGCAACGATCAGAAGGGGCGACCCGGTGTGCATGACGGCCTCGCGCTGCTGCGGATTGAGACCCTCCAGCAATGCTTCGGACTTGGATCTACCGGGAACGGGTACAGCTACAAGATTCATGTTCATCGCTGTCTCAGGTTACCGGCGCCTACCGACACGTAGAACTACTGCCGTCATTGTTACGAACAACCGACTTTCCACGAAGCCTTCCAAGTGGCAAACTGGATCGGTGATCGAATCTGCCGTGCGTCGGCGTCCCGTCTTTTGTGTCGTGAGAACGACCGAATGCGAGGGCGGCCGATAAGTGCTTGCACCCCGAGGCCCTCGCCACCAGGGCCTCGGGGTTCTTTCATGTCAGGCACCTACCCCAGCTCGTTCAATTCAGGTATTCACCCGGATTCCGTAAACGTAACGGTGCCGGACGCGGTAACGATCCATGATGTGACACAAGGAGAAGAAATGGCATCCACGACGAAGACCGACTCCGAAAATGCGTTGCCCACCACCGAGGCCGAGATCGACGAGTTGAGGCAGGAAATCGATCGCCTGGACGCCGAAATCCTGGCTGCTATTCAGCGCCGGAGCGAGGTATCGCAGCTGATCGGCCGTACTCGGATGGCTTCGGGCGGCCCGCGCATGGTCCACAGCCGCGAAATGAAGGTGCTCGACCGCTTCAGCAGCCTTGGCCAGGAAGGTCACACACTCGCCATGCTGCTGCTCCGCCTCGGTCGCGGACGACTCGGCCGGTAAAGACTTCAGAAGCTCGTTGTGCACGGCTGCCCGTGCACAACGAGGTCCCACTCAGGGCAGTGACTTTTCAGGGGAGAGCTATGTACTTGGTCTCCAAGTACTCCTCGATACCCTCACTTCCGCCCTCGCGCCCGAATCCGGAGGCCTTGACGCCACCGAACGGCGCAGCCGCGTCCGAGATCACTCCGCGGTTGACCCCGACCATGCCACTCTCGATGGCATCGGCAACACGAAGCGCCCGATCCAGATCCTCGGTGTAGATGTACGCGGCGAGGCCGAACTCGGTCGAATTCGCGGCGTCGATACCTTGCTGCTCGGTGTCGAAACCCACGATGGGCGCGACCGGTCCGAACACTTCTTCCGCCAGGATTCGTGCGGTCGGCGGCACGTCCGTCAGCACGGTCGCCGGGTAGAAGTAACCCTCACCGCCGGATGCCTTTCCCCCGAGCGCCACCGTCGCACCTGCTGCGACCGCGTCGTCGACCAGTTCCACAACCTTGCTCAGCTGGTCCGCGTTGATCAGTGGGCCCAGAGTCGTCGACGGGTCGATGCCTGGTCCGAGCTTCGTATCCTTCATCCGTGCAACCAGCTTCGAGGTGAATTCCGCTCGCACACTGTTGGCCACGTGAAAGCGGTTGGCTGCGGTACAGGCTTCGCCGCCGTTGCGTAGTTTCGCGAGCATCGCGCCGTCGACGGCTGCGTCGACATCCGCGTCGTCGAAGACCACGAACGGTGCGTTACCGCCCAGCTCCATCGACGTTCGCAGCAGACCCCCAGCCGACTGCTCGACCAGCTTCTTGCCGACCTCGGTGGATCCGGTGAACGTCAGTTTGCGCAGTCGAGGGTCCTCGAGCAGCGGGGCCGAGACCGCACTCGACTTCGACGTCGTCAGAACCGACAGAACCCCCTCTGGTAGTCCCACCTCGGCGAACAACTGTGCGAGAAAGAGCATTGTCAGCGGTGTCTCGCCGGCAGGCTTGACGATGATCGTGCATCCCGCAGCCAGAGCCGGTCCGATCTTGCGTGTGCCCATGGCGAGCGGAAAGTTCCACGGAGTGATCGCAAGAACCGGCCCCACGGGCGCCTTGCTGACCATTATTCGGCCGTTGCCTGCCGGGGCTTGGGTGTACCGGCCTCCGATACGGACAGCCTCCTCGCTGAACCAGCGAAAGAACTCGGCTCCGTACTTGATCTCGGCCTTCGACTCGGCCAACGCCTTCCCCATTTCGAGGGTCATCAACGTCGCGACATCATCGGCGCGCTCGGTGAGTTTCTCGAACACCGCGCGCAGCAGCTCACCGCGCTCCCTCGGCGCAGTGGCCGCCCAGGAACTCTGCGCATTCGCTGCCGCGTCGAGAGCCCGGAGCGCGTCTGCAGGGCTGGCGTCGGCCACCTTCGTGAACGGCCTGCCGGTAGCTGGATCGTTGACGTCGAAAGTCGCGCCGTTCTCGGCGTCGACCGCGTGGCCGCCGATCCACAACTTCGCTGGAATGGATTCGATGAGAGTGCTGTGGTCCATACCTCGAGTGTGCCCTCGAGCAGTCCTCACCAAACGGGATGACGCGCGCAACCCGTCGGCGCACATTAGGGTTGGCAAATATGAGCGGCGACATCACGGGCACCGAGGCCTGGAAGAACCTGACGGCACACCACGACTCCATCGGCGAGACCCATCTGCGCGATCTGTTCGCCGCCGATCCGGATCGCGGCCGCGAGTTCACCCTCGACGCCGGTGAACTACACATCGACTACAGCAAGCATCGCATCGACCGCGAGACCCTCTCACTGCTCGTAGAGCTCGCACGGACAGCCGACGTCGAAGGCCATCGCGACGCTATGTTCGCGGGCAAGCACATCAACACCTCGGAAGACCGCGCCGTGCTGCACACCGCGCTGCGGCTACCCGCCGACGCAACCCTCGAGGTCGACGGCCAGAACATCGTTGCCGACGTGCACGAAGTACTGACGCGGATGGGTGAATTCACCGATCGCGTTCGCTCGGGTGAGTGGGTGGGAGCCAGTGGTCAGAAAATCCGAACCGTCGTCAACATCGGAATCGGCGGCAGCGACCTCGGACCCGTCATGGTCTACCGCGCGTTGCGCCACTACGCCACCGCGGGCATCGAAGCGCGTTTCGTCTCCAACGTCGATCCCGCGGACCTGGTTGCCGCTCTCGCCGACCTGGATCCGGCGACCACGTTGTTCGTCATCGCATCGAAGACGTTCTCGACACTCGAAACCCTCACCAACGCCACCGGTGCACGACGCTGGCTGACGGCAACCCTCGGCGAGGACGCCGTCGCCAAGCACTTCGTCGCCGTCTCCACCAATGCCGAACGGGTCGCCGAGTTCGGCATCGACACCGCCAACATGTTCGGGTTCTGGGACTGGGTCGGCGGACGGTATTCCGTCGACTCCGCAATCGGCCTCTCGGTCATGGCCGCCGTCGGAAAGGAAGCATTCGGGGAGTTCCTCGACGGATTCCACCGCATCGACGAGCATTTCCGTACGACCCCGCTCGCGCAGAACGCTCCGGTACTCCTCGGACTGATCGGTCTCTGGTACACCAACTTCTTCGGCTCGGAAACCCGAGCAGTACTTCCTTATTCGAACGACCTCTCGCGTTTCCCCGCCTACCTCCAACAATTGACGATGGAATCGAACGGCAAGTCCGTCAAGGCCGACGGCACGCCCGTCACCACCTCGACCGGAGAAATCTTCTGGGGCGAGCCCGGCACCAACGGTCAGCACGCGTTCTATCAATTGCTGCACCAGGGAACACGTCTGGTGCCCGCCGACTTCATCGGATTCGCCGAGCCCACCGACGACCTCCCCACCCGCGACGGCACCGGCAGCATGCACGACCTGCTGATGAGTAACTACTTCGCGCAGACCCAGGTGCTGGCATTCGGCAAAACCGCCGAGGAGATCGCCGCCGAAGGCACCGAGGCCGACGTCGTACCGCACAAGGTCATGCCCGGCAATCGGCCGACGACATCGATCCTCGCACCGAAGCTGACACCGTCCGTCGTGGGTCAGCTCATCGCCCTCTACGAGCACCAGGTGTTCGTAGAAGGTGCCATCTGGGGCGTCGACCCCTTCGACCAGTGGGGCGTCGAACTCGGCAAAACCCAGGCACTCGAACTGACCCCCGTCCTCACCGACACCGACGCCCCGGCGCCGCAGAGCGATTCCTCCACCGACGCCCTCGTGCGTTGGTACCGCGATCAGCGGGGTCGGGCAAAGTAGCGTCGGGACGCTGGGGCGCTGGGTCCGGGGCGCGATTTACTCCCCTATTTGGGATTCGAACCTCCTACAGGGGTTCGAATCCCTATACGGGGAGCATTTTGTCCGCAGATGAATCCAAACGACCTCGATACACGTCCAACTGGGTATGGACTTCGATCAACCGGGCATGTTCACCCGCGCCGACGCGCTTGCATCCGGCTATACGGACGACGATCTAAGACGCAGTCGAGCCGACCGAACCCTGTTGTCGATTCGTCGTGGCTACTTCGTGCGATCAGCGGTGTACCGAACACTGGACTCCTCCTCGCAGCATCTCCTGCTCGCCAAAGCTGTGCTGTCGGACTCTGCAGACGACGCTGTGCTCAGTCACGTGTCAGCCGCGGTGTTGCACGGCATGCCGGTATGGGGCATTGCTCTCGACAAAGCTGCTCTGACGATCGGACGAAGCTACGCCAGCAAGCGCGGCAGACGACGGACCCTGCACGGGACGCGTCTGCCCGATTCCGATCGCATGATCATAAATGGCGTACCGGTGACAGTTCCTGCGCGGACGGTGATCGACCTGGCAAGAGCCGAGGGCGTCGAGCAGGCGGTGTGTGTCGGTGACCATGCACTGCACAGTGGCCTGACCACAGCGTTCGAGTTGGCCGAAGCCATCGACGACGCCGCTGGACGAACAGGGGTGGGCCGTGCACGCCACGCGGTCGGTCTCATGTCCTCCCGCAGCGAAAGCGTCGGCGAATCACGGAGTCGACTGCTCTTTCACAACCTCGGCTTGCCTACGCCCTTGCTGAACCAGTGGGTCTACGACACCTCGGGGGGATTCCTGGGCAGGGTGGACTTTCTGTTTCCCGATGGCGTGATCGGCGAGTTCGACGGTGAGGGTAAATACGAGTCGGATCCTGTGCGAGCCGTCATCGACGAAAAGAACCGCCAAAACCGTCTGCACGACCTCGGGTGGGTCGTCGTTCGGTGGGACTGGCGGGATCTGTCGAAGCCCGACGTCCTGGTCACGCGTCTGCGCGGCGCTTTTCGCCGGGCAGCAGCAAATGGCACACCTGTTGGTACGTACCGGTCGGATCGACTCCCCTAGTGGGGATCCGAACCTCCTGCAGGGGGTTCGAATCCCAACTCGGGGAGTAAATTCGGCCCAGCAACAAGCCAACCCGGCCCAGCAACCACCCGCCCAGCAGCCAGCACCGCCCCTACACCCGAGCCAACACCGCCCGCGTGTCCACTCCGGTCGGCAGTGTTCCGAATGCACCGCCCCAATCTTCACCGAGCCTGCTGGCGCAGAATGCGTCGGCGACGGCCGGATCGCCGTGGCGGACGAGAAGCGATCCTTGGAAGACGAGTGCCATGAGTTCGACGACGCGTCGAGCGCGGTATTCGATGTCGGAGCGGTCGGAGAGTTCTTTGCCGACGCGTGCGATGGCGTCGTCGAGGCGCGAGTCCGATCCGGATGCCAACGATACTTCGGTGAAATACGCTTCGACGCTGTCCGGCTGCTTGGCAAGTGCGCGAAGCGAATCCAGTGCAGCGACGTTGCCCGAGCCCTCCCAGATCGACATCAGCGGCGATTCGCGAAAGAGCCGCGGCATGCCGGATTCTTCGACGTAACCGTTGCCGCCGAGGCATTCGAGAGCTTCGGCCGCATGTGAGGGCGCACGCTTGCAGACCCAGTACTTGCTGACGGCCAAGGCGATTCGACGCAACTCGGCTTCACCGGCATCACCGTGTGCTGCGCGATCGGTAGCTCCGGCCAATCGCATCATGGCCACGGTTGCCGCTTCCGATTCGATCACCAGGTCCGACAACACATTGCGCATCAGTGGCTGATCTATCAGCGGCACACCGAATGCGGAACGGTGTCTTGCGTGATGCACTGCGCGGACTGTTGCGTTACGTATCCCCGACGCCGAGCCGATGACGCAGTCGAGGCGGGTCATGTTGACCATCTCGATGATCGTCTGGACGCCGCGTCCTTCTTCGCCGACGAGCCACCCCGTCGCGCCCTGGTATTCGAGTTCGCCCGAGGCATTGGACTTGTTGCCGAGCTTGTCCTTGAGGCGTTGGAGCACCATCCGATTGCGGGTTCCGTCGGGCAGTACGCGAGGAAGCAGGAAGCACGACAGTCCACCCGGTGCATGCGCCAACGTGAGGAACATATCCGACATCGGTGCGGAGGTGAACCATTTGTGTCCGACGATTGCGAACGTTCCGTCCGAGGACGGAGTGGCCGTGGTGGTGTTGGCTCGGACGTCGGACCCGCCTTGTTTTTCGGTCATCGACATTCCGGCGATGAGCCCCCGCTTGGTGGTGGGAACGCGAAGGCCGAAATCGTAGTGGGTCGATGCGAGCAGGGGTTCGTACACGTCGGCCAGTGCTGGATTGTGGCGTAGCGCAGGCACCGCCGCGTAGGTCATGGAGATCGGACACATGTGCCCTGCCTCGGCTTGACCCCAAGCGTAGAACTTGGCGGCGCGGGCAACGTGGGCGCCGGAGCGATCGCACCGCCACGGCGTCGCGTGCAGTCCGTTCGCCACCGCAACCGACATCAGGTCGTGCCAGTGCGGATGAAACTCCACCTCGTCGATGCGGCTGCCGTAGCGGTCGTGCGTGCGCAGGATGGGAGGGTTCTCGTTGGCGAGCCGACCCCATTCCTGCACTTCGACGCTGCCTGCGAGATCTCCGAGTTCGCGCAGCTCGCTCGACGCCCACTCCGCTCCCTCGCGGTGGAGCCCTTCGAGGAGGGTCGCGTCGTCCGAGGTGTCGTACGGCACCAGATCGGGCACCTGGTTGAACACGGTGTGGGTGACGGGAAATTCAGCGGTCAAGGCGAACTCCTAACGAGCGCAGGGCGAATGCAACGAGGTCGGGTACGACGTCGGACGCTGTCGCTGACTTACTATCCGGACCGAGCGGGCCGACGAGAACTTCGCCGACGGCACCGACGAGTCCCGCCGCCGCGAGGTCGGCGTTCTGTTCCGGTATGTCTCCCGCCGCGATACCTGCAACGACCGCGCAGGCGATGGCGTCGGTGAAGCTCCTGCGGAAGACGAGCCGTTCGGCGTCGACTGCGCGATCGACGGGTTCTGCGAGCAGCGCGTAGGCCATGGTGCGGTTTTTCAAGGCGCGCCCGGCAAAGGTCTCGACGATCGCGGTGACTCGTTCGACGACAGTGCCGCTGGAACCTGCCTCCGCAACGGCGTCGACCTCCCGGCTGCATACTTCACGAAATATCGTCACGACGAGGTCGGATTTACTGGCGAAATGGGTGTAGACACTGCCTGCGGAGACTCCGGCCGCGGCGGCGACCGAGGCGATCGAGAGGCCCTTGTAGCCCTGCGCGGACAGCACGTCGATGGCGGATGCGAAGAGCGTGGCGCGTCCGGCGTCGAGCCTGGCTTGCACGGCCGTGGTGCGGCGGTACGGCATGTGAAGGATTGAAGCATTGATTCAGTGCTTCACACAAGACCTCTCGAGTACGGTTCAAGCATGTCAGTTTCGATCGTGCGCTCCGGACCGGTCACCACCATCGTGCTGTCACGACCGGAATCCCGTAACGCGGTGGACGGCCCGACAGCTGCCCTACTCGTCGCGGCCTTCGAGGAGTTCGATGCCGACGAAGACGCGGCTGTCGCCGTGCTGTGGGGCGAGGGCGGCACGTTCTGCTCCGGGGCCGACCTCAAAGCGCTGGGCACCGAACGATCGAATCACGCCACCGAACACGGCGACGGCCCGATGGGCCCGACGCGGATGCGGTTGTCGAAACCGGTCATCGCCGCGATCTCCGGCTTCGCCGTCGCTGGCGGACTGGAACTCGCCCTGTGGTGCGACCTACGAATTGTGGAGCAGAACAGTACATTCGGGGTCTTTTGCCGACGCTGGGGCGTACCTCTCATCGACGGTGGCACCGTGCGATTGCCGAGGCTGATCGGCGCCTCACGCGCGATGGATCTCATCTTGACCGGCCGTGCCGTCGACGCCGAGGAAGCACTCGCGATAGGCCTGGCAAACAGAGTGGTCCCGACGGGGCGTGCGCGGGCGGAAGCCGAAGCTCTCGCCGCGCAACTCAGCACGTTTCCGCAGACCTGTATGCGCGAGGATCGGATGTCACTACTGGAGCAGGACGGTAAGAGCGAAGAGGACGCCATCGTCAACGAATTCCGACACGGGGCAATCTCGATGGCGGCCGATGCCCTCGCCGGTGCCGAAAAGTTCGCGTCGGGCGCGGGAAGGCACGGCGTACCGAACCCGTGATATCAGCTCGACTCTCCGTCATAGACGACATCTTTCTGCGCACCCATCGAGGCTTCGGCATCCCAATCGTGCTCCAGGGAGTCTGGCGAAGCGACGACGCCGTCGATCACGTCGAGCTGGCGGCGATCCACTCGAACCTGTCGTTGGGTCCACTCGGACGCCGGGTCGTCACCCCTACAGTGCCCTTCGCACGACGACGTTGGGCACCGAGCACCGACTCACTGCCGCTCGAGTACGACACCTCTCCCCTGGCCGTGTCGGAGGTACTCGATTGGGCAGACGCGCAGGGTGAATGCGACCTCGATCCGGAAACCGGCCCGAGCTGGCGGCTCTCGGCACGATCGACCGACGACGGCGGCACTGTCCTGTCACTTGTCTGTTCGCATGTCGTCGCCGATGCTGCGGGTCTGATCGAGGCTGCAGGAATGGCTTTGACCGGCAGCGTCCCGCCGGAATCGTATGCGTACCCGATCTCCGATGTCTGCGACGCCGCCGCACTGGTCTGGCGTGTTTCCAAAGCTGCACTTCTAGCTCTCGCCGGCCTGCTCTTCAGTCGGCGTGCTCGGAGCGAACTTCGTGACTTCGTCCGAGCTTCGTCCGGGGCGATCCCGCACGAAATGTCCGTCTCCACTGCGGTATTCGATATCGATTCTCGTCTGAGCAATTCGGAGTTCATCTCCGTCGTCACCGATATCATGGTGGCGCTCGGGCAGCACGAACCGGTGGCGATCAATGTCCCGTTCCGCTCGAACATACCGGGCGCCAATGGAATCGGAATGGCCACGGTAAATATCTCGCGCACCGATTCGCTCGCGGAGATCAAAGACGCCTGTAAGCGTGCGTTCACCACCCCTGTGGGTGCTCCGAGCGGATTCCCTGCCGAAATGGTTCAGTTGCTGCCCGAGCGGGCGTCAGCGGCGCTCACCTCGGCGCCGGGGCACGCGGCGGCCCTGTGCTCCAACATCGGCGACCTACCCGATGCGGTCGGTGTCATCGGCAGCCATCGCGCGAGCACCGTGGCGACGCGGGCGCTCCACCCTCACTCCGGGTCGGCGCGCACCACCACGATCCTGTCCGCATACCTCTCGACGCTGAACGGGACGTCGACGTTGTCGCTCGTCGGCACCGATCCAGCGTTGATTCCGTCCTCCGACACTTTGGCCGAGCAAGCGCATGCGGTGTTGACGGATCGGCAACTCACTGCCCGATCGTGGCGATAGAAGTGAACCGATAGAAGTGAACACTGCCGAGCAGGTCGAGCACTACCTGCAATAGGTCACACCAACCGGTTGGAAATTTTGTTCGGCAGGAAGCGCAGAGCGATATCGATGCCCTGCCACTTCAGCCCGGGTAACGCAGCGCGCCGCGATTCTCTCTCGATAGCGTCGACCATCGCGCTGACACCTTCGTCGAGAGTTGCTGTCAGAGCGGAGTTGTCGCCGGCCTTCGAGGACATGTCCGTGGCAATGAATCCGGGCAATAGCGTCGTGACGACGATGTCCGTCTTGGCGAGTTCGGTGGCCAACGCTTCACCGAGGGCGGCGACTCCGGCCTTGCTTGCCGAGTACACGGCCTTCGCACCGGGGAGACCGCGGTCCGCGCTGATGGAGGAGACGAGTACGAGATGACCGTGTTTCTGTGCGCGGAAGATCTCGAGTGCGGCCTCGGCCTGCGACAGTGCACCGACGAAGTTGGTGCGTGCGGTTGCGAGGTTGGCGTCCGCGCGTCCGGATCCGATCTTCGCGCCCTTGCCGAGACCGGCGTTGACGATGACGCGGTCGAGACCTGAAAGTTCGTCCTTCAACTCGCCGAATACGCGGACGACGGCGTCGTGATCGGTGACGTCGAGTGCACGAACGGCAACCTTGATTCCGGGGTTGGCGGCGATGAGCTCTTCACGCAGCACGTCCAGTCTGTCTACTCGGCGCGCGCACAGCGCCAGATCTCTGCCGGTCGCTGCAAACCGCCGGGCCATCTCCTCCCCGAGCCCCGAGCTGGCACCGGTGATCAGGATCTTCTTCCGCGTCTTCCCTGTCATGACCGCCGACCCTATGCCACGCTGGTGTGATGACCGAGAAGAGCACTGACGAATTCGATGTCATCGTGATCGGCGGCGGGCCGGTCGGCGAGAACGCGGCAAGTTATGCCATCGCCGGCAGCGATCGCACGGCAGTCATCGTCGAGCACGAACTCGTCGGGGGTGAATGCTCGTATTGGGCCTGCATGCCGAGCAAAGCGTTGCTGCGTTCCGGCGAGGTCTTCGACAGTGCCCGAAAGATGCCGGGCGTCCGAGAGGTGATCGGTGACCGATCACTCGACGTCGAGGCCGTCATGGCCCGTCGGGAAACGTTCACTCATTCTCTCGACGATTCTTCCCAGGTCGAATGGGCCGAATCCGCCGGGATCTCGATCATCCGCGGGAGCGGACGCCTTACCGGCACCAAGACGGTCGACGTCGATGGGCGGACGCTGACAGCCCGACACGCTGTGGTTCTCGCGACGGGAACTACGGCATCGGTCCCGAACACCCCAGGGCTGCGTGATGCGTTGCCGTGGATATCTCGCGACGCCACCAACATGCACGAGGTTCCCGCCCGAATCGCCATCATCGGTGGCGGTGTCGTGGCGTGCGAGAGCGCTACGTGGCTCCTGTCGTTCGGCGCCGAGGTAACCATGATCGTCCGCGGGTCCGCCCTGCTTGCGTCCGGCGAGCCGTTCGCCAGGGACCTGGTGGCCGATGCGCTTCGTGCGCGTGGCGCAGAGATTCACTTCGATGCGGAGGTGACGAGCGTGTCGCGACCAGATGCGCGGGACACCGGTGTCGGCAAGATCCACGGCGGGCCGGTCGAATTGACGGTCGGCGGCGAGCTGATCGCCGCGGACGAGGTTCTCGTTGCGGCGGGACGGCACCCGGCAAGCGGGGACCTCGGGCTCTCGACTGTCGGGATGGTGGACGGGAAGTACGTCGACACCGATGACCAACTGTCCGTGGCCGGCACCGAGTGGCTTTACGCCGCCGGCGATATCAACGGGCGCGCTCCGCTGACACATATGGGCAAGTACCAAGCCAGGGTTGTCGGTGATGTCATCGCCGCGCGAGCCGAAGGTAAACCGTTGCACGGCAAAAGGTTCGCTGCTACCGCTGATCACGGACAGATACCGCAGGTGGTCTTCACTGCGCTCGAGGTCGCATCGGTCGGGCGGACCGAGAAGCAGGCCCGCGAGGCGGGCATCGACGTCGAGATTCTGGGTGTGGACATCGCCGTCGCCGGATCTTCGCTGCAGCAGGACGACTACTCCGGTCATGCACAGTTGGTGGTCGACAAGGCAGCCGACGTCATCGTCGGCGCAACCTTCGTCGGGCCCGGGGTGGCCGAATTGGTCCATGCAGCAACCGTTGCCGTTGTCGGCAAGGTGACGCTGGACGACCTCTGGCATGCAGTCCCGTCCTACCCGACCGTCAGTGAGGTGTGGCTGCGGTTGCTCGAATCTCGCCGCGGGTAGCAGTCAGCGCAAGGACGCCGCCGCAATGCCGGCGTAGACCTCCGCGTCTCGACGCCGAATTCTCAACGCGACGAGGACGCCGACGATCGCGGCGACAATCAGAACAATCGGGATAGCGTTGACGACAACGGAATCGGATCCGGTGAGAGTGCTGTAATGGGTCCCAGCCAGGATCAATCCCGTCGTCAGGCCGACGAACCCGATGCCCGGCGCGAAGACCGTGCGCACCATCGACCGGTCGGGACGTGTCCAGAAGAAAACCACGACCGACAATGCGGCCGCCGCCTGTAACGCGATGATTCCAAGCGTGCCGAGACCGACTGCGCCTGCCGCCACCACCAGATAGGGATCGGCTCCCACGACCGCGAACACGACGAGTGCCACGGTACTGACAGCCGTCACTGTGATGCTGCCGATGTGTGGGCTGAAATGTACGGCATGGAACCGCCCGAGAACCTCTGGTAGTACTCGTTCACGACCGAGCGCGAACAGGTACCGGCTCGCGGCATTGTGCACTGCCAAATACGACGCGAGGACGCTGGTGCACAGCAACACTGCGGTGCCGTCGTAGAGGATCGTGCCACCGTATTCCTGGGCCAAAGCGAACAACAGATTCCCGAGTTCGGTCTGCGCCATAGCCGGCGCGTCGAGACCTCCGGCGGCACCGACGATGACCCAACTGGTCAGCACGTAGAACACCGCGATGGTCGAGACGGCGATATACGTCGCACGAGGAATGCTGCGTCGAGGATCTTTCGTCTCTTCCCCGTACAGTGCAGCGGACTCGAATCCGATGAAGCTGGAGAATGCGAACATCATCGCTATACCGATGGATCCGGAGAATACCTGTGCCGGAGCGAATGATTCGAGCGGGAGAGCAGCCGTACCCTTCTGCCCGAGAACGAGAACATCGAACACCGTCAGGAACGCGAATTCCGCGACCATCAACGTACCGAGCACCTTCGCCGACAGATCGGCGTTACGAAACCCGAGACACGCGACGATGGCGACGGCGACGGCGGTGAAGACCCACCAGGGCACGTCGAGACCGGAGTCGAGGACCACGAGGTGAGTGAAGTATCCGAATGCCGCGGCCAACCCGCATGCGAGCGAGGTGTACGCGAGCACCGCGACGTACGCAGCTGCGACACCCGGTGGTTTACCGAGCGCAAGCCCTACGTAGGTATAGAAGGCGCCCGTGTTGATCACTTGCTGGCTCATCGCCGCGAACCCCACCGAGAAACACAGCAGCACAATGCCGCTCACTGCGAATGCGGCAGGCAGGCCCGCGCCGTTGCCTCGAATGAGCGCCAAGGGGACATTGCCGATCATGGCAGCCATCGGTGCTGCTGCTGCGACGACGAGAAACACCACGCGACCTGTCGTGAGTGTGCGCCGCTCGTTCATGCGTCTCCGAACTTGTAGACTGCACTCAGCTGCGACCAGTTCGGCCAGGTCAGCTCCCAGAACCGATGCATCAAGCCGTCGACGAAGTTCGGGATGAACATGACTTCGATGCGTGTCGGCTTATCCTCGGGGCGTGTCGTGGTGATCCGCATCCGCCCTGTAATACAAGTCGGCGACTGGACCCATGCCTGTTCGTCGTACTCGATCTCGCAGGTGTTGTCTGTGGCATAAACCGTGCGATGTCCGCGCTCGAATTCGGCATATGTCCGGGTTGTCCCATTAGTGAACAATTCGAATTCCGGGTGATAGGACCTCGGGACAGCGTCAGCATTCTTCGATACGACAAAGACTGAAAACATCTCACGCAGCTTCTCGATAGCCATGAATGAAAAGTACGCTGCCGCAGACGACAATAACGGGATGCAACCACAACGCGGTCTTGAACGGCTCGTCAACCTGAGCGACGCGGTGGTCGCTATTGCTGCAACACTGCTCGTCCTACCCCTGGTGGAGATCGCCGGCCCGGACTCCGGCAGTTCGACATGGGAGGCCATCACCAGCCACCACGTCGACCTCTTCGCATTCGTTCTCAGTTTCACGGTGATCTTCGTGCTGTGGATGACGCACCATCGAGTATTCCGCGACGTCACCGGCTACACGACGAACCTTGCCCGGGCTAACTTCTTCTGGCTGCTCTCCATAGTCTTTCTTCCCTTCCCGACCAAATTAATCGCCGAGAAGAACGGATTCGATGCCGGGGCGACGGCCACTTACGTGGGCACCATCGCCCTGTCGATGATGGCAATATTTGCGCTTCAGGTCGTCATTGCACACACCCCCGGCATCACCCGGCTTGTACCCGAGCACGGTCGGCGCACGGCGACAATCGGAGTGGTGCTCGTCCTCATCGCGTTCGGGCTTGCTTTCACCCCGGTCGGTCTGTGGTCGTTAACCGTGCTCGCACTGACAGCGTCGATCGACCGGTTCTTCGACAGCCGGGCCGCGAAGGTAGAGGTGAAGAAGTGACTCCAGCACTCGGCCGGCCGTCTCTATTCCATATGGGTGTTCCACGCCGCCGGGTTCACCGGGTGCGGAGGTGGGGCGCCGTTGGCCATCGCCGCCGCATTCTCGGCACAGAGCCGCGCCATCTCCGATCGCACCGACACCGTGGCACTTCCGACATGCGGTAGGAGCACTACATTGGGCAATCCGGCAAGACCGGGTGCCAGCTTCGGTTCGTTTTCGTACACATCGAGTCCCGCGCCACCGATGACGCCTTCGCGCAGAGCAGTAACCAGTGCAACCTCGTCGACCACGGGTCCGCGAGCAGTGTTGATCAGGATCGACGAGTTCTTCATCGCCCGCAGCGTCGACGCATCGACGAGGTGATGGGTGCCGGCGGTGAGCGGAACATGGAGCGACAGAAAGTCACTCGTCGTCACCAGCTCGTCCCACGCTACGTGCTGGACGCGGCCGGCGAACTCCCCGAGCTCGTCGTCGGTCACCTCGCGGTCGGACGGCGGGCGTGGACAGAACTGGACCGTCATGCCGAATCCGAGGGCCCGACGGGCGGTCGCGCGGGCGATGCGGCCGAAACCGGCGAGACCGAGCACCCGCCCGGACACGTCGGTGCCGAGCATCAGCTCGGGCTCCCATCCGGTGAATGCACCGGATCGAACGAAGTTGTCTGCCTCGATCACACGCCTGGCCGTCGACAGCATCAGAAGTAGCGCAATGTCCGCTGTCGAATCCGTCAGCACCCCAGGGGTATTGGCGACAGTGATTCCCTGCGCCGTTGCCGCTGCAATATCGATGTTGTCGTACCCGACCGCGTAATTGGAGATGCCGGTGATGTCCGCCGAGGCGAGTAGTTCGCGGTCGAACCGATCATGCAACTGCGACACCACGACGCTGTACTCCCCCGAGGCGCAGCGTTCGGCCAGCCCGTCGTGGTCGACGGTGAGCAGTTCCACCTCGCCCGCCGCGGCGAGAATGTCCATCCCTGGCGCGGGAATCGGCGCGGTGACCAAGATTTTTCTCATATGACCCACTCGAACGCGGGAGCATGACCGAGCTGCCGCGACCGTGCACCCTGAACTGTCTTGGAACGCACCGGTTCTCCCAGATCGATCAACAGCTGTTCCGATATCTCCACCATGGCTTCCAGGGTAGCGGGAGTCAGCCAGTCCGGTCTGGTCGCAAACAGTATGTCTTCGCTCGAGGTGTTACCGCTGGCACCGGGAGCGAACGGGCAACCGCCCAGCCCTCCGAGAGAGCCGTCGACAAGCGTGGCTCCCGCGGAGATGGCCGCGAGCGTGTTCGCGACCCCGAGACCCCACGTGTCGTGTCCGTGAAAGACGATGCGCCGCTGCGGGGTCTCTGCAACGACACGCGAAATCAGCGAACCTACCTGCGCGGGCACTGCCTGACCCAGGGTGTCGCAGATGACGATGTCCGTTGCGCCGTCGGTTCGCTCGTCGCGGGCGATATCGAGCACTCGATCCTCCGATACCGGCCCGTCGAACGGACAGGTGAAGGAAGTGGCGATGCACAGTTCGATCTGCCCACCGATCGATCGCGCGATGTCGATCGCGTCCGGCATGGCCGCCAGTGAGACCTCGGTGCTGCGTCCGATGTTCGCTTCGTTGTGCGCGTCCGATGCCGAGAAGCAGTATTGAAAGTTGCGGGCTCCTGCTGCCGCAGCCTTCTCGACGTGGCGCGGCGTAGCGACCCACACCCAGCAGGAGGCAAGTTCCTCGGCGGTGAGCTCGGCGACCACCTCGAGCGTGTTGGCCATGGGTGGCACTTTGTCGCCCCGCGCCAACGATCCGATCTCGAGCTCGGGCACCCCGAGAGCGAGAAGCTGCCGGATCACCTCCAGCTTCCGGTCGGTGGAGACCATCTTGCCGGTGAGCTGGAGTCCGTCTCGCATCGTGACATCGCGCAGCTGCGCAGAAGGAGTGAACTGATACATCAGAGTCCCATCTCTTCTTCGGTCCTACCGAGAAGGGTCGAGAGCACTTCTCTGGTGTGCTCGCCGAGGTCCGGACCGACCGAGCGGATAGGAATCGATGTGTCACCGATCACGGGGACGATGCCGACGAATCCCACCTCGGCCGGTTCGGCTTCACCGGTGTCCACCTCGAAGTTCTGAATCATGTTGCGCGCCTTGTACTGCTCGTCGGCGACGACGTCTGCTGCCGTGTAGATCGGGCCGGACGGCACACCCGCTTCGTCGAGAATCCTCAATGCGTCCTCGCGCGAATGCAGGCCCGTCCATGCCGAGATAGCGGCGTCCAACTCCTCGCGCCTGCTCCAACGGCCGGCATTCGAGGACAGCTCCGGGTCGGCGCCGAGGTCGGGGCGGTCGATCGTCGCCATGTAGCGCGCAAAGATCGCATCTCCGTTGCCCGCGATGATAATCGAATGACCGTCGTTGCAGGGGTACGCGTTCGACGGCGCGATGCCTTCCATCCGGCCACCGACTCGCCCACGTTCGACGCCGTAGGCGAGATAGTCGGGAATGAGCGATTCCATCATGGACAGAATCGACTCGTTGAGTGCGACGTCGATGGACCGCTCCGACAACGACAATGCCGACTTCGCATTCTGTCGCTGAAACAGCGCCATGACGCACCCGAACGCCGCGTACAGCCCGGCGATGGAGTCACCGATGGACACTCCGACGCGGACCGGCGGCCGATCGGCGTCGCCCACAAGGTTCCGGAATCCGCCGTAGGCCTCGGCAACTGCCGCAAAACCTGGACGATCGGACATCGGACCGGTCTGCCCGAACGCCGAAATGCGGGTGATGATCAACTCGGGATTCTTCTCACTGAGCACTTCTGGCGAGAGCCCCCACTTCTCGAGCGTGCCCGGCCGAAAGTTCTCCAACACGATGTCGCATTTCTCCGCCAAGTCGATGACGTCCCGACGCCCCTGCTCGGTGCGGAGATCGAGCACTATCGACTTCTTGTTCCGGTTGATCGTCCGATAGAGCATCGAGGTGGTTCCGGAGTAGAGCCGCCAGTTGCGTAACTCGTCGCCTGTCCCAGGGCGCTCGACTTTGATGACCTCGGCCCCGAAGTCGGCCAGCATCCTGGCCGCGGTGGGCGCCGCAATGTAGTTTCCGAGCTCGAGGACGCGAACACCACTGAGCGGCAACATGTTCTCCCTTTCGTACCCCGAAGTGGAAGCATCACACTTGATTGTCAAGTTGCGATAGTGTCACCGGCGAACTGCCTGATCCGCCGACGAATGAGGTATAGCACATGAAAAGACTTGCAGCCGTTGCGCTCACTGCGGCCGTCATAGGCCTTGGGGCGCCCGCAATTGCGAGTGCGGGTACCGGCAGCTCGGATACCGGCAGCTCAGAGGTAGCGACCGCAGCAACGGGGGTGTTGTCGTTCATCGCAGCGGTATGGGCGAACTGTGGATTGCTTGGGTTCACGACGCTATGTGGAGCCCCGGGCGAAGATGCATACATCGGCTAGGGTCGAAATCTGAGGGCTTCGAACCCCTTCACGGGACCGACGCTGCGGGGCTCGGGCCCAGCTCGCAACTCATCGCTGCGGCTGGGCTCGTTTGACCTGCGACGACGCCTTTGCCGCATCCAGTTCCACCGGGGAGTGCAGGGTCACCGGACCCACGCGCAGGACGCCGTCGTTCAGCGGTTCGGTCCGCAGGCCGCCGCGGCCGATCAAGGCCTTTCGGGCGCCGGCGATCACCATCGAATCCATCCATGAACAGGGATGCGCGGGCCTACCTCCGCGGAATCGCACTGCGCCTTCGCCCGAGTCGAGTTCGAATTCGATGGCGCGCAGTCGATCGAGTTCGACGCCGCGTATCACCACATTGCGCCTGGCCACGGACGGGTCGGGCATGTCCGTGCCCAGCGCGTGACCTGCCGCCTCCCACGCTTCCGCGGCAAGAAACGTCACTGCGGCCTCGGTGTGCGCTTTCACCCCGAAGAAGCGATCTCCGCGGATGCCCTTGTTCGCGACGATCTCGACACGGTCGACCAACTCGGTGGACACGTCCGCCGCCGGGCCGTCCTTGGAACGACCGAAGTACGCGTGGGCCGGAGATACGAGAAGTTGCACGATCTCGGCGCGGTAGTGGAAAACCATTCCCCCATTCTCCACTCCTACCCCTGGGTAACGTTACATTTGTACACTCGGTGTATGTCAGCGAATACCAGAGTGGCCACGGTGGACGGCGTCATCCAGGGCAAGACGCTGGAGGACCTTCTCACCTGGCGCGGCATACCGTACGCGGAGCCGCCCGTGGGACCGCTGCGCCTGCGTGCGCCGCAACCGACCGTGGCGTGGGAGGGCGTTCGAGACGCAACCGACTGGGGCAACGCGTCCGTGCAGAGCAAGTTCTACACCAGGCTCTCCATCAACAAGTACCAGCCGGTGAGCGAGGATTGCCTCAACCTCAATGTGCTCGCCCCCGCTGCAGCGAGCGCGAAGCCGCGGCCGGTCATGGTGTTCATTCACGGCGGTGCCTATACCCTCGGCAGCTCAGCAACGCCGTTGTACGTCGGCGGCTCGTTGGTACGGCGTTCGCTACGCGAGAGCGACGGCATCGTCTATGTGTCGATCAACTACCGTCTCGGGTCTCTCGGCTACTTGGACATGACCCAGTTCTCGACGCCTGAGCGGCAGTTCGATTCGAACCTCGGCTTGCGCGATCAAGTGGCTGCGCTCGAATGGGTTCAGCGCAACATCAGCCGGTTCGGCGGCGACCCCGACAACGTGACGATCTTCGGCGAATCAGCGGGCGCCAACGCCGTCACCACACTTCTCGCGACACCTGCGGCCAAAGGATTGTTCAGGCAGGCCATTTCGGAGAGTTCGGTGCCAGGTCTCGTCGCGACGCACGAGCGCGCAACGCAGTGGGCGAAGGACTTCCTCGGTTTTCTCGGTGGCGACGCCGCAGATGCCGCGCAGACACTGGACTCGGCCGATGTCACAGAGTTCGGCCGTGCCGGAAACAGGCTCGCCAAGTCAGTTCTCGAACGAACTCCAGGCCTGCACCCGTTCGGCCCGGTGGTCGACGGGGATTTCCTGCCGCGCAATCCGCTCGAAGCCTATGCCGACGGCTCCGCACATCGAGTGCCGCTGATCATCGGTACGAACAGCCGCGAGGCGACACTGTTTCCCAAGATTCTCGATGCACTGCCGACCAACCCCGAACGCATCGACAAGCTGTTCGCCCTTACCGATCCGACGGCGAAAGCTGCAGTCACCGAGGGCTACCCCGGGTATCCCGACGCCGACGCCGCAATCGACCTGGGCGGGGATTTCACCTTCTGGAAGCCTTCGTTGGAGGTTGCCGAAGCGCATTCGAAGTACGCATCGACCTACAGCTACCGCTTCGACTACGCGCCGAGAGTCATGCGGTGGCTCGGGCTCGACGCGACGCACGGATTCGAGATGTCCGCGGTGTTCGGGCTCAACGACACGATGGTCGGAAAGATGATGACGATTCCGGGAGGCCGCTCGGCTTGGGCGGCGGTCACCGAGCAAGTGCAGTCTCAGTGGCTGCACTTCGCAACTACCGGCGCACCGCTCGACTCATGGCCCGAGTACGCCGCGGCCACCCGCGAGACGATGATCTTCGACCTCCGCACGCGCGTACAGCGCGATCCTCGACGTGACCGTCGGCTCGCATGGGAGGGCTACCGCGGATATGCCAGCGGAATGACCGAGCCGTTCAGCGCCGCTACTTGAGAAGCCGCGACATCCGGCGGTCGGCAAGAATCTTGCCGCCGGTCTGACAGGTTGCGCAGTACTGGAACGATCGCTCGGCATAAGAAACCTCGCGGACCGGGTCGCCGCACACCGGACACGGCAAACCGGTTCGGGCATGCACAGCCATCCCGGACCGCTTCTCGCCCTTCAGTCGTGCGGCGTCCTGCCCTTCGGAGCGAGCCACGGCGTCGGCGAGCACCTCGCGCATCGACCGGTACAACACGGACACTGCTTCGGCGTCGAGTTTGCCGGCCGAGGCGAACGGAGACAGTTTCGCCACGTGCAGGATCTCGTCGGAATATGCGTTTCCGATCCCGGCGATGAGCGACTGATCCACCAGGGCAGTCTTCAGCCGCGCGGTGGTGCCGCCGAGAATCTCGGCGAACTCGGGTTCGGTCACGGCCATCGCGTCGGGACCGAGGCGGGCGATGCCCGGAACTTCGCGCGGATCGTGAACGACCCACACTGCCATCCGCTTCTTGGTGCCTGCCTCGGTCAAGTCGATCGCCGGCGTCAGGCCTTCGGGAGTGAAGAAGTGGATTCGAAGCGCAAGCGGACCTTTGCCTGGCTTCGGCGGCGCGTCGCTCGGCTTGTCGGTCCAGCGCAGCCAGCCAGCACGGGAGAGGTGGGTGATCAACCACAGGTCGCCTGCCTGCAATCCGAGGTGTTTGCCGAACCTGGCGGCATCGGTGACATCACGCCCCTGCAGATCGGTGACGGGCGGATCGAATGTCTTGAGGACGCTCAGCGCGGCGATGTCGATCCGGCCGATGACGGCCCCTACCGCGTGTGCGCGCAGGAATCCGGCGAGCGCTTCCACCTCGGGCAGCTCAGGCATCGATCCAGTATGCGCCTACACTGTTCACCGTGAAGGTTCCAACGCCGTACGAGGACCTGCTCCGCCACGTTCTCGATTCCGGCACTGCCAAATCGGACCGTACCGGAACGGGTACCACGAGCATCTTCGGGCACCAGATGCGTTTCGATCTCAGCGAGGGCTTTCCGCTGATCACCACCAAGCGCGTGCACCTGAAGTCGATCGTCTACGAATTGCTGTGGTTTCTGCGCGGCGAGTCCAACGTCGCATGGTTGCACGAGCACGGCGTCAGCATCTGGGACGAGTGGGCGGCCCCGGACGGTGAACTCGGGCCCGTCTACGGCGTGCAGTGGCGATCATGGCCGACGCCGTCGGGTGAGCACATCGACCAGATCTCCCAGGTGCTCGATACCCTCCGCACCAACCCGGATTCACGACGCATGATCGTCTCGGCGTGGAACGTCGGTGAGATTCCGCAGATGGCGCTGCCGCCGTGCCACGCGTTCTTCCAGTTCTACGTTGCAGACGGCAAACTGTCGTGCCAGCTGTATCAACGCAGCGCCGATCTGTTTCTGGGCGTTCCGTTCAACATCGCGAGCTATGCGTTGTTGACGCACATGGTGGCGGCGCAGGTCGGCCTCGAGGTCGGTGACTTCGTATGGACGGGCGGAGACTGCCACATCTACGACAATCACCGTGATCAGGTCGCCGAGCAGCTGACCCGTGAGCCGTACCCCTACCCGAAGCTGATACTCGCACAACGTGATTCAATCTTCGACTACACCTTCGAAGATGTCGAGGTCGTCGGGTACGAGCACCACCCTGCCATCAAGGCGCCGGTGGCAGTCTGATGCCCTCTCGTCATATCGGCATGATCTGGGCGCAGACCACGGGCGGAACCATCGGCGACGGCGGGTCCATCCCCTGGCGAGTACCGGAGGATCTTGCGCATTTCAAACAGATCACCGCTGATCACGCGGTGATCATGGGGCGAAAGACTTGGGATTCGCTTCCGCCGAAGTTCCGTCCGCTGCCTGGGCGTCGGAACGTCGTGGTCACGCGCAACCCGGACTGGCAGGCGCGAGGCGCTCAGGTCGTCTCCAGCGTCGAGGCTGCACTGAGTCTCACCGACGGCGATACCGCCTGGATCATCGGCGGCGGTGAGATATACCGAGCGGCAATGCCGTTGGCGACGGAGTTGCAGGTCACCGAAATCGACCTCGATATCGACGGCGACACCTCGGCGCCGGAGGTCACCGGTGAGTGGTCGGCACTTACCGGACAATGGCTGATCAGCCGAAACGAAGGCATCCGATATCGCCACGTTCAGTACGGCAAGGCTTACCAAAGTACTTGATCTGCACAGCCATTCGAGCAGACCACTCTGACCGAAGCTGCTCGTGGGTCATACTGAGCGCATGGACAAGAAGTCACTCACCGCCCTTGCCCGACAACAGTTGAAACTCGCCGTCGGCACGTCCAGTGGCAGAAGTTCACAGACCGTCTACGGCGGACATCAGCGCCATCTCCGTCAGACAGTGGTAGCCCTCGTGGCAGGTACCAAGCTCGGTGAGCACGACCTGTCCGGAGAATCGACCGTGATCGTCCTCAGCGGTCAACTCAAGCTTGTGAGCGGCGAGAAGTCCTGGAAAGGCTCCGCCGGCGATCTCCTGGTCGTTCCGGACGCGAGACACAGCGTCGAGGCCGTCGAAGACGTCGCGTTTCTCCTGACCGTCTCGATCTAGGAGCCGCGAACCACCATCACCGGGCAGTCGGCAGTCTGAATCAACGCATAGCTGGTGGATCCGAGCAACATGCCGGTGAATCCGCCTCGTCCACGACTGCCGACCACGATCAGCGCAGCCTGCTCGGACAACTGACTGAGCACGCGTACCGGACGATCCTGTGCGACGACGCGCCGCACCTCTACGTCTGGGTACTTCTCCTGCCAGCCTGCAAGGCTTTCCGCGAGCACGGCTTGTTCGGAGGCGGAGATGACTTCCCAGTCCTGCGGTACACCTGCGCCATGCGCGAGACTGACATCGGACCAGACGTGCACCGCGATCAACGCCGAACCACGTTGCGCTGCTTCGTCGAACGCGGCAGCGATCGCGACCTGATTGATTGCCGAGCCGTCGACTCCAACCACTACCGGCCCCTGAGCCGGCGGCAGACCATCCATGGACCGCCCACGGACTACCACCACCGGGCAGGCGCAATGCGCGCTGAGCGCAACCGCCACCGATCCGAGTACCCCTGAATCCGACTCGCCGAGCCCGCGCGCACCGAGGACGACGAGGTCGCTCCTGGACGACTCGTCGAGCAGAACGTCGACTGTGTTGCCCTCGCGCGCTTCGACGACGATGTCGAGTGGGGCGCCTTCGACCGACTCACGGGCAAGGATTCGGGCGGCATCGAGTCGTGAGCCGGCCACTGCCTGCGCTGTTTCGCCAGGGTCTCGCGACGTAGGTGAAAGTTGCGGCGCGACGGCGGTGACGATGCGCAACACCGCGTTCCTGACGACGGCCGAATGGGCGGCCCAGATCGCCGCACGGTCCGCCGATTCCGATCCGTCGATGCCCACGACAATGGTTCGGGGTCTATTCACGTACGAACCTCCGGTAAGGATCAGATGTCGGCCCAGGATAGACGACATGTGTTCCTGACGGGGGGCAACAAAAAGGTGCCTCTCTCCAGTTTCATCATCGAAACCGGAGAGAGGCTACTTTTCCCACAGACCCCCCGGGGAGCTATTTCCTCGTGCGTCGCCCCTACGACGCACGGAGCTTTTGGGCCTCGATCACTTCCGCCTGGTTCTCCAAGTCGTCGAGGAAGTCCGAGAGAATCGCCGTGCTTCCCGCGCCCCGGCCGAGATCGACACGGTCGAAAATTCGCCAGTGCCTCAGGATCGGCAACAACACTTCGTCGAGATGACGTCGCAGATCGTAGATCCCGTTGCGTGAGACAAGCATCGCGCTGCGTTCGAAGCCTGGCATACCGGTACCCGGCATCCGAAAGTTGAGGATGACCTCGGTGATGGCCTTCGCCATCTGGGCAGGTGCGATATCGAGCGCGGCAGACGCTGCGTCGCGAAGAAAATTCAAGTGCAGTTGCTGATCCGCGACGATGCGGCCCAGAAGTTTCGTAGCGACCTGATCGTTGCACTCGGCCGCGGTGTTGCGATGACTGACCATGGTGGCCATGACGTCGACCGTGGCGTGAACGATCGATCGCAGCAGGTGCTGCCCTTCCATCGCGGACTCGATCCCCACGGTCATGCACTGAAAACGCGCTCGGTCCAACGCAACCGGATCTACGCTTTGCGTCGCCACCAGGTATCGATGGATCGCCTCGGCGTGACGCTTCTTCTCACTGTTCCACTCGTATATCCACCTGGACCACGTGTTGCGGGCGGTACTCGTCCCATACACTTCACGGTGATCGAGCGCAGTACTACTGTGTGTCAGCAGCGTGGTGACCAGCGCTGCCTTGGCCGTTTCGGTCAGGGTGGATCGGCGCTGACGCCAATACCTATCGGGATCGACATACTCCGCTGGGTCCCATGTGGTCGCTGCAGCCAAGTGCCTGTGCAGATTCGCTCCGATCACGGGTTCCAGCTCTCGAAGCAATACCAGTTGACTCACCGCTCCGCTGACCATCCACACCCCCCGATCGCACCCTCGCACGTGTCTTCAAGCCGACGCAACGGCCGTCCGTCAACGTTAAGCGGCCGACCACCGTGTTGTGAACCAGATACCGATTGTTTAGGTCATGTCGCAAGCCCCGGGACACGAAGTTGAGAGCCTTCACAAATTCTTTCTTTGAAACCCTGGATAACGCGTTCATAACATCCTATGATCAAGTCCGTTAGTGAGCCGAAAACAAACCTGAAGTATGCAAAAAGTGGTTATATGCAATAGGTCGAGTTAAAAAATGCAATTTTGCACTATAAAACGTGTGAGAAACTTTGTTCCCTCCAGAGCTGAAGTTCCTACCCGAAGGGCTGATCTGTGACCGTTCACAACACGAAGAGTCTCGGAATAATGGTCGCAGGCGAGCTCGCGTCCGCTCCGCTTCGCGATTTCCGTGCCGTGGCGCGCCAACTCGTCGGCCACTTCGCCGCCAACACTCCCTGCGGTTCACTGCCCGGCGAGCAGCTGCACGGCGACGTCACCGAATTCACCGTCAAATGCATCAGCATCGCGGTCCAGATGCTCGACGAACGTCGACCTCCCAACGAGAGCGATCTTGCCCAACTTCGAGCCAAGGCAAGCCAGTGGGCGCGCGAGGGAGTTCCACTCGAATCAGTGCTCACCGTCTACCACGAGGGAATTCAGATCGGTTGGAATCTCGTATCCAAGCGTGCAGGCGAAGGTGACACCAGCAACCTGATCGAAGCGGCCAGGATGTTCGTACTGCTGTCCGAGAAAGTATCCATTGCTGCGTCCAAGAGCTATGTCGAGGAACTCCAAGCAGTCGCCAGCGAACACCACACAGCTGCACACACTTTGGTCTCCTCACTACTCAGCGGCCACAACGCCGTCGCAATTGCGCGGCAGTCCGGCATAGAACTAGCCGAGAGTTACCTCGTACTCGCGATCTCCGTCCCCCCACACCCGGACGAGAACGACCCGGCGATCCAGAAGACAGTCGCGGCCCGTCGCAAGCTACGACGCGTGCAAGCTGAATTGGCAACGATATGCGGCCGCACTCCGCTGTCCATGCTGAGCACCGAGGGCGGCACCGTACTCATCCCCGGTGTCCACGACGAAGAATGGGTCGAAGCTCTGGTGCATCGCATCAGCACCGCCGCCGAAGTGCCCGTCACCGTGACAGCCGAGCAGGCCGCCATGTCCGACATCCCCACAGCCGCCGACCAGGTCCATGAACTTCTTGCGCTCGCGCACCAACTTCACCGACCTTCGGGGCTGTACCGAATGGACGATCTGGTTCTCGAATACCAGCTCACCCGGCCTGGTCCAGGCAGGCGTCACCTTCGCCAGATCCTGGAACCACTCGATTCCTCGCCGGAGTTGCTCGAGACACTCGAGATCCACATTTCGCACGACCTCAACCGACAGCGATCGGCGCGACAGCTACATCTGCACACCAACACGGTCGACTACCGGCTCAAGCGCATCGCTCAGCTCACCGGTTTCGATCCGACCCGGCCCTCGGGCATCCGCCACCTGCAAGCTGCGCTGGTTGCACGCCGACTCGAAGCATCTCAGGGTGCTGCTTAGAAAATCCCCGCCCAGGGTAGTAACAGTGAAGGAATAGTTGCCCCAGGGTTGTGGTTGAACACTTCGACAGCGTTCGATCCATGCCCCGGGTACCAACAACATTGCCGCTTCGAGCGGCCTCTTGCCGAGAGGCGCACTGGCGGACGCTGTCACTACAGAGAACCGCCCGCACATGTGTGGGCGGTTCTCCTTTTTGGAACGGGAGCCATGAACATGGCAGCACTGTCGCTTCGACTCGACCGCGTCGTCAAGCAGTACTCGGCCGGAGATCAACCGGTACGAGCCCTCGACGGCGTAGATCTCACGATCGAGGGTGGGCAGTTCGTCTCCCTCGTCGCTCCCTCCGGCGCGGGGAAAAGCACCTTGTTACACATGCTCGGCGCCCTCGACGTACCCGACTCGGGATCGGTCATCTTCGACGGCGTCGACATCACCCGGTTGAGCGACAACGAGCAATCGGACTTTCGACGTCACGAAGTCGGCTTCGTGTTCCAGTTCTTCAATCTGCTCCCGACGATGTCGGCGTGGGAAAACGTCGCCGTCCCCAAACTTCTCGACGGAATGCCCATACGTAAGGCGAAAGCCGATGCCCTCCGCTTGCTCGACATGGTAGGCATGGCCGATCGAGCCGAGCACCGGCCCGCGCAACTGTCCGGGGGACAGATTCAACGTGTCGCCATAGCCCGAGCTCTGGTCATGAATCCGGCGCTGCTGATCGCCGACGAACCGACCGGCAACCTCGATTCCAAGACCTCGCAGACCGTTCTGAACATCCTCGCCGACATAGCCCACGACAGCGACAGCTCCCGAGCCGTCGTCATGGCTACACATGACCTCGAGGCCGCGCGCAACACCGACCGGGTCATCAGCATGCTCGACGGCCGGATCGACACCGACGTCCTCTCGGGTTCCGGACTGTGATCGAAACCGCTCTCAGCCGATTCCGAGTTTTCGGGCTTCGAGATCTGCGCACGCACTGGGTTCGATCGCTCGTCTCTGCGGCCGTCGTCGCCGTCGCCGCAGGTCTGCTCATCGCAGTGCTCGGAACATACGGTTCGCTCACCGGATCGGTCGAACGGCTCACCGCCTCCATTGCCGGCAACGCGGACCTCGAAGTCATCGGCGTCACCGACAGCGGGTTCTCCCAGTCCGAACTCGATGTGGTTCGCGCAGTACCGGGTGTCGACGCGGCCGTTCCCATGCTCCGCAGCGACCTCGTGACCGGGATCGGAAAGGTCACCGTCATCGGCGTCGACTCCTCGATCACGGCACTGGACTCCGATCTGCAATCCGCCGTCTCCGGGTCGGTCACCCAATTCGCCAAACCTGGAGCCGTGCTCGTCGGACCCTCTACGGGATTGCAGGAAGGCGAGAGTTTCGAGGTCGGCGGGACACCGTTGACCGTCGCCGGTGTGGTCTCCGGCGCAGGATCACAGCGCATCGGTGGCGGAAAGTTCGTTCTCGCACCACTGAACTTGGCGCAGACCCTCACCGATCGCTCGGGAGAAATCGATTCCATCTTCGTGATCGATGGTTCGGATCACGGTGTCAAAGAAGCACTGACCGACGCCGTAGCAGGCCGCGTCGCGGTGATGGACCCCGACTTCCGAGCCGATCGAGCGGACGCCGCGATCAGCCTGACACGCAACGCAACGTTGATGGTCTCGCTGATCGCCTTCGTCGTCGCAGGATTCCTCGTGTTCAACGTCATGAACATGGCAATAGCCAAACGCCGACCCACCATCTCGGTATTGCGCTCACTCGGAGGCAGACGATCGACCATCGTCCGCGATCTCCTCGGTGAAGCAGCCCTCGTCGGACTGATCGGCGGGGCAATCGGCACTCCACTCGGAATTATCATGGGCCGCATCGCCATCAGCAGTCTTCCGCCATTTCTGGTGCAAGAAATCGACACTCGCATCGAATACGTGATGCCGGGCTACGCCATCCCCGTAGCGATCATCGCCTGCATCCTGGCCTGCGTCGGCGCCTCCGCGCTCGCCGCAGTTCAGGTGTACCGAATCTCGCCGGTGGAAGCACTCGCCGTCGGGGGCTCGGAGACGGACGCCGGCAGAAAAAGGTCCGTCACGGTCGGCGCTGCAGCACTCGGAGTGCTCGGCGTCGTCGGAGCCGTCGTGCTCGCGTCCACGGTCGAAGGCCAACTCACCCTCGCCGCCGGTGCACTGTTCCTGGTCGGCGTCGTCGCACTCTGCGTCAGCGGAACCGATCTCATCGTCGACGCCGTTGCCGGACTCCCCCGCCGCTGGGGTGGCGCGGGAAGACTCGCGACGGCCACCGTCGAACGAGCACCGCGACGAATCTGGGCGACGGTGATGACCATCGTCGTCGCCGTCGGAGTCAGCGTCGGAGTGTCGGGAGCCCTGGACAACTTGACCTCAGCAGCAACGGATTCACTGTCCTCCCTCGGCCGCACCGATATCTACGTTTCGCTCACCCCCAGCTCGGTGGTCCCCGCGGGCTCCACCTTGGATCCTGCAGTGGTGCAACGTGTCCGCGACACCCCAGGAGTACAGAACGTGGTCGAAGGACAATGGGCTTACGCCACACTCGACGACGAGTTCGTCTCCATCCAAGCCGTCGGCGAGGGCAGCAATGCGGTCACCCTGTCCGTCCTCGACCAGGACGTTCGCGCTGCAGTGTTACGCGGCGACGGCGTCGCGATCTCCCGCACACTCGGTGAAGCACAGGGCATTTCGGTGGGAAGCATCATCGAACTCCCCACCCCGACAGGCACCCGAGAAGTCGAAGTCCTCGCACTCGTCGACTACCTCAACGCCGCAGGGGGAACAATGGCCATCTCGCTGCAATCGATGCAGCAATGGTTCGACCGCCCCGGCGCGACCTACCTCGAGATAGCCGTCGACGGCGACGCCGCCACCGTGCTCGACGAACTCGACGCCACCCTGCCGCCGGAGGTGTACGCGTACTCGGGCGAGGAAGCGCTGGCAGGGGCCAGCGGGTCCATCGCACAGGCGGGGGCACTGGCCGTCGCGCTCCAATGGATCGTGGCACTCGTCGCCGCCGTCGCACTGCTGAACACACTGACCCTGTCCGTCCTCGAACGCCGCCGCGAACTCGGCGTCCTGCGCGCCATGGGCGGGCGCCGCGGCACACTCGCTCGGATGGTCGTAGCGGAGGCAGTCGCCGTCGGGATCGTCGGCGGCATCCTCGGCATCGGAATCGGCGCCGCACTGCAATACCTCAGCACCCTCATCCTCGGCGCCAGCACAGGAATCTTCATCCCCTACTCCATCGGGCCGACCGTGGTCGTCTACGGATTCGTCGCACTCGCCCTCTCACTCATCGGATCGGCTCCCCCAGCCCTCCACGCTGCACGTTCGACAATCGTCGACGCGATTGCCGCCGACTGACAAGGCGAGTTGTACACTCGCACGTGCACAACTCGCCTTCGTAGCTCAGGGGATAGAGCAACCCTCTCCTAAAGGGTAGGTCGCAGGTTCGAATCCTGCCGAGGGCACCAGATCGCTCCCTCTGCTCTGAGCAGAATTGCGCACACCCGTTCCGGACCAGCGCTAGGGTTCGGCCCATGGGTGAGGTCATCAGCATCGAATCGCGCCGGCCGCCGCGCACTCCTGACACAGCGAAGCCACTCGGCCGGGCGACTGCCATGGAACCGCTGTGGCGCGAGGTGGTGGGCCGTCGACTACGCGAACGCCGACAGTCCCGAGGCGACACATTGTCCGACACCGCGACGCGCGCCGGAATTTCACCGCAGTACCTTTCCGAAGTCGAACGTGGCTGCAAGGATCCGTCGAGCGAGATCCTCGCGGCCGTCGTCGGTGCGCTGGGGACGTCCATCGCCGAGATCGCCGGGCTCGCGCACCATGACCTCATCCGGGGTGGGGTCAGCATGCTCGCCGCTTAGCGGTTCTTCAGAACCTGGTCGACGATTCCGTAGTCGAGAGCTGCCGACGCGGTCAGCACCAAGTCTCGGTCGGTGTCGTGCCGGAGCGTCGCAACGTCTCGGCCGGTGTGCTCGGCAAGTATCGCTTCCATCTCCGAGCGCACACGCACCACCTCGTCGGCTGCCAAAATGAGGTCCGGGATGGTGCCGCGACCTTGCGCTGCCGGTTGATGCAAGACCACCCGACTGTGGGTCAATGCAGATCGACGTCCCGGTGCACCTGCTGCAAGCAGGACTGCCCCCGCCGCCACCGCCTGACCGACACATGTAGTTGCAACGGCAGATCCGATGAACTGCATGGTGTCGTACACCGCGAGCATGGCTGCGGTATCACCTCCCTCGCAGTTGATGTACATCGATATCTCCCGGTCGGGCGAGTCCGCTTCGAGATGCAACAACTGCGCAATCAGTGCATTCGCAACACCGGCATCGATGCCGGTTCCGAGGTACACGATCCGTTCGCTGAGTAGGTGCGAATAGACATCGACGACGCGTTCGCCGCGTGAATCTCGTGTTATGACATTGGGAATGGTGTAGGAGCTCATCACTGCACCCCCATCCCGACCGGCATACGACGAGCCGGCATCACCTGATCGAACGAGTCGACGATGGCGTCGACGAAGCCGTACTCACGTGCAGCTTCGGCGGTGAACCAGCGATCGTGCAGCGAGTCGTCGAAAATCTGTTCGCGCGACTGTCCGGTGTCCTCGGCGATCAGACCGAGCACCGTGTCACGGGTGTGCCGTAGGTCGTTTGCCTGCACCTCCACTTCGACTGCCGAACCGCCGATGCCTGCAGAGCCTTGGTGCATCAGAATCCGGGCGTGTGGTAAGGCGTAACGCTTTCCATGGGTACCTGAGGACAAAAGGAATTGTCCGGCGCTGCAGGCCAATCCGAGGGCAAGCGTCGATACTTCGCACGGAACGAGGCGCATCACATCACGAATGGCCAGCATCGCCGGAACCGATCCGCCCGGCGAGTGGATCCACAAAGCAATGTCGGCCGAGGCGTTCTCGGCGGCGAGGGTCAGCAGATGGGTCGTCAGGACGGTCCCGTTGTCGTCGTCGAGGGCACCGTCGAGGACGAGCACTCGATGACGCAACAGCTGTCGGCGGAGGTCGGAGGAGAACATTCGCGGTGTCGAGTCGGTCATGGCTCCACTATTGCCCACGAGAACCGTTGCGCACCAGCATCTCTGCCGAGAGCAGAGATATTCGACGCCTATCTGCTCACAGCAGCGAAAGGGTATGTCGTCGACTTCAGCGGGGGCTTGTGGATCTGGCTGATGTTCGATATCGTCGAACATACGTTCGAGATTGGGGGATCTCATGCAGGTATCAGAGGTACTGGAGTTCGTGGCGCGACTGAACGAGCTGAAATCCGTAGCGGACGCGGCTATCGGAATCGATCTGATCACCGCACTGGAGACCGCAACCTGCGCGTGCGCTGCCGCCCAGGCAGTGGCCACCGATGCCGTCGCCGTTTCGATCAGCGAGGAACGGAAGGCGCTCGGAAAACCCAAGGCGCAGTGGCGGGCAGGCCTCGCCTCGCAGATCGGGCTCGCGCGGCGAGTATCCCCGAGTAAAGGTGCCACCTTCCTCGGATTGGCGCGATCACTCGTGCACGAGATGCCGCATACCCTCGACCGCCTACGCGGCGGTGAGCTCAACGAGTATCGCGCCATTCTGATCGCCAGAGAGACAGCATGTTTGACGGTCGAGGACCGGCAGGTCATCGATAGACGGCTGTGTGCGGACGGGCGCGCCCTGAATGGACTCGGTGACGACGCCATCGCCGCGAAGGCCCGCGCGATGGCCGCTGAACTCGATCCTGCGTCGGTGGTGAAACGCTTCGAAAAGGCGTTCTCGGCGCGCCGCACCAGCACTCGGCCACAACCGGATTTCATGTGCCAATTCACCACAGTGACATCGATGGATCGTGCCGTCTGCATGTGGGCGACCCTCCGACGTGACGCCGACTCGATCGTCAACGCCGGCGGAGAGATACGAACCCGAGACCAGATCATGGCGGATCTGGCATACGAGCGCATCACCGGAACGGCATCAGCGGGCGCGGGTGCACCGGTATCGGTCAACCTCGTGATCGCCGACACGACTCTCCTCGCCGACAGCACCGCCCCCGCCCACCTGCAGGGATACGGAGAGATCCCCGCGGTCATCGCCCGCAAGTTGGTAGGCACTGCGTGTGCAGACACCACACGGGTCGAGCTCCGCAGGGTGTATGCCACCCCCTCGACCGGCGCGCTCACCGCGATGGAATCGAAAGCTCGAATCTTCCCGGCAGCGCTGGCCCGATTGATCGACCTGCGTGATCGAACGTGCCGAACACCGTGGTGCGACGCACCGATTCGTCACCACGACCACATTCGGTCCTACGCACGCGGAGGCGAGACCAGTGCGAGCAACGGCGCAGGCTTGTGCGCCGCATGCAATCACGCCAAGGAAGCAGACGGGTGGAGTGCCGAACCTCGAAAAGCATGGAAACCCGGCGCCATCCACATCTACGACATCACCACACCGACCGGGCACGAGTACAGCTCGACAGCGCCGCCGCTGCCCGTGGTCGTCAGCTACACCTCGTTCGTCGAGCAGGAGATGGCCATCGGCCTCTCCGCGGCATAGATGCCTGATGGGTCACTCCGGGAAGGAAACGACAGCCCCACCGGTTACACTGGTCATCGACGCGCGTAGCTGCACGTCAGACGTCGTGGAATGCTTCTACTTCCGCCCGGCCCCGGCCGCGTAGTCCATGTGCACCGCGCACAGGCTTTTCTTACGGCGATCGAAACTGCCCACCGGCAGTCTCGCCACCCCTTTGCACTTGTCGGGCGTACAGCCCGTGGTGCAACACCTTGCCCGAAAGGCGCATCACATCGTTATGACTACCTTTGCTTCACTCGGCGTTCCGAACGCGCTCGCCGAAGTTCTCTCCAGCCAGGGCAAGGTCGACGCCTTCCCTATCCAGGCGGACACACTCCCCGACACTCTCGTAGGACGCGACGTTCTCGGCCGCGGAAAGACGGGCAGTGGCAAGACACTCGCTTTCGCCATCCCCATGGTCGCGCGCCTCGCCGGACAGCTCCCAGGTAACCGCAAGCCCGGCCGCCCACGCGGGCTCATCCTTGCCCCCACTCGCGAGCTGGCAACCCAGATCGCCGCCGCAATCGAACCGTTGGCCGCGGCGTACAAGCTCAGCGTCACGACCATCTTCGGTGGCGTCTCGCAAAACCGTCAGGTATCCGCCCTCAAGGGTGGCGTCGATATCGTCGTCGCCTGCCCGGGTCGGCTCGAAGACCTGATGAAGCAGCGCCACGTCTCACTCGACTCCGTGCAGATCACCGTTCTCGACGAAGCCGATCACATGGCAGACCTCGGGTTCCTTCCGGTCGTCACTCGACTTCTCGCAGCTACCCCGCCGAAGGGTCAGCGTCTCCTGTTCTCGGCAACGCTCGACAACGGCGTCGACAAGCTCGTCAAGCGGTTCCTCACCGACCAGGTGACGCACTCCGTCGACGAGGTCACCTCGCACGTAGAAGCCATGACGCACAGCGTCTTCGAGGTCGACGGCGTCGAAGCCAAGAAGAAGCTCGTTCAGCAATTGGCCTCGGGCACCGGACGTCGCATCCTGTTCATGCGGACCAAGCATCAGGCCCGCAAGCTCGCCAAGCAGCTCACCGAAGCTGGAATCCCGTCGGTCGACTTGCACGGCAACCTGTCTCAGGGTGCACGTGACCGAAACCTACTCGCGTTCTCGTCGGGCTCGGCGCGCGTACTCGTCGCCACCGACGTTGCCGCTCGCGGTGTGCACGTCGATGACGTCCAGCTCGTCGTGCACGTGGATCCGCCTGCCGAGCACAAGGCATACCTGCACCGTTCGGGCCGCACCGCTCGCGCGGGAAGCGCCGGAGATGTCGTGACGGTCGTTCTCCCAGAGCAGCGCAAGGACACAGCAATCCTCCTGCGCAAGGCCAACATCAAGGTGACCCCGGTCCGCGTCACGGCGGACTCGCCCCAGGTGTCCGAACTCGTCGGCGAGCAGGCTCGATACGTCGAGCCCGTACCGGTCAAGGCTGTTCAGCAGCCGCGCCAGGGCAGCCCACGCGGCAACGGCAGCTCACGCAGCAGCAACCCTCGCAGCGGCGGCGCTCCGCGTCGCAGCGGCGGTGGCGGTCAGGGCCAAGGCAGCCAAGGCGGCGCAGCACGCCAGCACGCAGCCGGCGGCGGCGGTGGCCGTAGTCGCCGTCCCGCAGGTCCTGCCGCGAGCCGTACTCGCTAGATCCAACGAGAACTGTGCGCGCGCGACCGATGGTTGCGCGCGCACAGTCGTTTCCGGACTTGGTTCTACAGCGTGCGGGCGTAGCAGATCGAGGTCAGGGCGTCGACGTACGGGCCGAATGGCTCGATCCTGGTGTAGCCCTCCCGTTCGTAAAATCTGACGGCGTCCGGTTGACCCGATCCGGTTTCCAACTTGAGAGTATGGATACCGTGGGCGCGCGCTGCTTCCTCGAGCTTGCGCAAAATTGCGACCGATGCACCGCGTCCACGTTCAGCGGGAATGACGTACATCCGCTTGATCTCCGCTTCCTCGCCCCCGAGCAACCGAAGTCCCCCGCACCCGATGCCTACCGACGAATCGTCGCGCGCAACGACGAATACCAGCATGTCCTCCCCGGACGGTGGCATCCCTGGTTCGTGGCTGCTGTTTCCGTAGCGAGCATCCAACTCCGCCCGCTGAGCGGCTCGCAACTGTGCCCCGGCCGGGGTATCCCAGCCTTCTTCTTCCACCGTGATCACTCGGGTACGCCTCTCTGGTTTCTGTTGGCGTGAGTGCAAGGACGGTGCTGGCACACTGGACCGGTGACCGAAAGCCGCACCGAACACCACACGTCGACTGCGTTGACGCCTGTCGAACTCGCGACGGCCGCCGTGATGAGCAGCTTTGCAGTCGCTCTCTCGGTGGTTGCGATGGTGGTTCCGCTGGCCACCGCGTTACAGATCGTAGCTGCTGTCCCGATGGCTGTCGTCGCGCAACGCCATCGCACTCGGGTGCTCGTCTCGGCAGCTGTGGCCGGAACCCTCGTCGCGTTCGTTGCCGCCGGGTGGTCGACGGCCGTCACCGTGGCCACGGCTGCTCTTCTCGGCGGGATGGTCGGACGGGCGAAACGTCTCGGTCATGGGCTGTTCCGAGTGCTCGTCACCTCAGCGATCGTCGGGCCCGCCATCGGTTTGGTGACGGTGGGCGTGTTGTTCCTGTTGGCGCCACTGCGTGAGCTGTTTCTGAAAACTATCGAGAACACCATCGAGGGCGTCGCCCGACTGATGTCGCGGACCGAAATCCTGATACCTGCCGCGGACACGTTGCGTTCGGGTGTCGGTGCCGTGCTGGACAACTGGTGGTGGTGGATACTCGGCACCGCGATATTCAGCATTGTCCTCGGTGTGTTCTTCACGTGGCTGATCCTCGGAGCAATTCTCGACCGCCTCTCGACAATCCCCGTCGCTGATCACCTACCTGCTGCGATCGACGGAGTAGTGGCACCGCTACCAGTTCGCTTGAACAACGTCGGGTTCAGTTACGACGGCTCCCGCACCGCCGCCTTGCAGGGCCTCGACCTCACCATCGATTTCGGGGAGTTCGTCGCCGTGGTCGGGCACAACGGGTCCGGAAAGTCGACGCTGACTCGAATCCTCGCGGGCCGTACACCCACCACCGGGACCGTGGACCGTCCCGGTGTCGCCGGTTTGGGGCTGGCAGGCGGAACGGCAGTGGTTCTGCAGCGGCCGGAGAGTCAGATGCTCGGCAGCCGCGTCGGCGACGACGTCGTGTGGGGTCTGCCCGCAGACGCCGAGACAGATATCGACGCGTTGCTGACCGAAGTGGGTCTGGGCGGAATGGGAGCACGCGACACCTCGACTCTGTCGGGCGGTGAAATGCAACGGTTGGCGGTCGCGGCTGCACTGGCGCGGCGCCCCGCACTACTGATCGCCGACGAAGCAACCACGATGGTCGACGCCGCAGGCCGAGCGAGTCTGGTGGCGCTGCTGGCCGATCTCCCCACTCGACACCGGATGTCCGTCGTACTCGTGACGCACCAAGAGCTGGAAACGGTTGCGGCCGATCGCGTCGTTCATCTTCAGGGCGGGGCGCAGGTGCAACACAGCGCCGAATGGATGCGTACGGCGTTGCTCGACCCGGCGACCACCCACTTTCGTGCCGGACCACCGATCATGACTCTTCGCGGAGTCGGGCACACCTACAACAGGCGCACACCGTGGTCGCAGTTGGCGCTCACCGGGATCGACCTGACAGTGCACGCTGGTGACGGGCTGCTTGTCCTGGGCGGCAATGGATCCGGAAAGTCCACGCTCGCATGGATTCTCGCGGGACTGACCAAGCCGTCGACCGGGACCGCGGATTTCGACGGTTCTCCGGTGTCGGACAACGTCGGTGTCGTAGGTCTGGCGTTTCAGCACTCACGGTTACAGCTTCAGCGCCGCACGGTCGCAGAGGACATCGCGGCTGCCGGGGGCCCGGAAGTGGGTTCCGTGCAGGTCTCTCGCGCAATGGACGCGGTCGGCTTGGATCGACTGCTCGCAGGTCGAGAGATCGATTCACTCAGCGGCGGACAGATGCGTCGGGTCGTCATCGCCGGGCTCGTGGTGAACAAGCCTCGGGTGCTCGTCCTCGACGAACCGCTCGCCGGACTCGATCCGCCGGGACGAACCGACATCATCGGTGTGCTCGGTCAACTACGACGTCAGGGAATCGCGATAATAGTCATTTCGCACGATATCGACGGTATCGACAGCGTGTGCGACCGAACGATCACCCTTTCCGGCGGGCGCATCACGTCCGAAACGACAACCCGCGGAGTGGCATCGTGACAACTGTTGTACTGCGCCAAGTTCCGCGGCACTCGCCGATACACCGACTCTGGGCCGGCACGAAGCTGATGTCTGTGGTGCTCATCAGCCTCACGCTGCTGATCGCGCCGTCGTGGCCGGCACTGGGGATCGTCGTCGGCCTGCTGGTGGTCACCGCGATCATCGCGCGCGTGCCGCCGACCGCGATACCCCGCCCGCCGAAGTTGATCTGGGTTCTCTTCCTGATCGGCGCACTCATCAACGCGCCGTTGGGGTTCTCGGCTGTGCTGCTCTTTCTGCGGGCAATGGTGTTCGCATTCGTGCTGCTCGGGGCGTCGCTGATGATCGGCTGGACGACGTCGATGAGCGATATCGCACCCGCCGTCTCCATTCTCGGAACGCCGCTGAAGAAGCTGCGGTTGCCGGTCGACGAATGGGCCGCGACCGTCGCATTGTGCCTACGTTCGCTTCCGTTGTTGATCGAGGAAATGCGCGTCATGATCGCTGCCCGACGCCTGCGCCCCAAATCGGTCCTCAACAGCGTCGCGGACAATTCGATCGTCGACCTCATCACCGCAACGATGTCCATTGCCATCCGTCGGGCCACGGAAATGGGTGAAGCCATCACCGCCCGCGGCGGCGCTGGCCAGATAACCGCCTATCCCAGCCGACCGCACCTGCCCGACGTCCTTGCCTTCACCGTCGTCGTGCTCAGCTGCACCGCAGCCCTGGTAGTCACGTTCGCGTTCTGATTTCGGGTCTAACCCGTCATCGCGCCGATGGCTCCCGTGAAGTAGGGCACCAACCAGATAGCCCACACGATCAGGCTGAACTTGTGAAACTTCGCCTTCTCGGAGGGGCGATCTCGAAGTAGGACGATGACAGCCCACACCAGGTGAATTGCCATGAGCACGATAGCCAAGGCTCCGGTGACGACCATGAGGCGGTTGAAAGTGGACACGCCGGTATCCGTCGACTGATCGGCAATTCGGCTCATCAAAAAGGTGCCCGTTGCATCGCATATGAGGCCGAGAGTGAAAGCACCGGCGTGCCACCACTTCAGCGTCTTCTGGATCCGTTCCGACCAGACGCCGATCGAGTAGAAAACCAGAGCAAAGGTGATGACGATAATTGCGGTTGCCAACATCGACCGACACTACCTCGCCTCTGTGCCGCTGATCGATATATCGCTTTGTACGATCGGGGGTGGCCGGCCTTGTCCATTCCGATCGACTTACGGTGCGGTTATTCCCCGCCGATACGCTGGGTTCGGCTGTTGAGCGCTTGGACGAACACATCGGGGATGTCGCGCGGGTCCTCGGCGATGTAGCTCGTACCGCCTGTGGCCGCGGAAATCTTCTGCAGGGCAACAGGATCCGCGTCCGTCGTGATGCCGACCGTCACGATGACCACCGGCCGAACCGGATCCTGCTCACGCTGCAACGTGGCGATCAAGTCGTCGAGACTCGGACTACCTGGATCTTCGTTGGCACCATCGGTCAACAGGATGACACTGTTGACGAAGTTGGGGTCGTAGCCTTCCTTCACTCTCCGGAAGGCAGCAAGCGTGGTGTCGTACAGGCCAGTACCCCCACCGACCAGTGACGGTAGCGACCGAATGCCGGCGAGAATTGCTTCACGCTGGGGAAGTCCGTTGACGACATTGCTTTCAGGTCCGATGGGGACCAGTTCACGGTAGTCCTGACTGCCTCCGCCGAGTCCGATCGAGAACGCCCACAAACCCATCTCTGCTTGAGAGTTGAACAGTGCGTTACCGCCGAGGCTCGCCTCGACGGTCAATGCGATGCGGGTCGAGTCACCCGATTTGACCGCCATCGACCCGGATACGTCTTCCACTACGACTGTTCGCAGTGGCAGGGCCAGAACCGACCAGTCCCGGAGCGTCGATTCGATGGAGAGTGGATTCTTCAGTTCGAGGGCGGCAACCGATCCGACGCCTGTGCCATCAGTCAACGGAGTTCCACTGGCCTGTCGAAAACCTGATTCGAGCAGCGCGTTGGCTGTCGTCGAGTTTGCCAACAGCGAGGCCAGGGCGGCCCCGGCCTTCTTCGCGGCGTCGTAATCCGGTCCCATCGCTGCGGTCACGGCAAGCGGGTAGTCCAAAAAGTAGCTGCCGGTCGGCGGGACCGACGCGAGGAGAGGTGACTGCGGGTTGGCCTTGTTGTAGGCCACCACGCTCTGTTCGGTGGCGACACTGCTGCCTCCTTCGGCAGCGACCTGGGTTACCAGGTCGTTCGTATCGTGCGGGGTACCGGCGATCCGCCCGTAATCCTGGGCGATGGGAACCAGAGCTGCCGAGACTGCCTTCGGATCAGAGATCGCGACCTCTGATTCGGCCAACGCACCCAGTATCGAAGCAATCGAAACGCTGCTGTTGAGTGGATCTCCGATGCGCTGCTGTGGGGTCTGCAGAACCTGCAGCCAATTCTGTGCCGTGGGTGCTTCGCCTTGGCGTGTGACCAAGACCGGCAGCGTTTTGGCGACCGAGGACTTCGCAACTTCCGGTAGCGCCCCAGTCGAGCGAAGCGTCTTGAGCAACCAGAGCGTCGAATCGGGAATCCACAGGTCGGGACGGCTGCCATCGACACCGGCAAGTTCCGTTGCGGTATCGGTCGGCGCCTCGGCGCGAATCTCGAAATCGGTACAACCGCGGTCGAGCTCGCTGGACCGGCTCAACACCTCGGTCACCACCGGCTCGATGGTCGGGTCCACGGCCAGGGATACCTGGCCCGTGGAATCGCAACCTGCCACCGTCGCGCGTACGGCCTGGACTCCGAAGTACCCGCCCACGACGACCACGACCGCCACCACCACAACCGCAGCCCATTTTGCAGCCGGAGTGCTCCGAGTTCCTGTTCCGTGACGCCCAGACATTTCCGCGCACTCCCCCATTGGTCAGCTATTTACCAGCGACCTGCATCATGCACCAAAATACGACCCCTGGAGACGCTTACCCCAAAAAAGCCCAAAAATCAGCGACCTGATCGACTTTTGAGAGCATTCACGAACACATTGGGAATTTCTGCTGGATTTCGAGCCAAAAAGCTTGTACCACCGGTGGCCGAAGAGATCTGTTGAAGTACTCCGGCGTCGGCGTCGTCGGTGATGCCGATGGTGACGATGATGACCGGCTTCGTCGGGTCCTGCTCCGCGCGGAGCGTGGAGAGCAACTCCTCTAGCCCGACGCTGCCTGGATCCTCGTTGGAACCGTCGGTCAAGATGATGACGCTGTTGATGTAGTCGGGGTCGTATCCCTCTTTGACCTTGCGGAATGCGGCAAGAGTCGTGTCGTATAGGCCGGTACCCCCGCCGACCAGACCCGGGAGGGCGGCGATCTGCTGGACGACGAGGTTGCGTTGCGAGGTCCCGTTCACGTCTTCGTCGAGACGGCGAATCGGAACCAATTCCTTGTAGTCCTGACTGCCGCCGCCGAGGCCGATCGAGAATGCCCACAGCCCCATCGCCGCATTGTCGGGGAACAGCTTGCTTCCCGTTGCGCTGGCTTGAACGGTCAATCCGATGCGCGTGTCCGCGCCGGCACCGTAGGCCATCGAACCGGAAACGTCCTCCATCACCAGAGTCCGCGACGGCAGGGCCAGTACTTGATACTGCCGCAACGTCGCCTCGGCGGTCTGCTGGTCGGCGATGGTCAACGTCAGGATCTTTCCGACGCCGCGGCCGTCGCTGAGAGGTGTGTTGTCCGGTGGACGGAAGCCTGCGTCGGACAACGCTGCCAGGCCGGAAGAGGAGCCAAGTGCATCGGCGACGGCGAGTCCGACGGTCTTGGCGCTCTCGTGAGAGGCACCGGCGGGTTCGGTGACGGCGAGTGGGTAATTCAGGAAGAAGCTACCCGTCGGCGGTGCCGTGGCGCCGAGCTCGGTGCCGGTCGACTTCTCGTAATCCACCAGCGTCTGTTCGGAGACGACGGAAACGCCACCATCGGTAGCCATGTCGTCGAGGCGAACAACCGGATCTGCCTCGCCTCTCGTCGACGCCTGCGCCTGCGCGATCGGGACCAGGGCAGCAGAGACGGAGTCGACTGTGGCGGCGTCTGCACCGGCCTCGGCGAGGGCACCGAGGATTGCAGCGTCGGAAATGGTGTTGGTCAACGGATTTCCGATCCGGAGACTTTTGAGTTGTAGCGCGGTGAGCCAGGTGTCGAAGAACGGCACCTCGTCTCGACGAGCGGCTATCACCGCAGGCGAGCTCGCGACGGACTGGCTGGCGACATCGACGAGCGAGCCGGTGGCCCGAACTGTCTTACCCACCCAGAGTGCCGAATCCGGTATCCACAGCGAGGGGACATCCACGCCCTTGGACACGGCAGCGGATGCCTCTCCCGAGTCGGTGGCCGTCACCTCGATGTTTGCGCAACCGAGATCCTCGGCCGATGTGTCGTCGACCACGTCCTGCACGACGCTCGCGATCGCCGGGTCGGCAGCAAGGGTGTAGGTGGATGGATCCTTGCACCCGGACCCGAATGCTTTCTGCGCGGCGAAGACGCCGACACCGACGATCACCAGGAGTACGACAGCGAGAACGCCGTACTTCACCAATCCCGTCGAGTGGGTGGCCGAACTAGCGGCACTATGTTTCGCTGGACTGTGTCTACCAGGCATTGTGAAGAACCTCTCCGTATGAGCGAGGGCCTCCGATCAGACCCCCACTGCGCGGCTCGCCGAAGCGTATCGCGGCTTTGACCTGCACGCGTTATGCGTAGAGCGACTCGAAGGTCTTCAACGAGTTCTCGATGTCACCTTTCAGAGCTCTCGCGACGACAGAGCCGATGGGACCGAACAGGGGTGTGCCGCCGAGATCGATGTCGAGAGTCAACTGCGAACCGCCGTTTCGGGCAGCGCTCACCGAAAGCACGAGAGCGATCTTGACGCCGCCTTTGCCGTTGCCCTTCAGCTTCAGCTTGTTCGGCGGGTCGTAGCTTTCGATGGTCCAGCGCACCCGATTGCGCATGCCTTTGACGCTGGCGACCGAGTCCAGAGTGGTGCCGACGGCGAGCTCGGCGGGTAGCTCACCTCGCCACGCCTCATGGATGGAAAGCCACTTGTCGTAGTCGGAGAGATCGGACGCATGCGTCCACGTTTGTGCCGGGTCGAGGGGGACGTCGGCGGTCACTTTGAGCTTGGCCACAGCACGGATGGTAGCCGGACACGTCGAGACGCCCGTGTGAGGAGCACATACACGGGCGTCTCGATTGGTAAAACCCAAGGTCAGTGAGCTGAGGCCTTCTCTGCTCCGATGCCGGTCAACGAACGGACCTCCATCTCGGCCTGCTTCGCTTTACTCTCCGAATCCTTCGAAATCAACGTGCCCACGATGCCGAGGATGAACGCGAGTGGGATCGACACGATGCCAGGATTCGACAGCGGGAACCATGCGAAATCCGATCCGGGGATCATCGAGGTCTTCGAGCCGGACACCGCAGGCGAGAAGATGATCAGGACGATGGTCGAGATCAAACCGCCGTACATGCTGAACAGTGCGCCGGTGGTGTTGAACCGACGCCAGAACAACGAGTACAGGATGGTCGGAAGGTTCGCTGCCGCAGCGACGGCGAATGCCAGTGCGACAAGGAATGCGATGTTCTGACCGTTGGCAAGTATTCCGAGACCGATAGCGATGACACCGATGACGACGGCCGTGATGCGGGAAACCTTGACCTGCTTCTTCTCGTCGACGTTGCCCTTCTTGATGACGCTGGCATAGATGTCGTGGGCGAACGACGCCGAGGCGGTGATCGTCAGACCTGCCACGACGGCAAGGATCGTCGCGAATGCTACTGCCGAGATGACACCGAGGAGGATGACGCCACCGAGCTCGAAGGCGAGCAGTGGTGCAGCGGAGTTCTGGCCACCTGCCGACGCGAGGATCCGGTCGGGTCCCACGATCGCGGCGGCGCCGTAACCGAGGACGAGGGTGAAGAGGTAGAACGCACCGATGAGGGCGATCGCCCACACGACGCTGCGTCGAGCTTCTTTCGCAGTAGGCACCGTGTAGAACCGCATGAGAACGTGCGGTAGACCTGCGGTTCCGAGAACCAGTGCGATACCGAGCGAGAGGAAGTTGATCTTCGACGTCGCGCTGCCGCCGTATTGCGCACCTGGCTCGATGATGTCGCGTGCGGCGACTGCGCTGTCGGCCGATCCGGCCACCATGGTCTGTGCGCTACCGATGAGTTCGGAGAAGTTGAGTCCGAACTTGGCGAGCACGAGAACGGTCATGAATGCGGCGCCGACGATCAGGAGCACCGCCTTGATGATCTGCACCCAGGTCGTGCCTTTCATACCGCCGATGAGGACGTACGCGATCATCAGTACACCGACGATCGCGATGACGATCGACTGACCGGTGCGGTCGGAGATGTCGAGCAGGAGGGCAACGAGGCCACCCGCCCCTGCCATCTGCGCCAGCAGATAGAACAGCGAGACCGTCAGCGTCGACAGCGCAGCGGCCGTGCGCACCGGCCCCTGCCGCAACCGGAAGCTCAAGACGTCTGCCATCGTGAATTTGCCGGTGTTCCTGAGCAATTCGGCGACCAGCAGCAACGCGACGAGCCACGCGACGAGGAAGCCGATGGAATACAGAAAGCCGTCGTAACCGTAGACGGCGATCGCACCTGCGATACCGAGGAAGCTTGCAGCGGAAAGATAGTCACCGGCAATCGCGATGCCGTTCTGTGGTCCGGAGAATCCACCGCCCGCGGTGAAGAACTCCGACGCGGTGGCGTTCTTCTTACTGGCCCGGATGACGACGACCATCGTGATGAGCACGAAGGCCACGAAGATGGAGATGTTGACTATCGGCTCGCCGACTGTCGTGTCTGCTGCTTGCGCGAGATTCATCGCTTCAACTCCTGGGAGGCTTCCATCTCGGTACGCAGGGCCAGCGCGCGTGGGTCGAGTTCACGGTTCGCAAATCTCACGTAGATGCCGGTGATCGCGAAGGTGGTGACGAACTGTCCGAGACCGAGCAACAGCCCTATGTTGATGTTTCCCCATACGAGAGTGGACATGAAGTCCGTCGCATAGGTACTGAGCAGGACATACACGAGATACCAGAGGAGGAAGAACGCCGTCATCGGAAAGACGAAGCTGCGCAATCTACGTCGTAACTCCTGAAACTCCGGGCTCGCCTGCATGTCGATGAATGCCTGCGCATCCGGTGGCGGCGGTGAAGTATCCGGTCGTGTCACCTTGTCAGCTCCTCTTCTAGCTCGTCACGGGCTGTGACTCACATCTGTGGGGCAACAGTAAGAGAGCCAGCTCACAAAATGATGTGGTGGCGGCGATCACACGCTCAGCTGTCGGGTTGTGCGCCGAACGGTCGTGTGGAAACGGCGAACGGGCTCACAACTCCTGCTCACGGTCGCGTCCCACGCCGAGACGTTCGGGTGCATGAAGCCTGGTGAATATTCGGCCGACGTCGGCCGGAATCGACGACGGCGTCGCCTTGCTCACCACGATCATCAGAGCGAACGCGATCGGCACGCTGACCGCGGCCGGGTAGCCCAGAATCGCCGTGACCCAGCCGCCCCACAGTCGATCGGGAATGCCGAACACCGACAACGACGCGGCGCCGAGCGATAGGACGCCGCCGCCGATCAGTCCTGACGCCGCCCCGGCCGGAGTCAGTCCGCGCCACCAGATACCGAGCACGAGCAGCGGACACAGCGTCGAAGCGGCGACGGCGAAGACCAGACCCACTGTCCTGGACAAGTCGAGCGAGACCAGCCCGAGGGATAGAACCAGCGGGACCACCCCCGCGAGAATCGCAGCGATGCGGAAGTCTCGGACTCTGCCCCGCAGAACGTCGGTGCTCAGCACCCCGGCGATGCTGACCAACAGGCCCGAGGACGTGGACAGGAATGCAGCGATCGCACCGGCCGCGACGAGGGCCGCGAGCAGTTGCCCACCTACCCCGGACAGCACCGAACCCGGCAACAACAGCACGGCCGCATCGGACGCTCCGGTGATCAGCAGCTGTGGCACATACAAGCGCGCGAACACACCGAGCAGCGTGGGAAACAGGTAGAAGACACTGAGCAGACCGAGCACGGTGAGCGAGGTCAGCCGGGCTGCACGCCCGTCGGGGTTGGTGTAGAACCGCACCAACACGTGCGGCAGCCCCAGGGTGCCGAGGAACGTCGCGAGTATCAGCGAATAGACCTGATACATCGGATGTGTTCCGCCGAGACCCCAACCGGGCGAGGCCCATTCGCGATCGATCGTCGGCGCACCTGCGACTACCGGCACCGGCGAATCCGCGTCGAGAATCAGCGATGTCCCCTCACCCAGTTCGTGTGTGCCACCGTCGAGGGCGATCCTGCCGTCCACCGGTGCGTCGTCGACGGTGCCGTGGACGGTCACCTCGATGCGCGAATCCACCTGCACCAGAACATCTGTGCTGATTTCGACGGTGGTCTCGCGGTCGACCGTCGGTGGGGCCGAACTCCCCAACACGCGATCGTCACCGTAGAAGTGCAGTGCCAGGACGACGGCGGGGACGGCAACAGCAGTCAGCTTGAGCCAGTACTGGAACGCCTGCACGAAGGTGATCGAGCGCATGCCGCCGCCCACCACGTTCGCGATCACGATGACACCGACCAACGCTGCGCCGACCCATCCGGGTACGCCGAGGAGAATGTTCAGCGTCAACCCCGCGCCTTGGAACTGTGGAACCAGATAGAGCGCACAGATGACGACGACGACCACCATCGCGAGCTTGCGGAGCCACAGTGATCCCAACCTGAACTCGGCAAAATCGGGAACGGTGTACGCGCCGCTTCGCCGTAGCGGTGCAGCGACGAACAACAGCAGGCCGAGGTAGCCGGCGGTAAAGCCGATCGGATACCACAGTGCGTCGGCGCCGTATTTGGCGATGAGCCCGGCGACTCCGAGGAACGAGGCCGCGGAGAGGTACTCCCCCGAGATCGCCGCGGCGTTCCACCGCGGCCCGACGGTACGTGAGGCGACAAGAAAATCGGAGGTGGTGCGGGCCAATCGGACGCCGTAGATTCCGATAGCGACGGTAGCGACGGCGGCAGCCAACAACGCCGCCACCGTTACCCACGGCACTGCCACGGCTAGTCGTCCACGAGATCGGTGAACTCGTGTTCGTTGCGCTCGGCCTGGCGCACATAGACCCATCCCACACCGAGAAGCAACGGGTAGATCAGCACACCGAGCACCAACCACGGCAGTCGGATCCCGAACACGACGGCTTCGGCGAATGCTGGAACCAACAGTCCAACAAGCGGAATCGCGAACAGTACACCCAACGCCAGTGCAGCCGATCGGATCGACAACCACAACTGTGCGCGCACGAGGCTTCTCACCATCGCGTCGCCCACTTCGGTCTGTTCCTGCACTTCGACGCGGGTACGAACGATTCTTGCCCCACGCCGTTGCGCGAGGATCACACGCTGCCGCGCGGGCTTCGCATCCGTCATGGGTTGGACCAAGACTGTTTGGACCCGGCCGGTTTGGACCCGGCCGGTTTGGACCCGGCCGGTTTGGACCCGGCCGGTTTGGACCATGCCTGTAACGGCCCGCGAACGAGACGGTCCTTCAGCTCGCGGGCATGTCTGCGGCTCACCGGCAGCTCGACGGCGGCAAGCTCGCCTTGCGCTCGTAGACAGACCACCAGCCCCGATCCGACGCTTTTGATGCCCGTCACCAATGCCAAGGACACGAGGTAGGAACGGTGCACCCGCAGAAATCCGATGTCGGCCCAGCGGCTTTCGAGCGTCGAGATCGGAATCCGAACGAGGTGCGAACCCTGGGTGGTGTGCAGCCTGGCATAGTCGCCCTCCGCCTCGACCCACCCGACGGACGAGCGTTGCACCAGCGTCGTGGTACCGCCGAGCTCCACGGGAATGATCTCGTCACTCCCCGCAGACTCCTGACCACCGGTACTGCGGCCCGCAGCGACGATCCTGCGCAACGACTCCGCGAGCCGCTCCTCGCGCAAAGGTTTGAGCAGATAGTCCACGGCACCGAGATCGAACGCAGCAACTGCACGGTTCTCGTGTGCCGTCACGAACACCACGGCAGGTGGCCGAGCGAAGTTCGCGAGAATTCCAGCGAGCTCCAAGCCGTCGAGACCCGGCATGTTGATATCGAGAAATACAGCATCGACGACGGGTGAGGACGGGCCCGGTTGCTGCTGTAGCCGTCGAAGTGCTGTGGTGGCGTCCGAAGCCGTGTAGACCTGACCGACGACATCCTGCCTGCTCAACAGATATGCAATCTCGTCGAGCGCAGGTTTCTCATCGTCGACTGCGAGCACGGTCAGACCAGGATGGGCCGGGGCGTCGGAGCTGGGAGTCATGGGCGCCGCTCATGTTGCCAGATGAAGGTCACGCTCGAATACCTGCTTTGAATTTCGGCACCCTCATACTCACCTTCGTACCCGATCCCGGCGCGGTGTCCACGACGAGGCCGTAGTCGTTGCCGAAGGCAGCACGCAACCTGTCGTCGACGTTCGACAACCCGACGTGAGCGTGGGTCGATCCGTCGGAGTCGGTGCTCGGAAAGCCCGCGCGCAGCAGTTCCGGATCCATCCCGACACCGTCGTCCTCGACGCTGATCAAACAGTCGGTGCCCTCGTCGGCTGCCACGATCGTGATGCTGCCGCCGCCGGGGTGGCCGGCGATCCCGTGCCGTACGGCGTTCTCCACCAGCGGCTGCAGTGCGAGGAACGGCAGCGCGACGCCCAAGACCTCGGGAGCTACCTGCAGAGTCACCTGGAGCGCGTCGCCGAAGCGCGCCCGTTCGAGGGTCAGATACCGGTCGATGTTGCGCAACTCGTCGGCGAGGACGGTGAACTCCCCTGCAGTTCGGAACGAGTATCGCGTGAAGTCGGCGAACTCGAGAACCAGTTCACGTGCCCGATCCGGATCCGTTCGCACGAACGAGGCGATGGTGCCGAGCGCGTTGTAGATGAAATGTGGGCTGATCTGCGCCCGCAGTGCCCGCACCTCGGCACGATCCAGCCTGGCGCGGGATGCGTCGAGTTCAGCGAGTTCGATCTGGCCACACGCATAGCGCGCGACCTCGGTGATAGCGCCGAGCATGCCGGGCCCCGGCACGTCCGTGGTGACGGCACCGAGAACACCGACCACCCCGACGTCCTCGATGAGCAAGGGCTGGGCGATCAGCGCACGTACCGCATGATCCCCGCCCAGCGGATACGCCAGCAGCACCCGACGCTCGCCGTCGATCGCGCGTCGAGCAGCGTGGTGAAAGAGCTCCGACAGCTCGTCGTAGGGGCCGTTCCAGGTCAACAGTTCGCCGTCCGAATCGCTCACCCCAAGTGCGTCGGTCCCGGTCAGTGCACGTAGATGAGGGGCGGCCTCGGCTGCGGATTCCGGGTCCAGTCCCTGCCTGAGTGGCCGTGCCGCGAGTGAGGCAGTGTGCAACGTCGAATGGACTGCCCGCTCCTCCGGCGTCGTCAGTGCGCGGCGTCCGCGCAGGCTGATCACGGCGATGGCGACGACTGCGAACGCCACGATCACGGCGAACCACATGAGCGCAGAACTCACTCCGGTTGCCGCTCCGCATCGAGTTGGGTGACGAGCGTTCTCGGCGCGACGGTGCGGTACGCATCCTCGACGATATCGGCGATCTGCTCCCAGTCCTGTTCGACGTCGAGGTACACCCCGATCCAGCCGCGACCGCCGACGTACGGTGGATCGTAGAATCGGCTCCCATCGCGAGCGATCCAATCCTGTTGCGCCCCTGCAGGCGCTGCGGCAACGAACCCGATGCGGTCGTCGTGATGGTGGTCGGCGAACATGACGAACTGCGGTGACTTGCGGACGAACCATGCAGGCTCGCCGTGACTGACGCGTTCGGTCGCCTCCGGCAGTGCCATGCACAATGCGCGCAACATCAGCAGTGGCTCGGCAGCCTCTGGTGTCGGTCGATCGAGCATCCTTCAGCCTCCCTGGCAGGTATCGAGTGCAGCTTGTCCCTCGAGACGACCGCTGAGCCACTCGACTGCGTCGTTCGTCGCGCCTTGATCGGAATGACCCTGGTCCGGCGATCGACGAAGCTCGACGACGTCACCCATCGAGCATGCCTGTGTGACGGCGTCCTGTGTCCATTTCGGGTCGATCAGTTGATCCTGCTCGCCGACGACGACCAACAGCGGGACAGCAGTCGGGGTTCGGGGCAGTGCTACCGAACGCAGCCAGTCGACCATCGTGATGCGTGCGGCCTCGGTAGTGGGCTTCGCGTCACCCGGCATCAGTCGCGTTGCTGCGTCCGCCTTCTGGAAACCGAGCAGGTCCGTGCACGCCGTCAGGGCCCGCCGATCTGTGACCAGGGCACCGTTGATGTAGTCCGAGTCGGAAACGTCCGGCTGTTGTGAGCGGAGCCCGTCCACCAGAAAAGGGACCAACAGCATTTGTGCAAGGGTGTTCGACGCCCCGAGATCGAACATGGGGGCGAGATCGAGCGCGGGCGAGAGCGCAGCACTACCGACGAGTTCGAGTCCGTCGCCGTAGTCCGTGCGCTCGGCAGCAGCCCACACCGCTTGTCCACCTTGCGAGTTGCCGACGGCACCCCACCTGGTTCCGGCATCGGGCACGACATTACGGGCTGCTCGGACGGCATCGATGATGTTGTGGGCCGCTGCATCGGGATCGAGATAGGGATGCTCCCCCGGCGTCCCGAGGCCTTCGTAGTCGGTCACCGCGACCACCATGCCGCGTTCGAGGAACGGCGCTACCGTGCCGATGGTGCCCAACAGGTTCGGGTAGAGCGAGGGCGCGCATTCGTCCGTGACCCCGGTCGTGCCGTGTCCGACGGACACGATCGGCCAGCCACCTTCAGGCGGAGCCCCTTTCGGCACGAACACCACTCCCGACACCTCGGTCCCGGTATCACCTGTTCGCGATGTCGACCGATACACGACGCGGGTGGCGGTGGCACCGAGGACGCGGACCGCAAGATCGGTATGCCCAATCTCGATCGAGGAGACGATCGAACCGCGCTCCGCGCCGACCGGCGCAGCAGGAACGGGAGCGTCAGCGGATGGGAGTGTCACCGCTTGGGGCTGAGCGCAGGCAGTCAGGGCCAGCACCGAGAGGGTCAGCGCCGAAAAGGCGGCCACTATCGTCTTGCGCATCTACCTGCTCCTACGATCGATGCGAGCCTCGGCGGCAGCCTCTTCGACGTCGAGACCGTCGAGGACGTCTCGAAGAATCTCGTCGTCGAGCTCGCCGGAGTCTCGCGCTTGGACAAGGGCGGCACGCTGCGCCACCAGAACGTTTCGGCGAAGCGCGTCGAACAGTGCCCCTGCAGCGGCTGCCCGTTCCTCATGGTCCTCGGTTTCGTCGGCGTCCATTCGGGCGCGAACGGATCTTCGCACTCGTTCGAGAACGGCATCGACGGATTCAGCACTCACACCCGGAAGTCCTTCGTGCGCAGCGGCTGTCATGTACTTTTCGGCCGATGTGCGGGAGATGGTCCGCGCGAGAGCCCACTGCTCGTCGTGCTGCTGCTGCTCGAGTGGGTCGGCAACGTCCAATCGACGGATCAGATACGGAAGCGTCAGCCCTTGGATCAACAACGTGCCGACCGCGACGACGAAGGCGACGGCTTGGATGACTCCACGCCCGGGGAACGGATCGCCTGCGACCGTGACGAGCGGAACACCGGACGCTGCAGCAAGTGTCACCACGCCGCGCATCCCGGCCCACGACAGGACGAGGTTTTGGCGCCAGGTCAGGCCGAGCGCATCGGAGTTCTCGGATTTGTTCTTGCGCACCATTTTTCGCACCAGGATCCGGCGACCGGTGTTGAGAAATATCCACCCGGGACGCACCGCGATGACGAAGGCGAGAATCACGAGTGCATACGCGAAGATGTGCAGCACCGGCAGGCCGTCCGCTCGAACGTCCTCGATGACGAACTTCAGTTGCAAACCCATGTAGGCGAACACGAACGCCTCGAGCAGAAGATCGACCGTCGGCCACACCTGACGTTCCTGAATTCTGGTTGTCACCGCGACATCGGCCGTCACGCGGCCCAGCACGAAACCAGCTGTGACGACGGCCAATACACCCGAGGCGTGGATCTCCTCGGCGGCGAGGTACGCCGCAAAGGGAAGCACGAGCCCGAGGACGGTCTCGAGCGCCGAGTCCTGAATTCGAGACCGGACGAACCGCACCAGGCCGGCAAGGACGAGGCCGATGAGGACACCGCCGACGATCTCGTATGCGAAGAACAGGACCGGTGAGTCGATGGCGATGCGTTGCCCGGTCACCGAGGCGACCGCCAAGGTGAACAGCGTCAACGCTGCGGCATCGTTGACGAGGCTTTCCCCGGTGAGTATCGCCATCATCCGCGACGGCAGCCCGAGCTTACGGCCGACTGCGATGGCAGCCACGGCATCGGGTGGGGCGACGACTGCACCCAGCACGAGCGCCGCTCCGAGCGTGAATTCCGGAACCAGCCAGTTGGCGAAGTAGCCGACTGCGAAGGTCGTGACGAGAACCATCACGATCCCCAGTCGAAGAATGTGTGCAAGGTTCTTACGGAAACTGACGAACGAAAAGTTCAGCGCCGCTGAATACAGCAGCGGCGGCAGCACGACCCCGAGGATCAGATCCGGCGCGAGCGTCACATGCGGCACGCCCGGGATGAACGATGCAACGGACCCCACTGCGACCAGAACCAGCGGAACCTGCAGGTCGAGACGCTTGGCGAACCCAGCAACCGCGACAGCGGCGATGACGACGAGAAGCAGGATGGGTCCGTCCACAGCTAGATTGTGCCGTCCACCGAGCAAGAACCCACTACTTGTCCGGAATGGCGTTCTTCGCGGCGTCCTGAACCTTGTCGACCTGATCGGCGTACTTTCCACCGGTCTTCTTGTCGACGAAGTCTCCGGCTTTGTCCACGGCCTGCTCGATCTTGTCCGAATTCTCGGCGGCAGCTTTCTGCCCCTTGCCGATAAGGCCCTTCAACGAATCTGCAAAACTCATGACCGCTCCTTCTGGTACGTGGATGGCAACAAGACTACGTCGCGCCGCCCACCGGCATGGCACCGAACAGTCGACGCTTTTCACCGTGCAGCGCGGCACTGATCCACCAGGCGGCTTCGACCGCGACGATACCCACGGCCCCGATGACGATCGCCGACGTCGTCATAGCGACATTCGAGGGGTCGAGTTTGAAGAACGTCCGGCAGAACGGAATGGTGAACAGCAGTAAGTAGCCGACGACCGATCCCGTGAGCAGCGCGATCTTCCACCACTCGTACGGTCTGGCGACGACCGCGAGCACCCACAACGCGATCATGATCAAGGTGATCAATGCTGTCGTACTGGCCTGGATGGTTTGTGTTTCGGTGGCGTCGGCGCCCTGGTAGGCGAGCAGATACGACACGAACGTCGCGACTCCGACGATCACGCCCGAGGGGACCGCCAAGCGCATGACGCGGGATACGAAGCCGGTTCGGGCACGCTCATTGTTGGGTGCGAGCGAGAGAATGAATGCCGGAATACCGATCGTGAACCAGGCTGCAATGGTCACGTGCCGCGGGAGGAACGGATACGGAATCGGTTCGAAATGGAAGATCTGCGACAACACCCCGGTCAGCCCGATGAGGAACGCCAGCAATACCGAATAGACGGTCTTGGTCAGAAACAGGTTCGATACGCGCTCGATGTTGCCGATCACCCGGCGGCCTTCGCCGACCACATACGGCAGTGTCGCGAACTTGTTGTCCAACAACACGATCTGCGCGACGGCACGAGTTGCGGCGCTACCCGAGCCCATGGCCACACCGATGTCGGCATCTTTGAGTGCGAGCACGTCGTTGACTCCATCACCGGTCATCGCCACGGTGTGCCCGCGCGACTGCAGCGCGCCGACCATCGCTCGTTTCTGATCCGGCCGGACCCGTCCGAAAGTCGTCGAATTCTCGATGGTGTCGGCCAAATCCTCCGAATTCTCCGGCAGATCGCGTCCGTCGATCGGCGAACTCGTCAGACCGAGCGAACTCGCGACAGCTCCGACCGAGACCGCATTGTCACCGGAGATGACCTTGACGGCAACTGCCTGGCTTGCGAAGAATTCGAGCGTTTCGCGGGCATCCGCGCGCACTTTCTGCTCGAGAACGATCAATGCGCGGGGCGTCACCTCGCCCGGGGCAGAAGGGTCGTCGACGGGGAGGTTGCTGCTCGCCAACAACAGGACTCGCAGACCGGCCGATCCGGCTTCCTCGGCCGCCCGCGCGGTGTCCGATTGCGGGTCCAGCAGGACATCGGGCGCACCGAGCAGCCAATCGCCGTGGTCGCCGTAGGACAATCCGCTCCACTTCTTTGCCGAGGAGAACGGAGCTACCGCGGTCTGCGTCCAACCGGGAGCGTCGGGGTACGCCTCGGCAATGGCGAGCACGCTCGCGTTCGGTCGCGGATCGTCGTTCGCCAGCGCAGCGAGAACCGGCGGCAGGACCTCGGCATCACCTGGATCCACGACCCGCAGTTCGGCCAGCCGCATACCGTTCTCGGTGAGCGTTCCCGTCTTGTCGGCGCACACCACATCCACGCGCGCGAGACCCTCGATCGCGGGCAGCTCCTGCACGAGACATTGCCGCCTGCCGAGTCGGACCACTCCGACGGCGAAGGCGATCGAGGTCATCAGCACCAGACCCTCGGGAACCATCGGCACCAACGCCGCGACCATGCCGTTCAGCGCAGGTCCGAGAGACTGTCCGCTCGAAAACAACTGGTTGTAGATGATCAGGGCGCCCGCCGGAATCATCAGATAGGTGATGAACTTCAAAATCTTGTCGATGCCGCTACGCAGTTCGGAATGTACGAGCGTGAACTTGCTGGCCTCGTCGGCGAGCTTGGCGGCATAGGCATCGTGACCGACCTTCGTCGCCCGGTACGCCCCACTCCCCGCGACGACGAAACTCCCCGACAGCACCTCACCGTCGACCTGCTTGTGAATGGTGTCGGCCTCGCCGGTCAGCAGCGATTCGTCGATCTCGAGACTGTCCGATTCGATCACCACCCCGTCCACGACGATCTGATCACCCGAACCCAGCTCGATGACGTCCCCGAGCACCACCTCGTCCGGCGCAACTTCCCTGGCCTCACCGTCACGCCTGACGACCGGTTTGCTCTGCCCCACGATCGCAAGCGCGTCGAGAGTTCTCTTGGCTCGAATCTCCTGGATGATGCCGATCCCGCTGTTCGCGACGATCAGCAGCCCGAACATGCCATCGATGACCGAACCCGTCGACAGCACGATGGCCAGTAGGACACCCAGAATCGCGTTGATGCGGGTGAAGACGTTGCCACGAACGATTTCCTTGACAGACCGGCTTGCGCGGGCCGGGACGTCGTTGGACTTGCCCTCGGATCGAAGTGTCGCCACCTCTTCTTCGGTGAGTCCGTTCTCGCGCTGAGCGTCCGTTTCGATCGACATGGCAGTAAGACTAGGCCGTCGATCAGCCCAACCGAGCCCACCAACGGTCGCCGGCCAACCCTCGCGCGAGATCCACCCGTTGACCAGGCATCGGAACCGAAACCTTCACCCCCGACTGCTCGGCTGCCGCGGTCAAACGGACGATCGGCTCCGACCACGGATGGAACGCCAAATTGAATGTCGCCCAATGCACGGGAACCAGGACGTCGCCGCCGAGGTCTCCGTGTGCGCGCACCGCTTCCTCGGGATTCATGTGAATGTCCGACCAGCGCGGGTCGTAGGCCCCGACGGGCAACAACGTGAGATCGAAGGGACCGTACTTTGCCCCGATCTCGGCGAATTTGGTGGTGTATCCGGTGTCGCCGCCGAAGAAGACGCGGTGCGAGGCGCCGGCGAAGGCCCACGACGCCCACTGCGTCAGATCCCGCCTGAGCCCACGTCCGGAGAAGTGCCGCGCCTCGGTGCACGTGATCGTCAGTCCGGCGACCTCGGTCTGCTCGTCCCAATCCAGCTCGATGATTCGGTCCTGAGGAATTCGCCACCGAAGAAGGTGCGCGCCGATCCCGATCGGTACGACGAACGGTGCATCGTGTAGCCCCGCGAGCTGCTGCACGGTCGCCTTGTCGAGATGGTCGTAATGATCGTGGGAAATGACGATCACGTCGACACGTGGCAACGCGTCGAGCGGCGCAGGGCTCGGATGCAATCGCGCGGGTCCGACGATCGTGGACGGAGATACCCGGTTGCTCCACACTGGATCGGCCAACACACGAACCCCGTCGACCTCGATGAGTACACTCGAATGCCCGTACCAGGTCACTGCGATATCGCCGGCATCGACGGGAGCGATCAGTGGGGCGAGCGGAACCGGACGGCTCGGCCGCCCCTGCGAACGACCGCGCAGCAGCGACCGCAGGATCGACTCCTCGCCACCGCCGGTGAAGCTCGAACTCGGTTCGGAGTTGTGGAAACGTCGGTCACGATATCGAGAGGAGCCCGCGGCATACGGGGCGATCTTGGCGGTGCCGGCTCCCAGTTGTGCCGGCAAACCCCAGGCAGCCCTGGTCAGCCACGCCGCGCCGGCAGCTGCGAGCGCGATCGGCACTATCGTTTTCTTCGTCACCGCACCACAGTAGGTCAGCCGCGCTTCGCGCGAGGTGCGGCCAGCTCGACATATGCGCGCAGAAGTAGCCTTGCACTAGAATATTTGCTTACCGTTTGCCCTAGAAGGAGATCTCACTTACCCATGACCACGGAACAGCGGGAATTTCAGGCGGAGACGCGACAGCTCCTCGACTTGATGGTTCACTCCATCTACTCCAACAAGGACAGCTTTCTACGCGAGCTGATTTCCAACTCCTCCGATGCACTCGACAAGCTGCGCCTCGAGTCGTATCAGAACAAAGACCTCGACGTCGACGTCTCCGATCTGCACATCGAACTCGACATCGACAAACAGGCACGCACACTCACCATCCGCGACAACGGCATCGGCATGTCGCGTGCGGAGGTCATCGACCTCATCGGCACGCTCGCCAAGTCCGGCACCGCGGAAGTACGCAAGAAGCTCAAGGAAGCCAAAGATGCAGCAGCCTCCGAAGAGCTGATCGGACAGTTCGGGATCGGCTTCTACTCGACGTTCATGGTCGCCGAGAAGGTGACGCTGCTGACGCGTCGGGCAGGCGAGGCAACGGCAACCAAGTGGGAGTCCACCGGCGAGGGCACCTACGAGATCAGTGACGTCGAGGACGCACCTCAGGGCAGTTCGGTGACTCTGCACCTCAAGCCTGCCGACGAGGAGGACCACCTCCACGACTACGCAGACGAGCGCAAGGTCAAGGAACTCGTCAAGAAGTACTCCGACTTCATCGCCTGGCCCATCCGCATCGATGTGGAGAAGCGAGTCACCAGCCCGAAGGACGAGAACGGCGAGGGTGGCGAAGAGACCGTCACGATCGAGACGGAAACCGTTAACTCCCAGAAGGCGCTGTGGACCCGCTCCAAGGACGAAGTATCCGAAGAGGAGTACAAGGAGTTCTACAAGCATGTGAGCCACGCCTGGGACGAGCCACTCGAAGTCATCCCGTTCAAGGCCGAAGGCACCTTCGAATACCAAGCGCTGCTGTTCATTCCGTCGCAGGCACCGTTCGACTTGTTCATGCGCGAAGGCAAGACCGGCGTACACCTGTACGTCAAGCGAGTCTTCATCATGGACGACTGCGAAGAGCTGATGCCCGAGTACCTGCGTTTCGTTCGCGGTGTCGTCGACGCAGCCGATCTCTCGCTCAACGTCTCCCGCGAAATCCTGCAGCAGGACAGGCAGATTCGCGCGATCCGTCGTCGCCTCACCCGTAAGGTGCTCGCGACGATCAAGGAAATGCAGGCCGAGCAGCCCGAGAAGTACACGACCTTCTGGTCGCAGTTCGGTCGCGCGATCAAGGAAGGTCTGATCTCGGACTCCGACAATCGCGAGGCGTTGCTGGCACTGTCCTCGTTCAGCTCGACTTTCAGCGAGGAAGGCGTCACCACCCTCGCCGAGTACGTCGACCGCATGAAGGACGGCCAGGAGCAGATCTACTACATGACGGGCGAGTCCCGTTCGCAGATCGAAAGCTCCCCGCACATGGAGGCCTTCAAAGCGCGCGGCCTCGAAGTGCTGTTGCTGACCGACTCGGTCGACGAAGTGTGGGTCGGAAACGTCCCCGACTTCGACGGCAAGGAGTTCCAGTCGATCTCCAAGGGCGAGGTCGACCTGGACACCGAGGAGGAGAAGAAGGAGGCCGAGGCCCAGCGCGAAGAGCAGGACAAGGACTTCGCCGACCTGCTGACGTGGATGACCGAGACTCTCGGTGACGACGTCAAAGAGGTACGCCTCTCCTCGCGTCTGACCACCTCACCTGCCTGTGTCGTCGGTGACGAGTTCAGCTTCTCGCCGCAACTCGAGAAGATGTACAAGGCGTCGGGGCAGTTCGTTCCGCCGTCCAAGCGCATCCTCGAACTGAACCCGAAGCACGATCTGGTGACGGGTCTGAAGAAAGCGCGTGAGGATCGCAGCGAGGACCCGAACCTCGCAGAGACAGCCGAGTTGCTGTATGCGACAGCACTGCTCGCCGAGGGTACCGAACTCAAGGACCCTGCCAAGTTCTCCCGTTTGCTTGCCGATCGGTTGACGCGGACGGTCTAGTCGGCTCGGGTGCGTGCGCCACTGACCGCGCACCCTTTTTCTCGAGTGAACCCCCTAGTTCTTCCAAGAGCTTGGGGGTTCACTCATGGAAAAGGGTGTTCACTCGCCGCGGTGATATACGTTCACGCACACAGTAGAGAAAAGTTGGTCAACTCCGAACGCAGATTGTTCAGCGCTCGGTGCTGCGCTACCCGAACCGCCCCGGCGGTCATATTCAGGGCGCGACCTGTTTCGGGGGCCGTCATTCCCCACACGACGCGCATCAGAATGATCTTTCGGTGCTGCGGCGACAGGGTGTCCATCAACGCCTGCGCGTGAGTCTGCAATTCGGTTTCCAGAACGCGGTCCTCGGGCGTTTCTTCCGACACCAATTCATCGGTTGCCGCTTCTAGCGAGTAGGCCCGCCGAACCGTTGCTCTTCGACCCGCGTCGGCCAGTTTGTGTGACGCGATGCCGAACACGAACGCCATGAAGGGGCGCCCCATGTCGCGGTACTTGGGAACGGCAGTCACCAGAGCGAGGCATACGTCCTGCACGACGTCGTCGGCCGAGACGTCCAGATTGCCCAACCGTGCAGCGCAGTAACGCTTGAGGCGCGGCTGTACCAGTTCGAGCACTTTGCCGAGCGCTACACGGTCTCCGACCACCGCCAGCGCCACCTGTGCCTCGAGCAACTCCACGACGTCGACATCGGTCATCGCCCCGTCCTCCCTGCTCACCCTGCGCCTGTATGTAGTTCGATCCTGTGCGGTCGATGGTTTGGTCACTACCCACCCGAGGGTGGAAATAGTGACCCCTCGGGTGCGGCCCTACCCCCTATCAGGTGCGTTCCGAAGCCAGAAGCGCCGCGGCACAGTGATGTAGGTAACACAAGTGGCGGTTCTCGCGAATCACCACTAGAGACCATCGAAGACATCGGAGTCCCTCATGAACGAACGGCGCAGGTTCAGCACAGTCGCGACAGACGACGGCACCACGCTGGCAGTTCACGAGAGCGGACGCCTCGATGCCGGTCTGACCGTGGTGTTCGTGCACGGTCACTGCCTACGGATGGAATCCTGGTTCGACGTCCGAGACGAACTCGAGCAATCGTGGGGAGCGGACGTTCGGATGGTCTTCTACGACCACCGCGGCCACGGTGCGTCCGGGTCCGCCGACGCCGAGTCGTACACGATAGACACTCTCGGCCGCGACCTCGGTGCAGTGGTACGAGCAGTGGTCCCGACCGGCAGATACGTGATCGTCGGGCACTCGATGGGTGGTATGACGACGATGTCCTACGCCCGTCAGCACCTGGGTGAAGTAGGCGAACGCCTGGTGGGCGTCGGATTGGTCGCCACCGCATCCTCGGGGTTGGCCGAGGAGGGCCTCGGCGTCTGCCTCGCACATCCGCTGCTCGCGATGTTCCAGTCCGCGGTTCGACGCGCCCCGTCGATCATGGCGATCACCAAGCGCATGAGCCGGGGGGTGTGCGCCCCCATCGTCCGGGCTGCCGGGTGCGGATCCCGCCGCGTCAGACCGCGGGTCGTCGCGCTGGCGACAGCGATGCTCAACGACACCTCCGTCGTCACAATGGCAGGATTCCTCGGTTCACTGCACGACTTCGACGAGAGGGAAAGCCTTGCTGCCCTGGCCGTCGTACCGACCTTCGTGCTGTGTGGGTCCGAGGACTTGATGACGCCCATCCGCCACTCGCATGTCATTGCGGCCCTACTGCCCGCGGCCCGAATGGTGAGCATCGAGAACGCCGGGCACATGGTGATCCTCGAACGCGCAGCAGAAGTGGCCGACGCGATCCGTACTCTCGTCGTGGCAGCGGAGACCGCCGCAACAACCACGACCGGCGCCGCCCTACAGGTCGCGTTGTGAGATGGCACCGCTCTGCAGGGCACGTTCGGCGAGCCTGAGTCGCTTCTGATTCTGCGGCAAGTCCTCGACCCCGAACTTGGCGAACAAGACGCGGAGGTGAGTCTTGACGGCATCGATGCTCAGGAAGATCTCCGCTGCGATCTGCTGATTCGACGACGGGTTCGCAAACGTCGCATTGTGTTTGTAAGGCCTGCACAACGCGATGAGAACGGCGCGTTGAGTGTCGGTCAGTGTCCTGGCCTTCGGGAGGTCCGCGGCGACGCGAGTGGCCTCGTCGCGGAGGCCTGAGTAGTCGTGGAAGGTCAGAGTCGACCCACCGACGCGGATCGTGTCCCCCTGCCGCAGACTCCGCCTACCGGTGAGCCGGTCCCCGTTCAGGTAGGTACCGTTCCGGGACAATCCGTCGTCGACGAGAGTCCAGTGCGTTCCCATCCACTCGATGGCCGCGTGAAGCCGTGAGACCTCGTGATCGGTTTCGAACGCGATGTCAGCCTGCGGGGAACGTCCGACAGTGAGTCGAACACGCTCGGGCGAGAGGATCACCTCGTGTCGCACGCCGTCGGACCCTTCGTACTGCAGGCGCGAATTCTCTTCGGTGCTCACCACACCTCCCGGTTCACGTGAAAAGCATACGCACGCGGGAGAGCGGTTGGCAGCTAGCGGCCGAGGAACTTCGGCGGGCGCTTCTCGTTGCGTGCGCGCCGGGCTTCTTGCATGTCCTCGCTCTTCCACGCAGCGCCGAACGCTTCCCACTGCTCGGGCTTCGGCTCGTCGTGCGCACCGTCGTCGTTGAAGACGAGCTTGAGGTGCCGCAATGCCAGCGGCGCGAGTTCGGTGATCGACTGTGCCCACTGCTGCGCGACGTCCGCTCCGCCGCGTTTGTTGGCGAGTCCGCTGTGATGTGCCTGTTCTGCGTGCAGACGTTCGCCGCCGAGAAGGATCGTGCGCGCGACCGAGCCGCCTGCGAGCGAGGAGAGCCGCTTGATGGTCCAGTTGTTCACCGCGATACCCAGGCGGGTCGAGGGGATCTCGAAGTAGCCTCCGTCTGCGACGACCCGAAGATCGCTCGCGATGGCGAGCTGGGTACCGGCGCCGACCGCTGGACCGTTGACTGCGGCGATGACCGGGACCGGGACATTCTGGACTGTCTGCAGAAGCGTGTTCAGGGTCTCCGGGAAGTCACTCGAGAACGAGTCGCCACTGAGATCTGCGCCTGCGCAGAAGCTCGAGCCCTGCCCCGTGATGACGATTACCCTGGCGTCGCCGGCGACGGCGTCTTCGATTCCCTCGCGCAGGGCCACACACAGTGCAGTATCGAGCGCGTTGCGGCGTTCCGGTCGCTGAAGTTCGAGTGTGACGACGTCGCCGTCACGAGTCTGTCCGATCATGACCTAGACGTTACCCAGCGGTAGCGACGGTGGTGCTGCGCGGGCTGATCTACTGGTCGATGTGATCGAGACGGATATTGCGGTGATCGGCGCGGGACAGGCCGGGCTGTCGGCCGGTTACCACCTGCATCGGGCAGGGCTGCAGGTCGAAGAAGACTTCGTGATGCTCGACCGCTCTCCGGCACCGGGTGGGGCATGGCAGTTCCGCTGGCCATCATTGACGCTGAGCACCGTCAACAGGGTCCATGATCTGCCAGGAATGGAGTTCGTGGACACGTTGACGGGCGAGGCCCCCGAGTCCGTCGTGGCAGCCGAGGCAGTACCCCGCTACTACCGTGCCTACGAGGCCAAGTTCGACCTCCGGGTGCGACGGCCTGTCACGGTGAACGTCGTCTGCGACCGCGAACCACGCTTCCGCATCGAAGCCGGTGAGACAGTTCTGTCGGCACGAGGATTGATCAATGCCACCGGTACGTGGGAGAAACCGTTCATCCCGCACTATCGGGGCGCCGAGTTGTTCGCCGGCCGGCAGCTGCATACGAAGGACTACCGAACGGCAGACGAATTCGCCGGCGAACACGTGATCGTCGTCGGTGGTGGCATCTCGGCCGTCCAGCTGCTCGACGAGATTTCTCAGGTCACCAGCACGACGTGGGTCACGCGCCGCGAACCGGAATTTCGCGAGGCGAACTTCGGACCCGACGCAGGGCGGGCCGCCGTCGCCATGGTCGAGGATCGAGTTCGACGGGGACTGCCGCCCGGCTCGGTCGTGTCCGTCACCGGATTGCTGCTGACCGATCGTCTGAAGGCAGCGCGGGATCGGGGCGCCTTGAACCGCCTGCCGATGTTCTCGCAGATCACCTCGAACGGGGTTCGATGGGAGGACGGCACGAGCGTGAATGCCGATGTAATCCTGTGGGCGACCGGATTTCGCAGCGCGCTCGACCACTTGGCGCCGCTACGATTGCGCGGACCCGGCGGCGGAATCGTCATGGACGGCCGTCTAGCGACCCGTGTCGCGGCGAACCCGCGCGTGCACCTGCTCGGGTACGGGCCGTCGGCGAGCACCATCGGTGCCAATCGGGCCGGGCGGGCCGCGGTCACCGAGTTACTCGACACACTGAACAGCAATTAGAAATTTCAAGCAATCCGGCCACTCCTGCACTCGGTGTCATATACCTTCGAGCGTGTGTCCGACACGGACATCGCGCCGCACAACGCCCTCGTCCATTTCGGCGAAGCGTTCTGCGCTCGAACTGATTTCACCGACGGACAACGAGGAAGCTCGATCATGGGAAAGCTCGACGGGAAAGTAGCCTTCATCACCGGTGCGGCACGCGGCCAAGGCCGTAGCCACGCCATCAAGCTTGCGCAAGAAGGTGCCGACATCATCGCCGTCGACATCTGCGCACAGATCGATACGGTCCCCTACCCCCTGGCAACGCCGGAAGATCTCGCGCAGACCGTCAAGGAGGTCGAGGCCCTCGACCGGCGAATCATCGCCACGGAAGCCGACGTCCGTGACTACGACGCGCTGAAGAATGTGGTCGACAAGGCGGTCGCCGAATTGGGTCCGATCGACATCATTCTCGCCAATGCCGGTATTGCACCCCTGGGTGCCGTGAACCCGGATCACGTCAAGACTTTCCGAGACGTCATCGAGGTCAACCTGTTCGGCGCGTGGAACACTGTCCACGCGGGTGTACCCAGCATGATCGAGAAGGGCCAGGGCGGATCCATCGTCCTGACGAGTTCCACCCAGGGCTTGTCCGGTGCAGGCGGCACCGGATCGGGAGCGGCCGACGGTTACGCGGCAAGCAAGCACGCCCTCGTCGGGCTGATGCGTACGTTCACCAGTTGGCTGGCGCAGTACTCCATTCGAGTCAACAGCGTGCATCCGACGGGCGTGGGCACCCCGATGGTGCTCAACGAGGCCATGCAGAACTATCTCGTCTCCAACCCCGAGGCCATTGCGCTGGCGGGCAATCTCCTGCCCGTCCCGATGATCGAGTCCATCGATATCAGCAACGCCATTGCCTGGCTCGTCTCGGACGAGGCCCGCTATGTCACGGGCGTCACACTGCCCATCGATGCCGGATACCTGGCGAAGTAGCGAGAACCCATGGCACAGCTCGACGGCAAGTACCAGCTCGCTCCGTTGTCGATCGTCGAGATCCGCCGCCGGATCGCGGCGCGCCTCGTCGGGCGAGAGCACGAACTCGACTTGCTGTTGGCTGCGGTTGCAGCCGGGCGGGACCTCCTCATCGAGGGTCCGCCCGGCACCAGCAAGAGCACTCTGCTCGGCGCCATCACTGCCGAGTGGAACATCCCGCTGCTCTTCGTCGAGGGCAACGCGGACCTGACGCCCGCCCGAATCGTGGGCCACCACAACCCTGCCCGAGTTCTTCGCGAGGATTACAGCGAGGACAACTTCGTGCCTGGGCCGCTCGTCGAGGCCATGCGTACCGGTGGGTTTCTGTACATCGAGGAGTTCAACCGTGCACCGGAAGACACCTTGAACACGCTGCTCACCGCGATGGCAGAGCGACGCATCGCCATCCCGCGTGTCGGTACCGTGCACGCACTCCCGACGTTCCGTTTGATCGCATCGATGAATCCCTACGACAACGTCGGCACCACACGATTGTCGACGAGCGTGCACGATCGGTTGTGCAGACTCGCGATCGGGTACCAGGATGCCGAGGCGGAACGTGGAATCGTAGGACTACGAACCGAATCCGACTCCCCGCGCTTGATTGCAGATTCGGTGGCGATCACCCGAGCCACGCGCGAACACGAGGACATCACGCAGGGCAGCAGTGTGCGCGGCGCGATCGATCTGACCCTGCTCGCGGAGCAGTTGGCATTGCTCCGCTCCGTCGAACTCCCCGCGAGTACCGACGTCGAGCCCTCTCGTGATCTACCGGCGAGCTACCAGCAGGTCATGCTCGACGCGCTCCTGCTCGCACTGTCCGGACGCATCCACGTCGACGAGACATCGGATGCGACACCGGAAATGATTCTGCGCTCCATCTGGGAGGACCACTTTTTGCTCCGCCCCGCCGCAGCGGCACCCGGTTGAAGAGCCGTCACTGCAGACTCATCGGTCCGAAGGCCCGGAAACCGAGGCACCGGCGGCGCCTTGAAGCCGTTGCGGCGCAAGCCGAAACAACTCACCGAGTCGCCGTCGCTGTTCCGTCCCGGCGGTGGGGCGGGAGCAGCGCTGATCGCCGACGGACATCCCGGGCCGGGGAAGGCAGCCGGGGAGAACAACCCGTCGGCGCCGGGGTTCACCGAGGAGACTGCCGAGGTGATCGCACTCGCAGACGCCACCGCGCAAGAATCTGCATCCGACGCCGCAACCCGAGCACTCGCTCGAAAGATCGCTGCTCGCCTGGCTGTTCGACGTCCCCGTCGCGACACTCATGCCCGACGAGGGGTCGGTGAACTGACCTCGCTCCGATACCGGGGCAGCAGCGACGAGATCGACCTCGACCGCACGCTCGATGTGCTCGCTGCCATTCCGATGCCGGAAGACGACGACATCGTGGTACGAGAACGACTGCACACCAAGCGGTCTGTCGTTCTCGTCGTCGACATCTCCGGATCGATGAAGGGCGAACGAGTGCGGACGGCCGCAGCGACCGTCGGCGCACTCGCTGGTGAACTGAATCGCGACAACCTCGCCGTGGTCGTATTCTGGTCCGACGCAGCCGTTCTCACGCGTTTCGGTGACCCGATGACTCCTCTCGGAATCCTCGATACCGTCCTGCGGATTCCTGCCCGCGGTCTGACCAACGTCCAGTTTGCGCTCGACACCGCGGCCGGGTTGCTACGGACAGTGTCCTCACCGGACTCGCGAGTGGTTCTGCTTTCCGACTGTGTGCACAACGCCGGGCCCGATCCACGGCCCACCGCGGCGAGGATTCCGCGCCTGGACATCCTGCTCGACACCTCGGGTGAGAACGACGTCGACCTCGGCCGTGATCTCGCTCGCCTCGGGCACGGCCGCATCAGGGTCATCCGCACTTATCGTGACGTCGGCCCCGCACTCAGCGCACTGTTCGAGCGTTGACCGTATGGTGCCCGCCACCATGACCCTTCTGGGCCAATGGAACTGGCGGGCACCATACGGTCATGAATCACTTCAGACGCTGAACAACCATCGCCATGCCCTGGCCGCCGGCCGCGCACATGGTCTCGACGCCGATCTCTTTGTCGCCCCACGAGAGAGCGTTGAGCAGCGTCGCCGTCATCCGGGCTCCGGTCATACCGAACGGGTGCCCGAGTGCAATAGCACCGCCGTGCACGTTCACCCGATCGACGTCGACTCCCAAGTCGCGGTAGCTGGGAATGACCTGTGCAGCAAAGGCTTCGTTGATCTCGAACAGGTCGACATCGCTGACGTTCAAGCCCGCCGAAGCGACGGCCCGACGGGTAGCTTCCACCGGGCTCAAGCCCATGATTTCGGGAGATATTCCGGAAACCGAGGTCGACAGGATGCGCGCGAGCGGCTCGATCCCGAGATCCTTGGCGCGCTGCTCGGACATGATGACCAGGGCCGCTGCGCCGTCGTTGACCGGGCAGCAGTTGCCTGCTGTGACAGTTCCATCCGGCCGGAAGACCGGCTTGAGCGTCGACAGCGAATCGACGTCGACACCGGCGCGGGGGCCGTCGTCGCGAGAGACCGTCTGTCCGTCCGGAGTCTGGACCGGGGTGATTTCACGATCGAAGAATCCGGAAGCGATGGACTCCTGAGCGCGTGCCTGACTGAGCGCGGCGTATTCGTCCTGCTCGCGACGGCTGATGGAACGAAGGCCTGCAACGTTTTCCGCGGTCTCGCCCATTGCGAGGTAGACATCGGGGAGAAGCCCTTCCTCGCGAGGATCCGTCCACGTGCTGCCTGCCTGCGCCGCAGCGCGCTCTGCGGGTGCAGCAAACTTGCTGTTCTTGGTATCCGGCATCCCGTCGGACTTACCCAGTCCGAAACGCGAGACCATTTCCACGCCACCGGAAATGAAGGCGTCGCCTTCGCCGGCGCGAATGGCATGGAACGCCATCCGAGTGGTCTGAAGGCTCGAGGCGCAGTATCGCTGCACCGTGGTACCGGGCACGGTGTCGTAGCCGAGAAGAACGGAGATCACGCGAGCGAGGCCGTAACCCTGCTCGCCTGCCGGCTGCGCACAACCGATCATGATGTCGGTCAGTTCCCGCGGATCGAACGCCGGGATTTTGTCCAGTGCAGCATGAATGATGGTGGCGGCGAGATCATCGGCGCGAAGATCCCGCAGTGATCCCTTGCGTGCGCGCCCGATCGGTGAACGGGCGGCGGAGACGATGACAGCTTCGGGCACGTGGGGCTCCTGAAAGTGGATTGAGTCGAAATCGATGGTTGAGCAAAGGCAGTGCGAGCGTTCAGGCTCCGTACACAGGTGTCGGCGGTACGGCGCCACCGATCAGCTCGTCGACGACGGGTCCGAGTTCCTGCGGATCCCAACGGGCACCCTTGTCGATGACGGTTCCGTGGCGCCAACCGTCGGCGAGAGAGACCTTGCCGCCCTCGACCTCGAAGACCCTTCCGGTGACATGAGCGGAAGCAGTGCTGCCCAGCCACACGACCAAGGGAGAGACGTTCTCCGGCGCCATCGCGTCGAAGCCTTCCTCGGGCGCCGCCATGGTCTCTGCCATCGCGCCTCCCGCACCGACGGTCATGCGAGTACGCGCAGCGGGTGCGATCGCGTTGACGGTGATTCCGTACCGAGCGAACTCGGCTGCGGCCTGGATGGTGAGCGTCGCGATTCCGGCCTTGGCCGCCGCGTAGTTTCCCTGTCCGATGCTGCCCAGCAGGCCTGCACCCGAACTGGTGTTGATGATGCGGGCATCGACGGCATTGCCTGCCTTCGCCTGTGCGCGCCAATAGGTGCTGGCATGACGCATCGGCGCGAAGTGGCCCTTGAGATGCACTCGAATGACCGCATCCCACTCTTCTTCGCTCATCGTCGCGAGCATGCGGTCACGCAGAAATCCACCGTTGTTGACGAGAACGTCGAGACGTCCGAAGCCGTCGAGGGCCGTGTTCACGAGCCGCTCGGCACCGTCCCAGTCAGCGATGTCGTCACCGTTGACCACAGCTTCGCCGCCTGCGGCCCGAATGGTGTCGACGACCTGCTCGGCCGGGCTCTCCCCCGTCGGACGTCCGTCTTTGCCTGGGTCGAAATCGTTGACGACAACTTTGGCGCCTGCGGCCGCGAAAGCCAAAGCGTGTGCACGCCCCAAACCGCGGCCGGCTCCGGTCACGATTACAACGCGTCCCTCGAGCATGTCATTCACGTGTATGTCTCCTTGACGTTGCTGACGTGGAAGTCGATCGGTCGAGCTGCCGACAGCTCTCATGATTGCCGTGTTAGCGTACCAAGCAAGTGCTTGGTTGTTCAATCTGCCATTCGGCAACGAAATACGCTGAGCCTCCTCGATAGGATAATCTGCCAAGCAAGCGTTAGGTTAGGAGCCGAATGATCGAAGGACCGAGCACGACACCGGCAGCGCTCACGCGCGCCGCCGAGAACCATCCCGACCGTCTCGCGATCATCGACGGCGTTTTCAGCCTGACCTTCGCCCAGCTGCACGAGCAGGTAGAAGCATTCGCTTCCTCGCTCATTGCCTCCGGGATCGAAGCAGGTGCGCGCGTAGCGATCTGGTCGCCGAACACCTACCACTGGATCGTGGCAGCGCTCGGTACCCATTGGGCAGGCGGCGTCGTCGTTCCCATCAACACCCGCTACACCGGCACCGAGGCCGGCGACATCATCGAACGGGTACACGCCGCGGCACTCGTCGTGGTCGGTGACTTTCTCGGCACCGATCGACTCGATCGACTGCAGGAGGCCGCACCGGAGTTGCAGGTGCCCGTCATCGTGCGAATCCCACTGAGCGGCACCGATCAACCGAAGACCGGCGTCACCGACTGGGACGAATTCTGCACCATCGGTACCGCCGCGTCCCGCGCAGAGGCCCACGTACGCAGCGCAGCGGTCGACGCCGAATCCGTCTCCGACATCTTGTTCACTTCGGGCACCACCGGTCGCAGCAAAGGCGTGCTGAGCGCGCATCGTCAACTCATGTCGGTGGCGCAGTCGTGGGCCGAGAACGCCGAACTCACCGCAGAAGACAATTACCTGATCATCAATCCGTTCTTTCACAGTTTCGGATACAAGGCAGGTTTCGTCACCGCGCTACTCGCCGGAGCCACAGTGGTACCGATGGCAGTGTTCGACGTGGAGGCCGTCATGGCCATCGTGTCCGAGCAGCGGATCAGCGTCCTCCCCGGCGCGCCGACGATCTACCAGAGCATTCTCGATCACCCCCGGCGTGCCGACTACGACATGTCCAACCTTCGAATTGCGGTCACCGGTGCGGCCCCGGTCCCGGTGGCTCTGGTCGAGCGCATGCAGAACGAACTGTCCTTCGATGCCGTCCTCACCGCATACGGTCAGACCGAAGCGGTAGTTGCAACGATGTGTCGTAGCGACGACGACCCTGTCACCGTGTCCACCTCGTCCGGACGCGCCACTGCAGGTTTCGAAATCCGCATCGGCGACCAGGACGAGATCCTTCTGCGCGGCCCCAACGTGATGCTCGGTTATCTGGACGATCCCGAGGCGACGGCCAAGACCATCGACTCGGACGGATGGCTGCACACCGGCGACGTCGGAGTCCTCGACGACCGTGGCTATCTCGATATCACCGACCGTCTCAAGGACATGTACATCAGCGGCGGATTCAACGTGTACCCGGCCGAGATCGAAGCAATGTTGCTGCGACTTCCCGGGGTGTACGAGGCCGCGGTGATCGGTGTACCCGACGAGCGGATGGGAGAGGTCGGCCGCGCCTATGTCGTCCTGAGCCCTGGCAGTGATCTGTCCGAGGAGACGATCATCTCGTTCTGCAAAGACAAGCTGGCCGGCTTCAAAGCGCCCCGGTCGGTGCAGTTCACCGAATCTCTACCTCGGAACGCGTCGGGCAAAGTACTGAAAAATGAGCTGCGCGAGAAGAAGTCGTGACTCGATAGCAAGAGCATGAATAAAAGACCGGGAGGGTGGCAATTGCCACCCTCCCGGTCTTTTTCGTTCGGTCCGAGAATTCTCAGAACTCGATTTTAAGCCTGTCACTCACCGGGCGTGCTTGGCAGGCGAGGATGTATCCCTCTTCGATGTCGGCAGGATCGAGTATGGACGAATTGCCCATCACTACTTCACCGTCGAGGACACGGCAGGCGCACGAACCGCATTCGCCCTCTCTGCACGAGTACGGCACGTCGAGATTCTTGGACAACATCACGTCGACGAGCGTTGCGCTACGCGGCCAGATCATCTCGTGAGATTCACCGTCCATCTCGACCTCTACCGACGCAGGTGCGGGCCCGTCGGTAGCGTCGAGTGCGCTCAGCTCTTCGATCACCGGCGCAAAAGGGTCTCCGGTCAGCGAGACGAAAATTTCCGAGTGGATCTTGCTTCGCGACGCACCGGCGGTCGTCAGCGACTCGTGGATGGCGTCCATGAACGGCTTGGGACCACAGATGTATGCGCGGCGGTCGGTCCAATGTTGCGACAGCGATGCCAGTTGGCCGATCGTGGGTCGACCCTGCACGGATTCCAACCAGTGGACGATGGTCAGTCGATCGTCGAACTCGGCAGCCAAGTCTCGTAGCTCCGCAGCAAAGATGATCGAGTTCTCGTCACGATTGGCGTAGAGCAGCGCAACCTTGCCGGTGCCCTGGTCGAGAAGGGATTTCAGGATCGACATCACCGGGGTGATGCCGCTGCCTGCCGCGAAGAGCGCGACGTCTTCGTCGAGGTCCACCACGGTGAACACCCCAGCCGGGGGAAGCACTTCGATGCGATCGCCGACAGCGACGTTGTCGCACAGCCAGTGCGAACCGAAACCACCATCGGTACGTTTGACCGTCACCTTGAGGAGTTCGTCGGTGAACGGCGAGCTCGCCAACGAATAGCAGCGCGCCACCGAGCCTTCGCGATCACTCGGAATCCGCAACGTCAGAAACTGTCCCGGCTTGTACTTCAAGCGCTCCCGACTGTCGGTCGGTACGTCGAAGACCAACGAGCGCGCGTCCGCGGTTTCCTCGACTACGGCAGCAACTGTCACCACCACCGACCGTGAACTGTGCGGCGCCTCGACTAATGTCATCGCGTTCGTGCCCTTTCCGATGCGAAAAATATCCAGGCTGACTATACTGGCGCCTCTGGGCAGGTTCGACGCGTTCCCGCTGTGCGAGACTCGGCCGGAAGAGAAATCATCCCCAGCGCGACTGTCCGCCGTCGAGGGGAATCGTGGCTCCGGTGAGATAGCCGGCATCGTCGCTGACGAGGAACAGCACAGCGCGGCCGATATCGGCTTCCGGGTCACCGACCCGGCCGAGCGGAATACTCTCGACGAACTCGGCAGCCTCCTGCGGATTCTTCTCCATCCACCGTTCGAGAGCAGGGGTCTTCGCGTGCGGGGCCACGGCCAGAACGCGGATTCGGTCCTCGCCCCATTCGCAGGCAGCGGACCGGGTGAGCGCGCGCATGCCTTCCTTGATCGAGGCGTATGCACCGTAGTTGCTCGCATCCCAGCGCACCGAAGCCGCGGTCACCATATTGATGATCACTCCGCCCCCACGCGCCTTCATATGTGGGTGGCACAGTTGCATCAAGCGCAAAGCTGCCAGGGGCCCCGATGCGAAAGATCTTTCGTAGTCTTCGTCGACGATCGACAAAATCGGTCCGGGCTTGCAGTCGTTGGCGTTGTTCACCAGGATGTCCACTGAACCAAGGGCACTCACGGTCTGTTCCACAGCGGCGGTGATGTCGCCACGATCTTTCACATTGCAGACAACAGCTTCGCTACGCACTCCGATGTCGGTCAGCATTGCGCAGGTGTCGTGCAGTTTGCTTTCGGTGCGGCCGGCAACGGCAATGGCCGCACCTTCCTTCGCCAAGGCAAGTGCGATACCTTGGCCGATACCTTGACCCGCACCCGTGATGAGTGCAACCTTGCCGTCGAGCTTTCCCATTTTCACTCCTGATTATCTAGAATCGAATTTTTCTTTACTGTTTGTAGTCAGACCGGAACCGAATACGTTCTCATCGAAAAATCGGTAATTCAACCGATTCCGCCATCATCGAAGAAGGATTCATTGTGACTGCCCCTCGAGCTTTCGACTTCTCCCATCGCAGCATCGTCGTCACCGGCGGAACGAAAGGTATCGGCTTCGAAATCGCCACCGCGTTCTTGGCGGCCGGTGCTGACGTAATGGTCTGCGGCCGCACCGTTCCCGAGACGTTGCCGAGCTTCGACGGACGCAGTGCGAAGTTCCGTGCAACGGACGTCCGCGACCCGGCCGACGCCGCCGGATTGATCGAGGATGCAGTCGCAGCCCACGGCCGACTCGACGTTCTGGTGAACAATGCCGGAGGCTCACCGGATGCCGATGCTGCCACCGTCTCACCACGATTCGTCGAAAAGATCGTGGCATTGAATCTTCTCGCGCCCTTCAACGTGTCGCAGGCCGCCAACGCGGTGATGCAGACGCAACCCGAAGGTGGTTCGATTGTCAACATCGGCAGCGTCTCCGCGCACGATCCGCAACCCGGAACTGCTGCTTACAGTGCCGCCAAAGCCGGTCTCCTGGTGCTCACCAAGGCCCTCGCGCTGGAGTGGGCCCCCAAAGTACGTATCAACCACATCACGACGGGACTTCTCCGCACCGACAGCGCCGCCGCGGTGTACGGCGACGATGGCGGTGCGGCTGTGGTTCGTACCCTTCCGATCGGCCGAATGGCCGTTCCCCAGGACATCGCCGGAGCGTGCCTGTTCCTCTCCAGCGAGTGGGCGTCGTACGTCAACGGAGCAGACCTTGCGGTGCACGGAGGCGGCGAGTACCCCGCCCGTTACCTGGCAACCCATCCCTGACCTCGGTCGCTCATTTTCCCGAGTGAGAGTGGAACCGCGCACGGGCCCCGGCGATGACCGGTTGCCCGTCGCGGACCAACTCGAAGGCGGTGCCGTCGGTCTCGTCCCACGAGAGCAGGTCCGGTGAGTCGCCCGGGAACAGCGGGGCCGCGAAACGTCCGCTCACGCTGGAGAGGTCGGCCGGGTGAACACCGAGCCTGCGGGCCAGTGCGAGGGTGCTCGCTGCCAGAGTGCAGAGTCCGTGCATGATCGGTCGCGGCTGACCGATGGCCTCGGCCGCCTCGGGATCGATGTGGATATGGTGGCGATCGCCGGTGAGGCGGTACAGCGCAGTTTGATTCGCGCTGGTGCGGAGCACATCGGTCGAGGAGGGACTCTGCTCGGGTCGGGTCGTTTTCGCCGGCCCACGCTCACCGCCGAAGCCGCCTGATCCCGGCGCGAAGATTGCCCAGGTTGCCACGAAGAACGGCGATTCGACCTTTACCTCGAAGACGGCCGCCGCGCCCTTGTCCCACACCTCGCCCACCGATGCCTGCATGGTGACCGAACCGCTCGTGGGTAGCGGGGCGATGACCTCCATGCTTTGCGATCCGTGAAGTGCGGTGGTGGTATCGAAGCCGCCACGTGAGCCCAACTCGTCGGGCGCCCATTGTGCAAGGGTCAACGCGAAGGTGGGCAAAACACGAAGGTTCTTCTCGAAGACCAGATCCAACTCGCCGGCCTCTGCTCCCACCGCCAGCGCATAGAGGATGGCGTCCTTCTCTTCGTAGGACACCGTCCGGGTGCCGAGATCCACGCCTTTCCACTGATCCGGGGTCATGGGGGTCTGCTCGGTCGGGCTCATTGCTCGCGTCCTAGGATCAGCCCACTGGTGGGCACGGCTGTACCGGCAGTGACCAGTACATTGTTCACTTCGTTCGGTTGAGTGGTCGACGTCCCACGCAGGAGCCGCACGGCTTCGGCGATACCGTTCACCCCGTGTAGGTAGGCCTCCCCCAGCTGGCCGCCGTGCGTGTTGGTGGGCAGGGATCCACCGATGTCGAGATTTCCTTCGCGAATGAAATCCTTCGCCTCTCCTCGCCCACAGAAGCCCAATTCCTCCAACTGAGGAAGCACCAAGGGAGTGAAGTGGTCGTAGAGGATTGCGGCGGAAATATCCGCAGGCGTCAACCCACTCTGGCCGTACAGCTGCTTAGCCACCACTCCCATTTCGGGGATGCCGGTGATCTCGGGCCGGTAGTAGCTCGCCATCATGTGCTGATCTCGACCCGATCCCTGCGCAGCACCTCGGACGATGGCCGGGGCATGCTTCAGATCCCGTGCACGCTCGGCAGAGACGATGACCAATGCTTGCCCCCCGTCGGTTTCCTGGCAGCAGTCCAGCAAGTGCAGCGGCTCGGCGATCCATCGAGAATTCTGGTGATCTTCGAGTGTGATGGGGCGGTTGTAGAACCACGCGGCGGGATTGACCGCGGCATGTGCCCGGGCCACCACGGCGACGCGGCCGAAGTCTTCACTGGTCGCGCCGTATTCGTGCATGTAACGACGGGCGAACATCGCAACCCACTGAGCGGGAGTCGACAAGCCCTGCGGCGTCAGCCACGCGTACGCGGCTCGATCGGCCGTACTGTCCATCGGCCGGTCGTGCTGGCCCAAGCCGTAACGGGTACCGGATCGCTCGTTGAACGCGCGATAGCAGACGACGACGTCGGCGACGCCCGTGGCGACCGCCATCGCTGCCTGTTGCACGGTGGCACATGCGGCCCCGCCGCCGTATCCGATGCGTGAGAAGAACTTCAGTTCACCGAGACCGGTATTGCGAGCAACGATCGCCTCGCCGTTGGTCTCGGCAGTGAAGGTGGACAATCCATCGACCTCGGAAGGATCGATACCGGCATCTGCCAAAGCTGCGACGATGGCCTCGCAAGCGAGCTGAAGTTCACTGCGCCCGGAATTCTTGGAGAACTCGGTGGCACCGATTCCGACAATGGCTGCAGCACCGGACAACTGGTTACTCATCGAGCACCCGGGGATTCATATGCCACGGTCACAGTCCCATTGACGTGTTCACCGAGACTGTTGCGGCCGCGCACTGTCACCTCGATCGTGTCGCCGTCCTTGCCGGACACCGTTCCACTCAAATGCATGTCGTCTCCAGGATAGTTGGGCGCCCCGAGCCGGACCTTGATTCTTCGCACGGTCGCAGCAGGGCCCGCCCACGCGCTGACGAACTGTCCCACCAGACCATTGGTGGTCAATATGTTCATGAAGATGTCCTTCGACCCACGCGCGACCGCCTGTACGGCGTCGTGGTGAACGTCCTGGAAGTCGCGGGTCGCAAGCGCACCTGCGACGATCAGTGCCCGCGTGATCGGCACGATCGATTCCGGTAGTTCTTCTCCCACTGCACAATCACTCAGGGCTCGCACACTCACCGCGGGGCTGCTCATGCGATGACCTCGACCCCAGTTGCCAAGAGGTCGCCGAGCCTGTTCAGGTCGGACGCCGCTCCTCCCAGTGTGGCGCCGATCTGCTTGCCCCACAGCAGATAGCGGTGAATCGGGTAGTCGGTGTCCACGCCGATCCCACCGTGTACGTGCTGCGTTCGGTGCACGACTCGCGCTCCGGCGTCGCTGGCCCACCACTTGGCGACCAACACCGACGTACCCGGGTCCTCCCCCGCCGACAGCAGCCAGGCCGCCTGCCAGAGGGTGACACGCATGGCTTCGATGTCGATGTAGCAGTCCGCGAGCTGATGCCCCACCGCTTGAAACGTGGCGAGCGGTCGGCCGAACTGAACTCGCTCGTTCAGATACGCCACCGCCTGCTTCACTGCACTCTCGGCTACACCCAACTGCACTGCAGCCAAAGCGATTTCGGCGTAGGACTCGATCTTCCCGACGGCACTACCATCGGCTGCACCGAGAATATCGACGCGCGCGCCCTCGGCAGTGATATCGGCACAGAGTTCGTGCGTCGTGGATTCGTTGTCCCGGCGGCTCACACCGTCGGCAGACGGATCCAACAGGAAGAGGGCAGGGCCCGAGGACGTCTCGGCAGAGACCACAACTCGTGCGGCGACATGTACCGACGGGACTGCAACCTTCGATCCTGTCACCCGCCAGACGCCGTCGACCTCTGCGGCAGTCATGGACGGTGCACCGCTACCGAAAGGCCCGAAGCCTTCCAGCCCGATCGTCAGAATCTTCGAACCATCGGATGCGGCGGGAAGCCACTCGTTCTTCTGATCCTCGGTTCCGAATTCGCCGATGACCAATGCGCTCACCAGGTGTGGCCACAACGGGACCGGTGCAACCCGGCGGCCCTGTTCGACGAGCACGACGCAGAGTGCGGAGAAATCGAGGGCGCTTCCGCCGAATTCTTCACTGACCGCGATGCCGAGCACACCGGTGCGGCCGAGCTCGTCCCACAGTTCCCGATCGAACCGCTCCGCCGAGGCCTCCACGGCCACGATTCGGTCGGTGCTTGCGCGCGCTCCGAAGACATCGGCGGCAAGTTCGCCGATCGTTCGCTGCTCTTCGCTGAAACTGAAATCCATCAGTGCTCCTGAGATGAAATAGGCCGGAAGGCAGGCAAAGTCAGATCCGAGTCGGCGTCGATCCACGTCAACTCGACGGCCATGTCGATGGTGACGTCCGCGGGCTCGATGCCGGTCATATTGGCGACCAAGCGAGTGCCCTCCTCGAGTTCGATGACAGCGACGATCAACGGATAGTCGAAGGCATCGATCTGTGGATGGTGGTTGACGACGAAGCTGTACACATGACCGCGCCCTGACGCATCCACGGTGTCCCAGTCGGTGGATCGGCACTGTCCACACATCGGACCGGTCGGATGTCGAAGCACACCGCAGGAGGCGCATCGCTGGATCACCAAGCGGTGTTCGAGGGCGGCTGCGAACCAGAACGCATTGTCGTCGTTCAGCGCCGGACGAGGTCGCAGGGCGCGAGCAACGGCTTTCTCCGCCGGCCGGTACCGCAACGTACGCCACCGCTGTGTGCCGACGACCATGCCGTCGGTATCGCGATACGTCTTGAGCGTGGTGATGAAATGTCCGACGCCCAGCCCGGTCTTCTTCTCCTCGGAAATTGCTTCGACAACTTCCGACACCTGAAGATGGTCACCTGGACGTAGCTCTCGGAAGAACTCCATATCAGAATCGGTGGCGACCACCGAGGTGAATCCGGCGTCGTCGAGGATCGCGATCAGGTCGGTCCAGGTCGGCGAAGGGTCGACTCCGGACATCTTGTCCGTGTAGGACTTCATCGTCCACACCTGGAGCATGGCGGCGGGCGCGACCGAACCGTCGGCATGCTTCGGATCCCCGCCCCCCATGACCTCCGTCCAATGTCTGATCATCGGCGCGTTCACCGGGTCCGGTCCGAGTGTCGGTGGGACCAACACTGCGCCCTCGAATTCGCGTAGGCGCGCGCTCACCTCGATCATGCGTTCCTCTTGGCGCGAACGAGGCCGAGGCCCATCGTGCCGACCATGTCGCGCAGGACTTCGTTGACCCCACCGCCGAAGGTGTTCACGACGGATTGCCTGGAGATTTGTTCGATCTGGCCGCCGAGAACTGCACCGGGAGAACCGGGCCGAAGACGCCCCACGGCACCGAGGATGCCCTGCAGTGCGCGATAGACCTCGATGTGCGTTTCCGTGCCGTAGGTCTTGATGGCGCCCGCGTCCGCTCCGGACAACGTGTCCTGTGCGACGGCAGCGGCCATCTTCCAGTTCATCAGCCGCATCGCCTCGAGCTTGGCGTGGGTACGGGCGAATTCGATTCGTACCCAAGGAATTTCGAGTGCACCGTTGTCTCGAGCCCAGTCGAATACCTGACGCCAGAGACCGAGTGTTCGGCCGCCGAGCGCAGCGAGGCCGATCCGTTCGTGGTTGAGCTGCGCGGTGATGAGCTGCCAGCCTCCGTTGATCTCGCCCACCACTTCGGCGTCCGTGATGCGAATATCGCTGTAGTACGTCGAGGTGACCATCAATCCACCGACGGTGTTGATGGGCGACCAGCTGAAGCCCTCGTCGTCGGTGGGCACGATGAGAATCGAAATTCCGCGATGCTTCGGAGCTTCCGGGTCCGTGCGGGCTGCGAGCCACACGTAGTCGGCCGTGTTGGCGCCACTGGTGAAGATCTTGTTGCCGTTGACAACCCAGTCCTCACCGTCCCGGACTGCCTTCGTCCGCAGCGACGCGAGATCCGTGCCTGCCTCGGGCTCGGTGTAGCCGATGGCGAAGACGATCTCGCCGGCCAGAATGCCGGGCAGAAAGCGTTCTTTCTGCTCTTCGGTACCGAATTTCATCAGCGTCGGACCGACGGTGTTGACCGTGACGAACGGGAACGGCAATCCGGCCCGCTGAACCTCGTCGAAGAATACGAACTGATCCTCGGCAGAACGTCCCTGGCCGCCGAACTCCACGGGCCAGCCGATTCCGAGCCATCCGTCTTTGCCGAGCAACCGCACTATCTCCCGAAAGTGCTCACCGCCGACCCCTTGCTCTCCGGCGACGCGTCGCTTCTCCGGTGGCAGCAGCTCCGCAAAATATGTGCGTAACCCCTGCCGGAGAGCGCTCTGTTCTGGTGTTTCCTTGAGATCCATCTCAATACTCCTCGTGCCTGACTCCGGCTGTCACTACCAAATGGGTGGATCGACTCAGGCGGACAGGAACCGTCGACGCCCATAGGTGTCGAATTCCTTTTCCAACAGATCTTTGTCTTCTTCGGTCATCAACCGGTACTGAGGAGCCCCTCGACCCTCCCACCGGAAGATCAGGTCTTCGCAGCGCCAATTCTGCTGCTGCAGCTTGTTTTTGACGATTTTGTTGGAACCTGTCACGGGCAGGTTCGCCGAGACTCGAAGAAAGCGCGGCGCCGACTTGGTTCCCAGATCGTCCTGCGCGGTGAGGAAGGATGCGAAGGCCGCGGCGTCGAAAGCGTCGACGTCGGGCACCTCCAGCGCAGCCATCACCTGATCACCCGAACGAGGGTCGGGCACCGAGTAGACACCGGTCGCTATGACGGACGGGTACCGCCGGCAGATGCGCTCGACCATCAGCGCCGAGGTGTTCTCACCGTCGACCCGAATCCAGTCGCCCTTGCGTCCGGCGAAGTAGATGAAGCCGTCCTCGTCTATGTAGCCGAGGTCGCCCGTCCAGTACCAACCGTGCCGCAGCCGGTCCGCGATCGCGCTCTCGTTCTTGTAGTAGCCCTCGAAGGCCGACGCGCCGGCCATATCGACCATCTCACCGATGGACTCGTCCGGGTTGAGAACCCGCCCGTACTCGTCGCACCGGGCGAGCCCTTTCTTCTCACGCGTCTCGGGGTCCACGATCGCGATGTTCTTGTGAGCGGGACGACCGAGCGCGCCTGCCGGTGCATTCGGATCCAGCGTTACCGAACCGGCGCCTTCACTCGATCCGTACCCCTCGAACAGTTCGGCACCGAATCGCCGAACGAATTCCACCTTGTCCTCCGGGGACGCCTCGGTACCGAATCCTCGCACCAGCGTGTTGACGTGGTCGTCCTCGGATTCCGGTGTCGCCATCAAGTAGGCGAGAGCCTTCCCGACATACGTAAAGAAGGTTGCGCCGAAGAATCGCACATCGGGCAGAAATCCCGACGCGGAGAACTTGGGGGTCAAGCACACGACGGCACCGTTGGCGAGAGCCGGGGCCCACAGCGCCATCAGTGCATTGCCGTGGAACAACGGCATGCAGCAGTAGTCGACGTCGTCCCGCGAATGTCCGTACTTGGCCGAGTTGGTGTAGGCGAGCCTGGCAAGCCGTCCTTGACTGCAGCGGACCGCTTTGGACGCACCCGTCGTCCCGGAGGTGAACAGCAACAACATCAGGCTCGAACTATCGACCGACGGTGCTGCTACCGGCGCCTCCTGCATGAAACCGGCGCACCTGTCCAGGTATTCGGGCTCGTCGACAAGGACGAACCGGTCCGGCGTCAGGCCCAGATCCAGGCTGGAGAGCATGGTCATACCGGCAGTGTCGGTGACGATCAACTGGCAATCGACGTAGCGAATCTCGGCTTCGAGTTCGCCGCCCCGCTTTGTCGGATTGATCCCGACGATCGTTCCACCGACCAGCGCCGCGCCACCGAGCCAGAACACGAATTCAGGAGTGTTCTCGAGCAGGACACCGATGTGGAACGGCCCGTCGACGCGCATCGACTCGGCAAGCGCACCGCGCGCTGCACTCTCGAGGACTACCTCGTGCCACGTCCAGTCCTGCTCGCGGGTCCGTAGTCCGTCGTGGTGATCGCCCAGTCGATCGAGAAGCATCTCCGCGATGGTCCCGCGATGCCCCTTGTCGTCCTGCACGGTGGTCTTCTTCTCGGAGGCCAAGTCCTGGGTCATGCGCACATCTCTGTCGTCGTTGTTTCGATGATGCGGTTACGCAGCGTGATCGGCCCGAATGTGGCCTGCGCCGAACGACCGACCTGCGCGGTGGGCAAGTCGAGATCTATGGTCATAACTGTCCTCCAAGTCCGATTACTCCCGTAACGTATCTGCCGATGGTGACTGCCCGGGGGGGAGTCTCGCTCAGTGGCAACGACCGTCTGCCACTGCGTGCTTACATGCCATCTTGTGGCGGTACACCTGCCCGAGGACGAAAGGCCCTTTCGATGACCGCTTCTACAGATCCGCAGTTCTACCTGGACCAGGTGATCACCCGGCTCACCGGACCCGGCGGGAGATTCGAACTGGCCGAGGAATCGGTACTGGGGACTCGCATGCCCGTGATGAAGAACCGGACGCGGGGAGTGGGCGAACTGCTGGCGGCGTCGGCGAAGTGGGGTGAGAGGGACTACCTCATCACTGCGGACCGCAGACTGTCCTACGCCGAACACGCCACCGCCGTCGCGGCATTGGCGACCGCACTGCGCGATGACTACGGGGTGAGCAAGGGAGACCGCGTAGCGATTCTCGGCGCGAACTCGATGGAATGGGTCATTGCGTTCTGGGCCACGCAGTCGCTCGGCGCCATCACTGTCGCCTTGAACAGCTGGTGGGTTCCCCGCGAGATCGAATACGGCGTGAAGCACAGCAGGCCCAGCGTGATCATCGCCGACGCCAAACGCGCCGCGACGCTGGCCGAGATGAAGCTCGACACCCCGGTCCTGACGATGCTCGATGACCTACCGAAGATCATCGAGCAGTACCGCGGCGCCACGCTCCCGGTCACCGCTGTCGACGAAGACGATCCCGCAGCCATCCTCTATACGAGCGGCACGAGCGGCAAGCCCAAGGGCGCCCTGCACTCACAGCGAAATATCCTCGCGGTGGTCGATTACCACCGATTCAGCGACGCCATCGTCGCCGCATTCAAAGGTGTCGAGTTCGATCCGTCGCTCCCGAGCGAGAAGAAGTACCTACTCACCTCGCCTTTGTTCCACATCGCCAGCCTTCACAATCTCGTGATCCCCCGCCTCGCAACCGGCAGCGCGGTCGTCATGAACGAAGGCGCCTTCGACGTCGACACCATCCTCGGCCTCGTCGAACGTGAGCGAGTGACGGACTGGGGCGCGGTCCCCACCATGGCTGCCCGTCTCGTCGAACACGGCAATCTCGATCGCTTCGATCTGAGCTCGCTGACCTCGTTCGCACTTGCCTCCGCACCTTCGTCGATCGCGTTCAAAGAACGCCTGCGCCAAGAGGTTCCGTTCGCCAAGAACTCACTGGTGGACAGCTACGGCCTGACCGAGTGCAGCACTGCCATCGCTGTCGCTGCCGGGCCGGACCTCGAGCGCCATCCCGGAACCCTGGGCCGTCCCATCATCACCGTCAGCCTCGAGATCCGTGATCCCTTCGGAGAATGGCTTCCCGACGGCACCGAGGGCGAGATATGTGTACGTAGTCCCTTCGTGATGCTCGGATACTGGGAAGACCAAGCGGCAACCGACGCCGCGATCTCACCCGGACGATGGTTGCGTACCGGAGACTACGGGTTGATCGAGGACGGCAGACTTCGACTGACCGGCAGGCGGTCGGACCTGATCCTTCGTGGTGGAGAGAACGTCTATCCCGTCGAGATCGAGCAGTGCCTCGACGAACACCCTGACGTACTCGAATGCGCGGTCATCGGAACACCGCACACCGACCTCGGCCAAGAGGTGTCTGCGGTGGTGGTTCTTCGACCAGGCGCTGTGCTCGAGGAAAGCGAACTGCGCGAGTGGACGGCGGAGCGGTTGTCTTACTTCAAGGTACCCACCCGCTGGCGTATCACCGGAGACAGCTTGCCCCGCAACGCAACCGGGAAGCTCTCGCGGCGCGACATCAGCGTGTAAGAGCAGTCACGACAACGGCGTCGCACCGGGTGAAAACCCTGTGCGACGCCGTTCGTTTTCCAGCTTGCCCACTCGGGTCAGCGTGGACGTGGCACCGTTTTGTCGATGAACAAGGCCTCGACGGATACGCATACCCGACCGTCTGCGGTCCTGATGTAGCCGACCGTGTTGATCTTGCGGCCATCGACGGAATCGAGCTTGGCAGTGACAGTCAGCGGCTCGAACAACGGTGTCGGGGAGTGGTAGCGAAGATTCAATTGCGCCGTCATGCCGGCCTTTCCGGCCCACGCATTGGCGACTCCCAGCGTGTGATCGAGCAGCAGTGCAGACACTCCTCCGTGCACGTGTCCCGGGGGACCCTGGTAGGCGAGCGTCAAGACGACAGTGCCTTCGACGGAGCCGTCGGACTTGCCTTCCAGCACGAGAGGAGGGGCGATCGCATTCTCGAGACCGGTCACCGGGTCGTGCCGTGTCACACCCTCGCCGTTCCACATGTCGATCAATCGCTCTTCCACCGCGGGCGCATGACTCTCCAGGTGCTGGGCGACACTGATCAGCTCCTCTGTCACCCGCTCGAGGTTGGCGTTGCCACGATCGGTCCGCAGCAGAGCATCGATCACTCGGCGTGCCGCTTGGGTGGCTCGATCGACTGAGGAATCGTTGCTGACCGAGGTCAGCACCGTCCCCGAGGGGCTGGTTTCATACGTGGGGTGCGTACCGGGGATCATGAAACTACTTTCATGGATGCGTGGGTCAGGATGGCTTGTCCGTCGCGCTCGGGAGAACTCGTGCGGAGAATCAAGAGTCCGTCTTCTTCCCAGACAGAGGTTTCGAGTGGTTCACCCGGATAGGTGGGCCCGGCGAAACGGACCGAGAAATCGCTGACTCGGCTCGGGTCGGAGTCCAACAGACGCTCGGTCACTGTCCTGCAGACGATCCCGTAGGACGCGAGTCCATGCAAGATGGGCCGATCGAATCCCACCGCCGCGGCGATGCTCGGGTCTATGTGCAGTGGATTGAGGTCACCACTGAGGCGATAGAGCGCCGCTTGATCGGGACGGGTCGAAGATTGCAGAAGGTGATCCGGTTTCCGATCCGGCACGGTGTCAGTGGTGTCCGGCCCGGCCTCGCCACCGAAGCCGCCCTCGCCACGAGCCCAAATTTGCATCACCGTCGTGAACAGTGCACGGCCGTCATCATCGGTTGCAGCATGTTCGAGTTCGATCACTGCTGCCTTGCCCTTGTCCCAGATGTTCGCCACACGCGTCGTGATGCGGGCGCTGCCGGTCGACGGTATCGGTGCATGTGCAGTCAGCGATTGGCCACTGTGCAGGAGCTTGCGCAGATCCACTTCGACGCCCGGCATCTGCAGACCTGCGCTCTTGGAGACACCCGCTGAAATACCACCTCCAGCAACCAGCGCGAAGGTCGGCAGCACACGTAGGTTTTTCTCGTACACCCAGCCGAGCTCGGCAGGGTCCAGTGGGTTCTCTCCCGCACCGACACCGAGGTGATAAAGGATCACATCTCGGTCGGTCCACGAGATCTCGCGCACTGTCGGCTCGGCGGCCAGCGCGGTAGCGAGGTCTATTGCCATTGGGGATTCCTTCGATCTTTCGAGTGTGGTTGTCGGATGGTCACTTACCCGGCTCGGGATCCCGCGGAAGGCCCAACAACCGTTCGCCGATGATGTTGAGCTGAACGTTGGTGGTGCCGCCGGCTATCGACATGCACTGAGCGTTCAAGAACATGTGTTGCGCAGAGCTTCGGGGCTGCTCACCGACCAGAGACGACGGCCCGGCCCACTCCATCGCCACTTCCCACACCTGTTGAAGGTGTTCCACGCCGATAACTTTAGCGACCGAGGATTCCGCTCCGGGCTGGGCGCCGCTAAGTGTGCGTAGCGTGGTGCGCAGTGCGAGCAATCCCCCGGACTGGGCGTCGCACAGAACTTCACCGAGAACTGCCGATTGCTGGGCGTCGAGGCCGCTGGGCAATTCGGCGGCGAGACTCAACAACGCCTCACCGCCCGAGCCGAGAGATGAATCGTTCGACAACGAGACTCGTTCGTTGGCGAGTGTCGTTCGAGCCAATTTCCATCCGGCGCCGCTCTCCCCCACCAACATTTCGTCCGGAACGAACACGTCGTCGAAGAAGACCTCGTTGAACAACGATTCGCCGGTGATCTCTCGGAGAGGCCGGATGTCGAGCCCGGGACTGTTGCGCATGTCGACGAGGAAGTAGGACAAACCTTTGTGCTTGGCCACCGATGCGTCGGTGCGAGCGAGACAGATCCCCCAGTGCGCTTCACGCGCCATGGACGTCCAGACTTTCTGGCCCTGCAATCGCCAACCGCCGTCCACCTTGGTCGCCTTGGTACTCAATCCGGCGAGGTCGGAGCCTGCACCGGGTTCGGAGAACAGCTGACACCAACGAATGTCTCCGCGCAGGCTGGCCGGGACGAACTGCTCGACCTGCTCGGGGTTGCCGTGCTCGATGAGCGTGGGCACTACCCAGTTACCGATGATCATGTCGTATGGAACGAGAGAGAACGAGGCCAATTCCTCGGCGATCACCAGTTGTTCGACGGCGTCTGCCCCTCGACCCCACGGTGCCGGCAAATGTGGTGCTGTATAGCCTTTTTCGGCCAACAAGCGGATGCGATCGGCATCGTTCGAATCGGCAATCGCAGTAAGCTCGGATCGCACCTTCGCGCGAACCTGCTCGGCTTCGGGTGGAAGCTCTACTTCGAGTGAACGCCGGGTCCCGGCGAGCGTCGCAGCGGTCACCCGAGAACGCCAGGACGCGGTCGAGCCGAGCATGAGCAGCAAGGTCTGCGCCCGCCGAAGATAGAGGTGCGCGTCGTGTTCCCAGGTGTATCCGATGCCGCCGAGGATCTGGATGCAGTCCTTGGTCAACGAGAATGCAGCATCGAGTGCGGTGGCTCCAGCTACCGCAGCAGCCAGGGACACCTCCGCGGGAGGCTCACCTGCGTCCGCTGCACGGGCGGCGTCCCATGCGCACACGCGTGCTTGCTCGCTGCGGATGAGCATGCGCGCGATGCGGTGCTTGACGCCTTGAAATTGACCGATGATGCGCCCGAACTGCTTGCGCGTTCGCGCGTAGTCACCTGCAGTGCGCACCGCCCAGTCCGTGACACCCGACGCCTCGGCGGAGAACAGTATTGCCGCCAGATCCACTACGCGTTGGGCATCGATCGAGAGGACGTCGCCGGGTGCGAGGGAGATACTGCGTGCAGTCGCAGTTGCGTTGCGTCGCACGAGATCATAGCTCTCCACGGCAGTGATCTCGAGGCGCTCCCGTGGGACGACGACGAATACAGTGTGGTTCTCGGCATCGAGCGCGGCCAGCAGGAAGAGATCACCGATCTGGCCACTGACGACGAAATCAGATGCACCGTCGAGTACCGACTGGTTCGCCTCGGAAGTCACGCGCAACGAACCGGGGTGCAGCGATATAGCGCCGATCGTCGAGCCGTCGGCCAGGGCTGCGAGCTCCTCGCCGCGACCTGCTTCGTCGAGTACCGCACTGAGAAGGACAGTCGAGAGGAACGGCCCCGGAACCAAGGCTCTACCGAGTTCCTCTGCCACCACGGCAGTTTCGCTCAATCCGCAGCCGGCGCCGCCATCTTCTTCCTTCAGATGCAGACCCAGCACGCCGAGCGCGGCCAGCGAGCTCCAGAAAGCGGGGCGCTCCTCGGTCTCGGCATCCACCGCACTGCGCAGGACGTCGGAGGTGACGGTACGGGCTGCCCATGCGCGAACCGCATCGGTGAGGTCCCGCTCTTGTTCGGTCAATGCCATTGTCATGAAAGGTCTCGGCTCTCTCGTCGGTCGGGTGCGCTCTTACCGGATGCGTTCGATGATCGTCGCTGTCGACTGTGCACCACCGGCACACATCGTCACCAGCGCGGTGGACTTGTCGGAACGTTCGAGCTCGTGCAACGCCGAGGTGATCAACCGAGCTCCGGTCGAACCGACTGCGTGCCCCAGCGCAATAGCGCCGCCGTTCACGTTCACCTTCGACATATCGGCGCCGTGAACCTGGGCCCAGGACAACACCACCGAAGCGAAGGCCTCGTTGATTTCCACCAGATCGATGTCGGCAAGCGACATCTTGGCGCGTTCGAGCACGAGCGCGGTGGACTCGATCGGACCATCGAGGTGATAGTAAGGATCCGAGCCGATCATTGCCGAGGCGAGGATCCGTGCACGCGGGCGGACTCCGAGCTCATGCGCCCGTGCCTCGCTCATCAGCAGCACTGCTGCCGCGCCGTCACTGATCTGCGAAGAGTTGCCGGCGGTATGAATCTGATTCGGCATCACGGGCGCAAGACCAGCGAGGGCGGCCGCGCTCGTCTCACGTAGTCCCCCATCGCGTTCCACGCGCACACTCTCGCCGGTGGGGGCGCCATCTTCGCCTAGTACTGGAACGTCGACCGGGACGATTTCGCGGTCGAAGACCCCCTCCGCCCACGCCCGGCCGGCCCGCTGTTGCGAGAGCAGGCCCAACGCGTCGGCGTCTTCCCGCGTGATTCCGCGAAGATCGGCGATGCGTTGTGCCGAGGTGAACTGGTCACCCATGTCGATGGTCCAGTCCGGCGGGTACGGGTTTCCGGTTTCCGGGGTCGCGGCTTGACCGAGGAAGACCCGGCTCATCACCTCGACACCGCATCCGATACCGGCATCGATCTGGCCGGATGCAATGAGACCGGCGACCATGTGTACGGCCTGTTGGGATGATCCACAGGCACAGTCGATGGTCGTCGACGCGGTGCCGTAGGGCAGTCCGGCGTGCAGCCATGCCTGCCGAGTCACGTTGTTCGACTGTTCGCCCGCTTGGGTGACGCAACCGCCGACGACCTGACCCACGCTCGCTGCCGAGACGGAGGATCGGTCGAGAACTGCGCGCTGCGCGACGCCGAGGAGCGTGGCGGGATGCACGCCCGACAGGGCCCCTCGCCGACGTCCGATAGGTGTTCTGGCCGCCTCGACGATTACCGGGGTGTTCTGAGCAAGCATGTCGACTCCTCGAGACATTACCGCCGCGCGAAGCGACGTCGAATTTCTGAAATGTATTCTACTTTTTACGATAATGCACTGCATTCGAGCACTGCGGGTCCACTGTTCAGCGAGGCGACAGATCGACGAGAAGCAGATCGCATCCTCGGCGAATGTCGTGCTCCGCGTCGAGAATCGACACCCGCCCGTTCAGGCAGGACTGAATGACCCCGAACCAAAGTTGCACGACCAATCGAAGGGCCGTCAGATCCGATTCGGTGGGCGTTTCGATTCCGGCCGCCTCGAGCAGGAGCTGGCGGAACGCCAGATCGACCTTCGCCGCATCGGGCACGGCCGCGACGTTGGAAGCCGTCGTGGATTGAATCATGGCCGTCGACAGCAGCGGCCGGCGCAGCAACCCACGCGTGGCGCGCACCAGTACGTCGTACACCGCGTCACTGGGCCGCGCTGCGGCAGATGATCCTTTCGCGAAGCCCGAGCCCATACGGTCGATCTGATCGACCATCACCGCGACGAAAAGATGAGTCTTCGACGGGAAGTACCGGTACAGCGTCCCGATAGCAACGCCCGCAGCCTTGGCTACGTCGTGCATCTGGACGCGTGCGAGTTCCTTCTCGGCACCGAGTGCTGCCGCTGCCTGGATTATGCGGACGTGCCGAGCGTGCTGCTCGACCGAACTCGGCTCTGCGGCATCGCGAACTTCGGCAATTCTCGGCACTCTCGTTCATCCCTCCCGAGACTTCTCACGCTGGGCCTACGCAACGGTAGGTTCGTTCGTCGTTCGATCTTGACATCTCGCTTCGGATTCTTCGACTTTTGCCCGCTCAGTGAGACCCGGGGTACGCAACCAATGAAAGTACTGTTGCGTGGTTCACCGCATCTTCGTGTACTCGACCCGCCCGCATGTCGAAGTACACGCATCATCACCGCGGGCACTTCGAAACGGAGAACACCACCATGCACGAGTCGATCGAGTGCGATGTCCTGGTCATCGGTTCGGGCGGCGGCGCTCTGACCGGCGCATATTGTGCCGCAGAAGCCGGTCAGGACACGCTGGTCCTCGAAAAGACACCACTACTCGGTGGCACGTCCGCCTACTCCGGCGGAGCCGTATGGCTACCCGGCACCGCTGTCCAGGACCGCGCGAACATCGGAGATTCGACGGCGAAGGCACGGGAATACCTTCGAGCCGTCGTCGGTGATTACGAGGTCGAACGGCAAGAGGCATTCGTCTCGACGGCACCCGCCGTCGTCGATCTACTCGAGAAGAACCCGAACATCGAATTCGAATGGCGTCCGTTCCCGGACTACTTCCGCGCGCCCGGCCGAATGGATTCCGGACGAGCGATCAATGCCCTCGACATCGAGCCCTCTGCCGTCGGCGATCTGCTCGAGCGCGTCCGCCCCGAACTCGATGCAGATCGTGACGGAGCGCCGCACCCCGAGGGCAAGCTCGGCGGTGGACGTTCACTGATCTCTCGCCTGTTGTTGGCTCTGGAAAGCACGGGTAACTCTCGGGTGCTGACCGAGACGGCGTTGACGGAGCTGATCGTCGAGAACGACGCAGTAGTCGGCGCCATGGCGACCGGACCCGATGGGAAGACACTGCGCATCCTCGCGCGTCGCGGCGTCCTGCTCGCCGCAGGCGGTATCGAAAAGGATCAGCCACTGCGAGATGCAGAGTCGATGCCGGGCCTAGCAAAGTGGAGCATGGCACCGCAAGGCTCGAATACCGGCGATGCAATCCAGGCTGCGGTCCGGATCGGTGCAGACACCACATTGGCCGGGCAAGCGTGGTATTGCCCCGGCGTCGCCTTGCCGGATGGGTCAGCGGCATTCATGGTCGGTGTCCGCGGCGGACTGCTCGTCGACGACGCCGGCAAGCGCTACCTCAACGAGTCGCTTCCGTACGACCAGTTCGGTCGCGCGATGATCGAGCACGGTAGCGAGCGGTCGTACCTCGTATTCGAGGCGGCCGACAGCGGACCGGTCATTCCGACCATTTCGATTCCGTCGGTGGCCGCGGACGCTCATCTCGCGGCCGGTACATGGGTCATGGCCGACACGATCGAAGAACTGGCAGCACTGCTCGAGGTTGCCCCCGAGGTTCTTCGCAACACCGTCGAGCAGTTCAACGAATACGCGAGCACCGGTATCGACGAGCAGTTCCATCGCGGCGAGGACCCCTACGACAAGTTCTTCTGCCGGCCCGTTCCCGAACTGCCGAATGCTGCCTTGACGCCACTGAAGAAGGGGCCGTACGTCGCCGCACGCATTGTGTTGAGCGACCTGGGAACCAAGAGCGGAGTGCGCACCGACGTCGATGCTCGGGTACTGCGTGAGAACGACACCCCGATCGCGGGCCTCTACGCGGCCGGAAACACCAGCGCCTCGCTCAGTGGCGCGAAGTATCCAGGCCCGGGCGTGCCGCTCGGCACCGCAATGGTTTTCGCCTACCGAGCAGTTCGCGCCATGCTGTCCTGATCAGACCAGATTGTCCTCTACCGGGAGGCCGAACGCGCCTTGGCCGAACAACGCCAAGGCGCGTTCGGCCTCGTTGGCCACGTGGACACTTCCGGCATGGACATCGCGCCACGCCCGTTCGATCACATTCCCCCGGTACAACGAGTGACCCCCTGCCGACTTGAACAACAGGTCCATCGCCTCCACCGCACGCTCGGTCGCTCGCACTTGATCACGTCGCGCACGCAGACGCATCGACATCGGTAGTTCTTCGCCTTCGAGCGCCAATTCCCACAGTTCGCGAACGTTGCGCTCCAACTGCAGAATCGCGGCATCGATCTCCGAGGATGCGCGCGCAATGGCGACCTGGGCGAACTGATCGTGCACGAACCTCCCGCCACCCAGGCTCAGACGCACTCGTTCGCGCATGTTGGCCAGATAGCGTTCGTAGCACCCTGCCACGATTCCGACTCCGGGTGACGCGACCGCAGTGGTGAAGATCGTGGCGAACGGAAGCCGGTACAGCGGCCCCCGGTTCACTTTCTGGCCCGGACCCCGAAGTTGCGCAGTTTCGTAGTTGCTCTTGGTGCGGTACTCGGGGACGAAGCAATCGACGATACCGATCTCGTTGCTGGCGGTGCCTCGCATTCCCATCACGTCCCATACATCCCGGATGCGGTAGTCCGAGCGCGGAACCAGGACGGTGAGGAAGTCCAGGGGGCGCCCTTCCTCGCCGACCACGATCGCACCCAGCAGCGCCCACGCCGCGTGGTCACACCCGGAGGAAAAATGCCATTCCCCGCTGAGGCGGTACCCGCCTTCGACAGGGCGCAGCCGCCCGACCGGTGCATATGCGGAAGATACGAGTGTGTCGTTGTCACGTTCCCACACATCGCTCTGCGCTCGATCGTCGAAGAGCGCGAGATGCCACGGGTGGACCCCCAGTACGGAAGTCACCCAACCGGTGGAACCACAGGAGCCCGAGATCATTCGAACCGCGTCGAAGAATCGGGCCGGATCGGATTCGGTACCGCCGTAGCGCTTGGGTTGAAGCAACCGGAAGACCCCGGTCGTACCCAGCTCGTGGATCATCTGGTCCGACACACGTCCGGTTTCGTCGACCTTGGCTGCGGCTTCGGCAATCATCGGCAGTAGATCGCGGACAGCACCCAGGACGTCGGTAGTCATACTCGAACGATAATCCGGTTCCGCTGCCATCGAGCGAATGGGTCGCTGATCGAGACCACGAATTCCTCCTGAAAAGTCCGAGTCCCGTCCAGTGAGAACTCACCGACTTCGGTGTCGGAGGTCACCTAGCGTTGCTACAAACACGGCAACGACCAGATCGCCGTTGGACTTCTCCACAAGACAGGACGGGACCACTGTGACCATCCAGCAGAACACGAGCGAAGAAGTACGAGAGATCGAAGCCGGCGCCGCGCCCACGCGCTTCGCCCGCGGTTGGCACTGCATCGGTTTGTCGGCCGACTTCAAGGACGGCAAGCCCCACTCCATCGAGGCCTTCGGGACCAAGCTTGTCGTCTTCGCCGACAGCTCGGGCACGCTCGCCGTCCTCGACGGATACTGCCGCCACATGGGTGGCGACCTCACTCAGGGAACGATCAAGGGTGACGAGGTCGCCTGCCCGTTCCACGATTGGCGTTGGGGAAGCAACGGAAAGTGCAAGAGCATTCCTTACGCGCGTCGCGTGCCCCCGCTGGCACGTACGCGTTCGTGGCATGTCCTCGACCAGGACGGCATGTTCTTCGTATGGAACGATCCCGAGGGCAACGCCCCGCCGGCAGAGGTGACCATTCCCCGCATCGAGGGCGCACTCGACGATGGTTGGTCCGACTGGGTCTGGTACCGCACCGAGGTGGACACGAACTGCCGTGAGGTCGTCGACAACATCGTCGACATGGCGCACTTCTTCTACGTGCACTACTCCTTCCCCACCTACTTCAAGAACGTGTTCGAAGGGCACGTCGCCAGCCAGTACATGAACGGGCAGTCACGTGAGGACATGCGTCCGAACACAGCCGGCCAGCCCAAGTCGCTCGGCAACAGTTCGGATGCAACCTATTTCGGACCTTCCTTCATGGTCGATGATCTGACGTACAAGTTCGATACCCACGACGTGAATTCGGTGCTGATCAACTGCCACTACCCGGTCAGCGCAAACAAGTTCGTTCTGCAGTACGGCATGATCGTCCAGAAATCCGCCGAACTCCAAGGCGATGCCGCCGAGGAAACGGCGAGGAACTTCGGAACCTTCATCGCCAAGGGCTTCGAACAGGACATCGAGATCTGGAAGAACAAGTCACGCATCGAAAACCCGCTGCTCTGCGAGGAAGACGGTCCGGTCTACCAGCTTCGCCGGTGGTACCAGCAGTTCTACGTCGACGTAGCCGACGTAACTCCGGAGATGACGGAACGATTCGAGTTCGAGCTGGACACCACACGTCCTGTCGAGTCGTGGAAGAAGGAAGTCGAAGCCAACGTCGCTCGGAAGTTGGAGGAGCAGAATGCAACCGCTTCGGTGCAGTGAGTGCAGTGCGCAGGTGCTCGTTGCGAAGAACAGTTGGGAACACACATCGATCCAGTGGGACGAAGCAGCACGCGCTCTCTGCCATGAAATCGACAACGTTGCTCCCGACGACGGCCGGCTCGGCGCACCCAGCCGGGGTTGTCACGCACTGAGCGCAAGCATCGTCGATGCTGCCAACCGCGGCGACGTCGTCGTCACCGACAGCGATCCGGTCCCGACGCCGATCGTCGTCGACTGACGCTCTTCAGAAAGGCTCTTCCATGATCGATATCAAGCAGTACGGTCCCTGGGCGGTCATCGCCGGCGGTTCCGAAGGCGTCGGATCGGAATTCGCCGACCAGTTGAGCAAGGCAGGTTTCAACCTCGTTCTCATCGCTCGCAAGCCCGGCCCGCTAGAGGAGACCGCGACTCGCGTGCGCGCGAACGGCGTCGAGGTGCGGACGCTGGCACTCGATCTGCTCAACGCCGATGCAGTCGACGCTATTCGTACCGCGACCGAGGATCTCGAAGTCGGCTTGCTGATCTTCAACGCAGGCGCGAACAGCTACGGGCATGAGTTCGTCACCGGCGACCTGTCCGGCTTCCAGCAAGTGATCGACCTCAACATCACGTCGCAACTGCATTTGTCGCACTACTTCGGTGCTGCGATGCGCGAGCGCGGGCGCGGCGGCATCATCCTGGTTGGTTCGATGGCCGGTTACATGGGCTCCGAACACCAGAGCGTCTACGCGGCTTCGAAGGCTTTCGGGCGTATCTTCGCCGAGGGTCTGTGGCTGGAGCTGGCACCATTCGGCGTACACGTCGTCGACCTGGTCCTCGGGGTCACACGGACCCCAGCGATGGCACGCGCCGGGTTGAACTTCGACATACCCGGAATGCGTGTCTCCGAGCCTGCAGACGTAGCCCGCGAAGGGCTCGAACACATCACCGACGGGCCTGTCTGGGTCGCCGGTGGACACTACGAGACCGCCAAGAGCCGCAGCGGGTTCCCGCGCGGAGAGATGGTCGAAAAAGCTGCCGCAGGTATGAGGAAGCTACTCAACCGAGGCTGATTCACTTCGGCGAAGGCCTTCCGATACGCCAAAAGCGCTGCGCATTCATATGAATGCGCAGCGCTTTTCGTTGGGCTGCCGTCAGTTTCCTTGGGCTGCCTCAGCGGACGGAGTCGGCGCGAATGCTGCGAGCATCTCCGACCCGGACCAGTCGTGTCCCCAGTAGCTGTCGGCAGTGATTTCCTCCGAGGAGTAGTACCTCTCGTCGACGAGCTTGCCCTCGGTGCCGAATTCGAGATCCCATCCACCCGGTGCGCGGACGTAGAACGAGACCATCTTGTCGTTGGTGTGGCGACCGAGCGTGGAGGAGATGGAGAATCCCAGCTTCGCTACCCGATCGAGAGCCTGACCCACCGCGTCGAGAGTGTCGACCTCGGTCATCAGATGCACCATGCCTGGATCCTGGCTGTGCGGGGCCGGGCACAATGCCAAGCTGTGATGCCGCTCGTTGACACCCATGAACCGCACTCGCCGTGCAGGTCCGGCCCCGGGAGGACCGACGCGGATGGCCCCACGCGGCAGGAAACCCAACACGTCGGTGTAGAACGCGTATGTCTCGTCGATTGCCGGTGTCGGCAGAACGACATGGCCGAGTCCCTGCGGACCGGTGACGAACCGTCCACCGTGCGGAGTTACCACCGGGCTGTGATCGAGAACCGCTCCGAAGAACACCTCGACGCGGGTGCCCGACGGGTCGTCGAATGCGATCACTTGCTCGGCATCGCGATAGAGCGATTCTTCCTCGGACAGGACCTCGACAGCTCGACCCGACTTCTCCACCGCTTCACGGACGCGCTGAAGAGCGAACTGGTCACGGACCTCCCAGCCCACAGCCAACGCTTTGTCGGTGTCGCCGGGCAACACGATGAGCCTGGATCGACGCTCGTCGACGCGCAAGTAGAGGCCGTCGGCCTCCGGTCCCGATCCGACGGCCATGCCCAGCCCGTCGACAACGAGTTCGCGCCAGCGGGGCACATCCTTCGTCTGAATTCTGAGATAGCCCAGACCGCGTATTTCCGTCATCGTAAGTACCTTTCGTGGAGGAGGCTTGTCAGATCATCGAGCGATGGATGCCTTGCGGCTCACCGCCGAGCTGTGTCAAAGCCGAGGAATGGAAAATGGAACCGGGAACGTGAACAGCATGAGAGAGTCCCGCATGCGCGTCACGCCAGAACCGCTGCATCGGGAATTTCACATGAAGAGCGCCACCACCTGAACGGGCGAAAATTTCATCCACTGCCCGTACTGCTCGCCATGCTGCAGCAGTCTGCGTGCGACGGCCGATAGCTCGCATCTCGAAGGTGATCTCCTGCTTCTTCTCGGTCATGTCCCAGAAGCGATCCACGGTCTCGAGTACTGCGGCACGGGAGGCCGCGATCTCCGCGGCTGCATCGCCGATAGCGAACAACACATACGGATCTTCCTTGATGGCTGTTCCCGACACTGTTACCCGATCTCGCTGCGCGTCGAGATGGCATCCGAGGGCGCCTTCGGCGATGCCGATCAGTGACGAGGTGATCCCGAGCGGGAAAATGCACGAGAACGGGAAGTTGTAGAGAGTCTGCTCTCGCCCGAACTCCTTCGCCGCCATCCCGTTCATCACCTTCTCTGCAGCCAGAGTCCGGTAATCCGGAATGTACGCATTTTTGACGATGAGGTCCTTGGATCCGGTTCCGCGCAGTCCGACCACATTCCAGCTGTCCGGGTCGATCTCGTAGTCCGAGCGTGGAAGCAACACGTGCAGCATCTTCGGAGGCATCACGCGGTTGCCTTCGGCGTCACCGAGTGCGGCACCGATCATTATCCAACCGCAGTGATCGGTGCCCGAGGAAAACGACCACCGTCCGTTGAGGATGTAGCCGCCGTCGGTAGGCGTCGCGACACCCATCGGTGCGTACGGCGAGGCCATCCACATGTCGTTGTCTTCGCCCCACACCTCGTCCTGAGCCTTGCGATCGAAGAAAGCCAGCTCCCACGGATGGACGCCGACGATCCCGGATACCCAGCCTGCGGCACCGTCCATGGCACCGATACCCATCGCGGTCTCTGCGAATTCGCGAGGGTGAGACTCGTAGCCGCCGTACTCTTTCGGCGCCAGCATGCGCATGACTCCGGCGTCGCGTAGGCGCTTCGCCGAGGCATCGGACAAGCGCATCAGCTTGTCTCCTTCGACGCCCTCTGCGCGAATCTCGTCGGCGAACTGTGAGATGTTGTCAAGAACCTGACCCATGATGATCTCGGCTTTCTACTTCGTTGCCCGGCCGATGTGCGCAGGCGGTCGTCTTCTCCGTTGTACTGCATTTTTTCCACTGCGGAAGAAAGGGGTTCCTCCGGAGCGGATCAGACGCGCTTGGTGCGCCCGTTCGAATGTGCTCGATCGATCGACGACACCGTGCCCTGTGCATCGGCAGCATGCTCGGCTGCGATGTAGCCGAACACCATCGCCGGTCCGATCGTCGCTCCCGCTCCCGCGTACTCGTTCCCCATCACCGATGCGGATGTATTACCGGTCGCGTAGAGGCCCTCGATTGCGGAACCGTCGGTGCGAAGAACCCTGGCATGAGCGTCGGTGCTGAGCCCGCCCTTCGTGCCAAGATCACCGGGCTCACAACGAATTGCATAGAAAGGACCACGATCGATCTCGTCGAGACAAGGGTTCTTCATGGTGGGATCGCCGTAGTAGCGGTCGTAGGCGCTGTCACCCCGACCGAATTCCTCGTCCTTACCCGACCGCGCGTACCCGTTGAATCGAGTGATGGTGGCGGCGAGCGCGTCGGCAGGGACGTCGATCTTCGCGGCAAGTTCCGCGAGAGTGTCGGCCTTGTGGACGACCCCCGAGTCGTAGAAACCCTGAGGAAAAGGCATTCCCGGCAGCACCTGTGCAAACGGGTAACGCGACCGGGCTTTGGTATCCATCACGAACCAAGCCGGAACGTGACCACCTTCGAGCTGGTCGTGAACGAAGTTCACGTAGGGAGAGGATTCGTTGGTGAACCGCTGTCCCCTGCTGTCGACGATCACCGACGGCGGAATGCAGCGCTCGGAGACCAACGGGATGACCGCGCCCATCGGATGCAGAACGGAAGGCATCCACCATGCGTCGTCCATCAATGCGACATCGGCGCCGATGGCAAGGCCGGCAACGATTCCGTCACCGGTGTTCTCGCGAGCACCGGAACTGATGTCGGCCGTTCCGTGCTCTGGCAGGTAGCGCGAACGCATCTCCAAGTTGTGCTCGAATCCGCCGGTAGCGAGGAGGACACCTTTTCGAGCCGCGATGCGGATCGTGTCGTCGCCGCGCTGTGCCACGACTCCGCGTACCACTCCGGCGTCGTCGACGATGAGCTCGGTCATCGAGGTCTGCAGCCATACCGGAACACCGGAGTCTTTGAGGACCATCCGCAGTCGCGCCACGAGAGCGCGTCCACCGGTCGCCATGTGGCGTCGACGAACGACGTTCGACGCCACCCGCCACGCCGCGACCATGGATGCTCGACGACCCCTCCACGTACGCTTCACCATCGCGAGGTCGTGGTAATCCTTCGAGGTGACCCAGAGTCCGAGCGGGCCCTTCATGCTGTTGGGACGCTGGAACTTCTCGTCGTCGCCGAGTGCACGGGTATCGAACGGCTGGCATTCGATAGTGCGACCCAATGCGCTGCCACCCTCGTTCTCGGGGTGATAGTCGGAGTAGCCCTTGACCCAGTACAACTTCATGTGCGGACTCTTGTCCAGCAGCTGCATCAACGCTGGACCGTTGTCGACGAACGCATCCAGACGCTCTGCCGGGACCGTGCCGTCGGTGATGCTGTCCAGGTACGTGCGGATCGACTCACGAGAGTCGACGACACCCTTCTCCACGAGAGTGGGAGCATTCGGGATCCAAATGCCGCCGCCGGATATCGCGGTGGAACCGCCGTATGTCACACCCTTTTCGATGACGAGGGTGTCGAGCCCGCGGTTGGCTGCTGCTACTGCGGCAGCCATACCTCCGCCGCCGCTTCCCACGATGAGGAAATCGACTGTTTCGTCGAACTGTTCCGAATCGATACTCATTTTTGGACGGCGTCCTCTCTCAGAAGAAAAGCAATTACTGCACTTTCGAAGGCGGCTTTCTGTTCGATCATCGCCCAGTGACCACACTTCGGGAATACGTGTAGTTCGGCATTGGGTATCAGACGCATCGGCAGCAGCGCCATGTCCATTGGACTCACGCGATCGTCTCGACCCCAGGTCAGCAGGGTCGGAGCTTGTACGCGGTGCAGCTGAGCCCAGTACGGTGCCTCCGTCGACTTCGCAGCGGCCGCCGCATTTGCGGCAAAAGCCGCGCTGCTGTACATCTTCCGGGCACTCGCAAGGGTCTCGGGATCAGTTGCCTGGACCCACCGTTCCTCGATCAGTTCCTCGGTGACCATGGCGGGGTCGTACACCATGGAGTGCAACCAAGAAACGAGGCGATCCCTGGTCGGATCGTCGGTGAACTCCATCAGCAGTTTGATACCTTCACCCGGTCCGGGGCTGAAAATATTTCTTCCGATGCCACCGATGGTGACCAGCTTCGAGACTCGCTCGGGGTGTTCGATCGCGAATCGAGTCGCGACTATCCCGCCCATGGAATTGCCCAGCAAAGCAACTTTGTCGAGGCCGAGGCCGTCGAGGAATCGCGAAACCGCGTCCATGGCAGTGACCATCGGATGTCCACCGAAGTCGTCGCTGACACCGAAACCCGGAAACTCGAGCACGTAGGTGTGGAAATGCTCGGCGAATACATCGATGTTGCCGCGAAAGTTTCGCCAACCCGTGACGCCGGGGCCCGATCCGTGCAGCAGCACCAGTGGTGGGCCGTCGCCGGCTTCGTAGTACCGAAGTACGCCGAGATCGGTGCGAAGCTCCTTTTTCGAGCTTTCCTGGACACTCGAGACAGTGGTCATGTGCGCACACGTTGCCACCAGCAGGCCGCTGGATCGTCCCTCATCCCGGTCAGCGAGACCACCCGATATCCGTGACCGCGTTCGCCGGCCGATTCCACTGAACGAGACGGCACTGTCGGAGTGTGCACGGAGCTACCTAACCTGGAACTCGATCGCCGAAAGCCTCGGCGACACAACGAAACCGAAAGGTGCGCGATGTCGATCGAGTCGATGGAATCCGTCCTCACCACCGTCAGCACGGCACCGACGCCGCACGAGATGCGCCACGCCATGAGCCACTTCGCCAGTGGCGTCACCGTGATCACCGGTCTCTCCGATGACGGGCCGATCGGGTTCTGCTGCCAGTCGTTCGCGTCGGTCTCACTCGAACCTCCACTGATTCTGTTCTGCGCCGATCACCGGGGCCGCGCCTGGCCGCGCATCCAGGAGATCGGCCGCTTCACCGTCAACGTGCTACGCGAGGACCAGGGGGACATGTGCTCTCGCTTCGGTTCCAGTCGAGGAACGAAGTTCGAGGGTCTGGACTGGACACGATCGGCTTGGGGAACTCCGGCCCTGCCGGATGTGTTGGCGCGCGTGCATTGCGAAGTGGAGACAGTCCACCGTGCCGGTGACCACGACATTGCCATCGGACGAGTTCTCGGCCTCGAAGCCCTCGGCGAGCAGCGCCCGATGGTCTTCTACCGCGGCGCCTTCGGCCTCGCCGACACGGCCGGCATCTCGGGCACCTGAGGCCCGAAAGCTATGCCGAATCAGCGGACACTTCCGATGTGCAAGCGTCGAGCAAAGTTCGACGCTTGCACATCAGAGCCAGTGCCCGGACTGAACCGCCAGCAGCTGATCCAACGTTTCGGTCGACCAGGAGCTCTCGTGCGCGTGCGGAACGAGAGAACGTCGGCGAGGGTTTTCGAGGGCGGGAAACATGGTCTTGGTGACTTCGCGGACCGCGTCGACGACGAGTGGAGCAACCCGTTCCAGTTGGACGATTCCCGCATCGCCGGAAAGCGAGATGCCGGCCACCGGCCCTTCCACCGTTCGGACAGCAGCACCGACACATCCGATCCCGCGGACGGATTCACCCCGCTCGAACGCCAAACCGCGCCGCTGCCGAATGCGGTTGAGTTCGCTGTGCAACGTGGTGATGTCGGAGATGGTGGTGTCGGTACTACGTTCGAGGCGTTCCCCGAGCAACCGATCCACTTCCTCCGGGTCCAACCACGCCAGCATCGCTTTTCCGCTCGCGCTTGTGTGGGCGGGTACCCGACCACCGACCCGGGTCGGGATGGCGGTCGCGCCGCGGCCACCGAGCTTGTCGAGGTACACGCTCATGCCCCCGTCGAGGACCGTGAGATGCACGACCAGTCCGGTGCGCACATGCAAGTTGTGCAGCAGGGGTGCGGCCGCAGCTCGGACCTGACTGTGGTTGTTGTCGCCTCCACCGAGACCGATCGAACGGCGACCGAGGCAATAGCCGAAGCTGGCGTGGTCGACCCAGTTCAGACGTACCAGCTGGTCGAGGATTCGGTACACGGTGGACCTGGGCAGCTCCGTACGGCAGGCCACCTCCTCCAACGTCAGGCGGGAAGCTCGACCATCGAACGCATCGAGGATCAACGTCATGCGTTCCACCATCGAAGGCGGTAGATCCTTTTTTTCTGCAGCACCGGGTGTTGAGGTGTTTGGACCGACCGAGTTCATCCGGTGCCTCCGCAATCGGCAGTAAGCCTGCCGGTAAAATTGAAATGAATTCTTGAAATGGTAACAGTTGTTCGCCTCACAGAGAAGAGGGTCCGCCATCCCGATGCCGGCACCGAGTCCGGTGAACGGGAACTACCGACGCATCCGATCGCCAGAGGTACTAGAGATGGAGGTATGCAACCTTCTCGTCCAACCTCGGAGCGTCACCGATGCACATTGGAATAACGTCCCCGATCGTCGTTCAACACCCGAGCAATGCGGCGGACTGGGAGGCGGGCGCGGGCATCGAGGAGCTGGTCCGCATTGCGCGCCAGGCCGACCGACTCGGATTTCATCACCTGACCTGCAGTGAGCACGTCGCCGTACCGGTCGATATCGCCGCCGAGCGTGGTGCAACGTACTGGGATCCGCTGGCCACACTCGGTTTCCTCGCCGCGCACACCGACCGAATCAAGCTGGCCACCCAGGTTCTGGTTCTCGGTTATCACCATCCACTCGCCATTGCCAAGCGCTACGGCACACTCGACGTCGTCAGCGGCGGCCGGCTGATACTCGGTCTCGGAGTCGGCAGTCTCCAAGAAGAGTTCGAACTGCTCGGCGCCGAGTTCGAGGGCCGCGGAGCCCGCGCAGACGACGCACTCGCAGCACTGCGGGCATCGCTGTCGCAATCGAATCCGGAGTATCACGGCACGCACTACGATTTCGAAAACCTCGTGGTCAAGCCCCACGCAGTCCAGACACGAGTGCCCTTGTGGATCGGCGGACGGACCCCCCGCTCACTTCGACGAGCCCGAACCCAAGGCGACGGCTGGGTTCCGTTCGGCCTGCCGCTCGGCGATCTCGAAAGCATGCTGGCAAAGGGTGAGCAGCGAGAGGATTTCGAAGTGGTCTTGAGCGCAGGCGCGCCGCTCGACCCACTCGGCAACAGAGCCGCAGTCGCCGACTCGCTCGAGCGCCGACGCCAGGCCGGTGCCACTATCGTGAGCGCGTCGATCCACGCAACGAGTGCGGAACACTACTGCGATCAGCTCGCCACCCTCCGCACCATCGGCGACGAGCTGGGCGTGGAGTTCCATTCGAACCAGATCGGAGCAACATCATGACGGACACCGACCAGCTGCTGCAGAACCTCCTCGATCGAGTGAATGCTCTCGAGGACACGCTCGCGATCACGAAGTTGCTGGCCACCTACGGTCCAGCCGTCGACAGCGGATCGGCCGAGGCAGTTGCGCATCTGTGGACCGAAGACGGGGTGTACGACGTCGACACCGGCGTGCTGAACGGCCAGGCCGAGATCAAGGCCATGGTTCTCTCGCGCGCGCATCAGGGCTACATCAATGGTGGCTGCGCTCACCTGCTCGAACCCGGACATGTGCAATTGGACGGGCAGCGGGCCGTCGTGACGTGCAAGTCGCAGTTGATCCTGAATGACGGTGACGCGTACCGAGTCGCTCGCATCACCGCGAACCGGTGGGAATTGTCCAAGATCGGTGGGCAATGGAAGGTGACACGACGTACGAACCGACTGCTCGACGGCCGCGCGGAAGCTCGGGAACTGCTGGCGAAGGGCGTTCGAGACTGACCACGACGGTTTCAGGCCGACCAGGACGGGACCGGGGCACTCTCCTTTTCGGGGGATTGCCCCGGTCCCGTCGCTGTCTGCCTCGGGTGTCCAGAGCACCACCGCCACGGGGGTTCCGAAGAGCGATTCACGAACCGAAAGCGTGCGCATTCAGCTTATATGCGCTAGAAATAGAATTAACTCTAATTTTGAATGGAGGCTTTTCGTGAGCACAGCACTCGAATTGACCGGAAGAACAGCAATCGTGACCGGCGCAGGTGCCGGACTCGGCCGTGCAGAAGCAATGGCTCTCGGGGCTGCGGGAGCCGCGGTCGTCGTCAACGATATCGGCGACAATGCGCAGTCCGTCGCCGACGAAATCATCGCCGCAGGCGGCCAGGCGATCGCGGTCCTCGGGGACGTCTCGGACTGGTCTTTGGGCGAACGACTCGTGCAGTCGGCAAAAGAGAACTTCGGTTCGATGGACATTCTGGTCAACAACGCCGGGATCATTCGCGACAAGATGATCTTCAACCTGACCGAATCGGATTGGGACGATGTCATCCGGGTGCACCTCAAGGGGCACGCGGCCACCTCACATGCCGCCGCAGTTCATTGGCGAGCGCTCTCCAAGGAGGTCGGCGGCCCGATCTACGGTCGGGTCGTCAACACCGCTTCGGAGGCCTTCCTCTTCGGGTCCGCCGGCCAACCGAACTACTCGGCAGCCAAGGCCGGGATCGTCGCCCTCACACTCTCGACTTCTCAGGGGCTCTCGCGCTACGGCGTTCGGGCGAATGCAATCTGCCCTCGTGCGCGTACCGCGATGACCGCTCAGGCATTCGGGGAGAACACCGATCCGGAAGCGATCGAGGATCCGCTCTCCCCCGACCGGGTCGCCACTCTCGTCCACTACCTCGCCAGCGAAGCTTCGGAAGAAATCACCGGACAGGTCTTCGTCGTATACGGCAGAATGGTTGCCCTGATGGCAGCGCCCAAGGTCGAGAACACGTTCCAAACCACAGGTTCTAAATTCACCATCGACGAGCTGTCGGACAATCTGACACCGTACTTCTCCGGTCGCGGCCAGTACGAGACCTACTCCGCATACAGCGTGGCAGAGCTCGAGAAGACCGCATTGGCAGCCGTCGATTCGATGAGCGTCCGATGAGACTTCAAGGGAAAACGGCAATCATCACCGGCGGCGCAGGCGGCATCGGCCGCGCGATCACCACCGTCTTCGCCCGCGAAGGTGCCAATGTGTTCTTCGTCGACATCGACGAAGAAAAGGGAGCCGCACTCAGTGCCGAACTGGGCCCGAACGCCGAGTTCCTGTGCATCGACATCTCGCTTCCCGACTCGGCACAGACGATCTGCGACGCTGCCGTCGCCGCCTTCGGATCCGTCGACGTACTGGTCAACAACGCTCACGCGTCAAGGCAGGCACTGCTTGTCGATACGACGAGTGAGATGTTCGATCTGTCGTTCAACACCGGTTTCTACCCCACGGTGCACCTCATGCAGGCCTGCTACCCCCACCTGAAGGCCTCCTCCGGATCGGTGATCAACTTCGCTTCCGGTTCCGGGTTGGACGGAATGCCCACCCAGGCCTCCTATGCCGCAGCGAAGGAAGCAATTCGAGGGCTCAGCCGCGTTGCCGCCAACGAGTGGGCCGCGGACGGCATCAGAGTCAACGTGCTCTGCCCCTTCGCAGCAACCGAAGGCGTGCGCGCCTGGCAGGCTGCACACCCAGAGCGCGCCGCAGCGAGTGCCGCCAAGGTCCCGCTACAGCGAATCGGAGATCCCGAAACCGATATCGCTCCGGTGGCAGTGTTCCTCGCCTCCGAAGATTCCAAGTACATGACCGGACAGACACTGATGGCCGACGGCGGAAGCAACAAACTGCGCTGACGTCGATCGACCCGCTGCATTGAACATCACCGAGGTAGAGACCAACCAGGAGGAGAACTACATATGGAACGTTTCGATGGCAAAGTCGCCCTGATCACCGGCGCAGCACGAGGCCAAGGACGCTCTCACGCAATCGCTTTCGCTGAGCGAGGCGCCGACGTGGTGCTGTGCGATCGTTGCGAGGACCGCGACGTCGTGCGGTATCCGCTTGCCACACAGGACGATCTCGACGAGACGGTCCGGCTTGTGCAGGCAACCGGACGCAAGGCGATCAGCGCCACCTTCGACACCAGTGACCGTCAGGCGATGAACTCGCTCGTGGAGCGCGCCGAGTCAGAACTGGGCCGCATCGACATCGCTGTCGCGAATGCCGGCGTATCGGTCGCCGCGCCGGTGCAGTCGATGTCCGAAGCTCAGTGGGCAGAAACCATCGGCTCCAACCTGACCGGAGTCTTCAACACCGTCGGTGCTGTCGCACCGGGGATGATCAGTCGTGGATACGGGCGAATCATTACGATCTCATCCATGCTGGGCCGCGCCGGAAACACCAATATGGCCGCCTACGCAGCGTCGAAGTGGGGGGTCATCGGCCTCAGCAAGAGTGCCGCACTGGATCTGGCACCCCACGGAATCACCGTGAACACGATTGCACCGGGAAACATTTCAACTCCCATGATTCACAATGATTCCCTGTACGCGATGATGCGGCCGGACCTCGAAAAGCCGACCGCAGACGACGTCGCGCCCATCTTCCAATCCCTGCATGCGCAGCCGGTGCCGTGGCTCGACGCGGAGGAGATCACCCGCGTCGTCCTGTTCTTCGCCGCTGAAGCAAGTGCACATATCAGCGGCACGGTGCTTCCGGTCGACGCCGGAAACGCCGCGCGCGTCACCGGCTGACGCACACCCGAATCGGTGACGTCACGCAGTGAATACCGCTGTGACGTCACCGATTCCGGTAATCGATGCAGAGTAGGTCGAGCCTGCGGTCACCGAGACCATCGGGCCGAGTGCACCGGATAGAACGACTTCTCCTGCACGCAACGGTGAACCGTAGGACAAGCTGGTGTTCGCCAACCACGCAAATGCGGCCCAGGGGCTGCCGAGGCAATCGGATCCCTTACCCGTCGAGACCTGCTCTCCATCGGCGTACAGCGTCATCTCGACCTCTTCGAGATTCGGGGCATCGCCGCGGTCGAGGGAATCTCCGAGAACGTACAGACCGGAAGAAGCGTTGTCCGCCACGGTATCGGCCAAGCTGATGTCCCAGTCGACCACTCGGCTGTCGACGATTTCGAATGCCGCGAAGACCTTGCTCACGTAATCCGGAGCGGTATCGGCATCGATGGGCACTTCGATGTCACGGGAAACAGTGAAGGCGATCTCGGCTTCGATCCGTGGCTGCAGTAGCCGGCTGAAGTCGACCGCGTCGTCCTGCGTGCAATCCATGTCGTCGAGAAGAACACCGAAATCAGGCTGATCGACACTCATCTGCTTCTGCACAGCGGGAGAAGTCAAACCGATCTTTCGCCCTACGACGGTGCGTCCGGAAGCGACAAGCGCCTCGATATTGCGCGTCTGGACCAGGTAAGCGGCGTCCACGTCCTCACTGCCGATGAGGTCCCGGACGGGTGAACACGGAGTGGAAGTCGCAGTCGCAGTCGCAAGGCGGTCAGCAGCTTCGCTGATCGTATGAGGTTCGATCGTAGTCATGCCTGTGACGTTATGCGCACAACTCCACATGTCCCAGCATCTGTCTCATCAGGCGGGACGGGGCGCCTGGTCACTCAGCTCCTCGATGACGAACTTGGCGAGACTTCCCAGCCGCGCGCGGTCCGGCATCCGCGTCGGGACACCGAGTACATCCAGGGGCGCGGAGGTGACCGGGCCGACACAGATCGCGGCAACCGGGCCCTTCAGCGCCGCAAGGACCTGCTCGAGCATTCCGTTGTCCTTCGCCGTCGACAGCAGCGACGCGACGGCCGGGGCACTGGTGAAGGTGACGACGTCGACTTCGTGATCGAGAATCTTGCCCAACAAGTTCACCAGTGGGCGCTGATCCACCGGTCGGATCCAGCGGTAGACGGGTATGGGGCGCACTCTAGCGCCGAGGCCGGTGAGCGATTCACTCAGATGAATCGTCGGTTCCCATTCGGTGATGGTGCCGTGCAGTTGGACTGCGACATCGACACCGGCAATACCTTCGGCTTCGAGGTGGTCGGCCACCTCCTGAGACGCCTCGGTGGTCGGCGACCATTCCTCACGAAGCCCGACGCCGCGAATCGCACCTCGCGCCTTAGGGCCTCGCGCAACGATGCGCGAGGCCCTGAGAGCTTCGAGAAGCTCGTCTTCGGTGTTCCACTCCTTGGCCGCGTCGAGCCATCCACGAAAACCGACGGCCGTACTGATCACCACCATTTCCGGTGGCGACGCGACGATGCCCTCGGTCACCTCACGCAGCTCGGAGTCGTCGAGCAACGGCAGCACGTGAATCGCGGGTACGTGCACCGTGGCCGCACCGCGACGCTCCAGCATTACCGCGAACTCTTCTGCCCGGCGCTCGGCCGTGAGGGCAATCGTCTTGCCTGCAAGCGGGAAGGCCATGGGGCCACCCTAGTGGCGAACTAGCTGCTGAACTTGTCCGGATCAGGGCCGGTACGCCCGTCGACGGTGTCGAGTGCATTGATCTGTGCAACCTCGTCGTTGGTCAGCTCGAAGCCGAACACGTCGAAGTTGCTCGCGATCCGCTTCGGAGTCACCGACTTGGGGATCACCACGTTGCCGTGCTGGATGTGCCAACGAAGTACAACCTGAGCTGGGGTTACCCCGTGCGCTTCGGCGATCGGGGCGAGCGCCGGGTCGTCCAGGACGGTTCCGGAACCCAGCGGGCTCCACGCCTCGGTAGCGATGCCCTTCTCGGTATGGAACGCGCGCAGTTCGGTCTGCACGAAGTGCGGATGAACCTCGACCTGATTCACCGACGGGGTCTCCCCGACCTCCTCGATCAACCTCTCGAGCGTCGGGATGGTGAAGTTGGAGACGCCGATGGAGCCGATACGGCCGTCTGCCTTCAGCGCCTGGAATGCCTTGAACGTCTCGATGTACTTGTTGCGATCGAGCTGCTGCCAATGGATGAGGTACAGGTCCAGGTAATCGAGCCCGAGCCTGGCCATACTGGCGTCGAACGCCTTCAGCGTCGAGTCGTATCCCTGGTCGTCGTTCCACAGCTTGGTGGTGATGAACAGCTCGTCGCGGGCGATGCCGGACTCGGCGACAGCCTTCCCGGTGCCGGTTTCGTTCTCGTACACCTTCGCGGTGTCGATGCTGCGGTAGCCCACCTTCAGCGCCTCGGCTACTGCAGCTTGGGCACCGTCGTCCGGAACCTGCCACACACCGAATCCGAGCTGCGGAATCGCATGCCCGTCGTTGAGCACGATTGTCGGGACGGTACTGGTTTCGGAAGAAAAGGTCATACGAATGCCAACGGGTGACCGGACGAGTCTGTTCCCGAGGATCTGTTCCTGAGGATCTGAGATGCCGGGAGTGGAGCCTGCGGAACGACCCAGAGATGACGGGAGTGGAGCCTGCGGAACGACCCAGAGATGCCGGGAGTGGAGCCTGCGGAACGACCCAGAGATACTTGCAGTGTGACTGCAACCTTGCGCGTGGACGATCTTGCGGCTTTCCACGGCGACCGAACGCTTTTCTCCGGCCTTTTCCTCACCGTCACGGAAGGGGACGTCATCGGACTTGTCGGTGCCAACGGGGCCGGTAAGTCCACCTTGTTGACGCTGTTGACAGGCGTCGAGACAGCAGATTTCGAGGGTGATATCTACACCTCTCCGCCCGATGCCACTGTCGGCTATCTCGCTCAGGAACCCGAGCGTGTTCCAGGTGAGAAGGTTGTCGAATTCCTCGGGCGCCGGACGGGTGTCACTCTGGCCGAGGAGTCGATGAATGCTGCGGCGGAAGCACTCGGATCCGGCGATGGCGAGGATCTGTACACCCCGGCGCTGGAGCGGTGGCTCGCACTCGGTGGTGCCGATCTGGCCGAGCGCGCCGAGAAGGTCCTGGCAGAGCTGGGTCTCGACACCGGCGGAGAGGTCTTGATGACCTCACTCTCCGGTGGGCAGGCTGCCCGAGCCGGGTTGGCTGCGATCCTGCTGGCGCGTTACGACATCCTGCTGCTCGACGAGCCGACCAACGATCTCGACCTCGCCGGGTTGGAACAGTTGGAGCGATTCGTCGTCGACACTCGTGCGGCGATCGTCGTCGTCAGTCACGATCGTGAATTCCTCGAGCGCACGGTCACCGGCATCGTCGAGCTCGATCGAGCGCAGCACCGAATCGACGTCTACGACGGCAGCTATCAGTCGTATCTGGCCGAGCGTGAGATCGCTCGGCAGCATGCGCGTGAGAAGTACGACGAGTTCGCCGACACCAAGTCCTCGTTGGAATCGCGCGCCCAGATGCAACGCAACTGGATGGAGTCCGGGGTTCGCAACGCCCGTCGTAAAGCCCCCGACAACGACAAGATCGCGCGGAAGACTCGTGCCGAATCGACCGAGAAGCAGGCGGCGAAGGCTCGGCAGACCCAGCGCAGAATCGAGCGGCTCGAAGTCGTCGAGGAACCGCGTAAGGAGTGGGAACTGCGGATGGAGATCGCGAGCGCTCCGCGTAGCGGCACCGTCGTTTCGGTGCTGAGCGGCGCCGTGGTTACTCGCCCGGCGTTCACTTTCGGTCCGGTGACGACGCAGATCGAGTGGGGTGATCGCATTCTCATCACCGGTGAGAACGGGTCGGGCAAGACGACGTTGCTGTCGGTGTTGCTGGGCAAGTTGGTGCCGGACGAGGGCACTGCATCATTGGGTTCGGGTGTCGCGATCGGCGAAATCGACCAGGCGCGTGAGCTTTTCACCGGTGTTGCGACGGTGTCCGACTCGCTCAGCGCCGCGGTTCCCGATTGGCCCGACGCCGAAGTCCGCACTCTGTTGGCGAAATTCGGTCTCCGTGGAGACGACGCATTGAGGCCCGCAGGATCCTTGTCTCCGGGTGAGCGGACTCGCGCCGCGCTCGCCCTGTTGCAGGCGCGAGGAGTCAATCTCCTGGTACTCGACGAGCCGACGAACCATCTGGACCTCCCGGCGATCGAGCAGCTCGAGCGGGCGATGGAGAACTTCGAAGGAACATTGCTGCTGGTCACGCATGATCGACGGATGCTCTCCACGGTGCGCAGTACGCGACGCTGGGTGATGTCCGACGGGAAGTTGTCAGAAATGTAGGGTTGACGAATCGTTGGGTTTATACAACACTTTGATACATGAGCCCCATAAAGCGTGGCAACACGCTCCCGATCTACAACCGGGTGGGAGTTCTGCGGGCAGAACGAAAGATGAGCCGCGCGCAACTTGCCGAACTCGTCGAAGTGAACCCCCAGACGGTGGGCGCCCTCGAACGTGGTGACCACTACCCGAGTCTCGATCTCGCATTGCGAATCTGCGATGTCTTCCACCTACCAGTGGAAGCAGTGTTCTCGCGAGAAGAGTTCGGACCGCTCTCCGCAGAGTTGTATCGAAGGGAGAAGAGCCCATGACCACACCCGACGCCGCGGATATTTTGACCCGCTACCAGGCATTTCGAACCCGACGCTTTCTCGAGAACGACGCCAAGACACGACACTGGCTCCCGACGTGGCGCACCCAGCGGCGTCGACGCATCCTAGGGGTTGCCGTCGTAGCCGTTCTCTTCACGCTCCTGGCGATTTCCATTCTTTCCCTTTTCTCGCAGTGGGCTCCCCTCGCCTGGTTGCCGGCCACCGCGGCGTTCCTCGTGCTGTGGACGATGCTGCAAACGGTGTCCGGACGACACAGCGACGCCCCGGCGGGCGCACTCGACGAGTGGGAAGTCCAGCAGCGCAACGAAGCTCGCTCTATCGGGCTGACGGTGACCCAGGGCCTGGTGATGGTGTCGGTCATCGCGCTGATCTTCCTCTCGACCTGGATCGAGAACGATCGCCTTGCCTACGCGGGAGCCCTCTGGACACTGACCGCATTGCTGGCCGGAATCTGCTCTCCCGCTTTGATTCTCGCGTGGATAACCCCCGACCCCGATCCAGAAGACCTCTGACCGAAAGGGACCATGAGTACCCTCACGATCGACTCCATCTCCAAACGCTACGGCGACACCATCGCCCTCGACGCACTGAGCTTCGAAGTCCGCCCCGGCGAACTGTTCGGCTTCGTGGGCAGTAACGGCGCAGGCAAAACCACCACCATGCGCATCGCGCTCGGCGTACTGTCCGCCGACTCCGGACAGGTCCTGCTCGGCGGAAAGCCCGTGGACCTCGAAGTACGCCGCACCATCGGCTACATGCCCGAGGAACGTGGACTCTATCCCAAGATGAAGGTCGGCCCTCAGCTGGCGTATCTCGCTGAGCTGCATGGCCTCTCGTCTTCCGCTGCCAAGGATGCGGTACAGCGCTGGACCGAGAGACTCGGAATATCCTCGCGGCTCGGCGATACCGTCGACGCACTGAGTCTTGGCAATCAACAACGTGTGCAGCTCGCTGCGGCCCTCGTGCACGACCCCGCTGTTCTCGTTCTCGACGAACCGTTCTCCGGACTGGATCCAGTAGCCGTCGACGTCATGAGCGAGGTGTTACGCGAGAAAGCCGCTGCAGGAGTGCCCGTCATCTTCTCGAGCCATCAGCTCGACCTGGTACAGCGACTGTGCGATCGGGTCGGCATCATCGCCGCCGGCTCGATGCGGGCAGTCGGAACCGTCGACGAACTCCGCGGATCCGGCGACGCACAGCTGCAGGTGCATGCACCTGCAGCCACTCCAGGATGGGCCGACAGCATTGCCGGAGTCACCACCCTGAGTCAGCGCGACGGACACTTCGTGCTCAGCCTGAAGCAGGGCGCCTCCGATCAGGACGTCCTGCATGCCGCACTGGCCACCGGCCCCGTACACGAATTCTCCGTCCACAAACCATCGCTGAGTGATCTGTTTCGAGAGGCGGTAGTGGCATGAGCGAAAAACTGACCTCCACCCGGGCGATACGTTTGATCGCCAAGCGCGAATTCGCGGTACAGGTGATGAAGAAGAGCTTCGTCATCAGCAACATCATCATCCTCGCCGCCATCGTCGGCGGCATCATCGCCTTCTCCATCTTCTCCGGCGGTGACGACGACCGGGACGTCATCGGCGTCGTCGGCGATCAGTCGATAGCGTCGGTACTGCAGGCCACCGGGGATGCCGTCGGCAATCCAGTCGAGATCCGCGAACTCTCCGACGCCGCTGCCGCGCGCAGTGACGTCGAATCGGGCGAGGTTGCCGTGGCACTCGTGCCCGAGAATGCAGGGGCCTACACCGCGATCACCGATTCCGAACTGACCGGAACACTGCGGGCCATCATCGAAAGCAGCGTCCAGACGCACGCGACCGACACCGCTCTCGACGCACAGGGTGCCGATCGCGCCGCGTTGGCTGCTGCCACCACCGCGGCGACCGTCACCGTCGACGCCATCGATCCGCCAGATCCCGAAGCGGGACAACGCACTGCACTGGCACTGTCCGCAGTGTTCATCCTCTACGCGCAGATCATCGGCTTCGGCATGTACGTCGCGATGGGCGTCGTCGAGGAGAAGTCCTCGCGTGTCGTCGAACTGCTCCTGTCGACCGTGCGTCCACTACAACTGCTGTGGGGCAAGATAATCGGCATCGGTGCCGTCGGAATCCTTCAACTCGCCATGTACGGAGTCGCGGGCGTCGGCACCGGCCTCGCCACCGGAGTTCTGACCGTCACCGGCGCCGCGATCAGCGTGTTCGCCGGTACCCTCGGCTGGTTCATCCTCGGCTTCGCCTTCTTCGCGGTGCTCTACGCCGCGGGCGGGTCGATGGTCTCGCGGCAGGAAGACGTCAACTCCACGACGATGCCTCTACTGCTGCTGATCATGGCAATGTTCTTCTCCGCCTTCTACTCCGTCGGCGACCCGGAGAGCACCCTGAGCAGTGTGCTCAGTTGGATCCCACCGTTCTCCGCGGTCATGATGCCGCTACGCATCGCCGCCGGAGTCGCGCCGGTCTACCAGATTGTCGGAACCGCCCTGATCATGCTCGCGACCACCGCGGCCCTCGCCGTCGTCGCTGCAAAGATCTACCAGCGGTCCATCCTGCGCATCGGCAAGACCGTCACGTGGAAGGAAGCGTTCGCTCGCTAAGCTTCCCACCATGAGCCCACGAACATCCGCCGCCGAGATACTCGATGCAGTTCTCGACGGCGGATCGTTCGTCTCCTGGGACACCACCCCCCTCGACGTCTCCCCCGGCCCCGCCTACGCAGCCGACCTCGAGGCAGCCAGAGAGAAGACCGGCGTCGACGAATCGGTGCTGACCGGCTCCGGCACGGTCGACGGCCGTCGGGTAGCGGTCATCGCGTGCGAGTTCGGCTTCTTGGCAGGGTCTATCGGTGTGGCAGCTGCCGAACGAATCGTCGTTGCAATCGAACGTGCCACCGCCGAAAAGCTGCCGCTGATCGCGTCGCCGACGTCCGGCGGAACCCGGATGCAGGAGGGCACCCTCGCCTTCGTGCAGATGGTCAAGATCGCAGCCGCCGTCACGATGCACAAGCAGGCGGGATTGCCGTATCTGGTCTATCTGCGAAACCCGACGACGGGTGGAGTATTCGCATCGTGGGGTTCGTTGGCGCACGTGACGGTCGCCGAACCCGAAGCGCTCATCGGATTTCTCGGACCACGTGTCTACCAGGCGCTCTACGACAAGCCGTTTCCCGAGGGCGTCCAGACGGCCGAGAACCTGTATCGACACGGCGTCATCGACGGCGTGGTGCCGGTGGCGAGTCTGCGCCACCTGCTCGTGCGGATCCTGCGCGTCGTCGGAGGTGATGCCGCACCGGCGCTCACACTCGAACCTGCGCCCCTGGTCGCGGATATCGAAGAGCGCACGGCGTGGCAATCGGTGATCTCCTCCCGCCGACCCGACCGCCCCGGAGTTCGCGAATTGCTGGAACATGCAGCCACCGAACAGGTCCCACTGAGCGGAACCGGCCAAGGCGAATCCGATGCCACGATTCTGTTGTCGCTCTGCCGCTTTCGAGGAATCGCGTGTGTAGTCTTCGGCAACGATCGCAGCAGCCACAGCGTCACCGCCACGATGGGCCCGGGTGCGCTCCGCGAAGCCCGACGCGGCATGCGGCTCGCCGAAGAACTCTCGATTCCGCTGGTTCTGGTGATCGACACGTTCGGTGCAGCGCTGTCGAAAGAGGCGGAGGAAGGTGGCCTCGCGCCCGAGATCGCCCGCTGCATATCCGATCTCGTCACCCTCGACACGCCCACGGTGTCGGTACTTCTGGGGCAAGGCACCGGCGGCGGCGCCCTGGCATTGCTACCCGCGGACCGCACACTGTGCGCGGAGAACGCCTGGCTCGCGCCACTGCCGCCGGAAGGTGCAAGTGCCATCGTGCATCGCGACACCAGTCATGCCGCCGACATGGCCGAGTCCCAGGGCATCCGATCCGTCGATCTCCTCCGTGCGGGAATCGTCGACGCCATCGTCCCCGAGAGTCCCGACGCAGCCGCAGAACCAGTCGACTTCTCGCTACGCGTCGCCGGGGCCATCGCGCGCGAACTGCAAGGCCTGAGTCACCAGGATCCGGACGCGCGGCTGACCACTCGGCTGAGCCGCTATCGAACCTTAGGCCTTGAGGACCAGCGCTAGAACGTCACCTGCTCGGACGTCGGACGGTAGTTCGATCTTGGTGTCGCCGATGGCGAAGAACTCACGCCCTGCCACCGAATGCCTACCGGCAATCTCGGCGTCGACCACGTCATCGATCGTGCCGTCGATCCGGACGATGCCTGCGATGACCGAGCGCACCCGCGTCACCAGAACACCGTCGAACACCGCAGGCGTGCCCAAGCAATCGGCGACATCCTCGGCAGCCATCCCGTCGAACGTCAAGCGACCAAGGTGGTAACGCGTCGCCACCGGCCACATGGTCGGGTCGAATCGGGGACGTGATGCACCGGAAAGCGAAGGAAGAAGCTCGTAGAGGGTCACGTCCTTCAGTCTTTCCTCACCCGGCGGCCCGCTCAAGGTACTTGACGGAAATCTAACGTCGGCGGCACCGACTACGACGCCGCCCTGACGGTCGGGGGCGAATTGGCGCTGCTGTGTGCACACTATCGACCCATTTCGACGGGATTCGGGCGATCCGCGCCGATAGTGTGCATTCAGGTCGGCGGCGGAGAGTTGATCGACTTTCGTCTCCTCCGCACGACCGTCATGATCTCCTCGACCACACCGTCGAGATCCGACATCACCGTCGCCCCCGAATATCGCAGCACCAGCCACCCGTCTAGTACCAAAATGTTCTGGCGTCGACGATCGCTGGTGAATGTCGCCGGATCGATGTGAAACGTGCGCCCATCGATATCCACGATGACGCGAGCGCGGAAGTCGACAAGGTCACCGTAGAACCGGCCGACTCTCGCATTGATTTCCATGCGAAAATTGCGCGCGGTCAATGCCCTGGCCACGCTCCGCTCAGGTTCCGAACGAGTACCCGGGCAGCACCGTCGAAGCTGTTCTCGCAGCGCAGTCGTACCGTTCATCCCACCTGCGGTCTCGCAGAATTCGGCGACCCTGCGCCAGGGGATGTGCGTGCCGATCGCAGAGTCGTACGAACCCCCATGGCGTACACCGTTGCCGACAGGACCGCTTCGCAGTAGAGGCGAACTCGAAACTGTGGATAACTGCTGTCCATCCACAGATTCGGGTGCCTCAGTGCATATTTTCGGGTGCCTCAGTGCACACTATCGGCCCGATTCGACGGGATTCCGGCGATCCGCGCCGATACTGTGCAATTTCCGGCGGCCACCGGAGAAGTACCCACATGCAACCGACGCCCAACTAGGGTTGCCACATGAGCGGCGAATACCGGACAGCATTCGACAACAGCATCGACCGACGCGAGGAATTCTGGCTCGACGCCGCGCAGGGAGTCGACTGGGACAGCGCCCCGACGACGGCGTTCGACGGTGAGCGATGGTTCGCCGACGGCACCCTCAACACCTGCTACAACGCGCTCGACCGCCACGTCCACGCAGGTCACGGCGACCGGGCCGCGCTGATCTACGACTCCGCGATGATCGGCGTGCAGCGCACCTACAGTTACGCCGAGCTACTGGGCGAAGTGTCACGGTTCGCGGGCGTCCTACTCGCGCACGGCGTACGGGTCGGCGATCGTGTCGTGATCTACATGCCGATGATCCCCGAGGCCGTGGTCGCGATGCTGGCCTGCGCACGAATCGGCGCCGTGCACTCGGTTGTCTTCGGCGGGTTCGCCGCCAAAGAGCTTGCCGCACGCATCGACGACGCGGAGCCCACACTGCTGGTGACGGCGAGCGGCGGCTTCGAACCGGCCCGCGTCATCGAATACCTCCCCCTCATCGCCAAGGCACTCGAAATGTCCACGGCCGCAACGCCAAAGGTCATCGTCAAAGCTCGCGACGGGATTCCGACCGAACACAGCTGGCTCGACTGGGACACCGAGATCGCCGGCGCCACCGCCGCCGATCCGATCCCGGTGCAGGCGACCGATCCGCTCTACATCCTCTACACCTCCGGCACCACCGGGAAACCGAAGGGCGTCGTCCGCGACAACGGTGGGCACGCCGTCGCCTTGACGTGGTCGATGAGCAACATCTACGACGTCGGGGCAGGCCAGGTCATGTGGACGGCCTCCGATGTGGGCTGGGTCGTCGGACACTCCTACATCGTCTACGGTCCACTCTTCGCCGGCGCGACGACAGTTCTGTACGAGGGCAAACCCGTCGGGACGCCGGATGCCGGGGCTTTCTGGCGCGTCGTAGCCGACCATGGTGTTCGGGCGCTCTTCACTGCGCCCACTGCGCTGCGCGCGATTCGCAAGGTGGACCCGCAGGCAGCGGAGCTGAGCAAGTACGACGTCTCTTCGCTGAAGATGTTGTTCGTTGCGGGTGAGCGGCTCGACCCGGACACCTACGAATGGGCCTGCCGCATCCTGAACATTCCGGTCGTGGACCATTGGTGGCAGACCGAGACCGGGTGGCCGATTTGCGCCAATCTGCTCGGCTTGGAACCACTTCCGATCAAGTCGGGTTCGCCGACAGTGCCGGTGCCCGGCTTTCGTGTCGGTATTCTCGACGCCGTCGGCAACCCCGTCTCGGCGGGCGAGGAAGGCAATATCGTCATCGAACTGCCGTTGCCACCGGGCACCCTGGTCGGGTTGTGGAACGACGAATCACGTTTCCGCCGTTCGTATCTCGAAACGTTTCCGGGGTACTACCTCACCGGCGACTCCGGGTACATCGATTCCGACGGGTACGTATACGTGCTCGGCCGCAGTGACGACGTCATCAACGTGGCCGGACATCGGTTGTCGACAGGATCGATGGAGGCGGTGCTCGCAGGCCATCCGGCTGTCGCCGAGTGCGCGGTCATCGGTATTCACGATGACCTCAAAGGCCAACGCCCGAGCGGTTACGTAGTCCTCAAGGCAGGCGAGCAGATCACCGAGGATCAACTCCGCGCCGAACTGGTGGCCATGGTGCGGGAGCAGATCGGGGCGCTCGCGACCTTCCGCGACGTCACCATCGTCGGCGCGCTCCCGAAGACACGGTCGGGAAAGATACTGCGTAAGACGATGCGTCAGATCGTCGCCGGGGACGAGTACGGCATTCCTTCGACCATCGAGGATCCGGCGGTACTCGATGCGCTGGAGAAGCTCCTCCGACACTGATGGCGAAAAGCCGCGCGTCGAGATCGGCTCGGGCACAGTAGCGTCCTCGTCATGAGCAAGCTCGGTACCTCACCGAAAGCAGACTGGCTCGCCGTCGCTGCCGTGATCACCACGGTGGTGGCATGGGCGTCGGCGTTCGTGGCGATCCGCGGCGTCGGGACCTCGTTCGGCGCCGGGCCACTCGCGCTGGGGCGGTTGCTGATCGGGAGCACGGTGTTGGGGTCGATTCTGCTGCTGCAGGGCAAGTGGGTCCGGCCGAACCGAACTCAGTGGCTGCAGATCCTCAGCGTCGGGGTGTTCTGGTTCGCGATCTACAACGTCGCACTCAACGCGGCCGAGCAGCGCGTCGATGCCGGGACCACGTCGATGCTCATTCAGATCGGCCCGATTCTGGTCGCACTGTTCGCGGGCCTGCTCCTCGGCGAGGGCTTTCCCCGATGGCTCGTCATCGGTGCGGCCATTGCGTTCGCCGGTGCCGTCATGGTCGGGGTCACGACGGCTCTCACCACGAGTGATACGACGAAGACCGACGCCGGATTCTTCGGCATCGCATTGTGTCTGGTGTCCGCAGTGACGTATGCGATCGGTGTATTGAGCCAGAAGCCGGTACTACGTTCCGTGCCTGGCCTCCAGGTGACGTGGATGGCATGCGCGATCGGAACTCTGTGCACACTCCCCTTCGCGCCTGCTCTGATCGGCGACCTCACCGATGCGTCGGGAGCCGCTGTCGGTGGCCTGCTCTATCTCGGGTTGGTACCGACTGCATTGGCCTTCAGCACCTGGGCGTATGCGCTGACACGCATGGATGCCGGCCGTCTCGGAGTCACCACGTACGCGGTACCACCGATCACCATCACGTTGGCGTGGCTTCTGCTCGGCGAGATTCCGCACTATCTCGCAGTGGTGGGTGGAGCGATCTGCCTCGTCGGGGTCGGTGTCTCGCGTCGACGTTAGAGCCCCCCGAACTCTAGGGCACCTCCGACGCTAGAGCACCTTGAACCGCGCGATGGCCACCTCACGTTCATGCTTGTGATCGACGATCGGTTCCGGGTAAGCCGCTGGGCGTCCGAACTTCAAGGTGTGCACGGCTTTCCCCTCCTCCCCGCGCAGTTCGGGTACCCAACGCCGCACGTAGTCTCCGGTCGGATCGAACTTCTCGCCTTGAGTGATCGGGTTGAACACCCGAAAGTACGGCGAGGCATCGGTGCCCGATCCCGCGGTCCACTGCCACCCGTGCTGATTGCTGGCAAGATCGCCGTCGACCAATGTGTTCATGAAGTAGCGTGCGCCTCGCCACCACGGAAGATGGAGGTCCTTGACGAGGAACGACGCGACGATCATCCGTACGCGATTGTGCATCCACTTCTCGGAATTCAACTGCCGCATACCGGCGTCGACGATCGGAAATCCGGTACGTCCCTCGCACCACGCCGCGAACACCTCGTCCGCATGCTTTCCGGAGTCGAGTTCGATCTTGTCGAACTTCTTCACATAATTCTCACGCGCACTGTCAGGTCGCTGAAACAGTATGTCCGCGTAAAAATCTCGCCAGGCGATCTGCCGTCGATAGGCGGCCGAGCCCTCACTGCGTAGTGCGCCCAGATCTTTCAACATGGTCCGCGGGTGGATGTTGCCGTACTTGAGGTAGACCGACATTCGGCTCGTTGCATCGAGATCTGGACGGTTGCGATCGTCGTCGTATCCCGTCACTCGCTCGAGGAACTCACTCCACTGGGTCGACGCGGCCTTCTCGCCGGCAGCGAAGTCCGAGCCGTCCTCTTCGGTGGGGATCTGCACTCGTGGCAGGAAGGACACGTCGGCGGGGTCGATCCAGTCGAGCGACGATGCCGAGGTATCGGCAGGTCCGCGCCAGCCATGGTCCAGCCATTGTCGAAAATAGGGAGTGAAGACCTTGTACGGCTCGCCGTCGCTCTTGAGAACCCGCCCCGGTGCCACTGCATACGGCGATCCCGTCGCCACCAAGGACACCTGCTTCCCGACGCGTTCGTCCCGCTCACGTCCGTAGGGACCGTAGTCGGCACTGACATGGACGCTCTCGGCGTCGATCGCCCGGGCGACTTTCGGTACCACGGTCTCGGGTTCGCCGTGGACGACGAGCAGTCGGCCGCCCATCTGTTCGTCGAGAGCTGCCAGGCTGCGGAACAGAAAGTCGCGACGAGGCCCGCCGGAGGCTTTCAACAACCGATCGTCCAAGACGAAGAGCCCGAGAACCGGATCGCCCGACTCCGCCGCGGCCGTGATGGTCGGCAGGTCGCCCAGTCGAAGATCACGGCGGAACCACACGAGTGTCATGAGTTCAGTCTTACCCATCCCCACTCCGCACAATCCTGGATAGTGGAAGTATCTTCGAGTAACCGACCGCCTGGTTCGTTGGGTGAGAATGGACTTTCGATCTTCATGCCAGTGAGACGCACCCCTGCCACCCCGATCGCACGGGCACGCGCAGAATCGGTTCGGATCTGGAAAACGGCTCACCGATACGACATGTTCACCGACTACCTCGTCGACCGCGGCCTCATGCGAAGCACTCGGGTCGCGGTGGTTCTCACGTTGCTGGTCCTCGGCATGCAACCCCTACTGTTCCGGTTGGGGGAAAGTGCGTCCAGCGAACCGCATCTATTGGCGATGGCAATCGTCGTCATCGCCGTCGACACCGGATGGGCAGTGCTGCTCTGGCGGTCCCAGCCCTGGCTCGATGTTCGGCTGTCTCTGTGCTTCGTCACTACCAGCTGCATCTTTCTGGGTGCGGCAGCGCTCACGATGCCTGGTCCACTTCTCGGGTTGATGGCCTGCTCTTCGTACGCAGCCATCCTCGGTTATGTCGTGTTCTTTCACGGTTCCCGCGTCTTCGCACTTGCCATGACCTCGGCCGTTGCAGTCGTGACGATCATCGCGGTCCGAGAGATCACCGACGGCACTGCGCTCATCCAAGTGATCGCGATCGCCACCACCGTCCTGGCCGTGATCAGCACGGTGCCGATCATGACTCTGTTGTTGATGGGCATCCTGACCGTCGACGCCGAGGCCTCCGAATGCGATTCGTTGACCGGCACGCTCAATCGACGCGGTCTTCACCGCGAGATCCGACGGCCGGGATCGGAGGGCTGCACGATCTTCGTCGTCTATCTTCTCGACTTGGACGGGTTCAAATCAGTGAACGACACGCACGGCCACCAAACCGGCGACGCCGTGTTGGTGGCTGTGTCGAGGGCTCTGAGCGACGCTGTTCCAAACGCCTCGGTTGCCCGCGTAGGCGGCGAGGAGTTCGTGGTGATGGAACGTCGAGTCGCGGGCCGATCGGTGGAGTTGTCTCGCCGGGCCGAGCTTCTTCGGATGGTCGTGCGGACCAGCTCGCAACCAGCGGTGACCGCGAGCGTCGGGATATCACTGTCGGCGCCGGTGCCGAGCAGACTCGTAACCGACCCGACACAGTTGTTGAATCGGCTCATGTGCGCGGCGGACGAGGCGATGTACACAGCCAAGAAGGCGGGAGGCGACCGAACCCACGTAGGCGATGTAGTCGACGTCACAGACCTCGGCGAACGATTCTCATAGAACTCCCATTCGACATTCACAGTGGCCGTAAGAATGACTCCTACCTTGGGAAACACCCCAGGAGAGGAACTCTTACATGAGAACTACACCGAAATTCCCCGGCGCACAGTCCTTGGTCAACAGCACTTGCACCTTCGAGAAGTACTACCAGGCCCTGTATGCGCAGGCGCCCGCGGTGGCATGGTCGCTCGACACCGACCTCAGGCGCCGAAGCGCGCTCGAGGAGTTCTTCGCGAAAACGCCCGAAGAACGCCAGTCGACCGTCGACAGCTGGGCAGCCTAGGCACAATGGTGCAGTGCCCGAATCTGCGACAGTGCTAGTAGTCGACGACGACGACGACGTCCTGTCCTCGCTCCAACGAGGACTTCAGCTCTCCGGATTCACGGTGATCACCGCCGCCGACGGCGCAGCGGCTCTGACCGTGGTCTCGAACCGGTCGCCGGACGTCGTCGTCCTGGACATCAACATGCCGATTCTCGACGGCGCGAGTGTCGTGAAGGCCTTGCGTGCGATGGGTAACGATGTGCCGATCTGCGTGCTGAGCGCGCGCGCGTCGGTCGACGATCGAATCTCCGGCCTCGAATCCGGCGCCGATGACTATCTGACCAAACCTTTCGTTCTTGCCGAACTCGTCGCCCGGATCAACGCCATGTTGCGGAGACGAGCCAGTGCGCCCCCACCCGCCCCGGCATCGACGTCGGAGATCTCGATCGGTGCACTGTCCGTCGATCTGCCCGGCTACCGCGCGCACAGCAACGGCCGCGAACTCGACCTCACCAAAAGGGAATTCGAGTTGCTGGCCATCCTTGCTCGCAACAAGGGCGTCGTGCTCACGCGCGAGCGGTTGCTCGAACTCGTATGGGGCTACGACTTCGTAGCCGACACCAATGTGGTCGACGTCTTCGTCGGATACCTGCGTCGCAAGCTTGAAGTCGGGGGCGCGCCCAGGGTGCTGCACACGGTCCGCGGCGTCGGGTTCGTTCTTCGGGTGCCGTCATGAGGTTCTCGTTGCGAGCGCGCGTCGCCGCGGCAACAGCGCTGGGCGCCACTCTCGTCGTCGCAGCTCTCGCGGTGGTGACCTCTGTTGCGATCTCACGCAACAACGTCAATCAGCTCGACGAGCGGTTGACGACGGCATCGCAGGCGCTCGTTCCCAATGCTGCTGTGCTCGAGACATTCCTCGATCAACTGTCCGCGGCATTCGCGGTGACGATCCGAACCGGCGATACCGTCCGTGCCTCGACACCCATTCAGCTTCCCGATCTAGGAGAAGGCTCGGCCACCGTCGATGTGAACGGTCAGCGATTTCGGGTCTACACCACCAAAACTGTGTCCCTGGCTGATATTTCGATAGCTATCGGAGTGCCGGCCATCGAAGCACAGCAGGTCACCGACGAGCAGCAGAAGCAGGTCATCTTCGTGGGCCTCGGCGCGATCGCCGTCTCGACCGGACTCGGCTGGCTGTTCGGCGGACGCGCAGTCCGACCGCTGGTCGAGCTGACCCGCCAGGTCAGCGCCCAGCCGCCGATGCCACCGGACACGAAGACCGGGGTACGCGAAGCCGACGAACTCGCCGTCGCCATCGGCGGAATGCTCCAACGCGTCAACGACGCCCAGGACCGCACCAACGCCGCACTGTCCACTGCCCGAGACTTCGCCGCAGTCTCCGCTCACGAGTTACGCACTCCGCTGACAGCAATGCGCACCGATATCGAGGTACTCAGCACGCTCGATCTCGGACCTGCTCAGCGACAGGAGATTCTGAACGACCTCGAGCGCACCCAGGGGCGAGTGGAAACTACACTCGCTGCGCTCGAACGACTGGCCTCTGGCGAGTTGTCCAGCGACAGCGACCGCGTCCAAACCGATGTGGTGGAGATCTGCGATATCGCCGCCCAAGACGCCATGCGGCAGCATCCGGGATTGGCGGTGCACATCGAGTCCGAACCGTCGGTGTCGATGCGCGCTCTACCCACCGGACTTCGGCTGGCGATGGGCAATGCACTGACCAACGCAGTTCGCCACGGCGGCGCCGACGCGGTGACCGTCACGATCGAACGGGACGGCACCCGCGTCACCGTCATCGTCGACGACAACGGAACGGGCCTGCCGGAAGAGGAGCGGAGTGCGGTCTTCGAACGCTTCTACCGCGGCGCCTCCGCAGCCAAGGGTGGTTCCGGACTCGGCCTGGCGCTCGTCGAGCAGCAGGCCGAGCTGCACGGTGGCCGCGCTTACTTCACCGACAGCCCTCTGGGCGGCGCCAGGTTGGTTCTCGAGCTCGAAGACCAGACCCTGGCGTGAACGTCGACGGACCCGAAAGGCCTATTTGACGTCGAGCAGGTCGATCACGAACACGAGGGTCTTGCCGGAGAGGCGGTGACCTGCGCCTGCGGGACCGTATGCGAGCTCGGGTGGGATGGTCAGCTGACGTCGGCCGCCGACCTTCATGCCGGGGATTCCGTCCTGCCAGCCCTGGATCAGGCCGCGCAGCGGGAACTGGATCGACTCCCCACGACTCCACGAGGAGTCGAACTCTTCACCGGAGTCGAACTCGACGCCGATGTAGTGAACTTCCACATCGCCGCCTGCAACAGCCTCGGCACCGTCACCTTCGACCAGGTCCACCACGACCAGATCGGTGGGGGGAGGTCCAGCCTGAAACTCGATCACTGGTTTCGTCATTCGCTCGACTTTACGTTGTGCAGGTCAGCGGATCGGAGCAGGTATGAGAATTGGTCCATTTTCGCAGGTCAGCGAATCGGCGTCGGATAACGCTGAGCCAACAACGCGATTGCATACCATTGCTGACAGCACTCGAGAAACGTCAATCAGGAGATCGAAGATGAGCAGAACGATCCGGATCAGCCTCGCGCAAGTCACCAGCGGTACCGAACCGGCCGACAACCTGAAGATCATCGAGACACACACCCGTGCCGCAGCCGCTGCCGGATCATCACTCGTCGTGTTCCCCGAGGCGATGATGCGATGCTTCTCGGGTCCGATTCGAGGCGTCGCCGAACCCCTCGACGGTCCGTGGGCCGACGCGGTCCGCGAGATCGCGCAGCGGATCGGTATCACCGTCGTGGCAGGGATGTTCACCCCGGCCGACAACGGCAGAGTCGGCAACACCCTGCTGATCACCGGCCCCACCACCGAGGCGCACTACGACAAGATCCACCTGTTCGACGCCTTCGGTTTCGCCGAATCCGACACCGTCGCACCTGGGTCGGATCCACTCGTTCTCACGATCGACGACGTCACCGTCGGGTTTGCCACTTGTTACGATCTGCGGTTCCCATCATTGTTCCAGCGGCTCGGGGATCTGGGTGCGGAACTGATCGTCGTGCCTGCATCCTGGGGCTCCGGTCCCGGCAAGGTCGAACAGTGGTCACTGCTGGCACGAGCACGGGCGCTCGACTCCACGGCCTTCGTCGCGGCCTGTGATCAAGCCGAACCCGACAACGCCGGGGGCACGGCCCCACTGGGCGTCGGCCACAGCGTCGTCAGCTCCCCGACCGGGGAAATTCTCGGTGAACTCGACGCCACGCCTGGCCTACTCACCGTCGATATCGATGCCGCGCTCGTAGCACCGATCCGCGCGAAGCTGCCGGTGCTGGCGAATCGTCGGCAGTTCTAGCCCTCGGCTCTTACCCTCGACGGATACGACGAAAGCCGCCGACTCCTTTCGGAGGCGGCGGCTTTCGCGAAGGCTTCACGAACTAGCGGGCACCGAGATCCTTGTAGTCCCGCTCGGTGTAACCGGTGTAGATCTGACGCGGACGCCCGATCTTGGTGGTCGGGTCCTCGTGCATCTCGCGCCAGTGCGCAATCCAGCCGGGGAGCCGGCCCATGGCGAACAACACCGTGAACATGCGCGGCGGGAAGCCCATCGCGCGGTAGATCAGTCCGGTGTAGAAGTCCACGTTCGGGTAGAGCTTGCGCTCGACGAAGTAATCGTCGGTCAACGCGGTCTCTTCCAACTTGAGCGCGATGTCGAGGAGTTCGTCACCGTTGCCCAGCTTCGAGAGGATCGTGTGCGCAGTTTCCTTGACCAGCGTCGCGCGCGGATCGAAGCTCTTGTAGACGCGATGCCCGAAGCCCATGAGCTTCACGCCGTCTTCCTTGTTCTTGACGCGATTGACGAAGTCGGTTGCGTCACCGCCCTCGGCCTTGATCTTGTCGAGCATCTCGAGGACTGCCTGGTTGGCGCCGCCGTGCAGCGGGCCCCACAGTGCGTTGATGCCACCGGAGATGGACGTGAACAGGTTTGCATCCGAGGAACCGACGAGACGAACCGTCGACGTCGAACAGTTCTGCTCGTGATCGGCGTGCAGGATGAGAAGCATGTCGAGTGCCTTGACGATTTCGGGATCGACCTCGTACGGCTCGGCTGGGAAGCCGAACGTCATACGCAGGAAGTTCTCCACGAGGCTCTTCGAGTTGTCCGGGTACAGGAACGGCTGGCCGACGGACTTCTTGTAGGCGTACGCCGCGATGGTCGGCAGCTTGGCCAGCAAGCGGATGGTCGACAACTCCACCTGCTCGGGGTCGTCGGGATCCAGCGAATCCTGGTAGTACGCCGACAGTGCGTTGACGGCACTCGACAACACCGGCATGGGGTGCGCGTTGCGCGGGAAACCGTCGAAGAACCGCTTGAGGTCCTCGTGCAGCAGCGTGTGTCGCCGGATCTTGTCGGTGAAGGTCTCGAGCTGATCATCCGTGGGCAGCTCGCCGTAGATCAGCAGGTAGCTGACCTCGATGAACGAAGACTTACCGGCAAGCTGTTCGATCGGGTACCCGCGATAACGCAGGATTCCCTTGTCACCATCGATGTAGGTGATGGCCGACTTCGTCGACGCAGTGTTGACGAAACCACCGTCGAGCGTCGTGTAACCGGTGTCAGCCAGCAACTTTCCCAGTTCGATACCGTCATTGCCATCACTTGCCTTGGCAATGGACATGACGTGTTCGCCACCGGGATAGGTGAGGGTGGCTTTTGCTTCATTCTCAGCGGGCACGAATGGTCCCTCTCGAACTCTGGTAACGGACATGTACTTAGATCGGACACAATCTTCAGTCGATAGAGAAACTAGTCTCTCGGCGCCTCGGACGCCCACGGAGGGTCCGCACCTGGACGCGAAACCGTGATGGCTGCGGCCCGTGCGGCGAATCTCAGTGCTCGCTGCCACTCTTCCTTGATCATCTCACTCAGTGCGCCAGATGTGAGAATGTTCTCCTCTTCCAAGAAGTGGAGTAGTGCGCCGTGGATGGTGTCACCTGCGCCGATGGTGTCGACGACATCCACCGGTACCCCGGGGACGCTTATTTCGCCACTCGCGGTGAACACCGATACGCCGTCGCCGCCGCGAGTCATCACCACTGCGGTCACGCCGCTCGCGAGCCAGTCGTCGACCGAAGTACCCTCCGAGCCCGATCCCAGCCAGTGGGAATCGTCTTCCGAGACCTTCAGTATGTCGACCGCGGGCAACCACGTCTTGAATCTCGCCCGGAAACCATCGGCGGTGATGTCCCCGCTCGGACTGTCGATGGCCGCAGGCCTGATGTTCGGGTCGAGCATCGTCAATTTCCCGGCGGCATGCGCCCGATGAAGCAATGCCGCGTACACCGAAGCCCCTGGCTCGTACAGCAGCGACAACGTGCCGAAAGACAGTGCGGTGATGTCGTCCGGGAGTTGGCCAGGATCCGCCACGAGACGGTCGGCAGTGCCGTCGGCATAGAACGAGTACTGCGCGCTCCCATCGTCGGCGAGTGTCGTCATCGCCAACGTCGTGGGTTCCGCACCTCGCTGCACCCAGGACGTGTCGACACCGGCATCGCGCAGGCTCCCGAGGATCTGCTCACCGAACGGATCCGTCGACACCCGTGACAGAAAGGCGACCGAGGAACCGAGCCGACCGAGAGTCACCGCGACATTGAACGGTCCCCCGCCGAGCTTCGGCGACAACAACGGGCCCTCGTGCACCGGCACGAGGTCGACGAGCGCTTCGCCGCAGACAAGAATCGTCACGCTGACCGGTGCCCCATTCCCCACGTGCCGGACCAGGACTGTCCCGGTTGCAGAACCAGTAGATCGATCTCGGAGTTCAACGCGTCGGGCGGACATGTCATCGGCTCGATCGCCAACGCCCGACCCCGATCCGGATATGCCTGATCGTGCGCAGGGTCGGCCGTGAAGACCTGCACCCAATCGAATTCACGGTCGGTCCACAGCACCGTCGCGGTCCCGTCCGGTGCCCGAAGAATGTGCTGCGCATGGCCGTCGACGTCGGGCAGTTCGGCGCTGAAGGGAGTGTCCAGCCAGACGCCCTTCAACGACTTCGGCGTTCGAAAGTCGTATTCCGTGCCCGCAGTCTCGACGGAAGGTCCGTTGGGCAGCATGCGCTTCGGATCGAGCTGCAATCTGGTGCCCGCCGAGAACTCGAGGGTGCATTCGTCCAGCGGAACATCCCCGACTCGAACGAAAATGTGAAAACCCATACCGAACGGTGCAGCGGTACTTCCGACGTTCTCTGCGGTGGCCGTCACGACCAATCCGTCGGGTGTCAGCTCGTGCGCCACGGTCAGCGTCAACGGATACGGCCACCCCTTCCGCTCACCGATGTCCACCGTCTGCACGACCCGGGCATCCTCCCGATCGACGACGGACCACTCGACGCGTCGCACAAATCCGTGACTGGCGTTGTTACGGATGGGTTCGGCGATCTCGAGCTGATGCTCGGTGCCACCGAAGGTGAATCTGCCGTCGGCGACTCGGTTGGGCCAGGGCGCGAGGACCAGCCCGGCCGACAGTGGCGGTTTCTTCCCCGCTGCATACGTCTCGGTCAGCGGCGAGCCGTCGAACTCGAGCATGCGCAGGCCTGCACCCGTGGAGACGATCTCGGCTCGGTACTTCCCACTGACCAACCGGTAGGTCTCGCTGGCGCTTCGTTCGTCAGGCATGGGTGTCATTGTCCACGCTGGGAGACCTCTCGGGGGACTCTATAGCGAATGAAGGCAGGTCACGGCTGTAGTCGCTCGACTCCCGACGTCGCGACCGTGAACCGAATTCGGTTGTGCAGACGGTTTGTTCGCCCCTGCCAGAACTCGACGGTGTCGGGCAGGACCCGAAACCCACCCCAGTGCGGAGGAACGGGCACCACCTGGCCGTCGAATTTTCGGTCCACATCCTCGAGCGCCTGCTCGAGTTCTGCCCTCGAACTCACCGGGCGCGATTGTTGTGATGCCCATGCACCCAGCTGGGATCCCCGCGGCCGTGATGCGAAGTACTCGGCAGTGTCCTCGGCGGACACCCGCTCGACCGCGCCGCGAATGGTCAGCTGACGCCCGATACCGATCCACGGGAACGTCACGGACGCATAAGGCGTGTGGGCGAGTTGGCGGCCCTTGTCGGAGTCGTAATTGGTGTAGAAAACGACGCCGTCCACGTCGAGGCCCTTACACAGGACCGTGCGCGTGGACGGATGTCCCGCGGCATCGACGGTGGCGAGGACCAGTGCGTTCGGTTCGGGGATGTCGGCCTCGATGGCCTCGGCCAACCACTCCTGTGCCACCGGCAGCCAACCGCTGCGCAGTCGGCCGACGTCGAGGTCGGTGTCCGTGCCGTAGTCGACACGCAAATCGGCAAGGTGTGATTTTTGGTTCGGCACGAACCCAGACGCTACTCCCGAGTACGACCGGCTAAAGTTCTCCCTGAAGAGATCGCCCGGACGCGGCCCGGACCGGGCACTACGGCTGGAGCCGGGCATTACCGTTACGAGGAGAGTCCAGGCAATGGCTGTTCAACAGGTCCCCGAAGATTTCGTCAGTGGCCTCGAGGGCGTCGTCGCCTTCACCACCGACATCGCCGAACCGGACAAAGACGGCGGCGCACTGCGTTATCGCGGCGTCGACATCGAAGACCTCGTATCCAAGCGTGTGACGTTCGGCAACGTGTGGGCGCTGCTCGTCGACGGAAAATTCGGCTCCGGGTTGCCGCCCGCCGAGCCGTTTCCGCTCCCGGTCCACACCGGTGACGTCCGCGTCGACGTCCAGGCAGGTCTTGCGATGCTCGCACCGATCTGGGGCTACGAGCCGCTACTGGACATCGACGACGCCACCGCCCGCGACCAGCTCGCCCGCGCGTCCGTGATGGCACTGTCCTACGTCGCACAGTCCGCTCGCGGAATCCACCAGCCTGCTGTGCCGCAGAAGCGGATCGATCAGTGCGAAACCGTCACCGCCCGCTTCATGACTCGATGGAAGGGTGACCCGGACCCGGCACACACCGAGGCCATCGACGCCTACTGGGTCTCCGCGGCCGAGCACGGTATGAATGCTTCGACATTCACCGCGAGAGTCATCGCCTCCACCGGAGCCGACGTCGCCGCGGCGCTGTCCGGAGCGATCGGCGCCATGTCCGGCCCGTTGCACGGTGGCGCACCGGCCCGAGTGCTGCCGATGATCGAAGAGGTCGAAAAGACCGACGACCCCCGCGGACTCGTCAAGGGAATCCTCGACCGCAAAGAAAAGCTCATGGGCTTCGGGCACCGTGTCTACCGCGCCGAGGATCCCCGCGCCCGGGTGCTGCGTGCAACCGCAAAGCGACTCGGTGCACCCCGCTACGAGGCCGCTGCTGCGCTCGAGCAGGCCGCGCTCACCGAACTGCGTGAGCGTCGCCCCGACCGCGCAATCGAAACCAACGTCGAGTTCTGGGCCGCGGTGATCCTCGATTTTGCCGAGGTTCCCCCGCACATGATGCCTGCGATGTTCACCTGTGGCCGCACCGCCGGCTGGTGCGCGCACATCATGGAACAGAAGCGACTCGGAAAGCTCGTACGCCCGGCGGCCATCTACACCGGGCCTGCGCCCCGCACCCCCGAATCCGTCGACGGGTGGGGCCAGATCGCCTGAGTACGGGTCCGACTACCCTGTAGGTGCCATATCCCCACGACGCTAGGATGCGCTACTCAATGGCCGAATTGCCGATCATTCCCACCGAACTCCTGCCCGCCGACGGACGGTTCGGTTGCGGACCCTCCAAGGTTCGCCCTGAGCAGCTGCAGTCCTTGGTCGACGTCGGCGCATCCGTCTTCGGCACCAGCCACCGCCAGAAACCCGTCAAGGACGTCGTCGCGCGGGTGCGCAGTGGCCTGCGGGACCTGTTCACGCTGCCCGACGGCTACGAGGTCGTTCTCGGCAACGGTGGCACCACCGCATTCTGGGATGCCGCGGCCTTCGGACTCATCCGCGAGAAGTCCCTGCACCTCACCAACGGCGAATTCAGCTCGAAGTTCGCCTCGGTCGCCAAGAACAACCCGTTCATCGGCGATCCGATCGTCGTCAAGGCAGAACCAGGCAGTGCTCCCGAGCCCACCTCGGATCCGTCGGTCGACCTGATCGGTTGGGCGCACAACGAGACGTCGACAGGCGTCGCGATCCCGGTGAGCCGGCCTGCCGGTTCCGAGAACGCACTCATCGCGATCGATGCGACGTCGGGTGCGGGCGGTCTGCCGGTCAACGTTGCCGACTCCGATGTCTACTACTTCGCTCCGCAGAAGTGCTTCGCTGCCGACGGTGGCCTGTGGGTTGCGTTGATGAGCCCGGCTGCACTCGAGCGCGTCGGTGAGATCCAGACTTCGGGCCGTTGGGTTCCGGACTTCCTGTCGTTGCCGATCGCGATCGACAACAGCAGCAAGGATCAGACTTACAACACCCCGGCAGTGGCGACGCTCCTGATGTTCGCCAATCAGATCGAGTGGATCAACAGCCAGGGTGGTCTGGACTGGGCGACCAAGCGCACAGCGGACTCCTCTTCGCGCCTGTACGACTGGGCGGAGAAGAGCGACTTCGCTACTCCGTTCGTGTCGAACCCGGCACACCGCAGCCAGGTCGTGGGCACCATCGACTTCGACGAGAAGGTCGACGCTGCTCACGTAGCCAAGGTTCTTCGCGCCAACGGCGTCGTCGACACCGAGCCTTACCGCAAGCTCGGACGGAACCAGTTGCGCGTCGGGATGTTCCCGGCCATCGAACCGGACGACGTCACGGCACTGACCAAGAGCATCGATTGGGTCGTTTCCACACTGAGTTAGCAGAACGCGCACAGCTCGGGCGCTGCCGAAGAGGCTTACACTTGCGGATACGTTCGCAAGCGCAACGACCTCGGAGGGAGCGCCCGATGCGCGTTTCGGCGCCTCTGTTCAGGCTGCGTGTCACCATCACGTATCTCGCGCTTGCCATCGCATCGTCGATATTTCTGTCCCAGCTCCGCCCCCACGCCCAGTGGCACGTACTCCGCGAGGCGAGCACCAATCTGCACAATCTTTCCGACGGCCATATCGCCACTCTCGTCGCCAGCGTGTTCTTGACCGACGGTGAAGTGAACTGGTTGTGGCTTGCCTCGGTTGTCGCCCTGTTCGCCGTGGCCGAATGGGTGTCCGGGTCGAAGCGATTTCTCTGGACGTTCCTACTCGGACACATCGGCGCGACGGCGCTGGTGGCGATCGGACTGTTCGTCGGCATCCACGCGAACTGGCTCGCCGATTCCCTCGCCATGGCGATCGACGTCGGAGTCAGCTATGCCGCTGCTGCGGTTGCCGGGTCGTTGATTCGATATCTCTACCGCTCATGGCGAATTGCCTGGGCGGTGGGATGGACAGCACTCGTGGCGGTCGCTGCGATCTCTGACCCGACCTTTACGGCATTCGGACACATCGCTGCGCTGGCCATCGGGTTCACGCTCGGTGCCTACTACATCCGAGCGGACTCGATAGCCAAGGACGCCAACACCTTTGACGCTGCCAGCACCGAACCACCACAGCAGGACACGGCAATGACTACGCTCATGAGTCACGAGCATCGGTGATGCCGGACGCGTGTCGGAGACACACCGTCGATCACGATTGGATTACTGTCGAGCAGGACGATATCGCGAGTCGGCGCGATGAGGAGGTCAAGGTGCGAGATCTACGTGTGGTTGGTCTCGAACCCGACGGTCAGCACGTCATTTGCGCAGATCCAACTACCGGCGACAAATTCCGGCTTCCAGCCGACGACAAGCTCCGCGCGGCCTCCCGCGGCGACATCGCTCGACTAGGACAGATTGAGATCCAAATGGACAGTGTGCTCAGGCCCAGGGAGATCCAGGCTCGTATCCGCGGCGGGGCCACCGTCGAACAGGTTGCAAACGAATCGGGAATGGCATTGAGCCGGGTCGAGGTCTTCGCCCATCCGGTACTTCTCGAACGGTCCCAGGCATCCAGCATGGCGCAAGCCGGCCACCCTCTCCGTCACGACGGGCCTGCCGTCCAGACCTTGGCCGAGATCGTCGCGCTTGCGTTCCGCGCTCGCGGCCACCATCTCGGCGAAGCAACGTGGGACGCGTGGCGCGACGAGGACAACAAGTGGGTAGCTCAGCTGAAGTGGCAGGCGGGCCGAACGACCAACAAGGCGCATTGGCAGTACCTTCCCGACGGCCACGGTGGCACCATCACCGCACTCGACGATGCGGCAGCGGAGCTGATCGACCCGGACTTCGGGCGGCAGCTGCGAGGACTGGCTCCGGTGCGATCGCTCGCAATCGAAGAAGAGACATCCGAGGAATCCTTCGACGAGTACTACGGCACCACCGCGGACAGTGAGATCGAGACCGCCGCACCAGAGAACCCCGCGCCGGAGATCGCTCTACCGGAGAGCACTCCACCAGAGGTCGCCGAGCCCCCGGTGCCCGCTGTAGCCGAGACGAAGCGGCACGAGCCTCCTACGCCGAAGAAGGACAAGAAGGGCAAGCCCGCAATGCCCTCGTGGGAGGACGTTCTGCTGGGTGTCCGCAGTAGTGGACACAATTGATCATGATGGGCTGATGTTCGATCGGGAAGGGTGCCAGGAGTGGGGGCCAAAGCATCGACTGTCTGGTACATAGATACCCCTGACCCGATCGCAGTCTTGAGATCCTCTACAACTTCGGACTGGGATACGGCGTCAGCGCTGGCCGGGCGCCTGTTCCCCGATCGCGTCGCCGTACCGAGCCAACTTTCCCCGGTGTCGGCCGTGGCCGGGGTCGGCCCCGACGAGATCTACATCGGGGCGTATCCGGGCGTTACCGTGGTCTGTTCGGCCGATTTGGCCGTCGCCACTCCGTCGACTTTGCCCGAGCCCTGGATTCACCCTTTGGCGGCCGAGCGCACGTATCTCGTGATGACGGACCCGGAGACGGCGTGGGGTGCTTTCGCATATTGGGAACGCGGCACCCTGCGACGTTCGTTCAGCGCGACTCCGATCTACATCTACGAGGACTCCGGTCTGCCGTTGGTGTGGGAACGACGCTTCTGGGCCGGCGAGCACCCGTTGGTCTATCCGTCCGGCGTCATGCCGGACCCACTCTCGCTTCCGTTCCACCCACAGGAATTTGCCGAAGCAGCCAACTCCGAATGGCTCGGCTACCGCTATACCGGCGCGCCACGCGGCGACGAGTTCGATCCGATCTCGTTGCAGGCATGTGGCTTCACCATGTACGCGCCCGGTCAGGAACCCCGACAGGTCGAACAGACCCCACCCGACCAGGCCCCACCCGAGCCGATGCCGGATCGCTCGATCATGCGGTGGTTGAAACGGAAATCCCCAGAACCACGAAGCTGAGAACGGCACCGACACAGGTTCCGTACACCAGCCACCGCCACAGCGGCGTGTGCCGAAAGCGCAGCACGGTCGGCGCAGCTCCACCGACGACGATCAAGTTGATCCCCACCGCCAGGAATACGTTGACGGCTGCGAGCTCGAGGCCGAACGCTGTCAGTGCGGCCCCGACGAGGACCGCTGCGAAGAGCGCGACCGGAATACCGGTATAGGCGACGTGCTCGGTCACTGCACGCGCACCCGTTCGTAGAACGCCATCGCAGCCGCGGTGGCCACATTGAGCGAGTCGGTATCGGGCGCCATCGGAATTCGTGCGCGAATGTCGGTCGCACGCATGGCATGTTCGGTCAGCCCCGGCCCCTCGGCGCCGAGTAGCAAGGCGACCTTCTCCCCCGTCATCGCCTCGGCAAGCGGAATCGCCGACGGATTCGGCGTCAACGAGATGGCCTGAAAGCCGCTGTCGCGGAGTATCTTCAAGCCCCGCGGCCAGTCCGGAACGCGCGCGAACGGAACCCGAAGTACGTGTCCCATGGACACTCGTACGGCACGACGATAGAGGGGGTCGGCGCATGCCGCTCCGAAAAGTACAGCGTCCACGCCGAGGCCTGCGGCGTTACGAAACATTGCACCGAGATTCTCGTGGTCGTTGACGCCCTCGAGCACTACGACAGTCTTAGCATCGCGGACTACGTCGGCCATGTCGAGTTCCGGGGACCGACTCGCCACCGAGAGCACGCCACGGTTCAAATGAAATCCGACGACGTCGGCCATCACCTCGGCACTGGTTCGATAGAACGGAACATCCACCCGATCGAGGCGTGAACCCAGTTCTACGAGCCTGCGGTCGACGCCGAGCAGGCTTATCGTCGGGAACCGCGAGGTCAACAACCGCTCGGTCACCAAAACGCCCTCGGCAATCACCAGCCCCTTCCCGTCGGGGAGGTCCGGTCTACGGTCGGAGGAGTTGAGGTCGCGAAAGTCGTCGAGTCGCGGATCGGCAGAGTCGTCGATGTCGATTACGTTTACCACGTGACCATCTTGGCATCTGTATGGAAAGGTCGAGTGCGATGAATACCGAGGGCACGATCACTGTCAGGACGGCAACCGACGACGACTGGGATGCCGTGGCGCTTCTGGATGCGCATGCATTCGGTGAACACCAGAATGCCGAGGACCTTGCCGAGACGCAGATTCTCACCAGTTCGCGTCACGTCGTCATGGCGTGGGATGGAAGCACGCCCGTCGGGGTTGCGATGCACTTCCCCATGTCCGTGACGGTCCCGGGAGGCGCTCAGGTGGAGGCGTCGGGCGTGTCCTGGGTTTCGGTCGCACCGACGCATCGCCGCCGCGGAATCCTCCGGCGCATGTTCACCGAGCAGCATCGCAATCTCGAAGCGGCAGGTGCCCCCCTGTCGCTGCTGACGGCGAGTGAGGCCACGATCTACCGACGCTTCGGCTACGGGCCTGCCACCGAGGAACACCGAGTAGTTCTCGATCGCCGCTTCGCCCAATTCCATCCGGACGTACCCGCGGTGACCGACGTCCGGTTGGTGGAGTCCACCGAGGCGTCGACTCTGCTTCCCGAGATCTACCATCGCTGGCAGCGCAAGACGGCAGGCGCACAACCGAAGCCGCCCATCCGCTGGGAGCGCTTCTTCGCCGACCGCGAAAACGGTCGAGAAGGATTGACCGCGCTCTTCTTCATGGTTCACCCGGACGGCTACGTCGCCTACCGCCGAAACATGACCGGCGACACCAAGGTCGTCGTTCAGGAGTTCATCGCCGTCACCGACGACGCGTATGCCCAGATGTGGCAGGTGCTCGTCGGGATCGATCTCGTCGACACCATCGAGGTCAGTCAGGCCCCGGACGAGCCGTTGCCGTTCCTGCTGACGAACAATCGACTACCGAAGATCACCGGTCACCACGACGCGCTGTGGAGCCGTGTCATGAATGTCGAAGCTGCCCTCGAAGCCCGTACCTACGCCGTCGACGCGCAGTTCGTGCTCGACGTCTTCGATCCGTTCCTCGAGGCCGGCGGAACCTTCGACGTCACGATCAGTGCCGGAAAGGCCACCGTCACTCGAACCGATGCGCCCGCCGACGCGTCGATGAAGCTCGATGTGCTGAGCAGTCTGTACTTCGGCACTCACCGTGCCACTAGGTTCGCGGCCTCCAATCGCCTGTGGAGCCGGGATTCGGACGCGTTGCACACGGTGGATCTCGCGTTCTCGACCGACCGTGCGTCGGTCATGGGCTGGGGGTTCTAGACCTCACGTAGCGGCGACTCTCGTTTCGCCGCCAAGGGTCGATCCGGAGGCGCAGATTGTTGTGCTTCATCAGGTAGACGGCCGCCCCGACCCCGGAGACCAGCGACACTATCCCGCCGAACACCAGCGGTGCCCGCGGATCGAGCACGTCGGCCAGCCAGCCGAGAACCGGGCTGCCGACAGGGGTGCCTCCGAGGAAGCACAGCATGTAGATGCCCATCACACGCCCACGCATCTCCGACGGCACCGACATCTGCAAAATATTCATCGCCGAGGTGGTGAAGGTCAGAGTCAACGCTCCGGTCGGGACGAGCAGAATTGCAACGAGTGTGTAGTTCGGCATCAGTCCGACGAGTATTTCGAACACCCCGAAAGCGATGACGGCACCGATGAACAACCGCAGGCGGGGCGTGCCGGCTCGGCGGGCCGCAAGGGTCGCGCCTGCAAGGGTGCCGACTGCGAGGGTCGTCGAGAGCAGACCGTATGCGTCGGCGCCGCTACCGAAGGTGTTGCGAGCCAACACTGCCAGGCTGAGCGGAAAGTTCAATCCGAACGTCGACACCATGAACACCGTTGCCAGGAGAACGCGCAGATCGTCTCGCCCCCACACGTACCGGAAGCCTTCCCATACCTGGCCTTTCGCGCGCGCGGCTCGTTCTACGTGGAAGAGGTCGGCAGATCGCATCGCGACGAGAGCGCCGAACACCGCCGCGAACGACGCGGCGTTGATCAGGAACACCCACCCGGTACCGATGAAAGTGATGAGCACACCCGACAGAGCCGGTCCGATGATGCGTGCCATGTTGAAGGTCATGGAGTTCAACGCAATTGCATTCGCCAGCGTCTCTTTGCCTACCATCTCGATGGTGAAGGACTGACGCACTGGCGCGTCGATGGCAGAGGAACAGCCGAGAACGAACGCGATGACGTACACGTGCCACAGTTCGACGAGATTGCCGACGTCGAGGAGACCGAGCACGAGCCCGCAGACCGCTGCGAAGGCCTGAGTGATCATCAGCAGTGTTCGTTTGTCGTACCGATCTGCGAGCACCCCGCCCCACACCGACAGCAGCAGTGTCGGTCCGAACTGCAGGGCCATCACGATGCCGACAGCGACGCCGTTGCCGCCCGACAGTGTCAGCACGAGCCAGTCCTGCGCCACCCTCTGCATCCACGTTCCGACCAGAGAAACTATCTGCCCGGACGCCCACAATCTGTAGTTGCGGGTTCGCAATGCAGCGAACATCGGGGAAGCAGAGGGCACTCCACAAATACTAACCTCAGGTAACGAACTACCTACTCGGAGTCGTTGACCAGCGCGCCGATGATGTCGACCGCATCGCGGAGAACTACGAGTTGAGTCTCGTTCAAGCCTGCCAACTGAGAGGTCATCCACGCCTCACGCGCACTGGCCTCGTCGGCGATCAGCGTGTTGCCGGACGGGGACAGCGACACGATCACCTGTCGGCCGTCGGTGGGATGCGGAGTGCGTACCACCAGTCCGAGCTCCGCCAGCGACGCGATCACGCGTGTCATCGATGGTGGCTGCACTCGTTCGCGGGCCGCCAGTGCCCCCGGCGTCATGTCGCCCTCACGGCTCAAGGTCGCAAGAGCTGACAGCTGAGTCAGCGACACTTGCGAGTCGACACGTCTCCCCCTCAGGTGGCGAGTCAATCGCACCACGGCCAGCGATAGATCGCTTGCCAACTCACGGTTGTCTTTCACGCTGTTTCCCGACGTCACAGCGCAGAGACTACGCCCTGGTGCGCGTTATGGCCTACGTAACCGCGTCAGTGATCGGTCCGACGACGAAATATAGGACGAACATCAAGGCAACGACCCAAAGCAGGGGATGAACCGCCTTCGCCTTGCCGCGCCCCACTGCGAGCACTACCCAGGTGATGAACCCGACTCCGATGCCGTTCGCGATCGAGTACGTGAACGGCATGACCACGATGGTCAGGAATGCCGGCAGCGCGAATTCGAACTTGGAGAAGTCGATTTCGCGAACCTGTCCGATCATCAAGGCACCGACGATCACCAGCGCCGGAGAGGCAGCCTCGATAGGAACGATGGCAGTGAGTGGTGTCAGGAACATCGCGGCCAGGAAGAGTAGACCGGTCACGACGTTGGCCAAACCGGTTCGCGCGCCCTCGGCGATACCGGACGCCGATTCGACGAACACCGTGTTCGACGACGCCGACGCGCCACCGCCCACGATCGCGCCGGTTCCCTCGACGACGAGCGCTTTGCCGATTCCGGGGAGCTGATCCTTGTCATCCATCAGCTCGCCTTCCTTGCCGAGCCCGGTCATCGTCCCCATCGCGTCGAAGAAGTTCGCCAGAACGAGAGTGAACACCAGCAGGCTCGCTGCGAGGACTCCGATGCGGGTGAACGCGCCGAAAAGATCTACATCGCCGACCAAGGAAAGGTTCGGTGTCTGGATGAGCTGATCGGGCAGGATCGGAACGCTGAGATTCCAGCCTTTCGGATCCACCCCGTTCGACGGTCCGATATCGGTGAAAGCTTCGACGACGGCCGCGAGCACTGTGGTGACGACGATGCCGATCAGCAGGCCACCGCGTACCTTCCGCACCACGAGAACGCCCATCAAGAGCAGGCCGAACACGAAGATCGCCGTCGGCCACGAGGCGATGGAGCCGTCGATACCTAGGCCGACCGGGACCGAGGTGCCGGCGGCGTCGGGGATGCGTCGCACGAAGCCGGCGTCGACGAGTCCGATGAACGCGATGAACGTCCCGATGCCCGCCGCGATCGCCGCTTTCAATTCGGACGGAATGGCGTTGAACACCGCAGTACGAAAGCCCGTCAGCGCGAGCAACACGATGATGATGCCGTCGATGACGACGAGCCCCATGGCCTCCGGCCACGTCACCTGTGGAGCGATGGTGACGGCGAGAAGCGTGTTGATCCCGAGTCCGGCGGCGATACCGAAGGGATAGTTGGCAACGATGCCGAACAAGATGCTCATGAACCCGGCGACGAGCGCTGTCACCGCGGCGACCTGCGCGACGGGCAGGATATTGCCGAGGACATCGGGCTTGGCCGCGGCATCGTCGGCCGAGAAGCTGCCGAGGATCAGCGGATTGAGAACGACTATGTATGCCATCGCCACGAAGGTGACGACGCCGCCGCGCACTTCCGAACTGACCGTCGATCCACGTTCGGTGATTTTGAAGTAGTTGTCCAGAATTTTGGGCGACGCCATGGGAGTAACCTACATTTCGTGGATAGTAAGCCGGAAACCCCCGCGCTGAGCGTACGGCTCACAGATCCCGCGCCCGTCATCGCGGTCGGCATTTTCGCCTGGGTTGTTGCTACCGTGGTTGTGCTCGTCAGTGGCGATAGGTGGGCGGATGCGCTGCCGACCTGCTGGACCGGCGTCGCCGTCGGTTTGGTCGGCTTCACGCTGTTCCTCATGCAGAGAGCTGCCGCTCGTCGCGGTAACAGGACCGCTCAACGCGGCCTCACGTAACCGCAGTCACGCACAGCGGTCTGACGTGCGGAAACTCACCTTTATTAGGGTTGAGTAACACAGGGTTTGCGGGGAGTATGGGTTATGTCAGTTGATTCATCCCATGAATTACCCGAAGGCCAGGTCATGAAGCTCGTCACGCAGTACCGCAATCGTCGTACCCACGCTCGCTCGCTCCGCGCCCTCTACGCACGCGCACACGCCGTCAGCAGCCCTTCGATGCGCGATGAACTCCTCGTCATCGCACAGCGAAGCGATTTCGCACGCTGAGCGCATAAATCCAGAGCAACCCCCACGCGATACCGAAGCACCATCCCGCCAGGACGTCCGTCGTCCAATGCGCGCCGAGATAGATCCGCGAGAAGCCGATCGCCAGGGATGCAACCGCTGGTATCGCGAGAACAACCGGATTTCTGAGCCATAACGCGGTCGACCGCAGCAGCACCGCGGTCACCGTCGTGGCGAGGATCGCCGACATCATCGCGTGCCCCGAAGGAAACGAGTGCGTGGAGATCTCGACGAGCCTTTCCGGTATCGGTGGCCGCTCGCGCCCGAAGATCAGCTTCAACAGGCTCATCAGCCCCCAGCCACTGAGCATGGCGCCACCCACCATGACTGCTTCCGGTCGACGACCGGCCCGCAGCAGGACTGCGCATCCGGTGATCGACAAGACAAACATCGCCACTGTGTTTCCGAGCGTGGTGACGATCCAGAAGAGTGTGGTCAGCCACACAACCCGGTGCTCGACCATCCACGCCAGCACGTCACCGTCCACGGGGTCGCTCCCAACTCTGCGCGCAATGTGTTGTTCCGTCCTCGGTTACCCACCAGGCGAGGTGACGCTCCCCCTCGACTGCCCCGGTGAGTCTCACGACGAGATCGCGGTGCACGACAACCTGCCCGACCGGCAGCTCCACGCCCATTTCTGCGCATGCGAGTACTGCCCCTGGCTCGCGATCCCACGAACTCACCCGGCCGATTCCCAGCACTTCTGCGGAGATCGATTCCGACGCGGTGCGCACGTCCAGGATCGACGCCAATGACGACGCGGTATCCATGGACGACAGGATCGCGATGTCGGCGGGGACCGTGGCCACACACCATGGACGGTCGAGCACGATCGCGTCGGCAGGATCGACGAGACTGCCGGAAACAGCACGCACCCTCCTCGGCGCATCCAGCTCGTCGAGTTCCACTCGCCCCGAAGTGACAGCGTCGGCGACGAGTCGATGAGCTCGCGAAATGACCGCAGGAGTCGGCGATCGCGAAGGATCGGCCAATCTCGAGAGAATCAGGCCGGTGAACCATGCGCTGTCGCACGAACTGGGTGCCAGAGCCGCCGCCACATCGTCGGCATTCGGGTGATCGAGTGGATCGAGCAAACCGGCGAACGTGAAGTCCGAGGGCGCTCGATAGCTTCCCAGCCGCTCGCCGTCGACTCGGGCGTGCGTACGCAGCCACCACGCCGTGTACCCGTCCCGCGCCTGCACCGCCGCTCGGGTCGCCGGATCGGACATCAATTGCGTCAACGCATCCGGCCACCGCTGCTCATCGACCAAATCGAGGTCGCGCACAGCAGTGAGCACCGCCGGATCCTCCGCCAACGAAGCCCACCACGAATCCTCGTCGTCGAGGTCATGATCCGGACCGGTCGGGAGGTCGTCGGTCACGGTGCCGAATCCCCAGCCCACTCCGACCGCTCGCAATGCTGCAGGCCCGTAGTGCGCGACGACGGGATCCGCGACCAGCCCGAAAGGTGAGTCCTCCACCAACAAGCCAGCAAGCGGGGCGTCGGGCAGCAGCAATTCATCGGCGGCGCGAAGCTCACCATCGGAATCCTCGAGCGGCAAGGAACCTATCCAGGAAGGCAGCTCCCCCGCGGACGAGGCGAGCGCCAGGACCGAAGTCACGGTATCGCCGACGGCGTCGGAATCGTCCCAGTCGAGGTCCTCGAGTAGCGCTTCGAGTGCCGTGTCGGACAGCAGATCGGTTGCGGTCGCCTCCACCGCGCCCAACCTCGACAACAGTGGGCTCACCGCGTCCGGATGCACCAGCCGGGCCCAATGCACCGACCCGACGCCACTGACGCCCGCTCCGAGAACGGCAGTACGGGGACCGGTTATCGTCCGACCGTCCGACAGCGGAACCGGCAGCGCTGCAAGCTCTTCCGCGGCCACGCCGTCGGTGACCAGCGGGGTGAGCGCGTCGTACAGTCGGCCCCACCAGTGAGGTTCACGGTCTATACCCGTCAGCATCTCGGCGAGTCTGGCGAGGCCGATTCGGTGTACGTCGACCGCAGTAAGCGCGCTTGCGTGCCGCGGACCCGAGAGCGCGGCCCCGACCAGATCGGGGAATACATCGGCTAGAAGCTCACCGAGCTCGTCGGTGAGTCCCGGCAGCACCATCGCCCGCGAGGGGATCAGATTCTCACCGGTCACCGAGGGAAGCCAACGGGCAGAGACGGATTCCCGAAGGATCTGCTCACGCAAGATCCCGTCGACCTCGCTGCGCGGAAAGCCCGGTACCGGAACCAGTCGAGTTCTGAACCGGGCAGGAAAGGCAGCGATCATCTCCCCGTACCCCTCCGCGACGCGCTGCAGGTGCGCACCGGGAAGAACGCGTCGACGGTCCGGCTGCATCTGCACGTCCGCGACGACGAGCACAGGCAGTGACAACTCCTCGTCCGAACGAGTAGGTGCGCGAAGCACATCCGATGCCACCGTCGCCGGCACCCCGTCGGAGACAGGGACGAGCCATCTGGCGTGAGCGGTGCGGAACTGCCACCACTCGAGGTCGCCGACCTTCACCGACTCGAGGCCCTCCCCCTCGATAGTGCGGTCGAACCGATCCTCGCCGATCTCGATCGAGACCAGCGATTCCAATTCGAGCAACAAATCGATCGCCTCGGCGCGCATAGCGTCGAGCAGCCCGGCCACCTCGACGTCCCGCAAGATGATCTCCGACGAAAACCCTACTGCTGGAGGTTCTTCGGCAGGCCAGACAAGTCGCAACACCGGGACCCCGGCATCGGGTACTTCGAGGCCAGCATCGTGGAGGACACTTCGGGTACTGGCGCCACTGAAGCGCACTCCACCTGCCGTGGAACGAAATTCGATCTCGTCGCTGACCGAACGCACCGCAGTGAAACCCACTCCGAAGCGACCGACACCGGATGTCTTGGCCGATACCCGCAGCGCCGTCAGCGCGTGGACTCCATCTCGATCGAGTGGTGCACCGGTATTGGCAACGTGTAGATCGCGACCGGACACCCAGACCCGCATCTGTCCCGCGACTCCCGCTCGGGCTGCCGCATCGGCAGCATTCTGCGCGAGTTCGGTCAGCAGACGATCGCGATATCCCCCGCGCACCAGGTCTGCTTCGGTCGCAGCGTCTTCGCGCAACCGGGTGGGCGAATCCGTCCAGGCAGACAGAGTCGAGGCGCGCAGCGCCTCGGTGTCGTACGGATCTCTCAACTGTCCGATTGCGCGTCCTGCAGTGTCTCGGACGCATGGTCTGGCACGAACGTGTTCTCGACCTCGGGAGCCGGAGCAGTAGGCGCTTGCGCAGTGACATCGAGGGCCGCGTCGTCGAACGGATCGTAGGCAGGCGACCCGGCGCCGGTGGGCAGCTCGGTATCGGAATGTGCACCGCAGCCGTACTGGACGTGCACTACATGGCCGTCGGCCGCATACTCGTTGCCGCAGACGCCGAACGCCGCCGACAAAGATCCAGCGAGCGGGAGATAGAACCCGCACAGCCCGCATGTCGACGGTGCGGCTTTCGCCATCTCGCTGTTCGGACCGAACTCGCCGTCGTGCCAGCGCTCGGCCGCGTCGAGACGCCCTTCACGGCTGGGAACCTGCGGACGGCCCAGGCCGAGCTCGTACGCGACGTCGTCGACCTGAGGGTCGCCAGTGGCGACGTACCCGGGGACGAGACGCGGATCGTGCGCTCGCGGTGGGAGCCGATCACCCGGCCCCAGATCACCGGGGCGGATGCGCTCGTCCCACGGCAGCCAGGTCGGCGGCACCAGGGCATCAGGGCCCGGCAGCAGGACGAGTTCGCTGATGGTGGCACTGTCCGCGTCGGCGGGGGCTGCGACGACCACGGCCCATTGCCATCCGCGATAGCCGGGTAGGTCGGCGATGAAGCGATGTGTCGCCGCGTTGTCGTCCTCGGCGGTGACACCGAGATAATCGCCGACGCCGCCTTCACCCAGGTCGATCAGAGCACGGCGCGCCAACTCGGCGGCTTCCGCTAGGACAGGACGAATCTGGTCGAGCTCTGGGAAAGATGCGAAACTCACAGGTTCATTTTGCCGCATCACTTCCGGAGTGCCCAGTTCGGGCTGCCATGATGGGGCAGATGATCGCCTCGCTTCGCCGCGTTCTCGGCGTCCTCGCGGTGCCGATTCTGCTTGTCGGGTGCTCGGCGGATCCCGAGGTCAGCGCAGATTCTTCGGCAATGAGGTCGACGGTCACCGTGGTCAGGACCCTCGAGCACGACCGTTCCGCGTTCACCCAGGGTCTGGAGATCGATGACGGGGAGCTCTACGAGGGCACCGGCCGCAAGGGTTCGTCGTACGTGCGCGTGTCGTCGTTGGACACCGGCAAAGAACTGCGGCGGGTGGATCTGCCCGCCGAATACTTCGGCGAGGGCCTGACCGTCGCGGGCGACACCGTATGGCAGATCACCTGGCAGAACGGAACCGCGTTCGCCCGAGACAAGACCACTCTGGCCGGCGCGCGCGAGGTCGGCTACGACGGCGAAGGCTGGGGTCTGTGCGCGGCAGCGGACGGTCTGGTGATGAGCGACGGGTCGTCGATGCTGACCTTCCGTGATGCGGACACGTTCGAGGCCACCGGCACCGTGGAGGTAACGCTCGACGGATCGCCGCTCGAATCGTTGAACGAACTCGAATGCGCCGAAGACGGATCGGTCTACGCCAACCTCTGGCGCACGTTCGATATTGCGAGGATCGACCCTGCCACCGGGACGGTGTCGGAGATCATCGATGCCGAACCGCTGTGGAACTCGATGTCCGAGCGCGAGCGCGACGGCGCCGACGTGCTCAACGGGATCGCCCAGATACCCGGCACCGACCGCTTTCTGGTGACGGGAAAGCTGTGGCCGAGCATGTTCGAGGTGGAGTTCACACCCGTGGAGTGAGTCGGTGTACTCACACCCTCCACTTTTAGGACAGAATTGACGACGTGACAGACCCTCGAGACTCCGACACCCCGCCGGGAGAGGACCACCCGGGGTTCGAGAACTATCCGCCGGCTCCACGCGCCGCCAGCCGCAGAACCCCGCTGCCTCCACTTCACCCGTCGACGACCCCGTCGGGTGATCGTCCGCGTGGACCGAAGCCGCCGCCCATGCCCCGCAAGTTGACCGTCACTCGCGTCGCTGCGATGCGTAGCCGCGAGCTCACCAACAAGGGCATCGCGACTTTCCATCGAGCCGCGAAAGCAGACGGTGCCGACAAATCCGGACTCACCGCGCTGACGTACGCGACGATGGCCAATTTCGCCTCCGACGCCGCCACGGCAGTCGCGCTGGCCAACACACTCTTCTTCTCCGCCGCGACCGGTGAGGACAAGACGAAGGTTGCGCTGTATCTCGTCATCACCATCGCTCCGTTCGCTTTGATAGCGCCGCTGATCGGACCGATGCTCGATCGGCTGCAGCATGGTCGACGGCTCGCACTCGCCGGTTCGTTCCTACTGCGAACCGTCCTGGCCGTCGTGCTGGTGTTCAACTTCGACAGCTGGATTCTCTATCCGGCTGCGCTCGGCATGCTGGTGTTCAGTAAATCCTTTGCAGTGCTCAAGAGCGCCGTGACCCCGCGTGTACTTCCACCCGAGATCGACCTCGTTCGTGTCAATTCTCGCCTGACAGTGTTCGGCCTGATCGGTGGAACAATTGTCGCCGGCGGCATCGCGGGCGCTATCGCCTGGCTCTCCGGATCGCCGGGCGCACTGTGGTTCGTAGCTGCCATCACCGTGCTGGGCGCCTACCTCAGCATGCGGATCCCGTCGTGGGTCGAAGTGACCGAAGGCGAAGTTCCAGCCACCTTGAGATACCACGGTGACGACGCCGAGACAGAGGTGATGCACCGCGCGAAGCCGGGGACCACACCACCGAAGAACCGCCGTCAACCGCTGGGCAAAGCCGTCATCGTCGGCCTGTGGGGCAACGGAACCGTACGCATACTCACCGGATTTCTGACGCTGTACATAGCCTTCGTCGCCAAAGCTCAGACCGAACACGAGCCGATCAAACAGGCCGCGATGCTCGGACTGGTCGGTGCATGCGCAGCAATCGGCAACTTCTCCGGCAACGCCGCAGGCGCTCGGATCAAGCTCGGCCGCCCGTCCATCATGATCATCCGATGTACGTTCGCCGTCACCGTCGTTGCCATCGTCGCGGCCGTCACCGACAGCCTGCTGACCGCTGCATTGGCCGCGCTGGTCGCCTCCTGTGCGAGTGCGCTCGCCAAGGTCTCGCTCGATGCATCTCTGCAATCCGATCTCCCACCCGAATCCATTGCGTCCGGATTCGGGCGTTCGGAGACCGTCCTTCAGCTGTGCTGGGTACTCGGCGGAACGCTGGGCGTGCTGTTGCCCACCGAGTACTGGCTCGGCTTCACGGTCGTCTCGATATTGCTTACGATCGGCCTGGTGCAGACCATCCTCACCTACCGAGGCAAGACACTGCTCCCCGGACTCGGCGGAAACCGACCCGAGCACGCCGAGCAGCGCAGTCCCGACTATTCACCCCAAGAGAACGTGAGTTAAGTGAATCTTGCACCGAAGACCAAGAAGCTACTGGCGATCGGCGCTGCCGGACTGATCGTCGTGGGCGTGGCATTCGTCGCCGTGCTCGCGCAACTCGTCTCCGACGCTCCAGCGCACCGACCGACCATCACGGCATTCGCAGACGGGAAAGCCGTCACCGTCGAGCCGTACCTGTACTGCCCCGTCGAGGCGCCACTGTGTGAGAACGATGGATCGAGCGCGAGCGTGCCGGTTCGGGAGGGCTACCCGCTGCAGCTGTCCTTGCCATCCGAGATCACCTCGGCGCCGTGGATTCTCGCCGCGGTGTACTCCGACGAAGCCGGGGCCGACGTCGTCGAAACCGACTCGCTGTACCTGCCCGATCAGAAATTGGGTCTGACCGTGCCACCCGTCGACGCCGACGGACGAGCACTGCTGGGCGTCGAAATCAGGTTGCCCTCCGGCATCATCGACACCGACACCCAGCAGGAAGAGATCATCAGCCACGCGATCTGGTCGATCGCGACGACACCGACCGGTTAGCTGTCGAGCTCGCGCGCGACGGCCCTGACCACTTCGGAGATCCTCTGGGCGGTCTTGCGATCGGGGTACTTACCCTTACGCAGTTCAGGCTGGATCGTTGCCTCGAGAAGCGTGATCATGTCCTCGACCATCCCGTGCAGCTCGTCGGGCGTGTGCTTACGCTCGACGGGCTCACGACGATTGGCGGTGTTCTGACGCAGGGTGGGAGCCGGCTCGAGAACTTTCAGGCTCAGCGCCTGAGGCCCACGGCGTCCTGCGGCCATACCGAACTCGACGCGCTGGCCTGCTTTGAGGCCTTCGACACCCGCTGGCAGCGCCGACGAGCGGACGTAGACGTCCTCTCCTTCTTCTTGCGAGAGGAAGCCGAATCCCTTGTCGACGTCGTACCACTTCACCTTGCCGGTAGGCACTGCGCTCACCCGTCCATTTGTCTCGGTAACTAGCCTGTTTTGCACAAATTTCGCGCCCAACAGCTGTGTTGGACGCGAATGACCCAGCATAGCGCGAAGGAGTGCCCGGCAGCACGCCGGTTTGTCGGGCTACCGTTACCGACGTGGCTGATCAAACACCCCGAAACGGCACGACCCTCCTTCGTATCTCGCTGGCGATATTTGCGATCGGGTTGGCCGCGATAGTCGCCATCTTCGCGGTACCCGCGCTTTCCGGCGACGACCCCCCGCTGTGGCTTTATCTGACCGCAATGATCTTCTCGCCCCTGGGCTTCGTGCTGGCGATAGTGTTTGCCTTGCTGTCCGGCCGACGGGCGAGATAAACAGGGGGCACACATGCGAGTCATTCTCAACATCATCTGGTTGATCTTCGGCGGACTATGGCTGGCTATCGGCTACTTCGCAGCGGGCATCATCTGCTGCATCCTCATCATCACGATCCCGTTCGGTATCGCGTCCTTCCGCATCGGCGTCTACGCCCTGTGGCCGTTCGGCAAGACGATCGTCGACAAACCGACATCGGGGGTCGCGGCGGTTGTCGGCAACGTCATCTGGCTCATCGTTGCCGGCATCTGGCTGGCCATCGCGCATGTGGTGTCGGCCATTGCGATGGCGATCACGATCATCGGCATTCCACTCGCCATCGCGAACCTCAAAATGGTTCCCATCTCACTCATGCCGCTCGGCAAGGACATCGTCGACTCCTGACACTCCAGCACCATTCCCGGATGGGTGTGACTTCCATCACATAACGACCGGGTAACGGATGCGCAACGCCCAGGGGTTCACTCGACGGCAACGCCGCTAGCTGCACATTCGGCCGATGACGAAAACTGTGTTGGGCCGCACACCCGGACGACCCGAAAAACCAAGAGTTACCAAATAGTGACACTCCGCGGGAATTTCAGTACCGTCGTCCACGGCTGAGAAACTTCGGCTGAATCCGGACCCGCAGCGCCAAACCTCGTCCCGCGGGAACGGACCCCCACAAGAACACCCAGGGGACGAGGACGGGGGACCCACACGTCCTCTCGGATAACCGGAAATTCACTACCTCGGCAGAGAATTTCCTTGGGGTGAAGCCCACGCACTTCCACTTGGAAGCGCTGGGCCGGGCTACCTCTCAGCCCGAACCCGACAGCTGACCTCGCAGGCGCCAGTGGAGAGGATTTCAACTCGTATGAGCGGACGTCATCGCAAGCCGACCACCACCGGCCGGACCGTAGCCAAGGTCGCCGTCACCGGCGCCATCATGGGCACAGCAGGCATGGCCTTCACCGGCACCGCCAGTGCAGCCCCCGATTCCGATTGGGACCGCCTCGCACAGTGCGAAGCAGGCGGTAACTGGGGCATCAACACCGGAAACGGATTCCAGGGTGGCCTGCAGTTCTCCCCGAGCACCTGGAGTTCACATGGCGGCGGGCAGTACGCCGCCACCGCGAACCAGGCCAGCCGCGAAGAGCAGATTGTCGTTGCCGAGAAGGTTCTCGCCTCGCAGGGCTGGGGCGCATGGCCCTCCTGCTCGTCGAGCCTGGGCCTGAGCAGTTCGCCCACCGAGCGCAGCGCGCCTGCATCCCCACAGTCCGCTCCCGAGGCACCCAAGCTCCCCGACCTCACGAGCATCCCCACGATCGACGGCAGCGCCGAGGTAATCGACGGCATCACCAGCGCCGTTCAGACCGTCACGAACGATCCGGCGATCTCTTCGTTCATTCAGAACGCGACACAGGGCATCCAACTCGACCCGCAGGTCGTCAATTTCTACCAGGCAAACAAGGCATTCCTGCCTCAGTAGAAACTCCACACCATCGAAAAGGGCCCCCGATTACTCGGGGGCCCTTTTCGTGGTTCGGATCTAACGGTTGATGACGGTCACTGGATGGGCGTACAGCAGTTGGTCCACGGGCAACGGAAACTCGGTTTCCTCGCCGAACGGCGACAAGCTTCCCGAGCGCGAGGACGCCAATTCACTGACCGCATGGTCACCGCGAGCGGTTTCCGGCCAGCCTGGATCTACGTAGGGCTTCTTCGACTTGTTCACCATGGGACCATTTTGACACCTGCGCTGCACCCAAAGCCAGTCCAGGTCTCTAATCTGGTAGTCGATGACCGATACTGCAGTGCCTCCAGACCTCGCAGCGTGGCTTTCTTCACGGACCGATAACGAGCTCGTCAGCATCCTCACGCTGCGACCCGACCTCACCGTGCCACCGCCGACGACCATCGGCGTACTCGCAGGACGGGCCGAACAGCGTGCCTCGATCCTGCGCTGCGCTGACGCACTCGACACGTTGGCGCTGACGATTCTGGAGATCCTTGCGCTCGAGGGTGCCCACGAAATACCGGTCGAACGCGAGCGACTGGATACTGCCGTCGGCAAGCGAGCCACCACCAAGGCCGTTGACAAAGCCCTCGGATTTCTGCGAGAACGAGCACTCGTCTGGGGAACGGGCTCGATTCGGATGCCGCCTGCGGCGCGGGATGCGGTTCCGTGGCGAATAGGACGAATACTCGACCCGACCGACGACCTCACCCCCGAGCGGATCACCGACGCGCTCGCTCGAATCGGCGACGGTGAACGCACCCTGCTCATGACACTGGCCCGGTCATCACCGACAGGGCGCACCCGGGATGCTGCACCGGGCACGTCCGAGGACCGTCCCGTTCAGAAGCTACTGCGCGCCGGGCTGCTGATCTGGCTAGACGAACAGACGGTCGAACTCCCCCAGCAGGTCGGCCAGGCCCTACGCGGCGAGCCGGTTTTCGATCCGACGTCGCTGACGCCGCCGAAACGTGCCAGCACCAAATACCCCCTCACCGACGTCAATGCTGCCGCAGCGGGTGAGGCCCTGGAACTTGTTCGGCATTGCGCGCTGATCATCGAAGCGCTGTCGATCACGCCTGCCCCGGCGCTCAAAGCCGGTGGCTTGGGCGTACGTGAAGTCAAGCGCATCACCAAGGCAACCGGGCTCGACGAACACCGCGTCAGCGTGCTGTTGGAAGTGCTGGCAGCTGCATCGCTCATCACCAGCGGAACCCCCGACCCGCTGCCACCCAACGATTCGGGCGAGGACTACTGGGGTCCGACCCCAGCCGTCGAACCGTGGACCACCGCAACTCCGGCAGCCCGATGGCACACCCTCGCGGCGGCATGGCTGGATGTACAGCGTGCGCCCTGGCTGATCGGGATGCGCGATCCCAACGACAAACCGGTGGCCGCGTTGTCCGAAGAGGTGCGCTCACCTGCAGCTCCACGCGACCGTCGAACGATCCTCGAGTTCCTCGCCGAACTCGGCCCTGGCAATGCCATCGCCGAAGGCGAGGTCTCGCGTGGCCTCGCCTGGCGTCGACCACGTGCGATGTCGCGATACGCGCTCCGGCCGGTATCGAAGATGATCGGCGAGGCGACGGCGATGGGCATCGTCGCCCGCGGAGCGCTGTCGACGCCGGGTAAGGCGCTCCTGCACGGCGGCGACGCCGAGGCCGCAATGCGTGCTGCGCTACCCGAACCGATCGATTACGTCCTGATTCAGGCCGACCTCACCCTCGTCGCGCCCGGTCCCCTCGAGCCCGAACTCGAGCATCGGATCGAACTCGTCGCCGATGTCGAATCCGCAGGGGCTGCGACGGTCTATCGGATCACCGAGAACTCCCTTCGCCGGGCGCTCGACGTCGGTATGAGTGCGGCCGAGCTGCACGCATTGTTCGCCGCGCACTCCCGTACGCCGGTCCCCCAGGGATTGACCTACCTGATCGACGACGTCGCCCGACGTCACGGCAGACTACGTGCGGGGGTCGCCGCGTCGTTCGTCCGATGTGAAGATCCGGCCCTGCTTGCCGAGGTCCTTACCTCTGCTGCTGCCGAACAGCTCGCGCTACGCGCACTCGCACCGACGGTCGCGATCTCCCAGGCGCCGCTCAACGAAGTCATGAGGGCGCTCGACGCGGCAGGTTTCGCACCTGCCGGCGAGGATGCCAACGGCATCATTCTCGATCTGCGCTCACGCGGCGCCCGGATTCCGCTGCACAAAGTTCGCTCTGGCTTCAGGCAGCCTGCCATCGCCACCGACGAGCAGCTCACCCGGCTCGTCTCGGAACTGCGCGCCGGCGATCGTGCATCTCGCGCGGGTGGGCGCCCGGTCCTTGCCGACGGGACGCGCGCCACCGGATCGGCGACGATGGCATTGCTCCACACTGCGCTGAAGGCTCGGCGCAGCGTGTCGATCGGTTATGTCGACGCGCAAGGGGTCGCGTCGCAACGCATCGTAGATCCGGTAAACGTCGGGGGCGGCCAGCTCGACGCGTATGTGTCGGCAACCGGTGAGGTCCGCCGGTTCACCTTGCACCGCATCACCTCGGTCGCACTGATCGACTAGACGCCGAGCGCGGAGCATCACATGGCGCCGAGGGCGCTATATCAGGACAATGGAGAAGTTGCGCACTTTCTTCCATGCAACGCGAAGTTCTCTAGGAGGAACTGTGACCGACGGCCCCCTGATCGTCCAGTCCGACAAAACCCTGTTGCTCGAGGTCGATCACGAGCTCGCAGGTGCCGCTCGCGCCGCCATTGCTCCGTTCGCCGAACTCGAACGCGCCCCCGAACATATTCACACGTATCGGATCACTCCGCTTGCTCTGTGGAACGCGCGGGCCGCGGGCCACGATGCCGAACAGGTCGTCGACGCGCTCGTCAACTTCTCGCGTTACGCCGTTCCGCAGCCTTTGCTCGTAGACATCGTCGACACGATGGCGCGATACGGCCGGTTGCAGTTGGTGAAGAGTCCGGTCCACGGTCTTTCACTGATCAGCCTGGATCGCGCCGTGTTGACCGAGGTCATGCGGCACAAGAAGATCGCTCCGATGCTCGGTGCGATGGTGGACGAGGACACCGTTCTCGTCCATCCGAGCGAGCGTGGCCACCTCAAACAGCTGTTGCTGAAGATCGGCTGGCCCGCGGAGGACTTGGCCGGTTATGTCGACGGCGAGGCTCATCCCATCGAACTCGACACCGAGGGCGGTAAGTGGACGCTGCGCGATTATCAGGCGATGGCTGCCGATTCCTTCTGGGCCGGCGGCTCCGGTGTCGTAGTACTTCCGTGTGGTGCGGGTAAGACGATGGTGGGCGCCGCCGCGATGGCCAAAGCCAAGGCGACGACGCTCATTCTCGTCACCAATACCGTCGCCGGCCGTCAGTGGAAGCGCGAGCTGATCGCTCGTACTTCGCTCACCGAGGAAGAGATCGGCGAGTACTCCGGCGAGCGCAAAGAGATTCGCCCTGTGACGATCGCCACGTACCAGGTGATCACGCGTCGCACCAAGGGTGAGTACAAGCACCTCGAACTGTTCGATTCCCGTGACTGGGGATTGGTGATCTACGACGAGGTCCACCTGCTACCCGCGCCGGTGTTCCGGATGACGGCGGATCTGCAATCACGTCGCCGTCTCGGGTTGACCGCAACGCTGGTGCGCGAGGACGGCCGCGAGGGCGACGTCTTCTCGCTCATCGGGCCGAAGAGGTACGACGCCCCGTGGAAGGACATCGAAGCGCAAGGGTGGATCGCACCCGCCGAGTGCATCGAGGTCAGGGTGACGTTGACCGACGCCGAGCGGATGGCGTACGCGGTTGCCGAGCCCGAGGAACGGTACAAACTCTGTTCGACGGCCCACACCAAGGTGGCGGTCGTGAAGTCGATCCTCGCCAGGCACGAAGGTGCGCCGACCCTGGTGATCGGCGCCTACCTGGATCAGTTGAACGAACTCGGTGACGCGCTGAACGCGCCGGTGATTCAAGGTTCGACGAAGAACAAGGAACGCGAGGTGCTGTTCGACGCCTTCCGAAAGGGTGAGATCCCGACCCTCGTGGTGAGCAAGGTCGCGAACTTCTCCATCGATCTACCGGAAGCATCTGTGGCAGTTCAGGTTTCCGGAACTTTCGGCTCCCGCCAGGAGGAAGCGCAGCGACTCGGACGTCTGCTGCGCCCGAAGCACGACGGAGGCCAGGCGCACTTCTACTCCGTCGTCTCACGGGACACACTCGACGCCGAATACGCCGCACACCGGCAACGGTTCCTGGCCGAGCAGGGTTATGCGTACCGAATCACCGACGCAGACGACTTGCTCGGTCCTGCCATCTGATATTCGTGCTACTAATGAGCATGTGCGCCGTTTCCAGTTCCCTGTCGATGTAGCCCATGCCGCGTCGGTGAACGAGACGATGGCAGATGTTCGCAGGCTCAGAGTGTCTGCGATCGTCACGGCCGTCGTGTTGATTGCCGTCGCCGCATGGTTCTTCTGGATGGCTCATCCGTGGTCGTACATCCTGGGTGCGGTGTTTCTCATCGCCGCCGCGACCTCGCTGTGGGTCACGGTATGGGCACCTCGCAAGGTGGGCGCAGTCGAGGACCTCTACGCGAAGGGTCAGCTGATCCCGGCCGTCATCGCCGAGACCCGTCCGCGTGGGGTCACCATCCTCGCGCTGCTGGACATCGCGAAGCCCGACGCCCAGGCACCGCACTATGTGCTCGTGACCAGGAGTATTCGTGCTCTTCCCGGACACGAATTGGTCGAAGGGGAACTGGTTCCGTCGATCGCGGTGCTTGCCGACCGGACCACGAACACCACCGGTGACACCTGGCAGATGGTCTCCCCCATGCCCATTGCCTGGGGAACCACCGACGCGTCCGTCATCGAGCGAGCCACGGCGGAGATCACCGAACCCGAGTGGTCCCTGCTGCTTGCGAACATCGGCCTGTCCGAGAAGGTGCGTGCGGCCGAAAATCAGCAGCTGTTGGTCGATCCACACGACCTGCCCGAGGACCTTCGGTAAGTCCGGCTCAGGCGAGCGCTGGGATGACTTCGCGCTCGAACAGTTCGATCCCGGAGCGATCGTAGGCAGCTTCGGGGAAGTAGAAGATGCCGTAGGACAGCCCCTTCGACTTCAGCGCCGTCAGGTTCTCGACTATCTGTTCGGGGGTTCCGACGGCGGGTACGTTGCGGAAATCGTCGAGAGCGGCTGCCGCTTTGTCTGGGCCGACATGTTTTCCGAGCCGATCTTCGAGTTGCGTCAACCGATCCGCCACCTCCTTCTCGGTGGAACCGATAGCGACGTTGTAGTTCGCCGAGCGGACGATCGAGTCGAAGTCGCGGCCCAACGACGTGCAATGGCTTTCGAGCACTTCGGACTTGTGCGAGAACGCCTCCAAGCCGCCGTCGAAGTTCGTGCAATCGGCGTACTTCGCCGCGATCTTCAGGGTTACCTTTTCACCGCCGCCCGCGATCCATATCGGAATTCCACCGCTCTGCAACGGTTTCGGCCACACCCGTGCGCCGTCGACCTGGTAGTACTTGCCATCCAGCGTCGCCGCTCCGGTGGTCCAGGCCTGCCGAAGAATCTGAACGCCCTCGTCGAGACGGCCCAAACGTTCACGAGGCGGCGGGAATCCGTAACCGTATGCGCGCCATTCCTGCTCGTACCAACCGGCACCGATTCCCATCTCGACGCGCCCTCCCGAGATCAGATCGACGGTGGCGGCGACCTTGGCCAGGTACGCAGGGTTGCGATAAGCCATCGCAGTGCACATCTGGCCGAGCCGGATACGTGAGGTCGACGCAGCGATCGCGGACATGAGCGCCCACGCTTCGTGCGTGGCTTCTTCGGTGGGTTCGGGGACGGTATGGAAGTGGTCGTACACCCACAGCGATTCCCATGGTCCGGCGTCGGCTGCCGTAGCCAGATCGCGCATGACCCTCCACTGTGCGGAGGGTTCGATGCCGACCAGATCCAGTCGCCAGCCTTGAGGGATGAACAGTCCGAATCGCATGCAATCGAGACTACCGTCGGCAGGTAGGGGGGTTCTTACCTCTTGGACGAGGCGCACCTACCGAATGTGACACCAGCTACGCTGCATGAATGTCCGCGGAGCACCGAAGCCGAACTGTCGAGCGTCTACGCCCCTTCGCGTCGACGATCTTCGCGGAGATGACAGCTCTCGCGGTGGCGAGCGACGCGGTCAATCTGGGTCAAGGCTTTCCCGACACCGACGGGCCGGCGTCCATGCTCGCGGCCGCGCAGGACGCTATTGCCGGCGGCCTGAATCAATATGCGCCAGGGTCGGGTATGCTGGTCCTGCGCGAGGCCATTGTCGCCGATCGCTCTCGCCGCTACGGCATCGACTACGACCCGTCCTGCGAGGTTCTCGTCACCGTCGGTGCCACCGAAGGAATCGCCGCGACGATACTCGGGCTCGTCGAACCCGGCGAAGAGGTCTTGCTGATAGAACCCTTCTACGACTCGTATGCTGCCGCGATCGCGTTGGCCGGCGCCCACCGGTCCACGGTCCCTCTCGTCGCCGACGGAACCGGTTTCGCCGTGGACCTCGATGCGCTCGAACGTGCGATCGGGGTGAACACCAGACTTCTCGTGGTCAATTCCCCGCACAATCCGACGGGAATGGTGTTGACGCGTGACGAGCTCGTCCGGATCGCCGAGATAGCGTGCGAGCACGACTTGCTCGTCCTCACCGACGAGGTATACGAACGCCTGGTCTTCGAGAATTCCGAGCATGTACCGATTGCAACCTTGCCCGGCATGTTCGAGCGGACCGTCACCGTCTCCAGTGCCGCAAAGACCTTCAATGCAACGGGTTGGAAGACCGGCTGGGCACTGGGCCCAGCCGAACTCATCGATGCCGTGCGCTCGGCCAAGCAGTTTTTGACGTTCGTCGGAGGAACCCCGTTCCAGCCTGCAGTAGCGCACGCGCTCACCTATGAAGGTCCCTGGGTGGACCAACTCCGAGACTCACTGCACGCCAAACGGAACGTACTCTCCGCCGCGCTGACCAAAGCTGGTCTGGAGGTGAGGTCCAGTAACGGAACGTATTTCGTCTGTGCCGACGTGGCACCACTCGGTGAAACCGACGCCCTGAAATTCTGTCGCACGCTTCCCGCGAGAATCGGGGTGGCGGCCGTCCCCGTCACCGCGTTCGTCGATCATGCCGAGCCGTGGAAAACTTTGGTGCGCTTCGCCTTCTGCAAAAAAGACGACGTGCTCGCCGAAGCGTCCGACAGACTGCTGAGACTCTGACAACCATCATGACCGCCAGAACCATCCCCGTCGCTTTCGTCGTCAATGCCACTGCTCTCGCGGCGAGCAGCGGCGTCGATCTGTCGTATCCACTGTCGATCGCGGGAATCGGACCGGAAACGTTGAAGGATCCGCGCGCACGACTCACCGCCGAACAGGTCACGCTGTTCACTCAGTCCGCATGGCAGATCACCGGTGACGAGCTGTTCGGATTGGCGTCGACGCCCATGCGGCGCGGCAGTTTTCGCGTCATCTGCCAGACCCTCATACACAGTCCCGACCTCGCGTCGGCGTTGAACCGGATGACGGAAACCACGCGAGTGCTCTCGGGACTTCCAACGATGACGATCACTCGCGGTGAGAGCACAACGCGACTGACGATGCCGCCGGTGGACAACACACATCTGCCGGAGCAGGCCAGGGAGCGGGCCGGCCAATTGCTGACCGACTTTCGAATGTTGCTGGTACATCGCTTCGCCGCGTGGCTCATCGGTGGTCGGGTGAAGCTGCACTCGGTCGAACTGCCCTACGACATGGCCGACGCGGAAACCGCCAAGCTCTACGATCGAATGTTCGGCACCCGAGTGGCATTCGGTGCATCGGTAGCAGTCCTCGAGTTCGACAATGCCGCGATGCGAGCGCCGATCGTACAAACCGAGGCGAGCCTGACCGACTACCTGCGCGAATCACCGAACTTGTTGTTCACTGCGCGCGACTACGACAGCACCGCATCGTCACAAGTGCGACGAGCACTCGAACTGGGACTTCAGGGCCGCAGTCCAGGTACCGACGAGATCGCCGCCAAGCTGACTGTCAGTACCGCGCACCTTCGCCGACTGTTGCGGCAGGAGGGCACGTCGGTGAACCAGATCCGCGAAGAAGTACTACGCGACGCCGCCATCTCCGGGCTGAGTCGCGGAGATTCGGTCGACGACCTTTCTCACCAGCTCGGATTCTCGGAGCCGTCCGCCTTCCGAAGGGCGTTCAAGCGGTGGACCGGACAGACACCGGGCGCGTATCGGTGAAGTACCTCTAAGAGAGACAGAACTCGTTGCCCTCCGGGTCGGCCATCGTGATCCACGTACTCGGGCCGAGCTGACCGCGATAGAGGATCGATGCTCCTGTGTCGACGAGGCTTTCTGCCACCGCTTCGCGGTCGTCTCCGATCCTCAGATCGAAATGTAGCCGGTTCTTCACTGTTTTCGACTCCGGAACCCACTGAAAGAGCACGCGCGGCGCCGAGGGTCGGTCGGAATCGACGATTGCGGCGCCGATCTTCCAGACGAGCCGACCGTCGAAGAGGAGTGTGTCGTCCTCGCTCGCGTGACCGGCGTCCACCATTTCTCGGATGAATCTCTCGTCCTGCTCCTCGACCTGCCAGTCGAGGGCCGCAGCCCACCATGCGGCCTGCTCATGGGGGTTGTCGCTGTCTATCGTGACCTGAATTTCGTATCCCATGCGCACACGATAGGACAAGACTGCGACAAAATTCGGCGGATCGATCGTTGGAACGTACGTTCGAATGACGCTACGATAGCGACCATGAGCGTGGAACTGCAGGGGTCGCTGTTCACCGACGGTGACGAGGACTTCGGTCCACTCGGATCCACGGTTACGCGACGCACTCTCACGAACGGCGCATGGATCGATGTACGCCCCGGATGGGCGAGCACCATGGACTTGTTCGATCGACTCGTCACCGACGTCGACTGGCGAGCCGAGCGCCGCCAGATGTACGACCGCGTGGTCGACGTGCCGCGCTTGGTGCGCTTCTACTCCGAACACGAGAGCTGGCCCGAGGCACGGTTGCTCGAGGCCAAGTCGACACTCGATGCGCACTATCGGGCCGAACTGGGCGAGCCCTTCGCCACTGCCGGATTGTGTTATTACCGGGACGGATCCGACAGCGTCGCCTGGCACGGAGACAACCTCGGCCGCAGCGCCACCGAGGACACGATGGTTGCCATCGTGTCACTCGGTGCCACCCGACAACTGATGTTGCGGCCGCGTGGCGGCGGCGCATCGTTGAAGTTCACACTCGGCCACGGCGATCTGATCGTCATGGGCGGTTCGTGCCAACGCACGTGGGAGCACGCCGTACCCAAGAGCACACGTGCCACCGGCCCTCGCGTCAGCGTGCAGTTCCGCCCGCGCGGCGTTCGCTGACCGCGGCCGCGAGTGCGTCGAGTTGTGCCGCAGTGGTGTCCCAATCCAGGCATGCGTCGGTGATCGACTGACCGTAGGTCAATTCGTTCGCATGGCCGAGAGTCAGATCCTGCCGTCCAGCTTCGATGAAGCTCTCCAACATGAGACCGACGATCCCCTGCTCGCCTGCTGCTAGCCGTGCCGACACGTCCGTCACGACATCGACCTGCTTGTTGTGGTCTTTTCGGCTGTTGCCGTGGCTCGCGTCGATCACCACTCGCTCGGGAAGATTCGACTTCCGGAGTCGCGCGATGGTGTCGGCGACAGTCTCCGCGTCGTAGTTCGGACCGTCGGTGCCGCCGCGAAGGATCACATGACAGTCGGGATTCCCGACGGTTCTGATCAACGCGGAATGACCGTCGAGATCAGTTCCGGGGAAGACATGACTCGACGCCGCCGCCCGCGTTCCGTCGACCGCGACCTGAACATCCCCCTCGGTCGAGTTCTTGATTCCGACGGGCATCGACAACGCGCTGCACAGTTGACGGTGCACCTGGCTGGCTGCGGTTCGTGCGCCGATGGCACCGTAGCTGACCAGGTCCGCAATGTACTGAGGGGTGATGGGGTCGAGGAATTCACATCCGACCGGAAGGCCGAGACTCGAGATGTCGACGAGCAGCTGGCGGCCCACACGGAGGCCTTCGTTGATGTCGAAACTGCCGTCGAGATGCGGGTCGTTGATCAGGCCCTTCCAGCCGAGAGTGGTCCGCGGCTTTTCGAAGTACACGCGCATGACGATGTGCAGGCGGTCGTCGAGTTCGGCGGCCTTCGTGGCCAATCTCCGGGCGTAGTCCATCGCCGCGGTGGTGTCGTGCACCGAGCACGGTCCGACGACGACGATCAGCCGGTCGTCACGTCCGTCGAGGATGTCGACGACGCCGTCGCGACCGCGTCGTACCACGGCTGCCACTGCATCGTCTGCCGCATGCTCACGCCGAACGGTCCGCGGCGACAGAAGCGGACTGATACTGATCGTCCGTCGATCGTCCAGAGCAGAATCGTGCAGAGCTGGGTCGATGGTGTTGATGTCGGTGGTGTTGGTGTCGATGGTCATGGAAAAAGATCCTGTTCCCAGACCGACTCGTTCACGGTGAATCCACGCGCACTTCGAGCCGGTCCGATTCCGGCTCGTGGGGTGGGGTGTCAGCGCATGGTGTCGCTGGCTGACCCACCCGGGGCCGGCCTGCTAAACCAAAGATACGTGCGCGTCATGATGCCGAGAGTAGCAGCCCTTTCTCCGGAGGCTGCCGAGCGCCTATGCTCATGCATGCAGTCGGTTCGCCCGCGGCCAAGAGGAGCCCCGAAGTCCGCAACGGCGACGCAAGAGGGAACCCGGTGAGAATCCGGGATTGTCCCGCAGCGGTATGCAGGAACGACCGCCGTCTATCAAGCACTGGAGAAGCCTCTCTGGGAAGCGACGGCCACTAGGAGCTTTTCTCGAGCTTTACTCGAAGAATCGCGCGCCTGCGAGTCCGAATACCTGCCTTCTGTGCTGCGCACGCCGTGCGTAGCGGTTCACCGCCCCGTGGAGTGGGCGAGTAGACCTGAAGTCTCGTCTTGGGCTCAGGCGTACTCGCGCGCACGGTGGTGTTCCACCCATCACGCCATGTATCTGGAGACACACGAAGTGACATTCGAATTCACCGCGACGGTTCTCGGTTCACCCCGAATCGGCCCGAAGCGCGAACTGAAGAAGGCTGTCGAGTCCTACTGGGCCGCAAAGATCGATGCCGCCGCGCTCGGCGCTGTCGCCAAGCACCTACGCGAGAACGACTGGCTTTCGCTGAAGGCCGCGGGGCTCGACTCCGTACCGATCAACACGTTCTCGTACTACGACCAGGTGCTCGACACCGCGGTCCTCCTCGGCGCCCTGCCCGAACGGGTAAGCGACATCGAGGACGATCTCGACCGGTATTTCGCCGCCGCGCGTGGTAACGACACCGTGCAGCCCCTGGAAATGACCAAGTGGTTCGACACCAACTATCACTACCTCGTGCCCGAGATCTCCCCGAGCACAACATTCACGCTCCACCCCGAGAAGATTCTCAGCGAACTGAACGAGGCTCGCGCACTGGACATTCCGGCCCGTCCGGTGATCGTCGGTCCGGTCACATTCTTGCTCCTCTCGAAATCTGTCGGCGGTGATGCTCCGCTGCTGGACCGTCTCGACGAAATCCTCCCGCTGTACGCGGATCTGTTGACACAGCTGTCCGACGCAGGTGCCGAATGGGTGCAGATCGACGAGCCTGCTCTCGTGGCGGATCGAACCGAAGCCGAACTCGCCGCCGCCGGACGCGCCTACGACTACCTCAGCGCCGTCGAGGGGAGGCCGGCGATACTGCTGGCGTCGTACTTCGGGTACCTCGGTGACGCGTTGCCCGTACTCGCCTCGACCGGTATCGAGGGATTGTCGGTCGATCTCACGGCCCCGGGAACCGTCGAGCAGGTCGCTGCGGTACCCGCTCTGGCGAGCAAGCTTCTCGTGGCAGGAATCGTCGACGGCCGCAATGTCTGGCGGACCGATCTGGACCGAGCTCTGGCCACGCTGGCGAGCCTGTTGGGCAGCGCCGGTGCGCTCGCCGTGTCGAGTTCCTGCTCGCTACTTCATGTTCCGTACACGCTCGACGCCGAGACGCAGATCGTGGATCCACTGCGGTCGTGGCTGGCGTTCGGCGCAGAAAAGGTCGAGGAGGTGACCGTGCTCGCGCGTGCACTTCGAGAGGGAACCGACTCTGTTGCAACCGAACTCGCTGCGGCACGCGTCGCTGCGGAATCCCGTCGCACCGACCCCCGAGTGCACGACAATGCGGTTCGCACGCGACTAGAGGGTGGTGTGGGAGTCGATCGCAGCCCCGCTGCCGACCGTCGGGTGGCCCAAGCTGCTCGACTCGACCTCCCGTCGCTTCCCACTACGACCATCGGTTCGTACCCGCAGACAACCCAGATCCGTATCGCCAGGGCCGAATTGCGCAAGGGCGAGATCGACGACGCCGAGTACGTGCGTCGCATGCAAGCGGAGATCGCCGATGTCATTGCACTGCAGGAGAAGTTGGGCCTCGATGTTCTCGTACACGGCGAGCCGGAGCGCAACGACATGGTGCAATACTTCGCGGAACATTTGCACGGCTTCGCGGCCACAGCCAATGGTTGGGTTCAGTCCTACGGTTCGCGTTGCGTGCGTCCGCCCATCCTGTTCGGTGATGTGAGCCGGGCGGGCGCGATGACCGTCGACTGGATCGCCTTTGCCCAGTCACTGACGGACAAGCCGGTCAAGGGCATGCTGACCGGCCCTGTGACGATCCTCGCGTGGTCGTTCGTTCGCGACGATCAACCGCTGGCCGACACCGCAGATCAGGTCGCACTGGCCATCCGCGACGAAACCGTCGACCTGCAATCGGCGGGGATTGCGATCGTCCAGGTGGACGAACCCGCACTACGCGAACTGCTCCCGTTGCGCGCAAAGGACAAGAATGCCTACCTGGACTGGGCTGTACGAGCATTCAAGCTGTCGACGTCAGGGGTAGCGGATTCCACGCAGATCCATACGCACCTGTGCTACTCGGAGTTCGGCGAGGTGATCGATGCGATCGTCGCACTCGATGCCGATGTGACGTCGATCGAGGCTGCTCGCTCCCACATGGAAGTCCTCGACGATCTCAACGACGTCGGATTCGATCTCGGCGTAGGTCCAGGGGTGTACGACATCCATTCACCGCGGGTTCCGAGCGTCGAGGAGATCACCGCCTCCTTGCAGGCCGCATTGAAGGCCGTTCCGGCAGGGCGCCTGTGGGTCAATCCGGATTGCGGGCTCAAGACCAGAGGTAACGCCGAGGTCGAAGCCTCGCTGCGCAATCTAGTAGAGGCCGCTGCTCTGGCTCGGTAGTTTCGAACCCTGACTGCACACTGTCTGGCTCGATCGGCGGAATCCCGTCGAAACGGCGAGATAGTGTGCAGTCAGCCCAGATAGGTTGCGAACAACTTAAACGTGCGCTACCTTTGTGCACGTGACCAACGAACTCGCACTCGATCGCCAGGTGTGCTTTGCGTTGTACTCGGCATCGCGAGCGACCACTGCCGCCTATCGCCCGATCCTCGACAAACTCGGGATCACCTACCCGCAGTACCTCGTGCTCCTTTTGCTGTGGGAAAAGGACGGGCGCGGCGTCCGTGACATCTGCACCGCACTCGATCTCGAAACCGGGACATTGTCCCCGCTGCTCAAACGGCTCGAAGGCCTCGGTTTCATCGAACGTCGGCGTCTCACGTCCGACGAGCGACGAGTCGAGATCCACCTGACGGAAGCGGGCAGTGCGCTGCGCAGCGAGGCCGCCGGCATACCGATGCAGCTCGCCGCGCAGACGGGCATGAGCGTCGAAGAACTCACCAACCTCAAGAACGTGCTGGCCGCACTGGCCGAAGCACTCCACCAAGAAAAGGGATGACTGTGGCTACCATCTACACCGCCGAAGCACTGGCAACCGGAGAAGGTCGCAACGGCCGCGCTCGCAGCTCGGACGGTCGCCTCGACCTCGAACTTGCGATCCCCGAGGCCATGGGCGGCAACGGCCAGGGCACCAACCCCGAGCAACTGTTCGCTGCAGGTTACGCAGCCTGCTTCCACTCCGCCCTGCAGATGGTCGCCCGTGCGAACAAGGCAGATGTGACGGACTCCGCTGTTGGCGCCCAGGTCGGCATCGGTCCCAACGATGCAGGCGGATTCCAGCTCGAGGTGACGCTCGAGGTGACGCTACCGAATCTCCCCCACGACGAGGCCCAGGCACTAGCCGACAAAGCCCACCTGGTCTGCCCATATTCCAACGCGACCCGCGGTAACATCGATGTGACCGTCACGGTCACCGAAGACTAGGAGTCCCCCTTGCGCGCCAAGGAAATCCATCTCGCTTCACGTCCACACGGTGAGCCGACGCCGGAGAACTTCCGCACCGTCGAGACCGACCTTCCCGAACTTCAGGATGGTCAGATACTCGTTCGCAATATCGTCATGTCCGTCGACCCCTACATGCGCGGCCGGATGAACGACGTCAAGTCGTACGTTCCGCCGTTCCAGGTCGACGCGCCGCTCGACGGCGGCGCCGTGGGCGAGGTAGTCGAAACCCGCAGTGACGCTTTTGCAGTCGGCGACACCGTGCTGCACGGGAAGGGATGGCGGGACACCGCTGTCCTCGACGGCAGATCGGCCATGAAAGTCGACCTCGACAAGGGCTCCCCTTCGGCCTATCTGGGAGCTCTCGGCCTGACCGGGCTGACCGCCTATGTCGGGCTCACCGCGGTGGCACAGTTCAAGCCCGGCGACGTGGTGTTCGTCTCGGGTGCTGCGGGTGCCGTCGGTTCGCTGGTCGGCCAGATCGCCAAGGCAATGGGTGCGTCTCGCGTCATCGGTAGCGCAGGGTCCAAGGCCAAGGTTGCTCGGCTACTCGAGCTGGGCTTCGATGCAGCATTCGACTACCACGACGGTTCGGTGACCAAGCAACTCGCCGAGGCCGCTCCGGACGGAATCGATGTGTATTTCGACAACGTCGGCGGCGACCACCTCGAAGCTGCCATTTGGTCGATGAACAAGAACGGCCGAATTGCACTGTGCGGAGCAATCTCTCAGTACAATTCGACCGAAGCCAGCCCTGCGCCTCGGAACTTGGCGCTGGCCATCGGCAAGGAACTGATGCTGAAGGGCTTCATCGCCGGCTCCTACCAGCATCTCGCCGGTGAGTTCAGCGAGAAGATGGCGACATGGCTTGCCGACAACGTCATCGAGTGGGACGAAACCGTTGTCGAGGGTATCGACAACGCGCCGCAGGCGTTCATCGGACTGCTCCGCGGCGAGAACACCGGAAAGATGGTCGTCTCCATCTAGCCTGCCAGTGGACTGACTCTGGCGTCGCGTCTTCGTAACAGTCCTCGTGTTGCACCGACAGATCCGACGTTAGAGTTGGTCCATGGCCCGCGCACCGCTTCCCCTGCGCGACGGCCTCGGTCCTACTCGGATTCGAATGCCCGATACCGAGACCTTTCCCACCGTCATGGACTATCTTGTCGATCGTTTTCCACACGATGAGAGACGTCTGCGAGAAAAAATCGCTGCACGGGAAGTGGTGGATGCTGCAGGAGTGCCCATCGAACCGAGCTCACGGCTCGTTCCGCGCAGCGATATCTATCTCTATCGCGATCCACCGCTCGAACCCGTCGTGCCGTTCCCGATCGACATCCTCCACCGCGACCGTGACCTACTGGTCATCGACAAGCCACACTTTCTGGCGACGATGCCACGCGGGGCGTATATCGCCAGGTCCGCGCTCGTTCTACTGCGCCGAGAATTGGGTCTACTCGACCTGAGCCCCGCCCATCGCCTCGACCGCCTGACCGCGGGCGTGCTGATCTTCACCGTCCGCCCCGAAGTTCGCCGTGCATATCAGGAATTGTTCGCGCAGCGCGCCGTGACGAAGGTCTATCACGCGGTGGCACGATTCGATCCGGAGCTCGAGCTTCCGCTGACGCTGCGTAGTCGAATGATCAAGGTACGCGGCGTACTTCGCGCCGAAGAAGTCCCCGGTGAACCGAATGCCGAAACGCATGTCGAGCTCACCGACCACGACCGCCGTCATGGCCTCTACACTTTGCGACCCACCACCGGACGCACACATCAACTGCGCCTTCACATGAACTCGCTGGGGCTGCCGATTCTGGGTGACAACTTCTACCCCGACTTCTACGACGTCGCCGGTGACGACTATTCGCATCCGCTGCAGCTCCTGGCTCGATCGATCGAGTTCCAAGATCCGTTCACCGAGACGATTCGAACTTTCGTCAGTACTCGCACACTCGAACTCCCTAGCGGGGCATAGAGAGAACATCGCCGTGTGCGGCATTCTCCTCGGCGATCTCCGCCGTCCGGACGTTGATGCGATGTGAAAACACAGCCAGCGCCACCAATCCGATCGCGACGCTGGCCAGCGCACCGAATCCCTCCTGGGCAAAATCGACCAACGCGTTCAGCAGCGTGAAGATCAAAGCCGCGATGCGAAGCATGTGCAGTGGCCACAATTTTCCTCCACGGAGCCTGATCGCCGACGGCAATGCAAGCGAAAAGGTCAGCACGGAGGACACGAACAGAATTCCGCTCGCTACCCCCATGCCCTCGACCTCGATGTTCATGTCACGGGTATCGAGATGGAGATTCCCGAGAACCAACTCGACGATCCCGAAGACCACACCCAGGAACGATACGAGGGTCATGCCCCACGCAAAAACGGACACCCATCGAGGGCTCTTGAAGAACTTCGGGATCAGCCGAGGTGCGAACTGCTGGGCGTCGTACAGTCGTGCCGATCCGGTCCTACAGTTCTCGAGAAGAAGTCGGAGCCCGGCGATGGTCGCGGCGTCCTCGCCCTCCGCCTCCGCCCGGTCGACCATCCGCAGAGCCCAAGCGCGCCGGTGATCCGGCAGTCCGTGTGCGATGCCATGCGCGGCTATCAGAGCCGCATTGGCCAACGTCTCCTGATGCGAAGGCCGTCGAATGTCGCGCACGATTCGATTACCCACGAGGACGACGACGACGAGCACGTACATGATTTCCGAGGACGGGCCATAGAAGTAGTCGTTGTCCTTCGTGACGAATTTGCCGACCTCGTCGAGGAACAAGCCGAACCCGATTCCGCCGAGCAGGACGGCAAGTGCGCGAACCGCGAACCCGATGAACATCCACCCGATCAACAGGGCGAACATCATCAGCGCGCCGCCATACAGCGCATGTGCGATGTGAAGGGTCTTACCGCCGACCTGCGGGTAGTTGGTCAACTCCAGATACAGGCGGGTGAGCAGAATCGTCGCGATGGCGATGATCATGAAAGCCTCGGCCGTCGTCGAACCGTAGGCGTCCCGCACGACACGCGAGCGGCGTAGAGGTACTTGCTGCGACGTAACGTCGGTGGTCACATCCACAGTATGTAGGTCGAGAGCACACTCGATCACTACTTCGGCGATCGACTCACCCTGTGCGCCACCGTTTGACAAATCCGTTTGCTGAAACTGCAATAGGTGCATGGCCAGCCCCGAAGAGGACATCGACGACGTCATCGCAGCTGTGGGTCCCCGTCTGAAACGACTACGCGGCGAATGTGGCACCACACTTGCCGCACTCGCCGAGACGACGGGGATCTCACTCAGCACACTTTCCCGACTCGAATCCGGTGACCGAAAACCGAGCCTGGAGCTACTCCTTCCGATCGCCCGGGCACACCAGATTCCCCTGGATGAACTCGTCACTGCGCCGCCCGTCGAGGATCCGCGGGTGCGCTCGGCGTCGATTCGACGCGAGCATGTGACGATTCACCCGCTCACCCGACGCCCCGGTGGGATGCAGGCATACAAGCTCGTGGTCGATCCCGTTCGCGCCGAGCCTGATCCTCGCGTTCACGAGGGTTACGAATGGCTCTACGTTCTCAACGGCAGATTGAGATTGGTACTCGGCGAACACGACATCGTCATGAAGCCGGGCGAGGCCGCGGAATTCGATACGCGCGTGCCACATTGGTTCGGTGCGGTCGACGATCGCCCAGTGGAAATACTCAGTCTTTTCGGTCCCCAGGGTGAACGTATCCACATTCGAGCCAGCCCGTCGTAGAAGACTTGGAGCTGGTCCGTGTACCCGTCGACTGGATGTGGGAGAGTGAGCGGTCTGCTGAATGGGCAGCAGGAACCGAAACAAACCAATAAGGAACCGTTCATGATCGATAGAAGTCCCGACACAATGACGTCTCGGGGACCGGCTTCACGCACCGATGTCGACATCGCGACGGGTGTCCTCGTCGGCGTTCGCGGCGGAAGTGTCGCGCGGGCAGTGGAGGATTTGTTCGCCACCGCCCGAGACAATCGCGTCAGCCTGTTCGAACTGTCCCGCACCGTGATCACCATCGCCGAGGGCAGGGACGGCGGTGAACCGGAAACGCGTCGGGTCGCCCTGGCCCGATGGGGAACTGCTCTCGCCACCCAGGACGAACTGATCGGAAGCTAGCAACTGCTGCGACGGCGTGAAGAAGCGGTCAGCCGAACACGATGGCGAGAACCACCGAAGCCGACGTCGCAGCAATTGCCAAGATGATCAACGACGCCACAACTCGCTGCCGAACCGGACGACTTCGGTCGCTGTAGGCGCCGCTCGGACCGGGCAGGTCGTCGTCGAGAAAGTCGTCGGAATCGACGCCCACCTCGTCGAAGTAGACCGTGTCGCGAGGTGGAACCCACTGTTGGCCGTTCGCGCGGATAGCCGAGGACAATCGTTCGAGTCGAGCCTGCGCCGGGGCCGGGTAGTACTCGGACGGTGCGTTTATCGGTAGACCTCGTGCCAACGAGATCGGCGACCGATAGCGCGCTTCCAGCGCTGCGAACGCAGCGGATGCGGTGGGATCGCCGTCTGCTTTCGAGGTCAGGAACCACGCGGCACCCGCTGCTGCACGTTCGCCCATCAGCAGATGGGTGTACGCCAGTAGTTCCAGAATCGGCTGGGACGCCGGGGACGTACGAAGTGCCGCATACAGTCGGTCCCGAGCGTGTGCATTGTCCCCGCGCGCAAGGTCGCGCTGGGCTTCCTCGATCACATCCACAGGCCTAGCCTAGCGAGTTCGAGCCGGCGGGCACATGACAGACGTGCTCGACATCATTCAGGCCTCGGCGTAGACCGTGCCTGGCCGCAGCATCAGTGCGAGAGCGATGGTAGCCGCGGTGCCGACGAGGATCACCACAACGACCATGTTCAATCCACCGACCGTAGGTGCGATGCTCCCCGCGATGGCGGACGATGCCAGGATTGCCGTCGCGATCGATGCGCCGATCCCCTGCCCGGCAGTGCGAACGACCGCATTCAAACCGGTTGCTTCGCTGGTGTTTTCGACCGGAACCGACTCGACCACGAGGTTCGGGAGCGCAGTGTAGGCGAACGATGTCGCGATGGACACGGTGACGACCATTGCGAACATCCCGAGCTTGGCGTCGTTGAATGCGTAGAGCAGCACCGCCGACACCGCATACATCAGTCCACCGATGAGCAGCGAAACGCGAGAACCCACCGTTCGCGAGAGACGCCCGCTCAGCGGAGTGAAAGAGAAGCCAAGCAACGCGCCCGCAAGTGTCAGGGCCCCGGCCGCACTGGGTGACATGCCGAGACCGAACGAGCCACTGGACGGCGACTGCAGAACGATGGGGACGATCAAGTTGCTGATCCCAAAAGGACCGACCGCGAGGGTCAGCGTCGCGAGCATCGTCAACGCGAGTTTGCGATCGGTAAGCAGACGCACGTTCGCGATCGGATCGGTCACTCGAAGCTCCCACAGCACCCACAGCACGAGAATGACCACACCGCCGACAAGCAGGCCGAGGGTTTTCCCATCGGTCCAACCCCATGAACTGCCCTTGGTGATACCCAGCAGGATTCCCGCGATGGCGGGTGCGAATGCGATGGTGCCGATCCAGTCGAGCTTCTGGGTGGTCCCGACGGGGGGAAGCCACGGAAGCACGAACGCCACGAGCAGCAGCATGCACGTCGCATAGACAGCCGCGACGATGAAGATCATGTGCCAGCTCGCGTAGTCGATCATCATGCCGGCCAGAAAGGCCGATCCAGCGCCGGCAGCCACGGCGGTACCCGAGATGACCGCGATCGCAACCGGGACCTTCACGTTGGGCAGATGCGCACGTGCCAGTCCGATGCACAGCGGGAGAATCGCACCCGCAACGCCTTGGATGGCGCGGCCACCGATGATCGCGCCCACACTGTCGCCGATGGCGCTGAACAACGAGCCGAACGTAGCGATAGCCAGGACGATGATCAGAACCCGCTCACGCCCGTACATGTCACCGAGACGTCCACACACCGCGGCGGAGGCAGCGGCGACCAAGAGGAATGCGGTCACTGCCCAGCCGACCGTCGCGGCGTCACTGTCGAAGTCTCTGATGATGGTCGGGATTGCAGCGAACACCATCGAAGTTTCGAATGCGCTGATGACCTCGATCAAACTGAGAACGAGGATGATCACCGCAGCCGAACGCTTTCTCGTGTAACGAGCGGCCTGCGGCGCAACCTTCTCAGGAGCTGCTGGACCTGGAATCGTCGTCATCGACGTTCCCCACGTGCGAATAGTGACACCGAAGTGGTCGTGCACGGGCGGTTTCGATCCTCGAACTCGAATCGAGTTGACTTGTCGTGCAGCATTTTTGGTCCTTGACTCCTCAGAAGGCGGCACATTCCCGCTCGGTAGAGCCAAAAAGTAACAGTGGCTGAGAGCACAATGCGTATCAAGTCTCACTGGGTGAAAGTTCGGAGATTTCGGCGCCGGATTTCCGATCTCGCTCGCCGCTCGACAAGCGCGAGCCTCCACCTGACGATTGCACAGGCCGCAACCGTGGATAGAACCAAAAAAGCCCCACTCGGATGAACCGAATGAGGCTGGTACTGAAACTGTGGTGGCCAGGGCCGGGATCGAACCGGCGACCTTCCGCTTTTCAGGCGGACGCTCGTACCAACTGAGCTACCTGGCCGGGCGGCACCGGTGACAATGCCTTGTACTGATCTGTGCAAATACGTACTGATCGTGTAATTCGGTGACAACACCGAACTTGCGACCCTGACGGGACTCGAACCCGCGACCTCCGCCGTGACAGGGCGGCGCGCTAACCAACTGCGCTACAGGGCCTTGCGTCGAACTCAACTAGCGCAAACTTTAGCAGGTGATCAACCCGCTTCGAACCGCGCCAGCCTGCAAGAGACTGCTGTACTGCACACCGGATTGTCAATTCCGGCGATCGAACGTACCCCCTACGGGATTCGAACCCGCGCTACCGCCTTGAAAGGGCGGCGTCCTAGGCCGCTAGACGAAGGGGGCCCGCCGAACTACTCGAACTTGCAGCAACTCGGACTACGAGCTTCCACAATCTCGAACTGCTCTGACGTTACCCTCAACGGCATTCCGTTGGGAGCTTGGATAGCTTAGGGCACTTCTTCCGAAAAACTCAAACCGGCAGGTCAGAGGCACTATCTGTAGCCACCAGCTCCAGGGGTGGCCATCCGACACGGTGCCAGGTGTCCAACCACTGAGGTGTTGCCATCGCATAAAGGAGCACTTCGAGGGATTCCTGGAACAGCGCACGCAGCTCGGTGCTGTCCGACACGAGATCAGCCATGAATCGCTGACCCGCCAGTGACGCGCTCAGCACCCTGGTGAATTTGTCCGGGCCGAACTCCGGCTTCAAGTCGCCCATCTCCTGGGCCTTGCGTGCCAATTCGTGTCCGGCCAGTCCCCAAGCTCGGCCACTCCCGGATTTGACCTCGCTGTAGAACTCCGGTTCGACGATCAGCCGAAACTCGGCTCGAACTATGACGTCGGTCTGAAATCCGAGCGCGATGTCGTCGATGATGCCGCGAATGACTTCGAAGGGATGCAGCGTCGAGCCCTGCCACTTCTCGGTGATTGCGGTGTACCTCTCCAGCGCAGCCACGAGCACTGCCCGGGCCAGATCTTCCTTCGATTGGAAGTGGAAGTACATCGCGCCCTTGGTGGCATTGGAGCCCTCGAGGATCGCATTGACGGACGCAGCCGCGTATCCACGTCGGGCGAACTCCGTCGCCGCAGCCTCGACGATCGCCGCTCTGGTCCTGCGTGCGCGCTCTTGTTGTGCCATTACTTCTCGTGCCTCCGAAAAAAAGCGCTCTGCATATCAGCAGTCCATACCGCTGATCGAGCGTACGTCACCATGTCCTCGACAAAGCTGTTCGTTGCCCCAGAAATACCTGAGAAACCCAGAAAACAGACAAATCGACGACGAGAAACAAACAATCCGAGTGGTACGCTTCACCCGGCTCGAGTGCGCTGCAGGGGGTGCGCACTCGAGCCACTAGTTCACGCAGGGCAGGGTGCGCTCACCGCGTAGCGCATACTTTACAAATAATACCCCACTGTAAGGCCCCGAACCGGTCAGTCGACTTGCCGTCGGCCATCAGAGCCAATCGCGGCGTTTGAAACTCCACCACAATCCTGTCGCCAGTCCGATCAGCAGCACAGTACTCAGCCAGAAGCCGAGGGCGCGGCCGTAACCAGGAAACGGAATGTTCTGACCGAAGTATCCGGTCACCCCGGTAGGTATGGCGATGATCGCCGCCCACGCCGTGAGCTTCTTCATGACCTCGTTCAACGAATTACCCTGCATTGCAAGACCTGTCGACAAAATGATCTCGATCGCCTCACGAAGGCCGTCGACCCTCTCCGTCAGCCGAAGCGAATGGTCGTACAAGTCCTGGTAATAGGGAGTGACTTCATTGTCGATTGGATGTCGGTTCGGCCTGAGCAAGCCTGCGCATACCTCGGCCATGGGCAGAACCACCCTCGAAGCCGCGACTACCGACCGGCGAAGTACGAAGTTGCGCAACTGAATATCGCGAACCAGCAACCCATCGTCGATCAGTGCTTCCTCGATCGACTGCACATCCTCGTCCAGCGAATCCACGACGGCGAAGTACCCGTCCATGACGGCGTCGAGAAACGACCACACCAGGTACCCCACCCCGTGAGCGATCATCGCAGACTCGTCGTCCCAGGCGTCGAGAATAGAATCCAGGGCAAACGCCTCGTTCGAACGAATCGTGATGAGGGCATTGCCCGTGACGAACATTCCGATCTCGGTTTCCTGAATCGAATCCTCGACATCGAGCCGAAGTGACCGCGTATGAACGAGAGAGTGGTCACCGAATCGAACGAACCGTGGCCGCCGTCCGTGAGACAACGCCCCCTCCAGCGCCAGCGGATGGAGTTCGCGACCGCCGAGAATCTCAGCGACCCGAGACAGGTCGGCAGTCGTCGGTGCCAAGAGGTCGAACCACAGAACAGCGTCAGGGTCCGTGCTCCACTCCCGCAGTTCTTCCTCGTTCGGATTCGTTACTTCCAAGGCGCCGTGCCGATAGATACGACCACGCGTGGCGCAGCCGATCGCACGGTGATCTTCGGTACTACGAATCACATTCGACTCCCTCTATCTACCCGGCATCTGTCAGTGACTCCATGATGCACCGGTGATCACGCGCGGGCTTTCATCTGGTTCGAGTCCCAACATGATTCACCGCTGAAGGCTTTCGGTTCAACGCTTTTCGGTGACGACTCTCCATGCAACGACTTTGGTGGACATCTTCGAAGAGTTACCCACCCGCATTCCGGTCTCGAAAAGAATCGGATAACAATCCGAACTCGACCCGGCGCCGCTCACTCGCGAGGCCGAAATGCGACCTAGTGTGATCCAGGACACATAACGTCGGTCGTGGATGACGAATTCAGGTGACAGCATGGTTGTCAAAGAACTCTTGTACCGTTGCGCAAGAATAGTTCTCACAGCCACACTGATCGCTGCGTGTCCCTGGCCGGTCAGCGCCGACCCCGTGACGGACTTCATCACACCGAAGCAAGATCCCGCATCTGCCGCGGCCACTCCGCTCTCGGACCCATGGTTCGACGCGCCTGCCGGATACGAGAATTCGAGCCCTGGAACCATCCTCGGCACCCGTCCGGTAGACGTCGGCCCACTGATCACACCGGTGACCTCCACCCAGATCCTCTTTCGATCCACCGATTCCAAGGACCGACCCGTCGCGGCAGCCACCACCGTCATCGTGCCCACCGCCCCGTGGACCGGCAAGGGTAGTCGACCTGTCGTCGCCTACAACATGGCAATAGATTCACTGGGCAACACGTGCGCACCGTCATGGACACTCCCTCGAGGTATTGCACCAGAAATCGTTGCAGTGCAACTCTTCCTAGCCAAGAACTATGCGGTGGTGGTCACCGACCACCAAGGTCCCCGGCAGGCATATGCCGCAGGACGGATGGCCGGACACTCAGTCCTCGATGCCTTGCGAGCAATGGTCGCTCTACCGCAGTTGGGGCTCGACAAGGAATCTCCGATCGCTGTAACCGGCTATTCCGGGGGTGCAATCGCATCCGGCTGGGCCGCGCAACTCGCACCGTCCTACGCCCCGGAAGTGAACATCGTCGGTACCGCGTTCGGCGGTGCGCCGATCGACTACCGCATCCTGCTCGGATCCATGAACGGAACCAACGCAGCATCGACCTTGTTTCTCTCCGCAGCACTCGGCGTCGCCCGCGAATATCCGGAAATGTTCCAACTCATGAACGCGAACGGACTTCGGCTCGCGCAGATAGCGAAGGACATGTGTGTCTATCTACTCGCTCCAGGCGGGCTGGTGGCACCGATACCCGTCCAAGCACTCTCGGACATACCGAACGTGGATCGCACTCCGATCGCGGAGGAGATCATCGCTCAGACGCGGATGGGTGGTGACCTCGCGCCGTCGGCCCCGGTATTCATTTACCAAGGGCAGCAAGAATTCTGGATCCCCAGGCAGGGCGCCGAGACCCTGTACGAAGAATGGTGCGCCCACGGATCCGACGTCCGGTTGGAGGAATATCTCGGCGAACACATGACAGTCGCGGTGTCGGGCTTGCCTGGTTCCCACGCGTGGATCGACGAGCGGCTCGCCGGAATCCCCGCACCCAAAGGTTGCAGCAGCTTCGGCAAATAGCTGCTCGGCACTCTTTGGGGGTACCTGCCTGCCGGCTGGGAACACCCATTACACTTTCGATCCGCGCCCCTATAGCTCAGTTGGTAGAGCTACGGACTTTTAATCCGCAGGTCGTAGGTTCGAGTCCTACTGGGGGCACCGAAGATGTCCACGCGGTGGCGGACGCCGCCCACCGCGTGTTCGGTCCCGGACGCCCGCTTCTCCACCACCGGCGGCCCGCAGCATCCGAATTCATCGAAAGTACACTTGGTAACAGTTCGGCTACGGGGAACGAACTGTCAATGGGGAATGAACTGCTACGGGGGCAACAACGCCTTGGTTCCCGGCCGACTACTGTGCGCCACGCAACTGGAGAGCGTTCACAGCGAAGTTACGGTGCCGTAGGCTAGGTCCGGATATCGGCAATGTATGGAGGCAATGTAATGGCGAGGGATCTGACACAGCTGGAGCTGCTACACGAGCTGGTTCCTGTTGCGGAAGACAACGTGAACCGCCACATGTCGATGGCGAAGGAGTGGCACCCGCACGATTACGTGCCGTGGGACGAAGGCCGCAACTTCGCCGCACTCGGTGGGGTGGACTACGAACCGGAGCAGAGCACACTCTCCGAAGTAGCGCGAGCAGCGATGATCACCAACCTGCTCACCGAGGACAATCTGCCCTCGTACCACCGCGAGATCGCCGAAAACTTTTCGCAGGACGGCGCCTGGGGCACCTGGGTGGGACGGTGGACCGCCGAGGAGAACCGGCACGGCATCGTCATGCGTGACTACCTGGTGGTCACCCGCGGTGTCGATCCGGTCGCGCTCGAACAGGCCCGGATGATTCACATGACCAACGGTTTCGCCTCACCGGCGGGCGCACAGACCGGACTGTTGCATTCGGTCTCGTACGTCACCTTCCAGGAACTCGCCACGCGCGTCTCGCATCGCAACACCGGCAAGGTGTGCGACGACCCGATCGCCGACCGGATGCTCCAGCGCATCGCCGCGGATGAGAACCTGCACATGATGTTCTACCGCAACGTCACCGCTGCCGCTCTCGACATCGCGCCGGATCAGACGTTGGAAGCGATTTCGCATATCGTGATGAACTTCCAGATGCCCGGTGCCGGGATGCCGAACTTCCGCCGTAACGGTGTGTTGATGGCCAAGCACGGTATCTACGATCTGCGTCAGCACCTCGAGGACGTGGTGTGGCCGGTGCTGCGGAAGTGGCAGATCTTCGAACGTGAGGACTTCACCGGCGTCGGGGAATCCAAGCGTGAAGAGCTGGCCGTGTTCCTCGAAGACCTCGAGCGTCAGGCCACCAAGTTCGAGGAAATGCGTGATCGTTCCCTCGCACGCGAAGCCGCCAAAGCAGAGGCTCGCGCCTCCTGAACTGAGATTCCGTGTGCCCGGTACCGGTATCGGTGCCGGGCACACGGCATTTCTCCCGTCCACAGATTCAAGAGGCTTCTCCCATGACATTGCAGATCGGCTCGCTCGAGCTGAACAGTCCCGTTGTCCTCGCTCCGATGGCAGGTGTGACCAATGTGGCGTTCCGCACATTGTGCCGAGAGCAGGAGATAGCGCGCGCCGGCAGTACGTCGGGCCTGTATGTCTGCGAGATGGTCACTGCTCGTGCGCTCGTCGAGCGCCAGCCCGCCACGATGCACATGACTACCTTCGGTCCGACCGAAACCCCGCGGTCACTGCAGCTCTACACCGTGGATCCGGACACGACTTACGCCGCGGCGAAGATGATCGTCGATGACAACCTCGCCGACCACATCGACCTGAACTTCGGTTGCCCGGTCCCGAAGGTGACGCGGAAAGGCGGCGGCGCCGCGCTCCCCTACAAACGCAAGCTGTTCGGACGCATCGTCGCGGCCGCGGTGAAAGCGACAGAAGGAACGTCGATTCCGGTGACGGTCAAGTTCCGCGTCGGTATCGACGAGGAACATCACACACACCTCGACGCCGGCCGAATCGCGGCAGGCGAAGGTGCGGCAGCCGTGGCGCTGCACGCGCGCACGGCCTCGCAGCGTTATTCGGGAACAGCCGACTGGAGTGAGATCGCTCGGTTGAAGGAGCACGTCACCGATGTCCCCATTCTCGGCAACGGCGATATCTTTTCGGCGTCGGACGCCGTTCGCATGATGGCCGAAACCGGTTGCGACGGAGTCGTCGTCGGTCGAGGATGTCTGGGACGTCCGTGGCTGTTCGCCGAACTCAGTGCACGCTTCGCGGGGCGCGCGGAGCCCACACCCCCGACGCTCGGCGAGGTCGCCGTCATCATTCGCCGCCATGCCGAGCTTCTGGCTGCACACCATGGCGAGAACAAGGGTCTTCGTGAACTGCGCAAGCATGTCTCGTGGTACCTGCGTGGTTTCCCAGCCGGATCCGATCTGCGCGTGGCGATGGCACTGGTGAAGACCTTGACCGAATTGGACGATCTGCTCGGCCAACTCGACCCGACGGTGGCATTCCCGAAAGATGCCGAAGGCCCACGTGGCAGACAAGGTTCGCCCGGCGTTGTGTCACTGCCCGAGGGGTGGCTCGATGACCCCGAGGACGATCGAGTGCCGGTCGGAGCAGATTTGATGAATTCCGGCGGCTGACCGAGGTCACGACCGCGAGGATCGGTCGGGGTGGACCCCACAGGTTTCCTCAGTATCATTGCGGGGATCGCCCGACTCGGCGGCAAGAGAGATACGCGGAAGGCCAGGTTCACATTCGTGGGTGACGATCGAGACTCGAGCCCACCTGCGCCCGAAGGACGAGCTCCCTGGGAGCGTCCGATCTCCCGAATCTCACACGAGCCTCGGTCACCGAGTAGCGCGCCGGTGCCGCCCGCATCCTCAACCCCCGCATCCTCACCGCCCGCATCCTCACCGCCCGCCTCCCGCCGCAAGGTGCCCGAGCCGACCGCCAAATCCGCGGACAGCGAAACCCCTAGCGGCAAATTCAACCGACTAGGTAAGCGTTCCTCTCGAAAATCCGACTCGGTATCGGTCGCCGACCTCGTGGACAAGATGGCCGACGACGATCCACTCGCCGAGACGCCGTCCGTTCGCGCGTGGCCCAGCCGGCCCGAGGTCGATGACCCCACGGAAAAGATCGACCCGATCACGGACTCGACGCCGTCGCCGGTGAGCCCACCCCCGGTTGTCGCGCTGCCCGAAGCCGTCGGCAGCCCCGCCGATGATCGGCCGGTCCTGACTCGTTTGGCCATGAGCAAGGTGCGCCGGCAAAAGCGCCTCCGCAATATCGGCCGCGGATTCGTTTCCCTCGTCGCCGTTCTCGCGCTTGCTCTCACCGGAATGGTCTGGGGATACCTTCGTAGCACCGACAAAGGCTTTGCACAGGTCGCCGCCCTGGACCTGGATTCGACGGACGTCGTGGACGCCGCCGGTCAATATGGTGACGAGACTTATCTGATCGTCGGTACGGATACTCGTACCGGTGCCAGCGGCCAGGTCGGCGCAGGCACGGTGGCCGATGCCGAAGGCGCCCGCTCGGATACCGTCATGCTGGTCAACATTCCTGCAGATCGAAGCCGTGTCGTCGCAGTCTCGTTCCCACGCGACCTCGACGTTGTTCGCCCTGAATGCGAGGGCTTCGACAATTCCACCAACACGTACACCGGCGAGATGTACCCGTCCGCGGACGGCGACAAGCTCAACGCCACTTATGCGCTCGGCGGGCCCAAGTGTCTCGTCAAGACGATCCAGAAGATCTCCGGTTTGAAGATCAGCCACTTCGTCGGTATGGACTTCGCCGGATTCGAATCGATGGTGGACGAAGTGGGTGGCGTCGAAGTCTGCACGCCGCAGCCCCTGGTCGACTATGAACTCGGCACCGTGCTGGAGACCGCTGGGGAGCAACGTATCGACGGCCGCACGGCGTTGAACTACGTACGAGCACGCAACGTCGAAAGCGAGGGCAACGGCGACTACGGGCGTATCAAGCGTCAACAGCGGTTCCTGTCCTCCCTACTGCGCTCTGCGCTCTCGAACAAGGTCCTGCTCGACCCAGGCAAGCTCAACGGTTTCGTCAACGCCTTCACCAGCGACACCTTCGTCGAGAACGTGAAGACCAAAGACCTTGTCACTCTCGGCCGTTCCCTGCAGAACGTCGACGCGGGAGCGGTCACCTTCCTGACGATCCCCACTTCGGGTACCAACGACTGGGGCAACGAGATCCCGATCGACGATGCCATTGCCGTGATCTTCAGTGCCATCATCAACGACGAGCCGTTGCCCGGCGAAGAACGTCGAGACCCGCCGCCCAGCGCGGAGCCGTCGATTCAACCGACAGCGCCGCTGCTGGCAGTCGATCCGACGACCGTCTCGATCCAGGTCTCCAATGCTTCCGAGATGGTGGGGATGGCGGCCACTGCGTCCAGCGAACTGTCCACCTATGGTTTCCAGATTCTCGATGTCGGTAACTTCGTCGGAACAGCCAAGCAGACCGTCGTCCGCTTCTCGGAGGGCCAGGAATCCGAGGCCGCCACGGTGGCGTCGGCGATCCCCGGGGCAGTCATCGAGCAAGCGCAGGGGCTCGACAGCATCGTCGAGGTCGTACTCGGCTCGGACTATCCCGGGTACTCCACTGCACCGACGGCGTTCGGTGAGCCGATCGAGGCCACTCGAGTTCAGGGTTCGACCGAAGGCGCGCCCTTGCCCGAGGATCTGTCGTTCACGAATGCAGCCGACGATACCTGCGCCTGAGCGAGCCATTCACGCTCCGTTCACCCGCTCGACGGTGACCATATGGGTGTGACCTACTAAACTCACAGGTATGCGCGTCGCCTACAAAGAACAGATGAACGACCTTGCCGATATCCTCGGACAGATGGCCACACTGGCCGGCTCTGCGATGGAGAAGGCAACTCAGTCACTACTTCAAGCAGACTTGCTCCTCGCCGAGCAGGTAATCTCCGATCACGACAAGATCTCCGAACTGAGCACCATTGCCGAGGAGAGGGCCTTCACCCTCCTCGCGCTCCAAGCTCCGGTTGCGGGGGATCTCCGCTCGGTCGTATCGGGAATCCAGATCGTCGCCGACATCGAGCGGATGGGGGCGCTCGCCCTGCACGTCGCCAAGATCACCCGGCGTCGTCACCCCAACAACGCCCTCCCCGAGGAGGTCAACGGCTACTTCGCCGAAATGGGTCGAATCGCCGTCCAACTCGGAGCATCTGCGCGCGAGGTTCTCGAGACCCGCGATCCCGAACGCGCCGCCAAGCTCCACGAGGAGGACGAGGCGATGGACGACCTCCATCGTCACCTGTTCACGGTGCTGATGGATCGTGAATGGAGTCACGGCGTCGCTGCGGCTGTAGACGTCACCCTTCTCGGGCGGTTCTACGAGCGCTTCGCAGACCATGCAGTCGAGGTCGGACGCCGAGTCATCTTCCTCGCCACCGGTGAGATGCCGACCGAATTGAGCAGCACGCACCTGCCCAGCAGCTGACTCTTCGCTCGTACCGAACGCGCACAAGAAGAACCCCCGAACGCTGAGCGTTCGGGGGTTCTTTTCCTGTACTTTCCCTAGCCGAAGCGACCGGAGATGTAGTCCTCGGTGGCCTTCTGGGTGGGATTGGAAAAGATCTTCTCGGTGTCGTCGATCTCGATGAGCTTGCCTGGCTTACCGGTCGCCTCGAGATTGAAGAAACCGGTCTGATCGCTCACGCGTGCGGCCTGCTGCATGTTGTGCGTGACGATGACGATCGTGAAGTCCTTCTTCAGCTCACCGATGAGGTCTTCGATGGCGAGCGTCGAGATCGGGTCCAGCGCCGAGCACGGCTCGTCCATGAGGAGGACGTCGGGCTGCACTGCAATGGCACGGGCAATGCACAGCCGCTGTTGCTGGCCACCGGAAAGACCACCACCGGGCTTGTCGAGGCGGTCTTTGACCTCGTTCCAGAGATTCGCGCCTTTGAGGGAGCGCTCGGCGATCTCGTCGAGTTCTTTCCTGTTCCGTCCGCCCTGCAGCTTCAGGCCCGCGACGACGTTGTCCCGGATCGACATCGTCGGGAACGGGTTGGGGCGCTGGAAGACCATGCCGATGGTACGACGGACACCGACAGGGTCCACGCCGGAGCCGTAGATGTCCTCGCCGTCGAGCAGCACTGATCCTTCTACGCGCGCGCCCGGGGTGACCTCGTGCATGCGGTTGAGCGAACGCAGCACTGTAGATTTGCCGCAACCGGAGGGCCCGATGAAGGCAGTCACGCCACGCGGAGGAACCGCGAGGGTGACACCTGCGACGGCTTGGAACTTGCCGTAGAAGATGTTGACGTCTTTCAGGTCGAGACGTTTTGCCATGATCGGCTCCTGGGTTTCTCGAGCGGGGAGATTCGTGGGTGGCGCAGTGATCAGAAGTTCTTGGGTGCGAAGAACTTGGAGACCAACTTCGCGCCGATGTTGAGCAAAGCAATGATCAGGATCAGCGTCAGTGCTGCTCCCCACATGCGCTCGCTGGTGAGTGCGCCGGTTCCGGCTTTCTGCAGGTCGACCATCATGAGAGGCAGGGAGGTCTGCGGCCCCTCGAACAGATTGAAGTTGATCGCGGTAGCGGAACCGACCAGGATCAGCACCGGCGCGGTCTCACCCATGACGCGGGCGAGCGCGAGCATGATGCCGGTGACGATGCCGGACAGTGCCGTCGGAACGACGATCTTCGCGATGGTCTTCCATTTCGGCACACCTAGTGCGTACGACGCCTCGCGCAGATCCTGCGGAACGATGCGCAGCATCTCCTCCGACGACCGCACGATGACCGGGATCATCAACAGGACCAAGGCAAGCGCGACGGCGATGCCGGACCGGTCGAAGCCGAAGGTGGCGATCCACAGTGTGTAGATGAACAGTGCGGCGACGATGGACGGGACACCGGTCAGAATGTCGACCATGAACGTAGTGATCTTGGCGAGGCGTGTTCCGACACCGTATTCGACGAGGTAGATGGCGACGAAGACACCGATCGGAATCGAAATCAACGCGCAGAACAATCCCTGCATCAGCGTCCCGACAATGGCGTGATAGGCGCCGCCACCAGCGATGAACGGGGTGAGGCCTGCTTGCGAGTTCATCCACCATTCGGGTGCCACCACTGCACTGATGCCGCGCGAGATCACCGTGTAGAGAACCCAGATGAGCGGAACCAGCGCGACCAGTACGGCCAGACTGACCAGCACGGTCGCGAATCCGTTGGCGAACTTACGTCGAGCACTGACGCCCTTGAAGGTCTTTTCCTTGACCGGACGATCCAGCGTTGCGGTCATGGCCTAGGCCTTCTTTCCGGCGATGGCGGCGCGAGCGCCCGCGTTGACGACGAAGGTGAGCACGAAGAGAACGAGGCCCGCCGCGATATAGGCACCCGCCTGGAGCTGGTTGTTGAACTCCCCTGCCGCGAGCGCAATCTTTGTCGCGAAGGTATTTCCGCCGTCGAAGAGTGTCCATCCGAAGGTCGCTTGTGTGCTGCGAATGATGATGTACAGCGCGATGGTCTCGCCGAGAGCGCGCCCGAGCCCGAGCATCGAACCACTGACGAATCCAGACTTTCCGAATGGAATGACGGTGGTCCGGACGACTTCCCATCGGGTTGCGCCGAGCGCGAGGGCCGCTTCGATCTGCCCCTTCGGCGTCTGGACGAAGACTTCACGTGTCACTGCCGCGATGATCGGGAGGATCATGACGGCGAGGACGATCCCGGCGGTGAAGATGGTGCCTCCACCGGCGATCGATACCGACCCGGTGGCGAAGAGCGGAAACCAGGCGAGGTTGGTGTTGAGCCATTCGGCGAGCGGGCTGATGGCCGGCGCCAACACGTACAGGCCCCAGAGCCCGAAGACGATCGACGGAACCGCAGCAAGCAGATCGATGACGTAACCCAACGGGCCCGCCACTTTCTTCGGGGCGTAGTTGGTGAGATAGACGGCGATTCCGAGCGCGACCGGCATCGCCAGGATCAACGCGAAGATCGACACGGTCGCGGTCACCAGGAGCAGGTCCCGGATACCGAAGACCATGGCCGAGGTGTCCGAGGTACTCCAACTTCCGTTGTACGTCAGGAAGTTGACCGTGTTGTTCTGCAGCGCCGGAATCGCCCGCCACAGCAGGAACAGTCCGATGGCGGCGATGAGCACGATGATGAAGACACCCGAGCCCTTGGCGAGGGTGGCGAAGATGCGGTCACCAGGGCGAGTGACGGTACCGCCCTTGACCTTCTTGTCCGGCAATTGAATGGACTCTTCCGTGTTCCGGGGCGCCCCGGTCGCGGTGGTGTCATCCGCGGACGTAACGCCGGTGATCGAGTGGGTGTCTCTCATACCGCTCACGTCTCTCGTGTGGTGGTCGAGGACGGGTCCTGCCCGATGCCGAGGAGATTCATCCACGGCATCGACACAGGTTCTCGTCTCATTGAATCAGGCGATCGCGTCGATCGCAGTGACCAAACGCTCTTTGAAGGACTCGGGCAGCGGGACGTAGCCGGCTTGTTCGAGACCCTGCTGGCCCTCGTTGGCCGCGCTGAGCAGGAAGGACTTGACCGCGGCACTGGTGTCGGCGTCGTAGCCTTTCGAGCACACGATTTCGTAGGTGGCAAGAACGAGGGGGTAGGAATTTTCGACGTCGCTCGCGTAGAGGGCGTCGATGTCGATGACGAGGTCGTTACCCTCGCCGGAGAACTCAGCGGTATCGATTGCCGTACCCGCGGTCTCGCTGCTCAGTTCGACCGGTCCGTTCCCGAAGTCGACGTCGGCGGTGCCGAGGTTCTCCTGTTCCGCGAAGCCCTTCTCGACGTACGTGATCGAGCCGGGGGTCGCAGCGACCGCCTGCGCGACCCCGGACGAACCGTTCGCGCCTTCGCCGACGCCACCGGCCCAGTCCGAGCTGTGATCGAGTGTCCACGCCTGCGGAGCAGACGCGGAGAGGAACCGCTGAAAGTTGTCGCTGGTGCCCGAGGAGTCCGACCGATACACCGGAATGATCGCCGTGGACGGTAGCGAGACGCCTTCGTTGACAGCGGCGATCGCCGGGTCGTTCCAGGTGGTGATCTGACCGGTGAAGATCCGGGCCGCGAGCTCGGGGGTGACCACCAAGTTGTCGACACCGTCGAGGTTGTACGCGATGGCAACCGGGCCGAAGACGAGTGGGAGATTCCAAGCGGGGTTGCCCTGGCAGCGTTCGGCGGCTGCGGCAGCCTGCTCTTCCTTGATGGCCGAGTCCGAGCCTGCGAAGTCGACGAGGCCGGCCACGAACTGGGTACGTCCGTTGCCCGAACCACTCGTCGTGTATTCGACGGCTTTGCCGGAGCACATGCCCGCGTAGACGGACGTGAAGTTGTACATCGCGTTCTGCTGAGCAGAGGATCCTTCACCGGTCAGCGGTGACTTGCCCTCACATGTTGCGGCCGTGGTCCCCGATGCCGCTTCGATGTTCGAGTCGCTGCCGCACGCGGTCAGCAGCATGGCACTGATTGCCGCTGCGCTGATCAAAGCAGCATTGCGCTTGAGATTCACCGTTTCCTCCGAGGATTCTTGTTGCCGTTGTCGCTGATAGGGCAGCGTCGGCGCTACCCACAGCAAAACGTAGAGGGAGCCGGTTGACAGCTACCCCCGAAACAATGAACGGAGAATGAACAGAGTGGGCAATTGTCCGTTTACGGACGCGTGTACGCCGCGTCGACGTGGAATCGCGAGAAACCGAGGCGTTCGTAGGTGTGCACAGCAGCGGTGTTGTCCGCCTCGACGTAGAGCAGCACTTCGGCAAGCTGTCGGTCGCGCAGATAGTGCAGGCCTGCGAGGGTCAGAACCCGGCCGAGACCACGCCCCTGAGACGCCGGGTCGATACCGACGACGTAGACCTCGCCGATCTCGTCTTCGCCTGCCTCGGCTTCGTGCACTTTCGTCCAATGGAAGCCGAGCAGATGGTCGGTGCCTTCTTCGAAAGCAAGGAACACCCCGGCCGGGTCGAACCATTCTTCGTCGCGGCGTTCGTCGATGTCCTTCGCGGTCCAGCCACCTTGTTCGGGATGCCAGGCAAACGCTGCACTGTTGACGCGCAGAAGTTCCGCATCATCGCGAGGCCCTTCATAGGTGCGCAACGTGATGCTCTCCGGAACAACAACTTCGGGCAGTTCCGGCGTTGCGAGTGAGCGACGCATTTGCAGCAGTTCACGAGCTACCGTCAGGCCGAGTCGAGCGGCGACCGCCTGTGCGGGTTCGAGATTTCCGTGGGCCCAGACTCGGGCCCCGTCTCCACCCTCGGACAGTGCACGGTCGACGAGGCTGCGTCCCGCGCCTCGGCCGCGGAACTCCGGATCTACGACGACTTCAGCCATCGGCGGAGCCTCGGCCGAACCAGCCGCGATGCCCGCGTAGCCGACAATACGAGTGCCCTCGGAAACAACCAGATGCTGCACCGAACCGTCCGCCGAGATTGCTTTGACGGCCTGTTCCGACAGGGGCGCAGTGCCGTCGGTGACGGCGGCACGTGACACCACCGCCTTGACGGCCTCGGACACGTCCGAGGTCATCGCTGCGGAGTCGAGTCGGGAGATTTCGAACGAGAGGGTCATCTACTGAGCCGCACTTCCGTGGGTCGTGCCGTTGAGCGAGGTCAACTCGACGTTGTCATGGCCATCGTCTTCGTGACCTGCTGCAACCGACCCACCCTTTGCAGTGCGGGAAGGGCGCACCGCCTTGTATCCGACGTTGCGGACGGTACCGATCAGCGACTCGTACTCGGTGCCGAGTTTCGCGCGAAGGCGTCGAACATGCACGTCCACGGTTCGGGTACCACCGAAGAAGTCGTATCCCCATACCTCCTGGAGCAGCTGAGCACGCGTGAACACACGTCCGGCGTGCAAAGCCAGATACTTGAGGAGCTCGAACTCCTTGTACGTCAGATCGAGGGGGCGTCCGCGCAACCGTGCGGTGTACGTGCCCTCGTCGATCACGAGTTCACCGAGAGTGATTTTTCCCGACGCCTCCGGGCTTGCCACTCCCCCGGAACGTCCGACGAGTAGACGGAGCCGGGCATCGAGCTCGGCGGGTCCGGTGCCGGGGAGAAGAATGTCGTCCAGGCCCCACTCGGAGTTGACCGCGACGAGACCGCCCTCGGTGAGTACGGCCACCACCGGGATCGCCGAGCCGGTACTGCCCAGCAACCGGCACAATCCGCGTGCGGCGGCCAAGTCGGTACGAGCGTCGACCAGGGCGATATCAGCGGAACCTGCCTCCAGGAGCGAGGAAACTTCCGTGGGAACAGGCCGCACATGGTGCGACAGAAGCGCAAGCGACGGTAGAACGGCCTCCGGATTCGGATCGGAGGTCAGAAGCAGGAGCTCCACACAGCCTCTATTCTTACCGCTGTCGTGCCGATATCGAACTGAGTCGATTTTCGGCGGGACGCCGTCTTCGGGAGCGAAGCCGACGGCTTTCTCAGGGGGTAAGACTAACTTGTCCACGGGGACCACCGTTCAACGCAGTCCCGGATCCGTCGGTCACAATGGTCCCCATGCGCAAACTGATCATCGGTCTCGTGAGTCTGCTGGCACTCGCCCTCGTCATCGACTTCGGGGTTGCGGCCTACTCCGAGTACCGCGTCTCTCGCGCAATTCGTGAGGGCGGGGACCTCACCTCGGACCCTCAGGTCACGATCCACGGTTTCCCTTTTCTGACCCAGGCCGCCGAAGGCAAGTACCAGAATGTCGAGGTCCGGGCACAGGACGTCCCCAACGACTACGTCGGGTCGACGACGATCGAAGCCAATCTGCGTGGCGTGTCGATCCCCCTGTCGGACTTGGCCGACGGGTCGGTGCAGACCGTTCCCGTCGATAAACTCGACGGGCGGGTGCGCATCGAGGCGACGGACCTCGGGCGCTTCCTCGGCATCGTCGACCTGCAGGTTTCTGCGCCACCCGCCGACAAGTCGGACGGCACGGGCGGTTCGGGTGGGTCGGGAAAAACGACGAACGGCGGAGTCGTGCTCACCGGCACCGTGCCGGTCGGACCGGTCGAGACCGAAGTCAGCGTCCAGGCAGATTTGATTCTCGATGGTGATCGGGTGAGCATCGTCGCCACCGATTTCTACTTCGGCCCCGAGGGCAGTGCGGACTTCACGATCCCCGACTTCGCGAAGTCTGCTGTGCTCGGTCTGTTCACGAAGACGATCGACCGCCAGACGCTTCCGTTCGGAGTGCTTCCCACCGATGTCTATGCCGAGGGTTCTCAGATCGTGATCGAAGGCTCGGCGGAGAACGTGACGATCGACTTGGACCAGATCGAAAAGTCATGACCGGAATCACAATTCTCGTTGTCGTACTGGTTGCCGCATCGGTAGTCGGCGTAGTCCTCACCTCACGCGCAGGAAAGGTACGGCACGCGGCCACGAAGGGAGCCTCCCCTCGCTTGACCGCCATGCTGGCAGACGCCGGTGCGGTCTCTGGGCACGCCACGGTTCTGCACTTTTCTGCCGACTGGTGTGGCCCCTGTAGTGCTGTGCGACGCGTCGTGGGGCAGGTACTCGCCGAACTGGACGGTCCCACCGAGCTCGAACTCGACATCGACGAACACCAGGCGCTCGCCCGGGAGCTGGGCGTCCTGTCGCTTCCAACGACATTCGTTCTCGACGGACAGCTGAACCAGCACGTTCGGATTGCCGGAGTGCCGAAAGCGGCCGCCCTGAAGGCTGCGTTGCTCGACCTGTAGTTCTGCTGGTCGAAGTTCTCGGGGTAGGGTGTTCGATGTGTTGTCCCGCCATGAGCTGTTGCTCACCAGTCGTCGCACGGTAGACCTGTGCCGACTGGGCGGTTGTTGCTGTCGCTGCTGCTGATCCCTCGTTCCGCCGGTGCCCTTGGTGCGCACTCCGGAAAGTTTTTTCAGGCGATCACGGGTAGATCCCTCATTACCCCTCTGCAGATGTGCTGGTTCTGTACTTCGGACCCGCCTAGACACCCGACACCGTCAACAAATCAAGCGCAGGAGCACCTTCACGATGTCTACCGACCTACATTCCGCGGTCGAACAAGTCGATGCCCGTGGCCCACGATTCGCGGCCTGGATCACCACCGCCGTACTCGTCGTGGTTCTACTGTTGTCGTCCTTCTCCGTTGTTGCCGCGGCAGTGCTGCTGGCTGCGCAGGCCGTGGTCTTTGCGATCGGTGCCGCCTTCGGCCCACAGCGCAGCCCCTACGGCCGACTGTTCGGGCTGTTTCTCGCACCGAGGTTGTCGCCGGCCGGCGAACGCGAGCCGACGCCGCCACTGAGGTTCGCGCAGCTCGTCGGCTTCCTGTTCGCGGCCACCGGTGTCTTCGGTTTCGCCGCTGGGCTACCGACTCTCGGCGCTGTGGCCACTGGCTTCGCACTGTTCGCGGCCTTCCTCAATGCCGCCTTCGCGGTGTGCCTCGGCTGCCAGATCTACCCCCTCGTGGCGCGGTTGCGATCGCAGACCGCCCGCGCCTGACATACCTACCCACCTACCACCTATCCATCACCGACCGACACAATTTCTCCCCTCTGATATCCATCACCGAAAGGAAACCCATGGCCCGCTCCGACGTCCTGGTCTCTGCCGACTGGGCCGAGCAGAACCTGAACGCCACGAAGACCGTTTTCGTCGAGGTCGACGAAGATGCAAGCGCCTACGACGGCGGTCACATCGAAGGCGCAGTGAAACTCGACTGGCGCAAGGACCTGCAGGACCCGGTTCGCCGCGACTTCCTCGGCCAGGACCAGTTCTCAGATCTCCTGTCGGCGAAGGGAATCGCCAACGACGACACCATCGTGCTGTACGGCGGTAACAACAACTGGTTCGCCGCCTACGCGTACTGGTACTTCAAGCTGTACGGCCACAAGGACGTCAAGCTCATCGACGGCGGCCGCAAGAAGTGGGAACTCGACGGTCGTCCGCTGTCGAGCGATGTCGTCACTCGGGACACGACACAGTACCGGGCACAAGCGCCCGACCTGTCGATCCGCGCATTCCGCGACGAGGTCATCGACGCCATCGGCAACAAGAACCTCATCGATGTTCGCTCCCCCGACGAGTTCTCCGGCAAGATCCTCGCGCCGGCGCACCTGCCGCAGGAGCAGGCGCAGCAGCGTGGACACGTACCCTCTGCGATCAACATCCCGTGGAGCACCACTGCCAACGAGGACGGCACGTTCAAGAACGACGACGCCCTCGAGGCGCTGTACAAGGAAAAGGGCTACGACGAGGGCAAGGCGACCATCGCTTACTGCCGCATCGGCGAGCGTTCGAGCCACACCTGGTTCGTTTTGAAGGAACTTCTCGGCAAGTCCGACGTCAAGAACTACGACGGCAGCTGGGTCGAGTACGGCTCCCTCGTGGGAGCACCCATCGAGTTGGAGGTTCACTGATCATGTGCGGAGCACCCGTTCAAGGCCAAACGATTCCGGCAGGCGTCGATGTCGAGAAGGAGACCGTCATCACCGGTCGTGTTCTTGCCACCGACGGTGAGCCTGTGGGCGGCGCATTCGTGCGTTTGCTCGACGGAACCGGCGAGTTCACAGCAGAGGTAGTGGCGTCGGGAACCGGAGACTTCCGGTTCTTCGCGGCCCCCGGCAAGTGGACCCTGCGTGCACTGTCCTCGTCCGGCAACGGTGACGCGGTGATCACCCCCGAAGGTGCAGGCGTGCACTCGGCGGATGTGACCGTCGGAGCCTGATTTCATCCAGAGCACGAAAGAGCCCCGCATCGATTCTTCGTCGATGCGGGGCTCTTTCGTGCTCTGTCCTAGTTCTGCGGTAGCGCTACGCCGAAGGAATCGAGCAGTGCTCCCAGATCGGTGTCACGAGTGAGGGTTCCGGGCGTCGGGAGTGTCTGCGGAGCCGGGTCGGGCTCGACCTCGGAGGGTGCCGGAGGTGCATCGCCGGCGCGCTTGTTCTCGCGTTCGATTTCGGCCAGATCCGTCACCCAGGCGACAATTTTTTCGCTCTCCCATACGCGGCCGTCATTCGGATTGTTGTTCCAGTACAACAGGTGCTGGAGGAATCCGAGAAAGATGTACGGCTCGATGAGGACGTCGACTATCCCCCTGTTGTTCGCCACCAGACCTTCGCCTTCGGCACGTACTTTCGCACGCACCGTCTCGGCTCCTGGCCCCATCGCCCAGTCGAGGTCTTCGCGCAGACGCTCAGGGGTCAGCTCTGCACGGGCTTTACCCTCGTCGACCTCATAGGTCCGATCGGAAACCTTGAGAAGCACTTCGAGCAGCGTCTCCTCGGACCCGACCCAGTCCTTCTGGGTGACGATGTCGACGATCGCACGGGTGGCTATGGAGGTCACGGTGCGGGCGAAGTCGGCGACAGTCTGGACGGGGTCGAGCACTGTCAGCCGCATCTGTCCGAGCACTCCGAGCGCCAGTTGCAGCGCGAGAATGTTCGCGGGAGCGTCGCAGGCAAGATCGTAGGGCCGACAAGCCCACGTCATCTTGTCGTTCAGCGTGCCGTAATCCTTGGCCTCCGGCGACTGGAAACCCCCGCGTGTCGGGCCGGGCTCGTCGATATTGGGTACGCCTGCAGGTCGGTACGGATCCCCCAGGAGCGCGACACCGGCGATGTCCTCGCCCGTGACGAGGGCATCGGGTGCGCGGTGTCCGAGTTCCATCGCGACACGCTCGACCACCTCGCCGCCGACGCTGTAGCCGAGGAGCACGAACTTGGTGTCTTCACCGCACTTGTTCTTGTACTCATCGAGCAGACGGTTGGTCGAGGCGACACCTGCGGCAACCGATTCTTGATACGTGGGCACGTCGGAGACCAGGCCCACTCCGTACGTCGATGGATACGGAACGTACAGCCAGCCGACCGATCCCGGGTTGCTCGCGCCGGCCTGGCCGACGGGGAGCGTCACGTTGCCCACCCAATTGCCCGTCGGGGACCGGGGTTCTTCGTTCAGCGGATCACGGTCGGCATCCGAGTCGGTGGCGCCGGACACTGCGAGCATCAGAACGTCCGGGCACTCTCGCGCAAAGTTGTTCGGGTCGACATTCGGGCCGTCGTCTTCGGAAGAGGACCCGGTTGCAGACCCGGTCGTCGACGAGCCCGATTCCGGAGCTGCGGCTGCCGCCGCGGGAACGGCGAGGAGCAACGCCACCCCCAGCGTCGCGGACTTCGTCAAAATCGAGCCCGCACGTGTTCGGCAACGCATCCAAGATCCTCTCCAGCACACTTCGAGACAGCTTTCGACAAGACAAAAAGTCGGGCGCAGACCGCCCGACACCACACTGGAGAAGGTACCGTGCCGAGCCCGAACCGTTTGCTACAGAGTGTGAAACCCCGATGTCAGGGGCCGGATTCTGGGAGATCGCACTATCGACTTCGGCGTTGTCCCCACCGCGATTCTGCGCAGTGAATCGGGTGGGTCTAAACTCGGCGTCGTGGTCATCTTCTTCGAGCTTCTGCTGGCACTGGCTGCAGTAGCCATCATCGCGTTCTCGCTCTACGTCGTCTACCGCTTGGTCACCGAAGAATCGTGACCGAGCGCGCAGCCGACGGGTCGGGCGAGACCACACGGTCCGCCGATGAAGCGATCGCCGAAGCTGCCGAGAAATTTGCGGCGGCGTCGGCACGCAACATTCCGACGTTGCCGGATCTTCCGCACCCTGAAGACACCGCCAACCTTCGCCTCGGACCCGAACTGAATCCAGCGATGCTTGCGCTGCTTCCGTTGGTCGGCGTCTGGCGCGGCGAAGGTGAGGGTCGCGATCCCGAGTCGGGACAGGAGTACCCGTTCGGGCAGCAAATTGTCGTCTCACACGACGGCGGTGCCTACCTCAGCTGGGAATCGCGCTCGTGGCGCCTCGACTCCGACGGCAACTACGCGCATCCCGACCTTCGCGAAACCGGCTTCTGGCGGATCACCGGCGATGACGTCAAGGGCAGCGAGACGCCTGAGGTCATCGAGTTTCTGCTGACGCACAGCACCGGCGTCGTCGAACTCTATTACGGGCACGCACTGAATCAGACTTCGTGGGAACTCGCGACCGATGTCGTCATCCGGTCCACTTCGGGCGCCCTCGTCGGTGGCGCCAAGCGGCTGTACGGCATCGTCGATGGTGCCGACCTCGCGTACGTCGAGGAACGTGTCGACGCCGACGGCGAGCTGGCACCGCGGCTGTCTGCTCGCCTCGTCCGCTATATCGGCTGAAAAGTCACTCATCGGTCCTTCGGGCCGTACTTCCGACGCACGCGAACGGCCCCCGAGCCGTACCTGTTTTCAGGTCTCGGCCGGATATGACCGAGGGCTCGGGAGCCGGGTAGCTGCCTTGGATTCGCTTGCCGCTCGCGCGGTCTTCGAAAAGTGAATCCGTCAGCGGTTGCGGCTAGCTGACAGCCACCTCACGCGTCCTAGAGTTCTTCAACGTCAGACCACCTCCTCTCCCGTGTACTCAACAACGTACGCCGCGATTCCGAAGTCGGCAAAGGAATAATTTCGCCGGGAAGGTCGAGGTCCAAGACCAGGTCAGCATGGTTGTCCGGCGGAAGCTGATGCGTTACCACCACGACCGCACGATTCCCGTCGACGATACCGTCGGAGCGGTCGAGGAGCCGTCGCAGCAGCTGCGCTCCCCCGTCGTCGTCGAGGTGTTCGGTCGGTTCGTCCAGCAGCAGAATCGGCGCGTCGGACAACAGTGCACGAGCCAGCAGAAGGCGTCGACGCTGTCCTCCGGACACCGCCTGTGCACCGCCGACGAGGGTCGTGTCGATGCCGTCCGGGAGCGAAGAGATCCAGGCGCCGAGGCCGACTCGGTCGAGCGCCTCGACCGCCTCGTCCGGCTGCACGTCGCCGCGTGCCACCCTCAGGTTTTCGAGAATCGAGGTGTCGAACAAGTGTGCATCTTCGGCGAAGAAACGGGCACCGGAGCCCTCGACGGTTCCGCTGATCGGTGGCAGCAGTCCCGCGAGCGTCATCAAGAGGGTGCTCTTGCCGATACCGCTGGGGCCGACGATCGCCACCCTCGCCCCGGGACCGACATCGAGATCGACCGGCACCGTAGTCGAGGAAGACCCCGGCCAGCCGCACCGCAAGTTTCTCGCAGTGACACGATCGGTGAGCGAGTCCAGATCATTCACTGTCTGCGGAGCGGGCTCGTCCGCAGCGTCCAGCAGCTCCACGATGCGTGACGCCGAAATGCGTGCTCTCGTGAGTGCAATGGCGGCACCAGGCAGCGCAGAGGTCGCCTCGAAGGCGGAAAGCGGCACGAGCACGATGATCGCCAACGCCATCGGCGTCATACCACCAGCTGTTCCGCCTGTGCTGCCGTACAACGAGATACCGACGAGCAGGGAGCCCAGCACCGCCGCACCGATGGAGAGAGGTAATGCCGCGTCGGCGAAGGCTGCAGGCAGTGCCGCCCGGTCGCGGGCCTTCACCGATGCACGGTTGGCTTCGGCAGCATCCCGAAGGGTCTTGTCCAATCGTCCGGCGACCCGCAGTTCCCCGGCGTGATCGAGGGCGCGGACGGCGGTTTCGCTGAACTCCGCCCGGGCCGAAATGCCCTCGGACTCGGCGATGACGGCAGATCTCGCCGCCCAGTAGGGAGCGAGTACCCCGGCGACCACGAGAGCCAGCAACAGAATCAATGCCGCGGCCGGCGAGACGAACGCCAACACGACGACAGCCGCAATCGCCAGAACTATCGATACGCAGATCGGCACGATCGCACGCACCACGACGTCACCGAGCACGTCGACGTCGTTGCCGGTGCGCGACATCAGATCGCCGCGACGCAATCCCGCTGCTGCAGCCGGGTTGCCTGCGGCGAGCCGTTCGTAGAGACGGGTTCTCGCCGACGTCGTTCCGCGCAGGGCGGTGTCGTGGGTTGCCAGGCGTTCCAGGTATCGGAATACGCCGCGCGAAATGCCCAGTGCTCGAACAGCGACGACGGCGACCGTCAGATCCAACACCGGTGGCATCTGCCAGGCGCGGGTGATGAGCCAAGCGGATACCGCCGCAAGGGTCAGTGCGCTACCCAAGGTCGCGACCCCTGCCGCCACGGACATGGCGACTCGGGACGGACGAAGTTCGAGAAGTTCGAGAGCGCGCCGAAGGTCAACGAGCATGGCGTGCCTGCACTTCGATGATCGTGTCGGCACTGATGAGAACCGAACGACGGTGACCGACCACTACGACGGTTCTGCCCTCGTCGGCGAGGCGACGAATGGTTTTCAGTACTGTCGCTTCGTGGGTCGCGTCGAGGTGAGCCGTGGGTTCGTCCAGCAGAAGCACCGGGGCCGAGGAGGTCAGGACTCGTGTCAGCGCGAGGCGTTGGCGCTGTCCGAGGGAGAGCCCGACACCTCCGGTACCGACGACGGTCTGCCATCCGAGCGGTAGCTCTGCCAGAACCTGATCGAAACCTGTTGCTGCGCAAATACTGTCGAGTTCCTGGGGATCGGGCCGTGTTCCGGTGAGCAGGAGGTTGCTCTCCAGGGTGCCGGGAAGAAGGACCGGTCGCTGTGGGAGCCATGCGATCTGACGCCACCAGGACTGCACATCGACGTCGGCCAAGTCTGTTCCGCCGACGGTGACCGTGCCTTCGTCGGGCGCAGTCAGCGCGAGAATCACGCTCAGCGCCGTAGACTTTCCTGCCCCGTTCGCACCGGCCAGCACCGTTACGGTACCGGGTTCGAATACGGCGTCGAGTCGGTGTGGGGCGCTGCCGCCACGGGCATCGACAGAAATCGAAGCCAGCTCCAGCCGTGCGCCACGGGCTTGAATCGAACGCGTTCCTGCCCTCTCCGTCGGGCGATCGTCCAGCACGCCGAACGCCTTCTCCGACGCAGCGACGCCGTCCTCGGCGGCGTGGAATTGCGCCCCGACCCGGCGTAGCGGAACGTACACCTCGGGTGCAAGTACCAGCGCGATGATGCCGGCCTCGAGAGCCATGTCCCCGAAGACCAGTCGGAGTCCGATGCTCACGGCGACGAGAGCGACACACAGAGTGGCAAGCAGTTCGAGAACCATCGAGGACAGAAACGCGATCTTCAGTGCACGCATGGTCGCGCGTCGATGTGCCTCGCCGAGTGCCCGTACCCGCGCTGCAGGCCCGTGTTCACGGCCCAGTGCCCGGAGCGTCGGAAGTCCGGCGAGGAGGTCGAGCAGTTGGGCAGACAAACGCGTCATCGATTCGAGCGTTGCCTCTGCCTTCCCCTTGGTCAGCAGGCCGATCAGGATCATGAAGATCGGAATCAGCGGAAGCGTGAAAAAGATGATCGCTGCCGACGTCAGATCCTCGGTCAGGATGACCACGAGCGTCAGTGGCGTCAGCGTTCCCGCCAGGATCAGCGCGGGCACATAGCCGGTGAGGTAGGGAGCGAGACCGCCCAAAGCCCTGGTCACGACCGTCGCGACGCCTTCGCGCTCGGAATCGAGTCGACGTGGATCACTGTTCGACGCGGCGGCGAGGACATCGTTCTCGAGCTCTTCGACCACGCGCGAGGCCGCACGATGCGCGTAGCGCGATTGCAGCCATGTCGAGGTAGTTCTGACCACGATGGCTCCGGCAAGAACTGCCAACTGCCCGGACCAGTTCGAGATCGATCGTGCTGCGGGATCGGTGATGACGCCCGCGAGCACTGTGCCTGTCATGACCGCGGAGACGATGATCGCCGCGGTATCGACGAGCGAAAGAAGCACTGTCAACAGCAGATACCGCCGCGCCGATCGCGAGTACCGCCACAACCGGGGGTCGATCGGTCCCCGGCGCGGCGCGGCGGTGACTGTCATGACTTGCGACCGAGCGGCAATCCGATCGAGTCGGGGATGTGCGCGGTGGAGATGCGCTGGCGGAACACCCAGTACGTCCACGCCTGATAGCCGATGACGACCGGTGCCGTGAAGGCAGCTGCCCAGGTCATCACCTTGAGCGTGTACGGGCTCGACGACGCGTTCTCGATGGTCAAGCTGAATGCGGGATCCGTCGTGGACGGCATCACGTCGGGGAACAGTGATCCGAACAGCAGTACGACGACGGCGATGACGGCGATCGTGGTGAACACGAATGCCCAGCCCTCGCGCATCTTGGCGGTGAGAGCGACAACGGCGATCAGCGCGATAGCGGCGATCGCGACCATGATCCACGTCCACCCTGTTCCGTAGGCGAGTTGGGTCCACAGCGCGAAGGCGCCGCCGACCACGACAGCCGGAACCGACAGTCGTACCGCCATTTTGACCGCGTCCTCGTGCACGTCATCGGAAGTCTTGAGCGCGATGAACACCGCTCCGTGCAGCGCGAACACCAGCGCCATCGTGGCGCCGCCGAGCAGGGCATACGGGGAGAGCAGGTCGAAGAACCCGGCGGTCACCTTCTTGTTCTCGTCGATTGCCACTCCGCGCACGATGTTGGCGAACGCGACGCCCCACAGCACGGCCGGTATCCACGAGCCGATGCCTATGCCGAGATCACAGCGTCGTCGCCACACCGGGTCGTCGATTTTGCCGCGGTACTCGATGGCGCAGATACGCAGGATGAGCGCGACGAGGATCAGCAGCAGCGGTATGTAGAACCCGGAGAACAGGGTTGCGTACCACTCCGGAAAGGCTGCGAACAGTGCACCTCCGGCAGTGATGAGCCACACCTCGTTGCCGTCCCACACCGGGCCGATGGTGTTGAGAACTGCGCGACGCCTGCGTTCTCCGACCTGCGGATCCGATGCCCGTCCGAAAACCGGGATCAGCATGCCGACGCCGAAGTCGAAACCTTCGAGGACGAAGTAGCCCACGAACAGCACTGCGATCGCGACGAACCAGAATTCTTGAAGTCCCATGACCGTTCCCCTCAGTACGCGAACGAGAGTTGTTGCGGAGCGTCGTCATCCGTCGGATCGTCTTGATCGCCACCCGGCGGGTGCTGATCGTGTTCGAGCGGGCCTTCGACTACATATTTGTGGAGGAGGTAGTACCACACGACGCCGAGAGCTGCGTAGACCACCGTGAACGTCACCAGCGAGGCAACGACGAGGGAGGCCGGGTGATCGGACACTCCTTGATCGACCGTGAGTCTGATTCGATCGACACCGGTCGGGTTGGGAGCGACAACCCACGGCTGACGTCCCATTTCGGTGAAGATCCAGCCGGCGCTGTTGGCCAGGAACGGCGTCGGGATCGCGGCGAGGCTCAGCCAGGAGAACCAGCGCTGGTTCGGGACGCGTCCCCCTCGGGTAACCCAGAGTCCGGCGATCGCGAGCAGTGCCGAGCCCGCGGCCAGGCCGATCATCGCGCGGAATGCCCAGTAGGTGACGAACAGGTTGGGCCGGTAGTTGCCCGGTCCGAACTGCTGTTCGTACTGAAGTTGTAGGTCTTCGACGCCCTGCAGGGTCACTCCGGAGAACTGTCCCTCGGCAAGATAGGGCAGCACGAACGGCACCTCGAGAACGTGGGTGACGCCATCGCAGTTGTTGTGGGTGCCGACAGTCAGGATCGAAAAGTTCGGATCGGTTTCGGTGTGGCAGAGCGATTCCGCCGAGGCCATCTTCATGGGTTGCTGCTCGAACATGAGCTTGCCCTGGACATCACCGGTGTAGATCAGCGCGATGCCGGACAGGATCATGACCACGAAGGACATGCGAGCGGCCGGACGGAACATGCTCCGCGAGTTGGTGTCGCGACCCTTGCGTGCCTCGCGGACCATCCACCAGCCCGAGATCCCGGCGACGAACGTTCCGGCCGTCAGGAATGCACCGGCGACGGCGTGCGGAAATGCGGCGAGGGCGGTGTTGTTGGTAAGCAGTTCCCAGATACTCGTCAGTTCCGCGCGACCGGTCTCTTCGTTGTAGATCGCACCGACTGGATGCTGCATAAACGAATTGGCGGCGATGATGAAGAAGGCGGAGGCGTTGACACCGATCGCGACGAGCCAGATCGTGGCCAGGTGAACAAGTTTGGGCAGCCGGCCCCATCCGAATATCCACAGCCCGAGGAACGTCGACTCGAGGAAAAACGCGACGAGCCCTTCCAGCGCGAGCGGTGCACCGAAGACGTCACCGACGAAGCGGGAGTACTCGCTCCAGTTCATGCCGAACTGGAACTCCTGCACGATGCCGGTTGCGACACCGAGCGCGAAGTTGATGAGGAAAAGTTTTCCGAAGAACTTGGTGAGTCGATACCAGGAGTCCTTCTTGGTGATCACCCACATCGTCTGCATCGCCGCGATGATCGGGGCAAGACCGATCGTCAGCGGAACGAGAATGAAGTGGTAAACGGTGGTGATACCGAATTGCCACCTCGAAATATCCAAGGTATCCATGACGACTCCGACTCTCCCGCCCCCCGGGGCAGGTAACTGAAGTTACCGCTCACGCGGGCTTATTGCAGCGAATCCTAGATTACTACTACGCGAAGTAGTAGCTCAAGCGTCGACAGTGTCTCCCTCCCCACGTTCGATCGCGAAATCGACCATCGAGCGGATGTCGTCGGCGTTGTCAGGGGTGGCCAGCGTGACCCCGTTCAGGGTGACGACGCGCGCCGCGAGCGTGATACTCGAGATCAACCAAACACCTTCTGCAGCAATCAGATCCGCGGGAAAGATGTTCGCCTTCTCGCAGGTGTATCCCTTTGCGGTCGCGACGTCGAACAGAGCGTCGACAGTGGTTCCGGCCAGGATCCCATGCTCGACCGGCGGTGTGATCAGTGTCTTACCGCGGGAGATGACCACTGTGGACCGCGGCCCCTCGAGGACCTGCCCCTCATTGCTGGTGTAGATCACCTCGTCCGCACCCTGCTGGGCGGCATGCCGCAACGCGGCCATGTTGGTCGCATACGACAGCGTCTTGGCCCCCATCAACTGCCACGGCGCCGCCGCTGCGAAATCCACCGAATACCCGCGACCGAGTGTCATAGCCGACACCCCTTCGGCACGGGCCTTGGCAACCCGTTCGTGCAGTGGACCCACCGTCGCATAACCCGTCGGACCACCGCCGCTCTCCCGGCCGCGACTCAACACCACCCGCAGCGCACCCTCGCTCCTCGTCTTGCGCACCCACTCGTCCACCGCAAGGCCGATGACCAGCCTCCAGTCATCCAAGTCGGGCTCAGGCAGATCGAGCGCTCTCGCCGAGGCAGCCAGGCGTGTGAGGTGCCGCTCCACCCCACACGCCGCTCCGTCCCGAATCAGAAGCGTCTCGAAAATCCCGTCACCCCGAACTGCCGCAAGGTCGTCGGCACACAGAAGCGGTTGGTCTGCGTCGTGAACTTGCCCATCGAGGGTCACTACTACACGGTCGGACATGGCGCCCACCCTAACGGGGTCGCTTTGCGGGCGGCGCTCCTACTATGGGAGATGTGTCCGATACCGCCCCGATCGACCCGAGCCCACTTCTCACCCTCCCCGGCGCTGTGCCTTCGCCCGAAGACTCTGCAGACCAGGCCGTGGCCTGGCACTACGGCAATCCCTTCGGTGAGCAACGAGACGCGACATCTGCTGCGGCAATCATCGACCGCTCCAACCGCTTCGTCATAGCGATCAGCGGAAACGAGCGACTGACCTGGCTCGATACGATTTCCAGCCAACAGGTTCAGAACCTGCCCGACGGCATGTCGGCAGAGAACCTGAGTCTGGACATCAACGGACGCGTCGAACATCATTTCGTGCAGACCGATCTCGACGGCATCACGTGGATCGACACCGAGGCCGCGAACGGGCCCGATCTCCTCGCGTTCCTGAAGAAGATGGTGTTCTGGTCCAAAGCCGAGCCTCGGGAAGGCCACGAACTCGCAGTCCTGAGCGTGCTCGGCTCGGACGCGCATCGAGTGCTCGAGGCTGCCGGCGTACCGACCCCCGAGGACGTCTATGCCGCACTCCCCCTCGAAGGAGGCGGATTCATCCGACGGATGCCGTGGCCCGGCCAGAACGCATACGACCTACTCGTCCCGCGCACGTCACTGACCGCGTGGTTCAAGAAAGTACGAGAGCAGGGCGCAACCCCCGCCGGTACCTGGACATACGAGGCGCTGCGGGTCGAGTCGATTCGCCCCCGTGTCGGTATCGACACCGACGAGAAGACCATCCCCCACGAGGTCCGTTGGATCGGCGGAGTTGCCGAACTCGGCGCCGTGCACTTGAGCAAGGGTTGCTACCGCGGGCAGGAGACCGTCGCGCGCGTGCACAACCTGGGTCGACCACCCCGCCATTTGGTTCTTCTTCATCTCGACGGTTCTGCCGACGGCAGGCCCGAAACCGGGGATCCGGTGACGGCCGGAGGGCGGACCGTCGGCAGGCTCGGTACCGTCGTCGATCACTTCGAACTCGGTCCCATCGCGCTGGCTCTGATCAAGCGAACCATTCCTGCCGGCACCGAGTTGGTCGTCGGTCCGTGTGCTGCGTCGATCGACCCGGATTCGATTCCGAACTACGACGACGTTCAGGCGGGCCGCGCAGCAATCGATCGGCTCCGCGGGAGATAACCATCGGACAGGTCACTTTTGCACCGCGATGCGTCATCGTGACTCTTTACCGACGCTACGGGCATTGCCGCAGGCCAGCGGCCCTGACCGACACCTCTGGACCGGTCATACATATATATAGGAATAACGCTACCCGGAGGCGTATGAGCATCTGAGCCGTTCTCGCGCTAGAGTGTGGTCCAGGAAGAAATACCAAAACCAACGGGGCGCCCAAATTTCCCCAGGCCGCCCCGCAAGTCCGCGAGGGGGCAACGCCATGGGCCGAGGCAGGGCTAAGGCAAAGCAGACAAAGGTCGCTCGTGAGCTCAAGTACAGCTCTCCAACAACGGACTTGGAGAGTTTACAAAGAGAACTCTCCGGCGGTTCGTCCAAATCCCACCGTGGCGGCATTACCTCGGGCGGCATATCCTCCTCGGACGCGGAAAGCTACACCCGCGTCGAAGAGGATGAATACGAGGATTGGCGACGCTGACCTGCGATCTATACAACTGAGGGGGAGCCGCACCGCGGCTCCCCCTCAGTTGTATAGATTCCCTGCAGTTGTCATAGACCGTTCGGCGCTCAGAAGCGTGGGTGATTGCCCAGCAGTACGGCGCGCTCGGTTGCGACGGTACTGTCCGTCGACTTCTTGACCGTTCCCAGAGTCCAGCATTCGATGTGTCGTGCGGTCAGGACAGCGAGTGCACGGTCCACGTCCTCGGGCGCCACGATGGCCACCATGCCGACCCCCATGTTGAACGTCTGCTCCATCTCGCTACGTTCGACGCGCCCACGCTGAGCGATCAGTGAGAACAACGGTGCCGGACTCCACGTTCCACGGTCCAGTTCGGCGACGAGCCCTGCGGGCATGACGCGTCCCAGGTTGTTCGCCAACCCGCCGCCGGTGACGTGACAGAACGTCCGCACCTCGGTCTCGGCAGCCAGCGCCAGGCAGTCCTTGGCATAGATCTTGGTGGGCTCGAGCAGCTCCTCACCGAGAGTGCGACCGAACTCTTCGACGTGGCCGCCGAGATCCATGTGGTTGATCTCGAGCAGAACCTTGCGTGCAAGGGAGTACCCGTTGGAGTGCAGACCCGAGGATCCCATTCCGATCACGACATCGCCGGGGCGCACTCGGTCGGGGCCCAGAACCGAATCGGCTTCGACCACGCCTACCCCGGTTGCCGACAGGTCGTAGTCTCCGTCGGCCATCAGACCTGGATGCTCGGCCGTCTCGCCTCCGAGAAGCGCACAGCCCGCAATGACACAGCCGTCTGCAATGCCCTTGACGAGCTCAGCGACCATTTCCGGTACTACGCGGCCGACGGCGATGTAATCCTGCAGGAACAGCGGCTCAGCTCCGCAGACGACCAGGTCGTCGACGACCATGGCCACGAGATCCAATCCGAGAGTGTCGTGCTTGCCCATCGCCTGCGCGACGGCGACCTTGGTGCCTACCCCGTCTGTCGAGGCGGCGAGAATCGGCTCCCGGTAGTCGCTCTTGAGCGCGAACAGTCCGGCGAATCCACCGAGACCGCCCATGACCTCGGGTCGAGACGCCTTCTTGGCGAGGGGGGCGAACAGTTCGACCGCTCGGTCCCCTGCGGCGATGTCGACGCCTGCCGAGGCGTAGGAAGCACCACCAGAGGAGGTTGCGCTCGGTGGTCGGGTTTCCTCGGTCATGCGGCTCCAGCCTGTGTGCTCGTACTGTTTGTCTTCGCGCATCGTGCGCATAGTGCGCTCTCACGGTACCGGAGCGGACAATCGTCCGGGAACACGACAGACCTAGCCGACTGCTTGTGACGTCGACATCACTGAACAGGACGTAACGACGATCACACGAGGCTGACGATCACGCGAAGCTAGGGCCTGCTCAGTGCGCTGGCGTTGGCGTTGTCCGTCTCGGCCTGTTGGCCGGCAGCATTTGCAAGCATGCCTTCGAGCACATGTTTGCCCAGAGCATTGTCCGGCGGAAGGGCGATCGGGTACTCGCCCGTGAAACATGCAGTACAGAGCCTGGATTCGGGCTGCTCCGATGCCGCAACCATCCCCTCGATCGAGATATATCCGAGGGAGTCGGCACCGATGGCCTGACGCACACCTTCGAGGATTCCGTCCCCGGAATCGACGCCGTTGGCGATCAGCTCTGCCGGTGACGCGAAGTCGATGCCGTAGAAGCATGGCCAGCGAACGGGCGGCGACGCGATCCGCACGTGGATCTCGAGTGCGCCTGCCTCGCGCAGCATTCGAATGAGGGCGCGTTGCGTGTTGCCGCGCACGATCGAGTCGTCGACCACGATCAGACGCTTGCCGCGAATGACTTCCTTGAGCGGATTGAGCTTGAGCCGAATACCGAGCTGACGAATGGTCTGCGACGGCTGAATGAACGTTCGCCCGACGTAGGCGTTCTTCATCAGTCCCTGGCCGTACGGAATGCCGGAGCCCTGTGCGAACCCGACCGCTGCCGGCGTCCCGCTCTCGGGAACCGGAATGACCAGATCGCCTTCGGCGGGGTGTTCCTTCGCGAGCCGTCGACCGATCTCGACCCGAGTGGAGTGCACGGAGCGACCGCCGATGACGCTGTCGGGACGGGCCAGGTACACGTATTCGAACACGCAGCCCTTGGGCTCCGGGGAGGCGAAACGTGAGGATCGAACACCGTCGGCGTCGATGGCGAGCAGTTCACCGGGCTCGATGTCGCGTACGAACGCGGCACCGACGATATCGAGTGCAGCCGTTTCACTGGCTACGACCCAACCCCGGTCGAGCCGCCCCAACGACAGCGGTCGTACGCCATGCGGATCACGCGCTGCATACAGCGTGTGCTCGTCCATGAAGGTGAGGCAGAAGGCGCCCTCGAGCGTCGGCAACAGTTCCATCGCAGCCTGCTCGATGGTGCGATCGGCAGCCTTGTGGGCCAGGAGGGCTGTCACGACGTCGGAGTCCGACGTCCCGTTGCCCTGGAGCCGGTCGCTGATGAGACCTGCGTCGCGAGCTCTGGTGGCAAGTTCGGCGAAGTTGACCAGGTTTCCGTTGTGGCCGAGCGCGATGCCCGTCCCGGCAGTAGTCGTGCGGAAAATGGGCTGTGCGTTCTCCCAGATGACCGAACCGCTTGTGGAGTAGCGGCAGTGTCCGATGGCGACATGCCCCGGCATGGCGCCGAGGGTCTGCTCGTCGAATACCTGACTGACGAGTCCGAGGTCTTTGAAGACCAGCACCTGTGCGCCGTCGGAGACGGCGATACCCGCGGCCTCCTGGCCTCTGTGTTGCAACGCATACAGACCGTAATAAGTAAGTTTTGCCACATCCTCGCCTGGAGCCCACACACCGAAGACGCCGCACTCTTCTCGCGGCTCACTTTCGGGTACGTCCAGCGGTTTGCCTACCAAAAGATTCGGACTGTCGACCGACAACTCGGCGTTGGTCACTGGCACTGCTCCCTAAGGGGGACGAGGGCGGGGGGCTGGGACCAGTCTACGGTCCCACGGCAAGAGGCAACGCATCGTACGTGCTCAGCATTCCCTCGGGGGCTCATTCCCGCAGGATCGGCAGCCGCATGATCGGCAACCAGTGTGCGACGTCACCCGCCCGACTGCCGGAGGCTGTGATGGATCCGTCTTTCAGCGCATCGTCGAAGGTGCGGACCCCTGTCGCTATCTGCAACCAGGTGTACGGATCCGTCTCGACGACGTTCGGCGGCGTGCCGCGGGTGTGCCGCGGGCCGGTGATGCACTGCACCGCCACGAAGGGCGGAACCCGAACCTCCACACTCGAACCCGGTGCGACCTGCGCGAGCGTGCGTACGGTGGTGCGAACTGCATCGGCGAGCGCGGCACGTGAGGGCTTCTCGACGTCCTCGCCTCTAGTCCAGTCGGCGACGGCCAGCACCGCTTCGCGTACCTGTTCGGGGGTTACGAGTTTGCTCGGCGCCATCGTCTCAGCCTAGTTCCAGCCAGGACCGCCCCACTGACATTGACCGACAGATGCATCAGCGCAGGGGCGAGGACGCTGCCGCTGCGTCGCCGTAGCCACGAGAACATGACCCCCGCGGCCGCGGTGAAGATCACGGTGCCCACCACCGAATCGCCTGCTGTCCGTGCCGGGTGAATATGCCACAGCCCGAAGAACATCGGCGACAGTGCGGGTGATACTGCGTCGAACACGCTTCGGAAAACAAGTTCCTCGCACGCGACGGTTCCGAACGGAATGCGAAACAGGATCCACTCGGCGAGGTCGCTGTCGGATGGACGCACGCGCTCCAGCCACGACGGTTGGGCTGCGATGACGACTGCGCCCACCACCGGGACAGCGCCGGCCGCGGCTCCCCAGGCGAGCCCGGAACGCCAGGACGAACGCCGAAGCCCGGCGGGGCGGATGCCGAACATGCGGGCGAGAACGGTCACGCCGATACCGAACGCCAGATTCGCGACAACATTGCGGCGGTCCGGCAACGCCAACCGTGGCAACACCGACGTACTCCAGCCCGTGGTCACGGCGCCGAGCGCAATCCCGCGCATCACTTTTCTGGGCCGTCCCGGCCCTTGTAGGCGTTCATGACGGCACGCACACGTTCGGTGTCGGCGGCTGTCCACCCATCGGGTGCGGCGATCGAGACCCACCCGTCGAGGACCAGCGTTCCGTAATTGTGTCCGTGACCGTCCGGGACGCCTGCGGCGTTGGTCAGATCCGCTGCCACCTGCCAGAACGTGACGATCGGGAACCAGCGCATATCAGGCAGTCGATCGGGCCCTGGCGCCTCGGACAGCCAGTCCGGCCGCTCGAACAGCAGGTCCGGCGACCACCAGACGACGGGATCCGACGCGTGCTGCACGTAGAGCACCCGCGGGCCGTACCAGGGTTGACCGACCGGTGGTATCGCTCCCGAGTTGTCGGCGAAGCGCAGCACGAGACCGTCCGCGTAGACCGGGAGTACTTCGGGGCTGCCCGGGTCACGGCGATCCACGAACTGACTCCAGAGTCGATTGGAGTTCGGCGGTCCCACCCACAGCACGCCGTCGGTCGTGTCACGGATGTCGGCCAAACCGTCGAACGCACCCTCGCCGGCATTGGTGCCGAGGCTTTCGCCGTAGACGTAGAACTTGGGGCGCGTGGCCTCCGGTTCTTGCAGCCAGCGCTCGTGAACCTTGTCGATGAGTGCCTTGCCTGCCTCCGATGCGATTTCTCGTTCGGCGAGAAACGAAATCCAGCTCGGCAGATAGGAGTACTGCGCGGCCACCGTGGCCACGTTGCCGTCGAACATCAATTCGGCTGCTTCGATGGCTGTCGGATTGACCCAGCCCGTCCCCGTCGTGGGTACCACGACCAGGGCGCTACGTTGGAAGGCGCCGGTTCTTTCGAGTTCGTCGACGACGAGGTCGAGCCGCTCGTCCTGGTTGTCAGCGGATTCCAGTCCGGCGTATGCGCGGATCGGCTCCATGGCGTTCCGTCCGAGCGCCTGGGTCAGCTCGCCTGCGTTCATGCCGCTGGAGACAAAATTTCGGCCTTCGAATCCGAGTGATTCCCACGACGCGACGGACTGTGGACTGCCGGATCGCTCCGGCTCCGTGGGCTGGATTGCGCCGTCGCGAGTTTCGTCGTTCTGGAGACTGAAGATCGAGTTCGTCACGTCCGACACCGCCCGAAGCAACACGCCTTGAACGAGCGTGACGACGAGGACGACGACCAACACCACACCGATGACGTTGGCGACCTCACGCGGCATCTTGATCACTTTGTTGATCTGCCGGACCACGAGTCGAACGAAGTCACGGAGAACCCGAATGGCCGAGATCAGCAATGCGGCCGTGGCGATACTGAGAGCCCCGGTCCGTAAGTAACCGGTCGTCGTGGTTCCCTCGGCGTCCATCAGTGCAGCCAGTTCGCGTTGCCAGCCTGCGGAGTAGGCGAGCATCACCAGCGAAGCGAGGACTGCAGCGATCGGGACGAAGATCTTCATGCCCAGCTCGGCTCGTGGTGGCAGCGGCCACCACGAACGTGGCCGCAGAAACACTCGCAGTACCAGCCATCCGACGGCGACACCGAACCCGTAACCGATCGCGGAGTTGATTCCGCCGATGAGGCCCTGGAACAACCAATCTCGGGGCAGGAGCGAGGGTGTCAGCGACCAGCAGAAGAACAGCGCACTGAAGGCGAGGCCGGTGAAGTCGAGCTTCGGCAGACCCCACAGCCACATGAGGAAGGGATGCGCGAGCGGGGAAGGCATCGAGAACTCGACGGGGATACGGAGGTAATGAGCATGTTCGCGCTCGACTGTGCTCACGACCTCCGCCGCGTCCTCCGATACCTCGCCCCGCGTCACGGCCCTACCCGAAGAGTCGGGGAAGAGTGCCCTCGAATACTTCTCGCAGCTCGGTCATCGGGACCGAGAACTGACCCTGCACCTCGATCTCGTCGGAGCCCTCGTCGACGACGCCGATGCGCGTCCACGGCAGCTGACGAGCGGTACACATGTTGGAAAAGCGTGTCTCCTCGGTACGCGGGACCGCCACGAGAACGCGACCCGAAGACTCCGAGAACAGAGCCACGAAAGGATCTGCACCCTCGGGGAGCAGAATGCGGCATCCGGTTTCGCCGGCCAAAGCTGCCTCTACGACGGCCTGAGCCAGTCCCCCCTCGGACAGATCGTGGGCGGCGGTGACCATGCCGTCGCGTGAACCGGCGAGGAGGATGTCCGCCAGCAGCTGCTCCCGCGCGAGATCGACCTTCGGCGGGACGCCACCGAGATGATCGTGCTCGACCTGTGACCAGATGGAACCGTCCAGCTCGTCGTGTGTCTCACCGAGCAGGATCAACGTTTCACCGGGCTCGAGGCCCAGGCCCGTCGGAATGCGTCGGTGCACGTCGTCGATCACGCCGAGGACACCCACCACGGGCGTCGGCAGGATCGGCTCGGAGCCGGTCTGGTTGTAGAAGCTGACATTTCCGCCGGTGACAGGGATGCCGAGAGTGACGCAGCCGTCGGCGAGACCGCGGACGGCCTGCTGGAACTGCCACATGACGCCCGGGTCTTCGGGGGAACCGAAGTTGAGGCAGTTGGTGACGGCCTTCGGAGTCGCACCGGTGACGGCGACGTTGCGAAATGCCTCGGCAAGAGCCAGCTGAGCACCCTGATAAGGGTCGAGCGCGGTGTAGCGGCCCGACGCATCGGTAGCGAGTGCGATACCGCGACCGGTCTTCTCGTCGATGCGGATCATTCCGGAATCGGCGTTCTCGGCCAGCACGGTGTTGCCGCGGACGTAGCGGTCGTACTGCTCGGTGATGAACTTACGGCTGCAGAGCTGCGGCGAGGCAATCATCTTCAGCAGCGTTGCCTTCAACTCGTCCGGCGTTTCCGGACGCTTCAGCGATGCAGTCGTGTTCGCGATCAGTGCGTCCTGATGCGCTGGACGCTGCACCGGACGGTGGTAGACCGGGCCGTCGTGGGCGACCGTCTTCGGCGGAACATCGACGACGGTCTCGCCATGCCAGGTGATCTCGAGGTGGTCGCCGTCGGTGACCTCGCCGATGACAGTGGCCAACACATCCCACTTCTTGCAGACCGCCATGAACGCATCGACGTTGTCCGGAGTCACGACGGCGCACATGCGCTCCTGTGACTCACTCGAGAGCACCTCGGCAGGGGTCATGCCGGTGGCGCGCATCGGCACCTTCTCCAGCTCGATGGACATTCCCCCACTACCCGCGGATGCGAGCTCGGAAGTGGCACAAGACAATCCGGCACCGCCGAGATCCTGAATGCCGACGACGAGCTTGCCTGCATACAGTTCCAGGCACGCCTCGATGAGAACCTTCTCAGCGAACGGGTCGCCCACCTGGACCGCCGGAAGCTTCTTGCGCTTGCCGTCGGTCTCGTCTCCGTCGAAGGTCTCGGAGGCGAGAACGGAGACGCCGCCGATGCCGTCGAGACCGGTACGAGCCCCGAACAGAATGATCTTGTTGCCCAGTCCCGACGCGAACGCGAGATGCATGTCCTCTACCCGCATGACACCGGCACACAGAGCATTGAGCAGCGGGTTACCGGCGTAGGAGGCGTCGAACACCGTCTCGCCACCGATATTGGGGAGGCCGAGGGAGTTTCCGTATCCACCGACCCCGGAGACGATGCCGCTGAGCACGCGACGAGTGTCCGGGGCATCAGCGGCACCGAAGCGCAGTTGATCCATGACGGCGATGGGACGTGCACCCATGGCCATGATGTCGCGGACGATGCCGCCCACGCCCGTCGCGGCGCCCTGATAGGGCTCGACGTACGACGGGTGGTTGTGGCTCTCGACCTTGAACGTGACGGCCCAGCCGTCACCGACGTCGACGACGCCTGCATTCTCGCCGATGCCCGCGAGCATCGAGGTGCGCATCTCGTCCGTGGTGGTCTCCCCGAAGTACTTCAGGTGCACCTTGGAGGACTTGTACGAGCAGTGCTCGCTCCACATGACCGAGTACATCGCAAGCTCGGCATCGGTGGGGCGACGGCCGAGTATTTCCTTGATTCGGACGTACTCGTCTTCCTTGAGTCCGAGCTCTTTGTACGGCTGCTCTACATCGGGTGTGGCGGCTGCGGTTGTCACTGTATCGACGGACACGAGGAGTGGGGTCCCTTCTTGGAGCGAAATGCCAGCTGAAGTCTATCGGGCGGGGCCGACATGCCCGAATCCTCGTCCCTCGCCCGGTAGCGAGCCAGGCCGACATCAGCGCGCGAGCACGACCTGGTGGACATACCGCTCACCGAGAACGATCTGAACGAATCGGGGTCCTGACGCCCCAGCAGGTGGTCAAGGGTGTGAATACCCCCTGCAAGGCCGTCGTGTGTTTCTTCGCGGAAGTGATCGACTCCACAGCTCGCGGCGTGCGTGCGCCTGTGAGCGCGCACCCTTTTTCCGAAGTAGACCCCCGCGCTAGCCGATCAGCGCGGCGGTCTACTTCAGAAAAAAGGTGTTCGCTTACTGAGCCGGAGCGAGGAAGGCAGCGAGTGCGGCGGAGTACGCGGCGACGTCGGACGCGCCCATCAGCTCCCGAGAGCTGTGCATCGCCAACTGCGCCGCCCCGACGTCGACGGTGGAGATCCCCGTGCGCGAGGCGGTGATCGGTCCGATGGTCGATCCGCACGGCAGATCGGCGCGGTGAACGTAGCGCTGCATTCGCACCCCTGCCTGATCGCAGGCCAACGCGAAAGCACCGGCGCCCGCGGAATCGGTTGCGTACCGGAGGTTCTGGTTGACCTTGAGCACCGGTCCGCCGCCGAGTTCGATGCGGTGCGCGGGCTCGTGTCGATCCGGGTAGTTCGGGTGCGTCGCGTGCGCCATATCGCCTGAGGCACAGATAGATCCGGCCATCGCCTGCAAGAACTCCTCGCGTCCGCCGCCGCGTCCGAGCACGATTCGCTCCAACACGGTGCTCAGCAGATCGGAGAAGGCGCCGCGGTCCGACATGCTGCCGACTTCCTCGTGATCGAAGAGGGCCAACACCGGAGTCGCAGCGGTCGGATTCTCCACTGCCGCAATCAAAGCCTGAGTTCCGGCGTAGCACGTCGCCTGGTTGTCCAGACGAGGAGCGCTGACCAACTCGTTCTCGACGCCGACGACTGCGCTCGGCGCCAGGTCGTGCGTCATGAGTTCCCAGCCGAGCACCGCAGACGGATCCACGCCCTCGCGTTCGGCGACGTAGGAGAGAAAGGACCGTGGTGAGCGTCCGATCCCCCAGATCGCGTTGACGTGGCGCTGCGGATCGAGGGTGACGCCCTTGCGGTCCTCGGACAGGTGGATCGCCAACTGCGGTACGCGCAGGATGGGTTCGTCGACCTTGACGAGCACTTCCCGTAGTCCGTTGCCGTCACGGACGCTGAGGCGGCCGGAGATCCCGAGGTCGCGGTCGAGCCAGGAGTTGAGCCAGGCGCCGCCGTACGGTTCGAGACCGACCATCTGCCAGCCTGCCGACTCGAGGTCCGGATGCTGTTTGACCCGCAGGTTGGGGCTGTCGGTGTGGCCGCCGACGATGCGGAACCGGCCGGGAGTGGAGCCTGCGGAACGACCAGAATCACGAGGGTTGCTCTCGGTGCTCCACGCCACCAGCGAACCGCCGCGGATCAGGTAGTACCTGCCTGCCGCGGTCGGCCACGCTGCGGTCTCTTCGACCCGGACGAAGCCGACCTCCTCCAATCGCACCGCCACTGTTCGACACACGTGGAAGGGCGACGGCGAGACGTCGACGAAGTTGCACAGACCGGCAGCGGACGCATGAGACGACATGGGATCCATTGTGTCAGCTGCTGCGTCGAACAGATCGAGAGATCGAGAGGCGTTCCCAACCTGGTTTCGAAGACCGGTACCTCGCGGACCGTGAAGGCTAGTGCGCTCCCGAAATGCAGAACACGTTGCCGTCGGGATCGGCCAAGGTCACCCACGTGAAGTCGCCCATCGTGTGCTCGTCCACCTCGGATGCACCCGACGACACCAGCCGAGACCGCTCACCCGAAAGGTCGGACGTCGTCAGATCCAGGTGGATCCGATTTTTGCCGGGCGTCGGGTCATCGACCTTCTGGAAAGCGAGGCGGTACGGCACCGACGGCAGAACGACGGTGTAGAACCAGCCGTCGTTCTCCTCGTCGATGCGGCCGTCGGTCTGCTCGGCCCACCACCGCGCGAGGGGGCCGGGGTCCGAAGAATCGAACGTGATCATCGCTGGCGTCAGAGTCATGCCCGGAGATTAACCCGGGCCACCGACAACTACGCAGAGACGATCGCGTCGAGCGCCGAGTAGAAGATGCCGAGACCGTCGTCGCTCGGGCCCGTGAGGGGCTCGGTGGCGTGCTCGGGATGCGGCATGAGTCCGACGATGCGACCGTTGGCCGAGGAGATGCCGGCGATTGCGCGTTGCGAACCGTTGGGGTTGGAACCGCTGTAACGGAACACGACCCGGCCTTCACCCTCGAGCTCGTCGAGAACCTCTTCGGAGGCCTGGAATCGACCTTCGGCGTTCTTGACGGGGATGAGGATCTCGGCGCCGGACTCGTAGCGCGAGGACCATGCGGTGTTGCTGTTCTCCACCTTCAGCCACTGGTCGCGGCACACGAAGTGCAGATCCTCGTTACGCGTCAGAGCGCCCGGCAGCAGCCCGGCCTCGCAGAGGATCTGAAAGCCGTTGCAGATACCGAGGACGGGCATGCCGCCTTCTGCTGCCTTGACGACGGATTCCATGACGGGTGCGAACCGGGCGATGGCGCCGGCGCGCAGATAGTCACCGTAGGAGAAGCCGCCCGGAACGACGACCGCGTCGACGTTCTTCAGGTCGGCGTCCGCGTGCCACAAGCTGACGGCTTCGCCGCCTGCCAACGTGACCGCGCGGGAGGCGTCGACGTCGTCGAGAGTTCCTGGAAAGGTGATGACACCGATGCGAGTGCTCATGCGAGACGGGTCACTTTCCAGTCCTCGATGACCGTGTTCGCGAGCAGCGATTCGGCGATCTTTTCCAGCTCGGCGTCGTCGACACTGTCGTCGACCTCGAGCTCGAAACGCTTGCCCTGACGCACATCGGAGACACCTGCGATCCCGAGACGCCCCAGAGCGCCTGTGATGGCCTGACCCTGCGGGTCGAGAATTTCGGTCTTGGGCATGACGTCGACAACAACACGGGCCACGTGAGAGCTCCTCGAGATATAGGTACCGGCAGGTGAGAGTCTACGCAGGCACTGCCGTGTGCATGACACTGCGTTTACTGTGGGGTGATGCGGCTGACTCACTTCGGACATTCCTGCCTCCTCGTCGAACTGAACGGAACGACCGTCCTCTTCGACCCCGGCAACTTTTCCCACGGATTCGACGGCATCACCGATCTCGACGCCATCCTGATCACCCACCAGCACCCTGATCACGTGGACCTCGAGCGTCTGCCGGCATTGGTGCAGGGCAATCCGCGGGCAGCGCTCTATGCGGACCCGATGACGGCGTCGCAGCTCGGCGACCGCTGGACGGCGACGCACCCGGGGGATGTGTTCGGGGTCGGCGGCATCCAGGTGACCGGAGTCGGCGGCACTCATGCGGTGATTCACCCGGACCTGCCGGTGATCGACAACACCGGTTATCTCCTCGGAACTCCCCAACATCCGTCCCAGTTGTTGCATCCCGGCGATTCACTGTTCGTCCCCGAACAGAAGGTGGACATTCTCGCGCTTCCCGCCGCGGCACCGTGGATGAAGCTCTCCGAAACCGTCGACTTCCTACGCGCAGTCGCGCCCCGCACGGCCTTCCCGATCCACCAGGCCATCATCGCCGAGCAGGCCCGCGGGATCTACTACGGGCGCTACAAGGAGTTGGCCGACGAGAACACCGAATTCCGGACGTTCCCGGAGGAAGGTTCGATCGAGATCTAGGACCCCGTCACCTCGACGGGGAGCGCGTCCAGCATCGTCACCGACGACCCGTCCCACTGGTAGCGGATCAATGCGGGACCGCCCGTCGGGTTGGCGTTGGCATCGTCACCTACGGGCCAGCGGTACCCGACGGTGATGGTGTCGGCGGACTGCGAGTCGACGAACGTGAACCCGTACGGCTCGGACGTTCCGGTGCCGAGGTAGTCGCCGTCGGCGAAGAACAACACCTGCACCGGCGAGCTGGCGGTACCGCCGGAAGTATCGGCGCGGACCCAGGTGAACGACGCACATGGGTCACCGATCTCCGTTGCCATCCACGCAACGCCGTCGAAGTACTGCGGCAGTGAGGCGAGAGCATCGGTCACTGTCGGCGAGGCAAGATCCAAGCAGACGGGATACTCGGGGCCGGGCGTACGCGTAGCTGGGGCAGCCTCGGCGCGCGGAACCACTTCTGTTCTCTCGCCGGGCGGGCGATCCGCGACAATGGGCGGGAGAGACCCAGGCGAGGGCACGAAGGTCTGCGGCACATTCTGCTGCCCCGGGGCCGCCGACGATTTCGGTGCAGCCGAGGATTCCGGGGCGGCCGTCGCATTTCCGTCATCGGAATTTCCGCACGCCACCAGGGCCATGATGCCGATCGCTACGAGAAGAAGTCGTTTCATGTCGCCACCTGCGAAGTCGGTTGCACAGTCGGAGGTTACATCCCGCGAACCGAATTGTCCGTTACACCCAAGGGATACACCGCTGACGGCTACGCGGCTCGGCGAACTGTCCGGACGTGCTCGTAAACGCCAGGCACCGCCCCGCTGTAGAGCGCGAGGTCGATCGCGTCGAGCATCGCCCGGCGCGGCCCGCTACACCCGAGTTGCTGAGCGCTGACGGCCAATCGCACCAGGCCGTCACGTCGAGCTGCGCGGCCCGCACCGATCACGAGCGCCCTGCACCACCACGGTTCGGCCTTCATGCCCTCCCCGATGCCGAGAACTCGCCCCCGCTCGGCGGTACCCGTTTCCAGGTCTCGAATTGCATTGATACCGGCGATCATTCGAAATCCGGCATCCGGCAACGCCGATACTGCGCCAGGCGAGGCGAGCCATCGGGGCGGCGCGAAAACCCTTGTCCGCAAGCCGGTCTCTTCCATGACTCGATCGGCAGCCATGAGCCGCAGCCGGGCCTCGTGCCGCGGCAGGGCGGCGAACTCGGCGCGGCGACGCTTGGTTGCTGCCTGATCGTAGCCGTGCAGGACGATGGCATCCCCATCGTCGCGACGGCCCCGAAGCCATTGCTGGGTAGCCGAATCCTTCGCCAACCGGTATTTGTCCTTCAACCGGGGCGCGACGAGCAACGAGAGTGGTACCGATCGCGAGTCGAGTTCACGGGCGAATTCCGCAGCGTAGTCGCGGGTGTCGTCTCTGATTCCACTTACCGAAACGATCAGCGCTCCAGACATGACTCGAGCCTCGCGCACCAGGGTGAACGAGGCTCGACATCAGCATTGACCGTGTCTAAACGGCGATGGTCTCTTTCGGCAGGATCTTGTCGATCGCTGCGAGAACTTCGGGTGCATCGGGTTCGGTGCGGGGACGGAACCGGTTGGTGACGACGCCGTCGGGCGAGATCAGGAACTTCTCGAAGTTCCACTGGATGTCGCCTGCGGTGCCGTCCGCGTCTTCGGCCTTGGTGAGCTCGGCGTAGAGCGGGTGCCGGTTCTCGCCGTTGACATCGACCTTCTCGAACATCGGGAAGGTGACGCCGTAGGTGGTGGAGCAGAACGATTCGATCTCTTCGGCTGTGCCGGGTTCCTGTCCACCGAACTGGTTGCAGGGGATGCCGATTACCGACAAGCCCTGTGCCGCGTATTCGGTGGCCATCTTTTCGAGGGTGGAGTATTGAGGGGTCAGGCCGCACTTGGATGCGACGTTCACCACCAACACTGCTCGGCCTGCGTACTCATCGAGCGTGGTGGGCGCGCCGCCCAGCGTGTTGATGCCGATGTTCTGAACTTCAGTCATGCCGACGAACTTACCTGTGGTTATCGCGGGAAGGGGAACCGACCATATGAAAAGAGAACGACCCTCGGTGAGGGTCGTTCTCTTCATTTCCGAACCGGGCGACGGGGGGTGCGCGGCGCCCGGCAGGTATCAGACCCTGGCCGAGTCCTTCTCGAGTTCGACGCGCTCTACGCGCTTGTCGTCCTCCGGGAGGTGATCGTCGACCATGGTGGTCTCGTCGAACGGCAAGTTGCCGTCGAGAACTGTTTTGACGCGGGATGCGTCGATCGTCTTGGTCCACGTGCCCACCAGCAGGGTGGCGACGGCGTTGCCGGAGAAGTTGGTCACTGCACGAGCTTCGGACATGAAGCGGTCGATTCCGACGATGAGGCCGATGCCGTCGAGCAACTCGGGGCGGTGACTCTGCAAGCCGCCGGCGAGCGTGGCTAGACCGGCACCGGAGACACCTGCGGCACCCTTGCTGGCGATGATCATGAAGAGCAGCAACGAGAACTGCTCAGGGATCGACAGCGGCAGGTTCATGGCGTCGGCGATGAAGATCGACGCCATCGTCAGGTAGATGGCGGTGCCGTCCAGGTTGAACGAGTATCCGGTCGGGACAACGATTCCGACGGTGGTGCGCTCGACACCGACATGCTCCATCTTGGCGATCAGCCGCGGCAGGGCCGACTCGGAGGAGCTGGTCGCGACGATGAGCAGGTATTCACGAGCCAGGTATTTGACCAGCTTGAAGATCGAGAAGCCTGCGACGAAACGAAGAATCAGGCCGAGGAAGCCGAAGACGAAGATGGCGCAGGTGATGTAGAACGCCAACATCAGGGTGCCGAGCTGGATGACGGCGTCGAATCCGGTCGCGCCGACGACGCCTGCGATGGCACCGAAGGCGCCGATCGGAGCGAGCCACAGGATCATCGTCAGTATGCGGAAGACGAGTTTCTGCACTGCGCCGATTCCCTTGAGGATGCCTTCGCCCTGCTTACCCATCGCTTGCAGCGCGAAGCCGACGAGGATTGCTACGAACAGAGTCTGCAGCACCGAGCCTTCGGTCAGCGAGGACAGGAGCGTCTCCGGAATGATGCCGGCGATGAAGTCCATCGTGCCGCCCGCACCCTCCGCGGTGGCCGCGTACTTGTCGCCTGCGCCACTGGCCGGGATGTTGAGGCCGCTGCCTGGCTGGATGAGGTTGCCGACGACCATGCCGATCCCGAGGGCGATGGTCGACATAGTGAGGAAGTAGGCAAGCGCCAGTCCGCCGACCTTGCCGACACTGGCTGCGGCTCGCACCGATCCGATGCCGAGGACGATGGTGCAGAAGATGACCGGGCTGATCATCATCTTGATCAAACTGACGAACAATGTGCCGAGCACCGCCAGGTCGACGCCGACTTCCTTCCACAGCAGACCGACGATGACGCCGGCGACCACTGCGATGATCACGGCGATGTACAGCCAGTGGGTCTTGTCCCGCTTCACCTTGGGCTTGGGCGGCGGGGTCTGGCTTGTGTCAGCATCGATGCTGGTAGTCATTGGTACGTCCTCTGCGGCTATATCTGCGACTTGTGCAGCGTGAGGTGGATCACGCCGCGCTAGGGAACGATGCTGGTGCAGATCGAGGCCACAGTCACCAATACGTTCATTCTGTTCACGGTTCTACTATTTCTTCGAGGTGACATGACATGGCCAAGCGTCCGACGAGCGTGGCAGGGCAGGTATTGCTGTTGCAGCTGGCGGTCATCGCTGTCGTGGTCGCCGCAGGCGGCATCCTCACCGTCCTGAACGAACGCTCCAACAGTGACGAAGCGACATCCCGGGTAGTCGTCGCGGTGGCCGCCGCCATCGCCAACGAACCGTCGACGCCGTTGGCTATTGCCTCCGAAAATCCGACGGCTCGCTTGCAACCCGAAACCGAACGTATCCGCAAGATCACCGGCGTCGACTTCATCGTCGTCATGGCACCGAACCGCACCAGATTCACGCACACGACCGTCGACCTGATCGGTAAACCTTTCAGCGGCAACATCGATGACGCGCTGCGCGGTGAGACCATCACCGAGACGTACGTCGGGTCGCTCGGTCCGTCGATCCGTGCGGTCACCCCGGTCATCGACACGTCCGGAAATATCGTCGGTCTCGTATCGGCAGGCGTCACCCGCGCGAAGATCAGCGAACAGTTCGTTCGTGGTCTACCCATGATCTTCGCCGTCGTACTTGCGGGATTCGCCGCCGCTGCAGCAGGATCCGTGCTTCTCGGTCGACGTCTCCGACGGCAGACCCTGGGAATGGCGCCTGCGCAGTTGCGCACCATGTACGGCCATCACGATGCCGTGCTGCATTCGATCGGGGAAGGACTGGTGGTGTTCGGCGAGGGTGAAAGTGCCGAACTCGTCAACGACGAAGCGCGTCGACTTCTCGACCTCGCGGATGGGCCGGTGACGCGGGCCTCGCTGCCGGAGTCGATGCAGTCGATGCAGTCGATGGACACCGGAATCGTCCGCGGCGAACTTCATCTCACCGATTCGAGAGTCCTGTTCGTCAACCAGGATCCGGTGATGTGGGAGGGCACTCGGCTCGGCCAGGTCCTCAGCATCCGTGACCGCACCGAACTGCAGAACATCATGGGCGAACTCGATTCGGTCCGCAGCTTCGCCGAATCACTCCGGTCGCAGGCCCATGAATCGGCGAACCGTCTGCACACGGTCATCACCATGATCGAACTCGGCCGCTCCGAGGAAGCTGTCGAGTTCGCAACTGCAGACCTGGAGTTGTCACAGCATCTGATCGACCGATTGATGGCATCCGTGCAGGAACCCGCGCTGGCGGCACTGCTGCTCGGCAAGATGAGCCAGGCCGGCGAACAGGGCGTGGAACTGACCGTCACCGAGGACACTGCGCTCGGACCCGTGGGCGTGCTGACTCCGCGTGAATTGGTGACCGTGGTGGGAAATCTGATAGACAATGCGATCGATGCCTCGAAAGAATCCGAACAACCGTGGGTCGAAGTGACGGTCCGTGACTCCGATGATGTTCTCATCGTTCGTGTGGCCGACAGCGGCCCTGGAATGTCACCGGAAACGTTGCGTACCGCGATGACTCGCGGCTATTCGACGAAGGCCGATTCCCGTGGACTCGGACTAGCATTGGTCACCCAGGTCGTCAAGCGTCACCGCGGGGAGGTAACGACCGCTCTCACCTACGGTTCGGTGCTCCTCGCTCGCATCCCGTCCGGAGACCGGTCGTGATCAGGGTCCTTATCGTGGACGACGAACCGCTGATCGCCGAGGCGCACCGAAGCTACGTCGACCGAGTGCCCGGCTTTACCGTCGCCGCAGTCGCGCACAGCGGACACGGTGCGATGCGCGCGGCAAGCCGGGCCGAGGAACCCATAGATCTCGTCCTTCTCGACATCGGCCTGCCCGACGCCAACGGCATCGACGTGGCGGCCGCTCTGGGCGGTCTGCGTCCGAGCCCGGACGTCATCGCCATCACGTCCGAGCGTGATCTCTCGGTCGTGCGGTCCGCGGTCGCCCACGGTGTCGTTCTGTATCTCCTCAAGCCGTTCACCTTCGCTGCGTTCCGCGACAAGCTCGAACGGTATCGCGAATTTCACGACGCGCTGCCTGCGGGTAAGAGTGCAGCCAGTCAACGCGACATCGACCGCGCAATGTCCCATCTGCGCATCGCCGACGAACGCGCCTCCACACCCAAAGGCATTGCGCCGCAGACGATGGACGGCATCACCGCCATCGTCCGCGAGGCGCCCGCCGGCCTCAACGCCTCCGAGGTCGCCAAGGCGGGCGGGGTGTCGCGAGTAACGGCCTGGCGGTACCTCGAGCGCCTCGCCGACGACGGACTGGTCACCCGCATCACCGAATACGGCAAAGCGGGTCGACCGCAGGTCCGTTACCTCTGGCGGTAGTCGAGTGAGCCGCCTGTCTTGTCCACGATCCAGGCGTACTCGAAGGCTGCTTCCTTCCACTTCTCGTAGCGCCCGCTGACGCCACCGTGGCCCGCACTCATTTCGGTCTTGAGTAGTAGGTCGGAGTCACCGGTCTTCGTAGCGCGCAGCGCAGCAACCCATTTCGCCGGCTCGACGTACAGCACCCGGGTGTCGTTGATCGAGGTGATCGCCAGGATGCTCGGGTAGTCCTTCGCCTCGACGTTCTCGTAGGGGCTGTAGGACTTCATGTACTCGTACACCTGTATGTCGGCCAAAGGATTACCCCATTCGTCCCATTCGATGACGGTCAGTGGCAGCGATGGGTCGAGGATCGAGGTCAAGGGATCGACGAACGGCACATTGGCGAGAATCCCGTTGAACAGTTCGGGTGCGAGGTTCGCGGCCGCGCCCATCAGCAGGCCACCGGCACTTCCGCCGTCGGCGACGAGATGCTCGGGCGAGGTACGACCACTGTCGATCAGATACTGTGCGGCAGCGACGAAGTCGGTGAACGTGTTCTTCTTCGTCAGGGTCTTGCCGTTGTCGTACCACGCTCTACCCATCTCACCGCCGCCGCGAACGTGCGCGACGACGAACACGATGCCCCGATCCAGCAGCGAGAGCCGTGCGACCGAGAAGGACGGATCCATGCTCGCCTCGTACGAACCGTAGCCGTACAGCAGCGTCGGAGCAGGCCCTTCCGGCACATCCTTGCGCAGGACGACCGACAACGGAATCCGAGTTCCGTCCGCGGCGGTGGCCCACTCACGATGCTGGACATAGTCGTTCGCGTCGAAGTCGCCCAATACCGGTTGCGACCTACGCAGCAGCATCTCACCCGTCGCGAGGTCGTAGTCGTAGACCTTGGCGGGGGTGATGAACGAGGTGTACACCAAACGCAGCAGAGGCTGACTCCACTCCGGGTTGGAACCCGCTCCGACGGAGTAGAGCTCCTCGTCGAACGTCATCTCCGTGTAGTCGCCGTAACCGTTCTCGTCGAGCGGCCAGATCGCCAACCTCGTCAGAGCCTCGCGTCGATAGTTCAGTACGAGGTGATCGGCAAACGCATCGACGTCCTCGAGTCGAACGTCGTCGCGATGTGGAACGAGGATCCGCTGGTCCTCGGGATTGTCGACAGGAGCCTCGGCGAGCAGGAAGTTCTCGGCCTTCTCCCCTTCGGTGCCCCAGCCGTTCACCGATCCGTTGTGCTGGATGAGGAACCGGTCCTCACCCTTCACGACGGCGTGCTCGACGCTGTATTCGACTCCGTCGACGCGCGGGAGAACGACGCGGAATTCGCCTTCGGGATCGGCGGATTCGAGGACGAGGCATTCGGTGGTGATCTTCGACCCCACCCAGATCATCAGGTATTTTTCGCTGCGCGTGGATCCGAAACCGACCCAGTAGCTTTCGTCGGGCTCGTGGAAGACCTTCTGGTCCTGCTCGGTAGGGGTGCCGAGGGTGTGACGCCACACGGTGTCCGGCCGCCAGGATTCATCGACAGTTTGATAGAAGACGTGGCGGTGATCGATAGCCCACGTCGCACCCGTGGAGACGTTCTCGATCGTGTCTGCGAGCAGTTCGCCGGTCGAGAGGTCCTTGAAACGCAGCGTGTATCGCTCGTCGCCCTCGGTGTCGGTCGAGTAGGCCAGCAGGTTCCCGTCCTGGCTGATCGAGAAGGCGCCGAGCGAGAAGAAGTCGTGTCCTTCTGCTTCGAGATTGGAGTCGAGGAGGATCTGCTCGCCGGCGATCTCGGTGTCCGCCGACAGTGTCGGCGGGGTCCAGTTGTCGGGTGAGTCGACCGGGCAACGGCATTGGAGCCCGTACGACTTCCCTTCGAGGGTGCGCGAGTAATACCACCAGTTGCCCATCCGCGTCGGGACCGAAAGATCGGTTTCCTGCGTGCGCGATTTGATCTCGTCGAATATTTGCCCCCGCAGCTCGGCCAGCCCGGCGGTCTCCTGCTCGGTGTACGCATTCTCGGCCTCGAGGTAGGCGATTACCTCGGCGTCATCCTTGTTACGCAGCCATTCGTAATTGTCCACGAAGGTATCGCCATGATGGGTTCGCTTCAGCGGAATCTTCTTGGCGATCGGTGGTGTGAGTGTCATGGCTTGACCCAATCTTCGAAGTTCAGACCCGAAATGCGTTCGTAGGCCTCGATGTAACGTGCGCGTGTCGCTGCGACGACTTCGTCTGGAAGCGGCGGCGGTGGGGTCTGCCCATGGCGGTCCCAGCCGGATTCACCGGTGAGCCAGTCGCGGACGTACTGCTTGTCGAAACTCGGCTGCACCCGACCTTCGGCGTAGCCGTCGGCGGGCCAGTAGCGCGAGGAGTCGGGAGTGAGAACCTCGTCTGCGAGTACGAGGTTGCCGTCACGGTCGAGACCGAACTCGAACTTTGTGTCGGCCAGGATGATTCCACGATCGAGCGCGAAATTCGCTGCACTGATGTAGATCTCGAGGGTTTCCGAGCGGAGCTTGAAGGCAAGCGCTTCCCCAACCTGATCGACGACGGTCTGGAAGTCGACATTCTCGTCGTGCTCCCCCATCGCGGCCTTGGCGGCGGGAGTGAAGATCGGCTCGTCCAGCTTGGAGGACTCGACGAGGCCCTGCGGCAATTCGACTCCGCATACCGCGCCGGTGCTGCGGTAGTCCGACAATCCGGAACCTGTCAGATAGCCACGGACGACGCACTCGATCGGGACCATCTGCAGCTTCTTCACCACCAGAGCCCGCCCGAGCAGTTCCTGCGGGATCCTCTCGTCGAGCGGATCACCGGCGAGATGATTCACCCCGCCGAGCTGGTCGAAGAAGAAGACGCTCATCGCCGTCAGGACCCTGCCCTTGTCGGGGATCGGGGTATCGAGGACGTGGTCGTAGGCGGAGATGCGGTCGCTCGCGACGAGAAGCAGGTGGTCGTCGTCGACGATGTAGAGATCGCGAACCTTGCCGCCGGCCAGATGCTGATAGCTATGAAGAGTTGGGCGCACGTAATCACCCTATCTGGGCCTGATGGCGCGCTCTCCCGGTGACGGGAGAACAATGAACTGCAATGGCAACGAACAACGAGGTCGCCGACGTCGGCTTCCGGTCCGAACGCGGGCCCGTACTCATCGCGTTGATGCTCAGCACATCGCTGGTTGCGTTGGATTCCACGATCATCGCCACCGCGGTGCTGACCATCGTCGGCGACCTCGGCGGCTTCGGTCAGTTCCCGTGGTTGTTCTCGATCTACCTGCTCGCCCAGGCTGTGTCGGTGCCGTTGTACGGCAAGTTGTCCGACCTGTTCGGACGCAAGAGGATCATGCTGTTCGGAATCGGTGTCTTCCTGCTCGGTTCGATTCTGTGCGGGCTGGCGTGGAGCATGCCGGCCCTGATCGCTTTTCGAGCGGTCCAGGGTCTCGGTGCGGGCGCCGTGCAACCGATGTCGATCACCATCGCCGGTGACATCTACACGTTGGCCGAACGCGCGAAAGCACAGGGATATCTCGCGAGCGTCTGGGCGATGTCGGCGGTGCTGGGCCCGGCCCTCGGCGGCGTCTTCTCCGAATACCTGTCGTGGCGCTGGATCTTCTTCGTCAACATCCCGTTGTGTCTGCTCGCGGCGTGGATGCTGATCACCAAGTTTCACGAGGGTGCCGTAGAACGGACGAGGCCGAAGATCGACTACCTCGGAGCAGGCTTGCTCACCACGGGTGCAGCACTGATGCTGTTGGGCCTGCTCGAAGGCGGGCAGTCGTGGTCTTGGGCGTCGCCGATCAGTGTCTCGGTCTTTTCCGCAGGTGTCCTCTCACTCGCGCTGTTCGCGTGGGTGCAGACGCGAGTGCCCGAGCCGATTCTGCCGCTATGGGTCTTCACCCGGCGAGTCCTTCTCGTCAGTAGCGTCATCTCGTTGCTCGTCGGAGCGCTGGTTCTGGGCCTGACGTCGTATGTACCGACCTTCGTCCAAGGGGTACTCGGGACCGGCGCGATCGTGGCGGGCTTCGCACTCGCGACGCTCACCCTTGGATGGCCGATCGCGGCCTCGCAATCGGGCAGGCTCTATCTCCGGTTCGGCTTTCGCACGACCGCGTTGACCGGTGCGTCCATCGCCCTCGTCGGCGCAGTGGCGTCGACGTTCATCGGTTCCGGTAGCGCCATCTGGCAGATCGCTGTGGTGTGTTTCGTCATCGGTCTCGGCATGGGGTTGATCGCCAGTCCCACCCTCATCGCCGCGCAATCGAGCGTCGAGTGGTCCGAACGTGGCGTCGTCACCGCCACCAACATGTTTGCGCGATCGATCGGAAGTGCCGTCGGCGTTGCCATCTTCGGGGCCATCGTCAACTCCCGGATCTCCGGCCCGGGCGAACCCGACCCACAACAGCTGTCCGACGCCATCCACGTGGTCTTCCTCGGGGTGGCGGCGGCGGCCGTGCTGATGGCGGTTGCTGCGTTGTTCATGCCGAAGCCCTCGGCGCGGTGAAGGTCCCCTACAGCCCGACGCGCTCGAGCATCGCGTCGAATTCCTCGCTCGCCTCTTGTTCGGTGCGCCCGGCCTCGATGACGCTGTTGTAGAGCGCCAGTGCCTCGCTCTGGTATTTCTTGTACTTCTCGAGCCACTGTTCGGACCGCGCGCGCCAGTATCCGATGATGTGGAAGTGCGCGATGTCGAAACCTCGGTCCTTGCGGAAGTACTTGCGTACTACCCGCGAAGATGCGGCCTCACCTGCGAACCACACGTATCCGACGCCTTCGGGTAGTTCGTAGTCGCGTACGGCGTCGTCGAGAACGCTTGCGCAGTCACCGTTTCCGGAACCGATGCGCCAGTCGTAGGTGACGGATGCTGCCGTGTCGAAACTTTGGATGTCACCCCGCTCGAGAACCTCTACGACGGCGTGAGCTCTCACGCCGGCCGGAAGCTCCTCGATGATGCGTCCGAGCGCGGGGAGTCCGGTCATGTCGGCGACGAGGAGTTGCCACTGAACGTCGGCCGGAACGCGGTACCAGGATCGCGGACGGGCCAGCAGCACCCGTTGGCCGACGGTTGCCTGCAGCGCCCAGGTGGCTGCCACTCCCCCGTCGTGTGCGACGAAGTCGATGACCAGCTCGCCTGCGGCGCTGTTCAACCGCCGGACCGTGTAGTTACGACCGTCGGGGACGTCTTCGATTCCGTGGTACCACCAGACGCCGTCGACCTCGGTCATCGGCGGTGGGGCAGTTTCACCGTTGCGCGGGAAGTAGACAGCGACGCATTCGTCCGGTGCACCGATGCCCTCGTAACGGGCCAGGTGCTCTCCGCCGAACGTCACCCGCACCATGTGCGTGGTGAGTTGTTCCACGCCCACTACGTCGGCGTAGTAGAAGCCGAGTTCGCCTTCGCTCATTTCTTCGCCCTCGCTACGATGACCATTTTCGTAGGCTAGCCTACCCTGTGGCTTTCGTACAGGGGTGCCGCGAACTCCAACACCGTCGACCCCCACCCCAGTGACCCCACCCGTGCGGCTCCGCCGCCGGATTCGGCCACCAACGCGCACACCTCCGCTTCGGTACGACGCCCGGCGCCGTAGAGACACAGCCGCAGCAGGTCCTCCTCGGTATCGTGATCGTCCGTCGTCGACGGATCGAGTAGGTCGGTGATCAGCACGACTCGCGCGGCCGATGTCCCGAGGGTGCGCAACAGCAGCAGAGCGTCGGAGTCCGGATGCGTGTCGAGCACGTCGACAGCGATCACCAAGTCGACGGGTGCCGCCAAAGCTGCGAACTCACTGGCATCGATGCGGGTGATCGCGTCCCGACGCGTCTCCGCGACGTCACCGAGGTTCCTGGCGTTCAAGGCCGGAAGCCCGACCAGAGATATCGACAATTCCGGGCGCACACGTGCCAGCGTGTCGGCGTACACCCCGGCGCCTTCGCCGTAGATCGCCACGGAGGTCACGTCCACGAGGTCCACCGCATCCGGCAACGCCGGGGCGCGGTACACCGCTCCGAACGCGGACTCTTCGTGGAAGTCTTCGATGAAGCTCGGATCGGCTTTCTTGTCGAGGAAGCTGTGCGTGGTGGCGGGCAACCCCGTCCGGACCGATTCGAGCAATCCGAGGAACGCCAGATCGAGACGAGTGTGGATCTTGTCGAAGTGCAATGCCTGACTGGCGAAGGTGTCCTGATCGGCGAGGATGGATCCCATCTCGGTCAGGGTGAAGCGGCCGTCGTCGTTGCTCAACAGATCCATCAGCACGAGGTGTCGCAGCAGCTTCGCCGTCGCACCCGGATGCGTCGCGCATTCCGCTGCAATGGCATCCGCGGACTCTTTGCCGCCGTCGACGGCGGCAAAGATACCCACTGTCACCGCGGTACGAATAGCGAAAGGCGGCAGTAGTTCCGACATTTCGTGGAGTCGTTCGTCGGGACTCGGCTCACCTGCGGGATCGAGAACCGGTTGGCCCGCAGCCACCGCGGACGTCTCACGAAAACGCCAGTATCCGGTGATCTCGACGAACTGCTTCGGGATCTGCTTGTCCTGCTTGGCCCATCGGCGCAAAGGCTTGATGGTCGACGCCTCACCTGCGACCCAGAGATACGGCTGGCCTGGACGCCACTGCGCGGCCTGCACCGTGTCCACCATCCGCGACTGGCCGTCGTTCTCCGAGCGGTACAGCCAGGTGATGTCCACCGAAGCCGCAGAGAAAAGTTCCTGGCGGTGCGAAGGCTCGGCCACCTCGATCACCACCGTGGCCGGCAGATCTGCCGGCAGCTTCTCCAGGCAATGCGCGATGGCGGGCAGCGCGGTCTCGTCTCCGGCGATCAGCATCCAATCCACCTCACGCGGCAGCGACGACGAATGTTTGGGCCCGGCGATGAGGATCTTCTCCCCCGCCTGCACTCCGAATGCCCAGCCTGCTGCCAGCCCACCATCGTGCATCGCGAAGTCCAGTGCCATCTCACGGGTTTCCTCGTCGAAGCGGCGCACGGTGTACGTCCGGCTGTACTGGAACGAGCCCGCCGGCCAGTCGACTGTCCCGTTGTCGGAGTTGACCGGAACCGTGAACGGCAGGGTGCCGGTCGCTGGGTCGACGGGCAGAATCTTGACGTCGTCGTCGAAGCCTCTGGTACGTACCGGCGGAAGTTCGACACCGTCGCGAACGTGGCGATCCATCGAGGGACCCCCGACGATCACTCGCCGCATTCCCGGGGTGATGTCCTCTACCCGTAGAACGTCCAGTTCTCGTATGCAAATCGGAAAAACCTCGACCTCGCGAACAGTCGCCACCATCGAAAATCCCTCTCTCGTAGAAGTGTTCAGTACTCGCCGAGCGCGACGGCGATCCAATGCGCGACGGTCGGGTCGGCGGCAAGCGTCGGAAAGTCGATATCGGGCGCACCCGCGGACCGCCATCGTTCCACAAGCCCCATGATGCGGATCGAGTCCAACCCTTCGTCGAGCAGGTTGGTGTCCTCGCTGATCGAGCCGAGCGGCCGATCCAGGGCGGTGGCGATATCGCCGATGACGGTCTCACGGGTGAGCACAGTGTTCTTCCTTCGTTGTTCGGTGAACAGATTTCGGACCGGATAGCCCTATTCGGTGAACATCTCCTGGACCTGGTCCAGAGTTGCCATCACGCCGTCGTAGTCCGGACGGTAGCTGGTAGCAGGCAGTTCGTAGACCTTGTTGCCGGCGAATGCAGGCAGGCCGACGTACAGCGGATCCTGTTGGAGCTCTGCAAGAGTGCGTCCGGCGACCGGAACGACGAACATGGCCGGGGCACTGCCGACCGGCGCCAACAGCTCGTTGCTGATGATGAACGAGTCACCCGAGCCGTACAGTTCGGGGTTGTTCGCCTTGGTGATCACATCGTCCGGCTCGAAACCGACGGCCGAAAGCAGAGTGGGCAAGGTGGCGCTCTGTGGGATGAACGCGGGTTCGTTGGTGCTCAGCGACAGGAAGTACGACACGGGCGTCGCTGGAATGGTGATCGAGTCCTTCACCTCGGCGACCTTGTCTTCGTAGGCCTGCAGCAAACCGTCGACCTTCTCGCTCTCACCGGCTGCCTCGGCGACCGCGGTCAGCTGTTCCTGCCACGTTGCGAGCGAAGACGAAATCAATACCGTCGGTGCGATATTGCTGAGCTGATCGTAGGATTCGTTCGCCTGAACAGCGGAGATTCCCTGGCCGCCACCGATGATGAGGTCGGGTTCGGCTGCGGCGAGTGCCTCGATGTTCAGCGCTTCACCAGCAGGCAATTCTTGCGTGCCCTGCTTCTCGGCCTTTTCCGCCCACTGCGGTGGGAAGCCGCCGTCGAGATTCGTCACCCCGAGCAGCCTGGTATCGGTGATCGCGATGGGGGCATCGAGTGTGAACAGGTAGCCCGCGAGGCCTGCCGACAGCACGGCGATCTTCTGCGGCTCTGCGGGCACCGTGATATCACCCTTGTCGGTAGTGACCACTCGCGTCTCGGTACCCGAGGTGCCCTCGCTCGAACTGTCGGAGCTGCACGCAGCCAACCCTAGTGCGAGAAAAGCCACCGATGCGGTGGCAAATACGCGAAGGCCACGTCGTCGAAACTGTGAATCAGACACTGAAATAGATCCTTTCGAGATCATCGATCGTAACCGGCACGCGGTGTTCGCGGCCGGGCCTGACATCTTCATTCGCCTCGCCCTGTGTCGACGAGTTGCGCTAGCGCTGCAACCGATTGACGGGTGAGAAGTTCGTTGACATCCACCGCGATGCCGGTTCTTCGGGTGAGCATCGACACCAGCGCCATGGCCGCCAAGGAATCGCCGCCACTGTCGGCGAAGCCGTCGTCCGCACCGATCTCGTCGAGCCCGAGCACCGCGCAGAACACCTCGGCTACCGTTCGTTGACTGTCGGTGTGCAAGCTCTCACCGGCGTGTCGAACAGGAGGATCGGGGAGAGCACCGCGATCGAGCTTTCCGTTGACGGTCAGCGGTATCGACTCGATGTCCACGATCTGCGCGGGCACCAGATGTGCGGGAACCCGCTCACGGAGCATCTCCCGCAGATCGCGCTCCGACGGCGCACCGTCGGTGACCACGTATCCGATCAACCGTGCGCTCGAACCGTGCTGCCGCACGGTCGCAGCGGCTCTCGCCACGCCGGGTAGCGCTTCGAGTGCAGACTCGACCTCTCCCAGTTCGATTCGGATTCCGCGGATCTTGACCTGCCGGTCGGCTCGTCCGAGATACTCCAGTTTGCCGCCTTCGCGGTACCAGACCAGATCTCCGGTGCGGTACATCCGCTCACCCGACCCGACCGGGTCGGCCACGAACACCGCACTGCTCTGCCCGGCTCGGCCTCGGTATCCGCGCGCGATACCGTCTCCCGACATGTAGAGCTCGCCGACGGCACCCGGCGCGACCGGACGAAGACCCGAATCCAAGACCCGCGCAACAGCATTGCGCACCGGGGTTCCGAGGCATGGAGTCTCACTGTCGGCGACCGCCGAGCCCATGGCATTGATCGTGAACTCCGTCGGCCCGTACAGGTCGTAACCGTCGACCTCACGCTGATCACGCAGGCGCGTCCACAATTCCTGCGGGACTGCTTCACCGCCGAGCATGACCAGTGTCGGTGCTCGCTCACCGTCGAGCAGACCGGCTGCGATCAATTCCCTTGCATAGGACGGCGTCACGTTCACCACGTCGATTCCCACGCTGCGATAATGCTCGACCAACGTGACGGGGTTGGCTCGCGCATCCTCGTCGATGACGTGGACATGGTGGCCGGCAAGCATCCAGAACAGTTCCTCCCACGACATGTCGAAGGAGAACGACACCGTGTGCGCAATGCGTAGCTGCCTGCCCCCCACAATCTGTTCGGTGCGGGCGAAGATCTCGGCGCGATGGTTGTGATACATCGACGTCAACCCGCGGTGACCGATCTCGACGCCCTTGGGTGTACCCGTCGAGCCCGAGGTGTAGATGATGTAGGCGGACTGATCTCGATGACGTGGCCCACCAATCCGATCTGTCGACACCGGTTGCGCCGCAGCATGTCCGGAAAGAATGTCGCCGACTGCTGGATCCGCTAGATCCACGACGGCGATGTCCAGCCCTGTCACGACGTCGGCGGCCGCAGTTGCGGACGAGGTGACGATGGTCGTAGCCCCACTGTCGGAGAGGATCTCCCGCAGCCGAGAAGCCGGGCTCTGGCGATCGAGCGGGAGATACGCTGCGCCTGCACGCATCACGGCGAAGATTGCCACCACATGTTCGGTGGTTCGTGGGAGCAACAAGGCGACCACGTCACCGACCCCGACACCCGTCGCTGCGAGGTATCGCGCCATCGCGGTGACAGCGTCGTCGAACTCGCGGGCGCTCAGCGTCACGCTTCCGCAGGTCAAGGCGGGTGCATCGGGTGTCGCCGCAGCCCGCTCGGACAGCAATGCATCGATGCTGCCCTCACGCTCTCCCGGACCTGGAACCGCGACGCGATCGGCGATCAACGGCGTCCGTTCCAGTTCATCGAACGGGCGGCCGGTGTCGGCGACGGTCTGCGAATCGATCAGTGCCGCCAGCATCTCGGTCATGATTTCCAGCAACGATTCGGCAGTGCGATCGTCGATGAGATCCGGACGGCTTTCCATCGTCACTTCCATCGCGCCACTGCGACTTCGCGGATCGACGTCGACGGTCATCGCGTAGTGCGTGGCATCGTCGGCCTCGGCAGCAGTGATCCCCGCACGTTCGAACACCTCGACGCGGGCAGCGTCGCCGCCGATGTTCCGAAACACGAGCAGCGTGTCGAACAAGGTGGCGAACCCCGCCGCACGGCTGATCTCGCCCAACCCGAGATGCTGGTGTTCGATCAACCCGCCCTGCTCTGCGAGCATCTCCTTCAACAGTTCCGGCAGCAGCGCCGCAGGGCGCATCCGCACCCGGACGGGGACGGTGTTGAGCGTCGGACCCACCATGCGATCGATCGACGGCACTACCGGGTCGCGCCCGGACACGGTGGAGCCGAAGACAACATCGTCGCGTCCGGTGAAGCGTCGCAACGTCAGAGCCCACGCCAATGTCACCATGGTCGAGACGGTGACTCCGTGTGTTGCGGCAGCGGAGACGATTCCGGCACTCACGTCGGCATCGATCGCACGCGTGCGTCGATGCGGAAGTGCCATGCTCGCGCGATCGGGCGCAGGTGCCACCGACGTCGGCTCGGCGAGGTCGCCCAGGTATCGAGCCCACGCCTCGGTGGCACCGACGACGTCCCGGTCGGCCAGTCGGCGAAGATGATCGGTGAAGTCAGCCGGTGGATCGAGCACCCGCGCCAACCCCGACGCCATGTCCGGCTCCTCCGGGTACAGGCCTGCCGTCATGCGCGCCACCCCGTACAGCACGAACAGTTCGGTGAACATCACGCCCTGTGACCACGCATCGGTCAACAGATGGTGCTGAGTGACGATGAGTTCCTCGGAACCGCTCGGTGTCACGGCGATCAGCATCCGCATCAACGGCGCATGATCGAGGTCGAAGGCTCGCCCGAATTCGGCCGCGGCGATTGCGTCGAGTGTGGTGTCGGCGCTCGGTATGTCCGTGATGGATATCGTGCTGGGGCCGACTATCGCAACGGGCTCGGCGAAAGCGGTGTGGGTGAAGGCGGCGCCGAGGTTCGGATACCGGCGAAGCACTGCATTCGCGGCCGCACCGAGCGCACGTCGATCGATCGGCGCAGCGAAGGTGAACCGGTGCTGCACATGATAATTGTCGGTCGAGGTTCTGCCGCCGGTCACCGATTGGAAGTACATGCCCCGCTGCAGCGGTGTCAGCGGGAGCACCTGCTGCCACCCGGGATACGACGCGTTCAGCATCTCCTTGGCCTGCTCGTCCACCTCGACGAGCTCAGTCGAGAACCCCTCTGTCTCATGGGCTGAACCTGATTCCGTCCGGGACGCCCGGGCCGCAAGTTCGGTGAGAGTGCTCGCGTCGAAGACGTCTGCGACGGCGATGTCGACTCCGCGCTCGGCAGCGGCTGCAACGAACCGCACGGCGGCGATGCTGTCGCCGCCGAGTTCGAAGAAGCTCGACGCCGGATCGACCTCGATACCCAGAATCTCCCCGGCCGTCGCGAGTAGGTCGGCCGATACGGAAGTCTCCGACACTGTCTTTCCGGGTACTGCCGGAGGAGCTGCTATCTCGGGTTCGGGAAGCGCCGATCGATCGAGCTTTCCGTTCAGCGTTCGGGGAAGGTGGTCGATCACCGTGATCGTCTGCGGCACGAACTGATCGGGCAGCATGTCCGCGAGGTCCCCGCGCATCCGAGAGAGGTCGACGGCTGCATCTTCGGGTGTCGTCCCCAAGACGACGTAACCGAACAGGCGAGCAGTGCCGTCGGCGATCTCGACGACCTTGGCTGCTGCGTCACGAACACCGGGCAGTGTCCGCAGCGCCGTCTCGACCTCGCCGAGCTCGACTCGGAATCCGCGTACCTTGACCTGGTCATCGGTTCGCCGCAGGTATTCGGTGCGTCCTCCTCTTCGGCGCACGAGATCGCCTGTCCGGTAGAGACGTTCGTCGACTCGCTCCGGATCGGCGACGAATCGGGTTGCCGTGTGACCGGGCCGTCCGAGGTATCCCCTGGCCACCTGAGCTCCACCCAGATACAACTCGCCGCTCGCGCCCTCGGGAACCGGCCGCAACATATCGTCGAGAATGTGCGCTCGCACCCCGTCCCACGGGGACCCGATGCTGACGGGATTGCCACGTGTCATCTTGTCCGCAGTGGCCCATACTGTGACTTCGGTGGGCCCGTACACGTTCCACACCTCGGCGCAGGCGCCCGTCAGAGCATCGGCCAGCGCGGCCGGCACGGCTTCCCCACCGACGAGTGCACGCACTCGAGCAAGACCTGCACGGTCACCGGAATCGAGCAGCAACCGCCACAGCGACGGTGTTGCCTGCACCACGGTCACGCCGTAGTCCTCGATGATCGTCTCGAGCTTCGCCGGATCCACCACCGACGCCCGTGGCACGAGAACCACGGCCGCACCGATCGTCAACGGACACAGCAATTCCAGTACTGCGATATCGAACGACACGGTAGTCACCGCCGCGATCCGATCGGTGGGACGCACCCATCCCATGCCGGTTACCGCGGCGGCGAATACCGCCACGTTGGTGGTGGTGACCATGACGCCCTTGGGCTTTCCCGTCGTGCCCGAGGTGTGGATGATGTAGGCCAGCTGGTCGCTCGGTCCCGGGGGTGGCGGCAGTACGACATCTGCTGATGTATCAACCGTTCCCGCGTCGACCTGCGGTAGCTGCATCCACCGGATCGAGTCGGCCACGGCGGCAGTGGTGATGACACAGACCGGAGCTGCATCCTCGATCATGTACTGCAACCGCTCTCGCGGATAGTCGATGTCCAGCGGGAGGTATGCCGCACCGCATCGCAGCACTGCGAGCAGTGCGATGGGCAGATTCCAGTCTCGTTCGACGGCGATACCGACGACGCTGCCAGGGCCCACCCCCGTCGCGATCAATTCTCGTGCAAGCGAATCGACCTGTGCGCCTACGTGGCGGTAGTCGAAGACACGCCCGCCTGCCATGATCGCCACGTCCTCGGGTCTGGTGTGAACCTGGTCCACGAACCGCTGGATCACCGAACGCGGAGCAGTACTCCGGCTCGGCTCGTCCGAGAGCGGGAGGTCAGCACCGATCTGGATGATCGACGTATCCGGGCGATGAACCACAAGGTCGAGTACAGCGAGAATCTCGTCGAGTAGATACGCCGCGGTGGCCGCGTCGAACAGATCGGCGTCGGCACCGAGTCGGACGTCGGTGTACGGTCCGCGTTCGCGTAGCCACACCACGACGTCCATCCGGGCGGGTGGATCGATCGGATCGACCGGTCTCGCTTCGACGTCGCCCAACCGAACCGGTTCGCCACCGATCTCGTGTCCGACGAAGCTCTGGAACAGCGGATGGCGTCCGTTCGCACGTGCGGGCGCTACCGCATCGACGACGCGATCGAACGGAACCTGCTGGTAGGACAGCGCATTCACCCCTACCGTGCGCACTCGGTCGAGGACCTGAGCGAGGGTGGGGTTGCCCGACAGGTCGATCCGATGAACGACGGTGTTGACCAGGTATCCGACCGTGTCCCGGTACCTGCCGTCGTCGAACAGTTCTCGCTCCGACACCGTCGTGCCGAGCGCGATGTCCTCTCCTGCGCCGAACCGCTGCCACGCCAACGCCACCGCAGCTTCCATCAACATCAGCGGGCTGACGCCGTGGCGGACGGCGGCAGCGCGAACGGCCGTAGCCATTTTTTCGGTCAATTCTCGAGTCGAGAACACCGAGGTGTGCGTGGGATGTCGTGGGCGAGGCCGGTCCATCGGCAGTTCCAACTCGACCGGCAGCGAGGCGAGGTGCGATCTCCAGTACTGCAACGCCTCCTGCGCTTGTTTCGAATTCTTCCGGGCGCGATCGGCTGTTGCGAACTCCGCGAAATCAGGAGCTTGCCCGGCCGGCAGCACAGCCGTGCCGTCCAGGTGACCGTGATAGGCCGTGGCCAGGGCGTCGAGAATCAGCGACACCGAGGCGCCGTCGACGGCGATGTGGTGAATCACGATCACCAGCGCTGCCCAGTCGGTTCCAGTGAGATGAACAGCTCGCACCGGTGCGGCGTTTTCGATGTCGAATACTGCTGCGTTGCCGGTCAGTTCATTTCGGACGGCGTCGGTGAGCGAAAGGGCACTCTCACGCGTCAGCACTGCGGGTATCGCGTCCTCGGCGAGGACCAGTACCGAGGGCTCGCCGTTCTCGGCGGGCGGGTAGCAGGTGCGCAGGATCGGGTAGTGGGCAAGCACGTCTCGCCACGCGGCGCCGAGGGCACCGAGGTCCACCGGACCCGACAGTTCCAGCACCACCGGTACATCGTGCGTGTGGGAGGAGGGCTCGAGGCGCTGCAGAATCCACAGTCGCTCCTGTGCGGACGAGAGCACCGGCACGTCGCTGCTTTGCCCGGCAGGCGGGACGAGGTCGACGGAGACCGTGCGCGAGAGCGACGCCAGCGCGCGTGGGGTGCGCGCACCGAAGATGTCCGCAACAGTCACCACGATCCCGCGTTTACGCAGGCCACTGACTGCCCGCATCGCTGCCAGCGAATGGCCGCCATGCTCGAAGAAGTCGTCCTCGGGCTGCAACGGGGCATCGAGGACCTCGGCCAACACCGCGGTGACGGTCTGAACCGCGGAAGGACTTCCCGCTGGAACACGCACGGCTGCAGGGATCTCCGTAGGTAAGGAGGTCAGCCTGTTCACGGACGAAGGCACGAGATCGGCTGCGCGAGAGTCGAGACCGACCAGCATAGCCTCGATGACGTTCGGTAGCGCCGCCGCTACGGCCGAAGCAGTAGCCGATTCGAGCGCCGTTGGGTCGTGATCGACCACGAGCCGGAAGCTCTCGCCCGGAGGCGCGAGCAGCGACAACGGGAATTGGGTCAGACTCAGATTGCCCACTGCGGTGATGTGCGTGCCGTCGGGATCGGTGTCGACCGTCCCTCCGCCGAAGAGTGCAGGGTAGTTCTCGAACACCACGAGTGTGTCGAAAAGAGCAGTGCCACTCGGTACGTCGCTGCACGCGGCGATGTCCGGCGATGGCAGGTGCTCGGCATCACCGAGGTCGTATTGCTCGTTCTGACTCTCCCGGAGCACCTGCGCAAGCGGGCGATCGTCCAACCGCATCCGGACCGGAACCGTCGTACTGAACAGCCCGACCATCTCTTCCACCCGCGCCAGGTCCGCGGGGCGTCCGGATACCGTGGTGCCGAAAACTACGTCCTCGCGGCCGACGAGCGAACACAGCACTGCGCTCCACGCACCCTGAACGAACGTGTTGACCGTCAACCCGTTCTCGCGGGCCACGACTGCAATTCGGTCGCCCAACGATGGAGACAGTGTCACCTCGGTGGTTACGGCGTGTTCGCCGGTGCTCTCTCCTCGCGCCACCAACGTCGGCTCCGACAGCCCGGACAACCTGAGCTCCCACGCTGCACGCATTGCTTTGCGATCGCGCCTGGAGAGCCACCTGATGAACTCGGCGTAATCCGCGGCCGGAGGTAGCGACCGACTTCCATGGTTGTAGTGATGCACCAACTCGCGCAGGACGATCGGAGTGGACCACCCATCGGTGACCAGGTGGTGTGCGTTGAGGATCAGTTGGGTCCGCTCCCCCGGCAACGCGAGCACGTGTGCTGCCAGGAGCGGTCCGGTGCGCACGTCGAAGACGCGTCCGGAAGCCTGTTGCTGTGCCGACATTGCGGCCGACGCCGCGGTCTCCGATGGCAGCAGACGCAGATCGGTACTTCGCCAGGCGATGTCGATCGTGCGCGGCACGGCCTGCACCGGAGTGTCGAGGGTGTCGAAGTGGAAGCCCGCTGCGAGGTTGGAGTGCCGGGCCACGACGCTTGCGAACGCACGCCGTAGCCTCTCGACGTCTAGGTCGCCTGCGAGGTCGACCACTGCAGTGAGCGTGTAGACGTCGTGATCGGCATAGCGTGTGGAATGAGCGAGCAACCCCTCTTGCAACGGGGAGAGCGCCATCACTCGCTCCAGCGGACCGGTCAGCAGTTCGAGCTCTCGAATCTGTCGCTGAGTGATCGCGACATCGGGGCAGTCGACTGCACTGAGCCCGCCGGGCGACAACGCTGCATGCGCGGCAAGAGCGGCGAGTGCCCCGTCGAAGCATTCTTGGAGCGAGGTCACACTCGCGGCGTCCAGCACTTCGCTCGCCGCGGTCCATTCGAACTCGAGATACATCCCCGCCGGGCCGTCGCGAAGGAAAACGTTGAGCGCCAACGCCTCCGAGAGCACCCGCAGCGGTGGCTCGACGACCCCGAATGCATCCGAGGACACGCTCCGCCATCCCTGGCCCGCCATCGAGGTCGACTTACCGAGGTAATTCAGCACGATCTGTGGTGACGGTAGGGCCGAGAGTGCCGTGCCCGCGTCGTCGAGGAATCGTAGGACCCCGTAACCGATGCCGTTGTCCCGGCTGCGCTGTCGTCGCGCTTTGATCTCGTGAAGGAGATCGGCCACGACGCCGCTTCCAGCCTGCGCCGCTTCCAGCACCTTCTTCTCCGCGAGAAGCGATACCGGCGCCGACACCGGGTATTCGGTGGTGAACCATCCCACGGTCGAACCCGGACCGGCCGAGGTGCGTTCGTCCGCATCGCGGCCGTGGCCCTCCATCATGACGGGGAAGTCCGCCAGTGCGCGGCCGCAGTGGGCGCGCACCGCGATCGTCAACGCAACGAGCAGCATCTCGTCCGGGCGCATTCGGTACTTGCTGCACAGGTCGTCGAGGACGGCATCGGTGATGGCCGGGGATGCCGAGGTCCGCGTGATCGACGCACTCGCGTGGGTGTCGATGCCGCCGCGAAGCGTTCCGTGGGCAAACGGTTCGTTGCCGCTACCCAGCACGGTGTGCCAATGATCGAGCTCGTCGAGGTACCGGTGCACAGTGCCGCGAGCAGCCAGATCCAGTGCGCGGTGCCGCCAGGAGGTGCCGGTGCGGGGAGCCAGGCCATGCCCACGGCACGCCGAGATGAAATCGGTCAGTAGGACGGGCCACGACACCGCGTCCACGGCGAAGTGATGCACGACGGTCAGCACCACATCCGGTCCGTCGGAGACCCTGATCACGGCCGACTGCATAAGGTTTCCGCGCTCGAGCGACAACGAATCCGCCGAGATACGGGCGTAGTTCGCGAGTGTCTCCTCGACTTCGCGGCGAGTGCGGGGACCGTACTCGGCCACCTCGACCTCTGCGCCCGATGCGCTCTCGGTAATCTCCACGCCGGCGGGATCCCGGACGATCATGCGCAGGGCAGGGTGGTGCTCGAGCACAGCCAGTCCTGCCTCGCGCAGGGTAGCGAGATCGAGCGCGTCGTCCACCTCGACAGCGGTCCATTGGGCGTACGCCGCAACTGTTTCGATCGGGTTGTGGCCGAGAACGTTGCGCATGATCGGCGTAGCCGGGGCCGGTCCGAACTCGATGTCCTCGACCGACGCGTCGACATCGGCGACAAGGGTCCTGCTCGTCTCGGCGAGAGTCACCAGATCACGACCGGACAGCATCTCCTTGGGAGTGAGCACGATTCCGTGACTACGCAGACGAGAGCTGATGCTGATAGCGGCGATGCTGTCGCCACCGAGCGTGAACAGGTCGGCATCGAGAGCAACCTCGTCCAGATCGAGGACCTCGGCGAGCACCGAGCACAACGCATATTCGGCGGCGGTACTCGGAGTTCGTGAGGTCGGTGTCCCGATCCGCCGTGGATCGGGAAGCTTCGCCCGATCGACCTTGCCGTTGACCGTCACCGGCAGTCGGTCGAGGACTGTCACCACCGACGGCACCATGTGCTCCGGAATTCGGGTGAGCAGATCGCGTCGAACCTGGTCGCCGGTCAGATAGGCGGCGCCGCTGTCGGCAACGACGTAGCCGAGCAGTTTTGCCGCCGAACCGGTTCCGGTGACGACGGCCACCGCGGAGCCGACACCGACGGTGTGCACCAATGCCGCTTCCACCTCACCGAGTTCGACGCGATATCCACGAATCTTGACCTGATCGTCTGCTCTACCGAAGTATTCGTATCCGCTCTCGGAGTGCCATCGAGCAAGGTCACCGGTGCGGTACATGCGCTCACCGGTGATACCGAACGGGTTTGCCACGAAGCGATCCGCGGTGGCGTCGGGTTGATCGAGATACCCGCGCGCGAGTTGCGGGCCTGCGAGATAGAGCTCACCCGTCTCGCCTTCCAGAACGGGCCGGAGCGCGGTGTCCAGCAGGTATGCCGCGGTCCCTTCCAGTGGCCGACCGATACGCACTGTCGGCCCGTCGACCTGGGCGCCGATCGCATCGACGGTGGCCTCCGTCGGTCCGTACATGTTGTAGACCTGCGCCGCGCGCGAGACGAGCCGTCCGGCAAGGCTCGACGGCAGTGCCTCACCGCCTACAACTATCGTTCCGAGCGGTGCGAGTCCTGTATCGACGAGGAACGCTGCCATCGACGGCGTCGTGTCGATCACATCGATACCGTCCGCCGCGAACAGCTCGACCTGTTGCTCCGCATCGCGCTGCACTTCACTGTCGTACAGGTGGATTCGGTGCCCGTCCAGAATCCACAGCAGCGGATCCAAGGAAGCATCGAAGGCGAACGAGGTGGTGTGCGCAACGCGAAGGCGTCGACCTCCGGCCCGGAGAGTCGCATCGGCGTACAGCGTGTGACGGTGACGCTGGACCAGATTCCTCAGCCCGCCCGTGCGGACCATGACGCCCTTCGGCGTTCCGGTCGAACCCGAGGTGAACAACACGTAGGCGAGGTCCTCGGGGTGTCGTGCAGTCGCGAGCTCATGCGAGCCCAGACGATCACCGCGCAGAGACTCCAGCTCACGCACTGTCCGATCGAGGCCCAGTTGCACCACCTCGCAATCGATCTCGGTCACCGACGCGTCTCGTTCGCAGATCAGCAGGGACGGCTTCGAACGCGCGGCCAGATCGTTCAACCGCTCGGTGGGATATGCGGGGTCGAGAACGACGTATCCCGCGCCCGCCTCCCAGACCGCGAACATCGCCGCCACCAGATCCGAGGATCGAGCAAGCGCCAGCGCGACGACGTCGCCCGCACCCACGCCGCGGTCACGGATCAGACGCGCGATCCGGTAGACGCGATCCGCCAGTTCGGCTGCGGTGGTGACTGAGTCGGATTCGGCCAGCACCACGGTGTCCGGCCGGGCGGCAACCATTGCCGCGAACATATCGGGTATGAACCCCTGATCGGACTGTGTGGATACTGCGACTGGGGCCCATGCCGGATCGATTCCCCCGCAGCGTAAGTCCACCTGGCCGAGCTGGGGGCTCGTGGGCGAGCACAGCGCCGACAGCAGGGCGGACAACCCGTCGACTCGAGCTCGCACGCGAGCCTCGGGCACCTCATCTGCGTCCACTTCGAATCCCAGCAACATCCGGCCACCCTCGATCGGGGTAGCGGTGAGACCGAACTCCTCGGGCGGCCCGCCCGCGACATTGCGCAGCGTCCCGACCGCACCGGCGAAGTTCAGCTCGAAGTCGAACGCTTTGAGATTGATTCCGACGCCGTGCAAAATCGCGCCTGCGTCGGGAGCGGCGAGGTCTCGAACGAGATCCTCTCCGCGGTATCGCTGGTGCTCGCGAAGTTCCCGTAGTGCGGTCGCCACCGACGTCGCCAACGCGGAGATGTCGCTGACGAGGTCGACCGAAACCCGCAGTGGCAGCACGTTGACGGCCATCGAGGGGGTGGTCAGCGCGGCCCGAGTGGTACGCACCATCATCGGAAACGCGACCACGACATCCGATGTGCCGAGCAGACGGGCCACGAAACCGGTGTAGGCGCCGATCAGCACGTCCGCCCACGTGCAACCACAGTCGTCAGCGATCGCCTTGATTCTGTCCATGGCGTCGCGGCCGACGATGGTGGTGGCCGAATGGGTTCGCCCGCTAGGGCCGTCATCGGAGCCGGCGCGTCGGAGGTCTTCCGGAAGTGGTTCGAGTCTGCGCGACCAGTAGAGACGATCGGTCTCGAACTCCGAGGATCGACGATAGCGCGCGTCCTCGTCCACCACATCGCTGAACGATCCGAACGCATTGGGGCGCAGCGCTGTACCCGCAACAGCAGCGGTGTACCGTGCAGCCAGCCGACGCGAGATCATTGCCGCCGAGTAGCCGTCGACGATCAGGTGGTGGTAGAGCTGGACACACCACACTTCGGTAGCCGACAAGCGCAGCAGGGTGTAGGCGAAGAGTCGACGATCGACCATGCTGCGGCACTCCGCCGCCGCGTGCGCTCTGCAGTGCAGGACGCGGTCCGCCGCACTCGCCCGCGGGTCCGCTTCGTCGGTCAGGTCGATGATCGGTACCGACTCCGCACCTGCATCGGCTATCCACTGCCGAGGTCCGTCCTCGGTCTCGACGAAACGTAGTCGCATCGTTTCCGCTTCGTGGACGGTCGCGTCGATGGCCTCGACGAGAGTGACAACATCGATCGCAATCTCGTTCGCTGTCCCGTCGATCTCGAGCACTTCACCGACGAGGTAATACGGCGACTCCGGTTCGAGGCGTTGGGCATTCCAGATTCCCACTTGAGCGCCGGTCAACGGTAGCAACGTAGTTTCGGTCATCTTCACTGTCTTTTCTTGTCGATTTTGCCGACAGAGGTCTTCGGAAGTTCGGTCACGAACTCGAAGCGGTCCGGCACGGTGTACGCCGCGACTTTGCGCTCGGTGCGGAGGAACTTCCGGAGCAGACTTGCGGTCGGTGAGTCCGATTCGGGGTTGCGGCGGATGACGTAGGCACAGATCTTCTCTCCCAGAACATCATCGGGGAATCCCATCACCGAGACGTCGTGAATTTCTTCGTGGGCCAGCAGATGGTTCTCCACCATCGCCGGAGCGACCTTCTCGCCGCCGCGGTTGATCTGATCCTTGGTTCGCCCGACCACTCGCAGGTATCCCCGACTGTCGCGGGTCACGATGTCGCCGGTGCGGTAGAAGCCGTCCGCGGTGAACGAGGTGCTGTTGTGTTCGGGCGCCCGGTAATAGCCCCGAATCGTGTAGGGCCCGCGCGTGTACAGGTTGCCCGGTTCACCGTCGGCCACGGCGCGACCCTCGTCGTCGACGACGCGTACTTCGTCATCGGGCGAAATGGGGCGACCGACCGTGGTGCACACTGTCTCCTCGTCGTCGCCCAGTCGGGTGTAGTTGACCAGTCCTTCGGCCATACCGAAAACCTGCGTCAACGCGCAGCCGAGTTCGGGGGTGACTCTGCGGGCGACCTCGTCCGACAGTGTGGCGCCGCCGACCCACAGGCCGATCAAGGACGAAATATCGCTACCACCGAGCAACGACGAGTTCAGCCAGGCGACAAGCAGCGGTGGCACAAGGGCCACATGTGTCACCGAATAACGCTCTACGAGAGCGAAGCAGGTGTCCGGGCTGGGATCGGGCGCCATGACCACACATCCGCCGACCGCCAGGATTCCCAGCAGACCGGGCGAACTCATCGTGAAATTGTGTGAAACAGGCAGCGCCGCAAGCATCACCGAGGATGGTCGAAGATGACAGATTCGGGCACTCTCGCGAACGGAGTACAGGTAGTCCTCGTGTGTGCGGGGAATGAGTTTGGGGGTTCCGGTCGTGCCACCGGACAGCTGAAGAAACGCGATATCGGATGCGAGGGAACGATTCTGCCGCGGCAGCGGTGAGCCGCCGGCCCACTCGGCGTCACCGTGGGGCACCACCACCGTGATCAGATCGGGGAAGGCCGCACCGATCTCTGCCGCGATGGCACCGAAGTCGGTCATGCCGAAACGATCGACGCAGACGTATCCGGCCGCGGTCGTCGCAGCACAGAACTGAGCGATGTCCCCGGCACGATGGGCGGCCAGCGCGAACACCGGCAGTGCGCCCAGTTCGAAGAGCGCGAAGACCACCTCGACGTACTCTGTCGCATTCGGCATGTGCACGATCACTCGGTCGCCGCGACCAATCCCACGTGCATCGAGTTCGGCCGCGACCACTGCCACGCGGTGCCCCAACTCCGTGTACGTCAGGCTGCGCGAATCATCGACCACCGCAACGCGAGTGGAATGTGCTGCGACACTGAGCGACAACAGGTCCGAGTGAGTCCGATCGATCCAGTACCCCTTGCTGCGGTACTCGGCAGCGAGATCGTCCGGATAGCCGACGACGCCGTCGAGCAGCAGCGGCTCGACGGTCAACTTCTCGCCCCAGCCCCAGCCGCAGCCGCAGAGGCAGCGGGCGCGTGGCGAAGTGATTCGGTGACCGCGTCGGTGGTGACGACCGCACCGCATCGTTTGGCCGCATAGGTCGCTGCCATGAGGTGCTCGTCGCGGGAGAAGTCCGCGGTCGCGTCGAGGACGAGGAACGGGCACACATCGGACATGAAGGCCTCGGCCGCGCTGAGCATGCACCCCATGTGCGCGTAGACGCCGGTGATGATGAGTTGATCTCGCCCATGATGACCGAGCAGTTCACGCAGATCGGTCCGCTGAAACGCCGAGTACCGCCACTTGGTGACCTCGATGTCACCGCGCTGCGGTCGCAGTGCCTCGATGACCTCGGTATCGCGACCGGACCCCAGACCCGGGCCCCAGAAGTCCGCCAGAATCCCCCGACGGGAGGGGTGTTGGTCACCTGGTTGCATCGTGAACACCACGGGGATATCCAGCTCCGTGGCCAACGTCCGAATTGCGGCGATGTTCTCGGTCACCGAGGTGATCAATTCGGGGGCGTCACGGTACGCGTCGATGAAGTAGTTCTGCATGTCGTGGACGAGGAGTGCTGCCCTGCTCGGGTCGAGCTCCCAGTCGACCGCGTTGGCTGGAATCTCCTCGCGGGTGGGCATCGTGTAGCTCGCAATTCGCGGTATCGCCATTTTTGGTTCCTCTCGCTCGGTTTCGTTTCTCCGGTCAGCGGTGACGGCTCCAGGCCGCCCACAGTTCCGCATACCGGCCTGCCCGCTGGAGCAGATACTCGTGTGTCCCCGTCTCGACGATCTTCCCTTTGTCCATCAACATGATTCGGTTTGCGCGACGGGCCTGGCTCAAGCGGTGCGCGACGATCAGCGCACTGCGGCCCTCGATCGCGGCCTCTGCAGATCGTTCCAACAGCGACGCGCCGGCACTACCTGCATCCGCGGTCGCTTCGTCGAGAATGACGACCGGAGGATCGAGAAGCACCACTCGTGCGAGGGCGAGCTGTTGAGCCTGCATCGGTGTCAACCGATGCCCGCCGTCTCCCACTCGGGTATCGAGGCCGTCGGGTAGCAGGTCGAACCAGTCACCTGCGAGAACCTTTCCGAGCGCCGACTCCATCGCCGCGTCGTCAGCGTTCGGATCCGCCAGCGCCAGATCTTCGCGCAGCGTCCCGGTGAAGACGTGTACCTCTTGCGAGACGAGCACGATCCGTTGCGCTCGTTGCACTTCGGGTGCATCGAGCAAGGAGACCGAGCCGAAGCTCACCCGCCCGCTATCGGGTGAGAACACCCCGGCCAGCAAAGCCGCAAGAGTGCTCTTACCTGCCCCGGACGAACCCACGAGCGCTACGGTCTCGCCGATCGCGATGCTGATGTCGACTTCGTCCAACACCGGGGACGACGCCGAGTAACCGAAGCTCATGTGCCTGGCCTCGAGTACCCCGGTGGCCGGCAACGCGATCGACTCTTCTCGCGACGCGAGAACTGCATCACCGAGGTCGATGACCCCGACGATGCGAGCCAGCGATGCAAGGGCCGATTGCAATTCGTCGATGACGAGCAGGAGTGCATCGATCGGATCGAACAATCGAAGGAAGAGCAGCATTGCCGTCGTCGTCGCGCCGACCGTCAACGCATCGGCGCCGACGAGAAAGTATCCGATGACCAGCAGGGCTGCCATCGCGACGAACTGAGCCGTGTTGAGCCGTCCGTAGAACCGGTTCTGGACGATGCGCGCTCGCATCGTCCAGCGGACGACCTCCCACGAGTGAAACCCGATGCGGCTCGACAGTTTCGGTGCCAGATCGAATTCGTGCACCGTCCTGAGCCCGCGGATGGACCCGAGTACCTGTTGTGCACGCAAGCCCATCGCGGCCCGCTCGGCGGCGTAGATCCCCGGCGCATGTCGCAGATACCACCGCACTGCCAGGACATAGATCGGGACTACCAGCACCAGCGCACCGAGGAATCGCCAATCCAACGCCGTCAAACCGACGGCGGTCAGGATCACCGTGAACAGCGAAGTCGACAGGGCGGGAACGACGTTCTCGATTGCCGACGAGACCTCGTCGACGTCGTCGGTAGCGCGGGAAAGGAGATCTCCGCTTCCGGCTCGTTCGACCCGTTCGATCGGTAGCGACAGACTGGTGGCGAACATCCGCTCACGCAATCGAGCAAGTGCCGTTTCGAACAACCGCGAAGACAATACGACCCCGAGGGCGGTGAAGCCGGCAAATCCCAATGCTGCACACACCATCACGATGCCGAGCATCCAGATTCGATCGGAGGCGCCCTCGTCGATGACGACGTCGACCATTCGTCCGAGAGCCCACGGCGCAACGAGCCCAAGAGCGGCACCGATGACCATGGTTGCCACGACGGCGACCAGAGGTCCACCCTGTCCGGCCAGCGAACGCCGCACCTCGGCGCGGACGGCGCGCGCGTCCGCTATCGGTAGCTTCACTTGTACTCCAACACTTTCGAGGGGCCGGTGGACACGGTCTCGACCGTCAACACCCGCGAGGCCGCAGCCAACAGAGCAGGCGCCGAGGTGAACACGATGGTGGTGCGACCGCTTCGCTCCCGAACGATGCGTTCTGCCACCACCGCTTCGGTGACCGAATCGACCGCGGTCGTCGGATCGAGAAGAACCAGCACTGCCGGATCTGCAGCCAACGCCCGTGCAAGGCAGACACGTTGACGCTGGCCACCGGACAACAGCCGACCTGCCTCGCCGACGTCGGTGTCGAGTCCGTCGGGTAGGGCCAAGGCGACGTCGTCGCAGGCGGCAGCGAACACTGCCCGTGTCACTGCTTCGTCGGTGACCAGACCTGCGGCCTCGATGTTGTCGAGGACCGTCCCCTCGAACAGGTCGCTGTGGTGCGGAGCAACCAGCAGGGTCTTCCTGCGCTCTGATCGCTGCAGCTCGTCGACGTCGATTCCGCCGACGGCGACCGAACCTGCTTCGGGTCGGGCGAGTCCGCCGAGTACCGCAGCAAGCGCGGCCGTGGTGACCGGGTCGGCCTGCACGGCAACGAACTCTCCCTCCGGCACTCGCCAATTCACCGCGCGTGCACCGCCGCATTCGGTACCGACGAAGTTCACCTCGAAACCGGCTGCAACCCCGCGGTTGGCCGGATGCTTGCTCGCGTACTCGGCATCGAGAACGCTCGCTACTCGTTCCGCCGAGGCAAGAGCCCCAGCCCAGATGGTGCCGAAATTGGATGCGAAGGCCTGCAGCGGGCCCAGGACGAACTGCGTCACTGCGACCACGGTGATGAGCTGACCGACTGTCATCGCACCACCGACCGCCATCAGACCTGCCGTGACTGCAACGCCTGCGATGAACAACCCGGACACTGTCTCCATCGAACCGAGGTAGCCGGCCCGAGCGACGTTCGCCTTCAACGTTCCCTGCAGGGCACGCTCGCTGGCCGCCTGGTAACGCCGACCTGCGGCGTGCTCTGCACCGATCCCCTTGATGATCCGGAATCCTCCGACCAGGTCGGAGGCAGTCCCGGCAGCCTCACCGGCGACCTGTTGCTGCTGAACACTTCTGCGGCGCAGTGGTGACCCGGCCCTGTCCATCAGCCACAGCATCAGCGGCGTCGCGACGAGGATGGCCAACCCCAGCGGCCAGGAAATATACAGCAGAATCGCTGCCGCTAAGAGGACGGCTGCGAACTCGCCGAGGGGGTAGATGACGATTGCGACCGACGTTGCCAGGGCACGCGCGTCGGAGGTGGCGATACTCAGCAACATTCCGGGTTGACGTGCAGGTCCGGCCATGCCGCGTGCGTCGAGGATACGGTCGGTGATCTTCGTACGCACCTGATGCGCAATGGAATTCATGCCGAGGAATCCGATGCGTCCACCGAATCGGAAGGTGAACGACACGAAGGCATAGTCGAGCGCCAGTACCGCGATCCACAGGACCATCTGCCGAGGGTCACGCGCGCTGATCGCGCGGTCGATCGCCAGTCCCATGATGACGGGTACCAGTGCAGCGCAGAGCTGATGGACGATCATCAGCACCCCTGCCGGGATCGTGTACTTCTTCGCCGCGAACATGATTCGTAGCGTCAGCTGACGTGGCGCCGTCGATGACGTGATCGAGATGTCGGTGGTCGGAAGCGGTGTGGCAGGCGCGTCGAAGAGGATCGGCAGTTTCATCGCGTCAGCACGGCGTCGAGCATGGCTCTGGAAGCGAGTGAGTCCACGAGTTCTCCGGATCGCACCGCGATGTTCGACAGCAACGAAGAGGTCAGCCCGTGCGAGTGCTCTGTTCCGCCCTGGAGGTAGATCCCGCCGGTGACGTTCTCCGCGGTGCGCAGTCGATAGTCGCGATGGACCTCGGGAGTTCCGTCCGCGGCGAATCTGCAGTCTTGCGCAAGCGGCCCCAGGATGGCACGCAGATCCAGCGGTTGAAAGCCGGTCGCGAAAATCACTGCGTCACAAAGCAATGTGTTCTTGCGGCCCGTCGGTCGATGATGCACCGATACCTCTACCCCGGCCCCGGTCTCGCGTGGCGTCGACACTTCGGATGCACCGTGCACGAACAGCCTGCGATCGCCGGATACTCGTTCCCCGTACTCACGCTCGTAAAGTTCCTCGATCAACGGCAGATCGACGGCGGAGTAGTTGGTGCTGCGGTGGTAGGCGATCAATTGTTCGCGAAGCTGCGGGGAGGAAGTATAGAAGTCGTCGACGGCTTCCGGATCGAAAACGCGGTTGGCGTAGGGACTGTCGTCGGCGGGGCTGTACCCGTACTTGCCGAACACCGCGTGGACCTCCGCGCCGGGGTACCGCTCGTGGAGGTGCGCGAGCACCTCGGCGGCGCTCTGGCCTGCACCGACCACGACGAATCGCTGATGACGTATCGCTGGCAATCCCTCGAGATGATCGAGTACCCGGTGATTGTGGAAAACGCGTTCCCCCGTCACGACGCCCGCGGGGAGTTTCGGGGTGAGCCCGCCTGCAAGGACGACGTCGCGCGAACGCAGCGTGCGGCTCTCCCCTTCGGATGTGTCGACGGTGACCTCGAAATGCTCACCCGTCCATGCAACTCCGGTGGCCGACGAGCCGTACAGCACGTCGGCGGCTACTTTGTCCGCCGCCCAGGTCAGGTAGTCGTGGAACTCCAGTCGGGAGGGAAAGAACGTCTGCAGGTTGATGAAATGGGTCAAACGACCACGCTGCGAGAGGTATTCGAGAAACGTGTACTCACTACCGGTGTTGCGCTGCGTCGCCAGATCCTTCAGAAACGAGATCTGCATGGTCGCGCCGGGCAGCAGCATGCCGGGATGCCAGGTGAAACCGGGTTGTCTCTCCACGAACATCGAGGTGAGGCGGTCACCTGCGGGCACCCGCGCGTTACGTTCCTCCAGCGCTATCGCAAGTCCCAAGTTGGACGGTCCATAGCCGACTCCGAGGATGTCTACTACGTCGGGAAGGGTGTTCGCCATGTGGTTCCAGTCATCCTTTATCGGGTCGGAGTGAACGTAGCCTAACCTATTGTCGGCAGATAAGTTTAGGCTACGCATACCCAACCGGTCCGCGAGTCGACGGATCCAAGCGACAAGAAAAAGAGGTACGCGAATGGGCTCTCGCACCGCCGTCCACACCACCACCGGACGGTTCGTTCTCTCACGCCCACACAGCTCGGCCTCAGCTCAGGGACTGCGCGCCCAGTACGACAGCGTTGCCGCGGCCGAAGCTGCGCTGCGCTCGGGAGAAGTCCCGGCGATCGTCGGCGCGCTCCCCTTTTCGAAGCAGGCACACTGCGCGCTGTACGCACCGGAAGTGTTCACCGTGACGCAGCAGCCGTGGAGTCCGAAGTCCGAATACTCCTCTCTGCCAACGTTCGTCCTCGCCTCCCCTCTCGATGACAGCGAGCACACCGACCGAGTCCGAACCGCACTCGACGTCCTCCGAGAGCCTTCGACGCCCCTGCAGAAGGTGGTCCTGGCACGTACGCTGACCCTGATCGCAGACGGCACAGTCGATCCGACCACTGTTCTGGCGGCCCTGATAGCGGGGACACCCGACCGCAACGGATATTGCGTCGACCTGAGCGCCGCCGGCGGCCCCTACGTAGGCAGAACCCTCGTCGGATCGAGCCCGGAGGTCCTTGTTCGCCGTCGGGGGACGGTGGTCACGTGTCACCCACTGGCTGGATCTGCCCCTCGCCACCCGGACGCGGCGCGCGATCGCGAGAACGGGCGCAGTCTGACCGAGTCGAACAAGGACCGACGCGAACACGCCTTCGTCGTCGATGCAATCAGGGACTCGCTCGCCCCCTTCTGCAGCGAGCTGGACATACCGCCGGAGCCGACCCTGGCGCACACCCCTCAACTCTGGCACCTGGGCACTCCGATACGCGGCGAACTTCGTGATCCATCCACTACTGCACTCGATCTCGCACGCGCACTGCATCCCACACCCGCTGTGTGTGGGACACCCACCGACCTCGCGTACCGCACGATCGAGGAACTCGAGGGTGAGCGTGGCTTCTACGCAGGCACCGTCGGGTGGTGCACTGCGGACGGGGACGGCGAATGGATGGTGGCCATCCGTTGCGCCGAGATCAGCAGCGATCGAAAACGTTTGACGGCCTATGCAGGTGGAGGAATCGTCGCCGAATCGGACCCGGACACCGAATTGCGAGAGACGGTAACCAAGTTCGGAACTCTCCTCGGCGCTCTCGGGGTGGCACTGTGACTGTCGCGGTCGTGGTCGGAGCGGGCAACGGAATCGGCCGCGCTGTCGCGATATCGCTCGCGCAGGCAGGCCACGACCTGGCACTGATCGATATCGACGCAGACGGTATGACGCAGACGGCGTCGCAGATCGCCGGGGTGGCCACCACCCATGTAGTAGACGTGCGCGACGCCGACGCCGTCCTCGCGGCGGTCACTGCGATCGAAGAGTCCGCCGGGCCGATCACCGCACTCGCCCATGTTGCAGGCATTCTCGACACCGGATCCATCTTGGACTCCGATGTCGAAGACTGGCGGGCCATGTTCGAGGTCAACGTGTTCGGGCTGCTCAACGTCGTCCGAGCCGTCGGCCGATCGATGCGTGAGCGACGGGCCGGTTCCATCGTCGTAGTCGGATCCAACGCTGCGGGTGTACCGCGCATGTCGATGGGCGCCTACGGTTCCTCGAAAGCAGCGTCCACCATGCTGACCCGCGTACTCGGCTTGGAATTGGCCCCGTACGGAATTCGCGCGAACATCGTCGCTCCCGGTTCGACCGATACCGACATGCAACGCTCGATGTGGGCGGACCCGACCGACATGTCCTATGCACGGCCCGTCATCGACGGTGATCTCGCGACCTACAAGAACGGAATCCCGCTGGGCCGCATAGCCTCTCCAGAGGACATCGCCGACGCTGTCGAGTTCCTGCTGTCGGATCGAGCCCGCCACATCACCATGCAGTCGCTCTACGTCGACGGCGGCGCCACGCTGCGAGCATGACCGGCATCCATCACGACGGTCGTGAGCGCGCGAGCGGAATGACCAATGGCGTGAGCGACTCCGGATCTTCGATGATGCGACACGGCAACCCGAAGACCGCCTCCACCAGCTCTGCGGTGATGACCTCCGCAGGATTACCGCGAGTGACCACCGCGCCGTCCTTCATCGCGATGATGTGATCGGCATAGCGGCACGCGTGATTGAGATCGTGCAGCACAGCGACCATCGTGGTGCCCTGATCTCGATTGAGTTGCGCGCACAGATCGAGAAGGTCTATCTGATGCGCGATGTCGAGGAACGTCGTCGGTTCGTCGAGCAACATCAACGGGGTTTGCTGGGCGAGAACCATTGCCACCCAGACTCGCTGACGCTGCCCCCCGGACAACTCGTCGACCAGCCGCCCAGAGAGGTCGCTCACCCCGGTCGCGTTCATCGCGAACACGACAGCAGCTTCGTCATCCCGCGACCACTGCCTGATCAGCCTCTGATGCGGATAACGGCCGCGTGCAACGAGATCCGCAACCGAGATACCATCCGGCGCGATGGACGTCTGCGGTAGCAGCCCGAGGCGTCGGGCAACTTCCTTGGCCGGATACGAGGAGATCGCCTTGCCGTCCAGAAGTACTGTCCCGACCGTCGGTTTCAACAACCGCGACAGTGCTCGCAGCAGCGTCGATTTGCCACTCGCATTGGGACCGACGATAACGGTGAACTTACCGTCCGGAATCTCCACGGTCAGCCCCTCACTGACGATGCGCTTGTCGTATCCGATCGTGACTTCGTCCGCATGCAAGCGCGGCTTCTTTCCGGTCACTGTTTTCTACCTTCCCGAGCCAACAACCACACGAAATATGCGCCACCGATGGACACTGTCACGACACCGACCGGCAACTGCGTCGGCGCGAATATGCGCTGCGCGGCATAGTCACTGACGAGCAGTAGCAATGCACCCATCACCGCCGACGGAATCAGCGCGACACCCGCGGTCTTGGTCAACCGTCGTGCCAGCTGCGGCGCAGCGAGTGAGATGAACGAGATCGGACCGGCCACTGCCGTGACGAGCGCGGTCAGCGCCACCCCGAGAACGATGAGAATCAGCCGCGTCGGCTCCGCCCGGATACCGAGCGCTTTCGCGGCGTCGTCGCCCATCTCGAGCATCCGTAGGCGCCCCGCGAAGATGGCCAGCAGCGGTGTGAGAACGATCAACACGATCACCACCGGAAATACCTGCCCCCAGCTGAGACCGTTGAGAGTCCCCGCGCCCCACACCGCTGCGGCCAGGGCATCGGAGAGATCGGCTTTGACGATCAACCACGTGTTGACCGACGCCAGGATCGCGCTGATCGCAATTCCGACGATGATCAGCCGAAATCCTTGCACCCCACGTTTGAAAGCGAGGACGTACACCACTGCGGCGGTAGAGATCCCACCGACGAAGGCGCCCACACCGGTCGGATAGTAGCCGCCTCCCAGCGCGAGGATCACGATCAGCGCACCGGTGTACGAGCCGGTGTCGAAGCCGATGATGTCAGGGCTTCCCAACGGATTTCGTGTCAGCGATTGGAATATCGCACCCGACACACCCAGCGCGCCACCGAGAAGCAAAGCCAGGGCCACCCGCGGGAATCGCCACTGCATGACGATCAGTTCGGTGAACCGCCCGGCATCGGAAAACACCGCGGCCAGTACTTCGCCCGGCGGGATGTAGTAGTCACCGGTGCCGAGCGCGAGGACCGCGACGGCGAGCGATACGAGCGCCAGAATGCCGCAGACCACCACGGTGCGGATGTCTACCCGCCCGCTGAGCTTGTCGCCGGCAACGCGAAGGATGCGGACTCGGCGACCGAAGTCGACCTCGGTCTCGGTCGTCACAGCCCACTGACTTTCTTGCGGCGCACTAGAAAGATGAGCACCGGCGCTCCGACGAATGCGGTCACGATCCCGACCTGCAGTTCGCCAGGCCTGATGACCAGGCGCCCGACGATGTCGGACAGCAGCAGCAGGCACGGCGCCGCCGCCACTGTGTACAGCAGGATCCACCGCTGATCGGGTCCGACGAACCACCGAACCATGTGCGGAATCATCAAGCCGACGAAGCCGATCGGACCTGCGGCCGCCGTCGCAGCACCGGCCAGAAGAGTGACTGCAACGACGCCGATCACCCGGGTGCTGTTCACCTTCGCACCCAGCGACCGAGCGAGGTCGTCACCGAGCGCAAGTGCGTTGAGGGGTCGCGCAATGACGAGTGCGAGCACCGAACCGACGATGACGAACGGCAAGATAGCAAACGAAATGTCGAGTCCGCGGCCTGCCAGCGAACCAGCGCCCCACAAGCGCATCTTGTCGAACGCATCGGGATCGAGCAGCAGCATGCCGGAGGTGATACCCCCGAGCACCGCGGACAACGCAATTCCGGACAGCGTGAGCCTGATCGGAGTCGCGCCGGCTCGTGACATGGACCCGAGTGCATACACCGCTACCGTCGCGAGGATGGCGCCGAGGAACGCGAACCAGATGTAGGACCAGATCCCGGTGAATCCGAGCATGCCGACCGCGAGTGCGACGAAGAAGGCCGCACCGGCGTTGACTCCGAGGATGCCCGGGTCCGCCAACGGGTTACGCGTCATAGCCTGAATGAGCGCGCCGCTGACACCGAGAGCGACACCGACGATCAACCCCAGCACGGTCCGCGGAACGCGAATCTCGCGGATGATGACGTGGTTGCTCGACTCGTCGAAGTGGAACACAGCATCCCAGACCTCGCTCGGCGGAATGTACTTGGTGCCGACCGCGATGCTGAGCAGACAGATCGCGGCAAGAACGCCGAGCAGAACGAGAAGGCCGAGAGCGCGGCGCGAGTTCGTCTCGGCGAGCCCACCGGATTGTTCGAGCCTGTCGGCCTCATCGGTCTTCGTTGCCGCAGGCATGGATCAGTTACCCCAGAGCGTTCGCGATATGTGCAGCCTGGGTGTCGAGCTCGGCGCGTTCTGGAGAAGTCGGTCGGGCACGAAGACCGAACCCGTCACCCGAGGTACGCGGAATGACATGAAGATGGACATGGAAGATTTCCTGGCCCGCGATTTCACCGTCCGCAAGAAAAAGGTTCACCCCCGCGCACCGAGGGTCGCTCGCTCGTAGCGCCGCCGCGATCTTCTGCCCGACGACGAACAGATGACCGCCGGTGTCCGGCTCCAACTCCGCCAACGAGCGAGCCTGCTTCTTCGGGACCACCAGAACGTGCCCACGCGTGACCGGCCGGATGTCCATGAACGCGATGACCACGTCGTCCTCGTAGACGCGAGACGATTCCGCGTTCCCTGCAATGATTTCGGCAAAGATCGTATAAGGGTTCACAAAGAGACAGTCTAGAACTGCACCAGAACGGTGCTGCGACTAAAGTCTGACCATGAGTATCTTGGGCGGAGTTCTGTTCGACATCGACGGGGTGCTCGTCACCTCGTGGAAGCCGATCCCGGGTGCCCGCGAGACTCTCGACTATCTCGACCGCAAGGACATCGCCCGAGCCTTTCTGACGAACACCACCTCGAAAACTCGCACACAGATCGCGGAGTCGTTGTCGGGAGTAGGTCTGCCGGTCCATGCGGACGACATCGTCACCGCTGCAAGCCTCACCGCGGACCACCTGCGCGAAACCTACCCGGACGCTTCCGTGGTACTCGTCAACAACGGCGATATCGCGGTCGACATGCCGGGAATCGAGTTCGTCGACGAGTCGTCGACGAACGATCCCGACGTCGTCGTCGTCGGCGGAGCCGGACCCGAATTCACCCATGAGCGCCTGAGCCGGGTCTACGACTGGATGTGCCGGGGCATCCCTGTCGTCGCAATGCACCGAAGTCTCATGTGGACCACAGGTGCCGGACTTCGCATCGACACCGGAATGTATCTCGTCGGCATGGAGAAAGCATCCGGGCATACTGCACAGGCCATCGGAAAGCCTGCGCCACTTGGCTTTCAGACCGCGGCAGAAAGAATGGGCGCCGACCCGGTCGACGTCGTCATGGTCGGTGACGACATCGACAACGACGTACTCGCAGCCCAGGTCGTCGGCATGACCGGTGTCCTGGTCCGCACCGGAAAGTTCCGCCAGGACACCCTCGACCGCCGAGCCAAGAACGAGTTCGGCATGCAGCCGAATCACATCATCGGTTCGGTGGCCGATCTGCCGGAGCTACTAGAGAATCGGTGACGGGGAGTACTTCGCAGCCTCCGGGAACTGCGCGATCAGCGTCTCGACGTCCGAGACGACGGCCGCGACCTGCGATTCCGCCGAGCCGATGAACGCCGACTTGTCGGCAAGAGCGGCGTCGAGAGCAGGGCGATCGAGCGGGATGCGGTCATCGGCGGCGAGGCGATCCAGCAGATCCGGATCCTGCCCCTGCTCCCGCATCGCGAGTGCGACAGCGACAGCGTGTTCCTTGATGGCCTCGTGTGCCGTTTCGCGACCGACCCCGGCGCGAACCGAAGCCATGAGGACCTTCGTCGTGGCGAGGAACGGCAGGTAGCGCGTGAGTTCCTTGGCGATGACGGCCGGATACGCACCGAACTCGTCGAGCACCGTCAGGAAGGTCTCGATCATGCCGTCTATCGCGAAGAACGCATCCGGTAGCGCGACGCGGCGGACGACCGAACAGAAGACGTCGCCCTCGTTCCACTGAGCGCCTGCGAGTTCTGCCGCCATCGATCCGTAACCGCGCAACACCACCTGCAGGCCGTTGACGCGTTCACACGAACGCGTGTTCATCTTGTGGGGCATCGCCGAAGAGCCGACCTGACCGGGCTGGAAGCCCTCGGTCACGAGCTCGTGGCCTGCCATCAGCCGAACCGTATGCGCGAACGAGGAAGGTGCGGCTCCGATCTGAACGAGCGCGGACACGACGTCGTGGTCGAGCGAGCGAGGGTAGACCTGACCGACGCTGGTGAGCACGTGCCGGAACCCGAGGTGGTCGGCGACGATGCGCTCGAGTGCGGTCAACTTCGAGGCGTCTCCCCCGAACAGATCCAGCATGTCCTGCGAAGTGCCCATCGGGCCCTTGATACCGCGAAGGGGGTAACGCGCGATCAGCTCCTGCATTCGAGCGAGGCCGATCAACAGTTCGTCCGCCGCCGACGCGAAGCGTTTGCCGAGGGTCGTTGCCTGTGCGGCAACATTGTGACTACGCCCTGCCATCACGAGGGAGGAGTATTCCGCGGCGCGTTCGGCGAGCCGGGCAGCAACCGCCACGCCGTGACTGTGGACGTGTTCCATCGAGCGAAGAATCTGCAGCTGCTCGACGTTCTCGGTCAGGTCACGAGAAGTCAAACCTTTGTGGATGTGCTCGTGGCCCGCGAGTGCGTTGAACTCCTCGATACGGGCCTTGACGTCGTGGCGGGTGACACGCTCACGGGCAGCGATCGACGCGAGGTCGACGGTGCCGATCACGTTCTCGTAGTCGTTGATCGCGGCAGTGGGCACATCGACACCGAGCGTGGCCTGCGCTTTGAGAACGGCCAACCACAGCTGGCGCTCGAGGACGATCTTATGCTCCGGAGACCACAGGTTCACCAGTTCTTTGCTCGCATAACGGGTGGCCAGGACATTCGGAATAGTCACGAGAGGCAAGTTTACGCAGGAGTGGAGCCTGCGGAACGACCAGGTAGGTCAGGAGTGGAGCCTGCGGAACGACCAGGTAGTTCAGTCAGGTGGACGTGCGTTCATTGTGCGGGGGCCACGACGTCGATGACTCTCAGCAACATGCTTCGTGCCATCGTTCGGGGTTCCGGGTCGACTTCGCCGAGAGCGCCGACCACGACGCCGTCGACGACGGCCACGAGCCGTCGTAGTTGCAGTTCGTCGACGATGCGTCCGGAGCGTCGCAGGACGTCGGTGAGCAGGTCGTCGATCTGGGCGCGCAGCCGCAGCTGCACTTCCCGCAGTTCGGGATGGCGCGCCGAGGCGATGAATCTTTCGTAGCGTGCGATGAGCCGTTCGCGCCCTTCGATCGCGTCGTCTTCCGGCCCGATGAGCAGGTCCACGATCAGGTCGACTGTCGATTCGACGTCTTGGTCGAGATTTCCGAGTTCGTCGATCCGTCCCCTCATCACCGAGAGTTCGCGGTTGCCCAGTATTTCCACGGCGCAGGCTATGAGGTCGGCCAGCGAGTGGAAGTAGTACGTCGTCGATGCGAGCGGAAGGTCTGCGCGGGTTGCGACTGCGCGGTGGCGCACCGCGTCGAATCCGCCCTCTACCAGGAGTTCAGCGGCGGCAGACGCCAATGCGTGTCGTCGACGCTCCCCTTTCGGGGTTGCGCCCGACACCTTGATTGTTGGCCCTGCAGGTGCTTCTGGCATTTGAAAGCCATCGTGCCAGGCATGGGCTTCTCCGCTGGGGCAAACGGGCCATTCGATCGTGTGGAATCGTGAACTTCATGCAACACAGAACTATCGACCTTCGCTCCGATACGGTGACTCGTCCGGATGCGGCCATGCGGGCTGCGATGGCCGACGCCGAGGTCGGTGACGATGTCCTCGACCACGACCCGACGATGGCGCGGTTGGAAGAACGCGTCGCGTCGATGCTCGGGTACGAGGCCGCACTGTGGGTCCCGAGCGGTTCGATGGGCAATATCATCGCGCTGATGCTGCACTTGCGACGTGGTGATGCGTTTCTGGCGCCGGAGCATTCTCATGTTCTCGGGTCCGAGTTGGGGACGGCAGCGTGGTTGGCGCAGGGAATGCCGTCGGCGCTGCCACACGACGGCGGCCCCGGGCGTCCGAGCCCTGCGACCGTGACGGCGTCGGCAGGCGGACCTGGGCCGTACTTCACCCTGAACACCACACTGCTGTGTCTGGAGAACTCTCATAACTTCGCCGGCGGTGCAGTGTTCGGACCGGAGGAATGGAATGCACTGCTGGCCGCGGCTCGTAGCGCAGGCCTGCTCGTGCATCTCGACGGGGCGCGCGTGTGGAATGCGGCCGTCGCGCAGGGTGTGCACCCCCGCGAATTGACCGTCGGCGCCGACACCGTCCAGGTGTGCCTGAGCAAGGGCCTCGGCGCACCCGTCGGGTCGATGCTCGTATCCGATTCGGCCCGCATCACCGAGGCTCGACGCGTCCGCAAGATGCTCGGCGGGGGCGTTCGTCAAGGCGGAATTCTCGCAGCGGCAGGGCTGGTGGCGCTGGACAATCTCGACTCGCTCGCCGCCGACCACGACAACGCTCGACTGCTGGCAGAGGGGCTACGGGAGCGGGGTTGGGATGTGATGGACCCTGATACGAACATCGTGCTCGCGGCGTCGGCCGACCCCGTCGCAAGCGTCTCCGAGCTCGCCGAGAAGGGCATCGGCGCCGTCACCGTTGCCGGCAAAGTCCGATTCGTGACGCATCGCGACGTGTCCGACGCCGATATCAGCGACGCCCTCTCACGTCTACAGGCTCTGCGCGCGTAAGGCCGGCGCCAGGCGCGCCAATGCCTCCCGCATGTGCTCGGTGGTACCTGCGAACGAGAATCGAACGGTGTGGTGCCCCGCCACGGTGTCGAAGTCGACGCCGGGGGCAAGTGCCACACCCGTCGTCGCGAGCACGTTCTCGCACCACGCCCGTGAGTCCTGGGTCAGGTGCCCGATGTCGGCGTACGCGTAGAACGCCCCGTCCGCAGGCGCGAGATCGGTGATCCCGCCGGCAGCCAAACCGTCGAGCAGGATCGTGCGGTTGACGGCGTAGCGGCGCACGTGAGCGTCGAGTTCGGTGCGTGATTCCTCGGTGAACGCGGCAATGGCCGCTACCTGTGAGATCGCGGGCGGGCAGACGGTCATGTTCGATGCCAGTCGCTCCACCGCCCGGTGCAAGGTCCGCGGCAACAGCATCCAGCCCAGCCGCCAGCCCGTCATCGAAAAGTACTTGGACACCGAGCCGATCACTACCGATTCCCTCGACGTCTCCCAGGCACTCGACGTCCGAGCATCACCGTAGGAGATGCCGTGATAGATCTCGTCGGAGATCAGCAACGTTTCGTGCTCGTCACACCAGCGTGCGATCGCGGCGAGTTCGTCGGCGTCGATGATGGTGCCCGTCGGATTGGCGGGACTGGCGATGATCAACCCTGCGGGCGGTTCCGGCAGCGCGTCGAGCATCGCGACCGTCGGCTGAAATCTGGACTCGATCCCGCAGTCCAATTCCACGACCCGACACCCGAGCGCAGCGAGAGTATTGCGGTAGGCCGGGTACCCGGGCCGAGCCATGACCACGGTGTCGCCGGCGTCGAAGGCCGCCAGAAACAGCAGCGTGAACGCCCCCGACGAGCCAGTCGTCACTACGACGTCGTCGGCATGTACCGGGACGCCTGCCTCGTGCGCGTGATGCCGGGCGATGGCTTCGCGCAGCGGCAGGATGCCGAGTGTCTCGGTGTACCCGAGTATATGCGTGTCGAGGGTCTCCCGTGCCGCCCGAAGTACCGGAGCTGGCGCCGACGTCGACGGTTGCCCGGCGGCCAGGGAGAGTACGTCGCCGTGCGTGCGCGCTCGCAGGGCAGCGGCCTTGAAAACGTCCATCACGTGAAACGGCTCGATCTTGGATCTGTTCGACTCTGTGCGCACACTTCGAGGCTAGCCCGCGGTGAAAAGCACCCAGTGAAAGACTCTACGAATGCCGGAATCGACGACCTGCCCCACTGTGACCGACGTAGCGAATGCCCTCGATGCACTCCGCTCGTCGACTCCGCTGGTGCAATCACTGACCAACGTGGTGTCCGCCAACTTCGTCACCAATGTTCTGCTCGCCGCCGGGGCCAGCAACGCGCACATCGACAACGTCCACGAGGCTGCGGGATTCGCCTCGGTAGCTTCCGGAGTTCTCGTCAACTTGGGCACCCCCGACGATGGAACCGCTGCCGCCTTCACGCTGGCAGCGGAGGCTGCCCGGGCCGCAGGCACGCCGTGGGTCCTAGATCCGGTGGGCGTCGGCGGACTACCGTGGCGGACCGAACTCGCCGCCGGACTCTTGACGCTCGAACCCACCGCAATTCGCGGGAACGCGTCGGAGATCATCGCACTTGCGGGGCTCGGCAACTTCGCGCGCGGAGTCGACAGTGCTTCCGATTCCGAGGCCGCGGTTCCAGCAGCAGTGGCGCTGCTCGAGTTCGCGCTGGTGGTGTCGGCGTCCGGTCCGGTCGACTACATCGTCGGACGAAGCGACGCCGGGCCCGTTGGTGTGAAGGTCGGTGGAGGTAGCCCACTTCTGACCAAGGTCACCGCTACTGGATGTTCGCTCGCAGCGCTCGTGGCCGCGTACCTCAGCGTGTCACCGACACCGTTGATCGGAATGACGTCGGCACACGCACACGTGGCGGTCGCATCGGAACTGGCAGCAGAAAACGCCTGCGGCCCAGGCACTTTCGCCGTCGCCTATCTCGACGCGTTGGCTTCGGTGACCCCGGACGACATGCGTTCGGCCATTGTCGAACCGTTGATGCTCTAGCCCCATCCACAGGCAGGGCTGTTATCCACAGATCTCGTTTCGAGCCCCCGCCAGTGTCGAAAACGGTGCACCGTTCTTTGGCATGGGGGTGTACACACGCATGCAGCTCGAAGAATCGGGTATCGGTCGATCCGGTATCACCCGACGGATGCGTAGCGGCAGCATGATCCGGTTGCTGCCTGGCATCTATTCGGACCCGGAACCGTCGTACTACGACCTGTGTCTGGCGACGACTCTATGGCGCGAAGATGCAGTGTTGAGCCACCTCAGTGCCGCGTGGTTGTGGGATCTACTCGACACCGAGCCCACAGTCGTTCATGTGACTCTGTCAAGGGACTCGCGGATCAACGGGCCGGGCTGGCTGAAAGTACACCGACGCTCGGTGTCGCCCGAAGAGCACCGAGGATTCCAGGTCGTATCGGCGGTGCAGTGCTTCGTCGATGTGGCCGCCGCGATGCAGGGTCTGCCTTTGGAACAGTTCTTCGACCGGTGCATCTCCTCACGTGTGTCGTGGAGAGATGTCACCGACCACTGTGAGTCCGCCAAAGGAATGACGGGCATGCGAGAGGTTCGTCGGCAGCTCGAGAAATGTTGTCCGGGAACCTGGTCGGAGCCAGAGCGCCTGGTGGCGCGGGCTGTGTTGGCACGCGGTATTCGGATGGAGATCAACACGGCGTTGGGCCGATACATCGTCGACTTGGCCTGTCGGCCGGCGCGGGTGATCGTCGAAATCGATGGGCGCCAGTTCCACATAGATCCGCGGGCATTCGACAACGACCGCGTACGGCAGAACACGCTGGTGCTGGACGGCTGGTTGGTGCTGAGGTTCTCTGCAGCGACGGTGAACCGCGATCTGGATCGAGTTGCCGATCAAATAACCGCGGTGGTGCGGCGCCGTAGAAAGAGCAGGGGTGCATGAAGCTCCACTATTGTGCGAAATCTACCGAAATCGGGAAATTTCGCGCAATAGTGGAGCAAAATTCACGGGCCTCACAAAGAGATGCGCCCCTCGAGGGCTGTGAGGCCGATATCGGTGCGAAAGTGGCTACCCGGCAACCGGATCGACTCGATCTTCGAGTACGCATCCGCCCGGGCAGCAGCGAGATCGGCGCCGGAACCCACTACGCTGAGCACCCGGCCGCCCGCGGAGACGACCTTGCCCTCGTGCGTCGCGGTACCTGCGTGGAAAACGCCACGGCCCTCGGCGCCGGTGATCGCATCTCCGGTGCGCGGACGGCCGGGGTAGTTCTCCGCAGCCAGGACGACGGTGACCGCGGCGCCGTCTTTCCATTGCAAAGGCGCCAAGGAGGCCAGCGTCCCGGTAGCTGTCGCGTTCAACGCCTCACCGAGAGGAGAATCGAGCAATTCGAGAACTGCCTGCGTCTCGGGATCACCGAAGCGACAGTTGAACTCGACCACTGCGGGGCCGTCGACGCCGATCGCGAGGCCCGCGTACAGCAGACCGGAGAACGGGCAGCCGCGCTTGACCATCTCGGCGGCGACGGGCTCAACGACCTCGCTGACGATCTGGTCCACGACGGCCTGTGGAAGCCACGGAAGCGGGGTGTACGCCCCCATGCCGCCGGTGTTAGGTCCGGTGTCACCGTCGCCGACACGCTTGTGGTCTTGCGCCGGCAACAGTGGCACCACCGTCTCGCCGTCGACGAGGCAGAACAGCGACACCTCGGGTCCGTCGAGGAAGGATTCGAGCAAAACGGGGTGTCCGGTTTCGAGGAGTTCGGCGGCGTGATCGCGGGCGACGAGCCGATCGGTGGTGACCACGACGCCCTTGCCTGCCGCGAGCCCATCGTCCTTGACAACCCAGTTGGGTCCGAATCGGTCGAGTGCCGCATCGAGCTTCGCGGGTGAATCGACGATCTCACTGTGCGCTGTTCGGACGCCCGCCACAGCCATGACGTCTTTGGCGAACGCCTTCGAGCCTTCGATACGAGCAGCTGCTGCAGATGGTCCGAAGGTGGCGATCCCGGCCTCGCGCAATGCGTCGGCGACACCCAGCACGAGCGGAACTTCCGGGCCGATGACGACCAGATCCGCTTCGAGGGTGCGAGCCAGTTCGGTGACCGCCGCACCCGAGGCGACATCGACGGGGTGTTGCTCGGCGAGCTTCGCCGTCCCTGCATTACCTGGAGCGACCAGCAGCTTGCTGACCTTGGGGTCCTTGCTCAGAGCAAGGAGGAGGGCGTGCTCACGAGCACCGGAACCTATGACGAGTACGCGCACAGTGGACAAGAGTATCGGCTCGACCCGCTCGGAGCGAAAACTCAGCTACTCAGGTCGTACAACGTGACGCTGTCCACCGTGGTCGCGGTGTAGTTGGCCGCCACCCATTCCGCTATCTCGGACGAAGTTCCGGTGCTGTTGCCACCCATACCGCCGCCTGCGATGAAGTAGTGGATATCGCCGTCGGCAACGTACTGCTGGAATTCGGCGAGCGTCGGCGACGGGTCGCTGCCGTTGAATCCACCGATCGCCATGACCGGGTCCTCGGTGGCCAGTTGGTAGCCGGAGGCAGTATTGGAGCCGACTGCTGCCGCGACCCAGGTGTAAGACTGCGCCTCGGCATCGAGAAGCGAGATGATGGCCTCGGTCGGTGTGCTCGCCGACAGCAAACCACCTCCCCCGCCGCCGGGAAATGCTTCCGCGCCCGGAAAAGCGCCCGGAAAAGCGCCCGGGGGTTGTCTGGCTGGGTCACCCTCACGCATGTCGCGGTCACCGCGCATACCGCCACCGAAGCCTCCCATCCCGCCGGCATCGGGTCCGGCGGAGACGATGGAACCGGTGTGCGGGGTTGCGAGAGTGTCGACGGTGTAGGCGGTGGGACCTGCCAGTCCTGCGAACACCACGGCGAGAATCGAGGCGAGCGCCAGCTTTCCGCGTGTCATGGCCGGAATCAGTACGAGCACTGCCCCTGAGATGCCGACGCCGAGGATCGTCCAGCGAAGCCACGGCTGGAAGTCGGCGCTGCGCCCCAACAGAACCCATGCCATCACTACCGCGGCGAGGGTGGCCACCGCCATGCCGATCCGGACCCAGTACCGATCGCGATTGCGCCATGCGAGCACACTGCCTGCGCCGATCGAGGCGGCGATCGCTGGGGCAAGTGCAACTGTGTAATACGAGTGAAAGATGCCGGCCATGAAGCTGAACGTCAATCCGGTCACCAGCAACCACAGTCCCCATACTGCCAGCGCTGCGCGCTGCGGATCTTCTCGACCGACTTTGCCGCGCAGAATAATTCCCAGTACGACAAGAATCAGTGCGGACGGAATCAGCCACGCGATCTGACCTCCCTGAGAGGCGTCGAACATGCGGGTGATGCCGGTTTCACCCCACATACCGCCGCCTGCGCCGCCGGTCCCGGGACCTGCTGCACCGCCCGGAGTCACACTGCCGGTCTCGTTACCACTCAGGCGACCGAGTCCGTTGTAACCCAAGGTGAGTTCGAGGATCGAATTGTTCTGTGAGCCACCGATCCACGGCCTCGACGACGCGGGCCACAGCTCGACGATCAGGAGCCACCAGCCGGCGGAGACGATCGCGGCACCGAGGGCGGCGAACAACTGTAGGAGCCGCCGACCGAGCTTCGGTGGGCCTGCGAACAGGTAGACCAGCGCGATCGGCGGGATCACGAGCATCACTTGCAACTGTTTGGTCAAGAATCCGAAGCCGACGAATACGCCGGTGAGCACGAGCCATCGAGTACGGCCGTCCTCGACTGCACGCATCGACGCCCACACCGCCGCGACCATCAGTAGTACGAGCAGCGCGTCGGGGTTGTCGAAGCGGAACATCAGGGCAGCAACGGGAGTGACCGCCAGCGTCAGACCTGCGAGAAGCCCTGCTGCAGAACCGAATTGTCTTCGAATCGTTGCCCACAGCAACGACACGGAACCGACACCGAGCAACGCCTGTGGAATCAGCATCGCCCACGAATCGAGTCCGAAAATTCGAACCGACAGCGACATCAGCCACAGTGACATCGGTGGTTTGTCGACGGTGATCGAGTTCGCCGCGTCGGAAGAGCCGAAGAAGAACGCCTTCCAGGACACCGACCCTGCCTGTATTGCAGCGGAGTAGAACGAATTGGCCCAGCCGGACGCTCCGAGGCCCCAGATGTAGGCGACGGCAGTGCCGACGAGGAGCGCGCCGAGACCGATCCACTCCCAGCGGCGACTCGACGCCCTCACTGTGCCGCCTCTCCGCCGGTACGGAAAACCCAACGGAGGGCGACGAATCGACATACCGTTGCGACGAGATTCGCCACCACGAGAACGGCAAGTTCGAGGTGCCGGGATGCTCCTGGTACCCACGCGTGCAGTAACGCCAGTGCACCACTGGTCAGGAGTAGGGCGAAGGCGAAGACGATCAATCCCTGAATCTGATGCTTGCCTGCGCTTTTGGAGCCACGAATCCCGAACGTGAAGGCTCGATTTGCCGCAGTGTTGAACACTGCGGTGATCAGTAGGCCGAAGAAGTTCGCGGCCTGCGCACCGATCAGTGGATGCAGGATCAGATACAGCAGTGCGTACGCTGCGGTGCTCGACACCCCGATGATGCCGAACCTGACCAGCTGTCCGACCATGCCGTGCGGCACACCTCGCACCAGAGGCTCCCGTCCGAGGCTTGTGCGCAACTCGGCGATCGGCAGGGCGCCGGAGGCGAGGGCTCTCCCGACCCGCCAGCACCCCTGCAGATCCTTGATTGCAGTGTCGAGAATGTCGACGCTGCTGTCGGGGTCGTCGACCCAATCCACCGGAACTTCGTGAATACGAAGTCCGACCTTCTCGGCGATGACGAGCAGTTCGGTGTCGAAGAACCAACCGGTGTCCTGAACGAGCGGCAGTAGCTCGTGGGCGACGTCCGCCCGGATGGCTTTGAATCCGCACTGCGCATCCGAGAAACGTGCGCGTAGCGATGTGCGCAGAATCAGGTTGTAACTCCGTGAGATCATTTCGCGTTTCGCGCCACGCACCACCCGCGAGGATCGGTTGAGTCGAGATCCGATCGCGAGGTCGGAGTGTCCGGACACGAGCGGTGCGATGAGCGGCATCAACGCATTGAGATCGGTGGAGAGGTCCACGTCCATGTAGGCCACGACGTCGGCTTCGGACGCCGACCACGCTGCCTTCAGCGCACGCCCGCGTCCCCGGTCGTTCAGGTGATGGACGCGGACTCCGTCGATGTCTGCGGCCAGGGAATGTGCGACGGCGAGGGTCCGGTCTGTGCTGGCGTTGTCGGCGATCGTGATCTGGGCGCGAAAGGGAATGTTCGCATCGAGATGTTCGTGTAGCCGTCGAACGCATTGTTCGAGATCGTCTTCCTCGTTGTACACGGGAATGACCACCTCGAGTGTGGCGGTGGCCGTCGAGTTCGACTCTCGGCCGTATTCTTCGTTCCATCCGGCTCGAAGTAGTGAGTTCGATGTCATGGCACCAGGTTCGGGCCTCGACCTGCGACGTCCCTGCCACCGAGCTGGCAATCAGCTGTGATCCGCCTATCCTTGCAACTATGGCATCGGTCTTCAGCAAGATAATCAGCGGTGAGATTCCGGGACGATTCGTGTGGCAGGACGAGGATGTCGTGGCGTTTCTGACTATTGCCCCGGTCACTCCAGGTCACACGCTCGTCGTTCCTCGCGAGGAAATCGACCAGTGGCAGGACGTCGACGGCGCCACCTTCGCCAAGATCACGGCAGTCGCCCAGATCATCGGCACAGCGGTGCGGTCGGCGTTCGATGCACCGAGGGCCGGTCTGTTGATTGCCGGGCTCGAGGTTCCGCACCTACACCTGCACGTGTTCCCTGCGTACGACATGCGCAACTTCGACATCTCCGGAGCAGACCCGAACCCGTCACCGCAGTCGCAGGACGAGGCCGCGGAGAAGCTGCGTGCCGCGCTCCGCGAGTGCGGCCACGGCGCCAACGTTCCTACCTGATCGGCCGAGCACACATCGTGACCCTGACCGACTCTGCCGTCGACCAACGACGGTCTCTCTCGATCGCCGCCCTCGGCACCCTGCTCACTCTCGTCGCATTCACCGCGCCGCTTGCGACGATCAACTCCACCGCCGCCACACTCGGCAGCGACACCGCCGGTAAGACCTGGATTCTCAGTTCCATGAGCATCGGGCTCAGTGCAGCACTGCTCACCACCGGAACGCTGGCCGACGATTTCGGGAGGCGTCGCACGTTCGTTCTCGGCACGCTCGTGCTGGCCGTCGCGTCGGTGATGTGCGCCGTGTCGCCGAATACGGTGATCTTCGTTCTTGCTCGCGTGCTGCAAGGGCTGGGCGGCGCCGCCGTGATCGCGTCGAGCCTTGGAATCATTGCGCATACTCACCCGGCAGGTCCACGACGGGCACACGCCAGTGGTGTCTGGGGCGCCAGCCTCGGCGCCGGAATCGCACTCGGCCCGCTCCTGGTCGCGACGCTCGATCGGCTGGCAACGTGGCGCGACGCGTATTGGCTCGTCGCGGTCGTAGCGGCTCTGCTCGCCGTCGCCGCGAATCGACTCGTGCGGGAGTCGACGTCGGATACCCCTCGTGGACTCGATCCCACCGGCGCGCTTCTGCTGGCGTTCGGGTTGAGTGCTCTTCTCGCTGCCCTTGTCGAAGGGCGCCAAGGATGGGCGCGGCCTCTGCCGTTGAGTCTCTTCGCGGTATCGGCGGTGCTGTTGATCGTCTTCGTCGTCGTCGAACACCGAAGTCGCGCAGCAATGCTCGATCTGAAACTGTTCACCCAACCGGCGTTCGTCGCAGCTACTGTCGCGGCTGTCGTCACCGGTGCCGGGATTATCGCGCTGATGTCGTTCATGTCCGGATTTCTCGGTAACGCCTACAACATCGATGCGTTGGGCGCGGCCCTGTTGCTCTTCGCCTGGTCTGCTACGTCCGTCGTGACAGCCCTTCTCGCACGACATATTCCAGCCCGCGTCACCGGCAGTGTGCAACTGGCAGCAGGTCTGATCGGCGTTGCGATCGGACAACTCGCCCTGCTCGGTCTCTCGGTCGACTCGACCTGGCTTCGTCTTCTCCCGGGCCTGCTGTTCGCAGGTGTCGCGAGCGGAGTATTGAACGCAGCACTCGGACGTGAAGCGGTCGCGAGCGTCCCGGCCGGACGTGCCGGGATGGGCAGCGGCGCGAACAACACCGCCCGCTATGTCGGATCTGCGGTAGGGGTGACCGTGGTTGCGGTGTTGGCGGTGCCGCGAGGAACGAGTTCTCCTGCCGCGCTCGTCGAAGGCTGGAACTCCGCAGTCCTGTTCACGTCCTCGGTATCGGTAGCGGGCGCCCTGGTCGTGCTGCTCTGCAGGGGAAAGAAGAAGTAGCGCGGCCCTACCCGTCGACGCGCGGTAGTTCGACGCGGAAGGTCGCGCCCTGGCCCGGTGTGCTGTCGACGGTCACGGTCCCGCCGTGTGCGCTGACCAATGCGGCTACGATCGACAATCCGAGTCCGCTGCCACCGCTTTCGCGTGTGCGTGAGGAATCGGCGCGATAGAACCGTTCGAAGACGTGCGCGGATTCTTCTGCCGACAGTCCAGGACCGGTGTCGCGTACTTCCACCATCGCAGTCGTGTCGGTGGTTCCGACGCAGACCGTGATCTCGGCTTCCGCGGGGGTGTGCCGGATCGCATTGCTCATCAAGTTTCCCAGCACTTGACGCAGCCGGGCATCGTCGCCGCTGACCTCTGGAATACCAGGCCCAGGAAGCATTTTCAGGGAAATTGTGCGTTCCGGAGATACGGCTTTGGCATCGAGGACTGCGTCGGTCGCCACGGACAGCAGATCGACGGTGTTCATCTCGAGGGGCCGCTGAGCATCCAACCGCGCCAACATCAGCAGATCCTCGACGAGCAGGCCCATCCTGGCCGCTTCACCCTCGATCCTGTTCATCAGCAACGTGATATCGCTCATGGCGCCTTGGCGGTAGAGCTCGGCGAATCCTCTGATCGTCGTCAACGGCGTTCGCAGCTCATGGCTCGCGTCGGCGACGAAGCGTCGCATCTTGTCCTCCGAGGCGCGTGCCGCCTCCTCCGATGCTGCACTGGCCGCGAAGGCACGCTGGATCTGTGTCAGCATTCCGTTCAGGGCCGCCGACAGTTTGCCGATCTCAGTGCGCTCACTGCGTTCGGGAACGCGCTGGTGCAGGTCACCGGCCGCGATCGCGGCGGCAGTCTCCTCGACCTCGACGAGCGGCCGCAGACTGCGGCGAACGACGAAGTATGCGACGACGGCAAGCACTGCGAGAACCACTGCGCCGATGATCGTTTGGAGCACGATCAATCTGTCTACGGTAGTTTCGACCGCGATGAGCGGCTGTGCGACCAGAGTCGAACCGTTCTGGTTGCTGATCGTCAGCACACGCCATTCGGTGCCGCCGCCTTTCGACCCCACGGTAACCGGAGTTCCGATCGGGACACCGTCGGTGTCGGGAACGCCGATGTCTGCATCCGGTGTCAGCACGAATCTCGACTGCCCCGCAGGGTCGGTCACGTCGACGTAGAAGTCGCTCGGCGGTCGACCTTTCGACGCCGACGGCGGCGGCGGCGGCGGGCCGTCGAGACCCCGCGGTTCGGCCCAGGTGCGGGATGCCTCGACGAGAGACTGATCGACACGTCGGACCAGCGAGGTCTCGAGTGTCGACGTCACAGCGAGTCCCGACGCCAGAAGGCCGGCAGCGACGAGTAGAAGCAGCGCCGCCACCAGAGTGAATCGCAGTGGAATGTTGCGAAGTCTCACCGCGGCTGCCGCATGACGTAGCCGACGCCCCGAAGGGTGTGGATGAGAGGCTGGGCCCCGGTGTCGACTTTGCGACGCAGGTAGGACACGTACGATTCGACGACCCCGACCTCACCGCCGAAGTCGTAGTGCCACACGTGATCGAGAATCCGCGGCTTGCTGAGCACCGTGCCCGCATTGACCATGAAGTAACGCAGGAGTGTGAACTCGGTGGGTGAGAGCGAAACCGGTTCGCCTGCCTTCCACACTTCGTGAGTGTCGTCGTCGAGTTCGATGTCCGCGAAAGAGATTCGCGACGGCGGCGTCTCTTCCGTCTTTCCCGACCGCCGAAGAATGACGCGCAGGCGAGCAACGACCTCTTCGAGGCTGAACGGCTTGGTGACGTAGTCGTCGGCACCGAGAGTCAGTCCGCTCACCTTGTCCTCGACGGAATCACGGGCGGTGAGAAACAGCGCTGGTGCGTCGACGCCGTCTGCCCGTAGTCGACGAAGAAGCCCGAAGCCGTCCATGCCCGGCATCATGACGTCGAGGATCACCGCGTCGGGGCGAAAAGTTCTCGCCTTGTCCAGACCTTCCGGACCCGAAGCGGCAGTCTGGACCTCGAAGCCTTGGAATCGGAGACTGACCGACAGCAGTTCCCGAATCGTCGGTTCGTCGTCGACAACCAGTACACGAGCGTGCGGAGGATGGCTCACACCACCATCATGAACCGGACGCCTGCGCACTCGCTGGACGCTCGCTGTGATGTTCCTGTGAACCTGTACGTTGCGGTACGGTCGTGCCAGTCTTTTGTGACGAGCGGACGAGCGCACCGTACCCGGCCTGCGACAAGACGGTGCATGGGAGTGTTGTACGCATGGCTTGGTTGATTTTGGTCGTCTCCGGCGCCTTCGAAGCCGTCTGGGCAACGGCCCTCGGCAAGTCCGACGGATTCTCCAAACTTGGTCCGACGATCGTGTTCGCGGTCGCTCTCGTGATCAGCATGGGCGGTCTCGCGCTCGCGATGCGCACGCTACCGACCGGCACCGCCTACGCGGTCTGGGTTGCGATCGGCGCCGCGCTCACCGTGACCTACGCAATGATCACCGGCGACGAGGCCGCGTCGTGGATCAAGGTCGCGCTGCTGATGGGCATCGTCGGCTGTGTGGTCGGCTTGAAGGTCCTTTCATGATGTCTCCAGCGGTTACAGTAAAACCATGAACTGGGTGTCGGCGATCACATTCCCTGCGCGTGCCGGGATCGCGATGACGGAAACTGCGCTGCAAGTGACCAGCACGGTCCTCTCCACGACCCGATTCGTGCTGGAGTCCGGCGCGGCCCAACCGTCGAACCTCGCTTCCCTTGCCAATCCTCGGGGTGGGACCATGCAGTTGCTCACCCAACTCGGGCAACTGACCTCGGAAGATCGCGCCTTCGGCAACGCCCTTCGCGAAGGTGGGCCGCTGGATCGACTCCTCGCGCCCGGTGGTGTCGTCGACCGATTGACTGCGGAGGAAGGCACGCTGGAACGACTGCTGGCCGACGGCGGCCCCGTCGATCGAGTCACCGCCACAGGCGGGCCACTCGACAGGTTGCTCGCCGAGGACGGCCCCCTCGAACGTCTACTGGCCGGGGATGGTCTTCTCGATCGGCTCACGAGGGAGGGCGGGGCCATCGAGCGCGCACTCGAGGAGGGCGGCCTGCTCGAACAACTGCTCTCCGAGGGCGGTGCCATCGAACGCCTGACGGCCAAGGGCGGTCCCCTCGATCAGCTCGTCAGCCTGTCCGAGACGTTGGCTTCGCTTGCCCCGAACCTGGAACGCATGGGGGTCAGTGTCGACATCCTGCAGGATTCGGTCGAGATACTTTCCGCTGCCGTCAATCCGCTCGGCGAACTGGTCGGACGGCTCCCCAATCGCTGGCTCAAAGGGAAGCAGCCCGTGTCCGAGCTTCAGTGAAGGTGTCGATCGAAGAAATCGAACACCCGGGCAAAGGCGTCTTCGGCCTGCTCTTCTTTGAAGCCGAGACCGCTGATCCGTCGTAGAACCGCAGCTTTCCTGTTGCCGGGCAGCGCGTTCGCGAAACCATGACCTGCGCCTGGATACGTCTTCACATCGTGCGGGATTCCCTTGTCGGACAACACTTTTTCGAGCTTCTTGCCGGCACCGATCAAGCTCGGATCGTTCTTTCCGTACGAAGCGACGATCGGGCATGCACCGTCGAGCGCTTTCTCCATATCTTTCGGCGAGACGCCGTAGAACGGCGCGCTCGCCCTGAAACCCCTCGGCGCCAACAGCAGAGCAAATCCACCTCCCATGCAGAACCCGACGATCCCGACGCTGTCGGTCACATCCTCACGCGCGAGCAGATACTCCCGAGCCCCGAGCAGATCGTCCACGGCGGCGCCGCTCTGTCCGAGAAGCGCACGGAAGACCCCGACGACGCACTTACGCATTCCGCCCCGGCTGTACAAGTCGGGAGCCAGCGCAAGATAGCCCTGATCGGCGAACCGGCGCGCGATATTTCTGGTGTCCTCGTTCAGTCCGAATGCGTCGTGCACGATCACGACACCGGGCCACGGCCCTTCCCCAGTGGGCACTTCCAGTGCAGCGGAAACAGGACCTGCTGGAGTCTCGAGCTGAATGTCGGCCATATCCGAGGTTAACCCGCCGAACGTAGGCCCCGCGCGATGACGAGACGCTGAATCTGGTTGGTGCCCTCGAAGATCTGCGTGATCTTTGCATCCCGCATGTACCGCTCGACACGGAAGTCTCGGGTATATCCGTATCCGCCGAACACCTGGACGGCGTCGGTTGTCACCTTCATCGCGGCATCGGTGGCTATGAGCTTGGCGACGGATGCGCTTCGCGAGTAGTCGAACCCGCTGTCGCGGCGTCGGGCGGCGTCGATATATGTAGCTCGGGCAGAGTCGACGGCGGCTGCCATGTCGGCCAGCAGGAATCCGAGGCCTTGATGGTCGACGATCTTCTTGCCGAACGTCGTGCGTTCGTTCGCGTAGGCCACCGCGTCGTCGAGGGCCGCTTGGGCGATTCCGACGGCGACCGCGGCAATACCGAGACGGCCGGAATCGAGCGCGCTGAAGGCGATCTGCAGGCCCTGCCCTTCGGTACCGATGCGGCGTTCGGCTGGAAGGTAGGCGCCGTCGTAGTGCGCCGATGTCGTCGGTACCGAGTGCAGTCCCATCTTCTCCTCGGGTTTGCCGAAGGTGAGCCCGTCGAGGTTCTTGGGCACCAGGAAGCAGGAGATGCCCTTCGATCCCTCACCAGTGCGTGCGAAGAGATTGTAGAAGTCGGCGATGCCGCCGTGGGTGATCCACGCTTTCGCTCCCGTGACGGAGTATCCGTCGCCGGATGGCACCGCCTTGCAGGTAAGGGCGGCGGCGTCGGATCCTGCCTGCGGCTCGGACAGGGAGTAGGCACCGATCTGCGAGCCACCGAGCATCTCCGGCAACCAGCGTTGCTTCTGCTCTTCGGTTCCGAATGCCAGTAGCGGCGAGCAGGCGAGGCTGTGCACGCTGACGGCTACGGCAACCGCGGCCCATCTCGACGCCAACTCTTCGAGGACCTGGAGGTAGACCTCGTACGGCTGCGCTCCGCCACCCCATTCCTCGGCGAACGGCAGGCTGAGCAACCCTGCCTCACCGAGCTGAGCGAACACGCCGTCCGGGTACGTCTCGGCTTTCTCGTGTGCGTCGACGATCGGGGCGAGCACTTTGTCCGCGACGTCACGGGTGAGCTGGATGAGATCTTTGGCTTCCTCGGTGGGCAGCAGGCGATCGACGGGCACTGGGCACTCCTCACGAAACCACGGACAGTACTGCAATCACGCTCACGGTACTGCATACAGTACTGCGGCGTCGAGTGCAGTACCATTTCGCGGTATGACCGCAGCTCACGCGACTGTCCGGCGCGCCCAGCTCTTCGACCAACTGGTCGCACTGTTCCTCGACGAAGGATTCGCGCACCTGACGCTCGAGGACATCGCGGCACGCCTGCGCTGCAGCAAGTCGACGCTGTACACATTGGCGGGGAGCAAGGACGAGCTCGTGCGGACCGCGACCATTCACTTCTTCCGTGGCGCAACCGACCGGGTCGAGGCATCCATCGCCACCGTCGACGGGACCGGCGCGCGACTGACCGAGTACCTGTCGGCGGTCGGCGTCGCACTGCAACCCGCGTCGGCGCAGTTCATGGACGATCTCGCAGCCTTCCCCCCCGCCCGCGAGGTCTACGAGCAGAACACCGCTATTGCTGCCGAACGCGTGCAGCAACTGATCGACGAAGGCACTTCGGCCGGGGACGTCCGCGGAGTCCACGCCGTCTTCGTTGCCGATGTAACTGCAACGACGATGGCTCGAATCCAGAGCCGCGAGGTGGCCGAGCGCACCGGGCTCGAAGACTCGCAGGCTTATGCCGAACTGGCCGCGCTGCTCACCACCGGCATCACCTGATCGAGCGCGCTTCGGCGGATTCTCGTTGCCGGCCCCGCCAAAGTCGACAGTGACGCCCATCGCGCCTGCTCGCCCGGTGTAGGCGAACGAAATGTCGTCTCCACCGGTAAGGGTTACAGTTCGAGAGGATCGACCCGCCCAGACCGACTCCCCCGGCAGTCCGGCATCGCCGTTCGGCCCCGAGACGTGACCCGCAGGGAGATATAGATGCGCAACGTCTTTCGCGTGTTCTCGCGAGATGTCAGACGGCTCGCGCTCGTGCGCAAAGCGTGGATCGTCATCCTCGGCGTCATGATCACCCCATCGCTGTACGCCTGGGTCAATATCGCGGCGTTCTGGGATCCGTTCTCGGAAACTGCGAACGTCAGCGTCGCGGTCGTGAACCAGGACGAGGGTGGCACCTCGACCGCAACGGGTGATGTCGACGTCGGCAGTCAGCTGATCGACCAACTCGAAGTGAACGATCGACTCGGGTGGCAGTTCATGGACGAGAACGACGCGATGGAGGCGGTCCGGAGCGGATCGAGCTACGCCGCCATCATCATCCCACCGGATTTCACCCGTGATCTCCTCAGTATCACCTCCGGCGCCTTCACGCCCCCCACCCTCACGTACTACGTGAACGAGAAGGCGAACGCGGTCGCTCCGAAAATCACCGACGTCGGCGCAACCACCCTCGACACGCAGGTCAACAGCACTTTCGTCTCGGTCGTCGCCAAGGCGGTCGCCGAGGAGTTGACCGACACCGGCGACGATGTCGAACGCAGGCTGAAAGACGCCCAGAACAACACCGTCGACGTGCTCGATCGAGCGGTCGGCACGGTTGCGTCGGCGCGCGAGCGGATCGGAGATATCAAGGAGGGGCTGTCCAGCGCCCGGGGCGGTCTCGGTTCTGCGGGAGACACGCTCGGCACGGTCGACGCCACGCTGGGCGAGGTACAGACCGCCGTCGGCCAGGCTCGAGAGATCGCAGACGAGGCGCAGCAGGAACTGGCCGACTTCACCGGCTCGTTGACGACCGCCTACGTCTCGGGCGCCACGCTCCTGGCCGACGCCGCGTCGACGCTGAACGGGTCGGTCGCGAGGGTGACGTCGGGGCTCGAGCGCGCAGGCGTCGCAGTCGGCTCCGGGCTGGACGATGCCGACGAGGTCGTCGCCAGAACCGGCGAAGCACTCGGTGAAGTCCAGGCGCTGCTGGCCGCGACGGTTCCGAATTCCGAGCTGTCCGCTCGGTTGAGCGAGGCTGTCACCGCGCTGCAGGACCGCATCCCCGACGACCAGAACATCCTCGCCCGCGTGCAGCAACTCAACTCCGTCGTGGCCGAGGCGACGACGGCGATCCGGAGCTCGGCGGACGCCATCGACACCGCCGCGCAGGCTGCGGGTTCCTCGGCGCGGTCCGTCCGCGACGTTCTGTTGCTGACAGGGCCGGAACTCAACGGCGCGATGTCGCGACTGTCGGCAAGCGCGGGGGCCCTGTCCTCGGCGATCGACTCACAGCGCGCACAGCTGGGGCAGGCGCAGAATCTGCTCACGAGTCTCGGCGTCCAACTCGATGCGACGTCGACGGCACTCGACTCGCTCGACGGCAATCTCGCCGGGGTGGAGGCCGGACTCGATCGTGTGCGGACGGATGTGGTCGCGCTCAGCACGGCGGACGCCTGGGACACGCTCCGCACACTGACAGGACTCGATGCCGAACAGATCGCGCAGTTCATGGCATCGCCCGTAGAGGTGGACGAACACCCGGTGTTCCCGGTCGCGGCCTACGGCTCTGCGATGGCACCCCTGTTCGCGAACCTCTCGCTCTGGATCGGCGCGTTCGTGCTCGTGGTCATCTTCAAGCTCGAAGTCGATGAAGAGTCGATCGACGGGCTGACGGTCAGGCAGGCCTATCTCGGGCGGTGGATGCTGCTCGCCGCGATGGGCGTCGTCCAAGCGTTGGTCCTCTCGATCGGCAACCTCGTCATCGGCGTGGAGACGGTCGGTGCTCTCGCGTTCGTGGCCACCAGCGTGCTCATCGGGTCGGCGTACCTGAGCATCATCTACGCGCTCTCGGTCGCCCTCGGATATGTGGGCAAGGGGCTGTGCATCCTGCTCGTCATCGTGCAGATCCCCGGCGCTGCGGGCCTGTATCCGATCGAACTGATGCCGGGGTTCTTCCGCGCCCTGTACCCCGCTCTCCCGTTCACCTACGGTATCGACGCCATGCGGGAGACGATCAGCGGCTTCTACGGTGACCACTACTGGAAGAACATGGCAGCTCTGGCGGGGTTCGTCGCCCTGTCGTTCCTCCTCGGGCTCGTCCTCCGTATCCGGCTCGGCAACTTCGCTTTACTGTTCAGCCGCAGGATCGCCACCACGCAGCTGTTCGTGACCGAGGACGTTCACATCACCGGGCGCCGCTACCAGCTGCCGCAGATCATCCATGCACTGTCGAACGGGGGACGATACCGGCGGGTCGTCAGGGCCAGGGCACGTCGCTTCAGGCAGAACTATCCAACTGTGCTGCGGGCCACCTTCGCCGTCACCCTCATGGTCATGCTGTCCCTCGGACTCCTCGCGTGGCTGATCCCCGGCGGTAAGGCCCCGCTCCTCGGCCTCTGGGTGCTGTTCTCTCTGCTCGTCATCGGCTTCCTCGTGACGCTCGAATACATCGAGCAGAGTATCGGCTTCGCCGAAGAACTGGGTGAGATGTCCGACACCGAACTGCGCCGCGTGCTCGTGCGTACCGGCACCGGGCACGATGCGACGTTCCCGAGTACATCGAAGATGGATGAGGAGAGGGAGACACCCGACGTGGATTCCGACGAGCGAGTCGAACGGGGTGAGCGCGAGTGAGGAACGCCTGGACGCTCGTTCGCCGCGACCTGCGTCGCAGCACCACCAACGTGATGGCGATCATCGTCCTGGCAGGGCTGGTCATGATCCCCTCGCTGTTCACGTGGTTCAACGTCATTGCCACCTGGGACCCGTTCGGCAACACCAAGAACCTCACGGTCGCGGTGGCCAACACCGACGAGGGGTACCAGAGTGCTCTCATCCCGCTACGGGTGAACATCGGCGAGCAGGCAATCTCCGCGCTGCGGGCGAACAACGATCTGAACTGGGTGATCACCTCACGGGACGACGCGATCGAAGGCACGAGGTCGGGCGAGTATTACGCCGCCCTCGTGCTACCGCCGGAGTTCAGCACCGACATGATGACGTTCTACGAGGACGGCGGTCAGCGGACCGCGATCGAGTACTACACCAACGAGAAGAAGAACGCGCTCGCCCCCAACATCACCGAACAGGGCGCGACCGAGGTGTCGACGAACATCAACGAGGCCTTCGCCGCCACGCTCGGTGAAGTAGGACTACGGATCATCTCCTCGCTCTCCGAGGAACTGAACGACCCCGACACCCAGGCCGCCTTGTCCCGCCTCGAGGCGGGAGTCGGTCAGGTCGCGGCGCAGCTCCGGTCGGGCGCAGGCACCGCGGATATTTTCACCGCACTGATCTCATCGAGCGTCCCACTGGTGACAAGCGCCTCGGACCTGGCCGCGTCTTCGGGACGCGCGCTGCAGCAGGCCTCCGACGCCATCAGCGGCGGTGCAGATGCCGCACGTTCGCTGACGTCGACTTTGACCTCGGCGGCAGGTTCGCTCGGCGGCGCGCTGTCGGCGAGCGACGCGAGCTATCAAGCGGTGTCGGACCGCATCGACGACGTCTATGCATCACTCGATGACCAATCGAGCAGCAGCGCGGACACCGTCGAGGCGTTGGCAGCACGGGTACAGACGCAGGTCGATCAATATGTCCGCGCGCGTGACAGTGCCGTGGCCACGGTCGCGCCGCTGATCCCCGACATCGCCAGGGGCGCTTTCGACCTCGTAGTCTCACGGCTCGACAACGCCATCGCGCGCCAGCATGCGCTGCAGGACGGCCTCGAGAACGCGGCGTTGCAACTGCGCAACAACAACGCCGACACGGGCGCCGCCCGCCAGGAGGCACTCGGCCTGGTGGCTGACGCGAGGGAGGCCATCGAGAGCGCCAAGAATGCCTACGACACCAGCCTGAGGCCGAAGCTGGAGGCCCTCGGCTCCACACTGTCCTCGATCGACGACGGCATAGCGACGGTCGGCAACGACCTGTCCACTGCTACGGCGACACTCTCCGGCGGTACGGACAAACTTCTCGATCGTCTCGCACAGGCACAGTCGACGACCTCGTCGGTCTCTGATTCCCTCACGGATGCGGCCGACCGCTTCGACGGACTGTCCATGGCGTTGGCGGAGGCCATCGACACGGGAGACCTCCGCGCACTCACCGACGCAATCGGCAACGACCCGGGGATGCTGGCCACCTCGTTGTCGAAACCCGTGCAGCTCGAGCGGGTGCCGGTGTTCGCCGTGGCCAGCTTCGGTAGTGCGATGACCCCGCTGTACTTGATGCTCGGATTGTGGGTCGGCGCGTTACTGGCGTCGGTGGCGATCCGCGTCGATGTGCCGGTGGGCGCGCTGCCGCAAGGAGAGTCGTTGACTCCCGATCAGACCTACATCGGGCGCTACGGGATCTTCGCACTCGTCGGGTTCGCGCAGAGCACACTCGTCAGCATCGGCTTGATCCTGTTCGTCCAGGTGGAGCCCGCACACCCGTGGCTGCTGATACTTGCCGCCTGGGTGAGCTCCCTCGTGTTCACGCTGATCACGTACACGTTCGTCGTAGCATTCGGCAATGCGGGCAAAGCGCTGTCGGTACTTCTACTCGTCTTCCAGATCGCCGGTTCCGGGGGCGCATACCCATTGCAGGTGCTCCCACAGTGGTTCCAGAACATCAGCCCGTTCCTACCGGGGACGCATGCCGTCGACGCGATCCGCTCAGCCATCGCAGGGGTCTACGACGGTGACTACTGGATGGCGTTGGGTTGGCTCGTACTGTTCATCGTGCCGATACTGCTGCTGGGGTTCGTGCTTCGGCGGCCGTTGATGGATTACAACAAGAACCTGTTGCGCGAACTCGAGTCGACCAAGCTCATGTGACGGCCGGGCGGCGAGCAAGATGCTTCGAAACATGGGTGCCTTCCACTGCTTTCATCGCACCCAGGTTTCATCGCGCCCAGGTTTCATGGCGCCCACGCGCTTCGCTCATAGCTCTCGCGCAAGTAGCGCCTGTCGATCTCGTACTTCCTGCACGGCCGAGCGGATCAGATCGGAGTCGGATCCGTCTGCCCTCGAACCGATTTCGAGCTCGATGACGTCGTTCAGCACTCGCGCGGGCAAGCTCTGCACGAGCTGTGGACGCACGGGGAGTACGCCCACCACGAAAATTTGCTCGACCGTCTTCGTGTCGTACATCTCGGCGACGATCTCGGCGACGGTCTTCTCACCTGCGCGGCGTCGTGGCGGAGTGTCGGACTCGACCGTCACCGAACTCGTCGCGACGCCCCGGGCATCGAAAGTGTCGATATCGGCGCCTCGTTGATCCACCGATACGACAACGTAAGGTCCTGCATCGTCGAGCGGATCGGGTTCGGTGTCCACTCTCGGAACACCGACGAACCGGGCCTCGGTCGGCTCGGCCCCCGACTCCAGGTCCGACGCGTCCCGCGCAGCCTCGACAGGCGCCCCTGCGGATACCGCATCGTTCACCGAATCCGTCTGCATATGCTCGCGCTCACTGCTCGTCGACATCTGAAGGGGGTGCCCAGGTCTCCGAGCGCCAAACATCACGACCGTAGTGTCTGCACCGAGACGTACCGTAGGACTCATGACACTTCGCTCCGCGGACGCCGTGGTGATCGGCGCCGGACACAACGGACTCGTAGCCGCGGCTGCGCTGGCAGACGCAGGCTGGGACGTAGTGATTCTGGAGGCAGGCCCCGAAGCCGGTGGCGCTGTCCGCAGTGCCGAGCTCATACCAGGATTCAGCAGTGATCTCTTCAGTGCCTTCTATCCGTTGGGGGCCGCGTCGCCCGTGATGACCTCACTCGACCTCGAGCATCACGGCCTGCGGTGGTCGCGTTCGCCCACCGTCTACGGCCACGCACGCTCCTCGATGGACGAGTCCGCCCCCGTCGTCCACAACGACGTCGCCGATACCGCCGCAGCTCTGGCCGAATACGACCGTCGCGACGGTGATGCCTGGTTCGACCTGTTCGATCAGTGGACGAAGATCCGAAAACCGATGCTCGATGCCTTCTTCGGACCATTTCCGCCGGTGCGCGCCGCTGCGTCGTTGGCGAGAACCTTGGGTGCCGCGGACACACTGCGGTTCGGGCGGTTCATGGCTCTACCAGCACGCATCATGGCGCACGAACTCTTCCGGAGTGAGGCCGCCAGGTGCCTCTTGCTGGGCAATGCCATGCACGGTGACGCCCCTTCCGACGCGCCCGTCAGCGGTGCGATGGGGTATCTGCTGACGATGTTGGCCCAGGACGTCGGATATCCAGTGCCGACGGGTGGCGCGAGCAAGCTCGCCGGCGCGCTCGTGAGCCGTGCAGGCAAGGCGGAACTGCGTTGCGGCAGCCCGGTCGATCGCATCGATGTCGCGGGCGGACGTGTGTCAGCGGTTCATACGAAGGGTGGAGACACGGTGTTCGTCCGTCGGGCCGTGATCGCCGACGTCTCCGCACCGATGCTCTACGGTTCCTTGCTTCCGGCCGACGCGGTACCCCGGCGGGTGCACGAGGATCTCCGCAACTTCGAATGGGACACCCCGGTGGTGAAGGTCAACTACGCCCTCGACCGACCCATCCCGTGGCGCTCGGCAAGCCTCTCGGGTGCCGGGACCGTGCATCTGGGCGCCGACGACGACGGCCTGGTCCGATGGTTGGCCGATCTGACCACCGGGGTGCTCCCGGAACGTCCGTTCATGCTGTTCGGGCAGATGACCACGGCAGACGCCTCCAGATCGCCGGCGGGCACCGAGAGCGCCTGGGCGTACACGCATTTGCCGCGCGGAGTGAGCGACGACGCGTCGGCCGATACGGTCGCCGACCGGGTACGCGATGTGCTCGAAGAACACGCACCAGGGTTCAGTGGGTCGATCATCGCCGAGGTGGTCCAGCGTCCGTCCGATCTGATGGCCGAGAACGGCAATCTCTACGGCGGCGCGGTCAACGGCGGAACCGCACAGTTGCAGCAGCAGTTGATCTTTCGCCCGACACCCGGACTCGGACGTTCGGAAACCGTCGTCGAGGGGCTGTTCCTCGGTAGCTCTTCTGCGCATCCTGGAGGAGGAGTTCACGGAGCAGCTGGGATGAACGCTGCGCGAGCGGCATTGGGTCAGCAGGGCCCGCTAGGCCGGATACGAAAAAAGGTGACCAGCTCCTTGCTGGAGCTGGTCACCCGAGATCGAGAGGAACGTTAGCGCTTCGATGCTGCTTCGACGGCGTCGGCAACTCGATCGAAGACCTGCACGGCAGGTTGAAGAGACGCAGCCTCCAACAACCGATGTACCGGGTGTCCTTCTACGAGCGACCAGCTCGACCCTGCTTCTTCGGTCGCACTGTCGAGCGCACTGAAGACGGAAAGGCCGGCGATGCCGAAGAAGCCGACATCGGACAGGTCGAGTACGAGATGCCGGTGAGCGTCGATGCGGGTGGATGCGAACTCGGTCAGCATCGGTGCACTACGGATATCGATGTCGCCGTGCACGCTGACAACGAGCGCAGCCGAGCCGAACGGTACGGCTCGAAAGATTGCGCCGGTAGCAGCCACGGATACCGAGGTGTCTGCTGTGGCATGAGTATTCATTGCGGCCTGGTTGTGTGCGGTTGCGTCGTCTTCGACACCGCGTGGAGTAACAGTCATAGCCATCCCATCGTCTTTTCGATCGGGAGGGAAACGGTACGAGAGCGGTGACAGTCGAATGTGAACATCAGTTCCGCTAACGGCTGAGACAGCCAGGGCGTCTCCCCCGACAACGGCTGTTAGCTCAACCTCGATCAACCCTACGTTACTCGGGCCGTCCCGCATAGTGAAGGCGAATCGAACACCGAGATCTCAGGTGATTCGCGGAAGCAGTTCCTCGTGATGCGCACGCATCGAGCCGATCAAAGCGACGAAAACTCGATGAGCCGCAGCAAGATCCGAGTCGGGCACATCGGCAAGCGCGGAATTGGTACGCATACCGAGTGGACCGAAGAACTCACGTGCGACGGCCATGCCGTGGTCGGCATAGCGGAGAATCACTTTTCGACGGTCACGTTCGTCTTTTTCTCGTCGTATATGACCCGACTCGATCATCCGCTCGACCAAGTACGTCATGGCTGCGGACGACAACCCGAGCCGAGCGCCGAGTTCGCCCGTCGTCAGCGGCGTGCCTTCGACGTCGGCGACCATGATCAGGAGCAGTGCACGAAAATCGTTGTGTCGCAGTTCGTGTTGCGCTCCGAAGGCCCGCCCGATCTCCTCGGAGACAGCGGACAGCGCACGTACGTCGGAGGAGATTTTCGATTCCAACTCGCTTCGATCGGCCACTGCGGTCCTCTCTCTTCGAAGATGCGCTCAGACTATCCGCACGCCCGACGGCTGATCTTGCCGGTTGATTAATGTCTCAGTTAGTGAGATTGTTTGCCTGTGGACAGCTCACGCCGCGACGACGGCTTCTGGATCGGATTCGCCCGGATTGTCACCTCACGCCGGTCGTGGGCAGTCGCGCTTGCCGTCCTGGTGCTCTCGCTAGGGTTCATGGCCCTCGTCGGCGAGAACGACTCGGCCGGGAGCGCACCGTCCTCGGTGCCACCCGCAGCTGAGTCCGCCCAGGTCACCGAGTTGCTGACCCAATTCCCCGGCGCAGACACCGCACCGGCGATACTCGTTGTCAGTCGATCCGATGGCGAAGCGTTGTCCGAAGCCGACCTGGCGGCCGCACAACAAGCCCTCGATCGGACCGCGGCCGCCGCAGGCACCGACACCGGTTCGCCTCCGCTCGTGCCGGCACCCGACGGCAAGGCAACGCTCGGCCTGGTTCCGATAGACAGTTCGCTGTCCGGGTTCACACTCGACGACCTCGTCACCTCGCTTCGCACCGCTGCCGTCGACGGCCTTCCCGACGGCCTCGACGCGCAGGTGACCGGCGGGCCGGCATTCGGCGCCGACATTGCGAACTCGTTCTCCGGCGCTAACTTCACCCTTCTCGCGGTCACCGCACTCGTGGTCGCGATCCTTCTCATCGTGACGTACAGATCGCCTGTCCTGTGGCTGGTTCCGCTCCTCGTCATCGGCTTCGGCGATCGCGTCGCCACCTCCGTCGGAACAGCACTAGCCGAGGTGACCGGCCTGTCGTTCGACGGTTCCACCTCCGGAATCACCAGCGTTCTGGTCTTCGGAGCGGGTACGAATTACGCGTTGCTGTTGATTTCGAGATATCGGGAAGAGTTGCGCGCCGAGCCCGACCATCGACGCGCACTTGCCAGGGCCGTCCGTCACGCCGGGCCTGCAATTCTCGCCAGCAACGCCACCGTCGTGCTGGCATTGCTGACGCTTCTACTGGCAATCCTGCCCAGTACCCGCAGCCTGGGTGCACTCGCAGCCGCAGGCCTCGTCGTCGCAGCCGTGTTCGTCCTCCTCGTCCTCCCTCCCCTACTGGCACTGTTCGGACGGAAGTTGTTCTGGCCCTTCATCCCAGGCCCTGACGATCGCGACACCGCCACCTCCGGGGCCTGGTTCTCGATCGCGGCAGCAGTGTCACGACATCCTGCCCGCACGGCATCGATCACGATCGTTGCGCTCCTCGCCTGTGCCGGCGCGCTTTTCGGAACCGGAATCGGCCTGTCGCAGACCGAGCAGTTCCGGGTATCCGCCGAATCCGTCGAAGGCTTCGAAACACTCTCCGAGCACTTCCCCGCAGGTCTGGCAGATCCGACGACAGTGATCGGGAAGACCGATTCGGCTGCCGAGATCGAGTCCGTACTGGCAGCAAACGACGCCGTCACCTCGTTCACCCGTGGCGCCGACTCCGGTACCGGCCTGACTCGATGGTCCGTCGTATCCGACTCGCCGCCCGCATCCGAGGAAGCATTCGCCGTCATCGAGGACCTACGCGGTTCGCTGAAGGACCTTCCCGATGCCGAGGCGCTCGTCGGCGGCAGTGACGCCCAAGCCCTCGACACCAGTGACGCCGCCGCCAGAGACCGGCTCGTCGTCGTGCCCGCCATCCTGATCGTCGTTCTCGCCGTGCTGCTCGTGCTGCTTCGTGCCGTCGTCGCGCCGCTGGTACTCGTCGGCACTACGGTTCTCAGCGCGCTCGCGGCCCTGGGCATCGGTAGCTGGGTGAGCCTGCACATCTTCGGGTTCCCGGCTCTCGACGACAACGTTCCGCTGTTCGCCTTCCTGTTCCTGGTCGCCCTCGGCGTCGATTACACGATCTTCCTCGTCACGCGTACCAGGGAGGAGACGCCCGGCCACGGCACTCGGGCGGCCATCGTGCGCGCGGTGGGAGCAACGGGTGGTGTCATCACGAGTGCAGGCATCGTGCTGGCCGCAGTGTTCTGCGTGCTCGGCGTCCTTCCGCTCATCACACTGACTCAGCTCGGCATCATCGTCGGCCTCGGCATTCTGCTGGACACCTTCGTGGTGCGCACGTTGGTCATTCCAGCCCTGTTCACCCTCATCGGCCCGGGGATATGGTGGCCGAACACATTCGATTCCAGCAGTACCGAACTGGTGGGACAAAAGGAGTGAAATCCATGAAGGTACATTCGATGCTCACACGCGCACTCGTTGCCGGTGCGTGCGCCACGGGGATGCTGCTCGCCGGCGGAATCGCGCAGGCAGCACCTGCCCCGTCGGGTTCGGCTGGATTCGAACCCCTCGCCCCCATCCCATCCCTCGATGTCGCTGAATACCAGGGCACCTGGAATCAAATTGCCGCCGTACCGCAGCCGTTCAACCTCGAATGCGCGCGCGACACACAAGCCAAGTACACGCTGATCGATCCGGCGAACGTGCGCGTGGAGAACACGTGTACCACCTGGAACGGGGAGCAGAACTACATTCTCGGCAACGCCCGCGTCAACGACACGGTGACGAATGCCCAGCTGCACGTGAGCTTTCCGGGCGTACCGACCCAGGAGAACCCCGAAGGGCCGACCAACTACATCGTCGCCTACATCGCGGACGACTACTCCTGGGCATTCGTCGGAGATCCGTTCCGGACTTCGGGTTTCGTCCTCTCCCGCTCATCCGAAGCGAGCCCGGAGAAGTTCCGTGAAATCCGTGCCGTCGCCGAATCGCTCGGCTACAACTCGTGCCTGATACTCACCTCGCCGACACCGGGCGGAGCGGCGGGCATACAGCCCCTCTGCACCGTCTAGGAATTCGCATGTGAGTGGAATCAGCTCTCGGCGAGGGCTTTCCACTCACATGCGAAGAGTCGCGCTACTCGACCTCGAGCGCGACCTTTCGTAGTAGGTGTGCCAATGCCTCGGTTTCATCCTGACTCAGCCCGACGAGCAGTTCGCGATCACGTGCGAGTCGCAGCGGAAAGACGGTGTCGACCAATTCGATTCCGGTAGCGGTGAGCTGCAACAGCACAACTCGCGCGTCGCGGTCCAGGCGGAGTCGCTCGACCAACCCTTCCTTCACCAGACGTTCCGAGATCTTGGTGGTGGATGCCCCACTGAGCATCGTCACCGAGGTCACTTCGCTCGCTCGTAGTGGTCTTCCGGCTCGGCGCAGCGCGCTCAAGACGTCGAACTCGGCCCGCGACACTCCGCTCGGCGCGAGGGTGGAATCGAGTAGGTGGTTGGCCTGGGCAGCGATCCTGCCGATTCGCGCGAGAACTTCGATCGGCGAAGTGTCGGTGTCCGGAAAAAGGGCGACCCACTCGCGGCGGACCTGATCGACGAAGTCTCCGCCAGATTTCTGCACCGAGGTCATGACATCCACCTTACGGCCCTGGTCACGGGCGGCAGTATTTACTTCACTAGTAAAATACTTATAAAGTATCAGGGTGCCTGTTTCCGTTACCCGAATCGCCCGCACCCGTTCTGCGCTCGCCCACGCCGCTTCGCGAGCGGCCTGGCGCCAGGCGATGACGCTCGGGCAGGCCGATGCGACTATCGCGCCGGCCCTGCGGGTCGGCGCAGCCATCGCCGTCGTTCTCATCGGTGGAGGCATTCTCGGCAGGCCCGAACTCGCCGGCTTCGCTGCGCTGGGCGCCCTGTGCAGCGCCTTCGCGCGACACGAGCCGTACCCACGGCGCGCAGGAAAGTTGGCGCTGGTCGGTGGCTCGATAGTTCTCTGGGCGACAGTGGGCGCCGCGCTCGGCACGATGACGGACTCCTCTGCCCTCGAGATAGTCGCAATCTCCCTGACGGCCGGCATCGCGGCACTTGTCCTGTCGGCCTTCTCGATAACCGGACCGGGCCCGGTCATCCTCGTGTTCGCGTCGACCGCTGCCGTCGGGTTCGCGGATGCCGCCGGGGACGTGGCCGAAGTGTTCGTTTCGGTGTCCATCGGCGCTGCCATCGGATGGGTGGCAGCAATGCTCCCGGCCTTGCTGCATCCGGTCGGGCCCGCGCAACTCGCGGTCGCCCGCGCTCTCGCGGCCACCGACTCGAGGCAAGACGGCACCGCCCGAGCAGCGCTCGAACGCGCTCGCCTGATCGTTGCACTCAACGCACGGCAGGGGCCGCGTGCACACAGCCTCGGGCTGACCACTCTCCTCGACGACGCCGAGAACCTGCTCGACGCCTGGGCACGTGGCGAAGATCCCTCTCATGCAGCCGAACTCCTCGCTCACGAGCGCGCACTGCGAAAGATGCGCAGGTACGACACGTTGCCGATGCGCGCCGCCGAGCTCGCCGCTACGCCTGAGAACTTCTTTGCCGTCGGCGTGCGCTCGTTGACATCACGCGCCCTGGTGGTCAACGCGGCCCGCATCGTTCTCGCCTCGTTGCTGGCAGCATGGTGCGCAACTGCTTTCGGCTTCGAGCATCCGTTGTGGGCGACCATGGGCGCAATGGCCGCCATGCAGGGCATCACTTTTCACACGACGGTCGAGCGCGGTATTCAGCGGTTACTCGGCAATGTCGGCGGCGCGGTGATCGCCGCCGCCTTGATTGCAGGTGCGCTCGGATACTGGCCGACAACGGTGGCCATCATCGCTCTGCAGATCGTTGCCGAACTCCTCGTCATGAGGAACTACGCCCTCACCACGATCGCCATCACCCCGATGGCGTTGCTCCTGACCGGGATAGCCGGACAGCTGTCTCCCGCCGTCGCGATCAGTCGCATCGGCGACACCCTCATCGGTGTCCTGATCGGGATCCTCGTCGCGGCCCTCACCATCGGAAGCGGAGACAAGTCAGCACGACAACTCACTCGCCCAGAGCGACGCTCCATCCGCTGAGACGGTGTTACCGTGCAGTTCGAATCGACGAGCATGGGGGCAATCGTAGTGAATTCAGGACTCGGTAGACGATCGTTTCTCGCTGCCACCGGGGTCGCGGCCCTCGGTGCTGCGACCTTCGGTAGCGCGACCCTCGGGACTGCGGGGCGGGCGTGGGCGGCACCGGGGGGTCTCGAGGTCGGCCGAGGCATCGGTGACATGACGGGTGAACCGCTCGGTGCCGGAATGAACGGGTACGCAGTGCTGGAGCAGTCATCGGCAGGCCTACACCTGCGGCAGCGTGCGCGGGCGTTCGTGTTCGTGTTCGTCGACGCTGCCTCCGCGCAGCGACTCGTGCATGTGACGTGCGAGGTCGGCCTCATGTTCGAAAGCATCCTCGAAGAAGTGCTCCGGCGGCTTTCCGCTCGATTCGGCGATCTCTACCACCGAGGGAACGTCTTGCTCTCGGCTACGCACACTCATGCCGCCCCCGGGGGAACCGACGGCCACCTCTTGGTGGACATCACCACGCTGGGCTTCCGGCCGATCACCTTCGAGTCCAACGTCGCGGGCATCGTGGACGCGATCGCGCGAGCGCACGAAGACGTGCAACCCGGTCAGGTCTCGATCACCACCGGGTCCTTGACCGATGCCGGAGTCAATCGCTCTCCCAAGGCGTTCGACCGAGATCCGATCTCCGACACCTCTCGATTCCCGGGCAAGATCGATCCGCGATCGGTCAACCTTCAGGTGATGCGGGACGGCGAACTGGCGGGCGTCATCAACTGGTTCGCTACCCACGGCACGTCGATGAAGGCCACGAACACATTGGTCAGCACCGACAACAAGGGATACGCGGCCTGGCACTGGGAGCGTGAGGTCGAGAAGGTCGACTACCGCAACCCCACCTTCGTCGCTGCCTTCTGCCAAAGCACCCCCGGCGACATCACACCCAACCTGGACAGACAGCCCGGCACCGGTCCGACAACGGATGAGTTCGAGAACACCCGCATCATCGGCCTGCGCCAATTCGATACTGCGCGTGCGCAAACCGAGTCCTCTGCGAGCGCCGTCGGCAACGGCATCGATGTCCGGTGGATGTATGCAGATTTCTCCGGCTTCACCGTCCGGCCGGAGTTCACCGGCGATGGCCGCACCCACACCACCAGCCCCGCAGCGCTCGGTGCCGCCTTCGCGGCGTCGAGCCAGGAAGATGGCGGCGGACTACCGGAGCTCGGCCTTCAAGAGGGCGAGCGCGGCGGCAATCCCGCACTGGCAGCTCTCAGTGCGGTGGTGATGCCGCAGTGGCTACGCGATGCTCATGCTCCGAAGGACATCCTTCTCCCAGTCGGATTGATACCGGGAATCGTGCAGCAGCAGCTTCCTTTTCATCTCGCGCGGCTGGGCGGGTTCTTCCTGTTCTCGTGCCCGTTCGAGCCGACCATCGTCGCAGGCTCACGCTTGCGGACAGCCCTGGCCGACACACTCGGCATCGACTCCGGGCAGATCGTCGTACAGGGATACACCAACGGCTACGGCCACTATCTGACCACGCCCGAGGAATACGACCAGCAGGATTACGAAGGCGGCGCGACACCGTTCGGTCGTTGGCAATTGCCGGCAACCGTCCAAATCGCCGTCGACCTCGCAGCCGCCATGCGCGATGGGCGGGCCGTCGACAACGGCACTTCGCAGCCGGACCTGACCGGCGCGATACCGAACTCTCCCAGCGGAATCGCGTTCGTCGACCTTCCGGCCCCTGGCAGAGCATTCGGTGACGTCCTGAGTCAGCCGGCCCCGCAGTACGACGTCGGCGCACATGTCGCAGTGCGGTTTTGCGGTGCGAACCCCAACTCGAACTTGCGACGCGACGACACCTACTTGGCCGTGGAGCGAGCCGACGGCGCGAACTGGGTTCGAGAGTACGACGACAGCGACTGGTACACCACCATCGTTTTCGACAACTCCGGGCCGATCACCGAGACCACGATCGCGTGGGATGTTCCGGCTTCGCAGCAGACCGGGCGCTACCGCATCGTGTATTTCGGTGATTCCCGCTCGATCGATGGCCGGCTCAGACCGTTCACGGGGACCTCTGCAGACTTCGAGATTTTGCCGTCGTGACCTTTTCGTGACCATTGCGTGACCGATACGTAATGGTCGCTTGGGTTGGCTGTGTCCCAGAGAGGGGACCGTAGAGGAAGGTGCTGCGAGGACACCAGTTCCACGCAGCCCGCCTTTACCAACGACCTATCGGGAGGCTCGACATGTCCACAGCCAGCATGACAGCAGTGAAGAGAAGTCTGGGCGGCGTAGCAGCCATCGGCACAGCACTGGCGTTCGCCGCACTCGTTCCCGCGACGGCGTCCGCCGCACCGGTCGGATGTACGACCGCACCGGGTGGCAATGCTGAAGCGTCGCTGGTCGGAAACTCCCAGTGCGACAGTCAGGCCGACGCCACCAGCGCGGCAGCCGGATACGGTTTCGAGGGCTGGGGATCTGCCACCGCCATGGCGAACGCAGCAGCACTCGCTCTCGGATTCAACGGCGGCACCGCGGTGGCGGACGGCGCGGCAGGCGGAGGACCGGCCGCGATCGCATTCGGACCGGGCAGCGTCGCGGACAACTCGGCCGCCGGGCTGGGGCTGTCCATCGCGATTGCCGGCCCGGGTGCCACCATCACACTGACCCCCACCGGGGCCGTATGCCAGGGACCCGGCATCGCCGGGAGCTTCACCACCCTGCAGGGCTGCATCGGCTGACCTGATCTCAGCACAGGTTTCACGATGAACGCTACGTTCTCGCGCTCGGCACCCGAGCGCGAGAACGTAGTTGTATTCACGCAGGTCCAGCGGCGATTAAGCTACCGACATGCGTACCGATTGCGTGCAGCAGGCGGATAGATGAGCACCTCGGAGTTCAGCGAGGCGATGCTCGCTTTGACGAGAAGGTTGCGCAAGCAGCGGCCGGTGCATTACCTGACGCCGAGTCAGATGCAGATTCTCGGCGACGTCGAGCGAAGCGGCGGATCGAGCGCCCCCGTCGACCTCGCTGCGATGCAGGGCGTGCGTATCCAGTCGCTGACGAGTAATCTCAACGCCCTCGAAGCCGAGGGTTTGGTGACCCGCACCCCGGACACCACCGATCGGCGAAGATTGTTGATCGTCATGACCGCCGCAGGAACGACCCTCGTCGCAGCGGACCGTGCCCAGCGCGACAAGTGGCTCGCCGACGCGATGGACGGGGAGCTCACTCAGCTCGAACGCGACGTCCTTCATCTATCGGCTCCCATCCTCTGGAAACTCGCCCGACGGGCGGATTCCACCGGGGTGATTGACCTTCCGGCGAGGCTCGTGAACCATGTAGAGCGTTAACCCCTGAAGTGGCGCCTGTGCCGCGAACAACGAGGAGCTCGAGCGAGATGATGTCCTACCTTCTGTATGACCTGTTACTCCCCCAGGTCGGCCACGACGTTGCAACCTATTGGGCAACGCTGCTGGTCATCAATCCAATCTGACACGCTCGAGAAACAACCACTCGGCCCTCGCGGGAGATATTCCAGCGAGGGCCGAGTTCTTTTGTGTTCTCATGCCTTCGGGAGTCGTCTTCAGACGGGCGAAGTAGCAGTCGGCAACAGCCGAGAGAGGACATCGGAGAGCGTCACCACCCCTAGTGTCTGCCCTCCTTCGACGACGAGCGCAAGATGATTGCTCGTTTCGCGCATCGAAGCCAGTGCGACGTACACCGGAGTGTCGACCTGCAAGGTGAGTACCGGGCGAGTGATTTCGGAGAGGGTGACATCGCCGTTGAGAGTGTCGCGAACATGAACCACTCCGCTGACGATCTCACTGTCGCGCACGAGAATGCGGAGGTGTCCCGACTCGATCGACGCTGCTCGGACGTCCGCGATCGTCGCTGCCGAGGACACCGACACGGGCAGACCCGGCGACATCAGAAGGTCACGAACCACCAGCTTCTGCAGATCCAGCGCGCCGGAAATCTGCGCCGAGTAACTGCTGTCCAGCGCTCCGACGTTGACGGAGTGTTCCACCAACTGGCGCAGGTCCTCGGCGTTCTGTCCCGAGGCGAGCTGTCCCGATGGTTCGACGCCGACCTTGCGCAGGCACCAGTTCGCCATACCGTTGAGAGCGAGAAGCATCGGGCGAGTCAGCCACATGAATCCTCGCATCGGAATTGCCAGCAACGTCGCGGACCGTTCCGGATGCGCGATGGCCCACGACTTCGGGGCCATTTCGCCGACCACCAGATGAAGAAAGGTGACGATGATGAGCGCAAGCACGAAACCGGCCACGTCCGACACCCAGTACGCGATTCCCCAGGACTCGAAAGCTGGTGTGAGCCAATGGTGAACGGCTGGTTTGGTGGTGGCGCCGAGCGCCAACGTGCACAGGGTGATGCCGAGCTGTGAACCTGCCAGCAGCACCGTCAGTTCACTCGAACTACGCAGGGCCGCACGTGCCGACCTGCTGGTGCTCGCCGCATCCTCGAGCCGGTGGCGTTTTGCCGCAAGCAGCGCGAACTCGACGGCGACGAAGAAGGCACTTGCAGCGATCAGACCGACAGTGACCGCCAGTACGATCCACGGATCACTCATCGGTGGGAATCCTTTTCTCTGTCATCGAAGCAGTCGGCATCGCCGCTACGCGAATCACGTTGTCTCAGCTGAAGGCTGACCACCGATGGGACGTAGTTGTCGATCTTGCGCACCTCGAGCACCACGTATCGCTCGGGCACTTCGTCGTCGTCGTTCACCAGGTCGGCCGAATCGGCTGGCAACTCGACCTCCACTATGGTTCCGACGCTGGGCAAAGCTCCATGATGGGAGATGATCAAACCGGCGATGGTCTCGTAGTCACCGCCGGGCAGATCGTGATCGATGGAGCGTTCGACCTCGTCGATGTGAACCTCACCGCTCATCGTCCAAGTACCGTCCTCGGCTGCAATCGGAGTCGGATCGACCTCATCACTGTCGTGCTCGTCGGTGATCTCCCCGACGAGCTCCTCGGCCAGGTCCTCGATGGTGATGACACCGGTCAAACCGCCGTATTCATCGATCACACAGGCGAGCTCGTTGTTCGAAGACTGTAATTCGAGCACAGCGTCGGGAAGTGACTGTGTCTCCGGCAGAATCAAGGCCGGGCGAACGAACTCGCGGACTTCGGCGTCCGGCCGATCGACGGCGATCAGAATGTCCTGCAGATGCACCACACCCACGATGCCGTCGTCCTCGTCCAGCACTGGATAGCGAGAATGTTCGTGACCCATCGATGCCGTGACACTTGCCAGCGAATCGTGGGCACGCACGGTCGCAGCACGCGATCGCGGAATCATCGCATGCTCGACGGTTCGCGTCGGGAAGTCGAGGATGCGATCGAGGAGATCTGACAGTTCGTCGGGCAGATCACCGGAACCTCGCGACTCGGCAACGATATGTTCGAGGTCACGAAGCGTCGCAGAGTGTTCGACGTCGTGCACCGGCTCGATCTTCAGCGCTTTCAGCAGCAGATTCGATGCCTGGTCGAAGATGGTGATCAGCCATCCGAAAAGCTTGAGATACATCGTTGTCGACAAGGACAGCCAGCGTGCGACCGGCTCGGGCCGGGCGATCGCGAAGTTCTTGGGAAACAGCTCGCCGAACAACATCTGGACGAACGTCGAGAAGAGCAGCGCTACTACGGCACCGATACCTATTCCGACCGCGGTCGGAATACCGACCCCTCCGAGCATTGCGCCCAGGGATTGTCCGATGAGCGGCTCTGCCACGTAACCGACGAGAAGTCCGGTCACCGTGATCCCGAGTTGCGCGCCGGAAAGCATGAACGACGTGCGTTTGGTGACCTCGAGCGTGCGCCGCGCGCCCGTGTCGCCGGCCTCGGCGCGAGCTTTGAGTCGAGAGCGGTCGACCGTCATGTAAGCGAATTCCTGCGCCACGAAATAGCCGGTGACGACCGTGATGAGGAAGACGACGAGGATACCGAGCAGGAGGGTGAGCACTTCGCTCATTCGCCGGACACCGCCTCGCACATTGTCGACATCGTGCGTGGAGCCGCGTCCGGCCCGGGTCTATCGCTGTCCATGAATCCTCTGCTTGTGGGCGGGGTGGTTTATCCGATCGTACCTGGCCCATTCGAATGCCAGATCGGGAACGAGCTCCAGACTTTCGATCACCGCGATTTCATAGCTTCCTGCGCCTGCGCCCTCCCCCTACTCTCGATTCGGTGAAGACGCTCAGGTACGGACGCAGCGCAGTGTGCGCCGCCGGATGCTCCGCTAGGGCCGAGTGTTGTCTCGGGTCGATTCCCGTCATCCACTCTCGCTGATTCTCGTTCGGCGCCTATCGCCAGTTGTCCGGCCATGTCCGGAAAACCAGTAAGGACTTCTCATGTCTCTCCATACCCATTCTTCGGCAACGCTCGACAGACGATTGTTCATTCGTGGGCTGATCGGTGGTGCCGCCGCACTCGGACTCGCGGGTTGCACTGGAACTGCCCGCCCTGCAACAGTTCTCACGAGCGAAAGCACCATCCCCACCGATTTCGCGCCCGATACCGCGTTGAAGATCTCGTCCCCGCTGGGTTCGGTGGCCCTGGCGTTGGGCTTGTCTTCGCTGAAAGACGAACTGCGCTTCCAGGTTCCGGAGTGGCCCAACATCACTGCAGGACCCGACGTCATCAATGCCTTCCGCTCCAAGTCCCTCGATGTCGCAACCAATGCCGGACTACCTCCGATCCAAGCCGAGTATCAGGGACTCGATGCGAAAATCGTGGCCGTGCAGTTGACGCGAACTCCCAACTACGCCTTTGCAACCAAGCCGGGGTCCGACATCGAGACCGTGAAGGACTTCGCCGGAAAGACGCTAGCGTTCTCACAGGGACAAGCCCAAGGCGCAGTCCTGCTGCGTGCTTTGGAAGAAGCCGGGATCGCCCAGTCGGATGTGACGCTGACAAATCTGACCAGCAATCAGTTTCTCACCGCATTGCAGTCCGGACAGGTCGACGTGGCAGTGCTGGGCAACTCCCAGGTGCCCAAGTATCTGGAGCAGTACCGAGCCGACGGCGCCAGGGTCATCACAACGGACGTGGTCGATCTGCTCAGCATCCTGTGGGCACCGACCACCGTGCTCGAAGACGGCGACAAGGCGGCGGCACTCACGTCCTACATCCCCATCTGGGCGCGCGCGAACATCTGGATCTGGGAGAACCCGGAGATCTGGGCTCAGAAGTTCTACGTCGAAACTCAGAATCTGGGGCCGGCCGACGCTCGAGCAGTGGTCGCGCTGGCCAACCGGCCCATCTACCCGCCCACCTGGGACGAGGCCATCGAATGGCAGCAGAAGAACATCGAACTGCTCTCCGCTGCGGGCTTCGTCGATTCGTTCGACGCCGAGACACTGTTCGACCGGCGATTCGAGAACATCCTCGCCGACGCGATCGACACCGAGTACCGGAGCTGATATGACAACACTTTCGCTACGCCCCACCCGCGCCACCACCGAACAAGCTGCTCCGACCGCCATCCCTACGCCCCCGACCGCTCGCCGAAAACGACTGGTGCCGAGACGATCCCCGCGGTGGGCACCGATTGCCGGCCCGGTCCTGATTCTCGGGCTCTGGAGCATCTCCTCGACCTACGAGTTGATCGACACTCGTATGTTGCCTGCCCCGTGGACCATCGCCGGAACCTTTCTCGACCTGTGGACGACCGGCACCCTCGTGGGTGACATCGCGACCTCGTTGCAACGGGCAGCGATCGGGTTCGGTCTCGGTCTCGCATTCGCGCTGGTGCTGTCGTTGCTGGCCGGTCTGACCCGAGTCGGCGACACCTTGATCGACGGCACGGTCCAGCTCAAGCGCGCGATTCCCACGCTCGGCCTCATTCCGCTGCTCATCCTGTGGCTCGGAATCGGTGAAAGCTTCAAGATCGTCATCATCGCGTTGAGCGTGTTCGTGCCGATCTACATCAATCTCGTTGCAGCACTGCAGGGTATCGATCACCGCTATGTCGAACTCGCGCAGGTTCTTCGACTGAACCGAACCCAGTTCATTCGGCAGGTGGTATTCCCCGGCGCGCTTCCAGGGTTGTTCATCGGACTTCGATTGGCGGTCAACATCTCCTGGCTCTCGCTCGTCGTACTCGAACAGATCAATGCCACGAGCGGACTCGGCTACATGATGTTCCAAGCGCAGAACTACGGCCAGATGGACGTCATCGTGGTCGGGCTCGTCATCTACGGAGTGTTCGGATTCGTCACCGACACCATCATTCGAACGATCGAAAGGAAGGCACTGTCATGGCGTCGCGGACTGCACTAGAGACCCCTGGGCAACTCGAAACTGGGCAACTCGGATTGAAGATCAGAGGATTGGTGCGAGAGTTCGGCACTCGGACCGTGCTCGACCACCTCGACATCGACATTCCGGCAGGGCAATTCGTCGCCCTGCTAGGCCGTAGCGGATCAGGAAAGAGCACGCTGCTCCGCGCAGTCGCCGAATTGGACGACGATGTTCTCGGTTCCGGCACCATCACCACCCCTGATCGGATCTCCATGGTGTTTCAAGACTCTCGGCTTCTGCCCTGGAAGCGTGTCCTCGACAACGTGCTGCTCGGCGCACCCGGGAGCGGGGTTCGTGCACGCGGAGTCGCCGCCCTCTCCGAGGTCGGACTCGGCGGGCGGGAGCGCACATGGCCGTCGGAGCTGTCCGGCGGCGAGGCCCAACGCGCTGCGCTGGCACGATCACTGGTGTGGGACCCCCAGCTCCTGCTCGCCGACGAACCTTTCGGAGCACTCGACGCCCTGACCCGCATCCGGATGCACAAATTGATCCGAGAACTGTGCCAACGACACCGCCCCACCGTTCTCCTCGTCACCCACGATGTCGACGAGGCAGTATCGCTCGCCGACCGCGTACTGGTGCTCGAAGACGGCCGAATCGGACTCGATCTCGCCATCGAACTCGACCGCCCCCGTGACCGAAAAAATCCACTGTTCGGCACCTATCGCGACGAGTTGCTCGCTGCCCTGGGTGTCGTCGATTCCATCGAGGTGTCCGCATGACCAAGCAGCTGCATCTGAACGCATTTCTGATGTCCACCGGCCATCACGAGGCCTCGTGGCGTCTACCCGAGAGCGATCCCGACGCCAACGGAAGCCTCGAGCATTACGTTCGACTGACGCGGACGGCCGAGCGTGGCCTGTTCGATTCCATATTCTTCGCAGACGGCCCGGTCCTGTATGCCGATGTCGGCCGCCGCCCATCCGGCGGTTTCGAACCGCTGACCCTGCTGTCGGCATTGGCCGTGGTCAGCGACAAGATCGGTCTCATCGCGACGGCGTCGACGTCGTACAACAGCCCGTACAACCTGGCGCGCAGGTTCGCCTCCATCGATCATCTCAGCGGTGGACGCGCGGGATGGAACATCGTCACCACTGCCGGCGGCGACGCAGCTCGTAATTTCGGTCTCGCGGACCAACCTTCGCACGCCGAACGCTATCGTCGCGCAAGAGAATTCGTCGAGATAGCCCAAAAGCTCTGGGACAGTTGGGAAGACGACGTGCAGGTGGCCGACAAGGCGTCGGGCATCTGGGGTGACGCAACGAAGATCCACCCACCACACCACCACGGTGAATTCTATTCCGTGGACGGTGCGCTCAACGTCGCTCGTAGCCCACAGGGCTATCCGCTGCTCGTGCAAGCGGGATCTTCCGCCGATGGACGTGCCTTCGCCGCGCAGTACGCCGAGGCCATCTTCACCGCTCAACAGACGCTCGCCGACGCGCAGGAGTTCTACGCCGACATCAAAGCGCAGACGGCGACTTTCGGACGCGATCCGGACGCCATCAAGGTGCTCCCCGGCATCGTCCCGGTACTCGGGAGCACCGAAGCAGAAGCCGAGGCCAAGGCTGCTGAATTGGAGAGCTACATCGTCCACGAATTCGCCCATGGCCAACTCGCGGATCTGCTGAAGGTCCCGATCGCAGACTTGCCTCTCGACGAGCAACTACCGTCCGACCTGCTACCCGAGGACGCTATCGAGGGTGCCAAGAGTCGCTACACCTTGATCGTCGATCTCGCTCGTCGCGAGAAGCTGACCGTCCGCCAACTGATCGGCCGGCTCGGTGGTGGACGTGGTCACCGTACGTTCACCGGGACTCCCGACCAGGTCGCCGATGCACTCGAGTCGTGGTTCGTCAGCGGCGCTGCAGACGGTTTCAACATCATGCCGCCCGTCCTGCCGTCGGGGCTGGACCTCTTCGTCGACCACGTCGTGCCGATCCTGCAGGCTCGGGGTTTGTTCCGTACCGAGTACACCGCGGACACTCTGCGCGGGCATTACGGACTCCCCAGGCCGGAAAACTCCAACGCTGTTGCAGGGCTGAAATCGGCCTGAGAGGAATATGCTCGATCGCTTCGGGTACATACGTGCGCGAGAGGTAACGCCACAAGACTGGAAGCGAGCTCCCTTTGACCGAACAACTGACGGTCCGACGCGTGATCGACGCCCCCGCAGCATCGATTTTCGCGGCCCTGGCGAATCCGGAACTACAGGCCGAGCTGGATGGATCGGAGATGTTGCAGGGCGCAATCGACCCGATGCCCCTGACTGCTGTGGACGAGATGTTCGCCATGGAGATGTATCAGCCTGCGATCGGTGAGTACGTCATGGAAAACACCGTGTTCGTCTTCGAGCAGGATCGCCGGATCGGGTGGATCCCCAACCGGAAGGGCATGGAGCCACGCGGAACCCGCTGGTCGTGGGAGCTCGACGCTGTTACCGACGATCGGACCGCGCTCACCCAGGTCTACGACTGGTCACGCGTCACCGATCCGGAGTTCCGCAGGGTTGCCGGGTTTCCGCGAGTGAAGGAGGAGCAGATCGTCGACACGATGCGCAAGCTCGCCCGGCATCTCGGAGTGCCGATCGAGGACTGAGACGAGAATTTCGCTGCGTCGACAAATCTCCCCATTTGTCCACCGGGTTTACATATCTGCTGTATTGTCATCTACTAAGTGACATGCACCACTTGTGATCCGCGTCAGATGAGGAGTTTGCGTCGTGGCAACCCAGATGAGTCCCCAGTCGAGCACCCCCATGGAGGAGTGGCACGACAAGAAGCGTTACCTATGGCTGATGGGACTCGTCCCGCCCACCGCCGTCTTCTTCGCCACCGCGATGATCTGGGTCTTCAACCAACTCGGCTGGTCCGCGGTCTCCCCCGTGCTGTGGTGGATCGGGCCGATCCTCGTCTACGGACTCTTGCCGGTGCTCGATCTGTTCTTCGGTCCGGACGGTCAGAATCCGCCCGACGAGGTCATGGAGCGCCTGGAGAACGACAAGTACTACCGCTACTGCACGTACATCTACATCCCCTTCCAGCTCGCGAGCCTCGTCTTCGCCTGCTACCTGTGGACAGCAGAGAACCTCAGCTGGCTCGGGATCGACGGCGGCCTCGGACTCGCCTCCAAGATCGGACTCGCCATCAGCATCGGCGTCGTGGGCGGCGTCGGAATCAACACGGCACACGAAATGGGACACAAGAAGCCGAGCCTCGAACGCTGGCTGTCCAAAGTCACACTGGCGCAAACGTTCTACGGGCACTTCTTCATCGAGCACAACCGCGGTCACCACGTTCGGGTCGCAACACCGGAAGACCCGGCGAGCTCGAAGTTCGGCGAAAGCTTCTGGCGCTTCCTCCCCCGCAGCGTGTGGGGAAGCCTGCGCTCGTCGTGGGAGCTGGAGAAGACGCGCATGGATCGACTCGGTAAGTCCACGTGGAACATCCGCAACGATGTCCTCAACGCATGGTTGATGTCGGTCGTGTTGTTCGGCGGACTCATCGCCGTGTTCGGCATCGGTATCGCGCCCTACCTGATTCTGCAGGCCGTCTACGGATTCGCGCTCCTCGAAACCGTCAACTACCTGGAACATTACGGGCTGCTACGCGGTAAGACGGCCTCCGGCCGATACGAGCGGTGCGCGCCGGAGCACAGTTGGAACTCCGATCACATCGTCACCAATATCTTCCTTTATCACCTTCAGCGGCACAGCGATCACCACGCGAACCCGACCCGCAGGTACCAGACCTTGCGCAGCATGGAAGGCGCACCGAACCTCCCGAGCGGTTACGCAAGCATGATCGCCCTCGCCTACTTCCCGCCCATCTGGCGAAAGGTGATGGACCACAGGGTGTTGGAGCACTACCTCGGTGACATCACCAACGTCAACATCGAACCGAGCAAGCGCGCGAAGATCCTTGCTCGCTACGGTGCGACTCCAGAGGCGCAGTGATGGCCAGTTACCAATGCCCCGTGTGCAACTTCGTCTACGACGAGACCGTCGGCGCACCGCGTGAAGGATTTCCGGCCGGCACCCCGTGGACCGACATTGCCGAAGACTGGCCGTGCCCGGACTGCGGCGTGCGAGAGAAGATCGACTTCGAACAGAAAGCAGACTGATATGTCCACCGATTTCAAGCTCTACCAATGCATCCAATGCGGATTCGAGTACGACGAGGAAGTCGGCTGGCCCGATGACGGCATCGAGCCGGGGACCAGATGGGAAGACATCCCGGAGGACTGGAGCTGTCCCGATTGTGGTGCCGCCAAGGCCGACTTCTTCATGGTCGAGATCAGCAGGCCGTGACGGCGGGCGGTAATGTCGACGAAGTGACCGTGCGACCGGAGACGACCAGCCCTTACAAGAGCGCTGTGACCAGCCTGATGCGCACCACCATCCTCGATGCGCTTCACTCTCTACTTCTCGAGCACACCTGGTCGAACGTCAACATGACGGACGTCGCCAAGACTGCGGGGGTCAGTCGCCAAACCCTCTACAAGGAGTTCGGCACCAGAAAGGGTTTGGCACAGGGCTACGCGTTGCGACTCACCGACACCTTCGTCTCGGCCGTCGACAGCGCAATCTATGCCAACGAGAACGACAGCCTTCGCACGTTGTATCTGGCCTTCGCCCAGTTTTTCGGTCGGAGCGCCACCGACCCACTCGTGTTGTCGATACTGACCGATGACCCACCACCGGATCTACTTCGTCTCGTCACCACCGAAAGCGGAATTCTGCTCGAACACGCCGCATCTCGACTTGCCGAGACCTTCGAGCACAGTTGGATTAGGGCCTCACCGCACAACGCCGACGTCCTCGGCCGTGCCGTCGTGCGGCTGGCGTTGAGCTATATATCGATGCCACCGTCGAATTCCGCCGACGTCGCCGCCGATATGGCGTCACTGCTCGCCCCCTTCGTCGACACCGTCAAAGATTCGGCCTGAAGCGTCGATGATGCCGTCCTCGGACAGCAGAACCTCGAGTGCCGCGTCGCCCAGGGGGATGAAGCTGTCCTTGCTCGCCACCCTGCGGACGATGCCGTCGAAGCCTGCGTCGGCCAGCGCCGCGATCACTCCTTCACCGACTCCGCCCGTGCTGCGAGTCTCGTCGGCCACCAGGACGCGACCGGTCGCACGAGCATGATGTTCGATGTCCGCGATGGGCAGCGGAGCGATCCAGCGTATATCCACCACGCGTACACCGATGCCGACCTTTTCGAGCTCCCGCGCACAGCGCAGGCTCATCCGGACACCGTTGCCGAACGTGACGATCGTCAGATCGTTTCCCTCGCCGTACACCCGCGCGCGGCCGACCTCCACGGGTTCGGTCGGATAGCTGCTCATCCACTCCCCGTCACCCTCGATGTACAGATCTTTGGTGTGATACAAGGCAATCGGCTCGAGAAAGACGCACACCGCACCGTGACGCACCGCTGCATCGGCGCAGGCAAGCAACATCGCGGCAGCATCGTCTGGCCGCGACGGCGACGCTATGACGATCCCGGGGATATCCCTCAGCGCTGCAACAGCATTGTCGTTGTGAAAGTGTCCGCCGAAGCCTTTCTGATAGCCGTAGGCAGCGATACGGACCACCATCGGGTTTCGGTACTGCCGATTCGAAAAGAACTGCAGTGTCGCCGCTTCACCCCGAATCTGATCAGCCGCGTTGTGCAGGTAGGCCAGATACTGAATCTCCGCAATCGGCAGCAATCCCGAAATGCCTGCTCCCGCAGCGAGTCCAAGTATCGCCTGCTCGTCGAGAACGGTGTCGAACACACGCGTAGGCCCCACGCTGTCCAGCAACCCGCGCGTGACGCCGTAGACCCCACCCTTCCTGGCGACATCCTCACCGAACAGAACAGCCTGCCGATAGCGTTCGAGAACCTCGAGCAACGCTCGGTTCACCGCCTGCGCCAACGTCAGCGGAGCCCCTGCCCCCGCCTCAATCGCTGCCGCAGACGATGTAGAGCCTGCCTGCGGCGTCGAGACGATGTCGCGCATCATCTCCGAAAGCGGCTTCATCACCTCCGCGGCGGAACCGAGGTGCGGTAGCTTCGCGATTTCACGTGCAGCCCCGATCACCTCAGCACGCTTGGCTTCGTAAAGCTCCAGCACGCCCTCGGCCGAGAGAGCGCCATTCTCGATCAACCACCGTGCCGTGCAGAGAACCGGATCTCGCGCATAGTCGGCAGAAATTTCCGAAGCTCCACGGTACGCAGATTCGACGTCGGATCCGGCGTGGCCCATCAAGCGGACGGTCCGCAGATGCAGAAAAGCCGGCTTGCGGTGCGTTCCCACCCACGTCGCTGCGGCCGTCGCCGTCGCGAGAACTTCGTGCAGGTCACTGCCGTCGGCGCAGAAGTATTCGAGCCCGCGGCGTTCGGCGAAGTTGGACGCGATCCAACCCGCCGGTGTCCGCACGCTGATTCCGATGCCGTTGTCCTCGCAGACGAACAGCAGCGGCAACGGCACGCCCTGATAAGCCGAGTGAACAGCGGTGTTGATGGCCCCCAGGGCCGTCGAATGGTTGGCCGACGCGTCGCCGAAACTGCAGAGCACGACAGCATCCGTAGGCCACGGTGAGGGCACACCGAGCTTTTTCGCTCGTGGAATCGAGAATGCGACGCCGACTGCGCGGGGAAGATGCGAGGCAATGGTCGAGGTCTGTGGAATGACGGCGAGATCGGCTCGGCCGAACACTTTGTGACGGCCACCGGACATCGGTTCGCTCGTCGCCGCGACGAGGCCTTCGAGGACGTCGCGTATCGGATCGCTACCACCGCCCTGGCGTGCACGTTCGAGGTAGAAGGCTCCCGAGCGGTAGTGCAACAACGCCGGGTCCGTCGGTCGTAGTGCACCGGCGACGGCTGCGTTGCTCTCGTGTCCGGCGCTACCGATCGTGTAGAAACCTCGGCCGATCGAGCGGAGCCAGCGCGCTGCGAGATCGAGATGTCTGCTGCCGAGTTGGGCGTCGAACAGCTCGAGGACGCGGTCGGTTTTCGCTGACCGGCTCACCGCGCTACTGCCCGAGCAGAGGGAACCGATTCGATCCAGAAAGTGCTCGTCGATCGGTTCGGCCATGGCTGATTCTAGCTATCGATGCGCTGGGCCACGCCTTTCTCGAACAGATCCCTCGGGCATAGCGGCGCTCAGCTCTCGGCCACCATTCCGCGGTGCATTACGCGGTCACCGACGACACCGCTGTGGTCCGCGCGGTGCATGACGCAGCGGTTGTCCCAGATGACGACGTCACCGGGTGACCACGAGTGCTCGAGCACGTTTTCCGGTCGTGTCGAGTGCTCCACGAGATGGCGGATCAGCGTTGCTGCTTCGGCTTCCGTCTTGCCGCTCACCGCCACACAGCGGGCAGGCGCGGAAAGGTACAGAGCCTTCCGTCCGGAGATCGGATGCACTCGGACCAGCGGATGCTTCGCTGACACATCCTCGAATCCTTCCAGTCCGGTCACCACGTGTGTGACAGTTCGCCCGTCGATGTCGGCGCGGATCTCGGCTGGCAAAGTGTCATAGGCGTCGTACTGATTACTGAACAGCGTCTGGCCGCCCGTGGTCGGGACTTGCACTGCTCGCAGCGAAGTGTAGGCAGGCGGGTGCTCGATGTAGGTGGTATCGACGTGAAACGTCGACTTCGGTGGGGTCGATCTTCCGACATTGCTGATCACGTTGAGATCGGGATAGCCATCGAGCGGGCTCTCCCCTTCGGTGAACATCAGCTCGCCGAAGGAACGAAGAAACGCCAGGAACTGGTCGTCGTCGATCTCGTGATCGGGCATGACTGCGACGCCGTGCCGAGCGAGAAGGGTCGCGAACTCCTCGACGTCTTCGGTAGTCGAACGGGCGGGGTCGACTTCGGTGATACGGACCCCGAACGGGTGCAGAATCTCGTGTTTCATCAGTTCACCTCGGCTATCGCCAGGGCGAACAGTTCGTCGAGGGGAATGCCTGCCGCCGCCGCCATGACGGCGATGACACTGCTCGGGGAATACGAGCAGTAGAGACCGGCTTCGAGGAACCACGGGTTTCCGTCTCGATCGATACGGAAATCGAACAAGCTGTACTGACGGCACCCCAGCGCGAGGTGGCATCGCCTGGCAGCATCGAAGACTTTCTCGGTGATGGGATCGTCGCTCTCGACCATCCAGGCGCGAGTGGACTCCTTGGCAACGAGGTACAGCTCACCGTCATCGGTCCGGTCGAGCTTGTCGGCACGGCCCCGGATCGGGTTCGACACCTCGTCGACGGCGTACTCCTCCAACGGTAGGCACACCAGGTCACCGTTGCGGACGATGATTCCGCAGCGCACTTCGCGGCCCAATTCGATATACGACTCGATGAGTGCCGATTGCGAGTACTTCAACGCTTCGTTCACTGCTGCGGCGAGTTCGGCCGGATCGCGAACCAGTGTCACACCCATCGAATTATCGGAATCGACGGGCTTGACCACGACCGGCACCATAGCCGTCGACAATTCTGTTCTCGTCAGGTCGCCGCGGGAAAGGAGAACCCCGGCGGGAACGGCGACGCCGGCTGCCGCGACGACAGCGCGGGCAATGTTCTTCTCTGCCGTCATCGCCATCACTTCAGGACGGTTCCCCACATACGGAATGCCGAGCAGTTCGAACAGCGAGCGGTACGTTGTCATCCCGGGCCTGCAGAACATCTGGGGAACGACGACGTCGATATGCCAGGTCGATATCTCCGAGATTGCGCGACTCAGCGATACAGGTTGCGCTGCTTCGATACTCGACGATTCAATGTTGTCCGGAAAGCGCCAGCACCCGTCCGGGGTGACGAACGCGATCCGAAGATTGTAGGCCGGGTTCTCGGCGAACGCATCGAGGAATCCCCCGGCGTAGACGCGCGAGAGATCGGCGTTGAAGTCGTCCACTGCCGAACCCGCCAGGACCAGTACCGATGTCGGTGACATCAGTCCCCTCCATTCTCGACGAGTTTGCCGATGTTGAAATCTATTCGCGTCCAACCTCGCCCGGACTTCAGGTTCTTCAGCAACAGCGAAGGAATCTGCAGGTGATGAACCAGCAGGTAGGGCAACGGGTCCCAACTTTCGTACACCGCATCGGTTCCGCTCAGAATCACCCGGAGTCGATGACTGCGCCGCGGCTCGGTGAGCAATCGCCAAAGTTCGTGATAGATCCAGTACGTCGGGCGCGAGGACTGGGTGGGTTCGGCGACCGAGTGACCGTCCTCGAGGTAGGCAGCAGCGAGATCCGGGTGGTCGTAGAACATCGTGATCGCCGAGTGCGTGCGCGGATTGCATTCGATCGCATAGGCATGCCCGTCCGAAGCCTCGATGAAATCGAAGGACAACTGGCCGGTGACGCCGAGCGTATTGACGAATGCCTCTACCCAGGAACGAATCTCGGGCTTGTCGATCATCTCGTAGTTGACCTGGAAAGCCGAGGACTCGCAGCATGCGTAGACCTGCAGCGCGCCGTTGCGCACGGTTCCGTGGGTGCAGTACTCCTGACCGGAGATGAACTCCTGCAAGATCCACGGGTCGTCCTCGGTCATGGCGAGGCTGCGTGCGAACTCGACATTCCGCTTCCGGGTGCTGCCGGACAAGCGCGTCAGATCCATCCGCCCGACGGGGTTGTAGGCGATACGTTTGAGGATGTACTCACGCCCAGGAGCGAAATCGAACGTCTCGATCTGCCGCGGGTCGGTGATCCGCTCCCAGTGCGGAACCCGTAGTCCCATCGACTCCGCCGTCTCCGAGAATCGCGATTTGTCGTCGAGCATGCGCACGGTGTCGGAGTCTGCGTGCACGACTTCGCAGTATCCGTCGAGTATCTTCCGCGCGTCGGCATCGTGGATACTCGCGGCCGGACTCGCCACCGGAACGAAGACGTCGACACCTTCTCGAACGACCACGTCGCGCAAGGCTTTCGCGTATCCGGGATCGGTGGGCTCCGGCACGCAATAGAAGCGATCGACTGCCCGTGAGAACCGATGTCCGGTGAACCGATACTTGGATGATTCGACGAGCACGACGCGGTGGCCGGCGAGATGGAACGACCGTGCCAGCTGGAGCGCTTTGGTCATTTTTCCACCACTGATCAGCACCGTCCGGCTCGCCGCACCCATCGGATGGACGCGCGGACCGAAGGGTGGATCGAAGCGCCGCGCCAGGGCATAGCCCACCACGGCAAGATCGAGTGGCAACGTGGCGAGCAAACCTGCCAACGCCCCGACCGTGCGTACCGTCGACGACGCCATGCCCATTACGCCGATACCCGTCGAACGAGCGTCACACCGTCTCGCAACGGCAGAAGAATCTGCTCGACGCGGGGGTCCTCGGCAACGTAGCGGTTGAAGTCCGCGATCGCGTCACCGTTACCCGTCCGTCCGTCCGCAGGCGCGTAGGGCTGACCCTGCATCAACGTGTTGTCCACGACGATGACTGCGTCCGCGGTCAGCAGATCGGTATCGAGCAGCATCCGGTAGTAGTCGAGATATCCGGTTTTGTCAGCATCGACGAATACGAGGTCGAAGGGACGTGAGGTTCCATCGAGCCGACGCAGAGTTTCCGAGGCCGGCCCGACTTCGACGACGATGCGCGCGCCCGCCGGAGATTTTGCAAAGCTCTCCCGCGCGAAGTCGGCCACGAACTCGTCGACCTCACAGGCCACCACTTCCCCGTTCGGCGGGAGAGCCTCTGCCATGGCCAGCGCGGAGTAGCCGGTGAACATGCCGATCTCGAGCACTCTTCTCGCTCCGGTCATGTGCACCAGGAACTTCAGGAACTGGCCCTCGACCTGCCCGGACAACATTTCCTGCTCCACTGGCCGCGAAGTCCAGTCGGCAGCATGCGTCCGCTGCGACAACGCTGCCAGGGCCGGAGACTCTTCCGTGGTACAGCGTTCGAGGTACGGATCGAGCCCCGCAGCCAGATCTCGCATGCGGCTGATCCGGCTCATCAGCACGTCCGGAATCGAAGCCACATCTGCCAGCAGTTCGGTCACCTCCCGCAATTCCGCGGCAAGGATGGTCGACGGCGTGACCGGCCGCTTCTGTTTTGTGCGAGAGTCGATGTCACTCACCGGCTCTGAGCGGAGGTGAACGTGTCTACTCCGTCTCCGCCGCGGTCGAAGTCCAAGCAGATCTTCTTGTGCAACGTCAACACGTCGGCGAGCTCTGCCGTCGTCACATCGTTCAGGAAGCGGCACGCTCCGATCGGGTCGGGAACTGCGGCGCGCAGAATGCCATCGCGAGTCTTGAGGATCGAACCTGTTGCCTCGGAGAGTAATTCGGGCGTCAGGTAGTCACTGTCGAGCGCGAGGCCGAGGCGGGACATGGTCCCGAGTACTCGATCGCGCTCTTCGGAGGTGATGTGCCCGCGCTGCTCGGCGAGAGTGGTCGACAACGCCATGTCGATATTGATCGCATGTCCGTGAAAGAACGGCGCCGGTGGCGTCAATTCCAGCGTCGGGCTCCACGTGTGGCCGAAGGCGATAACGCGATCGAGTTCGATCTCGTGCAGATTCGGCGCCTCGAGTTCGAGCATGGTGTCGATGGCCTGGTACGTCAGACTGTCTGCAACAGCGCGTAATTCGGGAGTTCCATCGAGGTGCCCGAATCTGGTGCGGAGTAGTTCCGGACCGTGTTCGTCGAGCATGTCGAAAATTGCACTGTTCCCTACCACGGAGATCTTGATCAACTCCGCCATGCCGTTACGGACCTGATCCTCCGGGAGCGTACGGAGGAACGAAAAGTCCAACAGGACCCTTTGCGAAGCGTGGTAGGCGCCCAGACGATTCTTGTGCTTTCCGAAATTCACGGCGACCTTGATGGACACGCTTGCATCGATCAATCCGATCAGCGTCGTCGGAATTCTGATGTACGGGGTATTGCGTCGGTAGCTTGCGCACGCGTACCCGGCGACGTCGGTAGTGAGCCCACCACCGACGACCAGAACCGGTTCGGTGCGCACAAGACCGAACCTGTCGAATTCGCCCACGATCTGCTCGAACGTCTCGAGCGACTTGGCGGTCTCGGCGATCTTGACCGGCAGCACGGTCAACGCAATGTCGTGGTGCTCGAAGTACGCACGGATCTGCTCACCGTAGATTCCGTAGACGACCTCGTCGACAACCATGAGCGCCCGCCCGTACTGCCGGTAGCTGTCCGCCAGTTCCGTATTGCCCACCGAGAAGACACCGTCTACGTAGAGCAGGTCGTACTCGATCTTTTCGTATCCCTCGATGTGGAAGGCGCGTTCGGTTGCTGTGACCTGCGCTTGCATGGAACTCATCGGTTGCCTTCGGTCAGCGTGCGGAGCCGATCCGCGTCGAGACGATCGACGGTTTCCACCGCCGCGGAGAAGTCGCCCCCTACCGTGTTCGCGTTGGGAAAAGCGACGCAGCGAACGTGTGCAGCAACGGCGGCAGCGACGCCGCCGACGTTGTCTTCGATAGCAACGCAGTTCTTCGCGTTCTCGCCGAGGCGTCCAAGGGCGAACATGTACGCCGCCCGATCCGGCTTGCCTTGCGAGACACTCGCGGAATCGACTACGACGTCGAACAAGTCGACGTCGACTGCAGTCAGAGCGCCGAGCAGTGCATTGACGTTTTCCGGGGAGGTGGTGGTCACGAGACCGACCTTGACGTCATGCTTCTTGGCATCGGCGATCGTCTCGACGACGCCGGGGCGCGGGTCGACGTCGGAGTTGGCCAGCAGCTTCTGAAAGATCTCCGACTTCGTGGAATGCACTGCTGCGGAGTCGACTTCCTCACCGCGAGAGTGTGCATATTCGGCGATGCGAGCCGCGCCGCCGTTGCTCGCCAGCATCTCGATGTAGTCCTTGCGCTCCCAGGTCCAGCCGAGATCGTGCGCGGCGAAGGCGTCGTTGAATGCTTGTCGTTGAATTTCGGAGGTATCGGCAAGTGTGCTGATCGATCCGAACAGGATGGCAGCCATCGGGTTCCTTCCGCGAAATGTGGTGACGTGCTTGAGGACTTGTTGCCAGTGTGGTGACGGCAAGTGTCATCCAGTCCGGCGCGCGCATCACGAATAAATAACGGAAAGTAACAGAATGGTAACGCAGTTCGGCGAGGCAGACGGGCTCGATCTGGTTCCCCGACCGAGGAAAATCCGGCCGGCAGCGACGACTGAAGCGTCCGTGCGGATGGATCCTCAGTAAGTGCTGACGTTCTCGAAGTAGCGGCGGGGAACATCGAACAGCATCGTCGTGATCTGTTCCTCGGTGACACCATGCTCACGCACATAAGGGAGGACTTTGTTCCCGATATGCAGGTAGTCGAAGGCCGGCATCATCTCCTTGAGATGAGGGTCCATCCAGTCGAAGAAGCAATTCGCGTCGTGCGAAAGCACCATTTGCTCGGCGAATCCGCGTCGGCACATTTCGACCAGCGTGTCCGCCCGCTGCTCGAAAGAAACATTGACGTCGAGACCGAATCGATCCATCCCGAGGATGAACCCACGCTCCGCCAAGTCGGTCAAATGGTCGAGGTCGGTGCTATCCCCGCTGTGCCCCAGGACGATCCGCTCGGGCTTGACACCTTCCTCGTCGCACATCACCCGTTGGACGTCGAGAGCAGTTTTGCTCTCCGGATGGGTGTGCACGGTGATCGGTGCGCCGGTCAGATGATGCGCCTTGGCGACCGCGCGCATCACCCTTTCCACGCCGGACCTGAGGCCTTCGGCGTCGATCGCGCACTTGAGCAGAGCTGCCCGGACTCCGGTACCAGCGATGCCCACGGTGATGTCCTTGACGAAGAGGTCGACCATCGGATCAGGAACCTCCGTGCCCATCATCGCGTTCAGAGCCGGGCCCCGATGTTGGAAGTAGAAGGGAACATCGGTAAAGGTGTAGCAACCGGTAGCCACCACGATGTTCAATTCGGGGACCTGTTCGGCGATGCGCTGGACCCTCGGGATGTAGCGGCCCAGTCCCACAACCGTCGGATCCACAATTGTCTGCACACCCTGCGCTGCCAGTGCCTTCAATTTGAGGACCGCGTCGCCGACACGCTCGTCTTCATCCCCCCACTCTTCCGGAAAGTTCTGCTGCATCTCGGTGTTGAGAATGAAGATGTGCTCGTGCATATAAGTTCGTCCAAGCGCGGCCGTGTCGATCGAACCACGAACGGTCTCTACTTCTGCCATGTCGGCCCCCATCTACTGGTAGTCGCGAGCCGACGGCCTCACCGGCAGTCCGCTGGCTTCATGATTGTGAGCCGACCCACACCGGTACCGCACAGTCTCACTCAGTGGAACGCCGCCGCTGGTTCGACGGGTAAAGGTATCGACCATCGGCCCAGTAGACATCAGGGGAGGTTTGCCGACCGGACAGTGGTGGGAGCCCTCCCCCAGCCGCTCGAAAAAGACCGGATCCGAACCTGACGCAGACTCCGATCTCTATTGTCGAGACCGACACGATCATGATGCTGTGACGTGAGGCGGACAAGGGGAAGAGGTTCGATGATGGATGCGGACGTAATCGTGGTCGGCGCTGGTTTGGCAGGCCTGGTGGCCACCGCCGAACTGGCCGACGCGGGCAAGCGAGTGCTTCTGCTCGATCAGGAACCGGAACAGAATCTCGGTGGCCAGGCCTTCTGGTCACTCGGTGGCCTGTTCATGATCGATACCCCTGAGCAACGCAGAATGGGCATCAAGGACTCCCCCGAATTGGCGTTGCAGGACTGGCTCGGCACCGCGACGTTCGACCGCGGCATCGACGATCCCAAGGGCGAGGACTACTGGGGCTACCGGTGGGCACAGGCCTACTTGGAGTTTGCGGCGGGCGAGAAGCGCTCATGGCTGCACGCGCAGGGAATGCGATGGGTTCCCATCGTCGGTTGGGCCGAACGCGGCGGCTACCTCGCCGAGGGCCACGGAAACTCGGTGCCACGCTTCCACCTCACCTGGGGGACGGGCCCCGGTGTTCTCGCCCCGTTCGAACGGCGTGTCCGCGAGGCAGCCGCGAAAGGCCTGGTGCGCTTCGGATTCCGCCATCGCGTGGACGATCTCATCATGACCGACGGCGTCGTCGATGGCGTCCGAGGATCGGTTCTCGAGCCCAGCACGTCGGTCCGAGGTTCAGGTAGCACGCGGGTCGAGGTCGAGGAGTTCGAACTTCATGCAGGTGCGGTATTGGTCACCGCCGGTGGAATCGGCGCCAATCATGATCTGGTGCGGGAGAATTGGCCCGCTCGATTGGGCGCACCTCCGACGTCGATGATCTCCGGGGTACCCGAGCACGTCGACGGACGCATGCTCGCGATCACCGAGCGTGCGGGTGGCCGACTGGTCAACAAGGATCGGATGTGGCACTACACCGAGGGAATCAAGAACTGGAATCCCATCTGGAAGAACCATGGGATTCGCATCATCCCCGGACCGTCTTCGATGTGGTTCGACGCACGCGGACAACGCTTCCCGGCCCCGAACTTCCCCGGATTCGACACTCTCGGCACGCTGAAAACGATTCAGGACAGCGGATACGACTACTCGTGGTTCGTTCTCACGCAGAAGATCATCGAGAAGGAGTTCGCACTCTCGGGATCCGAGCAGAACCCCGACATCACCGACAAGAACCTCAAACTCGTTCTTGGGCGGGTACTACCGGGAGCCAGCGGACCGGTCGAAGCGTTCAAAGAGCACGGCGAAGACTTCGTCGTTGCAAAAACAGTGTCCGAACTTGTCGCAGGCATGAACAAGATCACCGGTGAAAACCTGATCGATGCTCACGATCTGGAGCGCCAGATCACCGCACGAGACCGTGAAACGGACAACCCGTTCACCAAGGACCTGCAGGTCTCCGCGATTCACAATTCTCGACGCTCCCGCGGCGAGCGGATAGCTCGTACTGCGTCGTTGCACAAGATCCTCGATCCCAAGTCCGGTCCGTTGATCGCAGTGCGACTGAACATCATCACCCGTAAGACCCTGGGCGGAATCCAGACCGATCTCGACGGGCGCGTGCAGAATTCGGACGGGACTACGGTGCCGGGATTGTGGGCAGCCGGTGAGATCGCCGGGTTCGGCGGCGGCGGTGTGCACGGATATCGATCGCTGGAGGGCACCTTCCTCGGCGGCTGCATATTCAGTGGTCGGCAAGCCGGACGTGCATTGGCACAGGGAGTGTGAGCGCGGCCGACAGACAGTGCGCCGAGAGGTAGCCCGTCGGTCGCGAAGTGCGCACTCTGTACCGTGGAGCGGAGGACTTCGACCACGGAACACCGATTGGGAAGGATCTTTATGTCTCAGCCTGCACGGCTCGAGAAAAATCCGGACAAGGGCTACGTAGCACTACTCGGCTGGAGCTTGCCGGCTGTGGAAGCCCTCGACAAGTTCGACCGCAGGTATGTGGTCGTGGCTCCGGATTGGGCCGAGCCTTACTGCACTGAGCACGACATTCCCTATATTCCGTGGAACTTCGAACGACTCAACGACCGGTCGCTCGAGATCGCCGAAACACTGCGCGATATGGGTGTCGACGTCGCGATCCCGCTGTACGAAGAAACCGTCGAGTGGGCCGGTGCCATCAACTCGGTACTACTGGGCAACCCGCGCCTGTTCGGGCAGGCGATGTTGCTGCGCGACAAGTCCCTGATGAAGCGTCGCGCACAGCTCGGTGGGATCCGCGTGGGCATCTTCGAGGAGGCCCACGATCGTGAAGACGTGATCCGCTTTCTCAAACGCGTCAACCAGACTCTCCTCAAGCTCGACGGCGACCCGAACGACCCGATTCACGTCAAAGCGTTCGACAAAGCAGGGTGCCTCGGCCACCGGGTGATCAGGACACCGGATGAAGTCGACTCCATCCCCGACGAGGAATTCCCTGCGCTGATGGAATCCCATCTCGACGGCTGGGAGTTCGCCGTCGAGGCGTGGATCCACAACGGAAAGATCAAGTTCCTCAACATCTCCGAGTACGTGACCCTCGGCTACTCGGTGTTCGTACCCGCAACCCCCGAGCTCGAGAAGTACCGTGATCAGATCACCGTCCAGATCGAGAAGCTGATCAAAGCTTTCGATATCGAGTTCGGTTTCATCCACCCCGAGTACTTCGTCACCAGCGACGGCGAGATGTACTTCGGTGAAGTTGCTTACCGGCCACCAGGTTTCAAGGTTTTCGAGCTACTCGAACGGGCTTACGGATTCAATGCGTACCAGGGCCTGGTACTGGCATTCGACCCGAAGACCACCGAGGAAGAGATCGACGCCTTCTTCCCCAAGGAGGTCGTCGACGCCACCGGTGTTGCCGGCTGCTTCGGTGTGTACCCGCGTCGACGCGTCGTCAGCAATCTCGTCATTCCCGACGTCACGTTGGACGACGACTACTACGAGACGAACGACCTCTCGGCACCCGTCGAGGAGACCGTCACCAAGCGTACGGCTTTCGGCACGCACTGGGGCTTGCTGTACTTCTTCGGTGAAGATCCGTACCGGATGCGTGATCTGCTCAAACAACAGGAAGAACTGGACTTCTACGTGTGAGGCACGAATTCGGGGACGACCACACGCCACCGGCACAGTCGACGGAAGAACCGGCGGCCACCGACACCACTTCACCGGCCGATCGAGCATTGACTTCGCGTCTCGCGCAACTCGATCACGCAGCCGAGGCGTTCGCCACCGCGCCGGAGTTCACCAAGAGCTCCAAGCTCCGACGCGTCCTCGACTCGCTGCATCGAGTGCTGTCGCAACCCGGCGGCTGTGCAGCGATTCGGGAGCGTGCCGAATTCCTCGAGAACGCGGGACTGTTCGCGGGATCGGACTGGGCGCAACCGGACATCCTCGTTCCGTCCTTCGTCGGCCCGAGCCTGCGTAGCGGCAACAACGACACCGTTGTACTCGAAGCGACGAGTGAACTTCGGATGGTGGCAATCGTTGCCGGCGAGTATGACCACCCGGCGGTGACGCCGGAAGATGCTCGCCGGTTCCTGTCCCAGGTGCTCGCGATGAACCTCGAAGTGTTGTTCACGGCGCCATCGGAGGCAGAGCGAGTTCGACTCGGCCGCACAGCTCATCTCATTCGCGATCTGTTCGGTTACGTCGCCGAACAGATCGGCTACGACAGCGTGCTCGACGAACTCCTCGAGGAGATCTGGCGGGTGTTGCGTCAACGCCCGATTCAGGTGGACAACGTCAAGGCGATGGTCACCCGCATCGCGATCTACCGCGACGACCCCACCGTGGATCTCGGTACGTCCGGGCAGGGTCTCGACCGGTTGATCACGGCACTGTTCGGCACTACCGAAGCATGCCGGGAAGACCCCGGAGTCGACGTCTACCGGTCGCGGCTCGAGGTCATGGATTCGGAAGCTCTGCAGTTCGAGGCACGCGGTTTCGCCCGGGCAATGCACGACACCGGGTTGGTCTCGCCCTACCACGCGACCCTCATGCGTTACCTCGTGGAGAACAACAGTTTCGTGCTCGCCGAGGCGCTCGGGCTGTCCGACACCGGCAGAACTTGTCTGCAGCGATATCCGGAACTGGTTCAGCGACTCGTTTCCGAAACCGTGTACCCGGAGACAGCGCAGTGCCTGTACGGCCTGGCGCTGCTCCTCGACCGGGGGACGCTCTACGAGCCGCCGGTCGTCCCGTCCCTGTGGCGGCAGATTTCACTGAAGCTGTCACCGAAGGTGCGCGAGAGGTTGCTTACCGCATTCGGTCCGGGTCCCGATCCGGAGTCGCGGTTGCTCGGCGGCCTGTTGTCGATGCTCGGTCAACCACTCGGCGTCGGCCAAGGCGACAATCCCACGTGCCAGTCTGCGCGAGCACTGTCCATGTGGGCGTACAACGACCCGGACTACCTGCTGCAGATGGTCGTTTGGGCTGCACGTGACGACGAGATCGTCATGCACTTCGAAGGGCAACCGATCTCCTCGACCGACAGCGTGGGCGGCGTCGCGACCACCGATCCGATCGACCTCGATCCGGTGTCGTTGCTGTTGGTACCGCACCTCGACCGAATTTACGCAGAGATGGTCCGACGCTGCGCCGACCGTGAAGGCGACCCGCATCGCTGGGTCAATCCGGAGTTCCACGGCTGGTGGTCCGCACGGGAATTCCACATCAACGTCGACGTCGCGACCGGAAATCTGATCGACCTCGACGACTTCATTCGGCAGTTTCACGCCTCCTATCACCCTGCGTACAACGGTGGTCAGCCGCTGATTCACCCGCAACCGGCCGGCGTCGCCGTGACCGACAGTGCGGCCCGCTACATCGGCTGGCATGCGATCGCCATCCTGCGTGTCACCGCTGATCCCGACGGCATCATGCGGGTCTATTTCTTCAACCCGAACAACGACAGCGGCCAGGATTGGGGTGACGGGGTCGTCGTCGGGACCGCAGGAAACGGTGAACGAGCCGGTGAAGGGTCACTGCCGTTCGACCAGTTCGCCTCTCGCCTCTATATTTTCCACGCCGACCCGCTCGAGGAAGGTGAGCCGGACAAGATTCCGGCGGAAGATGTCGAGAACATCATCGGATTCATCGAACGCAGTTGGGGCGCAGACAGGCTGCCTCGGGGCGCGAGCGAGGAAGATCGGTAGTTTCGGAGGCGTTTCCCCGACTCCCCGTGGCCAGGCACCTGCCCTGCTATCGTCAGCCTCGTGCCGATCCCACGTCCTGCCGGTCTGGTGCTTCGCGCCGGTGTGCTGGCCATGATGTTCTTCGCTATGGTCGCTTCTCCGGTGTCCGCCGAACCTGCTCCCGCAACGACGACGACCTGGCTGTGTGAGCCCGGCCAGCAAGGCGACCCGTGCGGCGGTAGGTCGGGCGCTCCGATCGACTGCTTTTACGTCTACCCCACCGCATCGTTGCAACAGAGCACCAACGCGAACTTCGATACCTCTCCTGAATTGCGCGCAGTGGCAGCCCTGCAGGCCGCTCCTTTCGGAGAGAACTGCAACGTATGGGCGCCCGTGTACCGGCAGACCACCTTGCGAGCATTGTTCGCCGGGACCGCCGACGAGCGCACCGCCGCAGGGAATCTCGCGTACGCCGACATCGAGAATGCCTGGGACGACTACCTCGAGCACCACAACAACGGCCGTGGCGTGGTCCTCATCGGACACTCCCAGGGCACTTTCGTCCTGCGGAAGCTGATCGCCGATCACATCGATGGTCAGCCGGCCCAATCGAAACTGGTCTCGGCGCTGCTGATCGGCGGGAACGTGCTCGTCCGCAAGGGCGAGGGTGTGGGAGGCGACTTCGATACTGTGCCCGCATGCACCGACTCGACGCAGACCGGCTGTGTCGTCGCCTATTCGGCATTCTCGAATCCCGCACCGGAAGACGCAAGGTTCGGTCTGCCGCCGAATACGGCCGGACCCGACGTCGAGGTGCTGTGCACCAATCCGGGGTCGTTGCGCGAGAACGCCGACGCTCCCATTCACGGAATTCTCGCGGGTCAGGAAGTCGACGGCTTCCATGCTCGGTGCACAACCGGCGAGGGCCCGCGCGTTCTCATGGTCGACGGGCCCGGGGCCTCGCTCATCCCGGCAGTGCCGGCCCCGAACTGGGGAATTCATCAGGTGGACATGAACATTGCCCAGCGAGACCTCGTAGACCTCGTCGGGGTTCAGGGCGCGGCATACGACGCCGCCGGTCGATAGTCGAGCAACGCTGTATCGGTTCGCCTCAATTGACGACCTGATAGATGCGCCAATTCGGTTGATCTGCACCCGTAGTGGGGACCTCGAATGCGAGTGTGGAAATGGCGGCACCGTTGTCGTAGATCGTCGGATATCTGCGGTTGACGGCGTCGGATTCGCCACGCCCGGTGTTGGGAACCGTCAGCAGGTACTTCACTCCCGCTGCCGCAGGATCGTTGAGAATCGTGGTGAAGTCCTGGTCGGAGGGAACGACGAACTGCTTGGGATTCGACGACGCCGCGACCACCGCGAACCCGTAGACGGTGTCGAGAAGAACCGATCCTTCGGGCAGATTCTGTGCATCCAGATAGGCGGCGAGTTCGCGTTCGGTGACGAACGAGTCGATGATCGAGCGGGCCGCGACCGCATCGGCATCTTCGGCGGAGGGGGTCGGATCCAGTAGATATCCCAGTGCGTATTCCTGGGGGGCCAGCTTCGGCTGCACCATCGCCCAGCCGGTGACCGGCACTGCCAGCACCGACAACACCACCAGCCCGACGCCGACTCCTGCCGGCACCATCGCTCGTACCGGCCGGGGACGGTGGAATGCACCTTCTCGCCGCGTGTGTGGGTTGCCTCGCGGCGGAACCAATTGCACCAAGGCGACCACGGCAAGCGGTATCGCGCAGATGTAGAACCGCAGAAAGCCGAAGGTGGAGCCGCCGATGAAGCTGACCGCCTGGAATGCGAGCACTGCCCCGAACACGACCGGGCCGACCAAGAATTCCAGATCGCGTCGCCGTAGTGCGAGGACCGCCGATACCGGCAGGGCCACCAACAACGCAGGCCCCAGCACGACAATCGCCGTTACCGCGAACACGGTGTTGCCCAGCGCTGTTCCCGTCGAACCGCCGGACTGCGCAAGAATCGCGGCATTGCCGTAGCCCGAGGACAATTGGGCCAACGCTTCCCCGGTGATCAACCAACTCGTCCCGGTCCACACCACGAATGCGGCGAAACCCGGCCCGGCCACGAGCACACCGTCGAGCACGGCGCGGCGAATCATCGTCCGCCACTGCGCTCGGCCCTCTCGCATCACCGTGATCACCGCGACCAGCACAGCGGCACCGGCGATAGCGACGACGCCGTCGTAGCGGGTGAGGTAGGCCAGTGCCAGCGCGATACCGGCAACGACCAGATCGTGGACGTCGTCGGTATGTACCCAGCGGATCAGGCGCCGCACCGCCCAGCAGACGAAGAACAGAAACACTGCTTCGCTCATGCCGTTCGCACCGTAGAAGACGATCATCGGGTTGATCGCGAACACCACCGTGACGATCGTGCAATACCGGGTCGAGAGGCCCCGATCTCGACAGATTCCGTACACCATCACCACAGCACCTGCCATGAACACTGCCGAGACCACGATCCCGGAGATGTTCCACCGGGTGATCGCCGGCCACCACGAAGACAACGCAACGATCGGCAACTGTGCCAACGCAGTCAGCGGGGTGAAGATGAATCCGATAGCGGACACATGTGGGTCGCGGCTCAGAAGAACCGACTGTGCAGCCGAGGTCCGTGACAATGCGTCGCCGAGTAGGTAGCCGAACCGCAGGCTCAGCGTCAACCCGATCGCAAGGTAACCCGCCAACGATGCGGTGAAGACGGTCCACGGTGCGCGAGAGCTCACGGAAGAGCCTCTTCGGTCTCGACGGCTGGCGCGGTCGGGGTGTTCAGCCCGTGAAATGTCTTCTCCCAGTACGACGGGTTCCGGATGAGCTGCCAGCATCCCTTGATTGCGGCAACGCTCATCATCACCCAGTACAGCGGCATCGTCAGGCTCGGAACGAGAAGGTAGGCGTTGTCGCTTTCCCTACTGGCGATCAGGTACATGTAGATGGTCGCGACGTTGCCGATGATCAGTGACACCAGCGAGAAGTAGTAGATGTACGGCGGGAACAGTGCTGCTATGAGGTCTGGTTGCCCGAGAATCCAAGCGGCCGTGGTAAACCAGAAGATCATGTTGATGCAGGCACTGATCGGAGTACCCGCCAACAACAACGTCAACCGGTAGGTACCGACCGGGCCCAGTGCACGCACGGTAGCGACGGGTCGACGCATATGCACCAACCACGTCTGAAGGTAACCCTTGTACCAGCGTGAACGCTGTCTGACCCAGTTGATCGGGTCACTGTTCGCTTCCTCGAGCGTGATCGAATCCAGCACCGCGGTGGAGTAACCGGATGCGGCGATACGAACTCCGAGATCGGCATCCTCGGTGACGTTGAAGCCGTCCCACGCGCCTACCTGCTCGATGACGTCGCGCCGCAGATGATTGGATGTGCCGCCCAGCGGAATCGGTGAGGTACTGCGCATCAAACCGGGGAGTAGGTAGCCGAACCACAGCGCGTAGTCCGCAGTGAACCATCCGGTCAGCAGATTCTGAGAGCCGTTGTGGAATGCCAACTTTGCCTGTACACAGGCAACGGTATCGGGCAGCCGGTCGAACGCGGCGATAACCCTACGCAACTGCAGAGGTTCGGGGAGATCCTCGGCGTCGAAGATCGTGACAATGGTTCCGGTCGCAAAATGCAGTCCGTAGTTACAGGCCTTCGGTTTGGTCCGAGGGTCGCCGGCCGGAACGAGGATTACCTCCACTATCTGGCTGACACCGCTGCGCGCGGCCGCGTCGATGGTGACGTCGTCGTCTTCTTCCAACAGCAGCAACACTTGTAGCTTGTCCGGCGGATAGTTCAGGTTGGTCATGGCGGCGATGAGGTCGCCGACGACCTCGGGCTCGTTGTATGCCGGGACCAAGATCGTGTACGCGGGGAGAAGTTCGTCCGGAATTGCGAGTGCTTGCTCGTCGGTGACCGTCACGATCGCCGTGGCATCCAGCCCTCGGGAGAAGATCAACAGGCGGTCGAACATCATCGCCAGGTAGCCCAGCGTGCACAACACCGTCAACACCAGCAGTGTCGGAACAGGATTCAGTAGGGCGCTCACCAGCGTGAGAACGGCGATGGAGATGGCGGTGTACTTCTGCCACGGCACGAAGGCGATCGCAGCCGACGCCAGTGGATTTCGTCGGGCGAGTCCGTTGATGGCGTCGTCGAGCGCCTCCGCGCGAAACTGCTCTGTCTCTTCCCCGACACGCGGCGGCGTCCGCGGTGTGCTGCTCACTGTCCACCTCTGGTATCGATATTCCATTGAGCCCGAACGAGACCGGTACCGAACGAGGTCAGCAGCGTGCGGTCTTTGTATTCCGGTTCCGTGTCGGCGATGATGGAATTGCCGCGAAGGAAGGTTGCGAGACTGGTACCGATGTTCGACGCCATCGACGGTATCGGCCGGGGGAACGTAGCGCCGTCCTCGTGATTGTCCACGCTGATGATCGTGACCCGCTGGGTGACGTCACCGCGTACCCAGGTGAAGACCAATTTCGTCCAAGTCAACAACAATGCGTCGCTGACCGAGGTGTACAGGGTTCCGGTGACTCCGTGCCCGAGTGGCACCTGCAGTGAATCGCTGGTGCGGGTATTGCTCAGCCGATACAGAGTGCTTTCCGGATAGATCGCCAGGCTGGCTCGGTTGGTGGTGGAGAGGACGTCCACGACCACAGTTCGTGGTCGTGATTGGATGTCCCACTCGGGGTTTCCGTCTTCGGCCTTCATCGTCTGGCGGGTCAGCGTCGCTGTTTGTCCGAAGTACGAGCGCACCCAGTCGTACGATTGGAGTGCTGTCCGGTTCCACCCGGTCGGCGGAACCAACGGCACGGACGTCGATCCCGGAGGGCCGGCAGTGTCCGGGATGACCGTTGTCTCGGGCAGCGGGAGAAAGAGCAGGATCACTGCAGCAACGATCACCATGATCGCCGAACTCGGAGACCGTTTCGCCGAAGACGAGGACATGCCCTTCGTCAACGGTCTCTTGCTCTCACCGCGCCGGGAGAGCAAATAGAACCCCACCCCGATCACCATCGAGGCACCGACCGTCGGGATGAGCTGCATCAGAACGACATCGATTCGAGGCCAGAGGGCCAAGATGAACGCCAGCACCGCAAACCCCGTCACCACCGTGCAGACGAATCCGAGCCACGCCCTACGACGGGTACGCCCGACAGCTATCGCGCCTGCGACCCCGCCCAACACCACCAGCACTGCGCCGTAGGCGAATCGGCTTCCACCGGCGTTGATGGCAACCAACCGATACATCAACGGGCTCAATGCCAGTAGCAGCAACCACACCGACCAGAATCGGCCGACCGGCCGAAGACCGAACAACAGGATCGCGCCGCCGAAGAAGAACACCAACGCAGACAGGACATCGAGGTGCGCGAGTGCGTACTGCTCTGAGTAACGCGGCAACCATAGGGCTTTGACGGCGATCGATGCCAGCAACGCGAGACCGCCGACAATGACGTCGGTCTGTCGATCATGAATCGGCAACTCCCCGGCCCGGCGGCGAGCCACTCCCTGCGCTGCCACCGCCGCCAGAAACGGGAGCACGAAAATATAGGCGGTGATGGCGCCGTTCGAGGCTTCCTCCCACACTCGCTTCCAGGTGGGAAAGAACGCGACCACGACGCACCCGATGAGCAGAAGCCACCGAAGCACGATCACCCTGGCCGGGTGCGCTTTCCATCCCTTGCTCTCCGGTGTTGAATCGACGTGTTCGACGTCCTCGCTGCTCGAGTCCCCTTCCCCGAGGTTGTCGGGTCCCGCCTCGGCATCGGCTGTCATGACGGCGGTGAATTGTCACGGCGGTGGCGACGGCGGCTCGAGCCGCGAGAGCGCACAACCAGTACGACCGCCCCTACGAGAGCGACGAGCAATACCGCACCGGCAATTCCGAGAAGCGTCACGCTCAGGCGATCGACACCCGACTCGCTGGCGGTCGACTCCACCGTCGAGTCCCCTGCCAGGTTTCCGCTCGATAGCGACACCGGCTCGATTCCCGGTACAGCGAAGAGAATGTCACCGTTGCGGCCGAACCAACGCGACGGATCGGCGTCGAGCCAACTCAGAAGTGCGTCGAGTCGCGCCCCTTTGCCTGTCGACGATGCCACCAACAGTGCCTTGTTGTTCGCGGTCGTAGTCACCTGCAGGCTGGCGTAAGGCACCCCCGGATCAACAGTGAGCGAGGTGTCGGTGTCGGTGAATTCCGGCGTTGCGATCGAGAACGTCGTAGCTCCGGACGAGGACAGCGGCAATGAAAGCGAGTCCGGTAGACCGCCGTCTGCGGCGATCACGACGGCCGGGTCGGAGCTGGCGAGCGCGTCGTCGAGGGAGACGACCTGAGGCATGATCGGCCTGGCGGACAGGCGCTGCAGTCCGGTCACGACCGAGACCGCACGGGCGGCGTCGGCGAAGGTTTCCTGGGTCATCGCTACGTCGAACTGCGGCATCAAGGCTTGCGGTAGCGATCCGAATCCCAGCGGAGCCGGCGTCGAGGACGGTTCGGATCGGACGACAGTGGAACCGTCGACCGTGATCGTCGACGCTGCCTGCGTGCCGCATGCGGCGGCCGAATCTGCGGGGTGGTCGACGCTGACATCGAGGGTGGTGGCTTTCCGCAGCTCGGCGTTCGGGATATCGACCCACTGATCCAACCGACCCGAATCGTCGGCGGACCACGACGCGATCGTCTTGCCTCCCACTCCGGCGGTGATCGATCCGACGCCCGGTGTGTAATTTCCGGTCAGATGCAGCGACACGTCGGAGGCCGAGCGGCCGAGGCGCGCTTGATCGAGCGTGATCGACGCGGTCGCGGTGGTGTCGCCTTTCCCCGTGACAGTTCCGACTCCGAGGTCTTCGAGTGTTGTCGAGTCGGGTGCTAGGACCGCTCGAGGAGCCGATGCTCCCGCGAGTGCTTTGGTCGTCACCGCCAACTCGGAGATGCTGCTGGTGATCAATCGGGTTTGATCGGTCAACGCCGTACCGCTACCGGTGACGAACAGCCGTGGAGGTGACTGATCGAGGGGAAAGATCAGTTCTGCTCCGGCGTCGTTGTTCTCGGCCACGACGACGGACCGTTCGAACGCTTTGTCCGGTTGCGACCCCTGCAATTCGGTGTCCGGACGCACGAGAACCCGAACGGGCTGTGCACCGTAGTAGTCGATCACCGAAGTCGTCAGTGTCAACACTGCGGAGATCATGTCGCGGTTCGGCTGGGCAGGCATGAACACTGTGAGCTGCCGAAGTACCGGCGGCAGGAACTCGGAGATCGTTCGCGGGATCGACGGCACACCGGTGTAATCGACTCGGGCGTCGAGGAATCGCAGTTGCGCGTCGAGGACATTCGGGCAGAAGCCCGCGTCGGGAATCAGCGTCGACGCGAGATCGAGAGTCACCGCTCCGTCGACAACTGGAACTGCCGCCAGCGGGATGGAGACCGGGATGGTCGGTGCGTCGCCCCCGAGCGCGATACGTGAGATGGGCCGGTTGCCGGACTCCACGTCGATCCAACCTCGATCGAGCCAGGCCGGGACGGTGAGCACCGCGTTCAACGACGACGGCCCGGTACCCGGTGGCACCGGCACGGTGACCTGAGTACGGCCACTCAGCCCATTCAGCGCAATCGAAGCACCCAGGCCGGTCTCGCTGAGGGACAACGTGATCGGGTTCGTCTCTTCTGGGTCTTCATCCTGTGCTTGCGCGATTCCAGGCGCGGAAGAAAGGACCATCATTGCAACAATCCCGCTGATCGCGGCCATTCGAGCAGTACAGCGAGAAGGCACACCAATAGTCGACGACATCAAATAGTCCGGCCCTTTAAGTGGAAGTGACATCTTTCGAGATCATTATGACCGATAAGGAGTGAACAGTCTCGACGTGTGTCCGATTTTATCTGCACCCCGGGTGACCAGGACCTGAGACCCCGGAAGGCATTGTGAATAAACAATATTACCGACCAGTACGTCTATGAATTGCGGTATCGGAGAATCCTTTTATGGAATTACCGGGCTCGAATGGCTAACTAGCGTCGATATGTCGTTCACCGGGAGCGGAATTACCGACTGCAAATACACAGGCCTATCATCTGCTCTATGCACAGCCTGGTTCGTTTCTGTCGAGTCGCTGCCGTCCTGGCGTGCGCTGGCCTGCTCGTCGCCGTCACCGGTGCAGAACCGACAGACGCTGCTCCGGCGCCGGGTGCCCGCGTGAGCGCGAGCACCGACGGCCTGGCACTGGACGGCGCACCGTGGTGGCCGACGGGATTCAATGCCTACCAGCTGGCGACGGATTGGTCCGTCAATGCCGGATGCGGGGCCATGGTCGATCTCGACAGCTACTTCGCGGCCCTGCCTGCACACTCGCTGACGCGGTTCAACGCGTTTCAAGCGCTCGCGATCAACCGCTTCACCGGGAAGCTCGACTTCGGCCCCATGGACGCAGTTTTCGCCGCAGCCGAAGCACACGATCAACTTCTCGTCCCCGTCCTGTCACCTCAGGACGGTGCCTGCGAGGACAACGCCTTCAAGGACCGACAGTGGTACATCGACGGCTGGACGACGCCACCGCCCTCCCCCACCGCAACAGCGCTTCTGAGCTTCGAGCAGTGGGCCGACACCGCCGTCGCGCGCTGGAAGGATTCGCCCGTACTTGCCGCATGGGAGCTCGTCGGCGAACCGGAAACGAGCACCTGCACCGACGCGAATTGCTCCTGGGAGAATCGAACCTGTACCTCCGACGCGGACGAGGTGTTGCGCAATTTCTTCGATACCGCCGGCGCACGAGTGCGCACCCGCGACCCACGAACCTTGATCACCGCCGGGCTCACCGGCGGCGGACAATGCGGAAGCCAGGGCAACGAATACCGCTATCTGGCACAGTCACCCGTCGTCGATGTTCTCCAGTACCACGACTACGGCGCCGACGGGGTCGCACTGCCCGGCGATCAGTGGAACGGACTCCAGCGTCGGATCACTCAGACGGCAGAGGTCGGCAAGCCACTTCTGGTGGCCGAGATCGGCGAACTCGCGGGATCCTGTTCGACTGTGGAAGATCGTGCCGCACATATCGAAGCGAAAATCAACGGTCAGCGGGCGGCAGGTACCGCCGGGGCACTGCTGTGGGCGTTCGTTCCGGACCCGAGACCGACCGAGTGCACATTCGATATCGGGCCCAGCGATCCGCTCTGGCAGGTCCTCGATCAGGGAACCTCGAACTAGCCGCTTGCACAAGCACGCCCCGAGTATTCATACTCGAACTAACATTTGTAGGTGTACAACTATCGGGGCGGTCCATATGACAGAACCTTCGTCACAGCGCCGATACCTCGTGCTCGGCATCTGCTGCCTCAGCCTCTTCCTGGTCAGCATCGACAACACCATCGTCAACGTCGCACTTCCGTCGATTCGGGCCGAGCTGAACTCGTCGGTGTCCGGTCTCCAATGGATCATCGACGCGTACACCCTCGTCCTGGCATCGCTGTTGATGCTCGGCGGCTCTACCGCGGATCGTTTCGGTCGCAAGAAGATCTTCATGATCGGCACCGGATCCTTCATCCTCGGATCGCTACTGTGCAGTGTCGCGCCGTCGCTGGGCTGGCTGGTGGCATTCCGCATGGTTCAGGCCGTCGGCGGATCGATGATGAATCCGGTCGCGATGTCGATCATCACCAACACGTTCGACAACCCCAAGGAACGCGCAGGGGCGATCGGCATCTGGGGCGGCGTCGTCGGCGTGTCGATGGCTGCGGGACCGCTGCTGGGCGGGGTGCTCGTGACGTCTGCAGGGTGGCAGTCGATCTTCTGGGTGAACGTCCCGATCGGACTTCTCGCGTTGGCACTGACGTGGAAATACATCCCGGAATCCAAGGCACTCCATGCGCGCAGGTTCGATCCCGCGGGTCAGATACTGATGATCGCCTTGCTCGCCGGTCTGGTGTTCACGATCATCGAGGGATCGGCACTGGGCTGGACCTCCCCGCTCATCCTCGCGACGGGCGCGGTGACCCTCGCATCGCTCGTCGGGCTGATCCTGACGGAGTCCAGACGCACCGAACCGCTCATCGAACTGTCGTTCTTTCGCAGCGTCCCGTTCAGCGGCGCCACGATCATCGCCGTGTGCTCCTTCGCGTCACTGGGTGGCTTCCTGTTCCTCAACACCCTGTATCTGCAGGACGTCCGTGGCTACTCCCCACTGCACGCCGGCCTGTACACCTTGCCGATGGCCTTGATGACCCTCGTTTTCGCCCCGATCTCCGGACGCATCACCGGATCTCGCGGGCCGCGCATCTCACTGGTGGTCGCCGGAGTCGGGTTCATCGTCTCTGCCACCATGCTCACCCGTCTGACTGCGGACACGTCCTTCGGCTGGCTCGCGGTGTCCTACATCATTTTCGGTATCGGCTTCGGCGTGGTGAACGCCCCCATCACCAACACAGCGGTATCGGGCATGCCGCGCAGTCAGGCCGGTGTGGCATCTGCAATCGCGTCGACGAGCAGGCAGGTCGGCCAATCGCTCGGAGTCGCGGTCGTCGGATCGATTGTGACCGCAGGTCTGGTAGGTAGCTTCGAGGACGGTTTCATCGACGCTGCGAGACCTGCCTGGACCGTCATGTTGTGCGCCGGTGTCTTGGTGCTGATTCTGGCAGTCGTCACCACCGGAGGGTGGGCGCGCGGTACCGCACACGCCGTCGCCTCCCGCTCGAAGGAGTTGGTCTCGTGAACGCCCCCGACGTCTGGGCCGACATGCGCAGGCTCGTCCTGGAGGTGTCCGATCCACACCGCGCCGTCGTCGCCGCGACCGGAGAGAGCTTCTTCAGAACGAAAGTTCTCCGACGGCTCCTGCACGGACCGCTCTCGGCGGGCGAACTCGCCGAACAACTCGGCTCCGATCCGCCGTACCTGTCGATCACTCTTCGCGATCTCGAAGCCAGAGGCCACCTCGGACGCACGGAGGACCCGTTCGACCGACGTCGACGCGTCGTTGCCCTCACCGGTTCCGGGCGTGAACTCGCGCGCGTGGCGGACGAAGTCCTTCGAACGCCGCCTGCTGCCTTGTCCGACCTGAACGAGGCAGACCTCGCTACCCTGTCGCGGATTCTGTCTGCGCTACTCGGCGACTCGGTCACCTCCGCGTAGGACTGCAAGCACCCGCTAGTCTTCGTAGGTGACGACGATGTCCTGAAACCCCTTGTTCCGCTGCGCTTCTGCCTGGCCGGTGTAGGACTTCTTGTCACCCTCGGTGAGTTCTACGTTGTCGGTGAACGGCGTCAGTAGCGCACGAGGATGCAGTCGGTCGACTCGAACGGCATTGATCTCGATACAGAGAACGATGAGTATCGATGCGACATAAAGGAATCCGAGCAGACCGAGCACGATCGCGAAGACTCCGTTGCTGGTGCTGACATTTCCCACCACATATCGGATGTAGATCCCTCCGAACGCTTGCAGTGCCTGCCAGAGCACTGCGGCGACGATTGCCCCCGGCAGTACGTCCCGGAGGGTCAGCGGACGTGGCGTTCCGATCCTGAACGCCACGGAGAAGACTGCGGCGTTGACCACGACGGCGCCGATCAAGGCCAGCGTGCCACCTGCAAACCCGAAGACGCCGGAGGATGCGACGGCGTTGAGAACGGTCAGCCCGATGATGGCCGTACCGACAGTGCTGAGCAGCAGTAGACCCCGCAATCGTGCGCGCAGCGGGTCTGGCTGCTCGTTGCGCGGAACGGACCAAGCGGTGTTCATCGCGTACTGCGCGGCGAGCGAGATGCCGAGCCCGCCGTAGAGCGAGCCGACTATGCCGATGACGATTGCCGTCACACCGCCGCTGAGACGGTCCGGTTCGCCGAGTTGATCTCCGATGACGGGTATCTGACTCATCGCCGAGTCGAGGATGCTGGCCTGCAGGTCCGGATTACCGGCAAGCACGATGCCCAGCAGCGTGGTGAACAAGAGCAGTAGCGGAAACAGCGACAAGAACGCGTAGTACGCGATCAGGGCGGCGAGGTATCCGCCGCGGTCGTCGAGGAATTTGTACACCACTGCCAGCGGAAATCCCGCCGATGGATGCCTTCTTTGAAACTCGTCCATTCGCGCCAGCATCATCGGTCGAATCCAGCCATGCTTGTCACACTCCTCCGCCGCGCCACTCGCGACCGGATCACACATACCCACTGCTCATCCATCCAACACCGCCTCCGGCCAGGACCGTCGGACAGCTCTGGCACCATCGAGGACATGAGGGCTGTGACTGGCTGGAGCTGGGAGGCAGGATGAGTGACGACCGCGAGTACACCGAAGATGGCCACTTCATCGTGATCGAGGGTCGGCGCTGGAGAGCGACTGATCCTTCCATTCCCGAGGACCGCAACGCTGAACTACGGTCGATTCTCATGGCCTGGCGACGCGACGTTCGCTCCACCGGGGGCACCGCCGCCTCCCGAGCAGGGGTGCAGGCCGCGAAAGTCGCTCTGGGAGAACGTGGCACACCGTGGTGGGAGCAGTTGGAATCCGAGCGGCGGGCCAGATGGGAGAAGGACGTCCCGCGACCGGGTGCGTGACCAGCCGGCCGTAAGGTCGCTAGGGACAGCGTCGCGTGGCACGAGCATCTGGAGCACCTGAATCGACATGGAACTAGTTTCTTCACTACCCGCCGACACCCCTCTGCACCAGGTTGCAGAACGTGTCAAGCGCATAGAGGATCTCGGTTTCGACACCGTGCACATCTCCGAAACCGTCCGAGATCCGTTCGCGGTCGCTGCTCTCGCCGTCGAGCACAGTTCCACGCTGGCCGTCCGGACGTCGATGGTGGTGGCGTTTGCGCGTAGCCCGATGGTGACGGCGTTGGCGGCCTGGGATTTGGCGAGCTTCTCCCGTGGCCGGTTCCAGTTGGGGTTGGCGACTCAGGTGCGGGGGAACATCGTCGGGCGGTATTCGATGCCGTGGACAGACCCTGCTGCGCAACTGCGGGACTACATCGGCGCTGTTCGGGCGATCTTCGGAGCATTTCGTGACGGAACCGCGTTGGATTACCAGGGCACGCACTACACGTTCGATCGCTTGCAGCCATATTTCAATCCGGGTCCGATCGACGTCCCGTCGCCGGAAATATGGACAGGTGGAGTCAATGCACGGATGTGCAGGCTCGCCGGCGAGATAGCCGACGGCTTTGTCGTTCATCCCACGTGTTCGCATCAGAAAGTGCTCGAAGAGATCACCATCCCCTACCTCGAAAGTGCCGGCCGAAGGCCTCGCATCATCGCGGTCCCGAAGACGATCACCGGTCGCGACGCGGCAACGGTGGCCTCGGCCCGGGAACCTGTGCGAAAAGAACTTGCGTTCCTGTACTCCACCCCGGCCTATCGTCTCGCTCTGGATGCACTCGGATTGTCCGAGGTCGGCGAGAAGCTGACCGGCATGTCCCGCTCGGGTGACTGGGCTGATCTCGCTGGCGTAATTACCGATGACGTACTGGACGTGCTGGTCACCCAATGCACGTACGCCGAACTGCCTGCAGCACTTGCATCGAAGTACGAAAATCTCTGCGACGGTATCGCTTTGGCAGTTCCATTGGATCGTGCCGATGACGGGGAGTTTCGGAAGATGTGCGCGGAGCTCCGAGCTCCGAAGTAGTTCGTGGCGAGCTCAGCGACTCCGGAAGCGGTCGATGGCGGCGGCGCGACGAGCAGAAAGTCGTGCCCACACGCTCTGCTGAATCGCCAGAGTAGCCCAACCGGCAATCGCCATACCGGTGATATTGAGCAGCAGCTGAAGAGTGCTGCCCCATATTTCCGTACCAACCCCGAATGCTATTCCGAGCGCGACGTTTCCGGCGGCAGGCACCGTAGTCACCGAGATGAACACCCCGGACAACCCACCCGTCTTCGCCGAGGTGATCGACAGAACCCCTGCTGCTGCCGCGATGACTGCCACGATGAACGACCATTTGTCCGGTGAGTAGATGAAAGCGGTGCTCGGCCGAGGTCCTGTGATGTCGTCGATGACCACCCAGCCCACCGCGCGCGCCACAAGTACGAAGAGAGTGGTCGTAGCGATCGAGAGAACGAATCCGACCACGAGGGTCCTGCTCGCACGGACCAGCAGCGTAGGTCGTTTCCGCACCAGCGCGACACCGAGAGCTGCGATAGCCCCGAACTCCGGACCGAGAACCATTGCACCGATTATCAGGATCTGCGAATCGATGACGATCGCGATCGATGCGAGCAGCGTGGCCATGCCCATGAAACTCAGGTAAGTCCAATTCAGTTCGGTGTCGTCGTACGACCGCTGCGCCACGTCCGCCCACACCACCGAGTCTGCGCTGCTACCCGGAGTTCGCTTCTCTGCTTCGAAACCCGAGCGCGAGAGCCAGCTACGAACCGGCTCGATATGGATGCTGCCATCCTGATGCACTCCGAGATCGCGTAGGAAATCGATGATCTCGTTCGCTCCCTCCCGCGCTATATCGGCGACGACGAGGTCACCGACGGGTTCGACGGAAGCCTCGCGTGTCACCGCGATACCGCTGACAGCGGGACTATCGACAAGACATGCGAGCACGTCCTGAGTCAGCATCGAAGGCGAGAGGATACGCAGGTGCAGCATGCCCATATTCTGCGCACAGCCCGGACAGACCCCAGCATCGACTCCCTCTCGGTTCATCCGCGGTCGACGCATTCGGGCGTTCGCTCTCAATCGACCACGAGCTCGCCTTACTTGCATTATTGCGCAAGTAAGAATACCGTCAATCTACATAGTGCATTAATGCGAAACTCAAGAATCTGTGGAGGTCCGCGATGAGGACTCGATACCGGCATGCGGAACACTTGGCTTCAGGTGTTCCTGGCGCCGTGACTGTGGTCGGACTACGCGAATCCTCCCCGCGAGCTCGGCAAACTGACGGTTCGATTCGCGGCTGGGTTGCCATGGAGGAGTACGCCGCCGTCATCGAGAACCTCACGTCACTGCGTGTGACACGACTTCCACTGGCCGACTGCACCGAGACCGACATCGTCGATCGCCTGTGCGGGGTCGACGCGAACGTCGGTATCGCCCTGATGGTCGGATCGAACGGTGCACACTCCGAAGCGATCGCTCGTCGCGTCGACGTGCGGGGCGGCCCGACTGTCGTCACCGAGATCGACCTCGCTACCGCCACGATGGCAGCGTCGGTCGTCTCCACGCTGGGCCGCCGCGGCATTTCACCCAGCCGTGGGCAAGTGATCCTCGCCTGCCCCGAACGCGCCCCACTACTGGGTCCAGTACTCATCGAATGTGGAGTCGGAAGCGTCACCAGTTGGAGTAACCATGACGCGCAGGACTTTTCGCTGCGCCGCCTGCTCACGCACAACGATGTTCTGGTGGACCTGTCCGACTCGGCAAGTCGGGTCGGTGGGAAAATCGAGGGATCGATCACTCTCGGATCGAATCCTGTTGCGGCCGTTTCGCTCGCACTGACCGGACTCCTCGATGCACTGAACCGGCGGACACTACCCCGCGTCGACGCACAAGTTCTGGCGGCCTGTGCGCGCGCTCTGAACTATCTCGAAACATCCGGCCTCCAGCCCAGCCGGTGACAACTGTGAATCGGCAACCTCATGCCACCTCGAAGGGATACCCCATGACCGCCTCGAGCACTGTCGATCTCGATATCGGCTGCCCACCGACTTCACACGCCGATCTCCTGATGTGGGTGAGCGACGTCGCGGAACTCACCACACCCGACCGGGTCGTCTGGTGTGACGGCACCTCGGAAGAATGGGACAGGCTGACGGCACTACTCGTAGCCAAAGGCACGTTCGTCGAATTGAGCGAGCCCCCGAACTCCTTCCGCTGCGTCTCCGATCCCGAAGATGTTGCGCGCGTAGAAGATCGCACCTTCATCTGTTCGGAGAACGAATCGGATGCAGGGCCGACGAACAATTGGATGGACCCGCTCGACATGACGACGGTGCTGACGGAGGAGTTCCGCGGCGCGATGGCGGGACGAACGATGTACGTCATCGGCTATTGCATGGGGCCCCTCGAGTCCGTCGCACCGAAATTCGGCGTCGAGATCACCGATTCCGAATACGTCGCGGTATCGATGCGCGTGATGACTCGCACCGGCACACCGATCTGGGATCGTATGGGCACACACGCAGACTTCGTCAAAGGACTTCATTCGGTCGGCGCTCCGCTGGCACCGGGCCAACAAGACCTCTCGTGGCCGTGCGACAACACGAAATACATTGCGCACTTTCCTCAGACGCGAACCATCTGGAGCTACGGATCCGGATACGGCGGCAACGCCTTACTGGGCAAGAAGTCGTTTGCCCTGCGCATCGCTTCGGCGATGGCCCGCGACGAGGGGTGGCTGGCCGAGCACATGCTCATCTTGAAACTGACCTCCCCTGCCGCCGAAGTGCGTTACATCGCCGCGGCATTCCCCTCTTCGTGCGGCAAGACCAACCTCGCGATGCTCGAACCGACCCTAGACGGGTGGACCGCGGAAACCATCGGAGACGACATCGCCTGGATGCGATTCGGTGAGGACGGGCGGCTCTACGCCGTCAACCCCGAAGCGGGGTTCTTCGGCGTCGCCCCCGGGACCGGAATGTCCACGAACCCGAACGCCATGCGCACCATTGCTGGAGGCAACTCGATATTCACCAATGTCGCCCTGACCGACGCCGGCGGTGTGTGGTGGGAGGGGATGACCGAGCAGGAGCCGGAGCATCTGATCGACTGGCGTGGCAACGACTGGTCACCGAAATCCGATACCACTGCCGCACATGCAAATTCACGCTATTGCACCCCGATAGACCAGTGCCCGACAGCCGCTGCGGAATGGAACGATCCAGCCGGAGTCCCCATTTCGGCGATCTTCTTCGGGGGCCGCCGTGCATCGACGGTGCCATTGGTCACCGAGGCATTCGACTGGCAGCACGGGGTATTCCTGGCCTCGACCCTCTCGTCGGAAACGACGGCAGCCTCGACTGGAAGCATCGGGGTGGTGCGCCGCGATCCCATGGCGATGCTGCCCTTCATCGGGTACCACGTCGGCGACTACTTCCAGCATTGGCTCGATATCGGGGCCGGTTCGAGCCGTCCAGGAGCTCTACCGAAGATCTTCTACGTGAACTGGTTTCGCCGTGATGACGACGGGGATTTCCTGTGGCCGGGCTTCGGGGAGAACCTTCGGGTGATCGACTGGGCGTTGCGCCGAATCGACGGAAAGGTCGACGCGTTGTCCACCCCTCTCGGCTACGTCCCCACCTCCGATTCCCTCGACCTGACCGGTCTCGACATCGATCGAGCCGATGTCGACGCGGCCCTGGCCGTCGACACCGACGAACTTCTCACAGAAATACCCCTCATCGACCAGTGGTACGCCACCATCGGTGGCAACAAACTCCCCGATGCCCTCCGTCAAGAGCTGAACTGGCTCAAAGTGCGCCTATGCGGCTACCCGAGAGGTCTGGAAAAGTCTCATCGGCACCGGCTGGAACATCATTGCGTCGAGTCCGGGAACCCGAATCGATGATCATCACACCTCGACCCTCGATCCGGCAGCTGGTCGCCTACCTCGCCGGGCGGCCACTGCCCGCGAAGTTCAGCGCCTGGGTCGTCCACGACATCACCGGACCGGGTTCAACCCGGCACTACGCAACCCGGTGCATCGTCCCACTCGTCCCGCTGCTGGCCGCATGCTTGCTCGTACCGGGCCCACTGTTCGTCCGCGCCGGCATGATGCTGATCCTGCTACTCCCGTTCGTCTATTTCATGATCGCTCTCAAACCGATCTATCAGCGTCATCGCCTGGTCACCCATGGGCTCGATCCCGCGCTGTTGACCGCATACAAGCAACGCACCATCGACGACGACGCGGCCCGCTATTCGGCACGGTACCGGGGTTTCTGATCGATCGCGCGAAGTAAAAGCTCTTCGATCCGAAGGTGAACCGAATCCGTATCATCCTCTGTCGCAATGATACTGAGAAACAGTGAGGCTCCCGCCGCCATCGCGATCAGCGCTCGAGCGTCGAGCACGGCGTCGTCCGCTGCATCCCGCGATGAACCCGCGGAGAACAGTTCGGCGGGAGGCCCGCTGAAGCTCTGCCAGAGCTGACGACGAAGATCCTCGTTACGAGTGAAGGTGCTGATCAGACCCGGAACTGCTGCGCGCACTTCCGGTTTGGCGAACAGCTCGCGACTTCCTGTCGCCACCCATCGCACCCAACCGTTCGGGTCCGTACCGTCGAACGGCTCGAGGTCGGGGGTCGCTCCGAGGATCGAGTGCAACACCAACTCTGCTTTGGACGACCATCTTCGATCGATCGTGCCGCGACCGACGCCCGCACGGGCAGCGACGCCGCGCATGCTCAGCTCTTCCCATCCGAGCTCCATCAGCAGCTCGCGGGTAGCCGACAACACTCGGTCGTCGACGCTGCTGTCTCGGGGGCGGCCGGCCCGACTCTTACCGCTACTGCTGTCCGGATTCATGAAATTTCGTCACACTCGCAGTTTATCGTCTATGTTCTATTATGATGCCGCTGGCATCGTATTGCTGCAATTAGGGGTAACTGCATGGTTGAACAAAACGTACACGGGTCGCTGTCACGACGCCGCTTCTTCGGCGCTGCCGCCGCCACCGCGGTAGCAGCCGCAGTCGCGGGGTCCCAATGGACGCCCGCCGCTGCTGCGCCCGTCGGCGAGGCCTCGCTTACGGTGCCGCCCGAGTTCCCTGGGGGGATCGACCTCTATCAGCAGGGCTACGTGAACTGGTCCAAAGAGATCGTCTTCGACCACGTCTGGACATGCGCACCGCGGGGCGAAGGCGAGGTAGTGACGCTGGCCAACTGGGCCGCGAAGCACGGCTACACGATACGGGCACGAGGCTCGATGCACGGTTGGAGTCCGTTGACGGTCGTCCCCGGATATTCCGTCGACAAGGTAATTCTCCTCGACACGACCGCGCACCTGGTCGGGGTGAGCGTGGATCCGACGGGGTCGCCTGCCACCGTGACGGCTCAGGGTGGCGCGAGCCTGCTGTCCATATTGACCGCACTCGAAGGCCGCGGATTGGGTTGGTCGAGTATCCCGGCCATCGGCGACATCACCATCGGCGGCGCTCTCGCCATCGATGCGCACGGCGCCACCCCTCCGGCCGACGGAGAAACTGCAGTCCCCGGAACCAGTTTCGGTACCGTCAGCAATCTCGTCACTGCCCTGACGGCAGTGGTCTGGGACGATTCCGCGGGAGAGTACGTCGCGCGGGTCTTCACCCGATCCGACCCGGCCATTCGCCCACTGCTCACCCACCTGGGCCGGACCTTCATCACCTCGGTGACGCTCCAGGCAGGCGCCGACAAACGTCTCAGATGTCTGAGCACCTTCGACGTCGGCTGGCAGGAACTGTTCGCGCCGGCAGGATCACCGGGTCGGACTTTCGAGAAGTATCTCGCCGAGTTCGGAAGCGTCGAGGCCATCTGGTTCCCGTTCACCCAGGAGCCATGGCTCAAGATCTGGAGCGATGAACCGAACCGCCCGGCACAATCACGGGAAGTGACCGGACCGTACAACTACGCGTTCTCAGATACGCTCCCCGAGCCGCTCACCGACGGATTGGGCGTGGTGGCGACACAGCTCGCGGCCGGCACACCCGCATTCGGTGCGTCGCAGCTCAGCGCAGTCAAAGCCGGCATGGCACTCACCGGCACCGGCGACATCTGGGGCACGTCGAAGAACGTCCGCTTGTACCTCCGCGCCACTACGTTGCGAGTGACTGCGGGCGGAGGCGTCGTGCTTGCACGCAGGTCCGATGTCGCCACGATCATCCACGACATGACCAGCTGGCTCGATGAGCGGCTCACGCATTACAGCTCACTGGGTCAGTACCCGGTCAACGGCCCGTTCGAGGTGCGTTTGTGCGGGCTCGACCACGACACGGAAGTGGACGTGGAAAGCTCGGGCCCGCCGTCTCTTTCAGCGGTGGCCCCAGTGCCCGGCCATCCGGAATGGGACACCGCAATCTGGCTGAACGTGGTCTCCTTCCCGGGCACGCCCGGGATGCATGCATTCTTCCGCGAGATGGAACTGTGGATGCATGGACACTTTTCAGGTTCACTCGGAACCATGCGGCCCGAGTACTCGAAGGGCTGGGCGTTCACCGACGACCGGTCCCACGCCGACACCGAGTTCCTGACCCGAACACTCCCATCCCGGTACCCCGAGTGGGAGTCCGCCTCCGCAGCATTCGACGAGTTCGACCCACGGCGAATCTTCCGGAACCCCTTCCTCGACAAGGTAATGCCATGAAAATATTCGAATCAGCCGATCTCGGCCCCCTCACCCTTCGTAACCGTGTCATCAAAGCCGCGACCTTCGAAGGACGCACCCCGGAAGCTCTGGTCACCGATGAACTGATCGATTTCCACCGGGCCGTCGCTGCCGGCGGAGCCGGCATGACCACCGTCGCCTACTGCGCATCCTCGCCCGAGGGCAGAACTGACCGCCATCAGATCTTTATGCGCCCGGAAGCTGTTGCAGGACTGACACGTCTGACCGAGGCCGTCCACGCCGAGGGCGCCGCCATCTCCGCTCAGATCGGGCACGCGGGACCGGTTGCGAACTCGCAGTCCAACCGCGCGACGGCATTGGCCTCCTCGTGGCAGATCAGCCCACTGAGCCTGCGACTGACGAGGACGGCGAGCGCAGCCGACCTCGATCGCATCGTCGCCGACCATGCCCGTGCCGCCAGAATCGCTGTGCAGTCCGGATTCGATGCTGTCGAACTGCATTTCGGGCACAACTATCTGGTCAGCTCATTTCTCAGCCCAGCGCTCAACCGCAGATCCGACCAGTTCGGCGGAAGCCTCGAGAACCGGGCGCGCGTCGCACGGGCCGTAGCGTCGGCCGTGCGCACCGAGGTAGGCACCGAGATCGCCGTCACCGCGAAGTTGAACATGGATGACGGAGTACCGGGCGGCTTTTGGCTCGACGAGAGCCTTCAGGTTGCCCAGTGGCTGGAAAGCGACGGCTCGCTCGATGCGCTCGAGTTGACCGCAGGCAGTTCCCTGAAGAACCCGATGTACCTCTTTCGTGGAGATGTACCGTTGCGCGACTTCGCGGCGTCGTTCCCACAGCCGCAGCGAGCGGGTATCCGCATGGTGGGCAGCAAGTTCCTGCGTGCCTACCCCTACAAAGAGGCTTACCTGCTCGAACAGGCACGCCAGTTCCGCAGTGCAGTGGACCTCCCGCTCATCCTTCTCGGCGGAATCTCCACGCGGGAAACGATGGACCTCGCTATGACCGAAGGGTTCGAGTTCGTGGCGATGGCGCGCGCACTTCTGCGTGAACCGGATTTGATCAATAGGATGCAGAAAGAGGAAGTCACTTCCTCTCTCTGCATACATTGCAATCGCTGTATGCCCACCATCTACAGCGGCACGCGCTGCGTTCTCGTAAACGAAGGAACTCGATGAATCGCTTGGCCGGACGCGTCGCATTGGTAAGCGGCGCTGCACGCGGAATGGGGCTCGCTCACTGCAAAGCGATGATCGCCGAGGGTGCACAAGTCGTCCTGGGCGACATCCTCGACGAGGAAGGCACCTCGGCAGCAAGCGAATTGGGTGATGCCGCACACTACGTGCATCTCGACGTCACGTCGGAAGAGAGCTGGGCCGAGGCCGTCGCGGCGACCACCGAGAAGTTCGGACCGGTCACAGTTCTGGTCAACAACGCCGGCATAGTAGGCGGCAACCTGATCACCGCCTACGAAACCTCCGAGTGGCAGCGCATCCTCGACATCAACCTGACCGGAACGTTTTTCGGTATCCGCGCCTGCGCTCAATCGATGATCGATGCAGGCGGCGGCTCGATTATCAACGTCTCCTCCGTCGAAGGGTTCCGCGGTAGTCCCGGACTGCACGGGTACACCGCCACGAAGTTCGCGGTGCGCGGACTGACGAAATCGGTTGCACTAGAGCTGGCGCCGAAGAACGTGCGGGTCAACTCCATTCACCCCGGCTTCGTTCACAGCCCGATGACCGAAGGCATCCCCGAGGACTTCCTGCAGATCCCACTCGGTCGTGGCGGCAATGCCTCCGAAGTGTCTTCCATGGTCGTCTTCCTGGCCAGCGAAGAGTCCTCCTACTCCACCGGATCCGAGTTCATCGTCGACGGCGGCCTGATGGCAGGCGTGCCGCACCGCACCTTCGACTGAATCGCCTCGTACACCGGCGGGCGCATGGTGCGCCCGCCGGTGTAAGTCGTTCGCACACAGCACCTCTCGTCACCGCAGGTACGACGCACCGTTGATGTCGAGGATCGTGCCCGAGGACCACATAGCCTCCGGCGAGGCAAGGTAGACGACACCGGCTGCGACTTCCTCGGGGGTGCCGACCCGGCCGAATGGGCTCTGGTTACGGATGGTGTCTCCCGTCGGGCCTGCCAGCTTGATGTGCTGCCGCTCGGTGGCGATGAAACCAGGCGCCACCGAGGTCACGCTGATTCGATGCGGAGCCAACGCCAACGCCATCGACTGACCGAACGCATGCAACGCCGCCTTGCTCGCGCCGTACGCCGGATGCTCGGGCTCACCCACGAACGCACCCCGCGAGCCCACATTCACGATCGCTCCCGGCACTTGTCGCTCTATCAGATGGTTGGCCACAGCCCAGGTCACGTTGGCCGCGCCCAGCAAGTTGACGTCGACCATGGTTCGCCAACTCGACACCCACTCGTCGTACGACGTCTCTGCCACCGAATGACGGTTGCGCTCGGACGGCGCCACAACCGCATTGCACACCAGAACATCCACCGCCCCACCCACATTCGCGATCGCCTCCGCGACGAGGGCCAGCGCAACCTGAGGGTCCGCCAGGTCGCCCTGCACGAGCGCATGCCCCTCGCCCGGAAGCTGCCGGAGTGTTTCCTCGGCCTCTTCGCGGCCCGTCCGATAGTGCACGGCGACACGATCGCCTCGCTCGGCGAACGCACGCGCGACGGCACGTCCGATACCCCGCGAAGCACCTGTCACCAACACGCCCCTGGCAGGACGGAATGCAAGGTCTGTCATGACTGAACAGAGTGCCCCCGACTCCCGCGTAATTCAACTTCGGCGGTGTTGGGACTGCCCGCTCTCGTTGCAATCTGATCTGTGACGATCGCTCCTCACCGCATGAAAAGCCGAAGACGCCGCGCGGTGAGATGCAGCCACGGTTATCCGCTGCCGTCGGTTTCAATCTGTTGAGATCACCCGATCGTTCAGGAAGTCGATCAACGAGTGGCTTACTACCTCAGGTCGGCCGTTGTTTTGATTCCACGCTGCCGTCACCAGGTCCAAGTGGTTGTAACCGGGCGCGTCCACTCTGGTACCGGCTCCCACCGACGTAGTGCCGAGGGAATCCAAGCCGGCAGCGAAGCCAGTTTCTCCTGCATCGACGTAGATCACCTTCGACCGGGGCGTCACGTCGTATCGCAGATTTACCAAATCGCCAGTGCGATCACCAGTATTGGAGGCGAGGGTTTCCGTCAGCAAGCGAGTCGGAAAATACCATTCCAACCCGTCTACAACGGGATTGGACCACGCTCTGGAAAATTGAGAGATATCGGTGACCTCACTCTCCCTCGTGGTGAACACATCACCGTCTACGGTTTCGCTGCCTGTACGTGCGACCTGGTCGTAGGCGGTCCAGCCGACTGCACTGTTACCAGCTGCAGGCGCCACCGACTTGTTACCGCCGAGGATGCCTGCGAATGCAGCACCGCTGCCGTAGGAAAGGGGAAACAGTTTAGGTGCAACCGGGGAATCGAAGCTTCCGATACTCACCCGCCCGAACCCGATCGGCATCGAATTGTCATCCAGAACGAGGCCTACTGCCGCAGAGTTCGAATAGGACCGAGTCCGCAGATCAGGCTGTCCGAGAAGGAAGTCGAGATAGTTCGGCGCTGACACCGCACGAGCTCCGTGCTGAGCGACAAGATCCTGTTGAATATTCGGCAGGATGGTGCTTGCTGCTCCGGGGTCGATGCTCGCCGCCGACAACATCGACGACAGCATCGTGAAGGTGGCTTCGGACAAGGGAATGTAGGGCAAGGCGTTGTTCAACGGCTGAACTGTTGCAGCCAAGTTCCCGGGTAGCGCACTTCCGACCAATCCGGACACAGCGGCGAAGGTCGAATCGGAAACATCCATGCGGGAATCGAGAACGAAGTATCCGGCGCATTGATCGTATCCGGGTGTACCGTCGAAATCCCAGTTGGCGAATGCGCCTGTCGTCAGGCCGCCGAGTGAATGTCCCCCACACATCGTCCGGGTTTTCCGGTAGTTCGGAGACAACTGCTGCATGACCGTGAATTGGTCTTCGAGAGTCTGCTTCAATCCGATAGTGCCGAGGAATGCAGTGTCGATCGAAGCCGCCGGGGAGTACCGGACTCCCTCGATTTCCTGGCCACGACCGTAGTAGCCGAACGCAAGATTCGGATCCTGTCGGTCAGCGGCAGCGACGAGTCCGCGATGATCTTCCAGACAATTCGCTCTCCGATCCAAGACCCACACCTCGACGTACTGCCCACGCTCTCCTGCTGCGCGTACGGTATTGCGCGCCAACGGCTCGGCTGAGCCTGCACCCTCGAGATATCCAGGCATAGTGACGAACACCGACGCCGACTCTTCCGAATTGTCCGGTCCAGCTGTCGCACGGAAACGTGTGTAGCCCAATCGATCACACTGCGGTGGCCGCTGCCCCGCAGCCGCAGGCAGTGGATCTTCGAAGCTGACGTAACTTGCTTGCACTCCCCCGTCGTCGGACTCGTTGGCGGGGAACGCAATCTCCGTGCGGCCCGCGAGTTGTCCGGGCAGTGGGACCGCGTGCGCAGGCGCAACAGGAAGCAACACCATGGCGCACACTGCGGCAGCAAGCCCGAAACGTCGGGGCGCGGTGCGGTGCTCGATCACGCCGTCGGTGCCGATACCGGACCGCTCGTGAAAGTCTCGGTCAATCGGTCACGCAGTGTGTGCTTGAGGATCTTCCCCGATGGGTTACGGGGGATCTCGGCGATCACCAGTTCGCGTGGAAGTTTGTAATTCGAGATCAGCTTGCTTGCTCCCTCTCGAAGGTCTTCCAGGGTAATTTCACAGCCAGGTAAGGGGGTGACGATTGCGACGATGGTCTCGCCGTACTCTTCGTTCTTCCGGCCCACAACCGCGCAGTCGGCTACGCCGGCGAGCCCTGCGAGTGCGCTCTCGACCTCGACGGAGTAAACGTTGCGACCGCCCGTGATGATCATGTCTTTCATGCGGTCGACCAGGGTGATGTAGCCGTCGCTGTCGACGTTGGCGAGGTCCCCGGTGTGCAGCCACCCGTCACGAATTGCATCTGCGGTCTCCGCAGGCTTGTTCCAGTAACCCTTCATGACCGTTTCACCCTGCATGATCAGCTCACCGGTGGAGCCTGCAGGAACGTCCTTGCCTTCTGGATCCACCACGCGCACAACGGTAGCCAGTAAACTCGACCGTCCACTAGCCGAAGGATTGGCCCGTACTTCTGCCGGCCGACTGTAGATTCCGCCCGGACCACCTTCGGTCTGCCCACATGCTTGATACAGCTCGACCTGAGGGAGTGCTTCCAGCAGGCGTTCGACCGCAGCTGCTGGCATCGGTGCCGCACCGAAGATGCCTGTGCGCCAGGAGGACAAGTCGCGTTTGCCAAGATCAGGATGCCGAAGCAGAAGCTGGTACATCGTTGGGACGCCGAAGAATCCGGTGATCCGTTCGGACTCGAACACCTCCAGTACCGCGGCGGGATCGAACGCAGGAAGGATGACGTGAGTAGCCCCTACCATCGTCCCTGGAATCAACATCATCGTCAGCTCTGCGGCATGGTAGAGCGGCGCGACGTGCAGCAATCGATCCCCGTCCGTGATCCCGAACAAGCTCGTGATGCTCACACCGACCCAAATGGTCCGATGATGATCGAAAAGTGCACCCTTCGGCTTACCTGTCGTACCTGAGGTATAGAGGATCAGCGAATCGTTGGACTCCAGAACCTGCACGTCAGGGTGCTCAGAGGTTTCCTGCTCGGCCAACACGGCGAGACTCGGATAACCCTCGACCACACCGAGCGCCAAGAGCAGGAGCGGTGCGTCGCTTTCCGGCGTTGCTTCCGCCACCTCGCGCACTACAGCGGCAACCGTAGAATCGAAGGCAAGAATTGTGGCACCGGAGTCCTCGAGCAGGTACCGCAGTTCGGGAGGAGCCGACCTGGGGTTGATCGGCACCACGACAGCACCGAGCTTCGCGGCGGCATAGAACGCGATCACGAACCAATCGGAATTACCTGCCATCAAGGCAAGACGGTCTCCCTTGGTGAGCCCGACTCTCGCGAGCGCGTGCGCAACCCGATTCACCTCGGCGTCGAGCTCTCCGTAGGTTCGCCTGGTGTCGCCGTAGACCAGCGCAGTCCGGTCCGGGCATCGCTGTGCACTTGTCGTGAGGGCACTCCCAATTGTCGGCATGTCCATCTCCCAGTAACGTAGATCACACGTGAATTCGTAATCACGACCATAGCGGTGAAAAACCGGTCATGCAATGCTTATTTGTCACTTAAGTAAACTCCTATTAGTTTCGATGCTCGACTCCGAATGACATCCTCGGTCGCAAATCGAGAACGTCTTCAGTCCGGGACCCGAAAAGGTCACCTACCCATCGGTGATCCACTTCAGTGACCATGGAAGCGGAACCTAGAATCAACGCGTCACGAACGGATAGGTGGGAAATGAGCACGACCCGGGCAGGTGCAGCAAGCGTAGGTACCCGTCGCCCTCGTGACCGCAAGGCGCAGATACTCAGCGTCGCTGCGGATCAATTCGGCAACGTCGGCTACAACAACGCCAGCATCGCTGCAATCGCCGATGCAGTCGGCATCACCCCGGGAGCGCTGTACCGCCACTTCCGCAACAAGGAGGCCATGCTCATCGAGCTGACCTTCGAAGGATCCGACCGGTTCGTCGAGGCGCTCAGCGACGACAGTCTGGACTTCACCACAACGATGACACGGCTTGTCGCGTTGGCCGTGTCTCGTCGCGGAATCGGAATCCTATGGCAGCGCGAAGCCCGCAATCTTCCCCGAATCGAACGGGTGGAGTTGAGACGGCGATTGCACTACTGCCACCAAAAGGTCAGCACTGTGATCGCAGCCCGCCGGGAAACCCTGGATCCCGAGAGCTGCGATCTTCTCGCGCGCGCGGTACTGACGGTTCTTCTCAGTCCCTCCTATCACCGTGCACAGGTCCCGGACGATCGGTTTACCGATGCGCTGGAAGGCATGGTCAGCAGGATCGCCGACACTCGTCTGGAGCCCGATGAATCCGCCGGGTCGCCCCACCGGGACGGATTGTCGCCGCAGCACACGCGACGGTCACGGCGGGAACTCCTACTCGTCGAAGCGGCCGGACTATTCGCCGAACACGGGTTCCATGCCGTCACGATGGACGACATCGGGCAAGCGGCAGGGATGACCGGCCCGAGTATCTACAACCATTTCGTGAAGAAGGACGAGATATTGCTCGCGGCACTCAATCGCGGCGCAGACCTACTCGACGCTGGCCTCAACAGCGCTCTCACGCAGGCACATTCGGCACCCGATGCCCTGCATCTCGCCCTACTCTCATACATCGACGTCATGACCAATCACCCTGCTCTGATCACCATCGTGGTCAACGAGACCGCGAGTCTCGCCGACCCCCTCCGCCACCGACTGCGTTCCCGTCAACGCGAGTACGTCGACGAATGGGTTCACCTCCTCGGGACCATGAACCCCGGCGTGGACAGCGAGGAACTACGGGCGATTGCTCTCGCTGCAATCACTACGGTCAATATCCTGGTGAACAGCCCTGAGGTATCCGAAAGGTCTCACCTCGTGGAGGAACTGTCCATCATCGGTGACCGGATCATGGATATCGGTCCACACACGAGTGCCTGACTCGGTTCAGCACACGGCTTTCGAAGACGTCAACGCTGCAACCGTTTCCTCGTCGAGACCCCAGCTCGCCAACGTCCGGGCAACATTACGACCTCCTGCATCCATCGGGACCGGATGCGCGTTTGCGGTTCGGCTGAACCGCGGGGCGGGCGCGGGTTGGATCAGGCCGTCGACCTCGACGAAAGCTCCCCGGGCTTCATTGTGTGGATGCTCGTGCGCTTCCCAGGGTGAGAGCACCGGCGTGACACACGCATCGGAGTCCGTGAAAATTTCGGTCCATTCCGCGCGGGTCTTCTCCCTGAACACCCGTGAGATTGCAGTCTTCACGTCGGGCCACGTGGCCACGTCCAATTGAACTGCAAGTTCGGCGTCGGTCAGACCCAGCTTGCCGAGCAAAAGAGCGTAGAACTGTGGTTCGACGGAACCGACTGCCATGAACTTGCAGTCGGATGTTTCGTACGTGTCATAAAAGGGCGCGGCGCCGTCGAGCGCGTTGGTACCCCGCTCTCCGTCCCACATTCCACTTGCATGCATGCCATGCATGAAGGTGGTCAACAGTGCTGCCCCGTCGACCATTGCAGCATCGACCACCTGCCCCTGCCCGGATTGCTGCCGCTCGAACAGCGCGGAGACGATTCCGAGGGCCAACATCAAGCCGCCGCCGCCGAAGTCACCGAGCAGATTCATCGGCGCGTGTGGGCGCTCCCCGGCACGGCCGATCGGCTCCAGCGCACCCGCGATCGCGATGTAGTTGATGTCGTGACCCGCGCGTGCTGCGAGCGGGCCATCCTGACCCCAACCGGTCATTCGGCCGTAGACCAACTTCGGATTGATCTGCAACAGCGCGTCCGGGCCGATCCCGAGACGTTCGGCCACTCCGGGCCGGAAGCCTTCGACGAAGACATCAGCGCTTTCGATCAGCTTCTGAACAACTGCGACTCCGGCGGGGTCCTTCAGATCCACCGCGATGCTGCGTCGTCCGCGGTCGAGAGGTCCGGCGGGCGGAGTGAGCCCTATTCCCCTTGCGCCGCCGGCACGCTCGATCCTGATCACCTCGGCCCCCATGTCCGCGAGGATCATGCATCCGAAGGGTGCCGGCGCCAGGCTCGCAATCTCGACCACGCGTACGCCATTCAAAGGGCCCACGGGACTCTCACTTCCATTTTCGCGGTGTGCCGTCACAGTGAACGGGCGATCAGATCTTTCATTACCTCGTTCGAGCCGCCATAGATACGTTGAACACGAGCGTCCGCGTACATGCGAGCGATCTGGTACTCGGCCATGTACCCATAGCCACCGAACAACTGAAGACATGTGTCGACGACTCGGCCTTGAACATCGGTCGTGTACGCCTTTGCCATCGACGCTGTGGTGCTGTCGAGTTCACCACGCAGATGGCGTTCGATGCAGTTGCCGACGAACACTCGCGACACTCTCGCCAGGGTCGCGCACTCTGCCAGTTGGAAGCGCGTGTTCTGCATATCGAACAGTGGTCCGCCGAATGCCGAACGGTCCTTGGTGTACTGCACCGTGATCGCGACGGCAGTCTCGGTGGCGGCTGCCGCACACACTCCGATGACCAGTCGTTCGTGTGGGAGTTGCTTCATCAGATAGCCGAACCCTGCGCCCTCGTCGCCGAGCAGATTCTCGGCCGGGACCCGAACGTCCTCGAAGAAGAGCTCGGCCGTGTCCTGTCCCTTCATGCCGATCTTGTCGAGTACGCGGCCCACGCGGTAACCGTCGACGTCAGCTGTCTCCACCACTATCAACGAGACACCCTTGGCGCCGGCAGAGAGATCCGTCTTGGCTGCGACGATGACGAGATCGGCGTGTTTTCCGTTGGAGATGAAGGTTTTGGCTCCGTTGACCACATATTCGCCACCGTCACGAACAGCACTGGTACGCAACATTTTCAAGTCGGATCCTGCGCCCGGTTCGCTCATCGCGATAGCACCGACGAGCTCACCTGATGCCATCTTGGGTAGCCACCGTTGCTTCTGTTCCTCGCTTCCGTAAGCCAGGATGTAGTGCGCGACAATGCCACTGTGGACCATGTTGCCGAAGCTGGTGTCGCCTAGACGGTACTGCGCGTCGAAAATGGCGAAATCGTGTGCGTAGGTGCCGCCCCCTCCGCCGTATTCCTCCGGAATCGATGCACACAGCAGACCGAGATTGCCGGCTTTGTTCCACACGTCTCGGTCGACAGATTTCTGATCCGCGAACCGCTCCTGGTTCGGAAGGAGTTCGGCTTCGAAAAACTTTGTGGCCATGTCCTTCAAGGCGACTATGTCGTCGTCGATCCACGATGATCGGTATTCTGCTGTGCCCATGTTCTCGACTCCTAGAAGTTGAAGCCGCCGCCACAGACCAAGGTCTGCGCACTGACGTAATCGGATTCGGGGGTGCAGAACAAGTAGACCGCCCCTGCAGCTTCGCTCGGTGCGCCGGCGCGACCGAGTGGGATCATCTGTTCCATCGCGGTCATCAGGTCGGGGTTGACCCCGACCTTGATCTCTTTGCCTTGAACATCGATCGTGGCTTGGCCATCGGCCGACGCTTCGGTGAGGCGGGTCTTGATGAAACCGAATGCAACAGTGTTGACGGTGACGTTGTACCGGCCCCATTCCTTCGCCAACGTCTTGGTCAGCCCAGTGACACCGGCCTTCGCCGAGGAGTAATTGGCCTGGCCTGGGTTTCCACCGGTTCCGGCAAGAGAAGAGATGTTGACGACCTTGCGGCATGGGATAGGTTCACCCGCGGCTTTGGCCTTCTTGACCGCAGCGGCGATGACGGGCTGTGCGGCGCGCAGAATACGGAACGGAGCTTTGAGATGTACGTCGAGAATCGCATCCCACTGCTCGTCGGTCATCTTCTGAATCACCGAATCCCAGGTGTAACCCGCATTGTTGACGATGATGTCGAGTCCGCCGAAAGAATCGACGGCGGTCTGTACGAAACGCTCGGCAAAGCCGTCTTCGGTGACACTTCCGGCGCACGCAACGGCGAGACCGCCGGCGGCCTCGATCGCGGCAACGGTCTCATCGGCCGGTTCAGCATCGAGGTCGTTGACGACCACCTTTGCGCCCTCTCGGGCAAGCTTGAGCGCGATTTCTCTGCCGATCCCGCGGCCGGAGCCAGAAACGATCGCAACCTTGTTGTTCAGAGTTCCCATGGTGTGCAGTCTCTTTCAGTTGATGGCGACGATTGCGTCGCCAGTGAGTGCGACGGTGCCGTCGGCGAGGGTGACGGCGAGTTCGACGGTGGCGCGCCGCTCACCGTCGACCCGATCGATCGAGACAACCTTGCCGGTGGCAGTGGGCTTGGCCAACACGGGCGTGATGGAAGCAAACCTCACCTGGTACGAGCGAATATCCTGCTGCGGAATCCAATTGGTCAACAGACGACCCAGGTATGCCATTGAAAGCATGCCGTGCGCGAAGACGTCTTCGAGTCCTGCCGACCTGGCAACGTCGATGTCGATGTGCATCGGGTTGTGATCGCCCGAGGCACCGCCGAACAGGGCCAACGTCGTTCTCGTGATCTTGTCGATCTCCAACGTGGGGAGCTCGGTGCCGACCTCGATGTGTTCGGTAAATGTCATTTTCCGACTCCTGGGTTTCGCACGACGAGTACAGATTTCAGGTCCGCCACAGCGGATCCATCGGCGCGCGTTACGGCGGTGTCTTTCACGATGAATTCCAGTGCACCGCCCTTTTTCGAGTACACATCGGCGATCGTCGACTTCGCAGTCAACGTGTCACCCGGGTAGGCGATCGAGTGGTAGGTGAATGCTTGTTCGCCGTGTAGGACGAAGCGCAGATCGACACCGAGGTCCGACAACCAAGCGAATGGGTCGGGACTGTCGAGCTCGATGGAGAACAGGAAGGTCGGCGGGACAGGCAGATCCTCGTACCCGGCTGCGTTGGCTGCCTCGACGTCGGTATAGACCGGGTTCGTCTCACCGATGGCCTTGGCGAAAAATCGCAACCTCGCTGCATCGACAGTGATGTCGACGGGCTCGAACTCGGTTCCGATCACTGCGGTATCGACGGCCATGCTCAGCTCACCTTCTCGTAGAGGGTGACCACGGCGGCGCCGCCGAGACCGATGTTGTGCTGTAAGGCCACTTTGAGATCTCCCTCGACCTGACGGGCCTGTGCCTGGCCGCGCAACTGCCACACCAGCTCCGCACACTGCGCGAGACCCGTCGCACCGAGCGGGTGCCCCTTGGACAGCAGGCCACCGGAGGGGTTGGCGACAACCTGGCCGCCGTAGGTGTTGTTGCCGTCGTTGATGAACTTTTCGGCTGTTCCCTCGGGTGTGAGGCCGATTGCCTCGTAGGTGAGCAGCTCATTGGCAGTGAAACAGTCGTGCAATTCGACGACGCGGATATCTTCGGGCCCGACGCCGGACATTTCGTAAACCTGTTGCGCCGCAGCCTTCGACATGTCGTAGCCGACGACCTTGGTCATGTCGTTTTCGTCGAATGTCGAGGAAAAGTCGGTCGTCATCGCTTGGGCTTTGATCACAATGGACGCGTCGAGACCGTTCTTCTTGGCGTATTCCTCGCTGACGATGACTGCCGCCGCCGCGCCGCAGGTGGGCGGGCAGCATTGCAGTCGCGTGAGCGTGCCGTAGATGTGCGGTGAGGCGAGTACTTCTTCGACGCTGGTCGGCGTCTTGAACACCGCGTACGGATTGTTCGCGGCGTGCAGGCGGGACTTGACGGAAATCTTTGCAAACGTTTCGGGTGCGGTGCCGTACTTCTCGGCGTATTGACGACCTGCACCACCGAACATCTGAGCGGCGAAAGGTGACTCGTCCCGTTCCTGGACCTGATCCATCACTTCGTCGAACCGCGCGAACGGCGACGGTCGGTCGGTGAATCCCATAGCCAGCGCACCCCGCTGCATCTGCTCGAAGCCGACCGCGAGCGCGACGTCGACCGCACCCGACTCGACAGCCTGTCGGGCGAGGAACAGGGCCGATGAGCCGGTCGAGCAGTTGTTGTTGACGTTGATGACTGGGATTCCAGTCAGACCGAGGCCGTATACGACGGCCTGTCCGCATGTGGAATCACCGTAGACATAGCCCGCGTAGGCCTGCTGAATTGCGCTGTACTCCACACCCGCGTCGGTGAGGGCGGCACGCGCTGCCGTCGTTCCCATCACGTCGTATGTCTCGGACCGGCTCGGTGTCGCGAAGGGGATCATTCCTACGCCTGCAACCACTGCTCTTCGCGTCATCCCAAACTCCTGAAGTTGACTAATTCTGATTTACTTACTGAAACAGAAGCGCTGTTGGAATGCAATAGGTAAGTCGATACGACATTAACTTCGGTCAACACGCGAGCTCTCGGAGCCGTCGGGCGAAACGGGCTCCACCGTGATGCCGTGGTCCTGGCACCCACGTCGATCTCGACGAAATTGTTTTTCGACCGATCTGGCCCCTCTACGGCACGTACGCTTGCACGACCTCACTCAGCGCGACGTCCGCCGTCACACCACAGGAGCGATTTTCATGTCACAGAATTCGTCCGCTGCAGCTGTCACGACCTCCGTCGAAAACACCATCGGTTACGTGACATTGACCGAGCCGGAGCGTCGAAATCCGCTCTCGGTGGCAACTATGCGCTCGTTCCAACAGGCACTGCTCGATCTATCAACGACCCCTGCCGTACGCGTGATCGTCGTTCGCGCCGAAGGACCCGCATTCTCGGCCGGCCACGACCTGACCGAAGTGGTCGGGCGGTCCCTGGAAGAGGAACGCGAGATCTTCGCCGTCTGCACGGAGATGATGCTGACCATTCACCGCGTTCGCCAGCCCGTGATCGCTGCGGTGCAGGGCATGGCCCTGGCTGCCGGTTGCCAACTCGTCGCCTCCTGCGACCTCGCGATTGCCTCCTCCACCGCTCGTTTCAGCACCCCTGGTGTGAAGATCGGGTTGTTCTGCTCGACGCCCATGGTGGCCTTGACTCGGGCAATCGGACGCAAACAGGCGATGCGGATGCTGCTGACCGGAGAAATGATCGACGCGGCAACCGCTCTGCAGTGGGGTCTTGTCAACGAGGTCGTTGCCCCCGAATCCCTCGACTCCGTCAGCCGGTCGATGGCCGAGACCATAGCTAGCTCGAGTGCCATGACCATCGGTATCGGCAAAGAGGCGTTCTACCAACAGATCGAGCTGTCCGAGAGCGACGCCTACGCTGCGATGCAGGAGGTCATGGCGGCCAATGCGACGACCCGCGATGCCCAGGAAGGCATTTCCGCGTTTCTCGGCAAACGCACACCACACTGGCAGGATCGCTGATCAGATCAGCGCACCGGGCGGCGGCGTCCTAGGGGTCTCCGGCCCGACTGACCGACCCGATCGGCTCAGCTGCGGCGGCCGACCACCGGGTTGAGCTCCGAGGCCGCGAGGCCGCCGGGCTCGACACCTGGGAGGAACTCGCGCCAGGTGCCGCTGATGAGCGTCGGCGACGACGTCACCCGCGCCCCATCGGCGAAGTAGGTGGTGGCCAGCGCCCGGCGCGGTTGCGTCGTCAGGTTGGGGCCCGCGGTGTGGAAGCACAGCGCCGAGTGGAACGACACGTCGCCCACCGCGAACGGCCCGGACTCCACCGCGACGCCGCGATCGACGAAGCGCTGGGTGACGGCCTCGTCGTACGAGGTCCCGACCTTGTCGAACTCCAAGTCGGCTACCTCGCCGAGCACCTCGCGGCCGCGGGCGAACGACAGTGGACCCATCCGGCCGGGGATCGCCGACATCGGCATCCAGGCCGTGACCGCCTGGGAAGTCTGCAGCGGGAAATGCTCGGCGTCGTGGTGCCAGGGCGTGCGGCCGCAGCCGGGCTCCTTGGACAGCGCGTTGTCGTGGTAGAGCCGAACGCCGGGTTCGTCGAGCAAGGTCGCAGCCAGGCCGCCGATTCGGGGCGACAGCGCCACGGCGCGCATCAGATCATCATGTAGCCACATCTGCTCCAGCGCGGTGAACCGGCCGGCGACGTCGTCGCCGTGCTCGGCGCGCAGCAGCCCCTCGAGGTGCTCGGCGAGGCGTCGTACGACGGCCGGCGAGAGCACGCCGGGCAGCCGCACGAAAGCCTCCCGCGCGAAGGCCCGGGCCGCGGACGGGTCGAGGTCGTAGGGCTCGGCCAGCTCGCGCTCGACCTGCTCGTCGGTGGCCGCCGGAGCGTCGGGCAGGCCCGGGCCGTCGACCAACTCGGTGGGCACCTGGTCGTTGGCTGCCAGCGTGACGTACCAGTCCCACCAGTCCTGGTCGTCGCCCGCCCAGTCCTGCTCGATACCGCCGTCCCGGTTCTGTTCGGGGAGCCGATCGTTGGTCTGGTTGTTCAGAGCCGACGTGTTGTTCAGATCCGACGTGTTGTTCAGATCCGACGTGTTGTTCAGATCCACAGCAGGGCCGCCTCGTGGGAGAAGGTGTAGGAGCCGGAGTCGTCGCGGCAGGAAGCCAGGTACTCGCCCAGCACCGGGGCCGCCTCCATCTCCTCCAGCGACACGGAGTCGTCGAAGGCGCAGCGCTGCAGGAAGCCCTCGACGACGGCACGATCCGACGTGCCGGTGGTGTACGTGACACGCTGGTCGCGGACATCCGCGCCGGCTCGGATCAGCGAGTCACGCACCTGCTCGGCGCTCGTGTACGGCGTCGCCTCGCGCACGCCGGCGCGAAAGGCGTCGTAGAAAGCAAGGTAGTGGGAAGTCGCCGTGGCCTGCGCGACCAGGCCCAGACCACCGGGGGCCAATGCGGCCACGAACCGCTCGGCCGCGGCGTCCAGCTCGGTCGGCGGCAGGGCGTAGAGCGCATGGGTGGCCCACACGACGTCGTAACCGGTGTGGTCGGCGGGGAGGTCCTGCAATGTCATCACCAGGTCTTCTCTGGCCGAGAACGGCGGGCCCAGCGCGGCGCGCGCCTCGGCCACCGAGAACGCCGACGGGTCGAGCAGGTCGTAGGCCAGCTCGGGCAGCGCAGAGAGGTCGGTGTAATGCCGCAGCGCGGTGGGAAACTTGCCGCTGCCGCAGGCCACGTCGAGCAGCGACCAGCCCTCGTGCGCACGTTCGGCGAGCAGGCCGGGCCAGTCGGCGGCCAGCGCCAGCTGGCGGTAATCCTCGGTGGCAAGGGCGTAGAACGCCTCCATGCCCGTACGACCCGCCTCGCTCCAGTGCTCGAGACTCCGGTCGGCTGTATCTCCGCTGCTCACACGAGTCCTCGTCTCTCTCAGAAAGCCGACCTCAATGCACCGGGTGGGGCGTCGTGGTTGACTCGGTCTGATGTCCAACGTAGCTCCGACCCCGTCGATCGGCACCGCAGCCGTGCTCCTCGACGACTTACGCGCCCTACGGCGCGGTGCTCCGGCCCTGGCCGGCCTCGAGCCCAAGTCCTACGCTCGCGACCACGCCGCGTTCGAGCAGCTCTCCGACCAGCGCGGCCTCATCGCCGAGCACCTCGCAGGCAGGCTGGCCACGATGGGCGACGGACCGGTCTCGGTGCTTTCGGTGGGCTGCGGTGACGGCTCGCTCGATGTCCAGCTCGCCGATTCTCTGGTGCTGGCGGTGCCCGGCCGATCGGTGCGCTACGTCGGCATCGAACCCTGGTCCGGGAGCGCAGGGCTTTTCACCGCCAACATGGCTGCGCTGGGGTCCGACGAGCTCAGCGTCGACGTGCACGTCGCGTCGTTCAGTAACGCCCCGCTGGACGAGACCTTCGACGTCGTGTTGTTCGTGCACTCGATCTACTACGTCGCCGACGTGGAAGAGACCCTCCATGGTGCCCTCGAACTGCTGCGACCCGGCGGCGAACTGTGGGTGCTCAACGCACCCCGAGGCGCGCTCAACGCCCTGGTCGACGTGCTCGCCCCACCACTGGGGGGACATCGACAATGGTTCAGCGCCGACGTCGAGAAGGCCTTCGTGGACGGCGGCATCGCCCTCGACGAGATTGTCACCCTGGACGCACTGGTCGGCCTCGCCTCCGCGAGCGAGCGGGTGCTCGACTTCGCGGTGCAGGCCCGGCTGACCCCCGAGCTGCGCGGACCAGTGCGGGCCTATCTCGACGCCGTCTCGGTGCCCGGCGCCGACGGCAGGCCCCGGGTGCCGCACCCGGTCGACGTGTTCGCCGCGGCCCGCCGCTGACCATCGCTCGAAGGGTTTGCGCAGCGGGCACTCACGCAGGCGGGGCGAAGAATTCGAGTGCGATGTTGTCCACGTCCCGGAACGAGATGCCCGAACCGTATCCTGCGTGTTTGATCCCGGAGTGTTCGATCTTCAGCTCGTCCAGCCTGTCTCGCCACTGGACCAGTTCTTCCTGGGAGCAACCGAACGCAATGTGATCCAGGCCTACGCGGCGTTCGTCGAACGGCCCCTCAGCCGTCGAACCATGGTGTGAATGGAGCCCGAACAGCATGCCGTTCGCGAGCGCGAAGACCGAATGATGAAAAGTTCCCGACTCCTCGTCCTCGTCCAGCACCGGGCGGGAATCGAACAACCTCGAATACCATTCGACGCTCTTCTCGAGGTCCGTCACCGTTATCGCAACGTGGGCCAAGCCAGGAAAACTGGACATCTTCGGTCGACCTTTCGGATGGGCGCTCGCACTACTCTGAACCTAATCGAAGATTGTCGTACGGCGAGACGTCATGGACGAAAGCTACCCATTCGGGTAGGTGCGACGCAGCCCAGGCCTCCGTACCCGGACAGCGCCTCGAATTCGATTGCAGCACAACAACGCAAGACCGAAGTGAGCTGGTGTGGTCTATTTTTCGGCGAGACCTGTTGCCGCTGCGAGATATTCACGTGAGTCGCGAAACGTCTGCGCCACGCCGCGTCCCGCGACGGCTCGGTATCGACTGATCTGATCGTCATCGAGAAGATCGAGCGCCGTAGTGGAATCCGCGTGCATCCAACCGCCGTCTCGCACCAGCTTGTGTGCGCGTTTACCTTGCAGGGCAGAAATTCCCTCGACTCTGATCCCCTTCGGATCGGTCGACGCTGCGATGTAGTAAGCCTTCTTCCCGGGGTAACCGGCCTTGACCTTCACGCGCAACCGCAAGACGGCATCGACCGCGTCATCGATGGCAGAGAATTGCTCGTCGGAGCCCGATTCGGCAGCAGAGACTCGCGCAATCTCCGCATCCAGTCCAGCAAGCAAAGTGGCGAGGTACTCAAGATCGCTCATCAACTCATGATGCCTTACGGCAGCGATCTCCTGCACCAGGGGACTGACCCAGGTGGTTGCTGACTGCGCGCCAAATAGTGCTCGACTACACCGCTCCACACGGCTCTGAAGTGCCCTCGTCGTTGCCCCGCGACTGACTGCACACTATCGGCGGCTATCGGCGGCTATCGGCGGGATCCCGTCAATAGTCGCCGATAGTGTGCACTGAGGCACTGTGCGACCACACGAAAAAGACTCCGACCACACCATCTGGTCGGAGCCTTTCCGCTGGAGCCTCCTAACGGGATTGAACCGTTGACCGCTCGCTTACAAGTATGATGGGACACAACCACATACGTCCGAATGGACCCACCACAGAGGCCCTGACCTGTGTCAATCGTCCAGGCAGTATCACCCGAATCCATAGCCGTAGGTACCGACATGTGACACGCTCGTGACACCGAGATCCGGGCCAAAAGTCCGTGAAGACCGTAGTGAATCCGCCTGGACGCAGACCGATTCGGAGCGGCTTGCGCCCTCCACTTCACCGCTCACGACCCACGAAATCTCAACAACTCGAGTGTAGACATCCGTTCGTCCGGAGCTCTGCAACCCCTGAGGGCAGCGCGACGACAACGCTGAAGATCGCCCGTCGAAATTGGTAGGAGGACACACAGTCGAGCCGCGTCGCGCACATACGGTCGGAGTTGACGACCGGGCAAACCGGGACTGCCCGGCTTTGGTTGACATCTGATCTGTGAACGCACCGTAAACTGTAGGAAGGTTGCTGCGCGAGTTCACCTTCGGCCACAACCGGCAGCTCGAATCAGTCCTTCGTGCACATGTGGTCGCTCTCGCCGACCGAACGGATATTCCGCCCGGGATCGTGGATCGGGCGTTCATCGACATCGACTCACTCCTGCGCCCGGTCTAGGACACGCCAAGCAAGGCGCCTCCTACGGTCACAGCGAGATCGCCGGAAAACAGATCCTCCGCAAAGAACTCTCACCGCTCGCCACGGTCATCAGCACCGCCGACTCGGCACCGGCCATCACCGGTATGAGGCTGTGAGCAGGGAAGACCGGATCTGGTACCGGTGCGCCGTGGATGATCCCGCACGCCATCGCAACCGCTCGGATGGCCGGCGCTACCGGGAAGATCATGGTCCGAGGCGACTCCGCCTACGGCAACAACCGCGTCGTCCGGACCTGCACCGACGCCGGTGTCGAATTCTCGTTCGTGCTGACCAAGAACCGGCTCGTCCAGCAGGCCATTGACTCCATCGCCGATCATGCGTGAACGCCTATGCGGTACCCAGGAGCGGTCCGCGACCCCGACACCGGTGGCTGGATCTCCGACGCAGAAGTCGCCGAAACCACCTTCACCGCATTCTCTTCCACCGCACACCGTCGCCGGACGACTGATCGTCGGGCGAGTCAAGGACGCCCGCTATCGGGACGCACTGTTCCCGGTCTGGCGGTATCACCCATTTTTCAACAACACCACCCTGCCAACCACCATCGCAGACGTCACTCACGGGGCGCACGCGATCATCGAGACCGCGTTCTCCCATCTGATCGACGACCCTGCGGCGCACATGCCGTCGGGATCGCTCGGCGCGAACTCCGCGTGGGTGCTGTGCGCGGCGATCGCCCACAACCTGCTCCAGCGTCCGGGACTGTCGCTGGCGGCACGTTCACGAGGGCTCGAGGTGTGACTCTGCGTCGCAAGATCGTCAACATCCCTGCTCGCATCGTCAGGCCTCAACGCACTCCAACGCTGCATCTACCCCGGCGTTGACCTTGGCTCGATGCATGGCTTCAACTGTGGCGCAGAATCATCGGGTCCAGGCCGCCCGAACTCGCGTGACTTCATCAACCCGCCACACCGACCCGAGGAACGACAATCGTGGATAGCTGGGCAGACCAGCGGTTCACGCCCCCCCCCCGGAACACCACAGACCGATCATTGGTCACCGACCGACACCCACTACCTCCGTCCACGGATCGAGGTTTGCCCAACGTCTCGTTCTCGACGCCAAGAATGATGACGTGTCCGAACTCGAGCCCTTTGCACATGTAATGGTGAGGATGCGAATCACGTCGGTGTCCGAGAAGTGCTGCATCGCACGGGACGGATCCAGCTCGAGACCTGGAGCAGCCTCGAATGCTTCCAAAGCTTCTGCGACTAGGTCATCCAGACGCAAACCTTGCGCGTAACCCGCGTGCGATCCGCCTCGGTCAGGTCAGAGGTGACAGGTCATCGACGGTGAGAACTTGAACGTGCTGCCCAATCGCTGACTCGCGAACTGCCTCAACGGCCCGAGCCACGTCATTGGAGAACAGGACGACGGCGACTGACTCCCGTGCACGAGAGACGCAAACGTAGAAGAGCCTGCGCGTCCGCTCGATCGCAGAGTCGGCGCCCCTCGATTGGTTGTCGAGATCGGTGGCCGACAGCTCCTTCAGGCCGAGAAACTTGTCATACGAGTACAGGGAGAATCGTCCCTCGTTGTCGTCGAGGACGACAATCACGCGCTCGAACTCGGAGCCTTTCGTACCGTGCTGCGTGGAGTACGGTGACTCCTGCTTCACGTACGTATAGTAGCCCTCCAACTCGGACAAAACGCACTCGGACATGGCATTTAATACGTCCACAACTCGCTCGTCGAGAACAACGTCGCCGTGCTCGCCCTCCAGGTGGAGGTACGCAGCCATTCGAGGATCAAGTTCGATGAGTTCAGTGCTGGATGCGCTGCGGAGCAGGTCGCCCAGCTTCGCGGTGCTGGAATCTAGCGCAAGCTGGCGCAACTCCCCAACGGCCGCCTTGCTCGATGCCAGTACGGCCTTGAGTTGCCGGGATGCCTGCCCAGCACGCACAAGGGGACTGCTCTCTCTCAGCACCGCCAGAACTGCTGGCGAACTTACATCTTTCGCCAAGCAGAGCGGCAAAATCACGTCCCTAAATGGCGTCAGTGGCCACGCGTTGCCTTCGTCGAAGGCCTGACCCAGGCTGCTGGCCTTACGGTCGTTGAACGCCGCGTAGAGATTCCCGAAGCCGAGGCGCTTAGCCGCCATGCGGTGCACGATCATCAAGATCTTGGAGCCGCCCTTGTGAGCGGAGCGAGTCCAGTTTCCGGAAGTGCTGTGTTCGTCGAGCCAAGAACGGACCAGCTCCAGCCGATCACTCCGTTGGTCGTCTGACGGAAGAACGAAACAAAAAGCCTCTCCCTCGGCCTGTTCCGATAAGCCGCTCACCTGCTGGAGCGAGTCGCCTTCTGAACGAATGGCGTTCACGCAGGCCAACACGCGCCGTGACGAGCGGAAATTCTGTGGCTTGTCGACGTTCACCCACCCGGGCTCCAGCGACACCGATACAACACCCTGCTGATAAATCTGCTGCATCGGGTCGCCAAAGAAGCCAAGGCACACATTCCCGCCCGCGAGCGACCAAACATGCTTTAGCGCCTCGACGACCTCAGGGTAGGTATCCTGACTCTCGTCGACAAAGATGAACGGAAACTGCCGGCCCACAAGCTGTGCCAGGAGCCTTCGTCGGAGGATCATCTCCGGCACCATCTTGGTGACGTCCGTATGGCCGACGATGCCGCGGGCGTAGTCGGCCCCGATCCCGTACGCCCACCGCTTGACGTCCTTCATGGCGGCCTGTTGGTGTCGACGCTTCTCTAGATCCGCCGCATCGTTGTCCTTGGTCGTCTGACGCGTGCTGGGCTTGTAGCTCGCTTGCTTCTCAAGAAGCCCGGCTATCTGCTCGTCGATACGAGCCGCAACCCAGACGCCGATATCCTTCTGGAACGGCTTCGCCAGCGCCCACAAGAAACTATGGATAGTGGACACGGAGGCGAGACGATCGTTGCCGATCTCCTCGTGGATCTCCCGCGCGGCAACCTCGGTGTAGGTGATGCACGCGACGCGCTGCGTCTTTGCGAGCAGTGACGGCCCCCGGGTTCTCGTTATATGTGCCAGCGCCTTCACTAGCGACGTGGTCTTGCCTGATCCTGCGCCAGCTACAACTGTGAACCCGATCAGTTGATCTCGGTCCAGGATCTCTCGAATTTGGCGATCGGCGTCGGTGTCGGGCGCGTCGGCTCTTGCCGTCATTCGGAGTCACACCCCCCAGCTACTTGGTTGGCGAGTTCTTCCGGCACAACAAGCTCCAGTTGCTCACGCAGCCACTCAAGGCCTTCGGTAATGTACGCGGGAGATTTCCAGGACTGCTCGGCCGCCGCAATCACACCAAGAGCGAAGGCGGTCTTGTCGAAATACGTGCCCTTTACACGTTTGAAGAGCTTCTCATGCAACTCCGTGATCGAAAGTTCGGACGCCTTGCCGATGCGCAGTCCCAGGTTTTTGCCGTCCACGCTCTGCGTCCAGTCGAGATTCTGAAGAGCGAACGCCTCCTCCAACGTCCGACCAGCTCTAAACTCCTGGGCCGCCTGCCAGGAGACGGTCTCGTTGGTCTGATAGGCAACGCGAACCAAGCCGGGGCTGCCATCAGGACTAACGGGTGCCTTCTGGTCAGCACCGGCCGCTAGCAGTTCACCTATCCCCTCGATTTTCGGGAGCCACTGCTTCAGCGTCTCGTTGGAGGTGATTGCTCCTGTGGTATCTACCGCACAGGCAGATGCGCGCTTGTCCTCTTCATCGTCTATTCCGGTGACGTCCTGAACAGCCACGCTGTCGAGATCTGTGATGACGAGCGTCGGAAGGCTCAGGAAGTCCAGGAGCTTGGCGAATTTGTACGCGAAGGCACCGCCGACCTCCAGAATCGTCAAGTGACATGAGCGGAGCTCAGGCACGAATCGCTCGATGACGAGTGGTAGGAGCAGGCGCTCGACGTTCCCTTCAACGAGAACGGCTGCGTCCGCGAAGAAGAGATCACAATGTGTCAACTTGATGTACTGCTGCAAGAATTCCCGCGTCATCACCTCCTCTTCGTCGTAAAACATCGACAGGTTCTTGACGTCGCTGCAGTGGAGTCCGTTCGGCGCGACTGATCGGCAGAAGTAGCGGATCGGTTTGAAGTTGCTTTCATAGATGATGTGCGGCGAGTGCGTCGTGACCACCAGTTGCGTCTGGAAGTCCGCCTCAGGCGCGGGCAAGATCTCGAGGATCTTCCGGATGAACACCTGCTGTAGCTGAGCGTGCAGGTGGGCTTCTGGCTCCTCGATCATGACGAGGTGGATCGGCGGACGGTCGATCTCGGCCTCCGCCCATGCGTGATGGAAATCGAGCACTTCTACCACCATGAAGATGAGGTTTTTAAAACCAAGGCCGTTGTACTGATCGGGGAGCATCTGCTCGATGGCCACGCCTGCACCGGCTGGCACGGGTAGCGAGTAGTGGACTTTAGCGTTGGTGCTGAGGATGCCATGAGCGTTGAACGATGCTTTGACGACCATGCCGGGATTGGCGACGCCCGGGTAGCCCACCTCACCCAGTCGCGCCAGGGTCGGTCCGAAGACATCGGCGAAGTGCTTGTTCAGCCGCTCCTCCGACTCGGCGATAGCTCCGAGGGCATCCAGGTCGCTATCCAGCTTCTGAAGACTCCGCTCATAAAAGCGACTCAGACGGTTCGAGAGGTCCTCGCTCCTGCCGTGCGAGTCGACATCGGACAGGTGACGCTGCGCGTTCAGGAAGTCGACGCGGATAATTGAGTCAACGATGCTCGACGCGCCGGTTATGTGTGTGCCAAGGAAGAACGGCTCGTACCCATCGTTCAGCACGAACTGGTCGTCGCACTCACTAGCGTCGAGTGCGTAGTACTTAATCTCGTACTCCTGCTGAAGCCGCTTCGTCAAGTACTCCACCATGGTTTGTGGCCACGGTTTGTAGGACGTCTCGACGTCACCAGCGGTCGCCTCTGCCTTCGCACGCGCTTCCTTATAGTTCGCAACCAGTTTGGCACCGTCCCGCGGCGCGTACACCATTCGGACCCCGACGGGTTCGCCTTCCCAGTCCAGGCTCGGCAGGAGTTCGAGCACGCGGTGGAGGTTATCCTCGTCGACCTCGAACCACAGATCGAAATTGATTCGAGGAAGTTCGACGTCTGGATCCCCGTCGTCGACGTCGAAGGAGTCGAAGACCTCCCAGCAGTCGGCGGTGAAGTCGTAGATCTGAAACGGCGCACGGGGTTGCTGCGACAGAAACATCTGGAACAGCTGCGTGGCCGACGTCTTACCGCTGTTGTTTGCGCCGACAAATATGGTGCGCTCCTGCTCAAGGTCAACCCGGGCACTCTTGAGTCGCCTGAAATTCTCAACACGAAAACACCTAATTTGCACTACAAACTCCCCGCGGGCGGCTAATGAAACTCATGGCTCTACTCTGCGCGCATTCCTACAAATGAGTGAAGTATCAATTAAGGCGGCTGTTCCAAGGAGGCGTCTCACGGAACAAGGTCGTCTGTCTGAGGCGGGTCGCTGACGATTCGTAAAGCAGGCCGGGGGTCTTCCGCGCCGAGCATCTCGCGCACGCGCGCCGGGTGCCATCTCAGCTCTCGCGCAAGGTCGGCCTGACCGTAGCCTGCGTGATCGGCGAGCTCCGCAGCCTGGGCGAGCATTGAGGGCACCTCTCCGGGGTAGGCGTTCACGGGTTCCGGTGTTTCCAATCCCGAGCTGCGCAACTGGTTCAACTTCTGGTAGCCGCGCCGGATCGACGCGTCAGAGACGGTGCCGGTCTCTTTCATCCGCAGCAGCAGCGAGTCGACGGAGACACCCCAGTGTCGCGACAACTCGTCCAGCCGCGACAAGTTCACCGTGCGGGGCAGCAGGTTTTCGATTTGTGAACGCGGCGTGAGGAACTCAGCGGCGAACTGGTCCGCTTCGCGTTCCTGCTGCTTGTCTCCCGGTGCCGCCTCGCCGTGCAGCAGCACGTGCCCAAGCTCGTGCGCAATCGTGAACCGGTAGACGAACACTGACTTCGCCCGCTCCGGGGTGACGACGATGGCTGGCCTTGCCAGGTGCGACGTAGAGAACGCGCCAACACGAGCGACGTCCGCGTTCGCCATTGTGAGCAGACTGACGACGATCCCGTGTGACTCCGCAAGGGCGACCAGATGCTTCACCGGCTTCCCGCCGAGCCCCCATCGCGCACGGAGAGCCTGAGCGGCCGAATGCGGGTCCGCCTTCTCTCGGTCGACCGGTGGCAGATCGACCTCCGGGAAGCGGACCTTCTTCTCCAGCGCGAACGTCAGCTCCCACACCTGCTCGATGAACGCGATCGCCTTCGCGCGGTCCCGCGCGGACGTCGAACGCAGGCTCCGGAAGTGCGCTTGTGACCCGTCCACTCGACCGATCGGACGGCCGGTTGCGAAGTAGTCCACGGGCACGTGCAGTTCGCGTGCGAGCACGGGCAGGAGGTCACGTCGCGGGGTGGAGGACTGTGACTCGTACTGACCGATGGCCGCGGGAGTCACCCCGACGAGGTCTGCGAGCTTTGCCTTCGACAGACCTGCCGCGAAGCGCGCCTGCGTTAGGCGTGCAGGATCGAAGCTGCCCGCGACAGTACCGAGGTCAGGGCGATCGGATGGCTCGACCAGGGAGAACAGGGTGTCCCGGTCATCCATGAGCGCCTCCGTCTGTCTCTTCCTCCTTCACCCCCAGCTGAGGGCGCGGGATAGGGCCGTCCGAGAAGCTCTCGTCCTCCGCAGGCGCGACATCCACCAATGAGCCCGATCCGACGTCGAGCAACGACTCCATCGACGCGAAGGTGAGGTAGCCATCGGCTCCCAGAGTCGCCTCGCCCCAGTCGATGCTGTGAAGCGCAGACGGATTGCTCGCGTAGGGCACGACGACCACACGGTGAGATGTCAGCGTCTCTTCGAGCGCCTTGGCTTCGGCGTCGAGAAGCTCCCGCTCCTCCTCGGTCAGTTCCGGGTGCTCGAACTCGATCTCGAGGCGCTGCTGCGCGAGATCCCGTTCCTGCTTGAAGAGGGAGATGCGCGTGTCCGACACCGCGAACGGACGCGATCCGATGTCTGTGGAACGCTCCCGGGCGAAGCGCCACGGGAAGAGGACCGCGCCGTTGAACGAGACCAGCTTGTAACCCCGCCGCGGGATGATCTCAGCCGAGGGAAGCCGCCCGAGCACCGCCACGAATTCATCTAGGCACTTGCGCCAGATCTGCCCGTACACCCCAGTGTGCTTCATGTCCGCTTCCGCCTGCGCGTTCGCCATCTTCTCGTGGCAGTCGCGGATGACGGCCGAGATCTGCTCTCGCACCAATGCCCCATCGGCTCCTAGCGTCCGCAAAGCCCATGCACGTCCCTCGTCGATCGCCACCTCGCACTCCCTTCATCTGTCTACAGGGACGCTAACATATCACTTTAGTTTTCGACATAAAAAGCTCACTATCGATCGGCGCGTCGCCGTCGGCGGTCGTTACTGGCAATAGACATGCGGTTCAGCGCGAAAGGCCGAGTGTCGCCTCGAGGCTCGTTGTCACGGAAAGGGAAATCCCCAGTGCTGTCTTTCGCATCGGAACGAATCCGTTCCTGACGGACGATGGGGACGCATGTCAGCCCGGATCCTGCAGGGGACGTGAGATATCGTCTTCATGCCACCGGCCGGCACCGCTCAGTGCCACGCCTCGTAGCCTTCGGAGGGAATACGACCGTGCCGCAGCAACGTAGATCCGGCACTGGTCCTGTCTCTGAAAACCTCAAAAGCAGCCGCATTCACACACCAGGCTGCCCCTGGGATTACACCGATGCCTGCAAAGCTGAACTTCTCGAACTGAAGAGCATTGACGCTGACGCCTACGAAGTACTGGTCGCACTCATTCTCGACGCGGTCGAGATAGGTCTCGACGCCGAGGAAAACGGTGGCAGTACCTACCGCGTGCCAGTCGGTCAGGCGGTCGATCAGCGCAGACACTTCAGTCGCAAACCCATGCCCTGGCTGGGCGAGCTGAAGGTGGAAAGCACCCACGGGCGTAAGCCGCAAGACTTCCGCCTATATTTCCTCGAGACGACAGCCGCCTCTGGTGAGGAAACTACCCTCATCCTCGGGTCTTCCCTCCCGATTGCAGGCAAGGGCGTCGCCGGTGAGTACGACAAAGATCAGCAGACCGAGCACATGCGTGATGCGATGTGGCGGGGCATCCACTGGTGTGACAAGCATGAACCTATGCGGTACTGGCGGACATGGGACTAACCACTGCTACCCTTGCGTTATAAATCAAGACGGCAGGTCAGTCCCGAATATGGAAGAGGTGGCGTGGCGGTGATGATTCCCGGCATGGAGGGCGCAGATGCCACAGAGCTTCTCGGCGTCGATCTCGCGCGCGCCCAAAACCGGTTGGTCCGGCTATTGCGAGACCGGCGCATCGAGCTCGGCCTATCTGGATCACAGGTCGCCGAACGAATGAACGTCGACCCCAGTGTGGTGTCGAGGTTCGAGCGAGGAGGAACCAACGCGACCCTTGCCACCATCCGTCGCTACGCGAAAGCAGTCGAGGCAATGGTGACCTACGAGGTCTGCTCCCGAGAGGAGCATCGGAAAAAGACAGTGAGTGCGCGTGCCGACGCCCTCATTGCAACCTGGTCTGCCGCTGAGCTATCCGAGCCTGACATGCAATCTGCGACGACGCCGCTAGTTCCATCGGCGACCGTACTGCGTCGCCAGTTCTCGGCACAGCCATTCCCGGCTGCGATCACGTCAGCATGATCACCAAACTCGCTGCGCTGACCCTACGACACATCGATCCGGCAAAGCTCCTACTCGAACGTCACTACCCAGAAAACGATGCGCCCCCTGCATGGTACGAGGAAATGTCGGAGGGTTCGGCGACAGTCCGCGGATGGACCAACGGAACCGTCCTCGCGACGCTCGAAACTCGCTTTCACCGCCCCAACCTCATGTATGTCGGGGTTGCGGTGACGGGCCTGTACGCAAACGACGAGCAGGCGGAACAAGGCAACCAAGGCGACATGGATTCATCGACATTGGACGAGGCCACCGACGACGAGAAATCAGCGTTCGTCGAGGCGGCCTTGATCGACCTCTACCCGGCGTTGCGCGCAGAATTGCAGATTCTCTCTGGACGCTTTAGTGGAATACCAGGGATTTCACTGCAGCCCACCCCATCTCTCAACATCTGACTGCGCGCTAAGCCAAGCTGGAAGCGGTGTGGGCTCTCCCCCGTTTCGGTACGAGCGTGCTGATAGTGCTGGCTCGCGGCTGCTGGGATAACCGTGTCAAAGGCGTCGACGAAGAGGTCGGGCAGCGTCGTCCCGCCAGTGCCTGCGGTGGTCATCTCGCCCAAGATCCGGTTGTCAGTTTCAGAAGACGACTGCACTGTTTCTGAAGTGGACCGCACTAATCACCTCTCGCGGCCGCAAGAGCCGGGCGAGGGTGAGGTTCTTGTAGAGGGCGGATCCTTGCAATCCTATGTTCTTGCACAGTGTTCCGATCTTGAGCTGCCGCGTTTCCTGTACCTGGAATAGGCATGCCCGCTCTTCAAGAGTCAGGGTGTGCGGCCAGCCTTTCATCTTGCCGGCCGCCCATTCGCCGGTTTCGACGAATGGGCCGACGCGTTCAACGCCCTGTACAAAGGGGCGAAGCACGCGGATCAGGCGCCACCGGAGCCTGTACGGGCATGGGTCATTGCCTCATCCGGGGCACTGCTCGTCAGGCTTTGGTTGGCGCGCGAGTTCGGAGTGCCCTCGCGAAAACCTTGAGCGATCCGCGGACTTCGCCGGTTAGGCTGCCATGGTCGATTCCGAGTTGACCCAAATCACCGGGCAGTTCTGGCGAGTGGACGCGCCGACGCGTGGGCTTCATGGAACAGTGCGTATTCACGACAACCAGATTTCTGCAATCGTCCACGGTGAGATGACTGAGCGTCGAACGACTGGCCATCGAACCGTCGGCGAAGGGCTTCGCGTCATCCGCGCTTCCGATCCCGACGTCGCGGTCGCCGAGTTCGAGCCGTACACGGTCCACGGGACGAGCGACGACGGAACGTTGCTTACCTTGGTGGACGTGCGTGGCAGCTCGCGACCTCTTATCCACATGGAGCGGAACGGGGAACTATCTGTCACACAAGTGATCGTGGGTGCGCACGTCACAGGTGCCGATCAGCTGTACCGGCGGTTGCGATTCGCCATGCACGTACCCGAAGGATGGGGCCATTTCGACCAGATAGCATTCGATGCCCAGGACCAGCTAGCTCGATTCGAATTGTCCCACAATGACTACGGCGAGTTGGTCGTCTCTTACGCTACCCGGTCGCCGGTATCGCTAAGCACATTTCACATGAGGGTCGTCAACGCGATGACCGGACTCGCGCAACTGTGTCACGGTGATCCGGTTACGGCCGAATCGCTAGAAGTCAGTGTGGAAATGAGCGGGTCGTGGTTGCGGGTCCTCGAACAGCTTGACCCTGAAGTCGAGGTGCGCCGCCGCGGAAGTCGTCTGGTCTCCGGCAATGCTGTGACCCCCCCATGTCGTCGAACACTGGATGAACAACTGGGCCAGCCTCGGAAACATCGCAGACCCGGCGGTGAACGGCACTGACGACGTGCCGATCGAGGTCAGAGCGCTCACTCTGTGCGCCGTGGCCGAGGGCTTTCACAGCCGGTTGTTCGGCGATCGAACCACCCGGTTGGGACTGTCGCCCAACCAGATCAAGACGATCCGTCGGGCCGCACGAATTGCAGGCATGGCCGCACACGACGGCTTACAAGCAGAGGCAACCGACACCGACGCTGCACGTGGCGAGGTCGAGAAAGCCCTGCAAGACTCGTTCGCCGGTTTCGGACGCATCACGTTCGCGGAGCGTATGGAGCAGCTAGCCACCATCACCTCGACGGCCGTTCACGAGGTTCTCGCCGATTTCACCCCAGAACGAATATTGCCCTTCGCTTCATGAGAGGAATTGACAACGAAATTTCGAAACACCATGGCGCACCAATCAATTACATCGGTCGGTCGCGGTACCGATGACCGCCATTACGACCTGCTGATTTGCAGCGCCCAATCCTTGACCTGGGTTCTCAAACTCCTAACATTGCGCGAGGCCGGCATTGACATTCGACACCTGCGCACCGGCCTGAAGTCTGACAGCTCGTTTGCGTTCTACCGCGCCAACATGAGAACCATCTTGAATGCGCACCGACCCTAGCCATAGCTGCGTACCCGCTCGACGGTCGAAGTCGAAAAGCAACCCTGCACTCCCCCTGTCATAAGCGGCAGTCGTCCCATCTCGCCTACACAACGAATTACCGAATAAGCGATCTCGCTGATGGCGTTGCCGACCAGCGGTGTGTTCTCCATGACATACCGATCGCCGGATCCCTTACCAGTCGCCCGTGGCTGCGCATCACCGCGCGTGGGAGGGCGCGATCGAGATCACGAGCGACCTCAGATTTGGAATCGACCGCGATCAGATCGATGTCCTCGCTGAGCCGACCATCGACCAAATGGGTTCGGGCGAACGCTGTTCCGCCGATGAACACAATCCGGTCCGCGAAGTGCGCACTCAGATAGCCGAGAAGATGCGAGATCAGGTGATCCCTCTCGACCTGAGCGCGCGCGACACCGAAACGCGCGGCCGCCGAGGCCAACTCGTCCGGGTTCACTACTGCTCCCCCAACCGATCGCGCAACCGCGCCAGCGTCGTTCGCATCTTCTGAACTTCAGCGATCTCGGCCAACACCTCTGGATCGCACCGTCGATACAACTGCTCCACCGCCGGCCACACCTCACCCTCGGCATCACCCAACCCCGGACGCTTTTCCAGATCCAACACCGTCTGCTCCGGAGTAGTCACCAACACCGCACCCAACTCGGTATCGATGCGCTCCGCATCCAGACGTGCCGTGTCACGCACAACAAACCGGACTACTGCCTGCCGGTCGGCCAACTGGATCGGATCGTGCCGCGTCGGCACAGCCACCACAGCAGTCGCCAACGCCCGCGGAATCGCGCCGTGCAACCGAGCCGCGCTAACACCCATCACCACAACCTCATCGCGGCCATAGGCAGCAACCGCGATACCTGCCGCCGCAGCCTCCAAACCAGGCATCCAGCCGCCACCGACCTTGTTGTCGGGCACCGCCACGTAGAAGCCTGTCGCCACTCGATGCAGCAGACCCAAGTCCGTCAGCCGCGCGAGCTCGGCGCGCGGATGCGCGTAGACATCGGCGGCCGTCGCTGCCCGCACCACCCGCATCGGAAGCCGCGCGAACTCCGGAGGTAACCCGGCCTGACGGCGTCGAACATCGCCCGAAGTCACGCACACCTCCGTAAAGTCTCGGAAACGTAGGCTTAAAGCCTACAGAACCGACACTCATTCCAACACCGCACTTCGCTCCGGCCACCTCCCGCACCGTCCGAGCGCATCCACCTACATCCACACGAATGCTCACCGGTGAGTTAGCAATGAGTTGTGACATTCTGTGACACCGAACGCCGAATCGAGCCGCCGTACCGGCAAATCCCCAGGTCACACGCGACACATAAACCCAGGTGGACGAACCGGGGGCTCGCACAAGAAACGAGCGGCCAAATCAGTCCAAAAAGAAAAGGCCCCGACCACACCATCTGGTCGGAGCCGTCTCGTGGAGCCTCCTAACGGGATTGAACCGTTGACCGCTCGCTTACAAGGCGAGTGCTCTACCGCTGAGCTAAGGAGGCGTTGGTGCTGAGCCAGCATATCCACTCACTCCTCGCTCAGTAACAGCAGGTACCTTGTGCGTGGATCACCCCAGCTATGTAAAGACGGTCATGACTTTCCTGCAAGACGTGACGGCCTCGCTCAGCCGTCTCACCGGCGAGCGTCGCGCCACCATCGACACCCCTACAGCCGCACCTTCACCACTGCGGCCGATCGACCTCACCGACGATGCTGTGGTGGCAGAAGTGCTGGATCTGGCGGTACGCGTCGGTGAGGTACTTCTTGCGTCGGGGACTTCCGCGATGGATACGGCATCCCAGGTGCAGTACATCGCGGCAACCTACGGCCTTGCTCGCTGCGATGTCGATGTCACCTACAACTCGATCACGATCAGCGCTCACCGCGGCCCGACGCGGCCGCCGGCGTCGACGATGCGGATCGTGGAATACCGGTCGATGGATTTCACGCGTCTCGCTGCCGTCGACAACTTGATTCGCGATGTCCGCATCAAGATGGTGACGCCGGCGTTTGCGCGCGAGACGTTGGACGCCATCACCAAGGCACCGCACCCGTACAACCGGTGGATCGCGACGCTTGCGTGGTCCGGCATGGCGGCGGCGATCAGCGTGTTGGTCGGTGGCGATGCGCTGGTGGCGGTGGTGAGCTTCTTGACGACGATGGTCATCGACCGGATCGGGCGCGTTCTGAACCGGGTGGGTCTGCCGTTCTTTTTCCAGCAGGTGGTCGGCGGGTTCGTCGCGGCGACCCCTGCCATCACGCTGTACAACTTTCAGGACGAGTTGGGTATCACGATTTCGCCGTCGTTGGTCATCGCGGCGGGCGTGACGGTGTTGCTGTCGGGATTGTCGTTGGTGGGCTCGGTGCAGGACGCCATTACCGGGGCCCCGATCACTGCGTCGGCGCGGTTCTTCGAAGTTCTGATGATGACGGGCGGAATCATCGCCGGTGTTGCGACGTCGTTGAAGATCGCCGCGATCGTCGGAAGCGATCTGCCACTGATCACCAACAACCCGCCCCCTGGTATCGAAGAATTGCCGACGAAGGTGCTGGCGGGTGCTGCAGCCTCGTTGTTCTACGCGCTGGCCTGCTACGCGGAGCGTCGTGCGTTGACGGCTGCGTTCCTCGGCGGCTTTGCCGGTGCCCTGGTCTACCTGCTCATCCAGACGCTGTCCACCGGGCCGATCATCGCGTCGGCGTTCGCGGCGACCGTCGTCGGTTTCGCCGGTGGTCTGATGGCTCGTCGCGCGCTGATTCCGCCGCTGATCGTCGCGGTCGCCGGCATCACGCCGCTGTTGCCTGGCCTGTCGCTGTACCGAGGCCTCTACGCGCTGCTCAACGACCAACTACTGCTCGGCATCAGTGCACTGCTCGCAGCGTTCGGTATCGGTTGTGGCCTCGCTGCTGGGGTCACGCTCGGCGAGTGGGGTGCGCGTACGTTGCGTCGTCCACGCATCTTGGCTCGCACCGAAGAACTGCTACGTCCTACTCTTCGACGCAGAGAAGAACCGCGTCGCCCGGTTGTTCGTCGGCGACGCGGTTCTGTCGAGCTCAAGAAAAAGAAGAAGGTCTAAGCCTCGGGGGTTCCCTCTGCGGACTGACGTGCAGCTGCGTCGGCCTCCATTGCTTCACGGAGGCTGCGGGGACGCATGTCCGTCCAGTTCTTCTCCACGTACTCCAAGCATGCTGCACGGGTGTCTTCACCGAAGACAACCTTCCAGCCCTGCGGTACATCGGAGAATGTGGGCCACAACGAGTGCTGGTCTTCGTCGTTGACCAGCACGAAGAAGCGTCCGTCTTCGTCATCGAATGGATTGGTACTCATCTCGCCTCACTCGTCGCAAACGTATTGTTATCGGCAGTCTTCTATGTGAAGTGCCCCCGACCCTAGCAACGCACAGTATCGCACTCGAGTGCCGACGCTGGAGGTCAGCTTCGAAGAAACTCCAGCACGGCGCTGTTGATCGCCTCTGGCCGCTCCAGATATCCGAAGTGCCCGACGTCGGGAATCTCGACGTATTGGGCGTCGGGGATCGCCTTCGCCAGCTCCTCGCTCAGGTACGGGGGGATCATCCGGTCGTGCTCGAATCCGACCGACAAGCAGGGCACGGAGATTTTTCCGTACGCGGCACCTCTGTCGAAGTTCTCGTCCATGCCCAGCTGAGCCCGCACGCCGGGGGATGTCGGCGCTGTCGAGAACTCGAAAAGGTCGAGCCAGTCACGCGCCGACCGGGAGTCTGCAAGTGTGGTCGGCGACAGGTTCATCACGGCCGTGATCGCCGCGGCGTACTTCGGTGGCAAGGCGGTCTTGGCGTCGGCGAGTTCGCGTTCACCTTCGCCGAGTGTCTTCTGAAACTCGTCGAGACGGGCATGTCCGGCGAGGAACACAGCTTTACGGACCAGTTCGGGTCGCGTCAGCGCCAGTTCCTGCGCGACGCGTGAGCCCATCGAGGTGCCGACGACATATGCCTTCTCGTCGCCCTCACGAATCAGTTCGATGAGTCCGGCGGTGTCGGCTACGAGATCGTCGATCTTCATGCCCTGCGCACTCTCCGACGATGGCGCTATCCCACGATTGTCGAAATAGCAGACGCGGTAGCCGGCTTCGACGAGTTCGGGGACCTGATGCAGGTCCCACACTCGGCCCGGGCTACCGGTGCCCATGATGAGAACGACCAAATCGCCAGCACCTTTGACCTGGTAATTCAGCGAAATCCCGTTCACGGTTGCGATCGGCATGTAACTCCTTTGCTCGTCTGCGGCTGGAAAAGAGCTTACGACCGAGCCCGCGAAGTAGTCGACCGGCGGGTTTCCGGCTTCACTCGGTCGGGTAGTCCACCATGGTTGCGCGTTCGGCATGTAGATCGCTGTCGGGCGAATTCCACCGGGGAGTAGAAGCGAGGGGTACTGCAGTGAGCAATGAGAACGCATCCGAAGAAGCCCGCAAAGGCCTGTTCGACGCGGTGAAGGGCAAGGCCAAGGAGGTTGTCGGGGCAGTGACCGGCAACGATTCCCTCACCACCGAGGGACAGCTTCAAAATGCACAGGCCCGCGAACGAGCAGAGGCGAACGCCACCGAGTTGGCGGCCCAGGCGCAATCCGAAGAAGCCGCCGAAGACCTCGCTGCCGTGCGAAATGCCGCCCAGCAGCAGCGCGATGCAGCCAGCGCGAGCGCCGAGGCCTCGGCCGAGAGCGCCCGCCACGTCCAGCAGGCACAGCATGTCGCGGCCGAGAAGGAAAAGCATCAGACCGTCCGAGACGAGGTTGCCGACGCCGAGGTCGACGCCCGCGCCGAACAGATCGAGGCGGTTGCCGAGGGGCAGTCCGACGCTGCAGCCGCGACGCAGGACGAGCTGAAGGCCGTGCAGGAGCATGGCGAAGAAGTGGCCGAGGCCGAGGCTGCGCGAGCGGCAGCGGACCGCGCTCGACGCAACGCCGAATCATTGCGCGAAGACATCAACCCGTGAACAGGAGTAGTCCTTCCATGAACGTACTCAGCATCCCGCTGTCCATTCTCCGATTTCAGTACAAGATCGTTCGAATCCCGTTGCACCTGTTCGAAACCAGCGTCGTGCAGACGTGGAGCACCGACGCACCCGCTCGAATTGCGTACGAGCGCACTGTCGGATCGCTCGACAAGGCCGTCGGCAGTGTGCTCGGCGACAAAGATGTCGAACAACGTGGCGAAGCTCAGGTCCACCTCAGCGAAGAGTTGGCCAAGGCCCGCAAGCTCGAAGCCGACGCCGACGCGACCCAGGCAGTCGCCGACCAGAAGCTGAGGGCCTCTCGCGAAGCGGCCGAGAAGGAACGCAAGGCTGCTGCCCTAGCCGCAGACGATGCTGCACGGAAAGCACGTGAGCAGGCCGAACAGCGCAAGCAGCAGGCCGCTCAGGAAGCCGAAGCGAAAGCTGCCGCCGAGAAGAAGCGCGCCGACGAGGTGGCCGAATCACGGGCAGCGCAAGCCCGCGCCGCGGAGAAGAAACAGCACGAGCAGATCGCCAAGTCCGAGAACGCCGCAGCCGCGCCCGCAGAATCCGAACTGGCGGACGCCGCTGAAAGCAAAGAAGAGGCAGCGGACAAGAAGGCCGAAGCCGCTCGTATCGAAAAGCTGTTCCTGGCAGAGAAGAACAGCTGAAAAAGCCGAACACAACATCGAAAGCGTCTCTCCGGGGGCGCTTTCGGTGGTTCAGAGCCTATCTATCGCCCCTGCCAAGCCGACCAGAGTTCGGCGTAACGCCCACCCGCAGCGACGAGTTCGGCGTGTGGACCTTGTTCGAGGATTCTTCCGTGTTCGAGGACCACGACGCGATCGGCGGCGGCTGCTTGGGTAAGCCTGTGTGCCACAACGAGTGTGCTGCGTCCGCGGGTTGCGGCTGCCGCTGCTGCCTCCAGGTCTCGGGCACCGGCGCTTCCGGCTTCGGCGGTCGCTTCGTCGAGCACGGCGACGGCGGGATCGGCGAGCAGGAGTCGCGCAAGTGCCAGCTGTTGTGATTGGGCGGAGGTCAATTCGTGTCCACCTTCTCCGACAACGGTATCCATGCCGTTGTCGAGGGTGTCGACCCATCGGGTGGCGCCGACGGTGTCGAGTGCTGCGTGGACGTCCGCTCGGCTCGCGTCCGGTGCTGCGAGTAGTAGATCCTCGATCAGTGGACCTGCAAAGACGTGTACTTCTTGGCTGACGATCGCGATATGTCTGCGCAGCCCTTTCGCGCCCAGTTCGGCGAGTGTCGCGCCGCCGATCCGTACCGTGCCGGAGGTCGAGTCGATCGAGCCCGCTGCGATTGCTGCGATCGTCGACTTGCCTGCACCGGTGGATCCGACGAGTGCGACGGTCTCCCCCGCGCCGACGGTCAGGTCGATTCCGTGCAGAACTTCGTGGCCGGTGTCGTACGAGTGCCGGAGATCGGTGATCTGCAGGGTGCCGTCGACCGGGACGGCACCTGTCCCAGGCGACCGCTCGTCGGGTATGTCGATGACGCCGACCAGGCGCGCGAGGCTGGCGCCCGCCGATTGCACGTCGTCGAAGGAGAACATGAGCATGCCGATCGGGTTGAACAGCCGGTGAAACAGCAGCGCAGCAGCGGTCACCTGGCCGACGGTCACGTACTCGTCCTGGACCAGCAGGAATCCAGCGGCCAGAATCACCGACAGTCCGACGCATTCGGCGCGGTTACTGCGCGAACCGAAGCGTGTGAAGAGTCGGAACACGTCGATGCCGATGTCTCGAGCCTTGCCCGACGCTTTGTCGATTTCGGCCAGGTGTGTGTCTTCGAGTCCGTAGGCGCGAACGGTGCGTGCGCCCTGCATGCTGCTGATGAGTGCCTGGGACCGCTCGCCCATGGCGACGCGCTCGGCGGCGTAGAGGGGCGCCGATTTCGGTAGGTACCAGCGCAGGGCCATGACGTACATCGGGATGGCGACCATGCCGGCGAGTCCGAGACGCCAGTCCAGGCTCAGCATCGCGACCACGCTCAGTGATACGAGGAGAATCGCGGAGACGATGTTGGGGATGACCTCGCCGATGGACTTCGCCATGACTGCGACGTCGTCGCCGACACGGGAAAGCAAGTCTCCCTTGCCGACTCGTTCGAGTGTGCCGATCGGGAGATGCAGTGCGCGTCGGAGTACCCGTTCGCGCAGCGTGGCGAGAGTCCGCTCGCCCAGCTTGCTGATCATGTAGGTGCTCAGTGCTGTGAAGATGCCTCCGATGACGGCGGCCGTGGTGATGACGACCACCACGCTCACGATCGTCGACGTCGGGGCACCTTCGGTGACGCGGTCGACGAGTACGCCGAAGACGTAGACGGGGATGAGCGACATGGCCGCCGAGACGGCACTGATCGCGAGGGTGAGGAGGGCGAGTCCCCGTTGGGCGCGTATCTCGCCCGACAAGTAAGCCCAGGACCGCTTACCCGTCGCGATAGGGAGAAGTTCCGGTGTGGTCATCGCAGGACCGCCCCCTTGTAGCGTTCGTCGGCGGTTGCGAGGTGGTGATGCGTTCCCTCGGCGACGACGCGTCCGTCGTCGACGAGTACGACTCGATCCGTCACTGCGAGAAGGGCGGGACTGGTCGTGATCAGGATGGTGGTCTGGGCACGATCACCGCTGTGACGCAGTTCCTTGATCCCGGCGGCAATGGAGTGTTCGGTGACGGCGTCCACCGCGGTTGTCGGGTCGTGCAGGACGAGCACCGGGGCCGAGACCGACAATGCCCGGGCCAATGCGACACGTTGACGCTGACCGCCCGACAAGCTGGCCCCGCGATCGGTGACTGTGTGGTCGAGGCCACGCTCGTGCATGGCGACGACGTCGGTAGCGGCGGACGCGGCGAGTATTCGGTCGAGCTCGTGGTCCTCGCGGGCGCGCCCGGCGGAGACGTTCGTTCGCACGGTGCCCGCGAACAGGTCGGTGTTGTGCGGTTCCACGAGCACTGTTCGACGCGCGTCGGCCAGTCCGAGTTCACCGAATCCGAGACCACCGATGGTCACTGTGCCGAGGTAGTCGTCCTCGCAGATCTGTCCGGACAGCACCGCGGCCAATGCCTCGCCGTCCTGGGGCCGCAGTGCCACCACACCTACGAGTTCCCCGGGGGCGGCCGAAAGATCGAAGCCGTCGAGAGACCGGTATGCGATGCCCGCGGCCGCGATATCGGTGGCCGGCGGTGCAACGGAACCACCCTCTGCCAGAACGTGATCCGCGCCGAGCACCAAGGCCAGGCGATTGGCGGAACCTCGCACGACTGCAGCGACACCCGGCAGACGCGACATCGTGGTCAGCGGTTCGATGATGAACTGCGAGAGTCCGATCACCGTGATGAGCTCACCTACCGAGATCCGCCCCTGTAGCGCGAACAGTCCTGCTGCACCGGCAATTCCGACGGCCAGAAGCGCACTGACCGTCGTCGAGAATCCGAGGTAGATACTGTTGGCTTTGGCCATCTTCATCGTCGCGCTCAATGCGGTGCGGCTCGAGGCGAAGAATCGAGCCGACGCTGCTTCCTCCGCACCGATACCGCGTAGTGGACGCACCCCGCCGACCAGGTCTGTCGCCATGCCGGACACACGCGCGACCTCTGCTTGTTGCGCCGTCGCGGCCTTGGTCAGAAGTGGAGCGGCACGCTGCAGTCCGAACATGATCAGTGGGGTGGCGATGACGACCGCCAACCCCAACGGAATGTCGATGATCAGCAACGCGATTGCGCTGACGAGGGTGGCAGTGATCGCGCCGGCAGTGCGCGCAATGACATCGAGAATCCATGAGGTCTTCTCGGCGTCGGAGGTGGAAACGGACAGCAGTTCACCGGATACGAGGTCGGTGCGCACGCCTCGGGGATGGAGCACCCGGCCTGCGACCTCGACACGCATCATGTGCGCCTCACGTTCGATCGCGACCACGATGATGCGGGCTCCGAAACGAAACGCATACGACAGAACCACGAACAGTCCAGCCAGCGCCAGCAGCGAGATGATCATCGCGGTGCCGTCACCGGTGGCGATGGCGCGGCCGACGATCAGACCGATCGCGACCGGAACCATCGTTTCGCAGAATTGATGCAAGCACAGGAACACGGTGGAGATGATCATCCGGGTGCGCTGACGTCGCACACTCCGGCGAAGAATCGCTGTACCGGTCGAAGGGGGGTTCGTGGTCGTCGACACACCCATCACGTCGCCGAGGAAGAAAAGTGCATTGATCGACCCTAATCCATGCCCCGATGGGGCCCAGGTCACTTCGACGAGCACTGCGCTCGTTCAGAGGAAGTGGCGAGAGGGCGACCAGTTCTCATAGAGTTGGCGGCGACGCGAAAGAAACTTTCGTGAGCACCACCTGTCGAGTACGCCAGCAACCACTACGGAGACGATCATGGCCGCCAATACGACCACGGACAAAGACATCGCCGACGACGAGATCGTCCCATTGGCCGACGAGACTGCCAGCCAGGCGCAGCGCGTCGTCGCTGCCTACGCGCTCGACGCAGACGAGTGCCGCATGCTGTTTGCGATGCTGGGCATCGAACCGGCGGCACGACCCGAGTGATCGCACGCACCAGCAATCGCACTTTCTGAACGATGAACCGATAGGACAGTAGTGGCTGACGCCTCGCAGGGTTCCAATTTCGTCGTCGTGGCCAACAGGTTGCCCGTGGACTTGGAGACGCTTCCCGATGGAAGTACGCGATGGAAGCGAAGCCCCGGCGGGCTGGTCACGGCACTCGAACCGATCCTTCGAGCCAACAACGGCGCCTGGGTGGGCTGGCCGGGCGTCCCTGATGTCGAGGTCGAGCCGTTCATCGAGGACGAGCTCGAACTGTGTCCCGTCACGTTGAGCGAGCGAGAAGTAGCCGACTACTACGAGGGCTTCTCCAACGGCACCCTGTGGCCGCTCTATCACGACGTCATCGTCAAACCGATCTACGACCGTTCCTGGTGGAATGCCTACGTCGAGGTCAACCGTCGGTTCGCCGAGACGACGTCTGCTGCGGCAGCCGAGGGTGCGACGGTGTGGATTCAGGACTACCAGCTCCAGCTGGTCCCGAAGATGCTGCGGATGCTGCGCCCGGATCTGACCATCGGGTTCTTTCTGCACATCCCCTTCCCGCCGGTCGAGTTGTTCATGCAGATGCCGTGGCGGACCGAAATCGTCGAAGGGCTACTCGGGGCCGATCTCATCGGATTCCATCTCGCGGGCGGCGCACAGAACTTCCTGTACCTCGCCCGCAGACTCGCCGGTCAGGTCACCTCCCGCGGATCCGTCGGGGTGCGGTCCAAGCTCGGATCCGTCCAGGTCGGCTTCCGGACGGTACGCGTCGGCGCGTTCCCGATCTCCATCGATTCGGGGGATCTCGACGAGAAGTCACGGCGCAAGGCAGTCCGTGATCGTGCCAAGCAGATCCGTAAGGATCTGGGTAACCCGAAGCGCATCATGCTCGGGGTCGACCGTCTGGACTACACCAAGGGAATCGACGTCCGGCTCAACGCATTCCGTGAGCTTCTCGAAGAGGACCGTGTCGATCCGGCCGAGAACATCATCGTCCAGCTCGCCACACCGAGTCGCGAACGCGTCGAAAGCTACAAGGCGATGCGCGGTGAGATCGAACAGCAGGTCGGCCGCATCAACGGTGAATACGGCCAGGTCGGCCACCCCGTCGTGCATTATCTGCATCGACCGATCCCACGGGACGACCTCATCGCTTACTTCGTCGCAGCAGACGTCATGCTGGTCACTCCCCTACGCGACGGGATGAATCTCGTCGCGAAGGAGTACGTCGCGTGCCGTAGCGACCTCGGTGGTTCGCTCGTGTTGAGCGAATTCACCGGTGCCGCTGCCGAACTCCGTCAGGCATACCTGTGCAACCCGCACGATCTCGACAGCGTCAAGGACGCCATCATCGATGCGCTCGAGCAGGCGCCCGAGGACGGCCGTCGGCGTATGCGCGCCATGCGTAGGCAGGTGCTCGCACACGACGTCGACCGATGGGCCAGGTCCTTCCTCGACGCGCTGTCGAATCCGCCGCAGGACGGTCAAGCGACAACTCAGCGCTGATTCGACCGATTGTCCACTGGAGGCGCCCAGCCTCCAGTGGACAGTGCTCAGATCGGAGCCAACTCGCTTGCGAGCCAACGCCCGTCGACTTTTTCCATCGTCATCCGAACCCGACTTCCGCTGCTGGCAGCGTCGGGTGCATCGGTGCTGGTGGTGATCTGATTGAGGAACAACAGTATCGTTGCATCGTCCGGATCGGCCGAAACGACAGCGGTGCCCTGCACGGTCACCTGAACGGTGAGCGACTTTTCCTTGGCACTGGGAGCGATCACTTCGGTCACCAACTTGGTGTAGTCGTCCTTGAAGTCTCCGGTCAAACCGTCTGCAGCAGAAGCTAATTGCTGATCGACATTGTCGAAGTCGTAGGCCAGCATCGAGATCGCCTGCGCCGAAGCAGCTGCGACGGCATCGGTACGTGCCTGCTCGGTCTGCTCGTTCTGCCGATACTGATAGAACAGCACCCCGACACCGGCGGCAAGCGCCAACACGATGACAACGGCCAAGCTGCGCAAAAGAATTCCAGATTTCATCACGGCACGAACTCCACTCTCGACGCGGTCATCACGTCACCGTCGTCAGCGACTGTTACGCGCAACCGGAAGTCGCGCGGCTGGGGTTCTTCGGCATCGGAGTTCTTCACCATCGCCCGTGCAGCCACGAGGACATCCGCCGTATCGTCGCTGCTGTTCTCGATTCCAGCTTCGATGATCTCACCGTTCGAATCGACACGGGCCTGCTTGACGACGTCGACGAACGGACCTTCACGGCCCTCGAACTCGGCCTTGAAATCTCCACTGGCACCGGCCAGCAACCGGTCCACGTCCTCTTGCGCCGAATCGGGATGAATCGTCGTCAGATTCAAGACGGTCTGTCGGGCGGTCTGTACGAATCGCTCGGCTTGCGCGTCTTCGGCGCTCGTCGCTCGATTGGCCAGGAACAGGTAGACGCCTCCAGCGAGGAGGGCGAGAACCACGACCACGAACAACGACGTCAGCACTAGGTCGAGCCGGTTCGTTTTCCGATGCGAGACATCCACGTCCTGCTCGGGCTTTTCTTCCTCCAGCAGAGCCTCTTCTTTCGTCGGCTCTGTCGGCTTCTGCTCGGCGTCAGCCTTGACGAGGGAGGGTGTGGGCTCCTCTTTCTTCAGGTCCGGGGTGTCGACGGGTGAGTCCTGTGCGGTTGCCGGTACTTCGACTGTGTCCTTCGACGTCGTCTCGCCCGCAATAGGCCCTGCCGGTCGTACTGCCCGACGGCGTGGGCGCCTCGGCGCCGTGCCCTCGTCGTCTGCCATAAAAACCTTCCTCGTTGCGTCCAGTGGTCGTGCCGACTAGAACGGGTATCGACCTACATCTCATTCACATTGTGCACGCTGCGGGTAACAGAACGGTCGAGAACTAGAACTGGTTCACCAGGCTGATACTCTCACTTGTCTTGTTGATTGCGAGAGGACCACTCCCTATGGCTCACACGCTCACGTGGCACGACGACGTCAGCCGGCAGGCGCGGGTACTGGCCTATGCCATGCGGATGACGCTGAAACCGGCGTTCAGTCTCTGGCCACTCACCGACAACGGTATCCGAGCGATCGGCCACCTCGACCGTGCCGTCGACCGACTCCCCAAGCCCAAGCGCGTCACGATCGAGCAGGTTGCCCTCGGCGGGGTGCCGTGCGAGAAGACGACGCATCCGCGGGTCGCGACGGGATCTCTTGCCGATGCAACCATCCTCTACTTCCACGGTGGCGGTTTCGTATTCTGCGGTTTGGCCACCCACCGGAGCGCCTGCGCCACAATGTCCGCTCGCGCAGGTGTGCCCGTGTACTCCGTCGAATACCGACAGATCCCCGACGGCGGAATCGGTACGTCCATCGCCGACGCGATGCGCTCCTACCGCGCTGCGTTGGACACCGTTGCCGATCCGTCCAAGATCATCGTCGCAGGTGATTCTGCCGGTGGATATCTCGCGATGAAGGTCGCCGAACTTGCTGTACTGGAAGGTCTCACGCCGCCCGCCGCGGTGTTGGGGTTCTCCCCTTTGCTCAATCTGAATTTGAAGAGTCATCCGCGGAAGTTCATGAATAAGGATGCGTACCTTCCAATGAAGCAGGTTCTGGCACTCGAAGAACGCTGGCTTGCCGGACCAGACACGATCCCCGGCGCTGCTTCGCCCGTCGATGCCGACCCGTCGATCTTTCCACCGGTGTTCCTCTCGACGGCGGAGAACGAAATCATGCGACCCGACGTCGAATCGATGACCCGGAAGCTCGGCGTCGCCGGCCGAACCGTCGAAACGCATGTGTGGAGGGGGCAGGTGCACGCGTTCCCCGTCATGGCCAGTGGACTTCCGGAAGGCAAAGCGATCCTGGATCTCGCTGTGGCCTTCGCTGCCCGCAACCTCTGAAGCCGATTCCCTACGGAGTCCACTCCGCCGCATCTGCGGTGGAGTGGACTCGAAGGGCAATCTGTTAACCAGTGCCCTGCTGGACCGACATGAGGCCCTGGAGATCGTTGACACCGCCGTTGAGTCCCGGCTGGGCGTAGGCGACGCCACCGGGTGCGACATACATTCCGGTCTGCGGATCGTACGGGCGTGCTGCCACTGCCGGAGTGACACTGCTTTCACCACTGGGGATTTCGGTGTACGACGGCTCCCCCTGCTCGACCGGGCCCCAAGGCGGGTTGTTGCCCAGCGGCACATACCCCTCCGCGCTGCGACAGATTTCCGGCGTGGGTGCGCGTCGACCGGGCACCTCCATACACGGCAGGTTCCTCGAGCCGCGGACCGCGGTGCTCTCGGACTGATCGACCTTGCAGAACAGGTCAGCCGGTGTATCCGGAACGGACATTTCATTAGGATCGCGTCGCTGATCGGCAGGAAGGAATCCTGTTGTGCACGAGGGCGGGTCGTTGACTTCGAGTTGGAAGTTCACGAGGGCGCCCTCGTCAGCGGGCCCGGCGCCCGCGGCGGTCATCAAAGCTGCAGTGATCGGCGGGTACAACACCAGGATCTGCTCGATGCCGGCGTTGTAGATGACGCCGACTTCACCGATGCTGACCAGGTTGGCGAGCAGAATCGGCAGCGTCGGCTGTAGATCCTGGAACAACTTGTTGGCTGTCGCTGCCGCGTTCGGCCCCTTCTCGAGAATGGCACGCAGATCCGGATCGCTGGCACGAAGCTGATCGGTGAAGGTAGCGAGATTACTTGTCCAGGAACGAATAGCGTCGCTGCTGACGACCTGCCCGTCCAGCAACGGGCCGAGCTGATCCAATAATTGGATGGTTTCTCCGGAGTTGGCATTCGCTTCCTGCACGAACAACCGGGTCGAATCGATGAGCTTCTGCAGGTCCGGTCCAGCCCCGTTGAACGCCTTGAACGACTCGTCGACGACGGTCCGCAGCCGAGTATCGGAAATACTTTTCAGTAGTGTGTCCGCCTGGTCCAGCATCGGCCCGACGTCCTGCGGCACCGACGACCGGTCCTCCGGAATGACATCGCCATTCGACAGGGCGGGTCCGTCCGAACTCCGCGGGATCAGATCGACATACTGCTCGCCGATGGCAGAAACACTTTTGACCTGTGCGTCGACATCTGCGGGAATCGAGAAGTCGCTGTCGATCGACATGTTGGCGTCAACGCCGTCGGGTGTGAGCTCGACAGAGCGCACCTCACCGACAGTGGTACCTCGATACGTCACGTTTGCGTAGGGGTACAGGCCGCCGGTCGTCGGCAGTTTCACCGTGACCGCGTAGCGACCGATCCCGACGAGTGCCGGCACTCCGACATATTGAGTGGCCATCACCACGAGTCCGATGACGGTGAGGATCGAGAAGATGATCAGCTGAACGCGGACGAATTTGGTGAGCATCATGGTGCGGGCACCCCGAGTCCAGGAATGGTGGGCAATGGAATTGCAGGCAGTCCTGGGATTTGTAGCGTCGGTGCGCCGACCGGTCCACGCAGTGGGTCGCCCGCTGTCACCGCAGTGGGCGCGGCCTGTTGACCGAGAGCGCCTTCGAGACCAGCAATACGGCCCGCGAGAGGTGTTCCGGTGAGGAAATTGGAGTCGAACCTCGGGAGAGACAAGTCGATGACCATCCCCAGGTTTGCGTAGTCTCCGCGGATCACGTTGTCGATGCCCTCCTGCGGGAACGGATAGGTCAACAGAACCGACAACACTTCGGTCAGCGCACTACCGGAATCGGCCAACGCGTTGAGAACTGGCGTGATGCTTTCGATATTGGTCTGCAGATCTGCACCACTGGTCTCGACCAATTGCGACACGACATTGCTGAGCTGACCCAGCGACACGAAGGCTCCGGTGATGTTCGGACGTTGCTTGATCAGAACGTCGAGCGCCGGCGGCAGTTCGTTCAATGCCTTTGTGAGCGTGGCGCTCTGATTCTCGACGTTGACGGCCAGCCGATCGATTCCGTCCAGTGCGGCAATGATGTCACCACGCTGATCATCCAGACTGCCGACCAATTCGTCCAGCCGCGGCAACAGATCGCGGATCGAGTCTTCACGGCCACCGATGGCATTGTTCAGTTCGGTGGTGATGTCCTGAATTTGAGCCAGGCCACCACCATTGAGCACCACGGACAGAGAGGACAAGGTCTGCTCGGTCGTCGGGTATGCCCCGGCTCGATCCAGCGGAATCACGTCGCCGTTCTGCAACCTTCCCTCGGGATCGGGCGGCGGCACCAGCGCGAGGTGCTGCGATCCGAGCAGCGAGGTCTGACCGATCTTGGCAGTGACATTCTCGGGCAACGCGACGCCCTCGTTCAGCGACACGGTGACCAGAGCGTGCCAGTTCTGAACCGTGATTGTATCGACAGTTCCGATGGTGACGTCGTCGACGGTCACCGGTGAGTTCTGCGACAGTGTGGTCACGTTGGGCATTTCGATTTTCACCTGATAGGCCCCGTCTCCCCGACCTTCGGTGCCGGGCAGTGGCAGGGAATTCAAGCCACCCCATTCACACCCTGCCAGTGTGATCGACATGGCGCAGGCAAGGATGCCCACCTTCACAACGGCGCGTGCACGAGTTCTCATCGTCCGCCTCCTAGCAGGTCGCCGAGGCTTGGCACCTGGACGGTCGGCATATCGGCCATAGGCTCGGACTTCGGAGCGGACGCAGGCGTCTGCGCTTGTTCGAGACCGGGCTCGGTGTAGACGATCTGATCCGGATTCGCAGCCGCTCCGGTTGTCGGATTGGCAAGAAAAGCAGGGTAATTGAAGACCAGCGAGCTAAGGACTGGACCGAGGTACTGCTTACACAGTTCGGCGCTTCGCTCAGACGTAGCGTTCTCCACACCCGCCACCGCACCGCAGATGAAGTTGATCGGGTTGCCGAAGTTGTTCAGCGAGATGGCACCGGTCAGCGAACCCTGCGCCGGTTGGTAGATGTTGTTGAAGTTGGCGAGTGCATTCGGTCCTGAATGCAGGATGCGCTCGATCTCCGGGCGCTTGTCGGTCAGGACGCGGGTCGCATCAGCCAACCGGCCGACTCCCTCGACCAATCCTGCCTGATTATCGGCGATGAACCGTTGAACTTCACCGAGCGCGACATTGAGATCGGTCATGGCAGTACCGAATTCGTCGGAGCTTTGGGCAAGCATCTCCGACACCGACGCGAGTCGGCCGCCGAACTGCACGATTTGATCGTTGCTGTTGGACAGTGCACCGACGAACACCTGCAGGTTGCGGACGGTCGAAAAGAGGTCTGTTCGGCCGTCGGACAGTATTCGCATGGTCTCGGACAGCTCCCGCAGTGTCGAGCGCAGCGAGTCACCGTTTCCGTCGAGGTTGTCGGCAGCGGTGTCGATCAACCGACCCACTGGGCCTTGATCGTCGACTCCCTCCGGTCCCAACGATGTCGATAGTTTTGTCAATTCGGTTTTGATCTGGTCCCATTCGACAGGTACCGCCGTGCGTTCGAGGGGAATCGTTTCCCCGTCTGCTAATTCGGGTCCGCCGGCGAACACCGGAGTGAGTTGCACGAACCGCGCGGACACCAGGCTCTGCGCGATGATCACGGCCTTGGCATCCGCCGGGATCGAGACGTCCAAGGAAACCTGCATACTCACCCGGGCATCGTCACCCTGAGGTTCGATCTTCTTCACCTTACCCACGGTCACGCCGAGCACTCTGACGTCGTCGCCTTCGTACAGCCCTGTCGTAGAGGAGAATTGAGCGACCACAGACTTCTGGGTCAGACCGATGACGACCTTGTAACCGACCACGACCAACACAATTGCCAGCACGGTGGCACCGAGATACAGCAGCTTCTTCTTCATGTCATTGCCCCGGGGGTTTCAGGATGGGTGGCGAATTCTTCGGAATCAGGTCCTGCAGAGTGCCAGGCAATTGATCCGGAGCAACGACGCCGTCCACGATCGTCTTCCACCACGAGCTCGGGAGGATGTTCTGGATATAAGCGTTGAAGAACGGCCCGCTGGCAACCGCTTCACCGAGCGCGCTGATGTACGGCCCCAGGCCGTCGAGCGCGCCGGCAATGTTGTCATTGTTCTTCTGCAGTACCGCCACCACCGAGTTGAGCTTCTCCAATGTCGGACCCATCTGCGCCGCATTCTCCTGGACCAAACCGGTGAGTTGGCGAGACACCGAGGAAATATTGGTGATCAACTGGCTGATCGCAGTGCGCCTGCGATCGAGTTCACCGAACAGCTCGTTGCCGTCGAGAATCAACTGGTTGATCTGATCGCTGCGGGTGGCGAGGATTCCGGTCACGCTCTCGGCACGTTCGAGCAACTGTTGCAGGCTCTCGTCGCGCGAGTTGATGCTTTGGGAAAGCCTGCTGATGCCGTCGAGGGCGGTGCGCAACTCCGGCGGAGTGTCGGACAACGTATCCGAGACCACGTTCATTGCGTCACCCAACTGCTGGGTGTCGAGGTCGGAGATGGTGGTGCTCAGGTCACCCAGTGCGTCGGTCAGCGAATACGGGGAGTTGGTGCGAGAGGACGGAATGGTGTCGTGGACGTCGATGGAACCGGGTCCATCGGGTGTCACCTTCAGCGACTTGCGGCCCAGGATCGTGTTGGTCTTGATCGCCGCGGCAGTCGCCTCGCCGAGCTCGATGTTTTCGCGCACCGTGAACTCGACGCGGACTTCCTGGTCGGCGAGAGCGATTTGCTCGACCTTGCCGACGTTGACGCCGGAGACTGTGACGTCGTCACCGACCATCAACCCGCCTGCATCGGTGAAGTTTGCCGAGTAGTTGATGCCGCCGTTCAGGAACGGCAGGCGGTCGTACTGCAGCGTCGCAATCACGATGCAGACGGCCAACACGATACCGATGACCCCGACGTGGATGAAGTTGGGCGATTTATCCGGTTTAGTTGACATCATTGATGTTTGCGCACCTCCCCGTATCCTGAACCGCCGTCGGGACGAGCAGTGTCGGTGACCCCTCAGGGCCCGAGATCTTGAATGTGTTGGAGCAGAGGTAGAACTGGAAGAAGCTGCCGTACGATCCGGTTCTGATCAGCTTCTTGTAGTCGCTCGGGAGCCGGGTGAGCACCTGATCGATGTTGTCTTTTCCGAGGTCCAGCTGGGTTGCGGTCCGGTTCGCGGCAGCGATCATCGACTGCAGATCCGGACGCGTCGCCTCGAGAAGCCCGGCCAGGTCTCCTGTTGCCCCCGCAATACGCGGGATAGCGTCGCCAATCGGGTCTCGATCCTGCGCAAGTCCACTGACGAGTTGCTGCAAGGAGTCGATGGTGGTCTCGAACTGGGTTCCTTGTCGATCGATCGTGCCGAGAGTCGCGTTGAGATTGGTGATGACATCGCCGATCAACTGGTCGCGGTCAGCGAGAGTGTTGGTGAACGAGCTCGTGTTACCGAGAAGCGAGACAAGAGTTCCGCCCTGTCCTTGCAGGACCCCGAGCAACGCAGCGGACAAATCGTTGATCTGCTGCGGATCCAACCCTCGAAGCAGTGGCTTGAACCCACCGAGCAACAGGTCGAGATCGAGCGCGGGTGAGGACTGATTCACTGGAATCGTGCCACCGCTGTCGAGTTCCTCGATCCCGCCGGGTCCTTCGAGTAGCTCGAGGTACCGATCACCTACGAGGTTCTCGTATCGGACGGTCGCTGCCGTACTCGTCAGCAGTCGATACTTCGAATCGACGTCGAACTCGACCTCCGCGAGGTCCTCGTCACCGACGTCCACACCCTTCACTGCTCCGACAGGAACCCCCGCGATCCGAACCTTGTCGCCAGATTTGAGACCTGACGCATCGCTGAATTCGACACGGTAGGAGTCGGCGCTACCGAACCGGTACTGGCTGAACACCAATGCCAATGCACCGAAGATCAGCACCATCACCAACGCGAAAATCGAGAGCTTGATCGTATTGCTTCTCATGGCCACGCCCCCGCAAACAGAAATTGGAACACCGTAGGCACATTGATGGAGGGCTGCGTCTCGGGCACGTACGGCGCGTCAGCGGTATCCGCGACAACGAACGGCGCATGGGCCTGCTTCGGATCGAAGTCGGGAAGTCCGTAGCAGTTGGGACCACCGCTGGCCGCAACCTTGGGTAGGTCCTTCTCTACCGTGTAGGCCGGATCTCCCAGCACGAAGCTCGTACTGAGTTTGATCGATGCGCTGTCTCCCGCCCCTGCCATCGGCCCGAATGCTTTCCGCCCCTTGTTGAGCCCCACCAGGAAGCACGTGATCTCGGGTGAATATTCGTCGAGAAGCGTAGTGGTGTCGGTCAGCGTCGACAGCGCGGTCTCGAGTGGCTGCTGGTTCTCGGTCAGCACCTGCGTTGCAGTATCGGCCAGACCGGTCACGTTCATCAGCAGCAGGTCGAGGTTCGCTTGTTCCTCGACGATGGTCTTTCCCGTGTCGCTCGCGTTGTCGAGTACCCGCATGAGGTCCGGCGTCGCGTCGGCGTAGACGTTGGTGACCACTGCCGCCGCGGCCAGATCTCGTTGCAGCGCTGGAAGACTCGGATTCACCGTCTTCAGGTAGGAGTCGGTGTCCTCGAGCAAGGACCCGAGTTGTTCACCGCGACCGCGGAGAGCCGAGGACACGGCGCCGAGGGTGGCGTTGAGCTTCTCGGGCTCGAGCTTTTGAAGAACTTCGGACAGATGCTGGAACAGCGTGTTGAACTCGACGGTGACACTGTCCGCGGGGATGACGGCACCGGCCTCGATGCTCTGATTCGACGGGGCTGCCGGGACGACGAAATTGACGTACTTGGCGCCGAATACCGTCGTGGACCTGATCTCTACCGCCACATTGGACGGAATCAGCGAGAGCGTCGACGGATCGAGATCCAGATCGAGTCTGGCCATGCCGTCCTCCTGCGAGATCGACCCGACGCGGCCAACCTGAACGCCGCGTAGTTTGACCTTGGCCTGCGGATCCAACACCAGTCCGGCGCGTGCCGAGGTGACAGTGACGGGAACCGTGCTGGTGAATCCACCAGCGAACGTGATCAGTGAGAACGCGGCGATGGCGACCAGGCCGAGCACCAGTCCAGCAGCGGCCAGTTTCTTGGTAATCGAATTGTCCATGTTCCGTTATCCCGACAGGTTGAAGTTGCCGGAGCTGCCGTAGATGGCCAGCGAGATCAACAAAGTAACGGTGACGACCGCTATGAGCGACGAGCGCACTGCGTTTCCGACCGCCACGCCGACGCCGACCGGACCACCGCTGGCAGTGAAGCCGTGGTACGTGTGGATCAGCATTACCGCGAGCGCCATGATTATGGCCTGGGCGAAGGACCACAGAATGTCCGTCGGTATCAAGAATGTGTCGAAGTAGTGGTCGTAGACGCCTGCGGACTGCCCGAAGAGCACCACCGTGGCGAAACGACTCGCGATGAACGAGGCGATGACCGCCAGCGAGTAGAGCGGAACGATGGCAACCATGCCGGCGAGCACACGAGTGCTGACCAGATACGGTATCGACGGAATTGCCATCGACTCCAGTGCGTCGATCTCTTCGGATACCCTCATAGCACCCAGCTGCGCCGTAGAACCTGCTCCGATGGTGGCCGCAAGACCGATGCCCGCGATGACCGGCGCGATAATCCGCACGTTGATGAAGGCGGCAAAGAAGCCGGTGAGAGCTTCTACACCGATGTTCCCCAGTGAGGTAAATCCTTGCAAGGCAACGGTCCCACCGCCGAACAGCGTCAGAAATCCGACGATGACCACCGTTCCACCGATGACGGCGAGCGCGCCGGATCCCATACTGATCTCGGCGACGAGTCGCAGGGTCTCTTTCTTGTAATTGACCGCGGCGCGCGGAATCGATGCGAGCGCACGAAGATAGAAGATCGCCTGTTCTCCTAGGCGGTCCACCGCCCCTGAAGTGCGACTGATCCGCTTGCGCACCATCGTAAAACGGCCGGCTGCAGCGAGGGCCATTTCTAGATCCCCCTCATCCGGCTGTCAATTTGATACCGACGGCGGTGACCACGACATTGACGACGAACAATGCCATGAATGCGAAGACTACGGTCTGATTCACTGCATCGCCCACGCTTTTGGCTCCACCACGTACATTCAGCCCGAGAAAACATGCGACAAGGCCGGCGATCATCCCGAACAAACCAGCCTTGACCTGCGAGGTGATGAGTTCGCCGAACCCAGTCAACAGCGTGATGCCGTTGACGAAAGATCCCGGGTTGACCCCCTGGAGAAATACGGAGAACACGAAGCCACCGATAATGCCGATGGTGCATACCAAGCCGTTGAGCAGTAACGCAACGACCGTCGAGGCGAGTACCCGTGGGACGACGAGACGGTGGATCGGGTTGATGCCGAGCACCCGCATCGCGTCGATCTCCTCACGGATGGTGCGTGCGGCAAGGTCGGCGCAGATGGCCGTCGCGCCCGCCCCTGCGACGATGAGCACTGTGACGATCGGTCCGACCTGCGTGACAGCGCCCAGGGCAGCGCCCGCCCCACTGAGGTCGGCTGCACCGATCTCACGGAGAAGGATGTTGATGGTGAAGCTGACCAACACGGTGAAAGGCACGGCAACCAGAACGGTCGGGACCATCGACACACGGGCGACGAACCACGCCTGGTCGATGAACTCTTGACGCTGGAACGGCCGGCGGAACACCGAACGCAAGGTGTACCACGACATGTCGAAGAAGGCGCCTACTGCACGAAGGGGCACGAGTAGAACGTCGTTCATGAAACCTCCCTCGATACATGCGGCACTGTGATCCAGGTCATGGCCGTCCAGTTCATGTTAACTAGAACACGTTCAGTAGTCAAAGAATCGACCGATCTCGATGTTGGGCGGTTCGAATCACGCGTGAGTGTCGTACACATCGCGTACGGCCCTTCTGTTCACTTACATTGCAGGAAAAGAGTTTTGGTTTCGCATACTCGAATGTCGCTACATCCGAGGAGGCCACTCAGCCACTGCGAGCGGAGGGTTCACCGTGTAGAAACGGGTGTAAAACTAGATCAAGTTCTAGTTTTACACCCGCCACATCGGAACCTACGTGCCCGCATCATCTTCACCCGACATGGTCGGTTATGTGACCGAAATCGAAAAGCTACGGACCGGCCGTGACCTCCGGCGCGTCCAGATCGAGAGCCGCGCCGGCGGAGAAGGTCTTGGAAGGATCACGTCCGTCGAAGTACGTACTCAGCTCGGCCCCGAGAGACAGCGGCGTCCACGCACCCGAAGTTGCATCGAACCGCTGCTCGACGACGGGGGCAGCCATGAGAGCCACCATCGGCCCGTAGACGATGAAGACCTGGCCGTTGACGGCGTCCGAGGCGGGTGAGGACAGGTAGGTCACCAACGTCGATACGTGCTCCGGCGCCAACGGATCGACCCCGTCGGTGGGGGCGTCACCGAAGACAGCCTCGGTCATCGTCGTACGGGCCCGTGGGCAGATCGCATTGGCGCGAACCCCGTACCGTGACAACGCCCGCGATGCCGACAGCGTCAACGCAGTGATTCCTGCCTTGGCTGCGCCGTAGTTGGCCTGCCCTTCCGGCCCGAGCAGACCTGCTTCGGAAGAGGTGTTGACGATTCTGCCGTACACCGGGGCACCGGACTTCTTCGATTCGGCTCGCCAGTAAGCGCCTGCATTGCGCGTGAGCAGAAAGTGCCCGCGCAGATGAACTCGAACGACAGCGTCCCAGTCGTCGTCGGACATGTTGAACAGCATGCGGTCTCGGACGATTCCAGCATTGTTGACGACGATGTCGACGCGGCCGAACTTGTCCTGTGCGGCCGCGAACATGGCGTCGGCAGTGGAACGTTCACTGACGTCGCCCGGCACGAAGACCACCCGACGGCCAGTCGCCTCGATCGCCGCGATCGTCTCGTCCGCGGCGGGTCCCGACGCGATGTCGCCGAGCACTATGTCAGCACCCGCCTGCGCGAGGCCGATGGCCTCCGCGCGGCCGAGTCCGGACGCAGCACCGGTTACGAGCGCTACTCTGCCGTCGAGTCGTACCTCTTCGTCGTTCACGTTCCGGACTGTAGAACGTGTTCTATGTTTGTGGCAAGCAAGCTATCCCTTCCACCGCAGTGCGGCTCGCGGGCAACCCGCTATCGCCTCGTCCACGTCCGCCTTGTTCTCGGGCAGGTCTGCGGCATCGGACACCACCAGTTGGTCGTCGTCGTCAAGGTCGAACACCTGGGGTGCTACGCCTACACACACGCCGTTCGCTTCACACCGATCGAAATCAACCTCGAGCACTGTCGATACCCACCTTCATTAGTGATGAAGCCGCGTCGGCGCCGGTACATCGCGGTCGGTCCCCGGTTGAGGGCCGCGCACCCAGCCGACGGGCCGCTTATCCCTCAAGACTAGAACCTGTTCCACCCCGTGTGCAATGATTCGACTTATCTGAGGGTGGCGGAAGGATTCCGACGTCGACTCACTGTGAACTTGTTGCAGATTCCGGGCACGAGAGGACCACTGATATGCGGATCATGTACACGGAGGAACAGGCCGAGTTGCGCGCCGAATTACGCGCCTACTTCGCCACCCTGATCACTCCCGAGCGCCGCGAGGCACTGAGCTCGACGTCCGGTGAATACGGTGAGGGCACCGTTTATCGCGATGTAGTCAAGCAGATGGGTACCGACGGTTGGCTCGCGCTCGGCTGGCCTACCGAGTTCGGTGGCCAGGCACGTTCGGCCATGGACCAGCTCATCTTCACCGACGAAGCCGCCACTGCGGGGGCTCCGGTTCCGTTCCTGACCATCAACAGCGTCGCGCCGACCCTCATGGCATTCGGCACCCCCGAGCAGAAGGCGTACTTCCTTCCGCGTATTTCGGCAGGCGATCTGCACTTCTCGATCGGCTACTCCGAACCGGAAGCAGGCACCGACCTGGCAGCGCTGCGCACCACTGCAGTGCACGACGGCGACGACTACGTCATCAACGGCCAGAAGATGTGGACCTCGCTCATCAAGTACGCCGACTACGTGTGGCTCGCGTGCCGTACCGATCCCGAGGCTCGCAAACACCGCGGAATCAGCATGCTGATCGTTCCCACCGACGCCGAAGGCTTCTCCACCACTCCGGTGCACACGATGGCAGGCCCCGACACCAGCGCGACCTACTACCAGGATGTGCGAGTACCCAAGACCGCACTCGTGGGCGAAGAGAACCGCGGCTGGTCGCTGATCACCAACCAGCTCAACCACGAGCGTGTCGCTCTCACCTCCGCCGGTCCCCTCGTCGCTTCTCTCCGTGAGGTCCGTGCGTGGGCGCAGAACACCAAGAAGCCGGACGGCACTCGGATCATCGATCAGGAATGGGTGCAGATTGCACTCGCTCGGGTCCACGCGAAGGCGTCCTACCTCGAACTGCTCAACTGGGAAATCACCGCCGCGAGCTCCACCCCCGGCCCGGCCGACGCGTCGGCGAACAAGGTGTACGGCACCGAACTGGCAACCGAGGCATACCGCACGATGATGGAAATCCTCGGACCATCCGCCACGTTCCGGCGCGGCTCGCCTGGCGCCCAACTACAGGGTCGACTCGAACGGCTGCATCGCTCTTCGTTGATCCTCACCTTCGGCGGCGGCACCAACGAGGTGCAACGCGACATCATCGGCATGACCGCGCTCGGCCTGCCCGCATCTGCACGCTGACTTTTCGGGAGAGAATGAAATGGACTTCACCACCACCGAGGCTCAGCGCGATCTCGCCGGGCTCACCCATGACATCGTTACCAAATACAGCACGAACGACGTTCAGCGACAGCTGGATTCCAACCCGGACACCATCGACCGCGCCCTTTGGGACGCGCTGACCTCCGGCGGACTTCTGTCGGCTACCGCGCCCGAGTCCATCGGCGGCGACGGTTACGGCGAACTGGAAGCTTCGTCGATCGCCATCGAACTCGGCAGAGGCCTTGCCGCCGTCCCGTTCGTGGCAAGTACGACAGTCGCCGCGGCGATCGCTCGGTTCGGCTCGGACGAGCAGCGGACCGAGTGGGCAGCCCCAGCCATTGCCGGCAGCTCGATCCTGACGTTGGCAATCGATGAAGAACACGGCGAGCCGCTCGACCCGTCGACCCGAGCAGACCGCACCGACACCGGCTGGACTTTGACCGGCTCCAAGATCGGCGTCGACAGTGCACCCGTTGCCGACGGCTTCCTCGTCACGACGGCCGCAGGCGCGTTCCTCGTTCGCGCGGACGACGCCGGCGTCACGGTCCTACCCCAGCAGGGCGTCGACAACCGCAGCATCGGAGTTCTCGAATTGAACTCGGTGCAGGTCGACTCGACACGGTTGCTCGCAGATCCGGACGTCACGCGCTGGGTTCTGGCACGCGTCACGCTCGGAACCTGCGCATACCAGGTCGGGGTCCTGGAGGAATCGCTTCGGCTCACCGCCGAGTACGCCCGTGAACGGGTTCAGTTCGGTAAGCCGATCGGCAGCTTCCAGGCCGTCGCACAGCGGTTGGCCGACGGGTACATCGACGTCAAGGGTGCCCGGTTGACGCTCTGGAAGGCAGCGTGGAGCCTCTCCGCCGGCAACAACGGTGACGAAGATGTTGCGGTCGCGAAGTTCTGGGCAGCGGACGCAGGCCACCGCGTCGCGCACACGCTGGTGCACATTCACGGTGGAGTCGGGCTCGATCGCGATCACCCGGTGCACCGATACTTCCTCGTCGCCAAGCGTGCGGAGTTCGCCTACGGACATGCCACCGCTCAGCTACGACGTCTAGGTTCCGCTCTCGCCGACGTGCCTGCCTGATTCGGGCTTATTCGCCCGACCTGGTAATCGCCAGGTCGGGCGACACCGAGAATGCCTGCCCCGCAGTGATTTTCGGGCAGCCTCTCCAACGATCAGTCAGTCGAAAAGAGTAGGTGACGGCTCCTCGTCGACCACGGCCGCCGTGGAGCCCGCGGGCTGCGACTCTCCCCCGGGAGAACCCTTACGGACCACCGACAGTGTGGTGGTTCGCACCGAGAGTCGATGGCCGCCGTGATGTTCCAAAAGTGCGAGACCCTGTCGAATCTCGAGCACTTTCCACGGGCCGGCGTGCCCGTTCGCCTGGACCAGGTCGCCTGCTGCGATCGCGGAAGCCACTACGAGTCTCCATTCGGTTCGTTCATTCGTGTGTGACTCAACCCTAGTGGGCTCGGAACCTGTTGCTTGCCTCGAGCGCCCCCACCCGGCCGCAACGGTACTTATCTGCCTCGACACACACTCCCCCGCAAGATAACTCGGCGGACTCGCCCGTGATCGTGCGAGCCCGCCGAATCATCTAGCGAATCTTGTCGAGCCTGCTGACTGCTTCCTCGAACCCGCCCACCAAATCGGCGATGATGTCCGCGACCGCCCGAATCTCGTTCATCCTGCCCACGATCTGTCCCACCGGCATGGCCACCACGTCGGGGTTGTCGGCGTTGTTGATTCGTTGGTGCGCTTCACTGACCAAGATGTTCTGCAACGGCATCGGTAGCGGCTCCGGGGCCTCGGCGCTGTTCCACGCCTCGGTCCACTTCGTCTTGAGCAAGCGCGCGGGTTTACCCGAGTAGATGCGAGTTCGAACCGTGTCGCTCGACGTCGCCGTCAACAACGCTTCCTGCATCGCCGACGGCTTGCCCTCCACACGTGCACCGAGGCGGTACTCGGCCGCTGTCAGCCACATCGATCCCATCCAGACACCTTGGGCTCCGAGCGCCAACGCGGCCGCTACCTGCCGTCCACTGCCGATTCCGCCTGCTGCGAGTACTGCGCCCGAGTCGCCCAACGCCTCGACGACCTCGGGTAGCAGCACCATCGAAGCGATCTCACCGGTATGACCCCCAGCTTCATACCCCTGAGCGATGACGATATCGACACCGTTCTCGATGTGTCTTCGCGCGTGTTCCGCCGTACCTGCCAGCGCTGCGACCGGTACGCCGTGTTCGTGTGCCTGCACGATCACGTCGTTCGGCGGCGAGCCCAGCGCATTGGCGATCAACTTGATCGGGTGTTTCAGCGCGACGTCGACGTGCGAGCGGGCCACCGAATGCAGCCAGCCGAGCACGCCTTCGTTACGTGCCGCATCGTCGTCGAGCGGCGGCACACCGAGCTGGTCGAGCGTCCGATCGATGAACGCTCGATGCTCGGCCGGAATCAATTCGTTCAAGTCCACCGAAGCACCTTCGGTGGGGATCTTCGCCGGCATGACGATGTCGACACCGTACGGCTTACCGTCGGTGTTCTCATCCATCCAGGTCAGCACCGCGTCGAGCTCTTCGGCGTCGTTGAACCGCACGCAGCCGAGCACACCGAGTCCGCCGGCTCGGCTGATCGCCGCAGCGACATGTTCGGACGGAGTGAAGCCGAAGATCGGAAATTCTATTCCGAACTTCTCCGACAGATCGGTGTGCATGATTGCCTAGCTCTCTGCGCTGGCGAGACGCGACACGGAGGTCTCGTCGGCCGGGCGCTGTTCGGTCTGACTCACTGCCCACCGGTAGTCGGGCTTGCCGGCCGGCGAACGCTTGATCTCGTCGACGAACCACACCGCACGCGGAATCTTGTATCCTGCAATCTCTTTGCGTGCTGCGGTATCGAGGTCTGCGAGTGTAGGACGATGTGTGCCTCGGGCCTGTACGACGGCAGCAACCTTGTGGCCGAGCCGCTCGTCCGGTACGCCGACGACGATGGCGTCGAACACGTCGGGGTGCGATTTGAGCGCACCTTCGACCTCTTCGGGGAACACTTTTTCACCACCGGTATTGATCGAGACCGAGCCGCGACCGAGCATCGTGACGCTGCCGTCGGCTTCGACCCTGGCGTAGTCGCCGGGAATCGAGTAGCGGACGCCGTTGATCTCCTTGAACGTCTCGGCCGTCTTGACCTCGTCCTTGTAGTACCCGACCGGGATGTGCCCGCTCCGCGCCAGTAGTCCCTTGACTCCCGAGCCTGCCTCGACGGGACGGCCGTCTTCACCGAGCACGATCGTCGACGCGTCGATCTTCACCCGCGGTCCACCGGTGTGTTCAGCGCCCTTGGCGACGACGGACAGTCCGCCGAAGCCGGTCTCGGAAGATCCGATCGAGTCGGTGATCATGCGGTTGGGGAGTAGTTCGAGGAGCTGCTCCTTGATGCTGGGTGAGAACAATGCTGCGCTGCTGGCTATCAGGAAAAGCGAAGACAAGTCGTAGGGCTTGCCATCCGGGCCGCCCTCGATGAGCGCGTCGAGCATCGGTCGTGCCATCGCATCGCCGGTGATGAAAATGAGGTTGACCCCGTACTTGTCGACCTGTTGCCACATGGCATGGCCCTCGAAATCAGGGTGCAGCACAGTCTTTCCACCACCGAAGAGGCTCTGGAACGTGGCCCACTGTGCCCCGCCGTGGATCATCGGTGGAATCGGCATTCTCGTCATCGGCGGATTCTCGGCACCCAATTTGGCCATGTCCCACTCGTCTTCGACGTACTCGCCGGTCATGAAGTTGATACCACCGCCGAGCACACGCCAGATATCCTCGTGCGTCCACATGACGCCCTTGGGACTGCCGGTGGTCCCACCGGTGTAGAGCATGTAGATGTCGTCTTTTGTGCGTTCCTCGAAGTCACGTTCGGGGGAAGAACTCTCCAACGCGTCTTCGTAGGAGACCTGACCCTCGTCGCCGTCGATCACGACGATCGTCTTCAGCAGGGGACACGTCGGTAGGACAGCAGCGACCTTGTCGGAGTAGCGAGCTTCGTGGACGAGTGCGACCATGTCCGAATTCTCGAAGATGTACTGCAACTCGTTCTCGATGTAGCGGTAGTTCACGTTGACCACGACTGCGCGAATCTTGAAGACAGCGACCATCGACTCGATCGCTTCGATGCCATTGCGGCTGTACACGCCGACCTTGTCGCCCGGCTTGACGCCTTGTTTCTGCAGGTAGTGCGCTAGCCGGTTGGTTCTGTCTTCCATCTGCGCGTAGGTGATCTCTCGGTCTCCCGACACCAGGGCAATTCGGTCGGGAACAAGGTCGATTGCATGCTCGACAAGGTCTGCGATATTTAGGGCCACGCGTTAAAAGTAGAACGTGTTATCGTTTCTGGCAATAGCCAATCTGAGACCTAGATCACAAGAATGAGGTAGCCACAGTGACGTCGAGCGCGCCGGAAGTCGGAACGGAATCACCGCACGCACTCGTGGAGAAGCGCGGCCAAGTCCTCATCGTGACGATGAACCGACCCGAAGCGCGCAATGCACTGAGCGGCGAGATGATGGCCATCATGCGCGACGCCTGGGATCGCGTCGATGCCGACCCCGATATTCGGGTCGCCATCCTGACCGGCGCCGGCGGCGCATTCTGCGCAGGCGCCGACCTCAAAGCAATGACCAGCACTCACCCAGGTGACAGTTTCAGCGGCGGCGGGTGGGACCTGTCGAAGATCGAGGCCCTGCTGAAAGGCCGCAGGCTGACCAAGCCGCTCATCGCAGCGGTCGAGGGCCCCGCTATTGCCGGCGGTACCGAGATTCTTCAGGGCACCGATATTCGCGTCGCAGGCGAAAGCGCCAAGTTCGGTGTCTCCGAAGCAAAATGGGGGCTCTTTCCACTCGGCGGATCCGCAGTGCGGCTCGTCCGGCAGATCCCGTACACGATCGCGGCCGACATTCTGTTGACCGGCAGGCATATTCGCGCTGCCGAAGCCAAGGAGATCGGGCTGATCGGCCACGTGGTCCCCGACGGCCAGGCGCTGGAGAAGGCCCTCGAACTCGCCGAACTCATCGCCGCGAACGGCCCGCTCGCCGTGCAGGCGATACTCAAGACCATTCGAGACACCGAGGGACTCCACGAGGAAGAGGCGTTCAAGATCGACGCCGAACTCGGAGTAGCGGTATTCAAGAGCCACGATGCCAAGGAAGGGCCCCGGGCATTCGCCGAGAAGCGGGCCCCGGTGTTCGAGGGGCGGTAGCGCTTCAGCGCTGGACCGCCTCCATCGGCGTGCCATTGTCGACCAGCGCCGACAGCGTCGCAGCTTCCATGCCCGGTGAACCACACACCAGCACCTGATGACGGTCGAAGGGCTCCTGAACGGCGATGACGTCGGCGAGACTGCCTTCCCAGCAGTGCTTCGCCCCGAACTTCGCGTCAGGGTCCGCTACGTGTGCATTGATGGCCTCGTGCCACCTGTCCGGCGCCCATGGGTCCGCCAATTGATCCACCACCGGCACGACTTTCAGCCAGGGCAGTTCGGACGCAAGGATCCACAACAGATCCGCGGCATACAGATCGCTGGGCGATCGACCACCGAAGTACAACGTCACTCGCGGTGGCGACGGTCGACGCGTCAGGTCCAGGATGAGCGAACGCATCGGCGCCAGCCCGGTTCCTCCGGCGATCATGACGACATCTCGACCGGAGTTGTCGATGTGAAAGTTGCCGCCCGGATTGCGGAGTTGCCACACGTCACCCGGGCGGGTCTCGTTGACGATCGACCCGCTGACCCAGCCCGCCGGGACTGCTCGAACATGAAATTCGAGTTTGCCGTCCGCCGACGGCGGAAGCGCCGAGGAATACCGTCGAGACAGTGTTGCGTTCTGCGGCACCACGACCTCGATCGACTGTCCGGCTCGAAATGGAACGGCGTCCCCGACGAGGCGGACGACAGCCAAGTCGTTGCGTAGTCGGTTGTACTGGACCACTTTTGCGTTCCACGTCTGCATGGCGTCAAGGATAAGCGGTCTCACCGCCTGTGCGCGATCAGCCGATGGCTTCCGGTCTTCGACAAGGATGCTCAGCGTTGGTGTCGCGGTTTCCAGACGACCAATGCACTGCGTTGTACGGGAACGAGATCGCGTCGGTAGCTCGCGTGCACGTTCGCCAACTCGTGGGCGAGTTCGGTGACACGTGCCTGCAAAGCCTCGACCTGATTGGTCAGCTCGATGATCCGCTTGATGCCTGCCAGGTTCACGCCCTCGTTCTGCGAGAGCCGCTGCACTTCGCGCAGCAGTGCCACATCGCGCGGGGAGTAACGCCGTCCCCCACCGGTAGTGCGGTGCGGCGTCACCAACCCCAAGCGGTCGTACGTACGCAGGGTTTGCGCGTGCATTCCTGCGAGTTGGGCTGCGACCGAGATGACGAACACCTGTGCATCGGGGTCAGCGTGACCGGTCACTACGCACCTGCCCACCCGGCCCGCGGGTCGAATCCGCTGGCCTTCTCGGCTTCCAGATAAGCGTGCAGTGCCTCGATGGCAGGATCGTCGAGTTTCTGCGGCACCGCGACCTTGACGGTGACCATCAGGTCACCTGCAGTGCCCGTCTTCTTGGGAACTCCTCGTCCACGAACACGCAGCACACGTCCGTCGACGGTGCCCGGTGGAACTTTGACGCCGACTCGGCCGTCGAGGGTCGGGATCGACAACGTGGCTCCGAGGACCAGTTCGCCGTAACTGACCGGCACCGTCACGGTGAGATCGTCGCCGTTGCGGCCGAAAACCTTGTCGGGCCGAACTCGGACGGTGACGTACAGATCGCCCGACGGCGCCCCGCGCAGTCCGGCCTCACCCTGGCCTGCCAATCTGATCTTCTGGCCGTCGGACACTCCGGGCGGGACACGCACGGTGATGGTGCGCGTGCGATTCTGCACTCCGGTACCGCGGCAGTCCTGGCACGGATCGTCGATGATCGAACCGGTTCCGCGGCAGTCGTCGCACGGCTCACTGAACCCGAACGCGCCTTGGTTGCGGTTGACCACGCCTGCGCCGTTGCACCTGGGGCACACGCGCGGGCTGGTTCCTGGTTTCGCACCGCTGCCGTGACACGTGGTGCACGAGGACGGGCTGGTGAGTCGCAGCGGAACGGTGACGCCTTGGGTGGCTTCACGGAAACCGAGAGTGGTCTCGGTCTCGACGTCGCTGCCCCGTCGTGGACGGTTGCCCGCGGGGCGCTGCTGCGTCCCACCGCGGTTGAACAGTCCACCGAAGATGTCGCCGATTCCGCCGTCGCCGCCACCACCGGCCTGACCGAAGATGTCGCCGACGTCGAAGGTCTGGCCTCCGCCGCCGCCTCCACCGAATCCGCCCGAACTGGGGCTGAAGCCGCCTCCGCCCTGACCGAATCCACCGGACGCGAAGAGTCGACGTGCCTCGTCGTACTCCTTACGTTTCGCCGGATCGATGAGAACCGACTTGGCCTCGCTGACCGCCTTGAATCGGCGCTCGGCCTCGGCGTTTCCGGGATTGGCATCAGGATGGTTGTCCTTGGCCAGCTTCCGGTACGCCTTGTTTATCTCGTCTGTGGACGCGTTGGAGGAAACGCCCAGTTCCTTGTAGAAGTCCTTCTCGATCCACTCCCGCTGGCTCACCGGGCGTTTCCTCCTCTCGCGCTATTTTTGTTTACTGCCCCTCGGGAGCATCGGCTCCCGAATCTTGTGATGCATCATCGACCACACCGACCATCGCAGTCCGTAGGACACGATCTCCGAGCTTGTAACCAGGACGCATCAGCGTTCCGATCACTGGTTCGTTACCGTCACCCTCATGGGAGACGGCTTCGTGAACCGACGGATCGAACGTGTCACCGATGGCGCCGAACGCGGCTAGTCCGATGTTGTCGAACACACTGGCGAGCTTGTCCGAGAGCGCCTTCAGTGGACCCGTCTCGAGGTCTCCGTGCTGTCGAGCTCGCTCGAGATCGTCGAGGACCGGGAGTAGCTGAGAGACGACAGACGCTTTCGCGTTCTCCGCTCCCGTCTGCTTCTCGCGGTCGGTCCGACGACGGTAGTTGGCATACTCTGCCGACACCCGCTGCAGATCGGCAGTCAGTTCCGCGATCTTTGTATCGCGCACATCTTCCACCACCTCTGCCTCGACATCCCCTTCGTCCACCGAGTCGGGCTGGGGCGCAGCCCCGGTGCCCACGAGGGGCTCCGGAACTGCGTCACCTTCCCGAACTTCACCGGTTTCGGGATCGATCTTTCGCTTGTCCACGAAAGTAACCGGTTCCTGCTCGGTGTTTCCGGACGTCACTTCTTGTCCGTGTCGACGGGCTCGTCCACGACCTCGGCGTCGACGACACCGTCGTCAGCAGCCTGAGCCCCGCCCTCTGCGCCGCCCTGCTCGTTGGCCTGAGCCTCGTAGATGGCGGTGCCGAGTGCCTGCGACTCGGTGGACAGCTTCTCCACGGCGGACTTGACCGCCGAGATGTCGCTACCGGCGAGAGCCGATTTGGCCTCTTCGATTGCCGACTCGACACGGCCCTTGAGCTCGGCGTCGACCTTGTCCTCGTTGTCCTTGACGAACTTCTCCGTCTGGTGGACGAGGGACTCGGCCTGGTTGCGGACCTCGGCCTCTTCGCGACGAGCCTTGTCCTCGTCTGCGTGAGCTTCCGCGTCGGCGACCATGCGGTCGATCTCTTCCTTGGACAAGCCGGAGCCGTCCTGGATCTTGATCGTATTTTCCTTGCCGGTGCCCTTGTCCTTGGCCGTGACGTGCACGATGCCGTTGGCATCGATGTCGAACGTGACCTCGATCTGGGGCACTCCGCGAGGAGCAGGTGGCAGATCCGTCAGCTCGAAGGAGCCGAGGAGCTTGTTGTGCGAAGCGATCTCGCGCTCACCCTGGAAGACCTGGATCTGCACCGAAGGCTGATTGTCGTCAGCGGTGGTGAAGGTCTCGGACCTCTTGGTCGGGATGGTGGTGTTGCGCTCGATGAGCTTGGTCATCACGCCACCCTTGGTCTCGATGCCGAGGGACAGCGGTGTGACGTCGAGGAGCAGAACGTCCTTGACCTCACCCTTGAGCACGCCCGCCTGCAATGCAGCACCGACGGCCACGACCTCGTCCGGGTTGACGCCCTTGTTGGGCTCGCGTCCACCGGAGAGTTCCTTGACCAGCTCGGAGACCGCAGGCATACGCGTCGAACCACCGACGAGTACGACGTGGTCGATGTCCTTGACGGCGATGCCGGAGTCCTTGACCACTGCCTGGAACGGCGCACGAGTGCGATCGAGCAGGTCGGAGGTGATCTTCTGGAACTCCGAGCGGCTGAGCTGCTCGTCGAGGAACAACGGGTTCTTGTCCGCGTCGACCGTGATGTACGGAAGGTTGATCGACGTGCTCTGCCCGGAGGACAGTTCGATCTTCGCCTTCTCTGCAGCTTCACGCAGACGCTGCAGGGCCATCTTGTCCTTGGTCAGATCGATGCCGTTCTGAGCCTTGAACTTGTCGACGAGCCAGGTGACGATCCGCTCGTCCCAGTCGTCGCCACCGAGGTGGTTGTCGCCCGAGGTTGCACGGACCTCGACGACACCGTCGCCGATATCGAGCAGGGAGACGTCGAACGTGCCGCCACCGAGGTCGAACACCAGAATGGTCTGCTCGCTGTCGCCCTTGTCCAGGCCGTATGCGAGTGCAGCCGCGGTGGGCTCGTTGACGATGCGCAGGACGTTGAGGCCGGCGATCTGGCCGGCTTCCTTGGTTGCCTGACGCTGCGCGTCCTCGAAGTAAGCGGGCACGGTGATGACCGCGTCGGTGATTTCCTCGCCCAGGTAGGCCTCGGCGTCGCGCTTCAGCTTCTGCAGCGTGCGCGCGCTGATCTCCTGTGGCGTGTACTTCTTACCGTCGATCTCCACGTTCCAGTCCGTGCCGATGTGACGCTTCACGGAACGAATCGTGCGGTCGACGTTGGTGACCGCCTGGTTCTTCGCGGGCTGGCCGACGAGCACTTCACCATTCTTGGCGAAGGCGACGACCGACGGTGTGGTGCGTGATCCCTCGGCGTTGGCGACCACAACCGGCTCGCCGCCCTCTAGGACGGACACAACCGAGTTGGTGGTCCCGAGGTCGATACCGACCGCACGAGCCATAATGTTTCCTCCTGTTGTTGCTGTGGAAAATGCCTAGCTGAGTGAACTGCACTCAAGTCTGCAAGACATCTTTTGATTCGTCAAGCTGGAGTTGAGCCTCATCCACTCAAGGCTGTCGAAAGGGTTAACGGAGGATTCACGGGATTTGTTCCCGGGGCAGTCCCACTCACACGGATGCGCCGTGACGGCAGTGCCGTCACGGCGCAGGATCGAGGTGAAACCTTCCGCTACTACTCCTCGGTGTCGGCGGGCTCCGGTGCGCAATCGACAGTGAGCAGGCCGACAGCGACGTTGTTCGTGTAGTTGGCGTCGAGCTGCGGTGAGAACACCGCCACGCCGCCCGGGCGCGAGACCCACTCGGTTGCCCCACTCGGCACGATCACCTTTTCCGTCTTACCCGGATCGATCTTCTCGACGGTGGCGGCACCGTTGACATCGGGCAGCACCGCATAGTTGACGGACACCGCGGATGCGGCACCCTTGCCGACGTTCTCGACCGAGATCTCCAGCGCGCCGACCCTCTCCCCCTCCGGCTTCTTGCCGTCTTTCGCCACGCATGCCGTTCCGATCGTGACGACGAGGTCGGGTGATTCGGCGACCGAGGAACCGAAGGGGCTTGCGGGTGCTTCGGGCTCCGCGGAGGCGATGGGCGCCAGGACGACCGCACCCATGGCGGCGGCAAGAGCGGCTGTCGAGGCCAGGACGGTGGCGCGGGCGATGTGACGCATGAGGATCTCCTGTTACAGATGAGGTTGGTGTTGCAGTTGATGTTGTTGTTGCCAGATTGACTATTACCTATGCGAACCAGACATTCCATACCAGGCGGTCTCGATTGAGTGACGCTTTGCTTACCGGTCGATCACGTTGTCTTGGAACAACATCGATGTAATTCTCGGGCCGAACACTGGGCACCGGGTTTCGCCTGCGCCCCGACCGGGGATGTACCAGACTGCGGACCTTCCGTTCCCTACGTAGGGTTTGAGGAAAAGCGAGGCTACGGAGGCACATGGATCCCGAAGTGCAGCACGAACCAAGCGAGATCACCTACGACGAGAAGTTCTACCCGGCCAGACCTCGACCGCTTCGCCCCTCCGTCCGTCGGGCCAACCGGATCGGCAACTCCTCCCAGGACAGCGATCCGTCCGCCGCCAATGGCGAATACGTCGAATGGCTGACCGAGCAGTCGATGCTGCGGGACGCCAAACTCATCGCCGAACAGCTCTCCGGCAAAGGCAGTATGTGGCAGAACCCCTATGCCGACCCCAACCCACGGGGGGCCGTCGAGCGCGCGCCCGTCTGGTTCACCGCCTACCCGATCTCGGTGATCAACGCTCCGCAGACCAGCTTTCTACACACCCTGGGCAGCGAAGAGCTCTGGCAGGCCTTCTCCGATATCGGCATCACCGCCGTCCACACCGGACCGGTCAAGGTCGCCGGCGGTATCCACGGTTGGAAGCCGACGCCTTCGGTAGACGGTCACTTCGATCGCATCGGGATGCAGATCGATCCCGCGTTCGGCTCGGAGGAAGAGTTTCGTCGCCTGTGCGTCGTCGCCGCCGCATACGACGGCATCGTCATCGACGACATCGTCCCGGGGCACACCGGCAAGGGAGCGGATTTCCGCCTCGCCGAAATGGCGGTCGCCGACTACCCGGGGATCTACCACATGGTGGAGATCGAGCCGGAGGACTGGCATCTACTACCGCGTGTCCGTGCCGGTGCCGACTCGCAGAACATCGACGCCGAAGCCGAAGCCAATCTCGCGCGCGCCGGCTACATCATCGGCCAGCTCCAACGCGTCATCTTCTACGAGCTCGGAGTGAAGGAAACCAACTGGAGCGCAACAGCTCCCGTCGTCGGCATCGACGGTATCGAGCGTCGCTGGGTGTACCTGCACTACTTCAAGGCCGGGCAGCCGTCGATCAACTGGCTCGACCCGTCGTTCGCCGGGATGCGCCTGGTGATCGGCGACGCATGCCACTCCATTGCCGACCTCGGCGCCGGTGCGCTGCGCTTGGACGCCAATGGCTTCCTCGGTGTCGAGCGCCGCGCGGAAGGCCCTGGCTGGTCGGAGGGGCACCCCCTGTCGGAGGCTGCGAATCATCTGATCGCCAGTGTGGTGCGCAAGATGGGCGGATTCACCTTCCAGGAGTTGAATCTGACGATCGACGACATCAAGGCCATGAGCGAGAACGGCGCCGACCTGTCGTACGACTTCATCAACCGGCCCGCCTACCATCACGCGCTCGTCATGGGGAATACCGAATTCCTCCGGCTCACCATGACACTGTGCCGTGACCACGGCGTCGACCCGGCCTCGCTGGTGCACGCCCTACAGAACCACGATGAGCTGACCTTCGAGCTCATCCACTTCGCAACACTGCACGCGGAGGACGAGTTCCACTACTGCGGCGACGTCGTGAAGGGTTCGGATCTCGGCGATCTGATTCGGTCCGATCTCACCGATCGACTCACCGGACGTTGGGCACCGTACAACCGAACCTTCACCACCAACGGAATCGCCTGCACCACAGCCAGTGTCATCACCGCTTCACTCGGTATCCGCGATCTCGATCGGATGGACGAGTCCGATATCGACACCGTCAGAACCGTTCATCTGATGCTCGCGATGTTCAACGCCCTGCAGCCGGGCGTGTTCGCGTTGTCGGGCTGGGACCTGCTCGGTGTGCTCCCTATCGACGCCGAGGACGTAGCCGAGTTGATTCGCGAAGGCGACACCCGCTGGATCAACCGTGGCGCCCACGATCTGATGGACAGTTTCCCCGACGCGGTCCGCTCGGAATCGGGCATACCCCGTGGCCGCAGCCTCTATGGTGCATTGCCTGCACAGCTGAAGGATCCGAACTCGTTCGCCAGCCAGCTCGGACGAATCATCGAGATTCGCAACAGGTTCGGCATCGCCACCGCGCAGCAACTCGATGTACCGACCGTCTCGCACAAGGGCCTGTTGGTGATGGTGCACGAACTGGGTCAGGGCACCATTCAGGCAACGGTCATCAACTTCTCCTCGGACGAGGTAGCGGCCACCATCCAGTCCAAGTTCCTGACTCCCGGCGCGGGCGTCTTCGACATGTTCGAGGACTCGGAACTCGGCGTAGTCGACGAGCTCAACAGCTTCCCGATGACCCTCGCCCCATACCAGGGGGTGCCGGTCATTCTGCGCTGAAGCACGGATCAACGCGTCACGGCGACAACACCTTCCGCGCTGCGCGCCGCAATAGCGCAGGCGCGCGAGGTGAACTGATCGAGCAGTGGATGCTCGGAAAGTCTGCGCCACTTCGAGATCGCGTCGAGCGCCCTGTCGCGGCGCTCGGCCGGTCCGGAGTCCGGATCCAAGCCAAGTCGGACGGCGGTGTCGATGCCGTATCCGCCGATGATCCGCTGCAGTTCCGCGAGATCGCCGTCGGGCAGTTTCGGGACGGTGGATCGTAGCCGTCCGAGCAGCCGTAGTTCTTGAAAGCCATGCACGTCGGCCAGCATCCGGCCCGCTTCGGCTCGAAAGACTGCGGACTGTGCAATCGGCCGAGATTCTAGAATGCGCTGCAGCGCAACGAGTGCCGAATGTAGTTTCAGCTGGTCCGCGCGTTGACCGAACTGCACGTCGATCACCGATCGTAGTTCGCTCAACCCGCTACGTTCGACCAATTCCGCTGCCAATGTCGGCGAATCACGGACGCCGAGTTTGATCAGAGTGATCGCCATCCTGATTCCGAACATGCCGAAGCGATCGACGATCGACGCCCGCAGATCCGCATCGACCGGCAGCAGCCCGGGTCGGGAGAACCTGTCGGCCGACAGCATCGCCAACGCCAGATCTTCGTCGGGCACACCTGCCAGGGTTTCGAAGGCCGCGAACTCCGATTGCCGCAATGTTCCAGCGGCCAGCGCGAGCAACCCCGCAACGGGTACGACGGCCTGGCACAGTCCTGTCGATTCCAACTCCGCAGCGAACCGGGCCGCGACCTCGTGCGCGGACATCATCGCGTCCATCCGGCCTGCCCCGACTTCGTCCGCACGTGAGAGAACTCCGATCACACCGAGCGGTCCCGACTCACCGCCGACATGAGCACCGATCTGGCTGAGAAAGCTCACGTCGGTAGCGTTGAGTGTTCGCATCAGATATACGACTGCGTCGGCCCCGGAAGAAGAGTTCCCCGGCGCCAGCATCGACAGGGTGCGAGCCGAGACGTCTCGGGAGAGAGAGGAGGTGCCAGGCGTATCGATGATGGTGCTGTGTGTCAGGGCGCGCGCAGGCCACTCGACTTCGAGACGATCGACATCGGACGCGGTCAGGTCGCCGAGGTCGAACGCCAAGCGTCCGTCGCGGCGCTGCACCGGCACGTGTGTGGACTTGTCTCCGTCGTACCAGGCTGTGACGTTCGGACTGGCCCCGTTGCGATACCAGGTGACGACCTTGGTGCACTCGGTGGCGTCGGTCGGCGCTATGTCCTGCCCGACAAGAGAATTGAGCAGTGTCGACTTACCTGCCTTGAGCGACCCGGCGAGCGCGACGCGCAGCGGCTGACCCAGCCGATCCAGTACCTGGGTCAGTGAGGCAGCGGCGTAGGTGTCGATCGAATAGGCAGCGCGTGCGGCGGAGATCAGCTCACGGGCATCGGCGAGCGGTGTCACTGTGCCCGGCCGTTCGGCACTAGAGCGGAAGCACGCTCGTTGAGCTCCGCGACGACCTTCATCTCCCGGTCCAAATGCCCTATCCTCGTCGATCTTTCGGCTGTTTCGACTGTTGCTGCTTCCTGCGCTGCGCGCAGCGAATCGTTGAGCGATCGCAGCGTCTGCTCGGCGATGGAGGTGAAGTGATCGCGTAGCACCCGCTGAATCAGACGCAAACGATCCTTCGATTCCTTACCGACCTGAAAGCTGACGTCATCGGTGAAGCGGCGAATCGCGATCTTGGCTTCCGAACGACGAGCCCGGACCTGATTTTCTTTGTCTTCCTTGTAAGCCTTGGTGCCCAGCAGCACGCCGGCACCGATGGAAATCGGATTGAGGAGACTGAGCCCGACGAAGGTGGTGATGAGCCCGAACATCAGCACCCCTCCATACGATCCACGCATTCCGACGAGGACTTTCTGAGTGATCCCGGTCTTCCCCGTCTCCAGATCGGCAAGCGAGGCAACGGGTTCGAGAATGTCGTCGAGATCGCCGAGATCGAGATCGGGCAGCGCGACCGCACCGGCGGCCGCGAAGTGCTCCGCGACGAGCTCGGACAACCACAGCGCACGGTCGTGTGCCCACACGAAGTTGTCACCCACCGATGCCGCGATCTGCTCTTCGAGCCAGTCCCCGAGCTCGAGCCAGTCCGAACTCGGGTCCCCGCCGTCCACTGTCTCCTCCGCCTCGCGTGTCACTCGACGCAGTCGATCACGCAGGTCGTGGTCGATATCCGCGGCGAGGTCGGCGATGCCGTCGGAGAGGGTGTGCTGCCACTGCGAGGTCTTCTTGTGCAGCTCCTCGGCCGCCGCTTTCGCCCGTTGCAGTCCGGCAACAGCTGCCTCGGCTCGCTGCGGATCACGTAGTGCCGCAAGCTCGCTCCCCATTGCCAGCGCGAGATGCTCGGTGACCGACCTGATGTCGAGCGAGACGGCAGCTCGCGTCGTCGCATCGGCGCGCGAGAGGACGTTCTCGCGGAGGAAGGTGTAGAGCTCGGGAAATCCCGACTCGCTGTTCAACTCTTCGTCACTGAGCCGAAGTGCGTGTGATCGCAGCAAGGAGGACAGCGCGATGATCGGCACATCGAGGCCTTCACGCGCCAGGTGAGCGAGGTTGGCGTCGACGATCTGCCGCCAGTGCGGATAGAGATCGGTCTTGGTGACCAACAAGGCCACCGAAGGGCAGAGGCCGAGAACCTGTCGGAGAAAAGACACTTCGGGCTCGGTGAGCTCGCGACTGGCATCGGAGACGACCAGTACCGCGTCTGCGGACGGTATCAACCCGAGTGTGCCTGCCGCATGCGGGTTTCCATGGCCACCCACGCCGGGAGTATCGACGAGCACGAGCCCGTCGGCCAGTAGCGGACTCGGTACGTTGACCTCGAGTCGAAGGACCTCGCGGGATTGCGCTCGAGGATCCGCGGGGGTGATGGTCTGTAGTTCTTCGAGCGGTACTTCGACCCGAACGGCCTCGTTGCCCGGATCGGCAAGCACCAGTTCTGCATACGGACGTTCGGAGTTCTGCACGACGGTGGGGATGGCGGTCGTTTCGTCGTCACCGACCGAACAGACGTCGAGGTTGAGCAACGAGTTGACGAATTGGCTTTTTCCCTGTTTCAGAGGCCCGACGACGACGATGCGCCTTCTGGGATCGAGCACTCGCTCCTTCGCGAGTTCCACCCTCGACACGAGATCGGACCGACCGACGCGCTGCGCCACTTCCGCAGTGCGATCGAGCAAATCGGCCAGCTGCTTCGATTGCCCGTCCATAGCCTTCTTTCCGATACACGTTCCTTCTCGAGCGTTCGGGTGAACTCTATCGACAGAGCCGCCCCGGGCGAACCGAACCGCCCGGGGCCACCTACAACCGCATGGTTACGGGTCGAGCAGATCGGTGTGGTGATCACCGGTCGACAGGTCGGCGACCGACTGTGCCGAGCTGTCGAAGTCTCCGTGCAGACCGGCGTCCGAGTGCAGACCCGCGTCGGACTGTGCTTGTCCGAAGATGCTCGAATCCACACCGGACCAGGCGCTCGAATCGAAGGCCGAAGTCGAATCGAACGATCCGGACGCGCCGCTCGTGATGTCGCCGGTGACTGCACCGACCATGTCGCTTCCACCGGCAGCGGCACCGGATAGATCGGCGGACAGATCCACAACCGAACCGAGCCCACCACCGAGTGCGCCTGCTACCTCTGCGCCCGTGGAGACAGCCGCGTCGGCACCAGCGGATGCGCCGGCGTCGATGGTTCCGGCTACGCCGCCGCCGATGTCCACTGCACCCGCTGCTGCGCCGTCGAGCGCACCGGTCAGCGAGCCACCCAGCTCACTGCCCGCGCTGCCGAGCCCACCGGCAAGGCCGCCGCCCAGCCCGGCAAGCCCGGACAATCCACCGGAGACCCCCGCGCCTGCTTCGCCGACGGCGTCGATGCTGCTGTCGATTCCACCGGTGACGCCTGCACCGGTAAGACCACTGAGGTCGAGATCGCCGGATCCTGCGACGCCCCCTGCGGCGCCGAGAGCTGATCCGAGAGCACCGTCGAGGGTTGCTTCGAGTTCGGTACCGCCACCGAGGACTGCGCTCAGATCCAGTGCACCGCTCGTGTCGAGAACAGCGTCGAAGGCCGCTCCGAGGCCTGCCCCCGCCTCGCCGCCCACGCTGAATGCACCGCCGAGAACACCTTCGAGTGTGGTCGCAACACTTGCCTCGCCCGAAGCGTCGATCGCAGTGTTCAGCGCAGCGGTCAGGCTGCCGACGACGCTGATGTCCAGATCGAGGGCAGTACCGAGGGCGCCGCCGACGAGGACACCGATGTCGGCGTTCGCGATTGCGGTGAGATCGAGGTCTGCCAATGCGCCGGCGTCCAGTACGGCACCGAGCACTGCGCCCAGGGTGCCGCCGAGGTCACCGTCGACGGCGAGGACACCCTCCAGAGCTCCGCCTAGTTCGACGCCGATTCCCCCGCCTGCACTGAACGCCGCGTCGAGTGCCGAGCCCAGGCCGACCGCGATGTCGCTTCCGAGTCCGAGGCCGGCGCTCAATGCCACACCGAGATCGCCGGAGAGATCGAGTGCGGCCTCACCGATCACGGCGCCGAAGACGTCACCGAGCGCAGCGCCGAGATCGGCTCCGATGGTTCCGCCGACGCCGAACACTGTGCCGAGTGCAGCGCTCAGGGCACCGTCCACACCGGCAAGGACGTCGAGATCGATGCTGCCGACTGCACCGAATGCGGCATCGAGCGCTGCGTCGAACGCTCCGGTGATCTCGCCGCCGAGCTCGATTCCGCCACCGATGAGTCCGGTCAGGGCGCCGCCGATATCTGCCGCGCCACCGAGGTCGATCGATCCACCTGCGCCGATGGCAACTTCGAGTGCGGCGCCGAATGCTGCGCCGAGGTCGGCTCCGATGTGTCCGCCTGCGGCGAGAGCTGCACTGAGCGAGGCACCGATCTGGACCGCGATGTCACCGGCCAGATCGACCTCTCCGCCCACGCTGCCACCTACACCACCACCGATGTCGCCTCCGATGAGTCCGCCACCTGCAAGCCCTCCGCCTGCGACGGCACCGGCTGTCAGTCCAAGGCCGGTCGATAGTCCACCGCCGATACCGCCGCCGATTGCGCCACCACCGGCCAGGCCGCCTTCGATGCCTCCCGATGCGCCCGCACCGAGGATGGCCGAGAGCTGCGAGCTTGCTCCTGCGAACAGCCCTGACTCGGCTACCAGGGGGGCAACCGCGACGATGTCGGCGTGGCACACATCGCCCAACCCTGCCGTGGCCAGCGCGATATCCGGGTTGGCGCAGTATGCGGCAGCTGCCTTGTCGTCGCGAAGCAGGCTGAGGATGAAGTCGAGTACTGCGTTGGTGGCCATGTGAAGTGGCTCCATTCTTTTGCTCGGTCTTTCGTGGTTGATCACAAAGCTATGTGCCGCCGATCCCCGGCAGAACGGGGCCGATCCCCCTAGTCGGACCAGCAGGCCCAGGGGTGAGCCGTTAGGGGATTCGGAGCTGTTAGGGGATTTCCCCGCCAAAACCGTTTCACCTGCTGTGAGACGTAACGAAAGTTGCGATGCTTCCGACACAAGATCGAATAGGACGTGCGGATCGAACAAGAAGCCGGAGATGAATATGAGCGCAGGGCTCGGCATACGGATTGGAACAGCTGCCTCGGTGGCTGCCCTCGATACTTCCGAGGATCCCCACGCGCCCCGCGACTTCGCCACCGATGAGGCAATGCTCACCGTCACTCGCCGGTCCGCTCTGGACCTTCGCCCCGGTGCCGCTCCCAGCCTCGCCGGGCGCCAGGATCGCCAGAACCGCTATCTGATCAGCGGATTCGCCGACCGCGTCGGAGACCCCGTTCCCGTCATCGACGAGGACGGACGATCGCATCAGGCCGAGGACCTCTTCGCCACTGCCACGCGGGCCCTTGTTGCCGAAGCGTGCGCGGGCGCCGCCTGTGATCCCACCGTCGTCGTCACCTATCCCGACCGGTGGTCGACCTATACGACCGACGTGCTCCGCGGCGCTTTGGAACGTGCAGGCGTTCCCGACGCGACGCTCGTCCCCGACTCGGCGGCGGCGATGCGCTGGCTCGAGGGTTCACGCGGTGCAGCGAGCGACGGCCTCGTCGTCATCTACGACCTCGGCGCCTCCTCCCTCGATATCACCCTGATGCGCACCGGCGCCGAATCCGGAACCATCGGAGCCGGAGCCAACTCCACCGACTTCGGCGGAGCACAGTTCGATCACCTGATCACCGAGCACGTCCTCGACACCGCGGCCAGTAGTGCCTCGTTCGAATTCGACCCGTTCGATCCCGATACTGTCGGCGCCCTCGTCGAACTTCGCGCACGCTGCAGTGAGGCGAAGGAAGAACTCTCTTCCGAGACGGCGACGACGCTGACCATCGACCTTCCTTCTGTGCACACCGAGACCCGTCTCGTCCGTGGCGAACTGGAAGACTTGATCCGCCGCCCGGTCCTCGATTCCATCGAGCTGATTCGCGACGTACTGCACACCTCCGGCCTCGATGTCTCCGATGTGACTCAGGTCCTCCTCATCGGGGGCAGCTCCAGCATTCCCCTTGTCGCCGAACTTGTTTCCTCGCACATGCGTGTTCCGGTGGTCACCGGGCCGCATCCCGACCGCATCCCCGCCATCGGCGCAGCATTGCTCGCCAACGAGATTGCCCGCGCGGCCGTCCTCGACGCCCCTGTCGCCGCTGCCGTCGCGCTCACCCGGCCCGCGCCGCGCCCGGCGTTCGCATCGTCCGCCGCCGCGTCCGCTACCGAATCGACCGGAACATCCGGCCGCAGGAAGGTCGGTATCGTCTTCGCTTCCGTTGCCGCGCTCGTGGTCATCGCCGGTGGCGGATTGTCGGTAGGAACTGCATTGACCACCAAGGATGCGCCGGTCGATTCGGTGTCGGAGAACAGCACAGGTGCCAGTCCGTCGGCGGCAACGGCCGCCACTGTCGCCGAAATGGGCACGCCCGCAAACGGTCTACCTGCTCCGACCGTCGCCGTCGACGGCACCCTGATCCCGGCGCCGGGAACGGCTATCGCCGCTGACGGCTCGATCGTCTCCGCTCCTGGATCCGCCGTTCCGGCCGCCGAAGTCGGCGCACCCAGCGCCCCTGCCCCAGCACCGGGCGTCCCTGCGCCGAATGTGCCTGCGCCGAATGTGCCCGCACCGAATCCGCAGCTCCCGGGATACACCCCGCCCGCCTACACACCGCCCACGTACACCGGTCCAGGACTGTCCGACGCCGGAGGTGCTGCAGGAAACGTGCTTCAAGGTGTGGGTCAGGGCGTCGGTGGTGTCGTTCAGGGCACGGGCGATGCCGTCGGCGGCATCGTCGGACTCGTGCCCCCGTTGCTCGGCAACAAGTAGCATCTTTCGTGCTGACCAAGTCCGACATCGCCGCCCGGGCAACCGATGCTGGGAGACCGATCTCTCGTGCGCTGGCCGGGACCATCCTGACCGCCACCGGTGGATGTGAGAATGCCGTCGACGTCGCACTGGAGGCCAGCAGACGCGTCGACGCGGACATGTCGGTCACCAAGGTCGTCGTCGACGCTGTCCATGCTCATCGAGTGGCGTACCTCGCTGCGTTGACCCGCGCCGAGCAGAGTGTGGTCGCGCTGGCTCATTTCGGCGCCGAATCCGACACCGAGGTGCTGAGCGAACCAACCGAAGGAGCAGCCGATCCGGCAGTAGTGCGCGAGAGTGCAGTAGCAGCAGGCGTATTGGCGCAGGAACCTCCCTCACTGTCCGGTGTCACCGAGGCATTACTCGCTACACTCGGCGCGCCTCGACTTTCCGAGATACTTACCGCACTGCTCGAATATCGTTGCAAGACAGACACTCTCGACACCGACATGGCAGTGTCCATCGCCGGTGCAGGAGTTCGACATCCGCAGTTGGCGCACTTCCTCACCGTCGAAGCTGATCGCGCAGAGCCCGAATCGGCAGCGACGCTGTATTCGTGTGCCGTCGACGCGGGCGCCGAACCACTTTCCTTGGCTGCGCGAAGGGCCGATGTAGCAGCGGTGCTCGGCGATCTCGATGCAGCCGAGCATTTCGGTGATCACATTCTCGAGCACAGCGACTCGGTGACTGCGGGCGAATTGCGAACAGCGATAAGGACATCGGCGACCGTCGCTGCCGAGCGGGGCATGACCGAGCGTGGACGTCAACTCTACGAGTGGCTCGGCCCCGACCGCGCCGGCACGGACGCCCCACTGGCCGCCGTCGTCGCCTCGGTGGCAGGCGTCGTGCCTACCGGTACGGCTGCGACCACAGCACCGCCCACGTCGGCGACTGCTGCGCTGACCCTGCTGGCCGGTGGACTACGGCAGTCCATCACTGCGGAGTCGACGGCCGAGACCACTGCTGCGACGAACACACTGATGCGCGCGGTGTCACTGTCCGGCGCCGACGTCAGGCGATCGGCCCCCGAGACTGCGTCGGCAACCGCCATCCTGTTCGCGCTCCACTGTGGTGATCTCGCGCGCGTCGAATCGCTGGTGTCGCGGTCCACCGCACCTATGCAGCATCCGAGCGGCACCAGAATTGCATTGCTCCACACCTGGGCGAGCATGTTGTCCGGTGATACGGCGGCAGCAGCAGCCCGCATCGAGACGATGCGAATCCCGTCTTCGCACAGTCGAAATCGACTCTTCTTCCATGCGATCGGAGTCGGGTTGGCCCGCCGGTCCGGGGACCGAGGGGCACTGATCAATGCGTGGGAGGATGCGCAGGACGTCATCGCCGAATACTCGGCCGACTTGTTCTCGCTGCTACCGATCGGCGAACTCTGGCTCGGGTCCGTGCGGGTGGGTCAACCCGACCGCATGACGCATTTGCTTGCGCAGGTCGATTCCGTACTCGCAGGGCTGGAGGAGCCGAGCGCCTGGGCGTCGGCATTTCATTGGTACGGAGTTCAGGCCGCTATCGCTGCCGAGAACCCCACCGAACTGGTTCCGCATGCGCGGGCACTCGCCTCGGCAGCCGAATCGAACCGGTACAGCGCCACCCTCGCATCCGCCGGTCGCGCCTGGTTGGGCGTACTGCAAGGCCATCCGAACGTGTCCGACGTCGAAGCCGCGGCCCACTCGCTCACCCAGTTCGGATTGCCGTGGGACGGCGCCCGCCTCGCCGGCGAAGCCGCACTGCGCGTCGCCGACACCCGAGCCGCGACCACATTGCTCCAGGTGGCTCGATCACTTCGCCAGCCCGTCGCGTCACCGACCGCGGAAACCGCAGAACCGAAAGGTGCGCTCAGCGCACGCGAGGCAGACGTCGCGGAAATGCTGGTCCTCGGCATCACCTACCGCGAGGCAGGCAATCGGCTCTACATCTCTGCCAAGACCGTTGAACACCACGTCGCGCGCATCAAGCGGCGCCTCGGTGCAGGCTCACGCTCGGAACTGCTGTCGATGCTGCGTGGGATGGGTTACGGAACTACTGTGTAGTGGTGCGCGGGTTGTGTAACTTCTGCGGTCCTGCACACGACATCTATCTCAGTACTCCGCCCACAAGGCATATGTAGACGACGAGGTAGCAGTAGCGATGATCAATCGGTCCGCCGAGCCGGCGCAGGCCCATCCGCCCGCACAGGCATTACCCGACGTCGGCATGTACATCGACGATCAGCGCGCAATCGCAGCGGTATCGCGAGCGGCGCGTTCGAGTCCTTCACTGCACGTCGCCTCCCTGCACGACACTGTTCTCTACGTCCATGCCGACGGTTCGGCCTCGCTCGGTCGAACCGACGACCCCGATGCGGTCGAGTTCACCGGATTCGTCGACGCGATCGGTGAAGAAGCATCGAGCGATCATGCCCCCGGCGATCTCGTCGCGATGGCACTTCGGTGCCTTCTCGCCGACGTCGCCCAGTCCATCGGTACCCCGGTGGACACGCTCGCAGCTGCGGCGACATTCCCAGCTCGGTGGACGGCGGAGCAGGTCTCGGCAGTGCGGATGGCTATGAGCCGCGTCGGTCTCGACCACGTCGCACTCGTCTCCGAGACCGAGGCGCGCGCCGCCTGGGCGGGCGGACTCGACGTCCGGTGGGCCGGATCGGATTCCGGTATCGCAGCCGCACGTGGCGCTGCAGTGCTCGCCGCCGAGTTCCCGATCGAGGCCGTGACCGAGGAAATACCGCTGCGAACACCGGTGCGCCCCCTATGGACACGCACCCCCATCCTTGCGGCGGCCGCGTTCGCAGCCCTGCTGACGCTCGGCGCCGGCCTGACGGCACTGTTGATTCAGGACACTTCCGGGCCGTCGATTCCAGAAATCGACAGCGCGCAGATCGCCGAGGCCACCGTTCCGATCGTCCGTCCGAGTTCGCAGATTCCGTTCCCCACGGTCGTACCGTTCCTCGAACCATCGACCGAACAGATCGTTGCCCCGACCCCTGCGCCCACCACTACGCCCCCGGAACCGCCTCGGCCCTCGGACGTCGTCATCACGCCTCCGACGACCGAGCCCGCCCCGCAGACCTCGGTCGAAACCGAGCCGGAAACGACCACACCGAAGACCGTGGAGCCGGACGTCGACAAGCCGGAGGTGGCCGTGCCGAGTCCGGAGAAGCCGACCGATCCAATCGATGAGGAGAAGCCGACGGAGCCCGGCGACACCACCCCGGAAAGCCAGCAGGACAACACCATGCTGAAGCCGACACCATGACCGGATACCTGGCGATGACGATCGCCGACGGGGTGTCGGTGGCAGTCCATCGACGTAACCGAAGCGAGCACCCGTCGGTGTTCGTCACCGACACCGTACTGACCTACTCCGGCGACGGCGCCGCGCGACTCGGAGCCGATGCGTCGGCGGACTCGACGCCCCTCGTCGGATTCTTCGGCCGTGTCGACGAGCCCGAGGACAGCGGTCAAGAGTTCCGCGCCGAAGATCTCGTCGCGACCGCCGCCTTCTGCCTCGTGAACGCGGTGACCGCCGAGCACCATGGCACCGTGCCGCACGCAGTCCTGACCCACCCGAACACGTGGAGTTCACACGCCATCGACTCGGTGCGGGACGCCCTCGACCGCATCGCCCTCGAGCAGGTCACGCTGATCTCGGACGAGGCCGCTGCACGGGAATTTTTTCGATCGAGCTCCGGTGACCTCGATCAGGTCACCGTCACCCGCGGCGCTTTGGGAATCGTCGAAGCCATGTACCCGGTTCCCGCAGATTCGGCCGATACCGACGCACTGCCCGTCGTCACTCCCGCGCCCGCCTTGGCATTCTCCGAGGCGATCCCGGTGCAGGTTCCGCCGTCGCCCGAAAGCCCACAGTCGACGGAATCACCGAACTCCAAGCGCCCCATCGCCATCATGACAGCGGCCGCCGCCGCGCTCGTTCTCGTCTCGATCGGTATCGCCTCGGCCATGGGCGCCTTCAGCGACGGAACCGACGTCGTTCCACCGACGATCACCGATGCGGGCTCCACACCGACAACCGAACCGTCGCCGACACCTGTCCCCGCCGCTGCTGTGCCGATCCCGACCTTCGGCGCCCCACCCAGCGAATTGCCGAGCCCTGAATCGGTGCCGACCCCGGCGCCGCCGAACCCTGCGCCGCCGATCGTCGAGTCGATTCCGGCGCAGCCGCTCCCCCCGCCCGCTCCGGAGACCGTCGAGCCCGAACCGGTGGAACCCTCACTACCACTCCTGCCGACGAAAACGCTGCCACCACGGCTGACTTTTCCCGACTTCACGTTTCCCGATCTTTCCCTTCCGGGCCGCTGACCATACCGTTCATAATTTTCTGTGATCTATGGCCTAAGGTGGGGCGCTGACGGTCAGCACCTGATGAAGGGATTTCATGCGTAACACGGGGGCACTGCGCGCAGCGGTGGTTTGTTCGACGGCGTTTTTACTCTTCGGTACCTTCTCTGCACCGGCCTCGGCCGAGCCCGACAGCGGAGTCGACCAGTCTGCCGCAGATCAGTTGCCGCGTGAACTCGCAGAGGCTGTAGAACGCGATCTGAAAATCTCTCCCCAGGAGTACCTCGATCGCGCAGCCCGTGCGCAGGAGTTGTCCACTTACGCAACGGACTTCCGCGCCAACCGACCAGGCGACTTCGCCGGTGCCTGGATAGGTCCCGACGGCAAGGCAGTCGTCGCAGTGACATCTCAGGACGCCGCCCATGCCGTGGCACAAGACGGCTACGACTCCGCGCAGGCCCCCGTCTCAGCAGACGGGCTGGAGCGGTCCCTCTCGGACCTGAACAACTGGATCTCCACCTTGCCCCGCGAGGTCGCCAGTCAGGTCAACGGCACTTCGATCGACGTTTTGGACAATCAGATCGTCATCGACCTCGCGAACAGTCCCATCGGCAGCGCGCTGAACCTTCCGACACTGCTGGCGAACCTGAAGGTCAATTTGTCGCCGGGTGGACCCAAGCCCACCGATCCAACACCGATGGGTGGAGACACCTACGTCACCACCTCGGGCCCCATCAAGGACACCGCGCCCACCGACATCAGCGTCTGTTCCTTCGGATTCAACGCCACATCGGGCTCCGGCGAGTCGGTCAATCTCAGTGCAGGGCATTGCAATCCGAATGCTGCCACCGGCGCAGGCGGCGCACCCGTCTACCTGCCCAACCCGGCCAACGTGCACGAGAGCACCCAGATCGGCACCTTCGCCGAGTCCAGCCTCGGATCCCCCAGCGCACTCGACTGGTCGGTCATCTCGCTGAACGACAACGGCACCTCCTCCGGTCTCGACAAGCCGACCGTCCGCGGAGCCAACGGCAGCACGGTGACCATCACCGGCACTGCCTCCCCCGTCGTCGGAGCTCCCGTTTGCAAGTCCGGTCAGTCGTCTTCGTTCACCTGTGGGGTAGTTGCCGCAGACCGCGTCGAGACCCAACTGTTCATGGAAGACGGCACCAGCCGGACCGTGCGCGGCTTCGCAAGTACCGCATGCACTCTCGCGGGTGACAGTGGTGGCGCCATCGTGACCGGGACGCTCGCTCTGGGAATCACCAGCGGCTCCAACAGTGGCGGCGCACCGGATTGCACCGAGGCCAACCTTGCACTCGCACAGTTCGGTGGCACGGCAAGCTTGGGAATCCCTATCGATCAGGTTGCAGCAGAAACAGGCACGACTGTCAGGACCGCCTCGCTCGATTGAAGATAGTCGGCTCCGACCTCGAGTCAGGGAAAGCGCTGGACGTATCGTCGAATGCGCGAGAGGGCCGGGGGAAGCTGGCGAAGAAGTCGGACCAGCACCCCGGACATGACCCAAGCAGTCGGTACCGCCGACACTCGAACGAGCTCGTAATCCGATGTGGCCCAAGCTGATTTGATCTCGTTGACGCCAACTCCCTGATCGAGTGCGTCGACGCCCAGTTCATCGTGATTGTTGGTGAACCACTCGATCAATTGATGGCCGGGCTGGCACCGTCCGACTGTCGGGTCGTAGTGCGTGAGCCACCCTTCCATCCGTGAGCCCGTTCGCAGCCCGATCTCGTGGGCAGCCCATTGCCCGTCGATCACCAGACCCGCAATGCAGAGCCTGCCTGCTCGCGCCTCACTCCGTAGGAAGTCACGAGCGAAGTCGCCATGCGGCGCAGTCAGATAGTTGATCTTCGTGGTGCCGGCGATCCCGCGGACCGCTACCTCCAGGATGTCGTTCCACCGAGCGTCCAGATGCGAGACCTCGGTAATCTCCTCGACCCGGAACGACGACCGACGCTGCACCTCGCTGCGGTATTGGCGCAGCCGCTTCAGCGATTTCGCACTTCGAATATCCGAGGCTCTCTGTCCGACAGCCAGATCGATGACCGGGACCCGTTCACGCACCATCATGTCCACTGTCCACGACGGGTGCTGCGCGAGCCTGCACACAGTGGGATCGTTCGTGATCATGGAATCGGCATCCACCATGTAGCCGAGGGACGCAATGGCGTCGAGCAACGCGTCGGAGGCTTCGGGGTCCTCGCTGAGAAATTCGATCGGCACTCCCAAACCGGTGCCGATCACCTTCGCAAGAGTGAACGGCCCTCGGCGCACCAGAGACAAAGCCGCCGACGCAACCAACCGCCCATCTCGACGAATCGCCACCAATTCGAAGTCGAGTTTCAACGCACGCGCAACATTGACCACGAAGCTCGGCCGCGACGAGAACACCGTCCCGACACGGTCAGCGAGCGCAGACCACTCGGATTCGATGGACGAGGGCTCGGAGTGGACATGCATCGTAACTGCGGTGACGCCTGTATCCACCAAAGCAAAGTACCAAGAGCTTGCAAAGAAAACCAAAACATTCATCCGAACAACCGACACGTTGGGCTGAAGGCGTCCACACGCACGGCGGGCCGACACCTGCTCTGCCAGTGATCAATTCGATCGGCATTGTGGTGCTTGAACGAACATTCATCGTATGATCAGAGCGAGACTTTCAGGTACACCTGTACCGCTTCACTCGAACGGAAGGCATCCACTCATGCTCGGACTTATCGGAGTCGGACTCGACCTTATCGGCTACCTGGTGACGATCGTGATCAACGGAATCCAACTGGCGGACCCCGGTATTCGATTCGGCTGACCTCGAACGCACATCAGCCCGCCACCTCCATGGAGGTGGCGGGCTGATGTTATGTCGAGAGTGTTCAGTTGACGCTGTCTGCGTACTTCGAGGTTCCCGGAGCAGCGTTCAGAGTATTGATCAGGTCGATGCCTGCGATGACGAGTGTCGGTCCACCGGCAACGATCGTGCCGATAACTCCACCGACGCCTGCACCGATCGGAATTGTTGCAATAACTCCGGCAAGAGTCGGAGCGCCGATGATTGCACCAGCAATCGCACCGATTGCCGTACCGGTGAATCCACCGATCGCGCTAGCAATTCCGAGCTGCGTCACGAAGGTCTGCTGTGCGACGAGGTTTTCCTCGGTCGAAGCAACCTGCGTTGCGCCGAGCGTGCGTGAGTTGGCCGAGGCCTTGTTCAGATCGAGCTGAGGAACGAGACGGAGCGTCTTGCCGTCGTTGTCCACGTTCTGCTCGTACGGGAAGCTCAAGCCACCGAGATTGAAGCTGAGCGGCAGCGTGACGACGACGTTCTCAGCCTGATCGAGCACATCGACGGTCTTGCCGTCGTCGGCGACCTTGAAGACACCCGCATCGATCGTGGTGACGATGGTGCGATCTTCGAGGTTCGACTCGTAGCCGATGTCCTGTGCGGGCGCCTCGGGCGCCGCCGGAGTCGGATCTGCATAGGCTGTTCCGCTGGCGAGCCCCATCGCCGCGGCAACGAACACCGATGTGACGACCATTTTGCTGAGTTTCATCTGGAGATTGTTTCCGTTTCTATGCAAATCGAGCCCGGCTGTTGTCGAACAAAGCTGCCCCGCAGACGCAGAAACACCCCAAGACCGAATCCGCGAGTTAGTCGGTGCGGCAGCAGCATAACCTACAACTCGACCGATCGTTATAGTCTCGCGTTCTTTTCGAGTCGCAACAGTTCTCGATTGTCACAATTGAACCTCCGACACATAGTCAAGGACACGATTTCGTACCGAATGTGGAGTAGAACCGGGTGTCGGCGACCGTCGATCCGAACGCCCAGTCAGCGCACTGCGAGCGAACTTAGGACTGCCTTCTCGAACACCCGCGTTCGCCCTACGCATAACGTGACCATCAGAACGGACGCTACCGACCGGTCCAGCCCACCGGAAAGTTGAACGATCCGGCGATCCACCAGCGCAGAGCGATCTCCGCGTTGCTAAGTTACCCGTCAGTACACAGACCTTATTACTGGCGAGTAACCTGAAAAGTCGTACGCTTGTCGGGCTGGACCCGAGGCAGCTCCCCCGCTGCCTAAATAACGAAAGGCCGCTTACATGAACGCCGTGACGATTTCGTTGGGCACGTTCGGTGCGCTGCTCAGTCTCGTGTGTTGGTACTCCTTCATCCGCGGTGGATTGAAGATGTTCAACATCGTGCGCCTCGGGCAACCTGCTCCGGACCGCTGGCGCCCGATCATCCCTCGCTTCAAGCAGATGATCGTCGAGTTCGCCGCACACACCAAAATGGTCAAGTTCCGCACCGTCGGCTGGGCGCACTGGCTCGTCATGGTCGGTTTCATGCTCGGAGCCATCTTCTGGTTCGAGGCATACGGCCAGACGTTCAACCCCGAGTTCCACTGGCCCATCTTCGGCAACTGGGCCATCTACCACCTGATGGACGAGATCCTCGGCATCGGCACCGTCGTCGGCATCCTCGTGCTCATCACCATTCGCCAGCTCAATCACCCCCGCAAGGCCGAGCGTCAGTCGCGCTTCGCCGGCTCCCGATTCCGCGCTGCCTACTTCGTCGAGGCAGTTGTTCTCGTCGAGGGTCTCGGCATGGTTTTCGTCAAGGCAGGCAAGATCGCCACCTACGGCCATGCGAACCCGTGGACCGACTTCTTCACGATGAACGTGGCCAAGATCCTCCCGGCCAGCGTCGTCATGGTCTCGGTCTTCGCTTTCATCAAGCTGATGTCCGGCATGATCTGGCTCTACTACGTCGGTCAGAACATCGACTGGGGCGTCGCATGGCACCGCTTCACCGCGTTCCCCAACATCTACTTCAAGCGTGAAGACGACGGCACCGCTGCACTCGGCGCGGCCAAGCCGATGATGTCCGGCGGCAAGGTCCTCGTGATGGAAGAGGCCGATCCCGACGTCGACGCGTTCGGCGCCGGCAAGATCGAGGACTTCAGCTGGAAGGGCTGGCTCGACTTCACCACCTGCACCGAGTGCGGTCGCTGCCAGTCGCAGTGCCCCGCCTGGAACACCGGCAAGCCACTCTCACCCAAGCTGCTCATCATGTCGCTGCGCGATCACAGCCAGGTGAAAGCCCCATACCTTCTCGCCGGCGGCAAGAAGGACATGGCCGGCGACGAAATCGGACTCGTCGACGCCGACGGCAAACCCGACCAGGCCAAGCTCGATGCAATTCCGCAGGCAGCCCGTGACGAAGCCGATCGCAAGCTCGTCGCCGAGGCCATCGACGGTGGCATCATCGACCCCGAGACACTGTGGAGCTGCACCCAGTGCGGCGCGTGCGTCGAACAGTGCCCCGTGGACATCGAGCACGTCGACCACATCCTCGACATGCGTCGCTACCAGGTGCTCATCGAATCGGAGTTCCCGTCCGAGCTCGCAGGCCTGTTCAAGAACCTGGAGAACAAGGGCAACCCCTGGGGCCAGAACGCCAAGGACCGCCTCAACTGGATCAACGAGATGGACTTCGACATCCCCGTCTTCGGGCAGGATGCCGATTCCTTCCAGGACTACGAGTACCTGTTCTGGGTCGGTTGCGCCGGTGCCTACGAGGACCGCGCCAAGAAGACCACCAAGGCCGTCGCAGAGCTTCTCGCCACTGCGGGAGTCAAGTTTTTGGTCCTCGGCGCCGACGAGACCTGCACCGGCGACTCCGCACGCCGCGCAGGTAACGAATTCCTGTTCCAGCAGCTCGCGATGCAGAACATCGAGACGCTGAACAACCTGTTCGACGGCGTCGAGCAGAAGCAGCGAAAGATCGTCGTCACCTGTGCGCACTGCTTCAACGCGCTCGGCAACGAGTACCCGCAGGTCGGTGGCGACTACGAGGTCGTTCACCACACTCAGCTACTCAACCGTCTGGTACGGCAGAAGAAGCTGATCCCGGTGGCATCGGTCAGCCAGGACATCACCTACCACGACCCGTGCTTCCTCGGACGTCACAACAAGGTGTACGACGCACCCCGTGAACTCATGGCAGCCTCGGGCTCCAACCTGAAGGAAATGCCGCGACACGGCGAACGGTCCATGTGCTGTGGTGCCGGTGGCGCTCGCATGTGGATGGAAGAGAACATCGGCAAGCGCATCAACATCGAGCGGGTCGACGAAGCGCTCAGCATGAAACCGAAGAAGATCGCGACCGGTTGCCCGTTCTGCCGCGTCATGCTCACCGACGGCGTCACCGCACGCCAAGAGGGTGGCGAACACGAAGGTGTCGAGGTCGTCGACGTCGCGCAGCTGATGCTCGAGTCGATCACCCGCGTCGAGTCTTCGGTTCTGGGCGAAAACATCAAGGTGATTCCACGGGAGAAGCCTGCACAGGCGGACATCGTCACCGAGGACGCGGCTGAGGTCGAAGAAGCCGAGCGCGTCCAGCCCGTCGAAGAGCCCGCAGAGTCGGCATCCGCACCGGCAGCTCCGGCGCCCAAGGCCGGTGGCCTGAAGATGAAGGGCCTCGCGAAAGCACCGGGAGCGAAGGCACCGGGAGCTGCAGCGACACCTGCCGCGCCCAAGGCAGAAGCCGCGCCGCCAGCAGCCAAGCCCAAGGGCCTCGGTATGGCCGGTGGCGCGAAAGCACCAGGTAGCAAGGGTCTTCAGGTGAAGGGCAAGGCGCCCGGCGCCAAGGCTGCTGCGCCGGCTGCCGAAGCTTCGGCAACGGAAGCTGCAGCACCGGTGGCAAGTGAGTCGGCAGCAGCATCCTCGGCAGAAGCGACGGAGACCAAGCCGACCGTCAAGCAGAAGGGTCTTGCCATGAAGTCCGGCTTCAAGAAGCCGGGCGCCAAGGCACCGGGCAAGCCGGCTGAGGCCACCGAGGCCACCGAGGCGCCGGCAGCAGAGGTTGCGGCTGAGGAACCGGCAGCTGCTGAATCGAAGCCGACCGTCAAAGCCAAAGGTCTCGCAGTCAAGTCCGGCTACAAAAAGCCAGGCGCCAAGGCACCGGGCAAGCCAGCTGCTGAGGCTGCTCCGGCAGTCGAGGCACCGGCGGCAGAGGCTGAGGCACCAGCGGCTGAGGCACCGGCGGTCGAGGCTTCGGCACCAGCGGCCGAGGCACCGGCAGCGACCGAGTCTTCGGCAGCCGTCGAATCGAAGCCGACCGTCAAAGCCAAGGGCCTGGCAGTCAAGTCCGGCTACAAGAAGCCAGGCGCCAAGGCACCGGGCAAGCCGACTGCTCCGGCAGTAAAGGCTGAGGCTCCGGCAGTAAAGGCTGAGGCACCGGCAGCAGAGGCAGAGGCACCCGCCGCTGACGAGTCCGAGCCCGCAGTGTCGAGCGAAGCCGAGTCGACTACTGCAGCTGAGCCTGCAGCGGCTACCGACGCCGAGGCCAAGGAGCCGACAGCATCGGCAGACGAGAGTACCCAGCCGTCGAACGGTGACGCACCTGCTCCCCCAGCCGCCAAGCCGGGCGGTCTCGGATTCCGAGCGGGCGCGAAGGCTCCGGGCCGAAAGAAGTAACCGAACACCATTTTTCGCAAGTGCACCCCCTTTCTCGCCTCAGAGAATGGGGGTTTACTTGTGAAAAGGGTTGCACGCTCTCGTTATCCACAGGTCCATACACAGGCTATTGCCCTGAGCTGGATCGCTGACGACTATGAGCACGTGACCCGAATCGTTCGCCGGCAGGACGCCCTCACCCGCGGAATCACCGACTCCGAACTACAGCGTTATTGCCGAACCGAGTCGTGGAAACGTTTGCGCCCAGGAGCGTTCGTGAGCCGAGACGAGTTCGACGCGCTCGGTGCCGTCGACAAGCACCGCGTGATCGCCGAGGCAGTATTGGGCGCGGCTCGTACCCCCGACACCGTGCTCAGTCACGTCTCGGCGGCCGTCGTCCATGGCCTGTCGGCGTGGGGTCTTCCTTTGAGGAAAGTGCACGTCACACGCAATCGAAGAAGTGGAGCGCGCACGAGTTCGGTTCGCGTCCTCCACTGTTCGCCGTACCACCCACACGAGATAGTGGACGTCGACGGTATTCGAGTGACGAGCATCGGACGAACCATCGCCGATATTGCGCGCTCCGAAAACTTCGAGCCTGCGGTGTGCGCAGCCGACGAAGCCGCCCGGTTACACAATCTGACCTCGGCCGAGGTGGTGAACGCATTGGATCTCCGCCCGACTCATTCCGGGAACGCAGCCGGGTTACGGGTGGCCAACTTCATGAACGGTCGCGCGGAAAGCGTCGGGGAATCTCGAACTCGCGTGACGCTGACCGAACTCGGCTACCTTCCCGAGCTGCAGACTTCGATTGTGGTGCAGGGTAAATCGATCGCACGCGTCGACTTCTACCTTCGAGCCATCACGACGGCGTGTGAGTTCGACGGCAAGATCAAATACGGACGACTAGTCCCCGAAGGTTCGACCGCACACGAGGTGGTGTGGCGCGAAAAGCTTCGAGAGGACGCGATACGCGACGCCGGAATTCAAGTAGTCCGTCTGACGTGGGCGGACCTGTCCGCGCCGGTCGAGATTCGTCGACGAATCGAAGCCGCAGCGCTACGAGCGGCCAAGTCGCCACCGCCGACCGCGATAGCCTGCTGAGCGCGCACCCTTTTTCCAAAGCGCACCCCCACGCTCGGACGCGAACAACCGGTCCCGGTTACCAAAAAGGGTGCGCACTTCAACCCGAACGACGCTCAGGGCCTCCACAATTCGAGCTGAGGGATCCCGGGCGGGGTGAAGCCGAGCACTTGACCGTAGAAGGATAGTTCGGATTCTCGCGCGTGAACCTGCGTCTCCAGTTTGCGGAAGCCGTGCGATTCACCCTCGTACGCCAGGTATGCGTGCGGAATACCCTTGTGTACGAGTGCATCCCGGAATCGTTCGGCCTGTGACGGCGGGACGATCGGGTCGGAGAGCCCTTGCAGCAACAGCACTGGGCAGGACAATCCTTCGACGTTGTTGATCGGTGCGCGGCTGCGGTACAGGTCGATCGCGTCGGGGAGCGGTCCGATCAGGCTGTCGATGTACCGTGATTCGAAGTCATGAGTTTCGGCGACGAACATTTCCAGTTCGGCAACTCCGTAGTACGAAGCACCGCAGGCGAATACATCCGAGGATGTGAGCGCCGCCAGGACGGTCCACCCGCCTGCCGACCCGCCTTCGATCGCGAGCCTGGCTGGATCTGCGAGACCGGCATCGGCAAGCCCTTGCACTGCCGCAATCGTGTCCTCGACGTCGACGACTCCCCACTGCCCGCGAAGACGGTTACGGTACTCCCGCCCGTATCCGCTCGATCCGCCGTAGTTGACGTCGATCACTCCGATTCCGCGGCTGGTGAAGTACGCGAACACCGGGTTGAGTGCGGGCGCGACGTGGGCCGTCGGACCTCCGTGCACAAAAGCCACGTAAGGCGGCAGTTCTCCTTCGAGCCCGCGGTAGTCGGGGTTGCGCGGCGCATAGGCGATCGCATGGACCTCGCGCTGTGGGCCCTGGAAGGTCATCGACTCGCCCTGCGGGAGGTAGTCGGCGTCGGGAATCGTCTCTCGTCCCGAGCGGATTTCCACCAGCGAGCGGGTGTCGAGATCCAACAGCCTCAGCCCGCTGGCACTGTGTGCACCGCCCGTGCGCAACAGCACGGACGATCCGCGGCGGCCACCGAGGGAAATGGAGGTGAGCCCGCCGAGGTCGATGTCGTCGAGCGATCCGGTGACCGGATCGAGGATGCCGAGTGTATCGGTGCCGAAGGTCCTGACCGTCAACAGCTTTCCGTCGTCGAGCACCGAGTACCACTGCGCGCCGAGCTGCCACAGCGGAGCGCCGAAGTCCGCATCCGCTGCATGCAAAGCCACTACGTCTGCGTCGACGGATGTCCGGTACAGGTTCCACCATCCGGATCGGTCGCTGATGACGTACAGCGACTCGTCGTCGATCCACTCCGGTTGCAGCACGGATTCCTCGGTACCGCCGAGGATTGTTCGAGACACTCCGGTGGCCAGATCGACGATTCGGAGTTCGGTTCCATCCCAGGGCATCTGCGGGTGGTTCCAGGCGACGAACGCCAGTGTGCTCCCATTCGGCGAGAGCCTCGGGTACGCCAGGAAGTCCGATCCCGAGGCCAGCGATCGAACGCCGGAACCGTCGAGTGCGATCGCGCAGATGTCGCGGGAAACCTTCGCCCCGTCATGGGTTTCGCGAACCGCCAGCACTTCGTTGCCGACGATCGACAGTTCGCCGTATCGAACCGCTGCCGCCACGGCAGGCGCCGGGGTCAACGGCACCGGCGTCTCACCGGGCTTGCCGATATGGACGCGTTGATCGGAGAACTCCGAGAACACGATCCGACCGTCATCGGTCGCGGTCCACGCCCCACCCCCGTATTCGTGAACACGGGTGCGCGCGTTGAAAGGCTCGGGCAGTAGTGAAGTGACGACACCGTTCTCGATGCGGCAAATTGTGGTGCGCCCACCCTCGGTCGGCCGCATCTCCGACCACCACACCTCATCGCCGACGAACCGACCCCCTTCGACGGGGTGTCCGCTGGCGGAGAGATCGACGGCGGAAATCGGGGATGGCCAGGAACCGAAGGGCAGCGCTGCAGGGGTCACACCGACCAGGGTAGGTGAGTCACTCCCCCGTCGCCGTGCTCACCTTCGCGTCGGCGACGACGGAACTAGCCGACCGGTTGAAGCAGATCGGGGTTGTCGTTCTTGACGCTGTTGACCATCGAGCTGACCTCGTAGGGCACCAAGCTGGGTTCGGGGATAGCGGCCAGCATCTCCTGGACCGAACCCAGATCGGTCATCGCCGGGTCCAGCCAAGCGGCCCGAAGGGACTCCGGCACGATCACCGGAGAGCGATCGTGAATGTGACCGAGTGCGTCCGCGGCGGGAGCCGTCAACACCGTGACCGACCAGACCCATCGATCCGGGTCCTCCTCGGACTTCGACGGGTCACGCCACAGCTCGTACAAGCCGGCCATCTCCAGAACCCCGCTGGAGTGCAGAAAATATGGCACTTTTTTGCCGTCGCGCTTCTCCCATTCGTAGTAGCCATCGGCAGGGACGATGCACCGCCTACGGGCTGCTGCTTTCTTGAACGCCGGTTTCTCGGTGATCGTCTCGGATCTTGCGTTGATGAGCCTGCTACCGATCTTGATGTCCTTGGACCACGACGGGATCAGACCCCAGCGAACCGAACGCAACTGACGGACGGCGTCGGCCTCGGGCTCGTCTTTGGGTGCGCGCTCGAGAATGGTCCGCACTGTCTGCGTGGGCGCGACGTTGTACGCCGGGGGCAGCTCTTCGCCGATGGTCTCGGCAATGTCGAAGACTGCCCGCAGGTCATTGTCGCTCTGGGTACTGGCATACCGTCCGCACATAAAGAAAATTGTCGCATCCCGCACCGACAAGAAAGGCCTGGTCCACTATGCCTGGATGTGCTGGGCACCGACCTGGCACGATAGAGGGGTGAACCAACCGCAGGCGAACCATCAGACGCGTCAACATCGCACGTTGCAGCAGTCGACCAAGCTGCAGAACGTGCTGTACGAGATCCGCGGCCCGGTACACGCCCACGCGGCGCGACTGGAAGCCGAAGGCCATCGGATTCTCAAGCTCAACATCGGCAACCCTGCGCCGTTCGGTTTCGAGGCGCCCGACGTCATCGTCCGTGACATGATCGCCGCGTTGCCGTATGCGCAGGGCTACTCGGAGTCGAAGGGCATTCTGTCGGCCCGGCGTGCGATCGTCACGCGCTACGAGCTCGAACCTGGCTTCCCCGAACTCGACGTCGACGACATCTACCTGGGTAACGGCGTGTCCGAGCTCATCACGATGACGATGCAGGCACTGCTCGACGACGGTGACGAGGTCCTGATCCCCGCGCCCGATTACCCACTGTGGACGGCGATGACGACGCTCGCGGGCGGCAAGGCCGTGCACTACATCTGCGACGAGGAAAACGAGTGGAACCCCGACCTCGCGGACATCGAATCGAAGATCACGCCCAAGACGGTGGCGCTGTTGGTGATCAACCCGAACAACCCGACCGGTGCGGTGTATTCGAAGGAGATCCTGCGGGGCATCGTCGAGCTGGCTCGTAAGCATCAGCTCCTACTGTTGGCCGACGAAATCTACGACCGCATCCTCTACGACGACGCCGAACACACGTCGTTGGCAAGCCTTGCTCCCGATCTGCTGTGCTTGACGTACAACGGGCTGTCCAAGGCGTACCGGGTGGCTGGGTACCGGGCAGGGTGGCTCGCGATCACCGGACCCAAGGCCCATGCGGCCGGATTCCTCGAAGGTATCGATCTGTTGGCGTCGACCAGACTGTGTCCCAATGTGCCCGCACAACATGCGATTCAGGTGGCGCTGGGCGGACATCAGAGCATCGGTGATCTCATTCTTCCCGGCGGCCGACTGCTCGAGCAGCGTGACGTCGCGTGGCAAAAGTTGAATGAGATCCACGGCGTCTCGTGTGTGAAACCGCGCGGTGCTCTGTACGCATTTCCGCGCCTCGACCCGGAAGTACACGAGATTTACGACGACGAGAAGCTTGTCCAGGATCTGTTGTTGCAGGAGAAGATCCTGGTGGTGCAGGGCACCGGTTTCAACTGGCCCGGACACGACCATGTGCGCATCGTCACGCTTCCGTGGGCGCGTGATCTTTCGGAGGCGATCGAACGGTTCGGCAACTTTCTTGCTTCGTACAAGCAATAGGGTCACCGGTTCGGGGTTTGCGGGTTCCAGTTCCGTAGCTGACCGTAAAGTAGGGAAATTAATTGAAAAGTGACATATAAAACAGTTCCATGCTCCTGCCAAGTCGGCTATAGATCTGTACATTGGCGTACGGCACCTCGCGTGCCCGAGCACTGGTCGTACCCCACCCCCCCGGGGCGATCAGGAAGGTGGCGGGGGACGCCCCCCCTGCTCCCCGCCACCGAGCTCCATAACGGAAGCCAGATTGCAGCATCCCGATCCGATGAGGCTGCAGACCGCTCGCCGCTCCCCGATACTGTGTCACCGTGGATTCACACGGTCATGGTCATGGGCACGGACATAGCAACACACCCGCACCGCTCGGACCCGTCGCTGCACGGATAGTGGTGGGGCTTCTCGTCGCGATCGGACTATGTGTGATCGGCGGTGCAATTGCACTGTGGCCGAGCCAGCAGCACGTCGACGTACCGCTCCCGTTCAATACCTCCGGCGGTCGCGCGGTCCAAAGCGAAGCGGGCACGATTGTGTCGCAAGACATCGGGCCCTGCGGCAGCGCCTCTTCCGGACGTGTCTTCACCGGTAATCCGACGCCACCTGCGAGCGCAGGATACGACTGCCAACGCAGCATCGTCACGATCGACTCGGGACCGAATGCAGGCACGCGGACCCTGATCGAAGTCGTACCGGGCCCCGGTCAACCGGACCTTCGCACCGGTGAGAGCATTCGGCTGGTCCGGCAGACCGATCCCACCGGAACCACCCAGTATTCGTTCAACGACTACGCCCGCGGACTGCCACTCGCAGTCATCGTCGGTGTATTCGCTGTCGTCATCTGCATCGTTGCGAGGTGGCGTGGCTTTCGTGCGCTGCTGGGATTGATCGTGGCGTTCGGCGTGCTCGTCGGATTCATGCTTCCTGCACTTCTCGACGGCGCACCTGCGATTCCCGTCGCCTTGGTCTCCGGTGCTGTCATTCTGTACGGCGTTCTCTACCTTGCGCACGGCGTCAATCTGCGGACGAGTTCTGCCCTCCTCGGAACTCTCATGTCGATGGCGTTGGCGGCTGTGTTGTCCTATGTTGCGATTCGGATGACCCATCTGACGGGGCTGTCGGAGGAACAGAACACCGACGTTCAGGCCTACATCCAACAAGTCAGCATCACCGGACTGCTCCTTGCGGGGTTCATCATCGGGTCGCTCGGCGTCCTCAACGACGTGACGATCACCCAGGCGTCGACTGCATTCGAGATCGCCTCGGCGGACGCAACGACGACGCGACGGCAGATCTTCTCCTCCGCGATGCGCGTGGGGCGTGACCATATCGCCAGCACCGTCTACACCCTGGTGCTGGCGTATGCCGGTGGGGCGCTTCCACTTCTGCTGCTGTTCAGCGTCACCGGCCGCTCCATCCAGGATGTTCTGACCGGTGACGCCGTGGCCATCGAGATCGTCCGCTCTTCGGTCGGCGGTATCGCGCTGGCGCTGTCCGTTCCGCTGACCACTGCCATCGCGGCTATGCTCGCCCGGCCGGGAGGACCGCCGGAGCCTTCGGAGACGCCTGTGAAGAAGGCAGGCAGGCACTCTCGCTAGGAGAGCCGAAGAGTCATGCGAAGGCTGCCGCGACGCTCTCCGACAACAGATCACCGTGGTGCGTGCTGAGCCCGTTACGCAAGCCTGCGTCCGCCTCGCATGCCTCTTCCCAACCTTTGTCGGCGAGCGCGCAGACGTAGGGCAGTGTCGCGTTGGTCAACGCGTACGTCGACGTCCGTGGGACAGCGCCCGGCATGTTCGCGACGCAGTAGAACACCGACTCGTGCACCCGGTACGTCGGGTCGGCGTGCGTAGTGGGAACCGAGTTCTCGAAGCAGCCACCCTGGTCGATGGCGATGTCGACGAGCACCGAACCGTGCTTCATACGCTGAACGAGACTGTCGGAGACCAACATCGGCGCCCTTGCGCCGGGTACCAGTACCGCCCCGATCACCATGTCGGCGGCAAGAACGGCCTGTTCGAGCTCGAAGGCGCTGGACGCGACCGTCTTGACGCTGCCGTGATACAGATCGTCGATGGCACGCAGCGCCTTCACATCGAGGTCCAGCACCGTGACGTCGGCGTGCATGCCGTGGGCGATGGCGACGGCGTTCCTTCCCGACACGCCTGCACCGATGACGACGACGTTCGCCGGACGCACCCCGGGCACTCCCCCCATGAGAACGCCGCGGCCGCCACCGCTGGCCATCAAATGATAGGCACCTGCCTGCGGTGCCAGCCGGCCGGCAACCTCACTCATCGGCGCCAGCAGTGGGAGTGATCCGTTCGGAGCAGTGACGGTCTCGTAGGCGATTGCGGTGGTGCCCGATCCGAGCAAGGCGTCGGTGCAGGGCTTCGACGCGGCCAAATGCAGAAAGGTGAACAAGACCTGATCACGCCGGAGCAGTGCGTACTCCTCGGCGATCGGCTCCTTGACTTTGAGCAATAGGTCGGCCGCGTCCCACACCTTCGCGGCCTCGGCGAAGATTTGCGCGCCTGCCGCTTTGAAGTCGGTGTCGCAGAACGACGACCCGACGCCTGCTTCGGATTCGACGATGACTTCGTGTCCGTGCGAGACCAATTCGTGTACGCCCGCTGGGGTGATGGCCACCCGGTACTCGTTGTTCTTGATCTCGCGAGGAATTCCGATCTTCATGGCGGCCTCCTGAATAATGATTCGACGGATTGCCACAATTGTGAATTATAAAGAGAAAGGGGGCCAACAGATGTGAACATAATTCTGTAGATTGGCCAGATGGGATCTGATAATTCAGCTCGTGGCGCGCAAGTGGGGCGTGAGCCGAACGATGTTCGGTACACGGCAGATGCTCGAAAGACGCCACTCGACGACATCGACCACATCCTCATCGACGTTCTTCGGCACAACGCCCGCACACCCAACAATGCACTTGCTGCGGCAGCGGGTATCGCACCATCGACCGCGCTGGGACGGGTGCGTTCCCTCGTCGAGCGCGGAGTGATTCGCGGGTTCCATGCCGAAATCGATCCCGAAGCCCTCGGGCAGGGCATCCAGGCCATGATCTCGGTCCGCCTGCAGGCGGATGCCCGGCGAAAGATCAACGAATTCGGTGAGCAGATCGCGGCGCTCGAGGAAACGCTGAACATCTATTTCATCGCGGGCGCGGACGACTTTCTGATCCACATATCTACGGTGGACACCGCTGCACTACGCAACTTCGTCGTGGACAACCTCAGTGCCCATCCAGCCGTCGCCGCTACCGAGACGATTCTGATATTCGAGCACATTCGCTCGCGGAATCCGGTCGCCTGAGACCTGGATCAGGGAGCGGGCGGGAAGAGCGGCGGCAAGGTAGGCAGCGTGAAGTCCGGCAGGCCGGGGATCAGCGGCGGTGGAGGAGGAGGCGGCGGCGGTGCGACCTCCGGCTCGGAAGATTGCTCGGTCGTTCGATCCTCGGTCACTTGCTGGCGCGTCGGTTCGACAATCTCGGTTTCGGGTTCGACGACCGGGGCTTCGGGGATGGTCCCCACAGGCGGCGGCGGGGGCGGAGCGGGAATCACCGGAGGTGCTGCCGGAGGGGAAGGCGTTCCTGCCACGCTCGACGTGGCCGGCGGCTGCGTCACCGCGGTCTCGACGACAGCGGCCGTGTTCGGACGCGTCACGACGAATCCCGATACTGCGATCACCGCTGCAGCAGCAACTCCGAATACGGACCACGCCCGAATTCGACGCCTTCTGAGCACGTCTTCGTCTTCACCGTCGTCTTCTTCGTAGTCCGCGTCCAGCCAGTAGACCTTTTCGAGCGCGAAGTGTTTCGGGGCGGGCGAAGACGACTCGACTTCCCTCGCGTCCGGCACAGGAGCAACGGCAGGTGCGGCCACGGTAGGAGCCACGGGCGGGGCTTTCGGCGGGTAGAACGGCCGCGCACCCGTGTCTGCAGCAGGTAAATTTTTCCGCGAGTTCGCTGCGCCGGGAATCGTTTCGACAGGACGAGGCGCAACGAATCCGGCCGCGGGTACAGGTACAGGTTCCGGCCGGAACGGCGCTGCTGGAGTGGGGCGCGCCGGCATCGTCCGGGGCGGCACATTCTGCGGGTACTCCGCCGGCCGTGCCGAGAGTGCTGCGCCACGGGCCGAGACAGTTTCCGGCTCGTTCGGAGTGATCGCCGGCAAATGCAGAGATGGGCCGACGCGTTCACGAACGAGCGGGATGCGCGACCCACCACCGATGAGAACGACGGCGTCGATCGGAACGTTTGCATCGATGAGAACACTGCGCGCGAACTCGATGGCCTGATCGATGTGGTCGGCGATCAATGCCTCGAAGTTGTCCCGCGAGAGCAGGATCATGCCGCTTTCGTCGGGCAGGCAGACCGCGTCGTTGCTCGACAGCCGTTCCTTGGCCACACGGCACCGACGCTCGAACAGGTCCATGTCGGCAGCATCGCTCGGCTTGCCGAGGCGTGCGAGCTGATTGTCACGAAGGAATTCGTCGATGAGATCTCCGCTGAACGCACTGGAGCGTTGCGTGACGACGACTCGACGGGCCGCCAGGTTCACGACGCTGACGTTCAGACCCGAACTTCCCAGGTCGAACAATGCGACGGTCGAGAATCCCGCCGCTTCACCACTGACGACGAGGTATTCGAGGACTGCCTCGACCTCGGGCACGAGGCGGTAGTTCTGTAGGTGCTGATTCTCCAGAGCGCGGTGCAGTGTGTCTGCCTGATGTGCGTCCCGGTACGCGACGCCGGTGGTCATCGATGGCTCGGACTCGGCGGCCAGCGCGCTGATCGACTCGGCGGCCAGGTACTCGACGTGATCGTCGACCGTGTCGATGACTTGATTGTGGAAGAACAACTGCTGAGGGGCTTCGAGCAAACGGGTCGACGAGACGCGAGCATTGGCCGTCCCGTTGCGTGGCTGAGCCATACGCACGGCGTGGGCGCCCATGGACACCCCCAACAACACAGTCATCTCTCTTGCCTCGCTTCGCGGTAGACGGTCGGACTCCGATACTCGCCCGAGGGGCCACGCTACCGGGTGTGTGGCCGAAGTGCGGCGCGGCCCCGTCAGCTCCGAGGTCAGTTCACATCCGAATCGTTTTCGACGACATAGCCGTCCTCGTAGTAGAAACCGTCCTCGGTGTATTCGACGTTGCCGGTATCCGGATCGGCGCCTGGTTCGACGGGGTCGAAGGTGTCCACCGGCTCTGGAACGGGCTCCGACTCGGGCATCGGGATCGGCTCCGGCAGCGCAGGCGCACTCTCGGTGACCGAGGAATTTCCGGCAGGGATCGAGCCGGGATCGATTCCGATCCCGGGCGGCGGGGCGGTATTGCCTCGTACCGCGACGATTGCCCAGACCAGCAGAACCACTGTGGCTACTGCCCCCAACCAGGCGGCGTCTCGCACCGACCACTGCATACGACGGGGACTTTGCGACGCGGGGACCGATGCCGGTGGGGTCTTGATCGGCCCCGACCAGTTCGGGGCTGCCCAGTTCTGGGCCGTCCCCGCAGGGACCGTCCACTCAGGGGGCGCGTCCACAGGCGCTGGCAGTACCGGGGCGAGCGCCACCGGGACCGTCTGCATCGGCGCTGTCTCCATCGCCGCCTGGGCCGTTTCCGCGTCCGACGTCCTCAGCTCCTGCGTCGCGGCTTCCGCCTCGGCCGGCTCGGAAACCACAGCCGACTCAGGAACTACAACCGACTCGGGAACTACAGCGGGCGGCGTGCTCGCGTGATGCTCCGCCAGCAGCGTCGCGAGAGTCATCGTGGGAGCGATCGGTGCAGCCTCCAGCGCTGCTCCTTCCGCGATGACCGACATCGGTGAATCCGGAACTACGACGTCGACGACCCATCTACGTTCGACGAGTGACCGCACGATCGGCATGTGCGAGCCACCACCGATGAGCAACACCGCATCCGGAGTCGACGGGACCGCCCACGCGAGTGCCTGAAGGATCAGCGGGGCTGCGGCGTCGTCGAAATCGTTGCGAGTGATCAACACCGGCCCGTTGTTCGGCGCGCGGACACCCGCGGCCGTGCTGAGCATCTCTTTGAGGTCGCGGAAGAAGACGCGGTATTCGCGTTCACCTTCCACGCCTTCCGCGGGGGGAAGGATATTCTTGGCCATGACGATCTTCTCGACTACCCCGTCGAGTGCGTCACCCGACAGAGTCGGAGTGCGTCGACTTCGGGTGACATCGCCTGCTGCTACGTCCAACGTGAGCGCGGTCGTACCGTTCGTTCCGAGGTCGAGCACCAGTAATGCCCGCGCCGTCGCGAGCCTCTCGATCGAGCGCGCGTAGGCGAGCACCGCCGAACCCTCGTCGACCATTCGAATGGTGGAGTTTTCACTACTGTCGAGCGAGTCCAAGAGCGAGGCCACTACGTCCGAATCGCGTCCGGTGAGTACCACATCGTCGAACGGTCCGCAGTCGGCAAGCTTGCCGTTGAGGAGCCAATGGGCTCCTTCGGCGTCTATCGAATCCTCGATGCGGCGCCCGTCTCTCAGGTAAGAGATCCGGACGGCACTCGGCTCCACGGCTATGCCGCAGACTCCACTCACCGGCACTGAGTTCCTTCATTTATTGGGCCCGACGAAGCCCTCACTGTACTTCTTCACCCCACCTACCTCGGGCGCATACGGGCAGGGCAAGTCCCCATACAGCGGTGATGCTCATCTCGATTGAAATCCGAATCCAAGGGAAACCCGCTGGTAGGTAACCAATCCAAGAGCAGCCGAACAATTCGAGCCGACGCTTCAAAACAATCTACTATATTGTTTGGGAAGGTCTGGGGAGACAGCTGGGTTGCAAACATGGACGTGTTGCAAACCCACAGTCAGTACGAGGCCGTCCGGTCTCGGAAAGTTGCGAGATTCAGTGGAGGTTCGTATGGAGACGCTCGATGCTGCAGATGTGACCAGGATTCGAGAAGTTCTGGACAAATTCGGGAAGCTTCCACTACCAGCGTCGGGCATCGAGGACTCGGCCGATCTCTACGACAGCGGCCTCACCTCGCATGCCAGCGTCAACGTCATGATCGCTCTCGAGGACGAGTTCGATATCGAATTCCCCGATGCCATGCTGCAGAAGGCCACGTTCGCCAGCATCGAGTCCATCGCCACAGCCGTCGCACAGCTCACGGACTGAGGGCTATGACCACCGCTTACCGGGACGCCCTCGACATCTCGAACATGTCCGAGGTACTGACCACAGTGCGTTCGTTCGCCGATGAGGTCGATCGCGATGCCCGATTCCCGACCGAGTCCATGGAGGCGATTCGCCAAGCCGGTCTCCTCGAGGCAGGCATTCCCGTGCACTTCGGTGGCGGCGGTCTTTCCCTTACTCAACTCGCGCATATCGCACGGTCACTGGGCGCAGAATGCGCCTCTTCGGCCATGATCTTCGTGATGCATCAGTCCCAGGTACTGAGCATCGTCCGGCACGGGAAGTCCGACGCCATGGAATCGTTGCTGCGTCGGTTCGTTGTCGAACGTCCGCTGGTGGCCTCGGCGACCACTGAAATCAACATCGGTGGCGACGTGCGAACCAGCGGGTGCGCGGTCGAATACGACGGCGATCGGATCGCCTTGTCGAAAACTGCTCCGGTGATCTCCTATGGCGAATACGCACAGTTCGTCCTCGCGACGGCTCGCCGCTCGGTGGACAGTCCCCCGAGCGATCAGGTGTTGGTCGTCTGCGAGAAGCCGGACGTCGTGCTCGAACGCACCGGCGACTGGGACACCCTCGGGTTCCGTGGAACGTGCAGCCCCGGATTCCAACTCGAGGCAACTGCCACGACGTCGAGCATTCTGGGTGACAGCTACGGCGATATCTCCGCGCAGACGATGCTGCCTGCCGCGCATGTGCTCTGGAGTGCCGCGTGGCTTGGCATCGCTGATGCGGCAGTCGCCAAGGCGCGCAGGTCCGTTCGCAAGGCTGCCAGTCGCACGCCGGGAGTCACTCCGCCGAGCGCACTTCGGCTCGCCGAGCTTTATGTCGTGCACGAGCAGCTCGTCGACGCGGTATTCGGCGCGGCAGCAAAGTACGAGGCCATCGCGGACTCCCCCGGAGATCTCGGTGCTATCGGTTTCGCGGTGCGAATCAACAACCTCAAGGTGACTGCGTCCTCACTCGTCATCGACATCGTCGGCAAAGCGTTGCAGATCTGCGGCATTTCCGGCTACCGACAGGACTCCGATATGAGCATCGGTCGTCACCTGCGGGACGCGCACGGCTCCGCCATCATGGTCAGCAACGAGCGCATTCTCGGGCACAACTCCCAACTTGCGCTCGTCTACAAAGGTAACTGAATGACTGCACACGCGAACCCCACCGAGATTTCCGAACTCGATTCTGCGCGAGCACGATTCCGCGAGGAACTCGTTGCCGCCGAACTCCTCGTACCCAGCTCGGTGGAGGGTCTCTACGGCCGCTCGGGTGAATTCGAGGACATCATCGACAGAATCGACGAGGTCGTCGATGCCGCGGGACGATCCGAGCACGGCTTCTCGGCTCCGCGATTCCGCTTCCCGCCGGTTTTCCCGCGGGAAGCATTCGAGCGCACCGATTACATCGCCTCGTTTCCCAACCTGACCGGCGCCATCAACACCTTCGACGGTGACAACAAGGCCCATGCCTCGTTGCTCGCGGACCGCGCCGAAGGCAAGGACTGGGATCACCACCTCGAGTCCGCAGGCACCATGCTCGTTTCGGCCGCATGCCACCCTTCGTACTCGATGATGACGGGCGTACTTCCGGAAGACGGCCGGTTGCTCGATATCTACGGCTACTGCTTCCGGCACGAGCCGGCGGTGGATCCCGCACGGATGCAAGCATTTCGGATGCACGAGTACGTTCGCGTCGGCACTCCGGACGAGGCCGTCGCACACCGCGAACGCTGGGTGGTGCGAGGCATGGAGGTGCTTGCCGATCTCGGCCTCGAAGCCGAAGCCGTCATCGCCAACGACCCGTTCTTCGGACGCGCAGGCCGCATGCTGGCCGCGAACCAGCGCAACGAGAACCTCAAGACCGAACTGGTCGTCAAACTTTACGGAGATCTCGACGACGGCACCGCGGTGGTCTCGTGCAATTGCCACCGTGACCATTTCGGTCACACGTTCGGAATTTCCACGGTCGACGGCGAACCCGCACACAGCGCGTGCGTCGGCTTCGGTATGGAGCGCATCGCACTGGCGATGTTGCGCACCCACGGCCTCGACAGTCGAAAGTGGCCCGCTTCCATTTCCCGCTGAACGAACGACAACCAACAACGAGGGGATCGTCCTGTGAGCACCCGAAGTACGGCAGAGCGGAACACGGACACCTCTCATGTCGACGTGAATCCGCATACTGCCGGCGGAAAGTACTCGACGTGGTTCGGCCCCGAATCGGAAAGCTTGTTCGGAACCGTGCACGTACCCGCGGGCGGGCGCGCACGGGGCGGTGTAATCCTGTGTCCGCCATTGGGCAAGGAGCAGGTCGACTCCTACCGCGGCTTGACTCTGCTTGCGCAGAAGCTGTGCGATTCGGGTCTGCTCGTACTTCGGTTCGACTACTTCGGCACCGGAGATTCCGCCGGCGATCAGGACTCGGCAGACATCGTCGCGAAGTGGACCCGCAGCATCGTCACTGCCGCCGGGTTCGTGCGCTCGAGCGGGGTCGACGCGGTGGCGCTCGTCGGGTTGCGTGCCGGTGCGTTACTGAGCGCTGCGGCGTTCTCGCAGGTCGGTCCATTGACCGCAGTTGCCCTCTGGGACCCGGTCGTTCGCGGTCGGTCCTATTTGCGCGAGCAGCGTGCCCTGTATTCGGTCAGTGTCACCCAGGACTCCGAGGAGGATGCTCGGGTGTCGATGATCGGTGCCGTGCTGCACCCGGATGTGACCTCGGACCTCGCGGCTCTCGATATCTCCAAGCTCGAATCGATCGAGTGCCCGGTCCTTGTCGCCACCCGCCCGGAACGTGCTGATGCCAAGCCGATTCGGACCCTGGTGGAGAAGCAGAACGCCGAAGAGCACACGTTGTCCGATCACGAACTGTTTCTCGAACCTTCGGATTTCGAGGTGGTGCTGCCCACCGCGGACATCACCCATCTGGCTCGTTGGCTCTCGGATCGTTTCGACGGCAACGAAGCACCGGTGTCGGTGACACTGCGTGATCATGCCGAGTTCGGTAGCGGCGAAAGTACCGTGGTCGAGACGACGCAATCTCTCGGGCCGAACGCCCTGTTCGCCATCAGGACCACCTCCCCGTCGTGCGCGGCGGGCGGACCGACCCTCGTTCTCTACCCGACCGCGAACGAACACCGAGTCGGACCTGTTCGTCTGTGGGTCGAGATGGCCCGTTACCTTGCTGCCCAGGGTGTTTCGGTTCTCCGATTCGATCGCCGCGGCACCGGCGAAAGCGGGCTGGTGTCGGACGACGAGATCACCGAGCTCTACAGCGAAGAAGGCAACGAGGATGCACTGACGGCAGTGCAGCAATCAGGAGCCGGACCGCGCAACGTCGTGGTGTCCGGGATGTGCTCGGGTTCTTGGTACTCCAGCTTTGCAGCAGCCGAACTGGGCGTGAATTCCGCGGTCCTGTTGAACAGCCTCGACTGGACGACCAAACGGCTCGAGTTCGTCAAGCGTTCCTCGATGGTGCACGAGGACAAAGGCTTTGTCGCGTCCGCATTGGATCGCCTGCACCATGTCGGCGTCCGCGTGAAGAACAGCCTGCAGCCCTCGATGCCGTATCGCATGTGGTTGTGGCTCGGGTTACGCGGTCTCATCCAGGTTCCGGAGATTTCTCTACGCAGGTTGGAGTCGAAGAACGTGCGAACCACTGTCCTTCTGTCTCCGACGGACACTGCATGGTTCGTGGACAACCGCGGCCCGGAGGGAATGCGACGGCTGCGTCAGCAGTCCGACACCCGATCCGGTTCGACGACGGTCAAGTCCTTCGAGGTCGGCGATCACTCGCTGTACAGCCGCGATCTGCGGGAGACGGTTCGCCGAGAGCTCGTCGACGCGGTGAACGAGGCCTTCGACATGGAGATCGGCTTGCCTGCGCCCCCTGTACCCGTGCGGTGGCGGCCTCTGTGAAACACCGCGCCCCGAAGATCGCACCACCGCGACACCACAATCTCGAGCGGCTCGAGTGGTATCCACTCGAGCCGGTTCGTTGGGACATGGGCCTCATGTCTCACACGATGCCGATTCAGCAGGTCAGCCAGGCCCAGATCTCTTATCGACCCGAGACACCAGGCGACCCGCAGGTACCCGACGACGCCGCGGACGGGAAAAGTTCCGACCGCAACCTGGCACTGAACTCTCTGGCCTTGATGCTGTCCACCGTCATCACCGGCGGCCTCGGGTTGCTGTTCTGGGCTGCAGCCGGCCGGTTGTACCCGGTGGCCGAGGTCGGCAGCGCCTCCGCGGTGATCACCTCGGCCGTCATGCTCTCGACATTGTCCAACCTGAGCCTCGGGTCGATGTACGAGCGGTTTCTGCCCGATTCCGGCCGACTGGCACGGTCTTTCGTCGTGCGCGGTTACCTGACGATCACTGCGTTCGCGTTCGTCCTCGGGTGCGTGTTTCTGCTCTTCGCGCCGGTCGACAAGATGTTCACCAGCACCGCCGAAATCGTCACTTTCCCACTGTTCGTTGCGGTACTCGCGGTGTTCGCGCTGCAAGATCAGACGTCGTCCGGGCTCGGAGTCGCACGCTGGGCTGCAGCGAAGAACGTCTTTCATGCCGTCGTGAAATTCGGTCTGCTTCTTGCTTTGTTCGCGACGGCCCGGAGCACGTCGATCATCGCGGCGTGGGCCATCCCAGCGGTCATCGCGTCGGTGGTCGTTCTTCGCCACATCCTGCGGGCGCTGCGAACCGAGCCGCGATATCAGTTGGAGCCCAATCTTCCGCCGCGTCGAGAGCTGTGGTCGTACTTCGGATCCGCCTACGGCATCACCGCACTCGGTTCACTCGCTCCGCTGCTGATCCCGATGATCGTAGTGGCCACGTTGGGCACCGAGAGCAACGCGTATTTCTCGTTGACCTGGTCGATAGTCAGTGCCCTGTACATCCTGATCAGTGTCCTCGTGGGTCCGTTCGTCGCGGAGGTCGCCGCACATCCGGATCAGTTCTCGCGATTGACCAAACGTTTCATGACGATGGTCGCCGTCGTGGCGCTGGGGGGTTCGTTCTTTCTCGCGTTCATTGCACCGTTCGGGTTGGGGATCGTGGGGGCGGAGTACCGCGAGAACGGCACGATCATCGTCCAACTTGCCGCGTTCACCATTCCGCTCTCGGTCGTGGGATCGCTCTACGACGGCCTTGCGCGTGTCCAACGAAAAATGCGACTGGCTGTCGTGGTGCAGGTGATCGCGACGTCGATCATCATCATCGGTTCGCTGAGCCTGTCGTCCTCACTCGGCATCGCCGCTGTCGGCTGGGCATACCTGGCGGCCGAAGGATTCGGCGCACTCGTGTTGATCGTGCCGCTGATTCGATGGATCAGGCTGTTGGCGCATCGTGACGGCCCGCCTCCACCGGAGGATCCGCTCCCTCCCGCCCCGCCCGGGCCACGCCCGTACCCGACAGTCCTGGCCGAACGGCCGCAGCAGTTCGCGAACGGTGATTACGCCCGCGAGTACAGCTCCAGCGGTGCGCACCACATCGATTCCAGGCCTCGTATCTTCGACCCTGGCCGTATCCACGCCCCCTACCGTCGGCCGGCACCGGAGAGGGGTGCGCCGTGAGCCGAAACGCGATCACGTACAAGGCAACTGCAATGGATATGTTGCGGTCGGATTCTCGGCTCATCGGCGGACTCGGGCCCGCAGATTTCGGTGGCATCGAACGTGTCCGAGCGCGCCTTCGCAAACTGGCCTCGGCGGGCCCTGCCGCTCGACTGGGTCTGCGTGTCACGCCGTCGACGCGGCAGTGGGCGTACGAACCCGACGCAGTCTGCGCCGAGGTGGAATCCGCGCCGCCGATCACGGCAGCGGGTATCGCCGGTGCCCTCGTCGAACTCTCCTCGACGGCGTCGGCGGAAGTCCCGTTGCGCGGCCGCCTTGCCGGTGAGTACCTCCTTCTGGATCTGTCGCATGGATTGAGCGATGCGTTGTTGCCGGTGGAGCTATACGCCTATCTGGCCGATCCTTCCGAGGATCCCCCACTCCCTGCCTGGGCGACGGCACCCGTTGTGAAAAGCCCTCTGCCACGGGCGTTCAGCAGTTGGGCGGTTCGTAATCCGCGCAAGGTCGGCGCTGTTCTGTCCGGACGGCTACGTGCCTCACGCTCTGCTTCGACGGCGACCACAGCAGAGAACACTGCGGTCCCGAGACGCAACCCGTGGACTCGATCACCCGCGATGGCAACGGCGACGTCACGGGCAGGCGCTCCGACGGCACTTCGCTGCTGGCGTGATCACAACGCCCCCGACCTGTCGGTGGCGTCGATGCTATGCGGTGCCGTCGCGAATGCAATTGCTGCACAGGGCATTTCCGTCGCACAGTCACTGACCTTCCTGTTCGATTGCAGACGCTATCTCCCAACGAGCGATCTGGTGCTGGGGAATTTTGCGGTCGGGATCGACTTTCACGGGCTCGATCCCGCATCCCCACGTGCGGTCCACGGCGCCGTCGCCCACGCGATCGAGAATGGACGTCCGCTCGCGGCAGGGACATTGAGTGCGCTGTCGTATCTGCGGACCGGCGCGGCGTTACCTGCCACCGCGGTCGACAGCGCGCCGGTGAACGCCGACGCACGGCTTACGTTCTCCGACATCGGGCGGATACGGCAGTTGGACGGTATCGCATGGACCGCGGATCCTGAGAACAGCCAGTTCTATCCGCTCAGTGAACCTGCGCTGCCCGACTCGGTGGTGATCACGTCCATGCACGTCCGCGATACTTTCCAGGTGTCGGCGTCGTTCCACGGCAATGTCTTCGACGTCGAGACCGTCCAGTCCGCCTTGGACGTAGCATTGTCCGATCCCATCGCTATGTTCAGCGGCCAGGAGTGACCACCATGAGTACTCAGCTTCGACAAGCCCGCGCAGCGCTGCAGGGCAAGCCGACGACGGGCCCCGACGCATCGTTGTGGGCCAGGATCGGCTACTGGGCGGGCATGGCGGTACTGCAGATTCTTCTCGTGGAGTTCGTCGTTGCCGCGTCCTGGCGCGGGCTCTACAGCTACCGCACCAATTTCGTCAGTGAGCTCGGTGTCGCGTTCTGCGGGCCGACCGGCAATTGGCCGTGCAGCTCGCTGTACCCATTGATGAACGTGTCCATTGCACTGTTCGGTCTTTGTCTTGTCGTCGCCGCGACGGCGTGGATGGTCATCGGTGTCGTCGACGTTCGCGGCGGTATTCTCCTGTGCGCGGCCGGGTTCGGCGGCATTGTTGCCGGGGTCGTGAACCAGGGCCTGAACTACGGCGTGCACTCGTTCGGCGCGACCGTCTTCTTCGTCGTGGGAAGCCTTGGACTGATCGTCGCCGGTGGTCACCGCTCACTGCGCCGCACGATCGGCATCATCGTGACGACTCTCGGCGGGATCGGACTCACCGCGACGTTGTTGTACATCGGCGGTCACAGTGTCGGAATAGGGATCGGCGCCGTCGAGCGAATCGTCGTCTATTCCATCCTTGCCGGAACAGTGATATTGGCGGTAGCGCATCGCGCGACGGCTCGGCGCATGAAGATCGTGGCCTCCGCTGCCACCTCGAATCCCCTCGAAAATCGATGACGCAGCAGGTAGACCCGAAAACCGTCGAGGTTTCCCGGCTCCCATCATCGGGTTCGACTCCGCCGCCGAAGAAGAAGCTCTGGCCTCGGCTGCTGAGCGCTGCGGTAGTTGCGGCGACGGTGGCAGTGTCGGGCACGGTCGCGTATCGAGAGTTGTGGGTGCAACCGAGCGGGGACAAGGAAGAATCCGACGCCAGCGGAAACGGCAGCGAGTTCACCGTCTACGACGAGTTCGACGCCGCTCGTGGTAGCGCTCTCGACTCGAGCAAATGGAGTTACGACACCGGCCGAACCGGGTGGGGAAACAACGAGAAGCAGGACTACACCGACTCGACGGACAACTCGGCTCAGGACGGATCGGGCAACCTCGACATCTCCGCACTGGACGCTGCCGGCGGATACACCTCGGCGCGGGTGACGACGAAGGACAAATTCGAGTTCACCTATGGCCGCGTCGAAGCTCGCATAAAAATGCCTGCGGGCCAAGGACTCCATCCGGCGTTCTGGCTTCTGGGCACCGACATCGATTCCGTCGGGTGGCCGATCTCGGGCGAAATCGACGTGATCGAGACCCTCAATGCCGCCGACAACTATCACTCCGGTATCCATGCCCCGGAGGCCGACAGCCTGAACAGTCAGAAGTCGGGCACCTCGGGAATTCCGATCGAACCGCTGTCCGAGGACTTTCACACCTACTGGGTCGAACGGTCGCCGGACAAGGTCGTCACAGGCATGGACGAGACCGTTCTCTCCACGATCACACCCGCCGATCTGACCGGCGGTGACGAATACTGGGTGTTCGACAAGCCGTTCTATCTCCTGTTCAACGTTGCGGTCGCAGGAGACTGGCCGGGACCGACCACTGCACAGACGAAGTTCCCGGCCACGATGTCCATCGACTGGGTTCGTTACCGAACCGACTGAAGCTCTTCGGCACCACCCTGGCCGTATCGAAAGGATCTCCCCTCGTGTTGAACCCCGCACTCGAAAGATTGCAGTCACCGGAATGGGACGGCGCACTCTGGATCGGCGACGTCGACATCGAGCACGAGATGCCCGAGTCCCTGTCCCTGTCGGACGCGGAGGGCTATTCACGTGCACGGCTTCTCGTTCGGCACGGCATGGACCCGATGGGCTTCGTCGAACTTCCGATCCTGGACGGCTGTGTCTCGGTCGACACTCTCATCGAGCGCGTGCGCACACTCGACGTCGTAGATCCCGGGGAATCTCCCGCCGCCGTCTCGGCTCCGCACCCGCTCATGCCTGCTGTCTCCGTGGTGATCTGCACTCGCGATCGGATCGATCATCTGCGCGGGGCGTTGGCCTCGGTGCTGGCGGTGGACTACCCGGACTTCGAGGTCGTCGTCGTCGACAATGCATCGCCGACGAACGCCACCGTCGATTACGTTCGATTGCTGGCAGATCCACGGGTTCGTGTCGTGTCCGAGCCCATCGCAGGGTTGTCCCGTGCACGAAATACCGGTCTGCGTGCCGCCCGGCACCCTATCGTGGCGTTCACCGACGACGACGTGGCCGTCGACTCGTTGTGGCTTCGGAGCATTGCCCGCGGATTCCGACGCGGCGATCGGGTGACGTGCGTATCGGGGATCGTCCCGAGCGGGGAGATCCGAACTCATGCGCAGGCCTACTTCGATCGACGCGTCGGCTGGGCCAGTTCGGTGACGCCTCGGATCTACGACCTCGCCCATCCTCCAGCGGACGTTCCACTGTTCCCGTTCCAGGTCGGTATGTACGGCACGGGCGCGAATTTCGCCGTCTCCCGCGACCGCATGTTCGATCTCGGTGGATTCGACGAAGCGTTGGGCGTCGGGTCCCCGACCAATGGTGGTGAGGACCTCGACATGTTCTTCCGCGTGCTCATGGCAGGGGACCAATTGGTCTACGAGCCTGCGTCGATCGTGTGGCATCGTCATCGCGCCGATTCGGACGCGCTTGCGGTCCAGGCTCGCGGGTACGGGCTCGGGCTGGGGGCATGGTTGACGACGGTAGCGACGGATCGACGGGCCGCGACTCTCGCGGCACGCGTCGCGGTGCGAAGGCTCGGTAGCGCCGTCCGGCTGTCGGTGAAGATGAGCAAAGTCGCCTCTCCCCCGGACGATCTCGCCGCGGATCTGCCGGACGGAATCGGCCGGATGGAACTGCTGTCCATCGCCAAAGGTCCGGGTGCATTGCGTCGGAGCCGACGTGAGGGCCGCGTCCGTACACCGTTGTCGGCGGTGAGCCGTGTCCCTGTCCTCGACTGATATCCGCGACGTCGCCCATCGACCGTCGACGTCGCCGCGCCCTGGCATCCGATTCGCCGACGTAGCAGTTCTTGCCGCCGTCGCGGCGTTGGTGGCGATGGCACCGCTGCCCGCCCCGATTCGTGCTGCTCTTCTCGCGGTGACCGTGTTCACCGGGCCGGGATCGGCGATTCTGACCTGGATCTACATTCCACCGCGGGCTCGACTTGCCGCCGTTCCCATCCTGAGTCTCGCGTCCTTCGTTCTCGTCACGACGGCAGCCATGTGGGGTTATCAGTGGTCACCGCGTTGGATCACCGCGATCGTGGCGTTGGCGCAGCTCGGATCCTCGGCACTCTGGTATCGCAGGCACAGTGAATGGCCTGAGGTGCAGGGGTGGCGAGAGTGGGCTCGGCAGGCCTTCTCGCGTCAGTCGATACGCGGACGCGTACAGCGTGCCGCCGAGATCGTGTGGGATCGAGAATTCCTCCGTCACAATGTCGCCGGCCTCTTGCTGGCGCTGGCCGTCGTGCTGTGGCTGCCCGCCCTGCCAGGGCTCGAGAGCGCCGGCTATTCACAGTTCGGGCTTCTGTCCGCAGGCACCGGTCCCATCCTGGTCATCTGTATGGCCCTGGTGGTCGTCGCTTTTCTGACGGCGGTTCGTCGTCATCAGTTGCGTATCGCTGTTGCTGCTATCGGCGTAGCCATTCTCGTGCAGCGCGTGACGGTCACGCTCGTGACCGATGCGCCGGTGTACGAGTGGACGTACAAGCACGTCGCAGTCACCGAATACATTCTGGCGTTCGGGGCGTTGCCGCCCAATGGAATCGACATCTACTCACAGTGGCCCAGTTTTTTCGTGGTCACTGCGTGGTTCGGTCAGGTCAGCAACTTCGGAATCCTCTCCCTCGCGCACGTCTTCGCACCGATGATTCACGTCCTCACTGCGGTGTTCGTCTATTCGCTCGCCCGGGTTCTGAAGCTCCGGCGACGCGTCGCGGTCACCGCGGCGATGATCGCGGAATTGGTGAACTGGGTCGGACAGGACTACTACGCCCCGCAGGCACTCGGTTTCGTTCTCGCCGTGGGTTTCATGGTGTTGCTGCTCGCTTCGATGCAACTGCGGGTTGCGGGGTTCCTGGCCATCATCCCGTTCGCGGCGCTGGTACCCACGCACCAACTGACCCCGTATTGGCTGTTCGCAGTCACCGGAGTTCTGCTCGTCACTCGGCGAGCCAAGCCGTGGTGGCTCATGTTTCCGCTGGCGATCATTCTTCTGGGTTATCTCTATCCCCGGTTGTCCATCGTCGCCCCGTACGGGCTGCTGTCCGGTTTCGATCCGGTGGAGAACGCAGCGAGCAACGTTCAGGCGCCGGGAATCCTGGGCAAGCAGGTGACCTCCCTGGTGTGTCGGGCCTTGTCGGCGGGTGTCTTTGCGCTGGCGATGGCATCGATCGTGTACGCCTGGCGGACCAAAAAGACGTTCTGGGCGCCGATGGTCATGGCCTTCGGCTCGATCGCTCTGCTCGCCGGGCAGAGCTACGGCGGCGAAGCGATCTTCCGGGTGTACCTGTACGCCATTCCCGGCTGTGCGTTGCTGGTCGCCCCGATGCTGCTCGCCGCCCTCGACATGGAGCCGTCGGCGGCCCGTTCCACCCTGGGCAGAGTGGGCACCCGCGCCGCGATGGCAGCTGCAGTTCTGGGGACCGTCGGCGCAGCGACCTTCGGGTTGCAGGGTTACTTCGGTTTGTGGCCGCTGATCATCGAGAATCGTGCGCAGGTCGACCAAACGCGGGACCTGGTCGCGCAAGCGCCCGTAGGTTCGACGTTCACCCTGCTCTATCCCGCCGGCTACCCGATCAGGTCGACGGCAAAGTACGTAGCGCAGGCCGAGGCGAACGAGTTGTTCGACGCGCCCCTGAACTATTACGGCCCCGAATACATGCTCGAGTTCCCGACGGCCGAGCAACTCGAAGCCTTCGACTGGGATGCGTCGCAGCGCGACACGCCGTCGTACGTGATTTTGACCCGTCAGTCGCTCGAGTCGATGAAGTATTACGGATTCATGCAGGAGGGTGCTGCGGAGACGTTCGAGCGTTGGTTGAGATCGAATCCTGCCTGGTCGTTACGGTCACAGGACGCTGACACCCTCGTATTCGAGCGACCAGTGGATTAAACATTCAATTGGTATGAGCAACGTCTCACAAACAGCACCGCGGATTGTTTACGCGCAGCTTGACAATCACAAAGCATCTTTTAAGGTATAAGCAGGTCGAAAACAGGATGTCGCGTTCGAAAAACCGAACGCGTACTTGTCCAGTCTGTGGGATCCGCCGGGGGTCGCGCCGCAGATGTTCCAAGCCTAAGTCGGTCACCGCACTAATACCTGTTTGGAATGGCAATGAACTCCATGAACCCGCGCATCAGCATCGTCATCCCCACTCTCAACGAGGCTGCCAATCTGAGGCACGTTCTGCCGCTGCTTTCGCATGATTACGAACTCGTGTTGGTCGACGGCGGTTCCGTCGACGGGACCATCGACGCCGCTCGTGAGATTCGCGGAGACATCCGCATCATCAAGCAGACCCGCAAGGGCAAGGGCAACGCTCTCGCCTGCGGGTTCGAAGCCGCAACCGGCGACATCATCGTGATGTTCGACGCCGACGGCTCTGCCAACGCGGACGAGATCCCACGATTCGTCGACGCGCTCCTCGCCGGTGCCGATTTCGCGAAGGGCAGCCGCTTCACCGCGGGCGGCGGAAGCCACGACATCACTCCCCTGCGTCGCGCCGGTAACGGTGGCTTGCACCTGGTTGCGAACACGCTTTTCGGGACCAAATTCTCCGATTTGTGCTACGGCTACAACGCATTCTGGCGCGATCTGGTTCCGGTGCTGGACCTGCCGGCACTCGAGCAGGAGCACGCCGAGGGCGAGATGCTCTGGGGCGATGGCTTCGAGATCGAGACCATCATCAATTGCCGTTTCGCCGAGGCAGACGTTCGTATTCAGGAAGTGCCGAGCATCGAGCTGGCTCGGATCTACGGCCAGTCCAACCTCCGCACGTTCTCCGATGGCTTCCGCGTTCTCCGCACGCTGTTCACCGAACGTCTGCGTGCACGTCGGCTCGCCAAGGAGTCCATCCCACGTCCGGGCCGCAGCACCAACGATGCGCGTACCGACATGGACCTGGAATTCGAAGCGTTCGAGGTCTTCGACGAATTGAATTCGATTCCACTGCACAAGAAATCGGCGTGAGCAAGCTCACCTCGTCGGTCGTCGTCTGCGCCTACACGCTCGATCGCTGGGACGACCTCAGGGCGGCAGTCGATGCCGTGTTGGGCCAGTCCACGGCTGCGAAGGAACTACTGGTCGTCATCGACCACAACGAGCGGTTGTTCGAGCGTGCACGGGCAGAGTTTCTGCCGCGTAGTTCGGCCGTGAACGTTGTCGAGAACTCGCATCCGCGTGGCTTGTCCGGGGCCCGCAACACCTCGTTGGACCTCGCGTCAGGTGACATCGTGGTGTTCCTCGACGACGACGCCGCACCACGCTCGACCGAATGGATTGCATCGATTTCGGCGCATTACGCGGACCCCACCGTCTACGCGGTAGGAGGGTCCGCGCACCCGGTCTGGCCCAGTTCTCGTCCCGCTTTCCTACCGACCGCGGTCGCGGGAGAACCGGGTGAACTGGATTGGATCGTGGGCTGTACCTACCGTGGCCAGCCCACGACCACCTCGACGGTTCGTAACTTGATGGGCGCCAACATGTCTTTCCGTCGCGCACCGATCGTGGAGCTGGGCGGATTCATCTCCGGCATCGGCCGCATCGGGCGTATTCCGCTGGGCTGCGAAGAGACCGAACTGTGCATCAGGCTTCGTCAGACGCACCCCGAAGCGCAGATCCTCTTCGACCCGTCGATCGCCGTCGACCACAACGTCAGCGCCGACCGGACGCGGCCCCGGTATCTTCTCTCGCGGAGCTACGCCGAGGGGGTCTCCAAAGCTGCCATCGCTCGTCTCATCGGCCCAGGGGACGCCCTGTCTTCCGAGCGTTCGTACACGGCCAAAATTCTGCCACGCGCAGTCGGACGCGAAACCGCTGCGGCGGCACAGGGAAACCCGGCCCGCTTGTGGGGCGCGCTCGCTGTCGTCGCCAGCCTCGGCGCAGCCGGATTCGGTTATGCACGTGGACGATTGAGCCGTACCTCCGGTTAGCGTATCTGCGTTCGCTTCACCGAATTGAGCGCACGCACATGCCCTGCCGGTTTCGGTCCACCGCCGGTCAGGGTCACCGTTCTACTCGCCCCTGCAGCGAGGTGGAACCACGAGTCACTGGTGTCGAATCCGCCGACGTCGATGCATACGTACTGAGCGGCCGAGTTCGTCGACACGGTCAGCGACCACCGACCCGAATCCACTGGTTCGACGCACGCGGACAGACCCACATCGTTCTGTCGAACTTGTGTCTCACCGATGAGATGAGTTGCCTCGGCGACTCGAACGCCTGCGAGGTCGACCAACTCCGCCACCACCGAAGAGTACGTCTGGGTCCCGAATCGATACGCGTGGTTGACGTCGGCGAACGTTCCGATGACCCGGTCGAGAGCAAGCATCTTCGAACTGTGTCCCGCGAGTTCGATCGGCTGTTCATAGGGCTCGCCGATTCGGCCCATCGCGCCGTGCAGTGACACCCGAAGAATTCCCTGCAGCGGCTCCGGTGTGTCGTCGACCATCTCGATGCTCAGACCGTCGAGACCGTCGTCGACGAGGAACACCGCGATCGGGCTGCTGATACGCGCCAGGCTGTACCACGGAGCCTTCGGGTCTCCTGCGGAGTCCCGTAGCCCCCAACCGGCTCCCGGGACCAGGTCGCGAAGAGTCAGTACCAATGCGCCGCCGCACTCGGATTCGGTTCTGCGCCAATGCGAATAGGATGCAGTAACGGCTTCACACACGGCGGCGCGGCCGTAATCGAGATAGAGTTCGGCATCGGTTCGACGGACGAGGTGGGGGTCGACCGCGAAGATGGCTCGAACGTAATGATCTCGGACATCCTCGAAGTCCCAGGACGATCCGCGGTCGCGTGGCACCGCGGACTTCCACTCGGGATGATGACCGGAAACATTGGCGGAGCCGAACATTCGATCCACCGCTCGCCGCTCCGGCGGGATCGAGAACGCCAGGCATTCGGCAGCGAAACGTACACGCGCCGTGCGCACGTCGGCGATCGGCCGCAGATAGCCTCCGATACCGAAGTAGTGCGCAATCCCGTCACCGACGTGGGTGTGCAGTTCACCGGACGTCGACGACGGACTGGAAGTGACACAGGCGGTGCCGGCGAGACAGTTCTCGAGGATCTCGGGAATCACACTGTCCAGCAGAGGGATCTGTTGATCGGCAGCAGTGATTCCCAGCATCGTGGGCTGCTGCTGCGTCTCACTGCCACCACTGACGACGGCCAACGCCGGGTTACCTCCGATACTCGCGAACAGTGCTTCGAGTTCGCGTTCGAGGACCTCGACGAACTCAGGGTCCTGCGGCGGATCGGTGGTGGCGAGCATGACATCCTGCCATACCATGATGCCCAATTCGCCGCAGAGGGACCAGAATTGACGTTGCTCGTACACCAGCGTGCCGACGATGCGGATCGTGTTCAGTCCCGCGTCACGCATACGCAGCAGTTCCGCGCGCATGACTTCTTCCTCGACCCACAGGCGTGTCGGATCGAGAGGAGTCCAACAACCTCCGCGAGCGAAAACCCGAACACCGTTGACGCTCAGGTCCACCGACCGCCCATGCCGAATCAACTCGGTTCGGCGAAAGCCGACCATTGCACTGTGCACACGATCTTCGTCGAGAGTGACGGACACGGGATATCGGACCGGCTCACCGTGCGTGTGCGGCCACCAGAGGCGGGCATCCGGGATGGTCACGGACACATCGAAATCCGAGGAGTCGACGGCGTAGGAGAACCGCCGATCGCCGACGTCGACGGTGACAGTCGACACCGTCTCGTCGAGATCTGCACGGACTCGCAGCACCCCGTCCGTCCCCTCGACCGTGGTGTGGAGCCGACAGTGTCGCGCACGCGATCGTGGCCGTAGCGTCACCGGACGCCACAAGCCGATCGGGGCAGGAACCGGTCCGTACACGGGGGCGCGGCCGAGCAGGGTGGTGCGTTCGTGCCGCAGGCCCTGCTTGTCCACCAGCGAGGATCGCCAGCGTCCTCGTGGTCTTCTACTGCCGAGGACGACGTCCATCGACTCGACACGCACCGCTATCTCGACGACGGAGATACCGGCCGGGATGTCGAGGGTCGTCGGTACGAACATGGATCGAACCTGGGCAGCCTCCGCGCCGTCGACCCAGATCGTTGCCCTCGTTGCGATGCCCTCGAACGTCAGCGTCGTAGCGATATCGCTGGGCACGGACACCGAGGTGGTGAACCACCAGTCGAACGCGTCGAGATCCGGCCGGTCCACCACCGAGGCGACGGTGCCCGGCACGAGGGCAACGCACCGCTCGGCGTCCGCACCGAGCTCACCAGGATGCAGACACGATCCCGGTTCCGTTGCAGTCAGCTGCCACTCGGCGCCGTCCAGAAAGTTCTCGAGATCGCTGCTCACCTAAGTTATCTTGCACTCACAGAGCGATCGAGATGACATCCATCGCTGCACTCCAGCTCGCGGTCATCGCTGCGAGCGGATCTTCGAGTGACACCGCACGCCCGCGCGCGGCGCGGGCCATGCGGAACTGAACGGCTTTCGCGCCCTGAGCCACCTGCAGAAAATGAGGCACGGCCGCGCCGATACCGGCCACACCGCGGGCCTCGAGGTACCCGCAGAGGTCGGCGGCGAGTTCGGCGCTCGCGCCGCACTGACGGAGCAGACCGAACGACCACAGATGGAATGCGTCGGGACCGGACCGCTGAACCAGTGGGATATCGGCGATGACGCGTCGAGCAAGCGCGTCGACGGGGTTGTTCGACGGCCTCCGCGCGAAGTGCGCACGCGCAAGGTCGAGATCGCGGTCCCCCGCACCGCTCGCGATGGTGTTGCGGCCGAGCCTGATCTGCTCGACGTACGGAAGCAGGACCTCGGGATGCGGAGCGGGGGCGAGATTGAACACGCCGTCGAAATCTGCGCCCGAAAGCTCGAAGTAACCGCGGTTGTGGAAGTAGCCGAGCACCTTCTCGGTCTCGTCGAGCGAGTTCGGAACGATGGTGGTCTTGGTGTGGTTGTTGCGGTAACTGGTACCCGAGGTGTCGGGCAACCAGAAGCCGTCGACCTCCACGGTGACGAGCACACTGTCCTCGAGCCCCTCGCGGATGTGGTCGAGGATCGGACGCCACACGTTCATCTCGTGCACGTCGATGCCGTAGAGCGCGCGGAGATCCTCGGACTGCATCTTGACGAAGTCCCACTGCCGACCGTCGCAACCGGCGCTCAACACGAATGCCAATGCAGGAATCGGGTCGGCGCCCAGCGAATGGAGGAGTTCGATCCACAGATCGACATAGCAGTTGGTTTCGGTCCATACCCGTTCGTGGGAGTGGATGGAATGAGTCTCGTACGTCGAGGGGTTCAGGCTCAGCAGGCGTAGTTCGGTGGAAGACCGACGTACTGCCTCGGTAGTGCCGTCCGACGCGACCACGTCGGCATACCTGGAGATGACCGAACTGTCTGACGCCACTATGCCTCCTGCCGGATGACAAGCTCAGGGCTCGAAGCCGAATTGCCCATTTTGCCTGGATCGAGGGCTCAATACTAAACAATCGGTCTGTTTAGCGTCCAATCGAAGACTGTACAATTATTTGAGGCGCTGAAGCTGGCGGTTGGCCTGACTGATAAGGCGTGACACAACGGGCCGTCGGAAACGGCTGCAATCACAGAGCGAGCAGTCGCTTCCCTTGCGGTAATGCTGATGCGCAGTCCGCTGATGACGACACTTGCATACCGCGTCTGAGCTGGCCATAAACGTGAGTCTAGCCAATGATTCAGTCAACTATTGCCGCGTGCGGCTCATAAAACCGGAGGCGCCACAGTGCGACGCGTCTTACGTGGGATGGCACTTGTAGTTGCATGGGCGATCCTGATTTTCACCATCGCGATGCTGGCCGTTCGCCAACTGGGCGTGACGCAGATCATGCTGGTGGCCCTCGTCGTCGGAGCCCCCTACTTCGCAGTGTTCGCCGCCGTGGCGGCGATCCTTTTTACCGTGACACGCTCGCGCGTCGGCCTGGTCACGGCAGTAACGCTCGCGATCCTCCTCGTCGGCATCCAGATCCCCCGGTTCATCGCGGACACCGCGACCGCCACCGGGCAGGACATCACTGTCCTGACGGTCAACGTCGCGCACGGTGAGGCCGACGCCGCAGCGATCGTCGACGAGATCCGTACGAGCGATGCCGATCTTCTCGCCGTACAAGAACTCACCCCCGCCGAGGTCGACGACCTCACCCGCGCTGGGATCGACGATCTGCTGCCCTACAGCTTCACCGCCGCGCTGCCCGTCTCGGACGGCACCGGCTTGTGGAGCAGGACTCCGCTCACCGACGGCACGCGACTGTCCGACTTCGGTTTCGTACCGGTTCAGGCGAATACCGTCATCGACGGCGTCGCGGTGACCGTGGTGGCGTTTCATGCCATGTCGCCTGCAACACCACGCGACACCGTGCAGTGGGCAAAGGACCTCGACCGCATGCGCGCCTCGATGGAGTCCTACCCGGGAACAGTGCTGGTGGCCGGGGACTTCAACGCCACGGGCGACCATCGACAGTTCCGCGATCTGGCGAGCGCGGGCTTCGTCGACGCCGCCGAACGCGCGGGTTCGGGATTGTTCCGCACTTTCCCGTCGGACCGTCCGCTGGCGCAGCTCGACCACGTGGTGACGAGCGATACGGTCGACGCACTCGAGGTGCACCCCGTCCAGATCCCCGACTCCGACCACCTCGCGGTGTCCGCCCGACTTCGGCTGCCGGGCGCGTGAACTAGAACCTCGGCAGCTCGAACACCGGCGGCGGGGGTAGCTGGAACTGTGGAAGCTTCAGGCCAGGTAGACCCGGTATCAGGGGCGGGGGCTCGGGTGCCGGCGGTGGTGCAGGAGCGGGCGTCGGATCCTCGTATTGCGGTGCCTCGTAGGTCTCGACCGGCTCCGGCGCCGGAACCACCGGCTGGGGCGTCGGCCGGGGCACCGTGGTGGTGGACGGCGCGGGACGTGTCGTCGACGGCACGGTCGTCGTAGGTTCGACGTTGTCTGTGGGCGCACTTGTCGAGTTGTCCGAATTGCCGTACCCGAGGGTGAGACCGAGGGCGGCAATGGCTGCCAGCCCGGCCGCAACGAGCGCCGCGCCGCGAACCTTTCGAGTGGACGTCACAGGTCTGTCGGCGGGCTCCGGGCTCAGCCATTCGGGGGCACCGGTGAGCGCCAAAGACGATGCGGCCTCGGTGGCCAGGTTCTCCACCGGCGTCGCGAGCAGGGCTGCACCCTTGGCTGCGACGGACTCGGGATCACGAGGCGTCACCACTGGCAGTCCGGTCCACGACCTGATGATGTTTTCGACCAACGGAATCCGAGCGCCACCGCCGATCAGGAACACGGCATCGACGTACTGCGGCGATCGAGTGAGCACATCCCGAAGCAACCGTGCCGAATACTCGATGGGGACCGTGACGAGTGCCTCGAACGCCTCACGGGAGATGAGGATGACGCCGCTGTCACCGGGAAGGCAGACTGCGCCGTTGACGGACAGTTGTTCCTTCGCGATACGGCACCGGCTGGTGAACTCTGCGATACCGAGTGCGGGAGGTGGCTCGGCCCCGCGCCTGGAGAGTTGGTTGTCGCAGATGAGCCGATCGAAATCGTCACCGCTGATGTCGGTGGTTCTTTCGGCCAGCAACACGTCACCGCTCGCGCGATCGATCACGCTGATGGTCAGACCGGAGCTTCCCAGGTCGTACAGCCCGATCGTGCCGAAGTTGGCCAGCTCGCCTGACGCTTCCAGGTAGGCCAGAGCCGCTCTGGCCTCGGGGACCAGCCGGTAGTTGTAGAGACGCTGGTTCGCCATCGCCTGCTGAATCTCACCGAACTGCTGCTGATCGCGGTAGGCGACGCCGGTCGCCTCGACTTCAGGGCATCCGTTGCGCTGGGAGAGGACCACACCGATCGACTCGGCGGCTACGTCTTCCGCGCAGTCCTGCCAGTAGGCGTCGACCGTGTCACTGTAGAAATCGAGACCCTGCCTGCCTGCCGAGTACATCCGCAAGTCGGGACGAGCCATGCGGACGGCACTCGACCCCACCGAAACACCGAGAACCTCAGTCATGACCTGCCTCACTTGGAGGCGCACGTCTCGAGCGCACGCCACTGGGACTCGCCGAAGAAAGAGATACAAAGATCCACTCTCGGTGCCCCCACTCGGCAATACTGTAGCGCGGCCGTTGCTCGATGGCGATCGCCGTAACGTAGACCCCGTGCATATCCTCTTCGTTTGTACAGGCAACATCTGCCGCTCCCCCACCGCCGAACGTCTGGCCGTGGCGTACGCCGCCGAAAGGGGGTTGACGTTGACCGCTTCCAGCGCTGGTACCCATGGGCTGACCGGTCACCCCATGGACCAGTCCGCGGCCACCGTGCTGCGTCAACTCGGCGGGGACGAGGAAGGGTTCGTCGCGCGACGCATCTCGCCTCGAATGGCGGAGGAAGCGGACCTGATCCTCACCATGACCAGCCGCCACCGCGACGCCGTGCTGGGCATCGCGCCTCGTAGGTTGCGTCGGACGTTCACGTTGCTCGAGGCTGCAGAGCTGGTGCGGTCTTCCGAAGCCACCTCGCTCGACCAGATCGCCGACGCCCGTGCGAAACACTCGGTATCGACCTTGGACATCGAGGATCCGTACAAGCGGGCGCACGAGATGTACGAGGAAATCGGACAGCAAATAGCCGATACTCTGCCCGAAATACTTCGGTTGATATGACTCGCGGTCCGTTTGAATCCCATCGAGCAGTTAGCTTGACCACCGGATACGCGGTATCGGTCAAACGTACGGTCCGGTATCTTTCCGATAGGAAATTTGCCGTCGCATGATGCAAGATGTGACACATGCCGATGTATCAGGTCAGAACCGAGGACGAAGTACTCGCCGAAGCCGAGCTTCCGACCGACAGCAAAGCGATGACGTGGGCCGTCCGCATGACGACCGTGCACCGTAAGGCCCTCCGCGGGCGTCGATGGCAAGGTCACCGTCTCGTAGGCGGCGTATGGGAGCACCGATTCGGTGGAGGCCGCCGTACCGCAGCACGCGGCGATGCCGCTGCCGGCTGAGCACCACTCCCTCTTTCTGCGGTAGCGTTCGCAGGTCATTTCCGCGGAAACTTGGCCGGCGGGAACCGGAGTGAGGGTTGATCTACATGCGCGACAAAGTCATCGCGGTATCGGCGGTGGCAATCGCAGGTGTCGCAGTAGCCGTCGGACTGACCATCGGAGCGCTGGGCGGAGCGTTCTCCGATACGACCACCACGGTGCACCCCCCGGCCCTGCGATCGGACCTGAGCTCCGCTGTGCGCGCCGCACCCTCCACCGGCATCCTCGTCCCGCCGTCGCCGACGTGGAAGGTGGCGGTCCCCACGACGCCCAAGCCCACAACGACAACCCCGCCCACCACCACTCCCCAGCCCACCACGACTCCCCCGGGAACCACACCTTCAGGTACGACGACGGCCAAGGCGACACCCGGGGCGAGTACTACCGAATCGTCGTCGACGAAGGTACCTCGCAGCAGCACCAGCGGACAGCAACCCGCAACCTCCTCGAAAGTGACCACGCCGAAGCGCTGAGGAGTTCTGCCTTCGCCCTCAGGCGGGCGTGAATCCGATTTCCGATATCTCGGACGCGAATCCGGATGTGGCGGGAGCAAGCGCGGCCACCCACACCAACACCGCACGTGAACCCGGAACCACCTCGGTCGGGATGGTCGTCACGCCGCGGCCCGTGACAGCGGACCCGAGGACACGCGTCGAGCTCAGCGTGCCGTCCGGTTCCGGTGGCGTCCGGATCTCCACGGTCGTCCCGGCCACCGGGGTCGAAACCCAGACTTCGTCGAAGTCCACCTGATAAGCGAAGTTCACCAGGAGGCCGATTCCATTGTTGGTCGTGCCGAAGGGGCTCCGATAGTTGTCCGTGGACCATGCGGTCGCCGGGTTGGCATCGATGGCCAGTCTCGCATCTTCTGGGTTGTCCGGGCTGCGTACCGCGGACCACACCTCGGCGCCGGCCGGCAGAATCGGTGCGGGTGCCGGCGGTGGCTTGGTAGGCATCGCCGACGGCAGTTCCGGTGCCGCGGCCACGTTGGATACGTCGCCGAGGTTGTTCGCCAGCAACGTGGTGGACAGTAACCACCCCAGCAAGCCGAAGGCCCCGATCACTGCGCCCGCAGCGAGCACCCACGTCAACTGTCGACGTGGCCCTGCGGCATCGGGGTCTGGCGGCGCCTCGATCGGTGGAGCGAAGGGACGGCGAGACCCGAGTTCCTCGACCACGGCGACGTACGGCGTCGCCTCCAGGACGTCGAACTGTCCTTGTCTTCCTCGACCGTATGCACGCGCGGTCTCGATGAATCTTCTGATCGCGTCGGGGCGCGGGTCATGGGACTGGATTACCGTGGTGCGGAACAGCGATAGGGAAAAGTCACGACCGGAGGTCAGGTCCTTGGCACGCCAACGGGCGCCCCAGCCGATGGACGGGCGACGCTGCAGCAATCGATACCGGTCCGCAACCACGGCACCCGGCACCTGCGAAGCATTCAATTGCGCCTCCACCCTCGGACTATGTCCCGATGGAGCGATTGTGCTACTTCACAATGTGCATGTCATGGCATTGACCGAAGTCGGGTAGTGCGACTGCGGTCAGACAGATACAGGTGCGTCCCAGATGAGGCGGACCGTTGTGCCATCGTGATCGGATGTCACGGCTGTCGTGTCGGCGAGCGCATGCATCAGGGGGACACCCCGTCCACGGGTGGAGTCGGGCGCATGGACAGCCCACTCACCGTGGTCGCAGATGACCACTTCGATGGAGCCGGTCGCCGGGACGAACTGCGCATGCAGATCCAACGTCCCCGGCCCGGATGCTCCGGCGTACGCGTGCTCGACGGAATTGGCCAGCGCCTCATAGGTAGCCAACACCACGTCGTAGACACGGTTGGGGTCCACGTCGAGACCGGTCAGCCACTGGTTCAGCGCGATCCGAAGTGCAGACGCTCGATCTGCCACGGCCGCTTCCCCGTCGAAGTCCAGGTGCATGACGTCCTCGAGTCGCGGGCTGGAGTTCGGTTCGGTGGCAGGAGGGACCGTCGGGTCGCTCCCACCGAACACAATTGCCATCATTGCTCCGTCATACCCAAAGCGTCAGGATTTACCCACCTGAAGCGCATCCAGCGCCTCCTCTACCGTCGCAAAGATTCCGAATAGCTGATCGAGCCCGACCAGCGTCAGTGGCCGGCCCGTGGCTGGGCCGTCCGCGACCACGGCAAACCCTGCCGTGTCACCGAGTTTCTGATGTGTGGAGGCCAGCAGCGACATTCCCGCCGAAGCGAGGAATCCGACGCTGGAAAGATCGATGACGAGGGCCGTCGGCTGCTTCCCGCAGACCAACTCGACCGATTCCGTCAGCTGCGGTGCGGTCACCAAATCGAGCTCACCGGAGACCGTCACGATGGCCGCAGTGCCACGCCACTGAACAGCCACGTCGAAATGTTGAGGGCCGAGCCCTGACTCGTCAAGCGTCACAGTCGACAAACATACCCGAGGAACGCAAGTCCCTTCATCTGGTGTGATTCTCGACGCCGGATGCTCTCTCACCTGGCGTCGCTGCCGATTCACACTAGGGTGAAATGCGATGAGCTACGACAGATTTCCCGCCACCGCCGCGGTCGCCTTCGGCGGTGCACTCGGGGCGATGGTCCGCTACGAAATCTGGGATCGGCGCGAGTCCGCACGATGGCTTCTGCTGAGCACGTTTTCGATCAACGTGGTCGGGTGCCTACTACTCGGCGCCACGTTGGGTTATCTGTCCGGCCGCGCAGCACCGATCCTGCGGCCCCTTGTCATCGGGACGTCCTGCGGTTTCACCACGTTCAGCTTCTATGCGCTGCAGGGAGTCACGCATGACAATGCGTGGAATTCGGTCGTCTACATCGTGGTGACACCCATCGTGGCCGTCGCAGCGCTCGGCATCGGCGCGCTCATCACTCGCCCCCACGAGTCCGTCGGATGACCGTGCTGCTCCTCGTCGCCATCGGTGGCGCGTGCGGAGCTCTCGCGCATTACGTGATCACCGGCTCGGTCACCGACAGTCGACGGGTCCTCCTGCTGACAATGGTCTCCTGCGGAGTGCTCGGGTTCTTCGTGGCCGCGTCGCCCCCGCAGTGGATCCTCGGCCTCGCCGGTTTCGGCTTCCTCGCCTCGCTGGCGCCGATGTCCTCGGTCGCTCTGCTGACGGTCGGGTACGCGCGTCGACGACGGTTTCGAGTGGCGGCACTGTTTCTCACCGCCAATGTCGTCGGTGCGATCGCCTGCGCGATGCTCGGGTTCCTACTGTGGAAGTCCGGTGTCACGCTCTACAGCAAACTCTGACTCACTCAGACGTTGCCGCATCCACCCTGCACGCCGGCTTTGACGAAGCCCGCAATCTGATACAGGTAGGTGTATTCCCATTGCACGAGCGAAAAGTCATAGGTGCGTGGGACCGGACGCATGATGACCTCGCCGTCGAAGCATTGACCGAAAATGAAGCGAGCGCGCGGCAGATGGTAACGCCAGCTCACGACGATGACGTGCTTCCAACCACGTTCCTGCGCAAGCTGCTGGGTGAAGATGGCTTCCCCACGAGTCGTGCTGGGGACCGGATCGACACACAGCACGGTGTACTTCGACGTCTTCTTGTCGCAGTACTTCTTCATGACCGGATCCTTGGCACCGTAAGGATCCGACAGCACCACGGTGTCGGCAACACCTTGCTCGGCCAACGACACGCCGTACGCCTCTCGGCCATCGTGCTCACCGCCCAGAACGATGATCGCGTCCGCAGAGGTCACCGGGTCGATCGCGGCCCTCGTGAACGTCAGGTAGCCGCCGAATCCGATCAGCGAGACAAGTAGAACCGGAAGCATGATGGCAACAATGACCAAAGGGCTCCGGCGAATCACACCTCGAGCCTAATCAGCGAGGCCGACCGGTGCATTTTCAGCGACCAACGTCACCTGCGGGGTGGCCGCTGTCAACTGGCCATCCGTCCGCTTGAATGGACCATTCACGCGGTAGGGCGGCCGCGCTCCCCGCTTGAATGGACCACCGAAGACATCAGATCGTATGAATGTCACATTGAAGCGATGGGTGGGCCGCCGAAACGGCAAACCGACCGCATGAATGGACCATTCACGCGCCGACCGGCCGCCGAAACGGCAGCCGGTCGCGCGAATGACTTACTGGCTCGGCTGCGGCAGATTGCAGTCCGTGACCTTCGGGTTGACGCCTGCGTAGTTGAGCGGGCCTGCGACGACCGTGAGAGCGATCGTGCCGACACCTGCGCAGTTCTCGGGTGCACTGGAGACGTATCCGCGTTGGAATACTGCGATACCTCCGACCACGAGCCATATAAGGACGATCAGAGTGACGAACCGCATGATGTAACCCCTCCCGTAGCCGACCTTCGGCTACCGCGAATGGAGCGTATACCCCAACGATCGGGCCCCAAACCCTCTGCGCTGCCGGGGAAAAATGCCGCAGCTCAGCCCTCGACGCGAGTGGCAGTGATCGATCCGGCCGGCGAACTCAACGTCACGGTGTCTTCACCGAGTGTCCATACGGGTGTGGAGTCGAGGAATTCCTGCAGCCAGCGGTCCTGCTCCATCAGCGCATCGTCGCACGCCATCATCGTCGATCCCATCGGACCGTTCGACGCTTCGGATCCGGGTCCGTCGATGACCCCGGCCTCGTTGTTCAGGGCTCCGAAGAATGTGTTGCATCCAGCGTTGAATGCGACGGAATCGCCGGTGGTCGCTATCGAGATCTTCATCGAGGTGCCTGGCACGAGCGCATGTCCGCTCACCTCGGCCGCCTCGAACTGCTCGAATGTCTCCGCGTCGGTATCCGGTTGCGCTCCAGCACTTTCCGAAGCACTTACCGAAGCACTCTCCGACACTGTCGCCGACGAGTCACTGCCCTTACCGCATGCCGATAGACAGGCGAGGACGAGCGCGATCGTCACGCTGTTACGTACTACGCCGACTCGAACGAATGTCATCGATGCACTCCCTGGCAGATTCGACGGGCCCGAGTACGCGCCCGCAAGCACTGTACTGGGATCATCCGACCGGTTCAGTGCAACGGTTTGAGTACCCGACTCGGCACCCAGTGCGTGACTGTCTCACTACGATCCTTGGACATCAGCTCGTAGGTGACTCTGCCGATCCAGTCGCCGTCGACTGTCATCGACCATTCCGTCAAGTCGCCGGGCACCACTTTTCTGACGTCGAACCCCTCCGCGGTGTAGTTGCCATGATGGTGCGGTGGCTGCGGATAGAGGATCGCCAGGTCGATCAACACCTTGACCGACGGGGTGAGCACCTCGAACGGTCGTTGCGAATCTGCACCTCCTCTCGATCTACGCGCAGCCATTGTTCGACCATACGTTCGAATCGGCTCGTACTCAATCCGGCGTGGTGACATTTCCCAACAAGTGGATGTCCGACTCGACAAGAGGCACCCTCTCCTGTGACGGTTATGCGGACCTACGCCCCGATCCGTTTGGAGACATACCCGCATGAAGCTTTCGTCCTTACCCGTCCTGTGCATTGCTGCCGCTGTCTCCGTGGGGCTGGCCGGTTGCGGATCGGACGACAGTGCAGATGCTGCCCCAGAGGTAGATATCTGCGCACAACTGCAGGACATTGCGGACTTCGAAACTTCCTCGATGAGCACCCTGGCCGGAGACCCGAGCGATTGGCCTGCGATGCAGGCATCGTTGAAGACGTACGCGGACGGCCTGAGCGAGCATTACGACCCGGCGATCGACGCCAACGATCCCGATGTCTCGCCCGATCTCGCCAAGCTCAAGGATGCCAGCGTCGTCGCCACGAGCACTGCTGCCGATGCGCCGACGTACGAGGCTTTCACCGAAAAGTCGACGACATCGATGGACGCCGACACCGCGCAGGACGCGATGGCGGCCAGCGATCGGGTCAACAAGTACGCGACCGAGAAGTGCGGATTCTCGCTCAGTCAGCCACCTGCTTAGGCCGATATCGGTAGCGAGCCGACACTCGCCTCGACGGCGAGAAAGTACACATCTCGCCGTCGAACCGAAGCCGTCGAACCGAAGCCGTCGAAACTGCGAGAAGCGAATTCAGTGGGCGGCGGCCAGTTCGGCTTCGGATGGCTCCTGCTCCGTCTGCCGGACGAAGAAGGACGCTGCAACCGCGACGAGCGATATTCCGCCTCCACAGACGAAGGCTGCCTGGACGCCGGACTCGCTCGCGCTGATTCCTTCTGCACCGCCGGCAAGTTTCGATGCAGCGGTATTGGACATGACCGTCACGAAAAGTGCGGTGCCTGCTGCACCGGCCAGTTGCTGGACGGTATTGAGGATCGCGCTGCCGTGCGAATACAGATCCCTGGACAGCGATCCCAGCGACGACGTCATCAGTGGCGTCATGATCAACGCGAGACCGATCGACAACAGGACATGGATGCCGATGGCCATCGCAAGCGGGGACTCCGCGTCGAGCGAGGTCATGAGCCACAACGCAGCGCTGACGACGATGGTGCCGGGCACGACGAGTGGTCGGGCGCCGATCCGGTCGAATGCTCGACCGACGAACGGAGCGAGGATTCCCATCATCAAGCCGCCCGGCAACAGCATGAGACCTGTTGTGAGAGTGTCGAGTCCACGCACGTTCTGCAAGTAGATCGGCAGGAGGATCAGTGCCCCGAACAGGGTCATGAGACTGACCGCCAGCAGCCCGAGCCCGATACTGAACGCGGGCGTGGAGAATGGACGTAGATCGAGGAGGGCGCGTCCCTCCTTCTGTCGCGATATCTGTCGGAGCACGAAGACAACCAGTGCAACAGCGCCGATGACGAGTGGTAGCCATACCGGCACGGGCGACCCCTCGGAGGAATGGCCGATGCCGGCGAGGCCGTAGACGATTCCACCGAATGCGAACGCGGACAGTACAACCGATAGGCCATCGAACGGGGGCTTGCCCGTCGCGCCGACATTCTTCACCAGTGCCGCTCCCACCCCGAACGCAACGAGTGCGATCGGCAGCACCAACCAGAACATCGCGCGCCAGGCGAACGAGTCGAGCACGATGCCGGAGATTGTGGGGCCGACGGCAGGCGCGACGGCGATGACGATCGAGATGACACCCATCATCTTGCCGCGCTGGTGCACTGGGACGAGCCCGAGCACGGTGGTGATCAGCAACGGGAGCATGATGGCGGTGCCGCCGGCCTGAATCACTCTGCCCGCCAACAGGAGTTCGAATCCAGGTGCTAAGGCTGCCAGCAACGTTCCGGCGCTGAACAAGGTCATCGCAGTGATGAACATCTGCCGCAGGGTGAAACGCTGAAACAGGTACCCCGTCGTCGGGATGACGACCGCCATGGTGAGCATGAACCCAGTGGTCAACCACTGCGCGGTAGTGGCAGTGATGGCTAGGTCGACCATGAGCCTGGGCAGCGCGACGCTCATGATCGTCTCGTTGAGAATCATCACGAAGGAAGCGACTACCAAGACGGCGATCAACATCTTGCTCGCCGAGGACAGCTCTTCCTCGGGGACGGTGTCTTGTGTCTGCATGAAGTAACTCTCCGGTTGGTCTCGACAGTTGCGATAGTTTCACGCAGCATGACAGTGACTGTCAATTCGATTCTCGCTGGTAAGTTGACGCCGGAACGACAGGAGGTGGCCAGTGGGCGCACACAAGACGGACGCTGCCATCAGCGCAGTCCCCGACCTGCGCGAACGACGGCGTAGGGAAACCCGACGTGAGATATCGGAGGCTGCCCTTGACCTGTTCGAACTTCAGGGAGCTGCCGCCACGACAGTCGACGACATCGCCCGTCGAGCCGGAGTGTCGCCGAGTACCTTCTTCCGGTCTTTTGCAACCAAAGAGGAATCGGTACTGATCGCTGATATCGAGTTCGAGGCCGAGTTCACCGAATGGCTCGAGTCTTCGGCATCGGAACGCATCACACTCGACGCGATCGAGAACATCTACGAACGCTCTGTAGTTCGATTCGCTACGGCGTCCGACGGCAGCGCTGAACGACTGCTGCGGGTTCGACGACTCGTCCTGTCGGACGCTCAGGTGCGATCCGCTGCCTACGCCGCAGACGCGGTGATGCTGGCCTGTCTGGCCGAGAGGGTGGCGACGAAACTGGACGTACCTTCTACCGCTCGCCTACTCATCGAGACGGCGGCATTGACCCTCCGAATCGCGGTGGACCGCTGGGCGGAGGTGGTCGACGGGGGTGACGAGTCCGCCGATCTCGTCACTGTTTATCGCGCAGTTCGGTCCGATCTTCGGCGCCTGGTTCGCGACTGAAACCCAGCGTCACCGCCAACGTGCGACGAACCTTCGCTGCCAGGAAGTTTCGACGGCCCGGTGCGAGTAGTGGTCACGCACGTACCGGACGGCGTCGACGTTCGGGATTCCGTCGAGCACGACTGCACATGCGAGCGCCGTCCCCGTTCGGCCGTAACCGCCGCCGCAGGCAATCTCGACCCGCTCGCCGTCCGCTCGGTGGAGTGCTTCTTCGAGAGCTGCAGCAAACTGCGTTCGGTCGAGTGGGAGCCAGAAGTCGGGCCATCGAACCCACCGGCTCGGCCAATCGAACGGTCCCGGGTCGCGACCCGTCAGGTAGATACCGAACTCGGGTTGCGGTCCGGCCGGCAGCGCTGTGCGCAGCCCCCTCCCCCGAATCAGGCGTCCCGACGGCAGTGGCATGACTCCGGCTGCGTCCTCGTCCCACATCGGATCTACCTGGTGAATTCGTATGCGGCGGGGTCGGCGGTGCGCAGGCGTCGACGCATGGTATCTGTGGACCAGGGCCAGCTGAAGCTGTTGGTGCCGGTTTTGTCGATGAAGTAGCTGGTGCAACCGCCGATGTTGTAGACGGTCGTGGCGAGGGCGTCCGTTCGGTCGTTGTTGTAGGTCTGTTCGGCATCGGCACGGGTGTCGAATACTTTCGCACCGAGTTCGCGGGTGGTGCGCACGAGGGACCTGATCAGACCCAGCTGCGTTTCGGTGACGGTGAAGGCGGACGCCAGGGTCCCCAGTCCTGGGCCCAGCAGGATCGCGAAGTTGGGGAAGCCGTGGGTGGTGGTTCCGAGGTAGACCTTGGGGCTGCCGCGCCAGTGGTCGCTCAGGCTCAGCCCGTCTGCGTCGAATACTTGTTCTGCCAGAGGCATATCCGTGATGTGGAAGCCGGTGCCGTAGATGATGACGTCGGCGGGCACTTCGATGCCGTCGGTTCCGATGACTCCGGTTTCGGTGAGGCGGGCGACGCCGCTCGGGCGCACTGTGACGTCGGCGCGGTCGAGTGTCGGATACCAGGTGTTGGCGAACAGTGGACGTTTGCATCCGAAAACGTATTCGGGAGTGACGATCTCACGAAGATCGGCATCACTGATCTGACGTTTGATCTGCCAACGGCCGATGGTGTGGGCAATTTTCATTGCTCTGCTGTGCCGGGTTCCGAACGCGACGAGTTCGAGGATGCGGTAGATGACGGCGCGCTGGATGCGAGCGACTGCGGGACTGCGTCGCAGTAGCCAACGGAATGCTGTGGGCTGATGGTAGTTCGGCTTCGGGAGTACCCACTGCGGCGTGCGCTGATAGATCGTCACGTGTTCGGCGGCGTCGACGATCTCGGGCACGAATTGCACTGCGGATGCGCCTGTTCCGATGACGACGACGCGTTTGCCGGACAGGTCGACGTCGTGTCGCCAGCGTGCGGAGTGGAAGGTGACACCGCCGAAGTCGGCCGCGCCGGGGAGATCGGGAACGGACGGTGTGCTCCACGGTCCGGCTGCGCCGATCGCGAGAGTTGCCGTGACATCTCCGGCATCGGTTCGGATCTTCCACTGGCCGTTCGCGTCGTCCCAGTGCGCGCCGAGGAAGGTGACGCCGAACCGTACGGCGTCGCGCACGCCCCAGTGCTCGGCGGTGTCGACGAGGTAGCGCTGAATTTCCTGTTGGTTTGCATAGAGTTTCGACCAGTCGGCGTTGTGGGCATCGGTGTACGAGTAGATCGGCGACGGCACGTCGCATTCGCATCCGGGGTAGGTGTTCTCGCGCCAGGTGCCACCGAACTCGGCGGCTCGTTCGATGATCAGAATGCTCTGCACACCCTCCTCGCGCAGCGCTCGATAGGCGGCGATGCCGGACATACCTGCGCCGACGATGACGGCGTCGTACTCACCGTCGAGAGTGTGGGTCATTCGCGTGTGCTCCTCGGATCGAGACGGTTCAAGTACCATGAGCATTGAAATACCATCGGTATCCGAAAGTCAATCGAAGGAGGCGAAGGCATGGCGCGACTGACCCGCGAGGAGTCTCGGGAGAGAACGCGGGCGGCCCTGCTGGACGTCGCAACCGAACACTTCCTCGACCGCGGCTACGCGGATACCTCCGTCGACCGGATCGCGGAGGAAGCCGGATACTCGAAGGGCGCCGTCTATTCGAACTTCGGCGGGAAAGACGAACTCTGCCGCGACGTCATTCGGGGGATCCGCGCACACAAGCTGACCGAGGCTGCCCAACTCACCGTGAGCATCACCAGCGTCGATACGTTCGAGTCGGCCGTTCGCCAGTGGTGCGAGCACGCGATCGGCGACCGCCGTTGGGCGCTACTGGAAATGGAGTTCGGCGCGCGTGGCCGCGTAAATCCCGTGATCGAGGAAGAGATCAGGGAGTCCAACCGCCAACTTCGCGCCGCGGCGGCCTATATGTTGGCCGACTTCGCTCGCAGACTCGACGTCGAGTTGGCCGATACTCCCGAGAAGTCTGCCGACATCGTCGTGGGCCTCTGTCTGGGGATCGGGGTTCAACGAGCCTTCGATCCCGATATCTCCATCGAAGACCTCGTACACACGATCGTCAGACACGTGATCGCCACCTGACCGAAAAGCAGAAACCCCGGGTGCGGTCCCTGTCGTAGCGGACCACACCCGGGGTACTTGTTGCGTGAAGACTACTTGCGAGCGGCAGCCAAATCCAGTGCGATATCGGTGATCAGGTCTTCCTGACCGCCGACGAGTCCGCGTTCGCCGACGGCGAGCAGGATCGCACGAGTGTCGAGTCCGTACTGCTTGGCAGCGGACTCGGCGTGACGCAGGAAGCTCGAGTAGACGCCCGCGTAGCCGAGGGTCAACGTCTCGCGGTCGACCTGGACCGGCCGGTCCTGGAGCGGACGCACGATGTCGTCAGCGGCATCCTGCAAGCCGAACAGATCGCAGCCGTGCTTCCAACCGTTGAGGTCAGCGACGGCGACGAACGGCTCGATCGGGCAGTTACCTGCACCGGCGCCGTGACCGGCGAGCGAAGCGTCGACACGCATGACGCCTTCCTCTACCGCCACAACCGAGTTCGCTACCGACAGCGACAGGTTCTGGTGGGCGTGGATGCCGATCTGGGTTTCCGGGTCGAGGACGTCGCGGTATGCGCGCACTCGTGCTCGTACACCGTCCATCGTCAGACGGCCACCGGAGTCGGTGACGTAAACGCAATGCGCCCCATAGGATTCCATCAGCTTGGCCTGCTCGGCGAGCTTCGCAGGCTCAGCCAGGTGTGACATCATCAGGAAGCCGGACACGTCCATGCCCAGTTCGCGTGCCTTGCCGATGTGCTGTGCCGAGACGTCGGCCTCGGTGCAGTGTGTCGCGACGCGGACGGAGGTGACTCCGAGCTTGAATGCATGCTCGAGTTCCTTCACGGTGCCCACGCCTGGGAGCAGCAGCGTCGTCAGCTTTGCACGATGAACGACCTCGGCTGCGGCTTCGATCCATTCCCAGTCGGTGTTGCTGCCCGGCCCGTAGGTGAGGCTGTGGCCGGCGAGGCCGTCACCGTGGGTGACCTCGATGGCGTCGACGCCTGCACTGTCCAGGGCACTTGCGATCCGGGCGACGTTTTCCGGGGTGATCCGGTGACGCATCGCGTGCATCCCGTCGCGCAGCGTCACATCTTGGATGTAGAGCGCGGCGCCGTCGTTTGCGTTGGGGCGAGTCATCGTGCAGCCTCCAGAGTCTTGTTCTCAGCCAGCTTCTCCGCGACCTGAAGAGCAGCGGAGGTCATGATGTCCAGATTTCCTGCGTATGCGGGCAGGTAGTGAGCGGCGCCTTCGACCTCGAGGAACACCGACACCTTCCACAGGCCTGGGCCCTTTTCGACGCCACCGGTAAGGGTTGCGACGGATTCCGCGTCGTCGAGCTGGGTGAACTGGACTTCCTGCTTGAGCCGGTAGCCGGGCACATATGCCGAAACCTTCGCGACCATGTCCAGAATCGACTGACGGATCTTGTCCTGATCAGGGTTCGATACCAGCGCCAGCACCGTGTCGCGCATGATCAGCGGCGGCTCGGCGGGGTTGAGGACGATGATCGCCTTACCGTGCGCAGCTCCGCCGACCTTCTCGATTGCCTCCGAGGTGGTTTCGGTGAACTCGTCGATGTTGGCTCGTGTTCCGGGTCCAGCGGACTTCGACGCGATCGATGCCACGATCTCTGCGTAGTGCACGTCGGTGACCGAGGAAATCGCGGCGACGATCGGGATGGTCGCCTGTCCGCCACACGTCACCATGTTCACGATCGGTGCGTCGAGGTGCTCGTCGAGGTTGACTGCGGGCACCACAAATGGGCCGATGGCGGCAGGCGTCAGGTCGATCAGGCGCTTGCCGTAGGGCCGCAGTGCTGCCTCGTTCGCTATGTGCGCCTGGGCGGACGTGGAGTCGAAGATGATCTCGATGTCGGCGAAATCGGGGTGATCGATCAATCCCTGCACACCCGAATCGACGGTGGAGACTCCCAACCGCCTGGCGCGAGCCAGTCCGTCGGAATTGGGGTCGATGCCCACCAGTACGGCAATCTCGACGTTCTTGGCGATCCTTTTCAACTTGATCACCAGATCGGTACCAATGTTGCCCGATCCGATGACCGCAACTTTCGTGCTCATATATTGCCCGCCTTCGCGTGTCCGATGTTGGTATCGACGCTATCCACGCTCCGCTCCGGTGCATAGGATCTGTCCCATGGAACGGGACAGGTCGTCATTGTTGGAGAGGTCGGCTCTGGTGCTGTACTCGTTTCCCGGTGGAACGGCACTTTCTCTCGCCGAGGTCTGCGCTCGGACGGGTCTGCCCAGATCCACCACCCACCGCGTGCTGGTGAGCCTGGCGGACCTCGGCTGGCTCACGCGGACCGGGAGCAAATTCGAGCTCGGAATGGCACTGTTCGAACTCGGCGAGCGTGTCGCCATCAAACACAGCCTTCGATCGGCGGCGCTCCCGTTCATGCAAGATCTCTTCGCCGTGACCGAGCAGACGGTTCACCTCGCCGTCAGAGATCGGTTCGACGCGGTCTACGTGGAGAAGATTCACGGCCGCTCGGCGATGCCGTTTCCCTCGCACACCGGCGGACGGCTGCCGTTGACGTGTACGGCGGTGGGTAAGGCGCTGCTCGCATCCGAGGACCCGGACGTGGTGGCAGAGGTGCTTGCCCAGCCGCTGCGGCGTTGTACTCCGAATTCGATCACCGACCCCAAAAGGCTTGCACTCGAAATCGATTCGGTTCGACGCACCGGCGTCGCATCCGAGCGTGAAGAGTCCGCGATCGGCGGGTGTTGCGTGGCAGCTCCTGTCACGATGGCAGGCAAACCGGTTGCAGCACTGTCGGTGTCCGTCCCGAAGGCGCAGTTCAGGCCCGAGTTGCTCGCCCCTGCCGTGCGTACGGCCGCACTGTCCCTGAGTCGAGTCCTCTCCCGTGGGTCGACCGCTCGGGGAAACTGAGGCGGGCTACCACTCTGCGGTCTACGCTCGAAGTACAGATGAGTCCATACCAGCCGGGGGTTCGTTCATGACCGAAGCGCAGTTCGATCCGCACGAGCTCCTCGCGTCGAGCAGGCTCGGGGTTCTCGCGACGATCAAGTCCGACGGTCGACCGCAGCTGTCGCCGGTCACGCCGTTCTACGACCGGGCGTCCGGGGAAATGCTCATCTCGGTAACGGATGGCCGCGCCAAGACCAACAATCTACGACGCGATCCTCGGGCGACGCTGGAGGTGACCAGCTCTGACGGGCGGTCGTGGGCGACGGCCGAGGGCACCGCGACGTTGGTGGGCCCGGGGACCGATCCACACGGCGACGAGGTGGACGCCTTGGTCGACTACTACCGAGCGGCCTCCGGTGAGCACCCGAACTGGGAGGAATATCGCGCGACGATGGTCTCCGACCGTCGAGTTCTTTTGAAGATCGCAGTCGAGCGCGTGTACGGACAATCCATCGGCTGACCGGGAAGCCACAGGCGTCGGCGCATTTCAGCCGCCACAACCAGCACGTCGTTACTGGTTCGTTACTTTTCGGTGGCCGTATCGTGACCGCGAGGTTCCAGCGGAGAGATCTTGCCCTGACAGGGTTGCTATGTAGAACACGCAACGTCGAGGGAAGGTGCCGAAAGATGACTGTTACCGACATCGCCCGCCAGGTATTGGAAGATCGCGTCTCGGATTCGACAGTTCAGACACCGCGGTACTCGATCGAAGTGGAGTCCTACTCGGATTCCTACGCCGTACTGCGAGTATCCGGCGATCTCGACATGTCTTCGCGAACTGCATTGACCCACAACCTCGGCCAGCTCACTGCCTCGGGTGCGGATGTGCTGATCGACCTGTCCGCGGTGTCGTTCATGTACTCCGGTGCGGTCAATGCTGTCATCACCTCTGCATTGGCGTCCGACGGCAGTGTGCGTGTGTTCGCCCCCACCCGCCCGGCGCGGATGGTCATCGAATCCCTAGGTGCTGCTGCACTTCTCGTCGACCATCGTCCGTCCTCACTTCTCCCCCGATAAGTTCAGCCGAATCAGGAGGCCACCATGACAGATCACGATCTTCCCCGCACCCTCGACATCGGTCACGGGTCATCGGACAACGAAGAGTCCAGACCGACGTCGTTTCTGCAGATGTTCGTCGACGCCGACCGATCCCGCCCGTCCTCGGATCGCTCGCCGCACCGGATCTTGTAACCCGCCCGCAGGGATTGCGGCCGCGAAACCCTTGACCTTGACGCAGCGTCATAGTCGACACTGATGGCGTGAGAATCAGTCAGTTGGCAGAGGCCGCCGAGACCACCCCCCGTACCGTGCGGCATTACCACCGCCTGGGGTTGATGGATGAGCCCCCGAGACTGCCGAATGGTTACCGGGAGTATCGCCTCGAAGATCTGATTCGCTTGATGAGGATTCGTTGGCTCGCCGACGCCGGGGTACCCCTCGGGTCCGTGGATACGGTGCTGTCGGTCAGCGCCGGCTGCGAGGACAAGAGTGATGCCGTCGAGGATCTCACTGCCTTGATCGACGGGATCGAAGCTGAACAGGCCAAGCTCGCTGCCCGACATGCTCGGCTGGTCGTGATGCTCGAACGCGCCGCATCGGGAACTGAGTTGTCTGCACTCCCGACCGATCTTGCCGAAGCTCTGGACAGCGCGATCGACAACTCCGCGGATCAGGCTCTGGCCGACAGCCTTCGACGTGAACGCGACATGCTCGAACTGCTTGCCATCTCGGGTCGTGCACCGGATGAGTTGCTGTCCTCGTATGTGTCCATGCTCGCTGACGACGCACGCCGAAGCTCATATTTGTCGGCGATATCGGAATGGACGGGGCTGGAAGGACGCGATCCTGCGTCGGTAGAAGCCGAGATCGATCATGTTGCCCAGAGCCTGATTTCGCTCTACCCCGACGGGTTCGCGGGTTTGCCGGAGGATTCACCCGATAACCGTCCCGCGATGACACTCGAGGACATCATCGAAGACCCTGCGCAGCGCGAGGTTGTTGCTCGTGTTCAGCGGCGGTGGACAGCCGTTCCGCACGAGGGTCGATGATGCGCGCTTACTTGTCGTTGTGGAGGTGGGTTCGGGGACACACCGACGTTCCGCAGCATGCGGTTCCGCTCGTTGCACACCAGGGCACCCTCGCGATACCCGCCGCTTTCGGTGTGGCAACGCTTGTCGAACTAGTGGTCTTGCACCTGATTCTGCCGTGGCCATGGCTCCGACTACTTGTCGCGGTCGTGTCGATCTGGTCGTTGGTGGCACTATTGGGCTCGATAGCAATCCATCGTGTGCACCCCCACTATGTGACCGACACACACCTCGTGCTGCGTCAGTCTGGGTACACGGTGTTGTCGCTGTGCCGCAACGACATTGCGTCCGTAGCGTTGATTCGCCGATTCTCCGAGACCACGCCGACCCTTCGTGACGGGCGCCTGTTTCTCCCCAACGCGAATGGCACCTCGGTCGACATCACTCTCCGAAGACAGGTCGACGCACAGTTGCCTGCGCTTATTCCCAAGTATCGACAGGCAGGTTCGGTCAGCCACGTCAGTCTGTGTCTCGACGACCCGGCGGACTTCGTGGCCCTGATGAAGGCCGAGGCACCCCGCACTTGAGCATGGTGTTCCACTTGCGCCTTCTACGGGCGGAATCCCGCGCATATCGGACGCAACTGGAACACCATGCCCAGCACCACAGGTACAGCGTGTTCAGGAACCGATCGGCCGGAAGCCCGCGCCTGTTCCGCCGCGTGCACCGAGCATGTTCACCGAGTCGAGCGCCGATGCGTAGACGGTGGGGCTCAGCAGGGGCACTCCGTCGGCGTGGCTGGCGATGCCGACGAGGGTGGTTCCGCTGACCAGTGCGCTTCCTGAGTCTGCCCACACTGTCGGGGTATCGGTCACGAGGTCGGATCCGCGGACTTCGCGGATTGTGCCGCAGGTGACGCCGCTGGCTACTCCGGTTTTGCAAACGGGTTGTCCCGGAACTGCTTGTCCGATGCCGGTGACGGTGACGCCTCCTGCCGAGGACACTGGGATCACTTTTGCGGGGTCGAGTGCGATGACTCCGTAGTCGGGACCCCAGTGCGAGGCGACGGTCGTTCCGACGGGCCCGGCTCCGGGGTTACCGATGAGCGTGACCGGCAGGCCGGGCGAGAGGATGCAGTGCCCCGCCGTCAGACCGACGAGGGTGCCCGCCGCGTCGTATCCGACTGCGGCGAAGGAGCATGCGGTCAGATCGTCGAGGCCGCCGGTGGTGATGTATCCCGTCCCCGGCCCGACGATCGCCCCTGGTGCTGCGACGGCGCTCGGCCCGACGAGTGCTCCTGTGCCGAACGCGATGGCCGCAGCAGCCACCGCTCCTGCGGCCATCGCACGTCTCATTCTCGGTGCCGCCGGCCCGAAGTGACGGTGGCGGGAGCCGAGACGTCGGCCTTCTGCGTCGAGACGGGCACACTTGGTCCTTCGGGCGGCGACCACTGCGTAGAGACTGTTCCCGGAGTGACCGGGCTCGGTGTCTGGCGTGCGATGGTTTTGTCGGTCTCGTAGTAGTACGAGTAGCCTTCGCCGCCCTTGCGGCTGAGGGGCATCATCGTGAAGACCGCGCCGAGAACGTGGGCGCCGATGGTCTCGAGATTGCCGACGGCCCGGGATACTTCGTTTTCGCTGGTGTGCCCGAAGCGGGCGACGATCAGCGCACCGTCACTGTGGGTGGTGAGCAGTGCGGAGTCGGTGACCGGCAGAAGTGGTGCACCGTCGATGATCACGTAGTCGAAGCGTGAACGCAGTTCTTCGATGACGCGACGTGATGCTTCCGATCCGAGCAGTTCCGACGGGTTCGGCGGCAGCGGTCCCGATGCGAGGACGTCGAGTCCTTCGTAGCTGCTGGGCTGGAGGACATCGGTGATGTCTGCTTGCCCGGCGAGGACGGTCGACAGGCCGACCGAACCGATGAGTCCGAGGTACTTCGACACGCGGGGGCGTCGTAGATCGCCTTCGACGAGCACGACGCGGTGGCCTGCTTCGGCGAGAGCGAGCGCGAGGTTGACCGCAACGGTCGTCTTGCCTTCGGCGGGCACTGCACTGGTGACGACGATGACGCGCGGCGGATGGTCGACTTCGAGGAACTGCAGGTTGGTACGCAGTTCGCGGAAGCCTTCGGCGCTCACCGAGTGTGTTGCACCGAAGGAGACGATCGCGGATTCCTTGAACGCCTTGTCGTAAGGAATGGTGCCGACAAGTGCTGTGTTGGAGGCAGCTTCGAGCTTCTTACGAGTCTTGATGGTGTTGTCGAGGCGGTCACGAAGGACTGCGAGCGCGATGCCGAGGAGCAGGCCCACTGCGGCTCCGAGGGCAAGGTTACGAGTTGTCTTCGGGCTGACCGGTTCAGCGGATTCCTTGGCCTGCTCGACCAACCGGACACCGGAGGCAGGTGCGCCGCCGTCTTCGGGAGTCTCGAGCTCACGGACGAGGATGGTCAACTGGTTGCCCAGCGAGTTCGCGACGTCGCGTGCGGTTCCGGGGTTGGTGTCGACGACGCAGGTGTCGAGCAGGACGGTGTCCGGCGTCGATGTCGCGGTGACCTTGGCGGCCAATTCGGCGGGCGTGATGTTCAAGCCGAGTTCGTCGATCGTGCGGGCGGCCAACGTCTCTCCGGTGACGAGCTCGGAGTACGACGCCACGCGCTGCTGCGCGAAGAGGTTGCCCTGGTAGCTTTCGCTCACTGTCGACCCACCGGAGGTGGAGACGAAGACTCGACTGCACGACTGGTAAGTCGGCGTGGTGAGAAGTGAGGCCGCTAGTGCGCCCAGGATGGCGACGGCAACGGTGACGACGATGATCATCCACCGCGTTCGCAGGATCTGGAGGTAGTCCTGGATTTCCACTTGGGCTCCCTAATATTTTCGGTCGAGCTTTAAATTTTATGGCTTCATGTCTTGGTACGCAGGCTCACTCGGTTCGTACGGGCACCACTTCCGGCGCAAGAGTGAATTGCACGACGTCGATGCGCCCGTCTTTGAAGCGCGATGAGCATCCGGTGAGGTAGTGGATGTACCTGTCGTAGTTCTCTTCCGAGGACAGGGCGATTGCTTGCGGCCGCGCAGCGACGAGCCGGTCGGTCCATTCGTCCAGTGTGCGTGCGTAGTGCGGTCCGAGCGCATGCTCGCGCTCTACGCGGAATCCGGCCTCGGTGGACTTCTTGGTCACCATGTCCGACAACGCCAACTGTCCGCCGGGAAATATCTCGCGCATGATGAAACGCACGAAGTGTGCGTCGTCGCGGGTGAACTCCACCCCGCTGGCGATGACTTCCGCGAGCGGGCGCATCACGATGGTGTGCAGCAGCATCCGGCCGTCGGCGGGGAGAACCGAGCGGCACTTGTCGAAGAACGCCGAATATCGCTGACGCCGAAAGTGTTCGAATGCGCCGATGCTGACGATGCGGTCGACGGGCTCGTCGAACTCTTCCCAGCCCTGCAGACGGATGTCCACCGTGCGTGCACTCGACAGGTCCGCCACAGTTTTACGCGCGTGGTCGTATTGGTTTCGACTCAACGTCAAACCGATGACGTCGACGTCGTACTTCTCCACTGCACGCTTGGCCAACGAGCCCCAACCGCATCCGACGTCGAGCAATGTCATCCCGGGCTCCAAGTCCAGCTTGCCCAGCGCGAGATCGATTTTCGCCAGCTGTGCTTGCTCGAGCGTCATATCTTCGCGCTCGAAGTACGCACAGCTGTAGGTCATGCTCGGGTCGAGGAACAGCTCGAAGAACTCGTCGGACAGGTCGTAATGCGCCTGCACATTGTCGACATAAGGCTCGAGCTTCTTGACAGTGCTGGATCGGTTCGTCACGCCACGCCTTCCGCGACCGAGGTGGTGCCGATTGCTCGGCCTATGGTGTGGGCGCTTGCTTCACCCAGCAGGTCTTCGTGTTCAGCATCGATGCGGATGACCGAGAGATGGCCGCCGACGTACTGTTCCCATTGGTGCGAACCGTGAGATCCACGGGCCGCAAAGTACACGACGTCACCGTCGTATATTCGGGGTCGGTGTGCTGCCACCCACCGCGGAGCTGCCACTACCGGGGCATACATTCTGCGGAGATGGTCGCTGGTAAGGAATCCGAGTTCGCTTCGTGTGTAACGCAATTGCGTCACAATTTCCTCGAACGAGGACCCGGTGACTCCCAGTTGGCGCGCCAGATCCTCGACACCGAAGTCGACGGCGTCGGCAGTGGTGTCGGTAGGCACGCTCAGCTGCGGGTCGAGCAGTGCGAGTAGCGCGACTTCCTCCCCCGAGCTCTGCAGGACGGTCGCGACGGCATGCGCGATCACTCCACCGAGCGACCACCCGAGCAGGTGGTAGGGACCGGTGGGCTGAACTGCGCGGATCTCCCGCACGTATCGGGCCGCGAACGCGTCGATGGAGGCAGGCGAGGGTTCACCGCTGGCGATGCCGGGAACCTGGAGTCCGTAGAGCGGTCGGTCGGTGACCGAGAGCAAGGACAGGTAGCTCCACGCGATGCCGATGGCAGGGTGGATGCAGAACAGTGGCTCTCCTTCGCCCTCGACCCGCAGTGGCAGTACGACATCGAAAACGTCGTCGCCGGCGTCGCCGAGTCCGTCCAGCTTCGCCGCCAACGACGCCGCGGTCGGGTGCGTCAACAGCCAGCTGACGGGTACCGGACGTCCGAGTTCGTCACCGAGGTTGTCCATCACGCGCACCACCGACAGTGAGTGCCCGCCGAGGTCGAAGAAGTTGTCGTCGACGCCGATGCGGTCGGCGTCGATCTCGAGAACCTCTGCGAACGACGCCCGCACGCTCCACTCCAGCGGGGTCGACGGCGCAAGATGCACGACGGTCGCCAGCGTGGGCTCGGGTAGCGCTCGCGCGTCGACCTTCCCGGAGATCGACATCGGGAGCGTGTCCACGACGGTGACCGAGCCAGGAACCATGTAGGCAGGGATTGTGCGCGTGAGGAATTCGCGCACCGAGCCGGCATCGGTGTCGCCGGCGATGTAGGCGGCCAACGAGTGATCGTGCCCGACCACACAGGCCTGTTCGACGTCGGGATGCCGCAGCAGCGCTGCTTCCACCTCTGCGAGCTCGACGCGATGGCCGCGGATCTTGACCTGCGAGTCGACGCGTCCGAGGTATTCGAGTTCGCGCAAGTTCCGGTGCTCCACCCACCGGACGAGGTCGCCGGTTCGGTAGAGGCGCGTTCCTTTGTTGCCCAGCATGTTCGGCAGGAAGCGGCTTGCGGTGAGTCCGGGCTGGGACAGGTATCCTTCGGCCAGCCCTGGGCCACCGAGGTACAGCTCCCCCACCACGTTGTCCGGTACGGGCCGCAGCCGTGCGTCGAGGACGACGGCGTCGAACCCTCGCACCGGTCCGCCGATGGTCACCGCGGCGAGGTGTTTCAGTGCGGGCGTGCAGGTTCCCATGACCGTGGCCTCGGTCGGTCCGTAGGCGTTGAACACGGTGCTGCTGTGCGACCAGCGTTGCACCAGTTCGGTATTGGCTGCTTCGCCGGCCATGATGACGACGTCGACGGTCGGTGTGGCCGCCGGGTCGGTGATCTGCAGGACGGTCGGGGTCAGGCACACGTGTGTGACGGCGGTGCTGGTGATGAACTTTTCGAGTTCACGGCCCGCGTAGACCTCGGCGGGCACGACGACCACGGCTGCGCCGACTCCGAATGCGAGGAGCATTTCGAAGATCGAGGCGTCGAAACCTGGGGACGCGAACTGCAGTACCCGGGATTCGGTCTCGACTCCGAACGTTTCGCGTTGGCTCTGCACCAGATCCGCGATTCCCCGGTGTGTCACGCGCACGCCCTTGGGGGCACCCGTCGAACCCGAGGTGTAGATGACGTATGCGGTGTCGTCGAGATATGCGGTGTTTTCGACATTCGAGCGAAGCGTGGCTGGTTCGGAGAGGTTGTCGACCGTCACCCATCGTCCTCCGTCGGGAGCGAGGGACGCCCTGGTGATGCCGGTGACGGGCTGGGCGTGTTCGAGGATTTCCTCGATGCGCGCGGCCGGATGGTTCGGGTCGATCGGCAGGTAGCCTGCACCGCTCTTGGCGACGGCCCATAGTGCCGCTACGAGATCGGCGGACCGCGGCAGTGCGACGGCAACCAGCGTTCCCGGTCCCGCGCCTTCGGCGATGATGCTGTCCATCAGCATATTCGAGCGACGGTCCAGTTCGGTGTACGTCAGTGATTCGCCGCCGTCGACGACGGCTGTTGCGTCCGGCCAGGTCTCGGCGGCCCGGCGCACGAGGGTGCCGAGGGTGTAGCGATCTTCGGCACCGTCGTTGTGCGAGAAGACGTTCGAGCGGGCCGCGAGGAAGTCGAGGCTGCCGAGTTCGATGTCCGGGCGTGCCGCGACGAGTCGGAGTACCGACTCCAGGCGTTCGGCAAGGGCGACGCACACGGAGCGTTCGAAGCGTTCGCCGGAGTAACCGAGTTGTCCGCTCAGACCTTCGGCGGTGTGCTCGATGACGACTTCGAGGTCGAACTGGTTCTCGGAGATGTCGATTCGCTGCGGCGATACTTCACCGGTGCCGAGTTCGAAGGTCGGGATCTCCAGCGCGCCGACGGCGAGGAGCACCTGGAACAGTGGGTGGGAGTCGATGGCTCTGGCCGGTTCCACGGCCTCGACGACCCAGTCGAAGGGGACGGCCGAGTGCGCGAATGCGTCGAGGTCGCGGTCGCGGACGTCGGTGACGAACTGCTCGAATGTCTTGTTCGGTGCCACCTCGGTCCGGAGCACGATGGTGCCGACGAACATGCCGACCAGGTCGTCGAGCGCGGGTTCGGAGCGTCCCGATACCGGGGTGCCGATGGCGATGTCGGCGGTGCCGCTGGCTTCGGCGAGCACGGCGGCCAAGGCAGCGTGGATCACCACGAACAGTGTTGCGCCCACACGGTTCGCGAGGCCGCGGAGGTCGGCGAGCGTGGCAGCGTCGAGTTCGAACGCGATGGGTGCCGCGTTCTCGAAGGAGTTCGGGGTGCCGGTCGGCAGCTCTAGGTAGTCCGGCAGCCCGGCGAGGGTGCGCCGCCAATAGGCGAGCTGTTCGGCTGCGACCGAGTCCAGCACATCCTGCTGCCACAGGCGGTAGTCGGCGTAATCTACTGTCAGCGCGGCGAATTCGGGTTGCGCCCCGGCCCGCCTTGCGGTCAGCGCAATCGAGACGTCGCGGGTCAACGGGGCGAGCGAGAGCCCGTCGACGGCGATGTGATGGGCGACGACCACCAACGACACCTCACCGCCCCTGCATACGACATCGTGTACGACGTTGAGCCGCACGGGTGGCTCGACGGTCAGGTCGAATCCGGTTTCGGCCAGCAGTTTCGCGTCGGCGTGGCGATCGTCGATCGAGGAGACCACGATCTCGGCGTCGAGCAGCATGGCGACCGGGCCGTCCGGGGTGGACGGGTAGACGGTGCGCAACGGTAGGTGCCGGTCGAGCACGTCGACGATTGCGGCGCGTAGTACCGCGAGGTCGGTGTCCGCGGGTAGCGGCAATGCGAACGCGATGTTGTAGGCGGCCGAGGTGGGGTCGAACCGGTTCTGCAGCCACACCCGTCGCTCGGCGGGAGACAGGGCGCCGTGATCGTGTGCCTGCGCCCGATGAACCAGCGCGGGCGGGCTGACGTATGCCTCGGACAGCATGTCGATTGCCGCAGCGAGGGCGCGGGCACTCGGCGCTTCGAACAGTGTCCGAACCGGAACGTGGGTGCCCAGTGCGGCGCCGATGCGCGAGGTTGCGCGTGTGGCACTCAGCGAATCACCGCCGAGCACGAAGAAATTCGCGTCGGCAGACGGATCTACGACGTCGAGGGCGTCGGCGAAGATCCCGAGGATGACTTCCTCGGCCAGCGTTCGAGCTGTCGAGAGGTCTCCGGTTACCGGGGCAGGCGCGACCAGTGCGGAGAGGTCGACCTTGCCGTTGGTGGTGACCGGGATGCGATCGACTGCGACGATCACGGTTGGCACCATCGACAGCGGAAGCCGTTCGAGTAGCCACGGCGTGAGTTCGCGCTGGTCGGCCCCGACCACCCAGGCCACGATTCGGCCGTCGCGGACGTCGGCGACCGCGCTCTGGACCGAAGGATGTGCGGTGAGGGCGGATTCGACGTCGCCGAGTTCGACGCGTACCCCGCGCAATTGGACTTGGGAGTCGCCGCGGCCACGGTATTCGAGAACACCGGACTCCTGGCGGCGTACGAGGTCGCCGGTCCGATAGAGCCGCCGGCCACCGGGGCCTGCGACGAAGCGCTCCGCGGTCAGCGCGGCGTGGGCACGGTAACCGCGCGCAATCGAGATGCCACCGAGGTACAGCTCGCCGACGCCACCGACCGGGACCTGCTGTAGGCGAGTGTCGAGCACGAGCGCGTACACGTGTGGCAGCGGTGTGCCGATGGTGACGCGGTCCCCGGCGTCGAGCGGGTCGGTCAGCGTCGCGACGACGGTGGCCTCGGAAGGGCCGTACGCGTTGAGCATTCGCCGTCCGGGTGCCCAGGCGCCGACCACTGCGCTTCCGAGTACGTCTCCACCGACCGCCACGGTGGTGACACCGGTAACCGGGGGGACGGTGGCGAGCACGGCCGGTGTGGACAGGTAGTGGGTGACGGAGTGGGCAGTGAGGAACCGAGCCATCTCGTCCCCGTCGAGTATCTCGGTGGGTGCGATGACCATGGTGGCGTCTGCTCCGAAGGCCAGCACCAGTTCCAGCACGGCGGCGTCGAAGTTCGTCGAGTATCCGTGCAGCACCCGCGACGAAGCGGTGACGTCGTAGCGCGAAACTACTTGCTGTGCAAGTGCATACACAGCCGCGTGCGTCACCGTCACGGGCTTCGGTATGCCGGTGGAGCCCGAGGTGTGGATGATGTAGGCGGGGTGGGCCGGGTGCACCGCTGCGGCGCGGTCGGCGTCGACCAATGCGCTGTCGTCGAAATTCTCGGCAGCCGATTCGTCGAGCCAATGGATGCCCTCTTCGACACCGCCGAAGCCCAGGTGGGTGCCGGTCAGGATCTGCTCGCGTCGCAGCGCCGGGTAGCTCGGATCGACCGGCAGGAACGCAGCGCCGGACTTCACCACTGCCCACAGGGCCACGATGTACTCCGCGGACCGTACGAGCGAGAGCGCCACGGTGCTCTCGGGTGCGGCGCCGCGGTCGATCAGCAGGCGCGCCAACCTGTTGGATCGGGCGTCCAGTTCGCGGTAGGTCAGCGTCGATTCGCCGTCCACAGCAATCCGGTCGGCCGTCTCGATTGCCAGCACGTCCAGGAGCGTTCCCGTCGCATCGCGCTCGGGTTGCGGAGGCAGAGAGGCGAGTTCGATATCCCCCACCACGACGGAAGGGTTCTCCACGACGGCTCCGAGAACGCTCACGAAGGCTGCGGCGAAGCGTTCGACGGTCGCCCGGTCGTACAGGTCGATCGCGTATTCGATATCGCCCGCGATACCGTCGGCAGTTTCGGTGACGACGACGTTGAGGTCGAATTCGGAGGTGTGCGTGGAGATGGGCAGCACGGTGACCGGGAGGTCCTCGATCGACTGGTGGCGGGCATTGTCGAATGCCAGCATCACTTGGAACAGTGGGTGACGGTCGAGGGATCGATCGGTGGTCAGTGCGTCGACGATCCGCTCGAACGGCAGTTCGGAGTGTGCGAACCCGTCGAGATCTGCGTGCCGAACACTCTCGAGGAGTTCGGTGAAGGTGCCGTCGCGGTCCACCTCGACCGCCAAGGGCACGGTGCCGACGAACATTCCGACCATGTCGTCGAGCGCTGCGTGCCCGCGACCGGCCGAGGGCGAGCCCAGGACGGTGCGGTCGCAATCACTGAAGCGACTCAAAGTCAGGGCAAGTGCGGCATGGACGACCATGAACGTCGTCGCGTTCTCACCGAGGGCGAGAGCACGAATCCGGGCGTGCACTTCGGTGCCGATGGCGACAGGGACGCCGGCAGTCTGCATCGACTGCACGGCCGGGCGCGGGCGATCGGTCGGCAGCTCTGCACTGGGCCGATCGAGAGCATCGAGTGCGATTGTCCAATAACGTAATTGGTCCTCGGCGGCGGCGTCGACGACAGCTCTGTTCCACACTGCGTATTCGCTGTACTGAGCTTGCAGACGCGGCCATGTGGGGGCATGCCCGGCGGAGCGCGCGGCGTAGGCGACGGTGAAGTCGCGGACGAGTGGATCGATCGACCACCCGTCGACCGAGATGTGATGCATGACGATGACGACAACCGTCGCCTCTGGCGAACCCTCATGCGAGGAGACGGCGAGTAGCGAGGCGCGGATGGGGACCTCGGCAGCGACGTCGAAACCCTTCGATGCCAGCTCAGTGATCGCGTCGTCGAGCTGGTCGGGTCCTACTTCGCTGGTGAGGATCTCGGGCAGAACACCGGCCGTGGGCAGCACTACCTGGCGCGGGCCGTTGCCGTCGTCGGGGAAGTAGGTGCGCAGCGATTCGTGGCGTTCGAGCACGTCCCGCAGCGCAGCGATGACGAGGCCCGAGTCTCCACCCGAAGGCAACTGCACGGCCACCGGCATGTTGTATGCGGGCGAGGCCGAATCGAATTGGTTGAGGAACCACATCCGCTGCTGCGAGTAGGATAGCGGCACCTGCTCGGGCATGACGGTGTCGAGCAGATCGAGCGAATCTCGCTGATCGACAGCCGAATCGATGGCATCCGCGATCGCGGCGACGGTCGGCGCGTCGAACAGGACCGGCAGCGTGACCGCAGAGCCGAGCCTGGCCACCACTCGCGTCGCGCTCAGCGAATCGCCACCGAGCTCGAAGAACGAGTGGGTGCGGCCGACGATCGGTACGTCCAGTACTTCGGCGAACACCGCAGCGACGGCGCGTTCGGTATCGGATTGCGGGGCAACGTATTCGGTGACCGTGGTCGGTGCCGGGTCGGGTAGTGCCCGACGGTCGAGCTTGCCGCTCGCCGAGAGGGGTAGCGCTTCGAGTTCGACGATGCGGTCCGGAACCATCCACGCCGGAAGCGCGCCGCGCAGGTGCGCACTCAAGAATGCGGACTCACCGACGACGTACGCGACGAGGTGGTCTTCACGAACGTCGACGGCAACGGCGTCGACGCCCGTCAGCTGCAGTGCGACCGATTCGATTTCCCCGAGTTCGAGGCGACGGCCGTGTAGTTGGAGCTGCTGATCGGCGCGGCCCAGGTATTCGAGTGACGTGCCGAAGATCGACCATCGCACCAGATCGCCTGTGCGATAGAGCCTTCGACCGGATGCAGCTGGATCGGCTACGAAACGGCTCGCGGTGACGCCGGGTTGCCCGTCGTATCCTCGCGCGAGAGAGTCACCGCCGAGGTAGAGCTCGCCGATTCCGCCGTACGGGACGGGCCGCAATCGGCTGTCCAGTACCAGTGCGCGGACACCGGGCAGTGGGCCACCGATGGTGATCCGTTTCCCGACGGCCATGGGTGCGGAGAGTGTGGCGAGGACGGTTGCCTCGGTCGGGCCGTAGGCGTCGAGCATGTCGGGTCCGGCGTCGGCGAACCGGTCGCGGAGCGCGGGCGAGCAAGCTTCACCGCCCACGTCGAATACCTCGAGGCCTTTGACGTCGAGCGGTTCGAGCGTCGCGAGGACGGTCGGGGAGGTGATGAGGTGCGTGATGCGTTCTTCGGCCAGGAGGTCTGCGAGCGCGGGCCCCGCGTACACGTCGGCGGGTGCGATGACCAGCGTGGCACCGGCAGCGAAGGCGGCCAGGATTTCCTGGATGGACGCGTCGAACACCGGTGACGCCAGGTGCAGTACCCGCGCGTCCGGTGAGACCGAGTACCGATCCACTACCGCTGTTGCGAGTTGCGCGAGCCCGCGGTGAGCGAGGCTGACGGCCTTGGGCTTTCCGGTCGAACCGGAGGTATGGATGACGTAGGCCTCGTTGTCGAGGTGAACCTGGTGAGCGTCGAAGGGCAGGGTTTCGGCGCCCAGAAGGTCTTCGATGGCCAGCCACTCGACTGTGCTGGGGAGCGTGCCGAGCAGTGCGCGTCCGGTGATGCCGACGCGCACTCCGATGCCGCCGAGCATGGAGGTCAGGCGGTCGGTCGGATCGTGCGGGTCGACGGGCACGAACGATGCGCCCGCTACCGATACGGACCACAACGCCAGCACGGAGTGCATCGAGCGGTCTAACGCGATTGCGATTCGCGTCTCGGGTGAGGTGAGGAAGGGCGCAAGCTGTCCCGCGATATGGTCTGCACGAGAGACGAATTCGATGCCCGTGAGCTCCTGCCCGGCGTAGCGGACCACGGCGGAGTCCCGCAGCAACTCGGGCAGCAGAACAGGCCGTGGACCCTGCGAGTCCACTGCGAGCAGGGCTTCCTCTTCGGCAGGCGAAAGCACTTTCAGGTCCGCAAGCGGCAACCCGTCCGGTGCTGCGAGCACGGTACGCAGCAGCGCGAGGAACCGCTGATGGTGCGTGCTCAGCTCCTCGGTGCTGTAAATCGCCGGGTTACCGAGGAAGTCGACGCGGGTGCTGGCGCCGGCGACCCCCGGGTAGACGTTGACCATCATGTCGTCGATCGGGCCGCTGGAGAGCACACGGTATTCGCCGATGACGTTGCCGAGCCGAATTGTGCTGTCGTACATCATGATGTTCACGGTCGGGCCGAAAGCTCCACGGCCCGCGGAGGTACTGCCCTCGAACCCGCCGTCGGTTTCACGCTGCATGTCCTCGACGCGGAACCGCTGATGCCGCAGCGCGCCGGTGAGCTCGACCTGGATGCGGCGCAGTAGTTCCTCGATGGTGACGTCTGGGTCGACGCCGATGCGCAGCGGCACGATGTTGGACATCATCCCGGAGGAGTCACGCAGTTTGGTGGTCGCTCGACCCGAGACGGGGAGGCTGAGCATGACGTCGTCGGTGCCGGTCATCCGCGCGAGGTACAGCGCGAACGTCGCGAGCACGACGGGGACGTCGGAAGAGTTGTAGCGCTGGGCGAGCGCGGCCATTGCGTCGGTCAGCTCGTCGTCGAGCACTGCGCCGACGCTGATCGAGACGGCGCTGGGCACGGCCGCACCGGAATGCGAGGTGCCTGCCAGACGTGGCGCATCGGCGTGACCGTCTAGCCTGCCGACCCAGTATTCGCGGTCGGCTTCGTAGCGCGTGGAACCGACGTAGGCGGTTTCGTAGTCGTAGATCGCCCGGACACCGACGGCGCGGGTCTTGGGAACGTCGGCGCCGGTCAGCAGGGCCGTGTACGCGGCGGCGGTGCGCTCCTGAACGGAGATTGCACCCAAGCCGTCCATGACGACGTGGTGAGCTCGGCTGTACCAGAAGTAGTGTGCGTCGCCGACCTGCATGATCTCCGAGGCGATCAGCTGATCGCGGACCAAGTCGACGGGCTTTCGGTATTGCTCGTCCATGTAGCGGTGGGCGTAGCCGACGGGGTCGCTCTCGTCGCGAAGGTCGCGGTAAATCATGGCGTAGGGAACGTTGAGGTCGACCCATTGATAGGGCTGCCCGTCGTCCTCACCCAAGCGCACGCCAGGCGATTCGAGCTCGCGGCACGCGATGTCGGTAGCTCGGATCAACGTGGCGGGGTCGATATCGCCACGGATCTCCACGAACTGGGCGATGGTGAACGGAACCCCCGGCGCCAGCTTCTGCGCGAAGTAGATATTGAGCTGGGCGGGCGACAGCGGGAACAAGTCGATCCCGCTGGGGGCACCTTCCACTGACGACACTTCTGCTACCCCTCCTCACAGTCCTTTGCGCCGGCGGCACAATCTTCACTCCGGAAGAACGTTGCTGAAGCAACGTCGATCAGTAGCGCCCATTTACAAACTAGTGGACCGGAGGTATTTGCTCTACTTATCCAATGCGACTTCCGTGATATTAACCGTTGCGGGCGCAGTACATTTCGGTGAAAACTAGGTGACGTGTATTGAAAAGCGCCATTCCGCTTGTTTCTGGTTATTTCCCTGAATATTTCCAGCCGTTCAGGGGCGGTACCGTACTGCGGCGACTGTCCGGTACAGGATGCGGATGTCGCGGGCGAGTGACCACGAGTCCACATAGCCGCGATCGAGCATCTCCGCGTCCGGTCCGGAGATGTCCGCGCGGGGCGCCAGCATCCACAGCCCGGTGATTCCTGGACGGCAGTCAACGGGGACTTCCACATCGGGAATGCCGGGCCGATCCGCGGCGGGTCGCGGCCCGACCATGCTCATGTCACCCCGAAGAACGTTGATCAGCTCGGGCAGATGATCCATGCCCAGCTTCGTCAGGAGTACGCCGAGGCGCTGCTCAGGGCGTGTTCTGAAGCTCAGGAGCTGAAAACGGACGCCTCGACGACCGATCCGCGTCGTGGACGCGAACGTGGGCTCACCTTCGGCGCCACTGGTCGAAATCACGCATCCGAGGAATACCGGCGCCAGCACTACCAGGATTGTGGCGGCCACCACTCTGTCGAATATGACTTTGGTCGCAGATTGCACCGGATCGAGCCGCGAGGGCCCTGCCGATCCGCCCTGTTGTGGTATCGAGGGGTCCGAACCGCACCCTCCCGAACTACAGCGGATCACTCTCCCGACTCCCCTCTCCGAACCAGACACTTCTCCCCGAGACCGACCGATTGTTATCGTGAGTAACTGCGATTACGTTACGATCTCGGCGCCTACAAGTCGTTGATTTACACGATCGTATTAATTACCGACATCGACAATCATTCAATCGAATTACCACACCACCTCGATGCCCGCTGCCGACGTCGACGCACTAGTCTTCCCACGGGCGTGAATATCTTCTTTTCGGCAATACCCGCGCCCTTCACTCGAACCATCCCTAGCAACAGGAGCCCCGTCGACATGACCTCTGGCACCGACACCCGCCCGCCGTCGCGCAAGAACAAGCGCCCCGTCCTGTTGGGTGTCGGCATCGTTCTGGTCATCGTTCTCGCCTTCCTGGCGTGGCTGGCGTACGAGGCCTTGACGGCGAAGTCCAATTTGGAGACGACGCGGGACGCCGCGAACTCCGCGAAGAACGCCCTGCTCGACGGCGATGTGTCGGGGGCGCAGGCCGCTGCCGCCGAGGCGAGCGAGTCCGCGGACAAGGCGCAGAACGCAGCGTCTTCGCTGCCGTTCACGATCGCTGCAGCAATCCCAGTGCTCGGCAGTCCGCTCGAGACGATCGTCGAGATCACCGATGTCGTCCGCGGCCTCGCCGTCGATGTTCTGGAGCCTGCTGCGCAGGCGAGTGCGAGCATCTCCCCCGACAACGTGATCGAGGGCGGCGGCCGAGTGAACTTGCAGTCGCTTACCGAAGCCGAGCCGATCCTCGCCGAGACTTCTGCAGCGGCACAGGACCTCTACGCGCAGGCTCAGGCGATCGAGGCGCCGGCCTATCTCGGAGTCGTCGACGACGCCCGTGTGCAGCTCGAGAATCAGACCCACGATCTGTCTGGCTTGCTGACCAATACTTACACCGCGAGCCGCATCGTTCCTTCGATGATGGGCGCCGACGGTCCCCGCTCCTACTTTCTCGCCTTCCAGACCAACGCCGAGGCGCGCGGCACGGGTGGTCTACTCGGCGGATTCGGAATTGTGCGCGCCGACAACGGAACTGCCCGGGTAGATACCCTCGGCAGCAACCGCGAGCTGGAGTTCGCGGAGCAGCCGATCGATCTGGGCCCCGAGTACAACGCACTGTGGGGTCCGCGTAACACCACGACGGACTTCCGCAATTCCAATGCGAGCCCGCACTTTCCGTACGCCGGCCAGATCTGGTCTTCGATGTGGGCCGAGCAGACCGGGGAGAAGCTCGACGGCGCCATCGCTACCGATCCGATTGCTCTGGGCTACATTCTCGACGCCACCGGCCCGGTCACCCTCGCCGACGGTGAAGTCATTTCCGGTGACAACGTCGTCGAGGTGACGCTGTCCACTGCGTACGCTCGCTTCGGCGAAGATCAGCTGGCACGCAAGAACTACCTGCAGGAAATCTCGCAGGCTGTCGTGTCGAAGATGACGACCGGTGTCGCGCCGACCCGCAAGTTGCTCGACGCGGTCGGCCGGGCAGGCAGTGAGGGACGCATCTCGGTGTGGAGCGCAGATCCCGCCGAACAGGAAACCCTGGAGGGCACGAAGGTCGGCCATGCGCTCCCAGACGATCCTGCCCCGTATGCCAACGTGATCGTCAACAACGCAGGCGGAAACAAACTCGACTACTACCTCACTCGCGATATCTCGTACACCGCGGAATCCTGCACCGGCCCGACCCGGAAGTCGACGGTCACGGCGACACTGACCAACACCGTGGTTTCGGACGGACTGACCCAGTACGTGGCCAGCACGTTCCAGCCCGGTGTCCCGTACGGCACCAACGAGTCGATCGCCTACCTGTACGGGACGCAGGGCGCCAAGTTCACCGGCATGAAGGTCGACGGCGTCAACGCCTTCTCGGTCCAGAAGGGTACCGAGCTGGGTCGGCCCGTCCAGGCTGCGTACGTCACGATTCCGCCCGGTGAATCCTCAACTGTCACTTGGGAACTGGAGGAGCCTTCCGTTTCCGGTGAAGCTACGGTTCCGGTCCAGCCGTTGGTGGACACTCCTACTATCAGCATCGATCTTCCCCAATGCTGATAGTGGAGCACTGACGGCCCCGGAGCTGTAGATTGCGCGGGCTATGCCGGCCGATGGTTCACCCCATCGAGCCGGCATAGCTCGTTCATCAGCAGGTTTCGCGGTAGACCTCCACGATCGGCGCCAGCTCCTGCGGCGTTGCGCCATGCAGGATCACCGCATCTGCGCCGTAGTCGAACTCCTTGCGAATCCGGTCGACGCACTGTCCTGCCGTCCCGGTTGCCGATGGTTCCAGCCACTCCTCGGGCAACAGTGTCGCGATGTGTTCCAGCTGATCTGTCGTGGCTTTGCTGTCGATACCCCCGGCGATCGAGGTCACCACCGAGTCTGCGCGAAAACGCTGCAGCACAGCAGGATCCCAATCGTTCGTCTTGACCAGGAGGTCGCCGTAGCCCTGCAGATACGTCGCCAACCGAGCTACGGTCTTCTTCACGCGTAATTCCTCGGGCAGGTGATCGCCTACCGTCGCCAAGCACGACCACACTCTGACGCTGTCCGGGTCTCGCCCGGCCTGCTCGGCCGCCGTCTTCACGGTCTTCACCGCACGTTGGAGTGTCTGGGGAGTGAAGTACGTGTGCAGAATGACGTCGTCGAATTCTCGGCCGCCCAATTTCAAAGTGTTGGGGCCGAACGCGACGATCGCCAAGCGAATGTCCTCGTCGAAATCTGAATCCAGAAACAATACCGGCCATTTTCCCAGCGGCCCATCATGATTGACGATGACTTCACCATGCCACAACCGTCGGGTGATCTGGGCCCAGTCCTCCATCATCGCCGTGGTCACCGACGGCACCCCGAATGCACTGCCCATTGCCGCGATGCCGCGCCCGATCCCGAGCGTGAACCTCCCACCCGAGAGTCGGTGCAGAGTCGTCGCCCACGATGCGGTGATCAGTGGGTGCCGGGTGTTGTGATTGGTCGCTGCGGTACCGATGCGCATTCGATCGGTGACCGCGCAGGCAGCGCCGGACAGTGACGACGCTTCCTTCACATTCCAGCGTTCGGAGATCCAGGCGGTCCCGAATCCCATGTCCTCGCCGAGCCGGGCCTCGTCCATCAGCGTCGCGGGCCCGTCGCTCCCGGCACCCGCCAGTAGGTAGTAGCCCAGTTCGTCCAGGACTCGTGCGTTCGACGCCATGTGAGATTCTCCGATTCTGGAATAGGCGACGCGGGCCATCCACAGGATTCATGCCGCTCGACCAATGGATTTGACGGTCGTCAATTAAGCTAGTTGCCCCGGGTCTCGTACGCAAGACCCTTCCGGCCCCGTGCTTCCTGTCCGGCTCTTCCGGACGTGCGCCGTCGGGCAACAAAGACACCCTTGCCTATTGGCCGATGCTCATCTAACTTAATTGACGAGCGTCAAATGCCACACCAAACCCCATGCGCCGGTTGCGATTCACGCCAGTGCGCCCAGTAGACACCTAGAGCCAGTTCCGTGGAAGGGACCCACAGTGAGCACACCCGTATCGATCCCCCGTTTTCCAGACGAGGTAACCAGCACCTGGCTCACCGGCGTGCTCGCCCCAAAGGGGGAGGAAATACAGGTAAGCGATGTCATCGTCGATCCCATCGGCACAGGTCAGACCGGTGCTACGTACCGAATCTCGGCAACTTATTCGGCCAACCCCGCCGGATTGCCGACCACGTTCGTCATCAAGTTGCCCGTCGAGGACGACGAGAGTCGCGCACGGGTAGCTCTCGGCTACCGAAGCGAGTGCGCCTTCTATGCGTCGGTAGCCGACCAAGTGCAGATCCCCGTGCCTCGGTCGTTTCATTGCGAAATTACCGAAGATTCGTTGAACTATGCACTCCTGCTGGCAGATCAAGCGCCCAAAGAGCAGGGGGATCAGATCGCGGGCTGTAGCGAACGGGAAGCGAAGCTTGCCGGTGCTGCAATCGCCGGCCTGCACGGCCCGACGTGGAATGCTCCGGAATGGCTTACATTCGATGGGCTTGCCATGATATCGCTCGACGCTGCGGGCGCAAAGGGATTGGGCGACGTCTGTGTCATGAGTGCGGGCCTCACCGCCGAGAAGCTGGCGGCACGACTCAGCAGTGCGGACGTCGAAACCCTCACCGCAGCAATGAGCCTGGTGACCCCATGGCTGCTGGCGGACTTCGGACGCTTCAGTTTGCTTCATGGTGACTACCGTCTCGACAACATACTTTTTCACCCCGACAACGATGAGATTTCGGTCGTGGATTGGCAGACCCTGAGTGTCGGGCTACCCGCTCGGGATCTCGCCTATTTCATGGGCACCAGCGTTCGAACCGAGCTGCGCAGGTCTATCGAGCGCAACGTCGTCGATACTTATCACGCCGCGCTGAGCGGGTACGAGATCGACGGGTTCGACCTCGAAAGTTGCTGGCATGATTACAGGTTCGGAATGATTCAAGCATTGCTGATGCCCTCGCTCGGATGCGCTTTCGCAGTCGACTCCTCTCGCGGTGACGACATGTTCGTGTCCATGATCGAGCGTGGTTGCCAGGCAATCCGGGATCTCGACACTCTAAAGTTGGTAGCAGAGGAGAGCGTGACCGGCCGGACACCCGGGTCGGCTCAAAATTCTTGACGTCCGTCAAATTAACACCTAAAGTGACCGCTGTCACCCCCTTGAAGTAAGCGAGTCGATCATGACCACGAAGTTCGATAAGCCCACCACTGCGATCATCGGTGCAGGAATCTCCGGACTCACCGCCAGCAAGATGCTCGACGACTACGGCGTTCCGCACACCTGCTTCGAGATGTCCGATCGCATCGGTGGCAACTGGGCCTTCGGAAACCCGAACGGCATGTCGAGCGCCTACAAGTCTTTGCATATCGACACCTCCAAATACCAACTGTCGTTCCGGGACTTCCCGATGCCCGAGAGCTACCCGGACTTCCCGCACCACACACTGGTCAAGGAGTATCTGGAGGATTACGCCGAGGCCTTCGACCTGAAGAAGAACATCGAGTTCTCCAACGGCGTTCGCAGTGCGCGTCGCAAGCCCGGTGGCGGATGGGAACTGGACCTGCAAGATGGTTCGACTCGTGAGTTCGACTTTCTGGTGGTCGGCAACGGTCACCACTGGGACGCTCGGTTGCCGGAGTTCGAAGGTGAGTTCACCGGGGAGAGCATCCACTCGCACCTCTACATTGATCCAGAACAGCCATTGCACCTGCGCGGCAAGCGAATTCTGGTGGTCGGTATCGGTAATTCGGCGGCTGACATCGCCGTCGAACTGTCCAGTCGCACCCTCGACAACGACGTCGTGATCTCGACTCGCTCGAGTGCGTGGATCGTGCCCAAATACATCAGGGGAAAGCCCGCGGATATGGGTTTCAAAACCTCGCCGCACATCCCGTTGAAGTGGCAGCGCAAGGTCATCTCCAAGGTGGCGCCCATGCAGAACGGATATCCCTCGGACATGGGATTGCCGGAGCCGAACCACAAGTTCATGGAGGCGCACCCCACCCAGTCGGTGGAATTGCCGCTGCGTCTGGGATCGGGCGATCTGACCGCCAAGGGCAATCTGAAGCGTCTGGACGGCAAGACCGTGCATTTCGAGGACGGCACCAGTGCCGACTTCGACGTGATCATCTACGCCACCGGCTACAACATCACGTTCCCGTTCTTCGATCCGGAGTTCTTCTCGGCCAAGGGAAATCACATCAGCTTGTACAAGCGGATGTTCTCCCCCGGCATCGACGATCTGGCCTTCGTCGGATTCGCCCAGTCCACCCCGACGCTGTTCCCGTTCGTGGAAGCCCAGACCCGGATCCTCGCCGCGTACTTGGTCGGCCAGTACGCGCTCCCCTCGATCGAGGAGATGAAGCGGGTCATCGCCGACGACGAGGCTCTGTATCTGGGGCACATGCTTCCGACTGCGCGTCACACTCAGCAATTGGACTACTTCGTCTACGAGCACCAATTACGGACGAAGGAACTGCCGACCGGCCGGGCTCGGGTTGGCCGATGAACGCTCGGATCGCTGCTCAGAGGACCCTGTCGAAAGGCGACGCGCGCCGAAGTGCGCTGCTCGCGGCGCTCGACGATTCGCTGCGGGAGGTGGACAGTGTCGAGTCGATCAATGTTGCCGACCTGTCCCGTCGGGCCGGGGTCACTCGCTCTGCGTTCTACTTCTACTTCGAGAACAAGGCCGCTGCGGTGGGCGCACTGATGGAAGTCATCTACGAGGAGGCGGCCGAGGCCGGTGTCTGGTTGACCGACGTCTCTCGCGATCCGACCGAGCGCATCGGTCAAGCCGTCTCGCATCTGTTCACCGTCACCGAGCGGCACGAGCATCTCTATCGTGCCGTGTTGGAGGCCCGGGCCACCAACCCGTCCATCCGCACAATGTGGGAGGCCGACCGGGTCTCGTTCGAAGAGGCCGTAGCCGACATGATCGAAGCCGAACGCGCTGCCGGCCGGGCGCCGGACGGAGTCGACGCACGAGCGTTGGCTGCGGTTCTGCTGGACGTCAACGACCGCAACATGGAGCGTCGAGTGATGGGCTCGTGCCCCGATCATGACCTGCATGTCGAGGTGGTCACCAGTATCTGGGTGCGCTCCATCTACGGCACCCAACCCCTTCCCTGAGTCGCGATCCCCTGTAATTCGACTCCCGTTCAACACCTTTGGAGCCAGGTATGAATGAGAACGACAACACCATGACCCTGCCTGCTACAGCATCGAGCAGCACGGTATCGAGCACCGTCGGCTTCACAGTGGCGGGTACACGGTGCGAGGGCACCCACTTCTCGGCTCGCAGTGACGCGTTGGCAACAGCGTCCGGCCGCCCGGTCGTCGTGTTGGCCCATGGCTTGGGTGGCACCCGGGACTCGGGCCTCGACGGCTTCGCCGAGGCATTCGCCGCAGCGGGGTTGGACGCCTTCACCTTCGACTACCGCGGTTTCGGCACCAGCGGCGGCGACGAGCGACAGACCGTGTCCTTGGCAGGTCAGGTCGAGGACTGGCAGGCGGCGGTCGACGCTGCCGCGCAGCTCCCCGGCGTCGATCCGCAGCGGATCGTCCTATGGGGCGTCTCACTGGCCGGCGGCCACGTACTCCAGGTGGCTGCTGACCGCAACGATATTGCGGCCGTCATCGCGGTGGTGCCGATGGTCGACGGCCTGGCCGCCATGCGGCACGCCCTTGCAGCGCACGGCCCGTTGACCCTGCTCAAGGCCACTGCGACGGGAATTGCTGCGCGCGTGCGGGCCAACGTCGGCAAGCCCACGATGCTGCCGGTCGTCGGCAAGCCGGGGCAGCCCGGTGCGCTCACCTTGTCCGGTGCTTATGAGGACTTCCACTCGATCGCAGGTCCGTCCTGGCGCAACGAAGTACGCGCCGACGTCGGCCTGGAACTCGGCACCAGAGCGCCCGCCCAGGCCGCTGCGAAGATCAAGGTCCCGCTGCTGGTTCAGATCGCCGACTTCGACCGGTCAGCACCCCCGCGTGCGGCGGCACTGGCAGCCTTCGCGGGCCGCGCCGAGGTCCGTCACTACCCGGGCGATCACTTCGACCTGTTCCCCGGCAAGCCTTTTCATGGTCCGGCCGTCGAACACGCGGCGCTTTTCTTGAAGCGACACCTGAACCCTAGAGCGAACTGAGGCATTGCGGCGGATGTTACGGCGTGGTCAGCGAGCGGCAGTCTTCCCCGCCTTTTTGGCTCGCTGAGCCTGCCACTTGCGCTGTCGAGCCACGAACAATATCGACGAGCGTTGCATCAGTCCCGGCGCGAGCCGGTTGAACCGCCATGCCAGGCGAGCCGAGCCCGGCGCGACCAGGATCGCCTTGTTCCCGGCGACGGCCGCCAGCACCTCATCGGCCAGCTCCTCCGGCGAGTGCGGGGTCTTGATGCGCTGACCCCTGAGGTAGTAGTCACGGCCCACGAAGTCGTCGATCGAGCCCTTGTCCAAGATCGGGGTATCGACTGCTCCCGGACAGATGACGGTGACACCCACGCCCTTGGCCGCCGCCTCGGTGCGCAGCGCGAGCGAGAGGCCGACCACTGCGTGCTTCGTGGCGACGTAGCTGGTGATCAGACCGGCTGCCATCAGGCCACCAGCCGAGGCCGTGTTGACGATGTGACCATTGCCCTGGGCGATCATCTTCGGGTAGGCCGCATGGATGCCATGCACCACGCCACGCAGGTTCACGTCGATGATCTGATTCCACTGGGCCAGGGTCAGGTGCTCGGTCTCGCCGCCGAAGCTGATGCCGGCGTTGTTGAAGATCATGTCGATCCGACCGTGCTCGGCGACCACCCGGTCCACGGCTGCCAGGACCTGCTCGGGGTCGGTGACGTCGAGCGCCTCGGCACGAGCCCGCGGTCCCAGTGCCGCAGCAGTGCGTCGCGCAGCCACCTGGTCGAGGTCGGTACAGACGACATACGCGCCGGCCTCGACCAGCGCTGCGGCCAATGCGGCCCCGATGCCGGACCCTGCCCCGGTCACCAGCGCGGCGCGCCCGACAAAACGGCCCCGGTAGGGATTGGCGCCGTCCGCGCCCGCAGACCCAGTGCGGCTCATCCGAAGGCCTTCTCGATCAGACCCAGCAGGTCCGGGTAGCGCTTCAAGTGCGCACCGCCATTGACCTGCATGTCCTCACCTGTCGTCCACGCCGCACCGTCGGACAGCAGGTACTCACAGGCAGCCGCGATCTCCAGTCCCGTCCCGGTGCGTCCGAGCGGCGTGTTCTCGACGTAGTCCTCACGCACACCGGGGATCTCCATGGCCGGCGAGGTCAACGGCGTGACGACGAGACCGGGAGAGACCGTGTTGACCCGGATCTGCCGCGGAGCCAACTCCAGAGCCGTCACCTTCGAGAGCATCAGGAGCCCGGCCTTGGCCGTGCAGTAGGCCGCCAGCCCCGATCCGGGTTGGGTCCCGTTGAGCGAGGCCAGGGTGACCAACGATCCGCCCTCGGCAACGCGGCTTCCGGCGTGCTTGAGCACATGGAATGCGCCGACCAAAGAGATGTCCAGAATGCGCCGAAACTCGGCCGAATCGTGGTCGACGACGGGCGAAAGAGTGCTCGTGCCTGCACAGTTCACCAGGCCGGTGAACGAGCCGTGTTCGACAATGATTTTCTCGAATAGGGCCTGCACCGTTGCCTCGTCGGCGACGTCCACCGGGAGTATCGACTCACTGCTCACCAGATCGGCGCCAACGACGTGGTGGCCATGTAAACGCAGGTGCTCGGTAATCGCGGCACCGATACCGGAGGCGGCGCCGATCACCACCGTGGTCTTGGCGACAGCGGGCTCGGCGGTCTCGGATGAGGGGGACATGCGCACTCCTGACATGCGTCGAAACTTGTTGACGTGTGTCAACTTAGCTCCTGGAGTGATCGCTGTCACCCCCCCCTCGACACCTCTGTTCTTATCGAAGCGATTCGTCAAGCCTGCGTTTCTACCGCTGCCGACCAACGCAATCCGTCGGTGTCACTACCGTGTGAGGTCACTGCGCGCTGAAGTCGACACCGGGGTTGCAGGGCTGGATTCGACGTCGATCGTGGTGAGGTCGCGCCCTCGAGTCTCTTTGATCATGGCCAGTGCCCCGATCGATACGCCCGCGGTGATGATGATGATCAGGCTCAACGGGACGCTGGAACCGCCGAATCCGGCGAGCAGGACGCTGGCGATCAGTGGGGTGAAGCCTGCACCGATGAGGCTGGCGCCCTGGTATCCGAGGGAAGCGCCCGTGTAGCGGACGGTGGTACCGAACATCTCCGACAGCAGCGGGACGAGGGGCGCAAACATCATGTTCTGCAAGATTTGCGCGAAGACCAGCCCTGCTGCCATCAGTGCGATGGAACCGGTGTTGATCAGCATGTAGAGCGGGAACGCGAAGATGATTGCGCCTGTAGCGCCGATGAACACGACCGTACGACGGCCGATTCGGTCCGACAGCGTGGATGCCAACGGGATGGCGACAAGCGCGACCACGGACAGGAGTATGAGTACCTGGATCACTTTCGACTTGTCGTACCCGATGCCCGTCGCATACGCGATGATGTGTGAGGTCATGAGTGCGGTGAGTGCGAAGGGAGCAATACCTGCGGCACATGCCAGTATTACGGGGCGAGGACTGCGGATCAGTCGGCTCAGTGGGGTGCGTACGGCGTTTTCGGTTTCGGCGCGTTCGGCTGCTTGTTGGAACACTGGGCTTTCCGTGACCCGCGTCCGGACATAGAGTCCCACGACGACCAGCAGTGCGCTGAGCAGGAACGGGATTCGCCAACCCCACGATTGCAGGCTTTCGTCGGGCAGTAGCGAGACGATCGCGACGGCGACCGTCGACATCAAGAACCCGATCGGTGAGCCCAAATTCATGATGCCGGCCCACTTTCCGCGGTTCTCTGCATCGGCATGTTCGACGACCATCAGTGCGGCACCGCCCCATTCGCCTCCGACTGCCAGACCCTGCAAGATGCGCAGGAGGACGAGCAGAATCGGAGCCGTCACGCCGATCGCGGCGTAACTGGGCAACAGTCCGATGAGGAAGCTCGCAACGCCCATGAGCCCCATCGTCACGATGAGAATGTGCTTGCGACCGAACCGATCACCGAAGTGTCCGAACAGGATTCCGCCCAGCGGACGCGCAACGTAACCCACGGCCAGTGTGCCGAAAGCGGCAATGGTGGAGACCACCGAGCTTTCCCCAGGAAAGAACACATCACCGAACACAAGGGCTGCCATCGTGCTGTACAGCAGGAAATCGTAATACTCGAGGGCGGTGCCCAACAGAGACGACAGTGCGACCTTGCGTAGCTGCGCCTTCGAGGTGTCGTCCGGAAGATCGTGAACGCGCCCGCCGACCTCATTGCTATCCATCTGGATCCACTCCTTTTGCAGGCCCATAGGGCCAAGACTTGCCTCTGGACGCCGCGGAATCGCAACCTCTGACCGGCCGGTAGCCGACATCGAGGAGTGATCTTTGTGGCGTCCATGTAGCCAGCGCGTATTGGACAGAACATAAAACCAAGCATTCGCTTGGTGGGAACGATAGCTATATGACCGCGATCACGTCAAGCGCTCACTTCGTCGAGGACAGAAGGCTGCGAGTAGTCGAAATTCGCAGATATAACCAGGTTAAAGACCCGGAACGATTCTATCCACCAGTCCGACTGTGAGAAATCCTCGATCGTAGTCGGTGAAGAACAAGCGTTTGCTACTTTGATTCACTGAAGGCACTTTGGACTCTGTTGCTTGGTAGGACAGACACACACCCGTCCACCGCTGGTGGGCCTCGTTACACGACAGGAGAAGCACATGGAGGCCAATGAACGCACGACAATCCCCACTTTGCTGCGCGCAGCAGCCCAGGCCTGGGGCGAACAGGTCGCGATATCCGATGAGCAGACCGCCTGGCCGACGCAGTTGACCTGGGACGGTCTACTCGACTCGGTCCGGCACTTCGCGGCCGCACTGCATGGGCGCGGTGTCCGCCATGGCGACTGCGTTGCCATTTGGGCGCCCAACACGCATCACTGGATCATCAGCGCACTCGGCGCCCAGTACATCGGTGCGATCGTGGTCCCGATCAATACTCGATACACCGATGGCGAGGCATTGGACATCATTGTCCGCTCCAGTGCTGGGACACTCGTAATTGTCGGTGACTTCCTCGGAAAGCGCCGTCTGCCAGAGCTTCTCGCACAGTGTGACGGCGCTCCGGGATCAGTGAAAACAATCATCGAGGTCCCCTATGAGGCGCCTGTGCAGTCGAGTACTTTGTCCACCAGCTGGTTGGATTTTCTCGACACCGCCACGCCCGCGCTGCTGGCCTCCGCCGACGACGCGTCCAAGCTGGTGCACACCGACGACATCGCCGACATCCTTTTCACCTCTGGCACAACGGGAAAGAGCAAAGGCGTCCTCGCCACCCACGATCAGACGGTGCACGTCGGCCGAATCTGGGGCACGATCGCCACCCTCCACCCCGAGGATTGTTACATGCTGCTGAGTCCCTTTTTCCACACTTTCGGATACAAGGCCGGCTTCATCGCCTGCCTCTATCACGGGGTACGCATGGTGCCGCAGTCCGTGTTCCGCGTCGACAACGTGATCGATCTTGCCGAAAAGCACCGGGTCTCCGTCCTCGCCGGTGCTCCCACGATCTTCCAGTCGATACTCGACACCGAACTGCACCGCACTCGGGACCTGACACACCTTCGGGTGGCTGTCACCGGCGCGACGACAGTGCCGGTCACACTCGTCGAACGCTTACAGGACCAACTCGGTGTCGACATCGTCCTCACCGCCTACGGTCTGACCGAGACCAGTGGCTACGTGTGCTCCACCCGCCCCGAGGATTCACCGCACACGGTCGCCACCACGTGCGGACGCCCGATCGACGGAATGCAGGTCAAGCTGGACCACACGGGTGAACTGCTCGTTCGCGGTCGCTTGGTGATGCGCTCGTATCTCGACGACCCGCACGCGACCGCTGCAGCAATCGACAGCGAAGGTTGGCTGCACACCGGCGACATTGCCACAATCAGCCCCGAAGGCAACATCGCTATCACCGACCGCATCAAGGACATGTTCATAACCGGCGGCTTCAACGTCTATCCCGCGGAAGTAGAGCAGGCTATTCTTGCCGTCCCCGGCGTTCGCGAGTGCGCCGTGATCGGCGTGCACGACACTCGTATGGGTGAAGTAGGCAAAGCTTTTGTCTGCACCTCCATCAGCGACGCGAGCATCGACGAACGGATACGCGCACAATGCAACGCGCTGCTGGCGAAGTTCAAGATCCCCCACTACATCGAAGTTGTCGATGCACTCCCCCGCAACACCTCCGGCAAGGTCGATAAGCTGCAACTGCGGCAACGTGGATGACCCCATGTGCCCTGCCGACCAACTGCAACGCGACCGAGATCATGCTTCATCTTGCGGGGTACGCAGATTCGCGAACGTGGGTCAGGGGTTCAGCGTGCTTCTCGGCTTCGACGGCATAGAACCTGCTATCAGAAAGTCGCCGGATCCCAGAAATAGGTGTAGTTGCTCCATGGCCCAAGGTTTACCGTGTTGAGGTGATGCTTGTTGCCCCATGGGTCGACCTGGTACGCGGCAACGAACCCGTGGAAGTAAGTGCAGTGAATGTCTTTGGTTCCGAACGGGCTGAACACGACTTTCTGGGGTGGTGCCCACGCGCCAGGCCCCCAGGGTTGGACGAACTCGGCGCTGCATGGCAACTCGTTCAGACCGATGTCTTGTGCTGTGGCGGTCGCCGGCAATGCTGCACTTACACTCGCGGCCATCGCACTTGCCGCGAAAGCGAGCAGTAGTTTGCGTTTCATATGGGAGTGCCTTCCTTCGCGGGGATCCGGACTACTCCGTCATCGTCCTATTACACTGGCGGCGTTACGAACCAGCCCCTCGCTGCAGGTCCGATCGACAAAGCTGCACTCCCCCGCGACACCTCCGGCAAGGTCGATAAGCTGCAACTGCGGCAACGTGGATGAACCCACTGTGCCGCCCGACCAGGCCACAGTGGCCTACGCAGCAAGACCCGACCAACTGGCAGCACGGCAGCGATCATGGCCAGTCTTTCGGGGTACTCGACAGGTAATGGGGGGATCATGCCGACGAATGCCACAGTCAACGCCGAACAGCGGAAACAGCAGGTGTTACACACTGCAACGACTCTGTTCGCCGAGAACGGCTTGGCAGGTACGTCGATGCGCATGATCGCAAGCAGCATCGGCGTACTTCCCAGCAGCCTCTACCAATACGTGCCCTCGAAGGAGTCGCTCCTGGAGGAGATCGTCATCGGCCACTTACGGGCGATGAATACCGAATTTCATCGGGTTGTCGACCGGTCACTGCCTCCGGAGCTCGAACTCGGTGAGCTGATTCGTAGGTCCCTGACACTGATCGACGAGGATCCGCACTCGCCACAAATTTGCCGCAACGAAGAGAGCACTATCCGACAACTCGACGGTCACCAGCAGATCCGGTCTCTGGCGGCAAGCAACCACAGACTGTGGATAGCCTCGCTCGAACGCGGAATCAGTGAAGGCGTCTACCGGCGATCGATCGCCCCGAACGTTGCATACGAACTGATCAAAGATGGCCTGTGGCTTACCGGACGATGGTTCCGCCCCACCGCCGAGTACACACTGGCCGACCTGTCGGTCGAATGCGTCGAGTTCTACCTCAACGCACTGATGCCGAAGCCGAGCCCAATCGGGTCCACTGCCGGAAATCCCTGAGCCGATCGCTGCACCGGCCCCTGCAATTCTGGTGCACGCTACTTGAACGTCTCGTACATATAAGGAGTGCCGATCATGACGCAGCCGCCCCGCCTTCACGCCTCGGAGTCGATGCAGGCAATCACCGACGCTCTGCAGGAGCATGGCGTCGTGATTGTCGAAGACCTGCTGGACCAGGATCTCCTCACCCGTTTCAATGCCGAACTCGACTGCCATCTGAGTGAGAGAGCGCAGGGCGCGGAGCGTGGGTTCGTCAATGCCGTGGTGGCGGACTTTTTCGGCGAACACACTGAGCACCTGGCTGGGCTGGCGGCAAAGTCCACGGTTTTTGCCACCGAGGTGCTCACCCACCCGATTTATCGCGGAGTGTGCGACGCGGTGTTACTACCGAACTGCGCGGCCTATCAGCTCAATCTCGGCCAGGTACTCAATCGCGGCCCCGGAGGGACTGCCCAACAGCTGCACCGCGACGAAGCCGTTTGGGTCCATGTACCCAAGCCGCGGCCGACCCTTCAATTGGCGTCTGTGGTGGCGCTGCGGGACTTCACTGCGGAGAACGGTGCCACCCGGGTGATCCCAGGCAGTCACTTGTGGGATCCGCAGCGCCAGCCGACTGACGCCGAGGCGATTCCTGCGGTGATGAAGGCGGGCTCGGGGATCATTTATCTTGGCTCGACCATCCACGCTGCCGGCGCGAACACCACCGCCGATCAGTGGCGTCGCGGGTTGCACATCAGCTACTGCGTGGGATGGCTGCGGACCGAGGAGAACCAGGTCCTGTCGATACCGATGGAGCAGGTGCGCGCCTTGCCGCGCGAGTCGCAGAATCTTCTGGGATTCGGCGTGCATGATGCGATCGCGCAGCGCGGCGGCTACCTCGGCACGGTCGATCTTTCCGATCCGGTCGAACTGATCGCCGCGGGAAAGCTCTGAGTGCCCACCTAGGCGCTGATACTCAGGAGAGCCAGACCTCGTCGAGAAGCATGATGTCGGCGAAACTGTGCGATGCGCCCTGAACTTCAGGCTGCCAGACCACCAGATTGTCCTGCGCTGCCAGCGGCAGAGTAGGTACCGTTTCGGCGGCCAGCGACTCGATTTCGTCGATGGCTGATTGAATCTCCTCCTGCGTACTCGCCCTTTGCAGTGTGGCCAGCAACTCATCCATCTCGGGGTTCGCGTACCCGGAGGCATTCCCCGTCGAGTCACTGTGGAAGACGGAGTAGAGCTTGAGGAATGGGGCCGAATCGCGGATGCTGAGGGCGGACTGGCCCAGGTCGTAGTTCTTCTCGACGTTGATTACTCGGATGATGTCGGTGGTGGAATTCAAGAACTCCACCTCTGCGTCGAATCCGACGGAGTTGAGCATCGCCTGGATCGCGAGTGCCCGGGCCTGCGCCTCTGGTGCCTGGCGCGTTGTGAACGTGATCTTACCGTCGTAGCCATCGGCTTTGGCTTCCGCGAGCAGCGAGCGAGCGCCTTCCGGGTCGTATTTCGAGGCTGGGGCACCTGTGCTCCAGCGAGAAGCCTCCGAGAACAGCGCGACGCTCGGACGGCCGATCCCGTCCTGAGTCCGCTCGTCGAATGCGACCGGGTCGACGGCTTTGATCAGTGCCTGCCGCACCCTCAGGTCCGACCCAGGGCGGCCATCGGCGTTGTTGATCAACACGTCGTTGCCGGCGTTCATCACATTCAGATAGCCGGGGTTACCGGCCTCGACGACGTCAGCCACGATGTGTGCCTCGACCGTGAAGAACATCTCGAGCTGTCCGGTGTTGAACATGTCCAACTGTTGTTGTCCGCCTGCCGAGGGGAGGAAACGTACGCCGTCGAGTTTCGCGTCACCACCCCAATAGCCCTCGCGTCGTTCGAGCTGAATCTGCTCGTTCGGCTTGTTCGATTCCAGCACGAAGGGTCCGGCCCCGATCGGGGTGAAGTTCTCCGCTTGATCGGACTGCGCGGCCACTATCATGCCCGGGCCCATGGCCAACATGTTCGGGAATGTGGCCCAGGGAGTGGACAGTTCGAAGATCACGGTCGAGTCGTCGGGTGCCGATATCGACGAGACAGCGTTCTTCCACAGCTGCGAGTCGGGACCACGATTGGCGACGTACCGATCGATGCTCCACCGAACCGCTTCGGCGTCAAGGCTTTCGCCGTTGCTGAAGGTCACCCCGTCCCGCAAGGTCAACGTCCACGTCTTACCGTCTTCGCTGACGGTGAGGTCCTCGGCGAGTTGGGGCTCGAACTCGCCGCCTTGACCGTCGAAGCGCACGAGCACGTCGTAGATTGCCGCCATCTCGGTGCCACCTGTCGAACCGGTCGCCATGGTGCGTGCGGGGTCCAGGGTTGCGGGTAGTGCCAGCGAGCCGAACGACAAGGTGCCACCGCTTACGGGTTCGCCGGCATCAGTCTGGGTTCCGACCGGCCCGCTCACGCCGGCCAACGCGTCGCCTGCAGCTGACTCTTCACTCGACGCGCATGAACTCAACAAGAGTGCGGTCGCTGCTGCGAGCACGATGGCACTGCTCAGTCGAGGCGTAGTAGATAGTGCGCGTTCCGTCACCGGTCCTCCAGTACTCAGGTGTGGCAGCCGGTGTCCGCGCCACAAAATTTTTCGGTTCACTGCGTTACCGCTTGCGGCTCGGTGCTGGGAACTACCGTCACCTTGGGCGGCATCCAGTCATGAGTGTTGACGCTGACGTGTGGGAAGTAGATGCGCAGGGTGATTCCGAAATTCTCTGGACGGACAGGCAGCCAGTTGCGCTCACGACCGCGCCCCGGATTTGTCGCACTGATCCAAAGATCCAGTGAGCCATCATCGTTGAGCGTCAGATCCTGACTGTCATCGATTGCATAGCGATCGAGTTCGTTGTCGAACAACTGTCCGGATGCGGAGTACGCGGTGAGGGACCACCAGCCCCAGTCACCGTATGGCGGCAACTGGCCGGGCTCGAAATGAAGGTTGTAGGTCTTTGTGCCGGTGAGTGGCTCTCCGCCCGAGTCCACCTGCGTTGACGGATAGGCCGTGACATCGACGGGGTTGGCGAATCCGCCGTGCGCAATTCTGGCGCGGTACAGGTATTTGGTGCCGAAATTTCCGATGGACTCGTCCAGGTAGATCCAACCATCGATCGCCGTCATTCGGCGGCTCTCGTTGACCTTGCTACTGCCCATGAAACCAGGCAGCTGACCGGCTCGTTCTTGGACGGATTTCGGAAGGGAGGCTGGATCGAATGTCAATCCAGCGCCGATGCCCAGTGCGGCGAATCGGTCCAAGGCCGGCTGGTCTTCTGGGGCACCCGGGTTGCTGGCTACCAGGCTGTTGAAGCGATCGAAGTACTCGCACGCGTCCATCTTCTGAAGATGTTGGACGGGTACATAGTCGAGATCAGGCGTGTAACTCCCGCGTGGGTAGGTGTGTTCTTCGCCGTGCTGCGAGAGCGGATACAGGTCCATCGAGTCTTGGATTTTGCGCGGCTCCTCCAGGTCCGGCGGCCCGAAGCACCGGACGCGCAGGAGCAGCCAGACGAAGTCGGTCGACACCGGGACAGGGATGACATTTTCCGGCAGCGCACCGTCGAATCGTGGACCGATCAATGCGTAGGTGACCGCGTCGTTTCCGCCGACGCCCCCGGTGCCGAGCACCGCCGGGGTGTTCGAGTAGCCATCGAACGGTTGAATCGAGCAGTACCGGTCGGTTTCCGGCTTGAACAGCAGGTAAGGCTCTTCTCCCAGGTCAAGGTAGGCCTGGGAGTACAACGTGTCCACGTTGGGCCGGGTGAGGCTGTGGAGGGCGGGGGTCGCCAAATCTCTGGAGTGGAACAACTGGTTGAGCGGCGCGCGATCTGCGGTGGGGGTCTCGGTGTTGGTGACCATCGCGCGGATGGTGTCCATCAGCACCAAGGGGTAGGCGTACACATACGCATCTTCGAGATCCTGGGCAGCGTCGCTGGACATATTTTCAACAGCCATGAAGAGTGCTCCATTTCGAGGTGGGAATGACTAGATGTTCGATAGCGGTCGTTCGATCAATTGATGACACGGGTGATGAGGAAATCGTCGATGCCGGCACGGCCGCCCTCGCGGCCGAAGCCGCTGGCCTTGACCCCGCCGAAGGGCACGTTCACGTCGAGGGCGTTGTGTTTGTTGATCCACACGGTGCCGGCCTCGATACCCTCGGCCACCTGCCGGGCCCGGTCGGTGTCGGCGGACCACACCGACGCACCGAGACCGAACTCCTGGCCGTCGATACGCGTGAGGACTTCGTCCAGGTTGTCGTAGGCGATGATCGGCAGCACTGGACCGAATTGCTCGAGCCGGACTACATCGGCATCGTCGCCGAGGTCCGTCAACACGGTGGGTGCCAGGAAGTGGCCGGGCAGTTCACTTTTCGCAGCGGACGGGCCACCCGTGACCACGCGCGCCCCACCCGCGATCGCGTCCGCGATCAGCTTCTCGACGAAGTCGCGCTGTGCCCGGGTGTGGAGCGGACCCATTGTGGTGCCGGATTCCAGGCCGTCGCCGACGACACGCTGCCGCACGTGTACTGCGAGTGCTTCGGTGAAATCACTGTGCTGTGCGCGCGGAACGTAGACGCGCTTGGGTGCGATGCACATCTGGCCCGCATTCATGAACGCCCCAGCAGCGAGCCGCTCCGCGGCCTGCGCAATGTCGGCGTCCGCGAGCAGGATCGCGGGGTCGTTGCCACCGAGTTCGAGCGTCAGTGGCGTAACGGCTTCCGCGGACTGACGGATGATTTCCCGGCCGATCTGCGTCGATCCGGTGAACGACACCTTGCGCACCCTGCGGTCCGTCACCAATGACTGCCCGACGCTGGGCCCGCCGGCCACCAACCCGATCACACCCTCGGGAAGGACGGAGGACAGAATCTCGACGAACTCGGTGACCACCCTCGATACTGTCTCCGCCGGCTTGACGATGACGGTGTTTCCGGCAATCAACGCCGGTGCAATCTTGGCTGCTGCCAAGTAGATAGGAAAGTTCCAGGGCACGATCGCGGCGACAACGCCGTACGGAGCGTGCACCACGGTGGCGTGGTGCCCACCGAGCACCTGCTGGGTACGGCTGGTCTCCCACTCCACATCCGCGGCCGCGCGGAAAGCCTCGGCGGCGATCCAGATCTCCTGCTTTGCCTCGGCCAGCGGTTTCCCTTGCTCGCGGGTAAGCAACTCGGCCAACGCGTCGGCGTGTGCGTGGATTTGCCCGGTGATGAGTCGGGCCAGGTCCTGCCGGGCGGGAAGGCTGCGTCGCCATGTGGGCAGTGCGGCGGTTGCTGCGGCGATTTTCTTCTCGATATCGGCCGGGGTCGAGATGATGGTCTCAGCCACGACCTCGAGTGTGGCCGGGTTGACCGAGGTCAAGACGGATCCGATTCCATGTGTCATGTGTTGTCTCCCAGGGGATTCGTCAAGGTGAAGATCTGCGCGCCGTAACCGCCGTCGACGGGTAGGTCCACGCCGTTGATCCAGCCGGCGGACGGTGAGGACAGGAAGACGATGGCGTCCGCAATCTCGCCTGGATCGGCGTGGCGGCCGGACCAGTCCCGGGCACCGGCAATCGCGTCCGCGCCCATTGCCTCGGTGAAATCCGCCAGCAGTGGGGTTTGAACCGTTCCGGGCGAGACCGTGTTGGCCCGTAGCCCGGTGGCACGGTTCGCGGTGGCGGTAGCGAGCATGTTCACCACTGCGGCTTCCTTCGATATTTGGTAGCAGGCGTCCTGGATGTTCGGGTGGGAGTCGAACATGGCGTATGCCTGATCCCAATCCTCCTGTGCCAGGAATGCTTTGGCGCGCGCATAGTTGGTTCGCCAGGCGAAGCCGGCCTGGGATGCCGTGGTGACCACGGCGGCCGACTCGCGAAACTTGGGTAGCAGCAACCGCGTCAGATCCCGCGGTGCCAGTGCGTTGACCGCAAGCACCTGCCGCCACGGGCGGGTTGCAGCCACCCCCGCGTTGTTGACCAGGATGTCGATTGGCTCGTCGATGGCATCGGCGACCTCGCGCACACCATCTCGTGTCGACAGATCGGCCTGGATGAAAGTGGCTACCCCTGGCATCGTGGCCACATCCGCGTCGGCGATATCGACGCCGATCACTCGTACCCCCGACGCGGCCAACTTTGCCGCGGTTGCGGCGCCAATGCCTGTTGCACAGCCGGTGACCACTGCCGTGCGCTCGTGTGGCGCGGTCATTTCGGCTGTACCGGGCATTTCCCGTAGCTCACCGGCAGCGATTTCACACTGTTGATGAACGAGGAGTTCAGCCGGCGCGGAGGACCGATCACGCTGATATCCGGCATCTGTTCGGCGATAGCGTCGTAGATCAACTCGATCTCCATCCGAGCGAGATTTGCACCGATGCAGTAGTGCGCGCCGGTGCCACCGAAACCCAGGTGCGGATTCGGGTCGCGGCCGATATCGAAGGTGTGGGGATTGTCGAAAACGGCCTCGTCGTAGTTGGCCGAGGCATAGAGCATCAGTAGGCGATCGCCCTTGCCGATGGACTGCCCACCCAATTCGGTATCCCGGGTGGCGGTGCGCTGGAAGGAAAACACTGGACTGGACCACCGAATGATCTCGTCGATGGCAGTCTTGGGCCGCTCGCGGCGGAACCGCTCCCACTGCTCGGGGTTGTCCTGAAAAGCCATCATGCCGTGGGTGATGGCGTTTCGGGTGGTCTCGCTGCCGGCGACCATCAGCAGCACCACGAAGTAGCCGAATTCCAAGTCGGTGAGCGCACCGTCCTCGTCCTGCGCGCGGACCAGCGCGGTCGCGATGTCCTCTGCCGGGCATTCCCGCCGGTCCGCCGCCAGACCCATCGAGTACTGCATGACCTGGCCGATCGCGGCGACGGGATCGCCGATGATGTCCGGATCATCGCGGCCGGTCATGATGTTGGACCATTCGAAGACCTTGTGGCGCTGCTCCTGAGGAATTCCGATGAGTTCTGTGATCGCTTGCAGCGGAAGCTCGGCCGCGATATCTGCGACGAACTCTCCAGTGCCATCGGCCAGTGCGTCGGCAACGATCTTGTTGGCGCGCGCGGACAGCGCATCGCGCAGCTTGGCGACAGCTCGGGGGGTGAAGCCTCGGGCAATGATCTTCCGTAGCGCAGTGTGTTCCGGCGCATCCATGTTCAACATGATTCCGCGATTGGCATCGATGGCTGCGCGTGGAACATGGTCGGAGTAGCGAGCGATGGCGGTGTTCTCCCATGAGGAGTACAGGTCGCTGTCCCGGGATACCTCCTGGACCAGGGCGTGCGTGGAGACAACCCAGTAGCCCTCGTCCTCGAAGCCGCCGATACCGCTGGGTTGCTCGTTCCACCACACCGGATGGTTGTTCCTCAACTCAGCGAAAAGCTGGTGGGGAATCCCGTTGTCGTACAGCGCGGGATCGGTGACGTCGATCCCCTTCGGCAGGTTCATATCGAATCCTCACGGGCAGATTGGTAGACCGGCCAGTGCGCACCAGGCACCGTCGCGGACTGATCTCACTACGTTAACGAGTTTCGTTAACCAGAGTGATGTGGATCATACTAACGGAGTTCGTTAGGCTGTCAACCATGAGCATCCCTCCACTGAGTGCCGAGACCGATTCGGCGCGTGAGCGACTGATGCGGGCGGGCGAAACCCTGTTTGCGGACAATCGTCCGAATGGTGTGCGTCTGCGCGAGCTGAACGCGCTCGCGGGCGTGCGGAACGACTCCGCGGTGCACTACTACTTCGGCTCCCGCGAAGGTCTGCTCGAGCAGATCGTGGCTGCTCATATGGCGGATGTCCGGCAGCGGGTAGACGAATGCACCCAGCAGCTATGCGGCGGCGATCAGTCCTCGCCCGCTGCCGTGCGGGACGCGATCGCCGCCCTCTCCATCCCCTATGCGGAGAAGCTCAGCTCGGAACGGGGCCGTCGATTCATCCAGATCATGGCCCGCGTGTACGAGGAGCCAGGCAGCATGCCCGAATCCCGCTACATCCCGTCGAGCGCCCGCGCCATGAACCAGATCCGCCGCAGCCTTCCCGACATCCCCCCAGACGTGCTCGACGAACGTGTTCGGCTGATCACCAAATTTGTCATTGCCGCATTCGCTGCGCGCACCAGAATGCCTGCTGACGCCCCAGGAAGGCTTGACCTGGACTGCTTCATCGTGAACCTGCTCGATATGGCCACCGCCGCATATTTCGCCGTAGTGCCAGAGCCTGGACACTGGCCCGAGAACTGGCCACAGGTGCACGCCGAAACGCTCGATTGACCGTTGCCACACGCGCCGGAGCCCCGATCCGGCAGGATGAAGACTCGGTCTCGAAATGTCCACGGTGGGAGGGGTGATTGCAGATGAAACGCATCCTGAACGTGCTGATTTTCCTCGGCTTTTTCGCGGTGATCTTCATCGTCTTGCTCGCGGTGATCAAGTCGTCCCGGGACACCACGTCGCCCGCGCTCGCCGATGAATCGTTCGTGATCCAGGGCCAGCCGACGACGTGCAGCTCGTTGTTCGGGGAGCCGTGCGATTTCGACCTTCAAACCGAGTACAACATGTGGGGTAAAGGACTCGAATCCTTCGTCGACTCGGGCGTACTGGGGCCCTACGCCGCCGATATCGGGTTCGTGGATTCCGCGAAACTGAGTTTGCAGGCGTGCGGTGTCAACCGGACCGCGGGAACGACCGTCCTGGAATTCGAAGACCTGGCCCAACGCGATCACCCCGACGCCACCCGTGCTCAGCTGTTCCCGTTCTGGAACGAGACTCGGCAGGATCTGTGCCCTTAGCGCTGTGCAGATCCAGGCGCAGCGTGCAGATGCCGATGCCCGAGGGCCGCGACGGCCAAAGTCAGCACTGCCGCTATCGACAGCGGCACCGCGATGTGGACGCGTAGCAGGAGGGCGCCGACGACGGCTCCGAGGAAGATGATCACGATGGCGCCGAACCGTCGATTCCACACTGCTCGCCAGCCGCCCACGACGAAGGTTTCACCGGCCAGAGAGGTGAGGGTGGAGGTGACGACGACTGTGGTCATGTCCTTGATCGCCAACCGGCGCGCGACCGCGGCCTGTTCGCCCATGACGGTGGCGATGCACGCTGCGATGACGACTTTCACGTTCGGGGCCGGGTCCTCGCCCAGTACGAGGAAGACCCCGACCAACACGGCGAGGACGGCTCCGCCGATACCGAGCAGCGTGGTGGTGCGCGGTTGCCAGCCGGGTGCGGTGTTTCGGAGCAGCAGGCCCGATACGAAGGCGCCGGCAGCGAAGGCCACCAAGGCAACTCCCGGTCCGAGTACCGGCAACTCGTCGGCTCCGGCGATACCCATGCCGAGGATGACGATGTTGCCCGTCATGTTCCCGGTGAACACGCGGTCGAGTCCGAGGAAGCCGACCGCGTCGACGACACCGGTGACGAAGGTGAGGGCCAACATCAACCACAGCCCGACCGAATCTCCCCCGACCGGCACACGCAGACCCGACACACGTGACGGCATCTTCTGCAATTCCATATCTATCTGCTTTCGTTGCTCGGTGTCGTCGTTCGCCAGGGCTGCCCACAGGAAGTCCACTACTTTAGGACTTTCTGCTCACTGCTGCGGTCAGTTCGATCTCCACGGGAGATCCGGAGGGCAACGACGGGACTCCGACGGCGCTGCGGGCCGGGAGGTAGTCGTCTCCGAACAGCTCCGCCAGGGCTGCCGATGCGCCGTCGGCGACGGCGGTGTGCTGGGTGAATTCGGGTGTACTGCGGACGAATACGGTCATCTTCAGGCATCGGATGATGACCCCGTCGATGGCGGCGTCGATGGCGAGCACCGCGTTGCGTGCGGCGAGGGCGGCAGCGGTCCGCGCTTGCTCGACGCTCACATCCAGCCCGACGGTGCCGGTGATGGTCAATTCCCCGTTGACGCGCGGGGTCATGCCGGCGCTGTAGGCGATGCCGTCGTGCACGGTCGCGGCGACGTATCGGCCTTGCGGCTGTGGGGCGGGGAACATCGGGTTGTCAGGCACTGAGCGCGATCCCTTCCTGGCGCGGGTCGGCGGCACCGAGGAGTAGCCCGCGGTCGTTGTCCATCGAGATCACCTGCGCGCTCCCGCCGCCGCCCCAAGCAGATTGTCTGCGGATTCGGTGGCCCAGGCGTTCGAGTTCGTCCAACGTGCGGGGATCGATCCGGTCCTCGCAACGCAGTTCCGATTCGAGCCCGACGACGTCGGAGTCGCTGCCGGGGAAGACGGTGAAGCGCGGCGCGGCAACCGCTTCCGCCGGGTCCAGGCCGTGATCGATGAGGTGCGAAAGCAACTGCATGTTCCATTGCACTTGCCCGTCCCCACCGGGGGTGTTGCCGACGTGCAGCAGGTTCTTCTCCGAATCGGTGACGATCCATGCGTTCAGTGTGTGCAGGGGTCGGCGGCGCGGCTGGGCGGAATTGGGGTGCCGAGGAATCAGGTAGGCCCCGCGGCCGAATCGGTTGTTGAGCACCACGCCGGTACCGGGAACCGAGATTTTGGCGCCGAAGGTGAATGCCAGCGAGTGGATGAAACTGACGGCACGACCCTCGGAATCGACGACGACGGTGGAGGTGGTGTCGCCGTCGTTCACGTCGAACGTTCGCGCCGTCGGCACTGCTGCGTCCAGCTTCTTGCGAGCGATGGTCACCGCTTCTTCGGTCAGCAGGGATCGCCAGGCGTCGTTTTCGCTGCCGCACTGGGCAAATCGATCCTCGAAGGACATCCGTGCGGCGCGGGCCATGCGGTCGATCGCGGTGGTCGACATCCAGGGTTCGAATCCGACACTGCGATCACACAGTGCCGCTTGTTGGAGGACCATCCAGCCGGGCGTCGGCAGCGGTGTCTGATGCACGACGGCCCCGCCGTAGTTCATCGTGATCGATGGCGCCACCAGGGCTTCCGAGGACGCGACCCACTCGTCCCCGCTGAACGGTGCTCCGCCGGCCGTCAGCAGTGCGACGGCTTGTTCGGCGAATGCTCCGGTATAGAACCATGCCGGGTCGGCTGCCATCTTCCGAATGGTGCGCGCAAGGTCGGACTGCGGAAGTTGTTGTCCCACATGCGGGACGGCACCGCCTGGTAGGTACACCGTGCTCAGGCTCGGGTCCTTGGTGATGGCGTCGACTGCCTCGGTGACGTCGGATCTGGTTTTCGCCGAGCAGGGCAGTCCCTTTTCTGCTGCTCGCGCGGCGGGTTCCCACAGTTCGGCGAGTGAACGGCTCGCGCCGCGGCGGTGTAGCGCTGCCAATGCGGCGGGGGCACCGGGCACGGCGACTCCGAGGGCTCCGTCGAGCGGAATCTTGCTGTGCCCGCCGGACCGGTAGAAGTTTTCGTCGCCGCCGTCGGGCCCGAATCCGCTGCCGTTGACGGTGTAGACGTCCCCGTTCGGTTCGCGGACCACGGCAAAGGCGTCGCCGCCGATACCGCACTGGCCTGGCAAGGTCAGCCAGGTCATCGCGGCCATCGCGAGGGTGGCGTCTATCGCGTTGCCGCCGTCGGCGAGTACGCGGGCTCCGATGACGCTGGCGGCCGGGTGCGAGGAGGAGACCATGCCGTCGGTGGACAGCGTCGAGGCACGCGTACCCATCTCAGACGCCCCTGTTGGCTCGTCGACGCGGAATCGAGTCGAGGTCATCGGGGTCCACACCGACGAAGATTTCGCCGTCGCGTTCCTCGACGGGGTAGGTCTTGATCGGTTCGGTGGCGGGCGGGCTGACGGGTTCACCGGTTTCGAGGTCGAATACGCTTCCGTGGCAGGAGCATCCGATGCCGTCGTCGACGAGTTTGCCCGAGGACAGCAGGCAGTCCAGGTGGGTGCAGTAGTTCGACGTCGCGTAGGCCTTGCCGTTGAGCCTCGCTACTGCGAATTCGCGGTCACCACTGAAGAATCGGCGGACGATGCCTTCGGTGACCTGTCCGGAGCGGGCTACTCGGTTGAACTCCATGGTGATCTCTTCTCGGGTAAGTGGGGTGGTTCAGGATCCAGCGAGGTACACGGTCTTTTCGGATTGGTAGAAGGCCATCATGGATTCGCCTGCTTGTTCCTTGTTCGTCTGTGTACTGGAGGCCTTGTAGCCGCCGAACGGAACGTTCATGTTCATGCCGGTCGTGGGCTGGTTGATCTTGATGAGGCCGGTGCGTGAGCGGCGCGCGAATGCCAGTGCGCGCCCGATGTCGGAGGTGACGATCGCGGAGCTGAGCCCGAATTCGGTGTCGTTGGCGAGTTCGAGGGCGTGCTCGAAGTTTTCGGCACGAATGAACAGCAACACCGGTCCGAAGATTTCCTCGACCGCGATGCGCATATCGGCTGTGCCACCGGCGAATACGGTCGGAGCCACGAAGTATCCGGCCCCGCCGTCGTCGAGGCTCTTGCCGCCGGTGATGAGTTCGGCACCTTCGTCGAGGCCGATGCGGATGTAGTCGAGCACCTTGCGGTACTGGCCTTCGCTTGCGAGAGCGCCCATGCCGCTGGACTTTTCGATGCCCGGCCCGACGACGATCTTCGCGGCCAGTTCGACCACTTTGTCGAGCAGTGCGTCGTGCACCGCGTCGACGGCGAGGACCCGGCTGGTGCCGGTGCAGGCCTGCCCGGAAAGTCCGAAGGCGCCCTTGACGATGAGTGCGGCAGCCTTGTCGAGGTCCGCGTCACCCAATACTACGACCGGGTTCTTGCCGCCCATTTCCAGCTGACTGCGCCGCGACGGCCCCACTGCTGCGTGGATGATGCGCCCGACCTGCGTGGAGCCGGTGAAGGTGATGGCGTCGACGCGATCGTCTGAGGTGACTGCTGATCCTGCTGCGCCGTCACCCTGGACGAGGGCAATTGCGTTGGCCGGCAACCCAGCCGCGAGTAGGGCTTCCACGAGCCGCTGCCCCATCAACGGCGTCAGCTCCGAGGGCTTGAAGAGGACGACGTTGCCGGCGGCGAGGGCGGGCCCCAGCTTGCGGGAGGGGATGTTGAGTGGGAAGTTCCACGGCGTGATCGCCCCGACGATCCCGACGGGTTCGCGCAGCGTCATCACCAGCCCCTCCCCTGGCGAGGGATAGGTGGAGCCGGTCGTGCGGAGCGCCTCGGCTGCGTAATAGCGGAAGTTCATCGGTGTACGGGTGACCTCCATCGTCGCCTCGGCCACCGTTTTGCCTTCTTCTCTGACGAGTTCGTCGATCAGGGTTTCGGCGTGCTGCTCCAGGTGTGCGGCGGTGGCCTCGAGAATGGCTGCGCGACGCTCGGGCGCGGTCGCCGCCCACGCCGGGGCCGCCTGAGCGAGGGAGGTCACGGCTGCGTCGACGTCGGAGGCGTCCGATAGCGGGAAGATGCCGATGACCTCGGCCCGGTCGGCGGGGTTGCGTCGCTCGAACGTGGCGCCGGAGTTCGCCGGAACCCAGTGACCGTCGATGTAGTTCTGTCCGTGGATCGTCACGTGTTCACCATCTCTTCGTCGTCGACCATCAGGTCGAACAGTTCGATGCTGGGGTCTGCCAATGCTGCGGGATCGACCGCACGGCCGATGAGTTCGCGGGCGGCGCCGATGTCTTCGCCGCGGTCGAATGCGCATGCGCCGCGCAGGATGCCGTTGTCGAGATAGAACGCGGTGAACTCGCCGTCGTCGAGGTCTCCGCGGACGACGAGCTCGGTGTGCTCGGGTGTGCCGGTGAACTGCACGTTGACGCCGAATTGGTCGGACCAGAACCAGTGGGCCGGGTCGACGACGCCGAGTCTGCCGAGCATCGCATTCGCGGTGGCTGCGCCTTGCTTGCTGGCGTTGTCGAAGTGTTCGACGCGCAGGTGACGCCCGGCTCGGTCGGAGAATCGTGCGGCCACATCGCCTGCGGCGTAGATGGACGGGATCGTGGTGCGGCCTTGGGCGTCGACGACGATGCCCTGTTGGACGGTCAGCCCGGAGGCTTCTGCCACTGCGGTGTTGGGTTCGATGCCGATGCCGATGACCGCGAGGTCGGAGGAGATGACTTCGCCGCCGGTCAGCCGGACGCGTACCCCGGTGGCGTCGGTGATGATGTTCTCTACCGTTGCCGAGGTGCGTACGTCGATTCCGTTGCTGCGCTGCAGATCTGAGCAGACCTGGGCGATGCGGTCACCGAGGAGTCGGGCCAGCGGCAGCGGGCCCGCTTCGAGGACGGTGACTGCGGCACCGAGTTGGACTGCGGTGGAGGCTATTTCGAGTCCGATGAATCCGCCACCGATGAGAGTGAGGCGAGTGCCCGGCCGGAGGTTCTCGGCGAGTCGTTGCGCATCGTCGATCGTTCGGAGGTAGTGGACGCGTTCGGGCTCGGTGCCCTCGACTGCCATGGTGCGGGGGCGGCCGCCGGTGGCGATCAACACCGAATCGGCCGCGATGACCCGCCCGCTCGTCAGTTCCACGGCACCGGCTGCGGAGTCGATTCGGGCTGCGGCCGTCCCGGTCACCAGTTCGATGTCGTTCTTCTCGCGCCAGGCTTCGGGGAGCAGCATCAGCGATTCTGCGTCGCACTGTCCGGCGAGGAACTCCTTCGACAGCGGTGGCCGCTGGTACGGCGCGTGGGTTTCGTCGCCGATCAGGACGATGCGTCCGTCGAATCCTCGTCGCCGGAGCGTGCGTGCCGCGACGGCTGCGGTCTGACCGGCACCGATGGTGACGATGGTGTTGGGCGGCATGGCGATCACTCGCTCTCTTCGGTGAAGCTTCAGGTGGCCGGTGTAAAGGTGGGGCTTCGAGTGAGGTCGACGTAGATCTCGTCGTTCTCGATCTTCACGGGGTACGTCGGCTGGCAGAGGTCTTGGTCTTCCTCGTAGCCGGTCTCGAGGTCGAATGCCCATTGGTGTCCGGGGCAGATCACGCGACCGTGCAGCAGAGTGCCTTTGGTCAGCGAGCGATCTTGATGCACGCACATGTCTTGGAAGGCATACACTTTGCCGTCGGCTTGGAAGAGCGCCACAGCTGTGTCACCGATCTCGACGCGCAGCTTCTTGCGGCTGCCGAGCGCGCGCACCGTGGTTGCCAGTGTCCAGGTGGTCTCCACTGTCGGTCCTTTTCTTTGTCGGGAAGAAAGATTCACGTGCGCGGCGGGGCAGCCCGAAAAATGGGGGGTGTTCGGGCTGCCCCGCCTCGGCGCGAGAATCAGGCGTTGGCCAGTTCCAGGTCCGGCGCAACATAGGTGTCGTAGAGGCCCTTGGTGTAGGAGAAGCGCATCTCGGCACCCCACCGGACCAGCTGCAGGCAACGCTGCTGCAGTGGGACGGTGTCGGCGTGGTCGAGCACGATCTGGTATCCGCGCTCGCCGTGCACCACATCGGAGGTGATGTGGAGTTCGAAGAACTCGATCTCGTCCTCGGTGAAGCCGTAGACCTCACGAAGCGGAACGATCTGCTTCTTGTAGATGCTCGGCACCTGGGATTCGAGCCCGACGACCAGGGCCGCCGTTGCCACGACGAAGTGCTCACGCTGAGAGACCGCGTAGCACCACGACTGCAGGCCGCGCGTGATGGCACTCATGTTGGAGGGGTCCTCGACCCGCTCCTTGGTGGTGCCGCATGCCTCGGCGAACTTGATGAGCAGGTCGGTGTGCCGAATATCGGCCAGCTCTTCCTCGTACATGTTCTGCAGCGTGAAATCCTTCGCGCCGGTGAACCCGTCCGGGGTGTTGGAGTAGATGTTGGCGAGGTAATCGGCGAACGGCCCCACGTAGTGGTAGTGGTTCTCCGCCCAGCGAGCGAAGTGCTTCTTCTCGAGCTTGCCCTCGGCCCATGCCTTGCTGAAGGAGGCGTTGGATGCTTCGCGGCCCTTGATGGCGTTCTCGAGCGCGGCGCGGAAATCGTCGCGGTTCAAAAGTTCGGTCATGAGATGCCTCGTTTTCTGATGCGATGTGCGGGGTGATAGCTCTTCGCGTTCGAGCCTCGTTGCGACGCTATCGAGGTCGCGGAGATCGAGCCACGGTCAAAACGACTCGATATCAATTGATTTCGTGTGCAGTGTGTCCAGACTCAGACGTAAGCGGCGGTCAACGCGTCGAACTCTGCGAGCATCGCGGCGCCAACAGCTTTGTCCTGCTTGCCGTTTCCTCCGCTGATTCCTACGCCTCCGACGATCTGTCCCTCGAACGAGAGCGGGAATCCGCCGACGAAGATCGCGAACTTGCCGGGGAGCATGTGCGAGATGCCGAAGGCTTCGTTACCGGGCAGTGCGGGGCCGTCGGGTTCCTCGTTGAACAGGTGCGTGGCCCGCTCGTGGCCGGCTGCGGTGAAGGCCTTGGCGATGGCGATGTCGACGCCGGTGATGCGGGCACCGGGCAAGCGGTGCAGCGCGATGACATTGGCACCGTCGTCGACGACGCACAGCGTCTGCTTGACGCCGAGCTCGTCGGCCTTGGCTCGCCCGGCGGCGAGGATGGGGAGGGCGTCGTCGAGGGTGATTCGGTGAATTCGATGCATGTGAGCGTCTCCTCGGTTCGGGTGCTGTGGAGGTTGTAATACGGATTTCTACCAGCGTCGACGCCAGAAGGCCCTGGACATAGTGACTATCCGGAAGGGTCGAATCGGGTCATTGTGCACGTGCCGCATGGTTACTATGTCGGTCATACTGCTTCGAACCTGCGCATTCGGGCCAAGACCGAAAGGGAGTCACCTTGAACGATCCTGGCGATCATGCCGAAAGCGAACGGTTGTCGGTTCGAGGTCTCCTCGAGGAACCACTCTTTGCCAATGGGCGCCTGCTGTCGGGCGCAGATCACCTCGATCGGCCGGTCACCTGGTGTCTGCCGTGGGATGAGGTGATGAGTCGCCCCGACTCCCTCGTCGACGTGGCTGTCTATGTACGTCCGGAGACGCTGGCGAATTACCGCGGCGATTGGCGTTCGCTCGCCGCACGAGGCGCAGCGATTCTGATCATCGATGGTGCCGCACCGGAGAACTGTCGAGGGCCGGACGACGTGCCGGTGTTCGAAATCAGCTTTCCCGTCGGCTTCACGGCGATGAACCGGCTTCTCGCCGAGCGAGCATTGACCCAACAGGCGCACGTCATGCGGTACGGGGTGATGGTGCACCGCTCGTTGGTGACCCTGTTGCACCGCGGGGCGGGTCTGCCGATGCTCATCCGCGAGATATCCAAGCTCACCTCCAATCATGCTTTGGCGCTCGATGTTCGAGGGATGCTCATCGCCACGTCCGGGTTCGAGGACACGACGTCGCCCAGTGCGGTTGCCTTGCTGGACCATCTGGCGAAGGCGCTCCCCGCCCGGGGTGAAAAGCAGGTGCACGTTGGCCACGATGGGCACGATGTGCGCGTGGTGGAGCTGACGGACTCGCCCTACGCGGTGGCTGTTGCCGGGGCGATGCATCTCGCGGGTCGGCACGAGGGATGGATCGTCGTCCTCGTCGAAGCGGACAAGGCGCGCAGGCACGATATCGCTCAGTACTCGGTGGTCGTGGAACAGGCCGGCACCATCATCGGGACGGAGATGCTGCGTCAACGCAGTGTCGACGAGGCAGAGGAACGTGCGCGTGGCGACTTCGTTCAGGCCCTCGTGCACCATAATTTCGCCAACGAACTCGATCTTCGGACGCGGGCGGCGCTGCACGATATCGACCTGGACCTGGACTACATGGTGTTCGTCGCGCCGGGTTTGATCTCACGATCGCAGGACGGCCCGAGCGCCAGCCTGATGCGGCTCGCCCGCTACGCCGCGCTGGTACTCCCCCATCCCGACGTCCAATCGCACGTCACGGTCATCGGCGACGTACTGGTGGTGATCAGGACCATCCGGCCCGATTGCGACCTGGAGATTTCGGACTACGCCGACGCCATCTCCCGTGACCTCGAATCACGTTTGGGGCGGCCGATTCCCATTGCGCACGGCCGGGTGGCCCAGGGTGCGGTGAACATCGGCGAGAGCTACCGGGAGGCGCGGGTTGCGCTCGGTATCGCCACGCGGCTCAACCTCTCGGGCTCGGTCGCGTATCGCAATCTCCGCGGCTTCAGTGTCCTCGAGTCCGCGTCGGGAACCGAGGAGAGCCGCCGATTGATCGCCGACGTCCTCGAACCGCTCCGGGCCAACAACGCGTCGAACGATATCGAGGAATTCCTGTTCGCATATCTCGAAACGGGCGGAAATCTCAACGCTGCGGCACGACGGTTGCAGATCCACCGCAACACCATCATCTCCAAGCTCGACCGGGCATCGAAGATCATCGGGATGGACATCCGCCGCCCCGAGACGCAGTTCATCGTCTGGCTCGCCCTCCGACTCGACCTGCTGTCCTCGGTTCGAGAGAACGTGGCCCGCGAGGTACCCCCGCGGGCCTGACCTTCACGCCCTCACGACTCGACCGGGTTGCTGCCTGCGAACGAGCTGGCGAATCCTGCCGAAACGACCACTGCGGCAACACCGAACAGCAGGACGTAGGACGATGCGCCTGCGTGCAGCGCGATCCCGACCCACGCTGCGCCGACGGCGGATCCGCCGAACCGGATCAGGTTGAACACACCCAGGCCCGTTCCCACTGCACCTGCCGGGGAGCGGGTGGAGCCTGCCGCGGCCGGGGTTTGCACCATCGCAATGCCGAGGCCCGCCAGCACCAGGATCGCCGCCAACGCCGCATCCGGAAGCTCCCACGACGGCCGCAGTAGTGCCGCCAATCCGATTTGGCTGCAGACCAACACGATCAGACCCGAACGCATGATGATGCGGGGCCCCATCCGGTCGATGACGCGGCCGACCACGGTTGCCGCCACGGTCATGGTGACGGGGAGAACGAAGAGCAACAATCCGGCTTTCGACGTCGACGCACCGGCGCCGGTCAGATACAGCGGCACGGCCAGCAGCATCGATCCGAGCGCGAACATCTGCACGAAGGCCGCGAGAGAGCTTCGGAGGAAGCGTGATTCGAGGATCAGGTGGATCGGGACGAAAGGGTTCGCGCTTCTTCGAGTACGAAAGACGAAGAACACCAGTAGCGCAAGGCCCAATGTCAGCACCGCCGCCGAAGCCCACAGCGGAACACTTTCCTGGGGAATTGCGGTGATACCGAGAAAGACGACAGCAGCACCGACGGTCAGTGCTGCTGCGGCCCACCCGTCGAGGGTCATCTTCCGACCCGGGTACTTCGGGATCCACTTCATCGTCGCCGCGTATCCGATGATGGCGATGGGAATCAGGGGCACGAAAGTCCAACGCCACCCCCACCAGTCGCTGATCACCCCGCCCATCGACGGACCCATCGCCTGGCCGATGCCGTTGACGGCGGCCCAGGCGCCGACGGCTCGGCCGCGACGAGCCGGGCCGAACAGCCAGGCGATCAGGCCCATCACGGCCGGCGCGAACGCGGCTGCAGCGATCCCGCCCAACGATCGCCAGGCAACCAGGATCGGCAACGACGGGGCCAACGCGGCGCCGAGTGAACACACCGCGGTGCCCAGTAGCGCTCCGCAGTACACGCGGCGTCGGCCGAATCGATCCCCTACCCACCCTGCCAACGGCATTGCCGCGGCGAAGGTCAGTAGGAAGCCGACGACGACGAAAATGCCGCTGCCGAGGGACGCGTCGTACTCGGTCAGAATCGCGTTGAGGGGAACGTTGACGATGTTGTTGCTGACGGTTCCGACGAAGGTTCCGATGAGCAACGCGGCCAGTGCCGGGCTGGTGCCGATGCCGAGGTCGGACTCGGATCGGGTTGTCCCATCGGCAAAGTCGAGATTCGAATCCTTCATGTGTGTCCGTTTCTATCGTGACGAGGGATCGCTCCAATATTTCATGGATGGATCGAATTCGAACACTTCGCAAAGGTTAGGGTAACCATAGATCATGGATTTGATTTTGGCGTTATTCGATTACTTAACGTGTTTGTCACGATAGCGTGACCGAATGAAAAAACTCGGTCACATTGCACACCTAGCCTCGACTTTGCGTGTGCAAACTGGCCGTTGACCCCTTAAAACGACCCGCGCACGATGTGGAACAGGTCGTGAACGCTCTCTGAACTCAGTCTTTAAGGGGCACAACGTGGAAGTACATCTGACCGCTGCGCACTGGGTCTATCTCGCGGGAATCATCGTCATTCTCGCCACGATGATGATGCGAAAGAACATCGTCGTTCCTGCGGTACTCGGCACATTTCTGACCGCATTCGTATTCTCCGGCAGTCTCGTCACAGGGCTGGCCGCAATCTTCAACGGTAGCTTGACCGCTGCAAGAGAACTCTTCAACATCTTCCTGATCATCTCGCTCGTGACGGCCATGCTCGGTGCCTTGCGTCAGATGGGCGCCGACCGCCTGATGGTGGCGCCCTTCCGTCGGGTCATGCGCGGGGGTACGAGCAGTTTCTTGGTGCTCGCTGCAGTCACCTACGTCATCTCACTGTTCTTCTGGCCGACCCCGGCAGTACCGCTGATCGGCGCAGTGCTGATCCCCGTCGCCATCCGCGCCGGCCTGTCCCCGATGGCGGTGGGCATGGCGATTGCGATCTGCGGCCAAGGGATGGCGTTGTCCTCGGATTACATCATCAAGGTGGCACCCGGGTTGTCCGCCAAGTCGGCGGGCGTGGATCCCGATGTGGTGGCCGATCGGGCGCTGGTGATGTCCTTGATCGTCGGATTCACGGCACTGACCATCACATACTTCATGCAACGCAAAAACAATCGCACTCCCTCCCCGGATCTGCTGACGGAGTGGGAAGAGAAGGTAGATCACGACTTCGGGCCCAACGAGAGCGAGAAGACCGACGCCGATACTTCCGGGTCGGCGGGAACGGGCGGCGCTCCGGCTCCCGTATTACCTACCGGGTCACCCACGCTCGGCGGCGAACCTGCCCTCGTCGGTGCCACTTCCGTAGTCGCCGTCGCAGTCGACACACCACCACCCGTCCGCCCATCCATGCGGGAGGCCGTCGACGAAACATTCGCGAGCATCCGCGCGGCTCGCACGTTCGCGTTCCTGGTCCCCACCGCGTACCTGGCCTTCATCATCTATCTGCTCGTCGGCAAGTTCACCGATCTGGTCCCCGAGCTCAAGGGCGGTGACGCCGCAGCGATGGTCGGCGGAATTGCAGCCCTGCTGCTCTTTGCCGCTGCCGCAACGAACGACAAGAAGGGATTCCTGGAATCGACGTCGGAGCATCTCGTCGACGGACTCGTATTCGCCTTCAAGGCAATGGGAATCGTGCTTCCGATCGCCGGCTTCTTCTTCATCGGCAACGGCGACTTCTCGGCCGCGATCCTCGGGATGCCCAGCGATGCGACAGGCCCGACTCTGCTGTTCGACCTCGTGAACTCGGCCCAGTCGCATCTGCCGCAGAACACCTTCGTGACCTCGTACGGCATTCTGCTCATCGGAATGATCGCGGGTCTGGAAGGGTCCGGATTCAGTGGGCTGCCACTGACGGGTTCACTGTCCGGAGCGCTCGGACCCGCTGTCGGCATGGATCCTGCCACCCTTGCCGCCATCGGTCAGATGGGCAACATCTGGTCCGGCGGAGGCACCCTCGTAGCGTGGTCGTCGCTCATCGCCGTTGCCGGGTTCGCCCGCGTACCGGTACTCGAACTGGCTCGTAAACTCTTCATCCCCGTGGTCAGCGGGCTTGCGCTGTCGACTTTCGTTGCAGTGCTGATCTTCTAGATTCTGTACTTCCCCGTTCACCACCTGGCCACTCCGAAACAGGCCACCGAACCCCACCCCGAGAGCGAGACGGTTATGCAGCTGGACACCGATCGTGCATCACTGGAAGAGATCGAGAAAGCCCCCACGCTCAGGTCCCTGCCAAAGAAGACCCGCCGTGTCATGAACGCAGCGGCACTGGGATTCTACGTCGACGTCATCGACATCTACCTTCCCACTGTGGTTTTGGCCCCGGCCATCGTCTTCTTCGCCCCACCCGGCACCAGCCTCGCGTCGAGCACCACCATGTTCTACATCATCTTCGCCGCTACTTTGATCGCTCGACCGTTCGGAGCCGTCGTGTTCGGCCACATTGCCGACACGGTGGGGCGTCGACGCTCGGTGTCGATTGCGATTCCGTGTGTGGCGATAGCGACGTTGGCGATGGCGGTACTTCCGGGTTACGCCAGCCTCGGCATCGGCGCCTACGTGATGATGCTGATCATTCGATTCGTGGGCGGCTTCTTCATGGGCGGCGCCACTGCGGGCCTGCCGGCGTTGGCGATGGAGTCGTCACCGAAGCACCTGCGCGGCGCTGTCGGCGCCTACACCAACATCGGCTATCCACTCGGTGCTGCCACGATCTCTGTCGCGGCGGCAGTCCTGCTGCATTACCTGCCCGCCAATGGAATCGGTTCCGCCTATGTCCAGTGGGGTTGGCGGATACCTTTCGTTCTCGGCGCCCTCGCAACGTTCGGCTTCCTGATCTACTTCCGCCGAGTAGCTGCCGAGTCTTTGCCCGTCGACACCGAAGCCAAGGCCACGACGCGTCGGCACCGCCCGCTCGCGGAACTCACCAAGGGTCGAAATCGCCGCTCGCTGATCCAGATTCTGGTCATGATGTCCGGAGTCTGGCTGGGCTTCCACGCGATCTCCTCCGCGGTTCCCGGGGTGCTGGTCAACTACCTCGGACAGTCGGCGTCCACCGTCAGTCAAGGTCTGGTTGCGGCCAACGTAGTTCTCGCGTTGTGCTACTTCGGTTATGGAGCACTCGGGCAGCGCGTCGGCCGCAGGAAGGTACTCATGTGGGCCGGCGTATCGGTGACGACGGTGGCGGCCTCGCTTTACGCAGTCGCTCTGCTCAACGCCTCGAACGGCGGTTCCGGGCTGATCACGATGGCTTTGATCGGCGTCTGCATCATCTTGGTGGCGGGAATCTTTCCGGTGTCCGTCACCTACATCACCGAACGTTTCCCGACGAACGTGCGGGCCTCCGGGTTCGCCGTCGGGTACTCGGTGGCGACCGTACTTCCCGCGCTCTACAGCTTCTACATGCTCGGCCTCGAAATCTGGGTGCCCTACTCGTACACCCCGGTCGTCCTCGTCGTCCTCGCTGGTTGCCTGATCACCTACGGTGCCTGGCTCGGCCCGGAGACCCGGGATGTGGATATGGATGCAGTAGAACAGAATTGACCGCTCTTACACCAATGAACGAGGACGAGCCAGGGAGGCTGTTCAGAAGTGACTACCAACGCCGTGTGGACGATGTCCGCACACGACATCGCCGAAGCGGTACGCCGACGAGACCTCAGCGCTCGTGAGGTCCTCGAATCCCACCTCGATCGCATCGAGAGCGTCAACGGCACCGTCAACGCTCTGCCGGTGCTACTACTCGAGGAGTCCCGCGCCAGAGCCGACGCGATCGATGCGAGCGCAGAAGCTCCCGCCGGCCTTCTGGCCGGGGTTCCTACCGTGGTCAAGATCAACACTGCTGTTGCTGGACAACCGAATACGAACGGCTGCCCCAGCTTGACCGAGGTAGTCGAGAAAGAGGATTCCTGGGTAGTGGAGTCCCTGCGCCGGCAGGGCGCTGTCGTCGTCGGGATGTCGAACGCTCCGGAGTTCTCGCTTCGATGGCACACTGCCAATCCGCTGTTCGGGGCCACCGTCAACCCGCACGTGCCCGATCGCGTGGCCGGGGGTTCATCCGGTGGCTCTGCCGCGGCCGTCGCCACCGGCATGGTGCCGCTGGCACACGGCAACGATCAGGGTGGGTCCCTGCGCCACCCCGCGTCGTGCTGCGGGGTGGTGGGCCTCCGACCGACGATCGGGCTCACCCCCACCGATGGCGCTCGAATGAGCTTCGGCGCCAAACTCTTCGGTGTCGAAGGCGTGATCTCTCGCAACGTGAAGGACGCGGAGCTCGGTTTGCGCTCGATGCTCTCGGCCCGGCCCCGTGGATTCCCGGCACCTGAACTGCGTGACGATCTGCTGAGTTCGAAGCGGTTACGCATCGGAGTGATCGCGCAGCCTGCGGGCGCAGTGTCGCCGGAAGTGGCGTCGGCGATCGAGCGAGCCGGCACCGTGTTCGAGCGATCCGGGGCGGAGGTAGTGCAGCTCGACCCAGAGTGGATTCGCGACTTGGAGCAGACCCGCGGATCGATCGTCTACCACGAGACCAAGGCCATGTGGACGGCCAAGCGCCAGTTGACCGATCAGGCGACGACGCTGCGTTCGCTCGAGCACATGGAGAGCTACTTCTCCACTACCGGAGTTCTCAGCGACTATGTCAGCGCGTTGAATCGACTGACGGAACTGACTGCGCGCTGGCACGAATTCGCTGCCGACTACGACGCAATCCTCGGCCCGGTGAGCACCGAGCCGCCGTTCGAGGTCGAGATGGACACCGGTGGTGAAGTGCGTGCGCATCAGGTCATCGACTCCATGCGCTTCGTGACCGCGATTTCGGCGACGGGCTCCCCTGTCGTATCTGCACCGGTAATGCACACCGCAGCGGGTCCGATCGGTATTCAGATCGTTGCTCCGCTGTGGCGCGACTACCAATGTCTGCAGATCGCAAACATATTGGAGCGGGAGATCGGCCTCGTTGCTCCCGTAGATCCGGTTTCCCTCTCGATCCCGCAGCCTGTCTGACCCGCAGCCTGTCTAAGCCTCGACCTGCCGAGACAGGCTCTCCTCACGTCAGCTGATCAGGCGGCGGCAGTCCGAACTTGGTCAAGAAATGCGGCGGCGGCCGGTGAGGGGCCGTCGCTGCTCCAGATCAGGTGTTCTGCTCGGCGTGCCGCGTCGCGGACGGGAATGGTCACGACGCCGGTGAGCTGCTGGGCGTAGGCCGAAGGAAGCATGCCGATTCCGAGTTCCTGACCGATGAGTCCGGTCATCAGGTGGGCATCGGTGACGTCGAAGGCTACGTCGCGGCTCAGACCAGCCGCCGCGAAGGTCTGATCCACTTGTGCCCTCCCCGGGGTCCCGGGGGGAAAGTCGACGAAGACTTGACCAGCCAGGTCATGCAGACTGAGCTCCTCGCTTTCCGCGAGCGGGTGTGTCGCCGACATGACGACGACATGGTTGTCGTGGGCCAGAAGGTGGTGCGCGACTTCGGTGACAACCCGCTCGATCGGCAACCCGAGGAACGCGACGTCGAGCACTCCAGTGGCGACCTTGTCGACGAGGTCGTCGCTTCCTCCCATCACCAGGGTGATGCGCACCTGTGGGTGACGATCATGGAAGAAGCGCAGTGCGGCAGGCACATCGACCGCACACACGGTGGGGATCACCCCGACCGATAGTCGGCCACGGACTTCTCCGGTCGCGGCGGCGACTTCGCTGCGCGCCCGCTCGGCTGCGGCCAAGCATTGTCGGGCCGCCGGCAGAAACGCCTCACCGGCGGCGGTCAGGCGCACTTGTCGGCTGGTCCGATGAAAGAGTCGTGCGCCGAGTTCGGATTCCAAGCGTGCCACCTGGTGGCTCAGGGCTGACTGGACTACGAAGCATCGCTCGGCGGCCCGGGTGAAGCTGGAGAGTTCGGCGACGGCGACGACGTAGGAGAGTTGGCGGAGATCCATCTATTCATCATCAATCACGATCGATGAAGTGACAAGCATGTGTTGGACTCATGCTTGCGCTATCGCGACGATAGACGCATGGCATCTACACCTCTCCCGCATTCCTCGACTCGAGCGCACCGATGAGCGTGATCAAGACGACCGCCCTCACCGCGATCGCGCCCGCGGTGTGGGGCACAACGTATCTCGTGACTTCCGAATATCTGCCCGCGGGTCATCCGCTCTTCTCCGGCCTGGTCCGAGCTCTACCTGCTGGACTGCTCGCGATCGTATTGACTCGCGCCCTGCCCACCGGAGCTTGGTGGCCGAAGGCGGCACTCCTGGGGGTGCTCAATATCGGCGCATTCTTTCCCCTGTTGTTCCTGACCGCTTACCGCTTACCTGGCGGGATCGCCGCAACCTTGAACGCAACTCAACCGATCGTGGTCGCCATTCTTGCCGTGGCGCTGCTGAGTGAAGCGTTGTCGTGGTGGCGGTTGGGTTGGGGACTGATCGGAGTCCTCGGCGTGGCGCTGATCGTGCTGACCGGCAGCGCCACCCTGGACGGGGTCGGCCTCCTGGCAGGCATAGGTGCCGCTGGCTCCATGGCGACCGGCGTGACGTTGACCAAGCGTTGGGGCCGGCCCGAGGGCGTGGGAGCGATGGCGTTCGCGGGGTGGCAGCTGACGGCTGGCGGGCTGTTCCTGCTGCCGATCACTCTGCTCGTCGAGGGTGTCCCCGACACCATCACCCCGGCGGGGATCGGCGGCTACCTCTGGCTCGGCCTGTTCGGCGGGTTACTGACCTACACCCTGTGGTTCTCCGGCATCGGCCGGCTTCCGGTTACCTCCGCGGCGCTGCTCGGGCTACTTTCGCCGATCGTCGCCGCCGGCCTCGGTGTTGCATTTTTGGAGCAGCTTCTCAGCGGTGTTCAGCTCGTCGGCTTCGCTCTCGCTTTGGCAGCCATTGCCGCCGGGCAGTTCAACCCGACCCGGCGCGCCACGGCCCACCGATCACGCCGGCCTGTCGATCAGCTCACCAATACCTGACGCACCGACGCATCACGTTGCGCACTGCTCGTGGAATCGGCCAGTCCTTCGACCTGCTGGACACTGCCCAGGCCAAGGCACCCCGCTGAAGGAGCGTTTGAATCAACCCGCCCGGTTACGTTGCGCACCTACGGTATCCGCGACGTCGCGGTACGTCTCCGCCGTGATGCGCGCTGGGGTGTCGCCTGCCAGTAGTGCTTCGAGGCCGGCGTGGAGGTGATAGCCCCATGCGGTGGTGCAGACGGTGTGGCATTCCAGTTCGGGTCGCAGGCCGCGGTGGGTGAAGGTGATGCAGGTTCCGGCTGGGTCCGGTGCGAACTCGAAGGCGACGACGGTTCCGATCCACTCCTCCTGGTCGGAAGTTCCGCCCGAGGGGACAACCATCCAGGTGAGGGTGTGGCCCGGGTTGGACCCGATGACGTCGAACTTGGAGTGATGCAGCTTCGGTACGTCGAAGACGAACGTGTCGCCGACCTTGGTGGCGGACCCGTCGATCATCTCGTTCCACCATTTCGCGGGTGAAGCGGCGCCTTCGAATGCCTCGATCGGACGAACGGGGACGGTGAAGCTGGTCGTGAAGTCCGTGCTCATGGGAATTCCTCTCCCTAGTTTTCGGTGGCGGTGAGTTTCGAGTCGTTCTGCATCTGACTAAGGTCGTTCGCAAACGGCGTTCCAGTTTCCAAGTAGGACTTGAGGTTTGCCAGCACGATCGGCCAGCCCTGCAGAATGCCGTCGAGCATCTCCCTGCTCGGAAGGTTCGTGTGGCTGACGGTCAACTTCACGGCGTCGACGACGGGTTCGATCTGATAGGTCACCACCGAGCCCGCGTCGTCGAGTGCCTGCGCTGCGGGTTGGAAGGTGAACACCAGGCGGTTCGGTCGATCGGATTCGAGGACTTTGCCCCAGATATCGTAATGGCCTGTACGGCCGTCGAATCGGTGTGTCCACGAAGCTCCGACCTCCCAGCCGGAGACGTTGGCCATCCCGCCCCAGTAGATCGCGGTGATGTCGGCGTCGGTGAGGGCGTCCCACACCTGCTCGGCCGAAGCTCGGATGTAGGTGACGTACACGTAGTCGGGGAACTGTTCGGCTTCCTTCATGGCGTTGTCCTCTGCTCGTTGTTTGACGACGTCCAGGACGTCGAGGTGTGGACGATCGAAATCACGGATCCACCGGCGTTCGATGTCGTGAATCGGCTCGGGATTCAAGAAGTGTCGACGTTCGCGCCCCTTGCGGACGACAACGACCAGGTTGGCCGCGACCAGTAGATCGAGGTGCTTGGTCACGGACTGGCGAGCCATCGACATGCCCTCGCAGAGCTCTCCGAGCGTTTGCGCATTCTCACGTCGCAGAGCGTCCAGAAGTGCACGCCGAGTGGGATCGGCGAGTGCCTTGAAGACGGCGTTGACATCAGGTTGCGGGAGCACCACCCCAATATGCAACCAAACGGCTGCATATGTCAAGAGGTATCTACCCGGCAGCTCGGACCAGCTCTATGCAGGCAGTTTCTGCAGTGTCAGCTTGGTTTGCTTGCGCACTTCACTGTCCGGATCGTCGAGGTACTGCTCGACCTTCGGCTTCAAGCCGGCGGGCAGGGGCTTGTACTGACGCAGGTACTTGATGCCGAGGGCACGCACGCTCGGGTCCTCGACTTCCCCGACGACGATCTCAAGGCCATCGGGTCTCCCCTGTTTGATCAACCATTCCAAGATCGCTGCCCGCCCCGAACTCAACGACCGATCCACTGCGAGAGCCGCCATCCGGTCGTAGTCCGAGGGCACAGCGAGATGCAGCAAGGCATTGCCCACCGCATGACTGTTGATCGGTGGCAGCGGCGGGTCGAGATAAAACTGCTCGAACAACACCGGCACAGCTTCGGTCCCGACTGCATCGACGGTAGTGAGGGCGCGAGCGAGATTCTCACGGAACTTGGCCAGGTCCTGTGGGTCGGTCATCGGCGTTCGCCCGTCGAGGTTCTTCAGCCAGTCGATCAGGAGCGGTATCAGCTCTGGGTATCGCACCTTGGTGTTGACCAGGTCAGGCAGGGTGCGGAACGGCAACTTCGCCTGCTTGCTGATCCGGGTAATGTCGGCCGACAACATTTCGTGAGCTTTCAGTCGCTCAGACGAGGGCGCCATGGTTGTCGAAGCTGTCCTTTCGGGTGGCTCGCCAGGGAAGGACGGGCGAGACGAGACTCAACGACTTTACGACAACCTGAGAACCTTTGACATCGAAGACAGTCGCTGAGGCGACGGAAACAAGGTCAATGGCAGATCATGACGGCAGAATTCGGCTGCACTACGCCGCCAAGACAACGACTGAAGGAACGTCGACGCTGAGATCGCTGCGGGAGCGGACACGAACGCGGCAAACGGTCGAGGGTTCACCCCGCTGCACTTTGCGGCACAGGGAGGCTCAGCGGAGTCGGCGCGACGACTACTCGTTCATGGTGCACGGGTCGACGCGGCAGATGCCTACGGGGAATCGCCGTGATAGGCGGCTCTTATGACAGCGTCCGGCATTTCAAGGTTCTCGAACTTTTGCGAGCTGACTAAGCAAGGACCGCGGTCGCGCGCAACATGCAACCCATTGATTGACGCGTCGGTTTCGACCACGATCAAGACCACTTTTTGATGCACCCGATACATGTAATCCCATTTTTACGAGCATCAATAATGGCCCCTCACTCCGAACGGCGAGCATGCCTATTACGCAAATAAGACGAGCAATCACGGACCACAGAACTCTAGTTCCGCAATCGTGAACCGATCTCAGTCGCCAGCGCTTTCTGTCCAGCGTCAGTAGGGAACGTCCCATCAGAGCCAAGCATGCCCGGACTATCTATAAGCACCGAACTTACATCAATATATTCAGCATCAATCCGTTCAGATACCCGACGAAGCAGCGTATTCATATTATTCAGCTTCTCAGAAGGACCCGGCGCGAAAACCGACAGAACCACAATCCGCGCATCAGGCGCCAGTTCCTTGGCTCTCAGTAGTGTATCCAAAATCGCCGGGCCAATCTTAGAACCATCACCGCGCTTTAGATCTTCAAGACCGCCAGATATGATTACCATGTCAGCACTATCCAAACGAGATCCGTTTATTCGATCGAGGATTGTCAAATTCTTCGCGCCCGGCATTAGGTATCCAGAATCACGGGATGCGTAATCCCTCATATACCAACCCCGCTCGGCGGAAACAATATCCGGCCACTGCACACCTGAATCCATCGGCGTTCCTGTCGAATATGAATCGCCCAAAAAGTAGACCCATGGTTCATCGTAGTAAGAATCAGGTTGAAAACGAATCTCACCTACTGAGATCGCCTCGGATGCTTCTGGACTCTCGTCAGACGACCATCTCCACCAGAAACCAACTAAAACCAAGCTAAGTGTAAAAAGAATGAATGACACTTTAGTTTGCGCCGCAACTCGATCAAACACTATTACCCCTGTAGAATCCACACGATAAACTCAAAATACTTCCGCGAGGCGCACAAAAGCGCGGATACGACCGAAATTAAGACCGCTCAGCCGCAGCAGGCTGAGACCTAACAGCACTGTCTGGTCGATCATTATTCTCACGTATCGCACAGTCATGCACGCCTCAACAATTCACTATTTACAACTGTCAGTCTTTTCGTGAGCTCGCTAGGGTCTAGCTCCCATAGTCTCTCCTCGATTAACATTTCCCGAACGCCCTCGGGGAATCGAAACCGACGGACCACTGCGGGGTTGCCAAATACGACAGCAAAGTCAGGAACGTCCTTCGTCACTACTGAACCTGCACCGACAACGGAACCGATACCAATGCGGCTACACCCCGGCAAAATCACGGTGTTAGCACCTATCCAAGAATCATGACCGATCTCACACCGGGAGCGGACTACATCGCTAGCGCCAAGGCCATAACGGGGCTGGTACCAGAACGGGTGCATCGTTGCAGAACCGGTGGGGTGGGCAGCTCCAAATCTGCGAACATTAGGCCCAATCGATACATACCGTCCGATCGAGGTATTCGGGTCACAAAACCCAGGATCAAGTAGCGCACCATACGAAAATCCGCCAACCGATACTCCATGGTACCTGTGCAATATCGTGCGCAGAGTTTCCGAGATCATGGGCCCACCCTCGATTGCAACAATTGCCTTCAACAATCGCGAACGCGCAGGGACGGATTTGTATAGTCCTACAGCAATCTTACTAAAGATCGAACGATTCATTGATAGACCTGAACTGGACAGGTCCGCGCTTTTCGTCCTTGCGACAAACTTTCTCATTTTATTCCTTTCCCTCTCTCAACTTCGGGGTCTAAAAGGTTGCCGCTACGTCCCCAACTTCTCCTGAAAGTACCTAGCGCCGCCCTTGAACTCGCGGCAAAGTGCTGCCGTGCCAGCGCCGACAACGCGAAGCCACGATACGTCGGGATTCTATGCCCTGACAACAAACGTCCGAGCAGTCTTCCGAACAGCGTCCGGACCCTTGTGACCTGAAGTGGTTGCACGCTATATAGGACATCGTGCGAAATTGATTCCAATAGGAGCACACCATCCGCCGCGGCATCCATCAAGGACTGGTGACCTCGTGCCGTTCGCGCAAATATGAACGACCTGCCGTCTCCCGTATCGAACACAGGAAAACCATTTGCATCCGACTCCCAATAGTCCCCAACTGACACATCTGCGAATCGACCCGTACCATCGGGGCACAACTTACACCGCCATTGCAAATCCTTGCCGAGATGCGCACCCCACGATTCACTATAGGAAAGAACGGCGGAATTCCCACCCGCGTCCTGCACTGCAAACTCTCCGGGCCAACCCGCCCCACGGTAACGAAGCGATGTAACGCTCTTAACATTCACACCCAAATTTTCGACGAGAACATCTGTTGCACTCTGGCTCGGAACACCCGCGCAAAAAAAGGACATCATGAAGGGGGTATCCTCTACAGCACCGCCTTCTAAGCCCATTATGGCTCGTGCTGATGAGATTTCACAGGGCTTTCCAACCAAGGCATTACTCGAACCATTGACTACAAATAGTGGCAAATTTGCTACTGGCGCGTAACGTGATCCAGCCGCGGACAGCGCGTCCTTCCGACTAGTTATGTTCGTCGAAGTGCTGCGCGTAGACCCCTCAAGCGCAGTAGTCCCGACTACCTTCGCAGTCTGCTCCTTCTCAACCATCCAGGCTGAAAGGGCTGTCAGCACACCACCACTGCTGCCAGCATTGCGAAATTCTTCGTCTGAAGCCCACCCCACCCATGCCGATATATAGGGCCCGAAAATCGAATCTTGCTTCATCCCATCCTCAACGGGCACCGGTGCATGGACGCCAATCCCCGGACAGACACTCCTGAACTTCATGACGTCGCCCACTGTTGTGTAGTCCTTCTCCACACCCAGTGAAGGCCTCAGAAAGCGATTCTTAACTATTTCCATAGAGACATCTTGAAATACCTGTGCACATCCACCGCAGCCACTACAATTTCCGTTACGAACTACCTTCGATATCTCTTGGGCCACCGACTTCTTCATACCGTATGCCACCTTTTCGCAATCTCGCCCATCGCGACTTTCGAGAAATCACGTGCCCTCGCTTGCACAGCGGCAACCGGATACGGTAAGTCTTGAAGCTGAGACACAAGCTGTAGGGTGTCGTTCGCGATATCGTCGGACAGCTTCAAATCTAAAACCGCGCGCCACTCGAGTGCCGCCATCAAAGGTTCAAACTTTCGCGAATACGCCCACGCGATAGCCGGAGTGCCCACAGACAAAGCATTCAAACAAGCGTGCATTCTTGACCCGATCAAAATATTAGCTCCAGAGATAATCGACCTCGCAGAATCCAAAGATGTCGGTATAACTGCGGTTACACCAACGGATTGATACTCTTCGGCGAGCAACCGCAGTACTGGAACGTCATTGTCTTCACGCGGCGAGTCGAGCACGTGTGCGATTAGCGTTATCTGTCTTTCAGCAACAATCAAGCCATCAATGAGTTCACGGACGAAACCACGATAGTCTACATAGTTGACGTGTGAGTTCTCATGCCACAGCAATCCAGACACATTCACGAGAACATCGCTTTGTACCGATTCACTGGGATTTACTAACATAAAAACTAAATCCGTACTGATACCATCAACTTCTCGCCCTAGCGACTCGGCGCACTGGGCGCTGACTGCATCCCTAGATAGAACACAGTCAAAGTTCGCAAGTGCACCACGTGCAAGCAATCTACCAGTGCGCGATTTGAAGGGACCTATCGTTTGCGGCAGCATCACGCTTGGGATACCCAATCGCTTGAGTAGACGTTGCGAATAGATTATCGTTAACAGACGCTTATACCCGTATATATCAGTAAAACTGTCCCCGGCGCCTGTATCGAAAGCTGCATCGAAACTTCTAAAATGTTCTTTGATGGGCCCTCGGCTCCGACCAATGTCCTTCATAATGGACCGCGCGCCTAGCGAGACACCGGTCGATCCCGAGCCGAAATCCTGGCATACGACCTCTACGTCGCCTCCCCATGTAACTTTAGCCAACGACTCAGCCCCTTCCGCCAAAACCCTAACTCCCAGGTTCGCGGAATGGGAGTCAGCCCATAAGGCCAAAACTCTGGTCGGAGCTTCGAACCGACTGACCGCTGGCTTCTTATTTCTCGAATGCCGGCTCTTAAGAGATTCCCTGCATCCGGCGCCATACCCCCTGACCGCAGCACGCAATTTACTTGCGCGCCCCTTCGATTCCTTCGCAGCCCGCGCAAATATACGAGCCGTCTCGATAGCTCCCGGTCCAAAAATGGTACTGAATCGACCATAATAACGACCCATTACGATGACTCTATTCCGTTGCATAGAATAGTAGTAAATCTCACTTTTACCTTCTGCCGCTGATGATGCACCGACTGCATGCCAGACTACAGAGTTCGGAACCACCGCCATGCGGATGCCGAGTTTTTGTGCTCGGATACACAGGTCGACATCTTCCCAGTAGAGAAAGATCTTCGGGTCGAACCCACCAAGCCGCCGCCACGTCGAGGCGCTCATCATCATGGCGGCACCGGTAATGAAGTTGATCCTGGTGAGGGTTGGAATCTCAGTCAGGGGCAAGCCAATGCCTGGATGACGAACAGATCGTCGATTCACATCGATCTCGCCCCCCGCAAACCACAATCTGTCACGATCAACCCCAGTTGTGATGAGGGGCGACACGATCTCGCAGGTCCGATTTACAACGGCATCCACTAAGCCCGCAACCGCACCGGCGTCGACCTCTGTGTCGGGATTAAGTATCCAAATTAGATCATCGTTGTCTAGATTGGCATCTAGTATCGCGGTATTGACTGCGACTCCAAACCCGAGATTAGTCGGGTTCGATTTGTATTGGACATCATATTTATCTGCTATAGATTTAGTCCGCGCGCGCTGATGATGGTCCGTCGAATTGTCGATAACAATAATGGTACCAATGTCATCATCGTCAACGATCGAGCAGATGCATTTCTCTAAAACATCCCCCGAGTTGTAAGCCACCGTAACTACAGTCACCTTCGGCCTCTTTGATGACTGCCGACCATCTGTACCCCGAACTATCACAACTTACCCTTTCCAAACTATCGCGAGATTAATCTAGCCCGCCAGCACCGGCCTGCGACGATCTACTCTATGCAGTCTTACCTGAGACAGGATCGGGGGCACGGCGAAAGAGAGCACGAAAAGTAGACTGGAAATCACCTCTTCTGGGAACGAGGCCACGGATGGTCACTGGCATCGCAGAAACGCCGAAAAGTGTAGTTACGAAATAGCCACACACAGCCGACAACGCGGCTCCATTTGCACCATATTTTTGCCCAAAAATAATAAGCAGTGGAACGCTCACGACGAGTCCTGAAAGTTGAGAAAAGGTAACAGCCATCCCTTTATTGATTGCGAATAACGACGAGGTGAGGACTTGGTTCACAATTACCAAAACAGTACCAACGCTTAGAAGTAAGGTCGTTTCAATAGCGGGTCTGAATTCGTTTCCGAAGATGATGGGCACAGCGAGGGGAGCAATCGCAGCGACCAAAGCACCCGCCAGCAAACCTACTATCGTCGAATGACGTATTGACTCCGCTGCGATGTCTGATTGTTCGCGATCAGACGACTTGGCAATATGAACAAACGAACTCGCCCCAAGTGCGTTACCCACTGGGCTGGGAGCCATGGCGATATTCGTTGCTACAGAATACTGGCCTAGCGCGGATGCACCCGCAAGGGGCAGAAGCAGGATAAGGCCCAATCTGTACGAGGACATCTCGGCGATCTGCGCACCACCTGCCCGAGCCGACTCACGCAACAGCGCACCGAATGGGACACGGGACCCGCGCCACCGCACGACGTTGAATCTGATTGTCGCAACGTATGTAGCCACGATCGACAGACCGTATACAGCGATGACACCAACTACTGCTAATTGTCCGATCGCAAAACAAACAAAAATACCGCCGACGTAGAATAACGGCTGAGCGAGGGTGAGAACAGCAATCTTTGTGTACGATTTTGTTACTACAAAATAGCTTATCAGTACGTTCCGCGAAACAACTAATGGTGTGGTAGACAAGCACAGGTAAAACACAATTTTTTCCAGAGAAGATAGGTCCGAGAATATCGTGCTCACAGCGAGTGCCGAAATTAATAGTGCCGGAATTAGGGACAAGACACTGAGCCGTTGAGCGGACCTAATTACTGCATGCGGATCCGCAGCAGTAGCTACACGTCGCCGAACGACCCAAGGCAGCCCAAATCCACAGAGCAGTGGGACTAGAAACACCACAGCGGTGATTCCCGCCGTAATTCCTCGACCGTCGGGACCCAACGCCCTTGCAATAAGCGGAGCGGTCGCTAATGTCAGGATAGACCCAAGAACTTTGGAGACGATCAGTAATGATGGTGAGTTTGGTAGTCGATGCGTCATCATAACGGTAAACCAACCCTATCTTTTCGCTGCCTCCGGTGTTGCAGGAAACGTGAGCAGATCGCGAAGAGTACAGCAAGGCCTATCGCCGCTTCGACTGCCATCAACCCATCCAACGGCTGTCTAAATCTAGTTCGCGTAAAATACAACGCCATTATGGGACCGTTAGCAAAAAATAGTGCGATTACTACCCATTCATTCGCGTGCATTTTTATCGATTCTCGACCGAGTATACGTACAATGCACAGTACTAATATTGAACCGAAGGCCACGGTCGCAATCAGTGCCTGGACCGTAGCATTATTTTGTGCAGCGCTATGCGGCTCGTTATATGGCGAAAAATAGTTTACTAATTTTTTAACGTATAAGATTGAGAACTCTTCCGGGTTGGACGTTATCCAGCTCCGCGCCTCTGTTGAGTAGAAGTCGTTACGAGATAGCTCACCCATTCCGTGCGCCGTCGCATACTCGACGCTCGGGCTGATATCAGCGGATACGCCACTATCCGCCGTCGCGTTGGGACTATTACCGAGAAGGAGGTTGAACCCTGACGACGTCGAGAGGAAAACTGCCTCACCGATCGTTATGTAGTTTCGAACGACCCATATTAGCCAGGTTCCTGCTGCGAATACCACACTTAGCGCGGCAGCCAATCGTGCACCAATGCGCCAAAATGTAACCACAACCGCTAACAAGAGCACTGCGGCAGTGAGTGCCAGAGTCGGCACCGCCAAGGCCAGGCACGATGCTGTTAATCCAGCGCCTACAGCAACAACTGCCCTGCACTTACTGCTGGTGACAGTCGGCGCAAATATCCACATCGCCCAAAGGGCAAGGATGCACGCCAGCGCCAATGTCTGAGGGTACAGCGTGGTCGCTGTGTACAGGTTGACGGGATAGAGGCCAACGAGAATTGGGGCTGTGATGCCGGCGATCTGGCCGCCTATCCGATAGCCGATCGAAGAAGCTAAGACGGCCGATGCCATCAGAAGTATCGCTGGAATCACAAACACGACCCAGCCTGGAGAGTCAATTATGAATGTAGTCGAAATCCACAACGGCCAAGCTGGCGGCCTATAAGCAGTGGCTAGTCCGTTCAACTGGTAGACGCCGAATTGACCAACGCCCTTCCCAAGTTCTAAATAGCCTTGCTCGTCGCTGTATCGGACACCTTCATGCATTACGACGCAGAAAACGGCAATCAATATTATTACTACAGTGTTTGTAATAATTAGAAGCGAGAACCTTTTGCCCAGTCGTTGCACCGTCCGGAAGCGACTGACGAAAGAATTTCGTCCATGCGGTCGGGGTTGCAAACTCTCGGACTCAAGGTTACTCATCGTGTGTCAGCCATCTGTGCGCGTTTGTCAACGCAGACAATCAAACCGCAGGCTATTACGCACCCGCCGAATGCGGCAAAACTTCTTGCATGCATGATCGGACTTACGAGACTTACGACCATCATCGCGGTAAAGGCACATCCTAACGATGCCCAAAAGCGCCGGTTAGTAACATTCTGGTTATTGGCAGCTCGAAACAGCTTATATATACCGAGACCAATGAGCGAAATCATGAGCGTGCCGCCGATGACACCGAATTTGACGAATGGCAATATCATGTAATTATGAAGATAGAGGCGCCCCTGGTCACCCACGAATGGTTCTCCAAATAACTTTTCTCGATAATATGCTCCGAAACCGGTTCCAGTCAGCGGATTGTTGGAGAGAAAGGTCCACGCGCTGTTCATCTCAACAAAACGCCATCCCACAGAGGGGTCGGTGGCGATCACGTCGGGTGCGATTCCAGTCAACACTCGGCTTGAGAACGTGTCGATCACATTCGCAAAATATCCGTATTGGTAGCCGATCCACACGGGAATTCCGGCTAGGACGATCCCAGTCAAAGCTAGCAGCGTAAGTCGGCCGAATCTATCCCAACGAGAAGATGCGAAAGGAATCACGACAGATAGAAACGAGGCCGCGGCGATACCCGCTAGCGAGTTTCGAGAATAAGACATTATGGTCAATGATGTTGCTGCGAAAATTAAGACCATCAGGTGCTTTTTTCCGATTAGTCTACCAATTTTCAACTTGAATACTGAAGCCGAGATAAGAAAACATGTGACAAATAGTGCAATTGAAACGGTTTCCGTCTGAATTCTTCGACTATCCAGAGATTGAGCCTGACCGCTGTAGTATATGGCATTGACAGCGCCAGCCTCATTCCCGACGATAGTGGTGGAGGTCAATTGACTCAAAATTGCTAGTACCGCGGTTCCAGAAATTAGCCAGGTTATTGCACGTCCGCCAAATCGTAAAGACTCGGGCCGAGCCATGAGGTACGCGCCTATGACTATACCTGCGACGATATAGAGTGTCGGTCTCATATCACGAATTACCCAAGACACCGTGGCGCCGTGCCATACCCCGACACAGCCAAAAATGACCACACCTAAAGAAAGCATGCCTAAATATGGCGTCGATCTAACAATCTTGACGGCCGCAACTGTACTTGCAAGCAGAAGTAGATCGGACAAATATACCGATCCCGGACCCAAGGTGGCCTTCCACTCAACGCCATAGAGGGTAGGAAATGCAGTTGAGATCAGCGCAATCCAGACCACGATATCTCGATAGTTCAGCACGAATCGATGATTTACTGAACTGTCGATCAAATCCTCGACTGAGGGAGACGCTACTCGCATCACGGTCTGTGCACCTCGCTCAATTCTTTGACCCAACGAATCAGACTCGCTACTGATTCCTTCTGGTCCGCCACGTGTTTCACTTGCAGCTGACGCATCAATTTCGATGTCTCTTCCGCGCTAGTTGTGGCAGCCCGCACTCCGCCGAGTATCCCTGTAGCAGTGGTCGGCACGTACATCGCCGCGTCACCGAAGAAACGCTGCAACTCAGGAAATTCGCTTGTCACTAGCGGTTTGCCATAGATCATCGCTTCGTACCCGCCACGTTGCATGGTATGTGGTCGATCAGTAAGTGCTACCACGATCGCGCAGTCCTGCAATAAGTCTGCGTAGCCCGAGTCAGTCACATACCCGGAGAAGGTCACATTGTCCGTTGCTTTCATTTTTACTACCTCTGGTGCTTTGCCAGTTAACACCCAATTGAGGCTTGGGTCCAGGGCCGCAGCGCCGAGTATCTCATCAACTGGTTCGTCGTTTGCGTAGCTCAGTGGAGTAAGAATAAATGATGGGAAAGTTCGGTCGCGCGTCTTGATGGAGCTCCCCGTCGGGCTGGAAATTAGATCGTGGAGAGCGATAGCTTTCACATCGTGTGTCTGACAAACACTCTGTAGTGCGGAATTTGTAACAATTGCTATTGCCTTACGGCCGATAAGACGCAGCGTCGGAACTAATGCCCATTTCCACTTGGGATCTAAGAAGACACCACTGTGCAGGTCAACAATAAGTCGGCCACGGAAAAAGAGTTTGACAACAATAAGCAACGGGAGTGGCGGCAGCATTATTGCCATCACCGGTGGGCGTTTTTCTAGAACCATACGGATTGTTTTGATCGATTGAATCGCATAGCGGATTGGTAGCGGGCCGGCACCACCCTCTATGAACACGGGGAGCATACCTAGCGCTAACGCGAGGTCCTGACTCCTGCCGTGATGTTTGACCCAGCTAATAAATAGACCTTCTTCGTTGTTCATTGTGCCTGCGGTTCAATTTTTGTTGCGGCAGCGGAGTACAGCGTATCGCGCCTAGGCTCACTGAGGTCCAATCGGTAGGCCAACTTGCGAGAGACCATAGCAGTAGCTATTTGACTCTGGTGTCCATCGACATGCTCGTTATGGTCTCGATCCCTGACTGCCAGGATCGGGCATATACCAACATCTAAAAGAGAGAGAATAGACCCGACACCCGCATGCGTAATGACTACATCGGCCCAAAGTGCTGTAGTAAGCACCTGGGATGCTGGTATTTCGGAATGGGTTTCTCCTGGTAGGTCGCTGCGGGTCGTCGCGCCGAGTTGCCAGACCACCTCATCGCCGGGGCGTAACAACGACAATATCGAATCGACTGCACGATCAAATCTATATGGCTTGATCGTACCGAGAGTAACGAATAATTTCAGGGATCCAGTCTTCGGCAAAACAGAAACAGGCTTCCATTCCTCCAGCAGGGATTGCAGTTGGCGCCAGCCGCCCTTCGCCCAGGTCCGATGTTGGGTGTACGTCGAAATGCCAGGGAATGCCCTCATAAGCCTACCTGTCAAAGAAGGCCCCTCGGTGCGACTCACGCTCTCGACATAAATTGTGCGAAGGCCCCGAATTCTTGCCAGCGGGAGAATAGACGATGCGAGTGCTGCTCCGGTACTTACGCATACGTCGTACGAATCCTTGGTGATACTCGGTGCCACTATCCGTGCCGCATGAAATGCGGCCTTAAAGTCACGGGGTTTTACGTAGGGCACATTCACCACATTACGGCCGCGAAGTAAGCTTTTAGATTGATGCGAATCGAACGTTATCCAGCTCGAGGCTGGATCGGACTCAACGTTGCTTGCCATGCGGACTAGCTGCTCAAGGTGTCCTCCCGTCGAGGCCACCCACAAGACCCTTGCCCCGGCCGGGATAATCTCGACGAGCTTAGATGGCTCAGTCCCGGTGGTCAATCCTTTATTCATGTCTACTCCAGGCACAGTCGATGAATGTTGAAGAGCTGTCCAGCGGTTAACGTTTGAGCTTTAATACGCCCCGCTGCTACCAGCAACTGCTTTGACCGTCTTTGCGATAATTAGGAGATCCCCCACCATCGACCAATTCTCCACGTAAGAGAGATCCAGTCGGACAGTTTCTTCCCACGACAGGTCGGAACGGCCACTTACCTGCCATAGTCCAGTAATCCCAGGCTTCACAAGTAACCGTCGTCGTACATCGCCATCGTAGGTTTCGACTTCGCGTCGCAACGGTGGCCTAGGTCCAACCACGCTCATTTCGCGCCGGAGCACATTCAAAAACTGGGGTAGCTCGTCGATGCTGTACTTACGCATGAACTTACCGACCTTCGTCACACGAGGATCCTCACGTATCTTGAATAACACGCCGCCCGAACTCTCGTTCTGAGCAAGCAGGGCATCTACCTGCTTGTCAGCATTCTGGATCATGCTGCGAAACTTGATCATCGGGAAAGGTTTACCGTCTATGCCCATGCGCTCCGATTTATAGAACACCGGACCGCGACTCGTAGCCTTCACCGCAGCAGCTGTCGCCAACAAGATGGGGGATATCAACACAAGAACCAGGACTGCAAAGATGAAGTCGAAGGCCGTCTTACTGAAGCGAGTTGCGCCGTTGTACTGAGGTTTCTCCACATGAATCAACGGGAAGCCGGCGACCGGACGCATGACCAACCGGGGGCCCGCTACGTCGACGACACCAGGCGCGACCACAAGGTCAATGTTTTTCTTCTCAAGATCCCAGACCATTTTGCGGATGCCCTTGGTTCCAAGATGCTCGGTGGCGGTGACGGCGACAGTATCCGCGCCTGAAGCCTGGATGGCCTCGAGGACGTTGTGCTCGTCGCCGAGCACTGGAATTTCGTAGCCGTCCACCACAGCCGAATCACGCTTTGGTTCGAACCCTGGCAGGCACATGCCTACCACGCTGTATCCGGCTGCAGGTGATCGCTCGAACTGCTTGGCCATCGAGACTGCTGCCGCCCGGCTACCTACGATCAGCACCGCGGTCTGATACTTACCTTTGCTGCGCTTGGCGGCGACACCCTTGCGCCACATCCAGCGACTGACTAGAAGGGCCAACAGGCCAACTGGGAACGCGATCGCGAGATATAGACGCGCGATGTCGATTTTGAATAGTAGCGCCAGTATCGCAATGACACCGAAGAGCCGGAAGGTAGCCGAGACGATGCGTCGGTACTCCTCGGCGCCGTTCCCGATCACGCGGGTCGAGCGGGTGCGGAAGATGGCAAGGAACGCGATCCAGAGGCCCGCGAGAGATACGGAGACTCCCGTGTAGCTCAGCATCGCCGTTGTCTGAAGTTCGCCGAACCGGATCAACTGCGCCAGAGCAACGGCAACTAGGACGACAACGCTGTCGGTGACTCGGAGTCTGTCTATGTACTGGTGTTCCCACACGCGGCGAGAAGTCAATCGGCGTACTCGCCACGCCTGCTTGCCCGGCGATACTGCGTGCGAAGTCTGCCTTACTGTTCCCAGCGTTGCCACCGACTTCCCCTCCTAACGGTACTGCGACAGCCTTGGGGAGGACTGTCAACGATTGCCTGCGAACCCCGACGATTCAATTCCACATTGGCATGGACGCACCTACTGCAGCTCTACTGCTCGAGCATTCAAATTTTCGCACGTTGTCCGAAATCCGACTCTCCAAGTGAGTCACATCACAGTTTAATTACGTGACTTAATTGGTTTACCACACCGGCTATGCAGACCGCGAGCATAGCGTGTACAGAAATCTACCCACACTACCTATCGAACGAGCGCGAGCTCCTGTTACACCCACACGCCCAATCGACCCTGATCAGCAATCTTGCAGCGTGACAAGCTTTTTCCTGACTGAAGCTACAGGGGCGCATGCACGCCAGGCCCTTCCAAAGCGAGCGGCCGACCGCGCCCCCCTCGATAAATTTTCGTAACTGGAAACATTGACAATGCGGTTGGATTGCCAGTTTAACGGTCATTCTGAAGGTTTCCATGCAGTCGAAAACAGTCTTGACGCCGATTCATACGATTGAATGACGCCAGTTCTTTTGTCACCTGCTAAATATTGTCGCGTCTGTTAAATCGCTATAAACAATGTCAGCTTTGCTTTACGGACGCCCAAGCCCGCGGTAGGTCCATCCAGCATCGCGCCACTGCACCGGGTCGAGGCAGTTTCGACCGTCGATCAAGGTTTTCGCCCGAACCACGCTGTCGAGGTCCTTCGGCTTCAGTGCCTTGAACTCTTTCCATTCCGTCAACACCAGCACTACATCCGCGCCTTCGCACGCTTCGAGCGCTGAGGTGCTGTAGCCGAGTGTGGGGAACAAGGCGCGTGAGTTGTCCATCGCCTTCGGGTCGTACACGTTGACCGCAGCACCCTGCAGCTGGATCTGACCAGCGACATTGAGGGCCGGCGAGTCGCGTACGTCGTCAGAGTCGGGCTTAAAAGCCGCCCCGAGGACCGCGACCCGCGCGCCCAGCAGGGACCCGCAGGCTTCTCTGGCCAACTCCACCATGCGGGTGCGGCGCCGCATGTTGATGTTGTCGACCTCGCGCAGGAACGTCAACGCCTGGTCGGCGCCCAGCTCACCGGCCCTGGCCATGAATGCGCGGATGTCCTTGGGTAGACATCCGCCACCGAAACCGATGCCGGCGTTGAGGAACTTACGACCGATGCGATCGTCGTGACCGATGGCATCTGCCAGCACTGTCACATCGGCGCCTGCGGCTTCGCAGACCTCGGCGATCGCATTGATAAACGAAATCTTGGTAGCAAGGAAGGCATTGGCCGAGGCCTTGACCAGCTCGGCCGTCGCCAGGTCGGTGACAAGGAAGGGAATCTGCTCTTCGAGCAGCTGCGCGTATACCTCGCGAGCCAATTCCTCAGCACGGCCGGGGCGCGCCTTGTCTACGCCCAGCACCAGGCGGTCCGGATGCAGGGTGTCCTTGACGGCGTAGCCCTCACGGAGGAACTCCGGATTCCACGCCACCTCAACCTCATCGCCCGCCGGCGCGAGCTCCCGGGCTCGTGTCGCGAGCCGGGCAGCGGTTCCGACCGGGACCGTAGACTTGCCGAAGATGACTGCAGGCTTGGTGAGCAGCGGTGCGAGCTGCTCGATGACCGCGTCGACATAGATCATGTCGGCCGCGAATTCACCCTTCTTCTGCGGAGTGCCAACGCCGAGGAAGTGGACTTCGGCGAACTCTGCAGCCTCTTCATAGGAAGAAGTGAACTTCAGACGGCCCGCTGCGATGTTGCGCTGGAGTACCTCTTCGAGCCCAGGCTCATAGAACGGAACCTCACCAGCCTCAAGCTTGGCGAGCTTGGCTGGATCGACGTCGACTCCGAGGACATCATGCCCCAACTCCGCCATACACGCCGCGTGGGTCGCGCCGAGGTAGCCGGTTCCGAACACGGTAATTCGCATGGGGCAGTCTTCCTATTTCAGAGGCCGAATGTGAATCGCGAACAGTGTGAACGCGAAGTCGAGCGCATGACGTCGATGACTAGTCATTGCTCTCGCACATCCTAAGGGTCAGGTGTGACAAAGTGCGCGCCGAAAGGAACACCGAAAATTAGCCGGGCACGACGCAACCGACCCTGCGTGTCGCCGCGAGATCCCCAGCGGGTCAACGGATCAGAATAGATGACCCAACCGGGCATCTCAAAGGTTTCCACTGTCATTCAGTTCAATTAATTCGTTCACTAAATCCCGCTTCAGCATTTTCATGTAATGCAAGTCACTGGCATAACCGCGATCGCTCAGCACTTCAGAAGGCTACTACCAATTCTCAGCAGAGCCGGGCCAAGGGCGATCCGAAGAATCCCAAACCCGATTGATATCACCCTTCGACGCAAGGTCCGCACCATAAGTCAGTAAGTAGCAAGCCACGATAGGCACGGCGCAGAACACCTGTCCCACCCGCACAACAGTCTCTACCAGAGACTTAGACCCTTCTTGAGGCAGGGACGACAGGAATGCAAGCCTGGGCGGTTCGCCATGCAATCTTCTCTAAAAACACACCGGGGCGCTGGAATCACCACAACTACGCGAGCATCTGCCGTTCAGTCGAGGTCGCGGACCCGTCGGGCGGGGATACCGACATAGAGTCCGTTCGGCTCACAGTCCTTGGTGACCAGAGAGCCAGCACCAACGACGCACCCCTCGCCGACCGTCACACCGGGCTGGACGGTTACATTCGCTCCGAGCCAAGCTCCGATACCGATAGTCACAGGCTCGCACGTTCCTGCGCCCGCTCGCTTGCTGGAAGGTCCGATCTGGTGCGAACTTGTGACAATAGACACCTTCATTCCGAATGATACGCCGTCTCCGATCACGACTGGAGCAGATGAGTCGATGAACGCATCGTAATTCAAAAACACGCCTTGGCCGATTTCGACATTGCGCCCGCTAGCGAGGAACGCGCCAGGATAAATACGCGACCGACAAACTTTAATTCCCATGACGCGGTACAGCCTCCACCGCATTCCGGTAGGTATAAGCATCGACGACAGTACGCCGTTGATGATGAACGATCGGATGATGTAGCGGATTTGGTTGGAGGGCGATGCCATGGGATGCATTGTGCCGTACCGCTCGCTCATCTATTGAACGAGGCAGCATTTGCGTAGAATTGACACCGGGTTACGGCGTGCTGCAGGTGCGAATGAACCCGGTGAGCAACGAACACCTAGCTCCGACAGCGGCCGGAAGTACGCAGACTCGCGAGATCACCAGCGGGGCAACGGGACAGAATCGATGACGCAACCGGGTATCTCAAAGGTTTCCACTGTCGTTCAGTTGAATGAATTCGTTTCTAAATTTTAACTTCAGTAATTTTCTGTAATGCATGTCACATGCTCGCGTCTCGTTTCTCGGCTTTTGTACCAGGCTTCGCGATCGGCCCACCGAGGACTCTTCGCAGAGTCTCGCCCAGCCACGCGACACTTACAGCTTCAACCCAGAGGCCCACCGGTGCTGAAAGCAAGTAAATAGCTTGGTTTTCTCAACAAGGCCAGAAAAAGGGAATTCAGCCGAATGCGAGTCCCGGAACAAAAATTCCCCACAAAAACCCGTTTAGCTTCGTTGAAACAAACCTGTGAACCGATCGAATTCCGCGATTATTAAGAAAATGTATGCCTAGTGTGTAAAACGTCTACACACGGATTTACGAGGAAGTCCCTGACGCGCCCAGCGCGTAGTCCGACGCCATTTTTTCTATCTGGCGTTCATCGGACTACACCAGATTCGGCCCATGCGCCGCTGCACGTCAACCCATACGGAACCTCGATGACCAGCGCCTCCACACCAGAGGCAGCAAAGCGTCGCCGCCGTAAAGGCTCATTCAACGTACAAATCCGGCTAGTCGGGGGACGCCGGTGTGCGGTTCAAACATGCCGCCAAAAAAAGGGACTACATATGCCACAGACACGTTCTGCATTGAATTCGAATTTCACCCAACGATATCGATTTTTTGCCATACCATCGGTCGGCATTCTTGCGTTGGGAACCGCTGCGCTATTGATACTGCCCAATGCGACGGCAGGTGCAGCCACCCCACCGGTGGGTCTGGGAACTGCAGACAGCTATGCAGTTCTGGCCGGTACTACGGTCACCAACACCGGCCCATCCAAGGTCTCGGGCGATCTCGGGGTCAGCCCTGGCACAGAGGTGACCGGATTCCCCCCGGGCCTGGTCAACGATGGCGTCATTCACTCCGCAGATGCCCCAGCGCTGCAGGCACAGGCTGATCTGACCACCGCATACAACGACGCGGCAGGACGGACGCCGCCGACATTGGTATCTTCCGATCTCGGTGGGCAAACACTGGCTCCTGGGGTGTACAAAGCGGACTCTGCACTCGGACTGACCGGGACAGTCACTTTGGATGCCCAGTCCGATCCGGCGGCCGTCTTCATCTTCCAAGCAGGTTCGACGTTGATCACCGCACCCAACAGCACCGTAAACCTCATCGGTGGTGCAAACCCGTGCAACGTCTTCTGGCAAGTCGGCAGCTCCGCCACGCTGGGCACGACCACCACGTTCGTCGGCACAGTCATGGCTCTCACCTCGATCACCCTGCAAACAGGCGCCAAAGTCGAGGGCCGAATCCTGGCGCGTAACGGTCAAGTCGCGCTGGATACGAACACGATCACCCGGCCGATGTGCTCCACGCCGCCGACTACAACCACCACGCCGCCCACTACGACGACGGTGCCGCCGATCACGACAACGGAGCCACCGGTCACGACCACCACGACCGCACCGCCAACCACCACCACAACAACGACCGCACCCCCGGCCACCACCACCACGACCGCACCCCCGGTCACGACAACGACCGCACCACCGGTCATCACCATCCCGACAATCCCGGGCGTACCTACGATTCCTGAGGTCCCATGGGTAATCACGATCCCGCCGATCCCCGGGGTTCCGACCGTGCCGGGCGTACCCACAATCCCGGGTGTACCCACAGTGCCAGGCGTACCTACAGTGCCGGGCGTACCTACAGTTCCGGGCGTACCTACAGTTCCCGAGGTTCCGCGCACACCAGGAACACCCAACGCTCCGGAAACACCAGAGGCTCCACAGTCACCTGCCCCTAACGGCGGCCCGAGCACCAATGCACCGGGTGGCCAGATCACCCAGATTCCCAACGGCGGAGTCGAGACCGGTGACGGCAGCACGATCAGCCAAGGCGATACGCGCCACTGGGCACCGATCTGGATCTCGGCCGCGGCCCTCGTCGGTGGAGCCGCACTGATAGTTGCTAGGCGACAGCACCGAAACACCAACGGCAGCTGATGTTCTCGCATCGCTCAGATTTGAGTGATCGTCCTACTGCGTCCCGACGTCGGGGCGCAGTAGGAGGGTTCGCCGTAGCCGTAGCGCTTGCACTGGCTTTGGTCACCGGCTGCAGCGCCCCGGCAGAACCCGATGGAGTCGTCGTCGGGCAGCCATCGTCGTTGGTCGACTCCTCTGGTTCTGCCTTTTCGGTCGCTACGCCACCGGACGCACCTGCACTCCCGCCTGCGGGGGATGCGGACGTCGTCGAGAAAGTTGTCGGCGCCCCGGCTGCGTCGGCGTCGACTCCGATACGGATCGAAATCCCCGCCATCGGCGTCGATTCCGACCTCATCGGACTGGGCTTGAAATCCGACGGCACCATGGAGGTGCCGGCGGAAGGGTTCCCCGGCGGTTGGTACGACGGCTCACCCACGCCGGGCGAGCTGGGGCCGTCGATCATCACTGGGCATGTCGACTGGGCCGGGAGCCCGGGGATCTTCTATCGGCTTCGTGAACTCAGCAGCGGGGACAGGGTCATCGTCAGCCGTGAGGATGACACCGTGCAGACCTTCACAATCTCCGATGTCGAGCAGTATCCCAAGGCCGAGTTTCCGACGGCATCGGTCTACGGCGATATCGACTATCCCGGACTCAGGTTGATCACCTGCGGCGGTGCATTCGACAATGGTGCGGGCAGTTACGACGACAACATCGTCGTCTACGCCGCACTGACCTAGTAGCCCGCCGACTGATTACAGTCAAATCACTGTGCAGGTCGGGCAGATTCATCCGACCTGCACAGTCATTCGAGAGCTCAGTCGCTACCACGCGCGATCCGTGCGAACAATGCCCGCGACAACTTCGATAGCTTCACACAGGGAACGCGCGACCTCCGCGGCCTCGCTCTCCGCACTGATTGTAGGGAATCTAGTCATGGGTGTTCTCCTCTCAGGAAGCTACGAGCATGTCGGGATCAGACGGGTCCGGGACGAGGCCGCCCCGCCGGTGACGATGCAAACGTCGCGGTCGTTGGGGTTCGGGACGAGAGACTCACCACCACCACAACCACACCACCACAGGCCTCTGCTCGGGGCCCGGCTCGCGGGCCGCCTGTCGCCGATTCCTGCGCGGATCCTGGGGCTCATCTAGATTCTCTCGACCGCGACCGTAGATCCGGGTCGCGCGTGGGACCTTGAGGCTCCGTACTTTCCACGGCAGGGTGTCTTCCAGACCCCGCTTGTCGTGGTGCCGTCGACTGCGACGTAGCGAATGGCGTTCCAGTTCGAGATTCACGGGTCGGGCACATTCCGGCTCGGGCGTTCCTCGATGTACAAGGCGGCGAACGGTCCCGGCGTTGACGTGTGCCCTCCAATTGGGCGGCATGAAACATCTCTTATGTTCTCCCATCGTTGCTCCCGGATGGCATAACGTACAACCCCGATGGCACAGTCGTGAGTTCCACCGAGGGCGGTGTGACGACGACGCACACCTAGAACGCGACCTCGCGACGATCAGGATTGCCTTCGCTGCAGCGCTGAACTCAACGCGTGGCTCGAGAGTCTCACGCTCGGCCTTGCTAAGGATGGGCTTGGTACTCCCTGCCGAACCTAGACCTTGGAGGTGGCGTCGTAGAAGGCTGGAGCTTCAACGTAGGGATCAGTGACCTTCATCGGCAGGGAAGCCGCTGACGCGCCGTCGATGAACAAGTCGATTCGGTAGTGACCGGGGCCGAGGAAGACCGCTTTGAACTCCAGGCCCAGAAGAATCGGCATGACACCGTGGGTGTGGTGCGGATGACCGCTGGGGACTGGCAGCCCAACGGTTCCACTGACTCGGTTCCGGTTCACGCGTGGACTGTGGTCGTCGTCCGGCGTGAGCACTGCAGTGATTTCATGCTCCCTCCCGAGGTCTTCTGATCGCCAATGGATGCGCATGAACACACCGAAGGCTAGTTGCGCGGTGGGAAATGGCTCCAACGGCGTGAGCGCATACAGGCCCGCATGGTCCAGAGAGAAGTTTCCCTCCTCGTGGTGCCAGCTCAGTGCGGCGAAAACGAACTCGAGTCGGGGGTCCGTGGCAGGTCCGACGCGCTGGTTGTCCCACTTGACGCGAAACCATTCGGCCGACTGCTCGATTGTGCGGTCGGGTTCGTCCTCGTTGCTGAATAGATCCTTAGCAACCGTGAGCACGAACGCTTCGGCTTCGACGTCGTCGACGTGAGGCAGCCGTTTGCCATTCAGGATGAGGAAAGTCGTCGCGACCAGCCACGCCGTTCGCTTGTTCCCGTCATGGAAGTACTGGGTGCTGCACAAGCCATGCAGGTAAGCAGCAGCTTTCGTCCACACGTCCTGAAACAAGTCCTGTCCGAAACCGGTGGCTCGCGCTCGGTTGATGGCCCCTTCGACACCTTCGCGATCTCGCACTCCAGCGCCTGGCCCGCCATGTTCTAGATTGATCGCGAGTACGGTCTCCAGGTCGAGATAGACCGTCACTTCGCGAGACGGTCGAGCAAGCCGGACCAGCGCGAGGCTTCGCTACGTGCGATGGCCAGGGCGTCGTCGCGGTTGGCGAACCGGTCGGAGTCACGGCCCGGCTCTGCCGGTGGGCAGGTCGGGTCGAGGTCTCGGTGCGTGGTGTTCGCCATGACTCTAGAGTACAAACCTCGTCAACCCGTGGCATCCGAACGGGAACATAACGCGAGGAAAGCTGCTCCCGTAATTCGGGGCATAAATCCAAGAGCGCTCGATCTGGATTGATACCTCAGAAACGATTCAGTGCGTTTACGACGCCGCCGCTGTGACACTCCACCGCCGCACCGTCCGATCCGACACCGAAAGGACTGACCCGTATTAGCTTGATCACGAATGTGGGACTGCCGGACTCAGATTGATCACCTGCGGCGGTGCATTCGACAATGGTGCGGGCAGTTACGACGACAACATCGTCGTCTACGCCGCACTCACCTAGAAGCCCGCCGACTGATTACAGTCGAATCACTGTGCAGGTCGGGCAGATTCCACCCCGACCTGCACAGTCATTCGAGAGCTCAGTTCAGCGCAGGCTCATCGCAAGCATCCCGGCCGCTACGATCCCGCCGCCGGCGAGCCCGATGTAGACGTCGATCATGCGAGGCCTGAGGAAGACGTTACGTCTGCGCACTTTGTACATAAGAAGGCATCATGCCGGTGATCGATCGTCGAACCAAGTCATTCGCCCGAATGTTTCTGACGAGCCGATACCACTGCAGGCCCCGGCCGTGGGCAGACTCTATGACATCAAAATCGGGCAGACGCCTACGACTGGTCTGTATTTGAAGTTTAAACAAACCAAAGGTACATTTACCGGACACCTCGTGGTCCAGGAGACTGTCATGATAGATCTGCATAGCGACGCGCCTGCGGTACAGCGCCAATCCAGTACTCAGCGCCCAGTAGCGGGCTTCTTGATCCACTCTCGGCGCATCGTGCCCTGGCTCGCTGGTGCGCTCGTGTTGGCCGTACTGATTGTGGCAACGGGCTCGGTAGTGGCCTTGTCGCCCGTCGCATGGGTGGCGTTGATCGCCGTGGCACCGTTGACCGTTGTACTCGTTCGCCAGATCCAAGGCGCCTGCGTCGACAACTTCGCCAACCGTCAACCTCCGGTCGCGTCGACCGAATAGATTCGCCAGCGGATCATGCCGCCCGGGCCCACCACGCTCATCTCGCGAGTACTGATGCCCGCCCCGTCGTCCCACAAACTGGGATAGCGAGTGTTGATGGCATCCATGCCTCCGTCCGCCACTGGATCGGAGACCAAGATGTACCGGATGCCACTCGCTGCGGGGTCGTTGAGAACCGCGAAAAAATCGAAGTCGCTGGTGATCACGAATTGGTCCGGTCGGTTCGACGCCAACCAGATTCCCCAACTCTGGAAGCTATCGGAAAGAACCGATCCCTCCGGCAGATTCTGCCGATCGAGCCACTCGGCGATCGCCCTGTCATCCTGGAAGAGTTGAAAGTAGTACTCCTGGTCCATCGGATTCGTCGAAGGCGACACGATCGACCGCAAGCCGAACTGCACACTCTGATTCCCCACCGCAGGGTCCAACATCGACACCCAGGTGACCGGAATGGACGTCACCGCGACAGCGAGCATGGCCACACCGGGCAGATGCCGAGCCCATCCCGACGCACTCCGCGCGCGCTCCGTTACCGGTGACCACCACGTCAGCACCGTGATGACCACCAGCGGAATGACGAAGATGTAGAACCGGAACCACCCGAAGGTGGTACCCGTGATCTGAGCAGCGGCCTGAAAGATGATCACCGCACCGAACAAGGCGGTCGGGACAAACGAATCGAGGCGTCGTTGTCGTTGTGCGACAACAGCTGCCACCGCCAACACCACGACCAGCAACGGCTGCATGCCGAAGATTCGAGCGAGAATCTCGCCACTGGCAAAAGACAGGTCTACCCCGCTTCCGCCCTGGTTCACCGCAGCCACCGATACCTGCGAGGAGTTTCCGTAGGGGGAGGTGATCTGCGAAATCGCTTCTCCGGTCAAGACCCACCCGGCGACTGCCCAGACCACGAACGCGGCCGCCGCGGGCAATCCCACGATCACCCCGTCGTGCAGAGCTGTTCCCAGAGCCCCCTTGTTTCCGGCGGTACCCCGATAACGCAACCAGGTCACCAGAAATACACCCACCACTGCTGCTGCCGCCACGCTGAGCGCGTCGTAACGCACCAGATAGCTCAGACCGATCGCGAAACCCGCCCACGCCAAATCGAGCACGTCGCGAGTACTCATCCACAACAGCAGGCGTCGAACGGCAACGACGACGAAGAAGATGAACGCGGCCTCGCTCAACCCCGTCGCGCCGTACTCGATGATCATGGGATTGAGCGCGAAGGTGGCCACGGCGAGCCACCGCCATACCCGAGGCACGTTCCGGTCCAACGCAATACGACGAACCGCCACCACCGCGAGCGCCATGAACACCGCACTCTGCACCACACCGGCCAAACCCAGCGTCTTCATCTCCGGCCACACCGGAGTCAGCAACAGCAACGGGATCTCGACGACGCTCGGTAGTGGATTCCACACGAACCCGATCGCACCGAGATGCGGGTCCCGGCTGAAAATTGTGTAGCCCGCATTGGCCACTCGAGACGGTCCGTCGCCGTCGATCAGGTTGTATGTCGAAGCCAGCAGGTATCCGACGATGCCGTACAGCACCGCACACGGGAGGAACAGCGCATAGGTCCAGACACGCTCGTACCGTGCAGTTTTCGCAATGATCGGGGTTTCGGGTTCCCGAAGATCCGTCACCGTCACTACTGGGACGCCGCTCGTTTACGACGTCGATCCATCCACAACCCAGCCACCATCACGGCCGCAGCGACGACCAAGGCCAACGCTCCGATCCAGAGCCACGTCACCCACCCGCGCTCCGGCCCTGACACCGCCCCTGCCGGTCCATCGCTCATCACTGTCATCGGCGCAGCCTCACCGCCGAGACCAGCAGCGACGACGTCACCGGACAGATCCGCCCAGCTACCGCCGGCAGTCGCTCGGTCGAGAACCGGCCCGACCAGGGACCACTCTCCCGTCGTCGTAATTGCGACGACGGTCCGATCGCCTTCGGCAAAGACCTGCAACGACCCGATTCCGCCGTCGACATCCATGGTCAGGCCTTGATCGTTCGAGATCTTCACCGCCCCATCTACGACGGCCAACGGCGCCGTTACACCCGCAGCGCCGAGCGAATCCGCATCGGCAACGAGCAGAGCTCCCATGCCGCTACCGACAACCTCATCCATCGGTGCGACCATCGGCCTCATCACCGCATTCGCTGTGGTCTGCATCGACGCCACCACGCGCGTCGCGTAAGACAATCCGAGCACGCCGTTCGCTTCGGGGTCCTGCTCGTCGAACGCGACCTGGAAGGTGGGCATGAGACTGGTGGGAAGGGATTTGAATCCGCCGGTGCCGCCGCTACTTCCGGACACCGTGACCGTCGACTCCGGGTCGATCGAAAACTGGATCGGAGCAGTGAACGGAGTGCACCCGGCAGTCGGGCTGTAGGTCAGGGCCACATTCAGACCCACTGCGCGAGCTATTGCCCCGCCGGCGACGGAGAACGTCGTGTCCACTCGGCCTGATGAATCCAACTCTTGCGAATGCATCACCTGCCCGCCCGCAGAAATAGTGGCAGTGGCGGTGGCGTCGGACACCGGGGTGTAATCGGCCATCAGATGCACGTCCATACTGCCGGGCTGGGTCAACCCGAAGGAACTGGAGTCGAAGCCCGAAAACATTTGCGCCGAGCCGAGAACCGACGTGGATGCGACGGCGCCGAGTTGCTCGAAGGTCAACGTGTCGGTGCCCAGGATTTCATCGGCTTCCAGATTGGTGACCGTCGCGGACCGCACCTGAACAATTCGGTCGAGGCCGGCAGTGAACACCCCGACCTGATCGGCCAGCGACGCACCGGTTCCGCTGAGAACGAGAACGGACCCCGCGCCGGCGTCGGCGATACTGGCCGCCGGCTCGGCAGATTCACGCACCACGACCGAGCGGGTCAACCCACTACCACCGGCAGGGACGGGCGCTGTCCGGCTCAACGGCCGTACCGAAATCTGCACGGGAATGGAGCCGTACCGATGCACCAGGGCTGCAGCCAGAGTCAACACACTCTCTTTCTCGGCAGTCGTCGGTTCCGGGTCCACGAACACCTCCACCGCATCGAGCACCGAGGGAAAGAACTGATCGACGGTTTCCGGGACCTGTTCTGCAGCAGTGAAACTGACCGCAAGGTCGGCCGCTGTCAGCCGTTGCGGCGCACCGCACACCGCACTCGAACGGTCGAGAGGCCTGACGGTCATCCGCAGTGTCGCCATACCGGCAGCTGCATCGACGGCCGCACCCGCGAGATCGATCGAGAACGGAGTCACACGCTGGCCCGATTCGACATCGGGGATGTCCGCGGAACCGAGAAAACGACCGTCGGCCGAGGTGACCTCGAGATATCCCCGTCCGAGTTCGACAGGGGCGCGCAACTGACCGGTCAAGGCGAGCATCGCACTCCCCGCCGGAACGGGCACCTGCACAGCCTGTTCCGCATCGGCCGCGTCGAAGACGATCTCGGATCCCAACCCCAACGCGGGCCAGGTCAAGACCAGCGGCTCGCCCTCCTGATCCTCGATCGACTCGGAGGGCTGGGCTATGGCAGTCGATGGAAATCCTGCCGTCGACAGCGACAGCACCAGTCCTACAACGAGAACCGAGCACGCCGTTCTCACTCGACCACAGATCGCATTCACTTGTTTCCCTCGCCATCGTTCGACAGGCCATGAACAGTTTTTTCCCAGTACGACGCACGGAAGAAGAGTTGAAAAAGTCCCTTGACCGCCGCGAGCCCCTGCATGACCCAGTACGCGGGCACGGTCAGCGCGGCGAGGAGCAGATAAGGTTTCTCGGTTGCCCGCGTGGAGATCAGCCCCAACATCAGTGTCACGACGTTCCCCAGCGTGAAGAGCAGCAGACTGACGTAGTAGATCGCGCCGGGTAGGAGCGTCTCCATGATCGCCGGATGCCCGACATACCAGAACAAGACACTGCACCAGAAGAGCAAGTTGATGACGTTGCTCAACGGCATCCCCAACGTGGTGTTCGCAAACCGCAGCGTCGGCACCAGGCCTATCTCGCGTACCAGTTTTCGGGGCGAACGAAAGTGCACCAGAAAGGTCTGCAAGTAGCCCTTGTACCACCGGGAACGCTGGCGAATCCAATTGACCGGATCACTGTTCGCTTCCTCGAGGGTCACCGAGTCCATCAGCGCCGTCCGGTAACCGTGGCGTGCCAGGCGAACTCCCAAGTCGGCATCCTCGGTGACATTGAACGAGTCCCAACCACCCAGCTCTCGCCACACACTGCTCCGGAAGTGATTCGACGTGCCGCCGAGAGGAATGACGCATCCGCGTCGAGCAAGCGCGGGAAGCATGTAGGTGAACCACTGGTCGTACTCCATGGCGAACCACTTGGTCAGGATGTTCTGCTTCTCGTTGAAGTAACCGAGACGAGCCTGAATGCAGGCCACTTCGGGTGGCGACTCGGCGAACATGACTGCAGCTCTGCGTAATTGCAGGGGATCAGGGATGTCCTCGGCGTCGTAGATCGTGGCGTACTCGCTGCGTTCGAACTCGAGCGACATCCCGTAGTTGCAGGCTTTCGGTTTCGTTCTGGGCTCGCTCGGTGGCACCAGTACCGGAGTGACACCGCCTACCCGCCCTTCCTCGAACGCCTCGATGGTGGCGGAGTCGTCTGCTTCGAGTAGCAGCAGAATGTCCAACTTGTCGGGCGGGTAGTTCAACCGACCGACACCGTCCATCAGCGTCCGCACGATCTCGGGTTCGTCGAATACCGGAAGCAGGACCGTGTAGTGAGGTAACTCGTCATCGGGGACAGCCAGCGCCCGCTCGTCGGACACACGCACGGCAACGCTCTTGGTCATGCCGAGATGCAGCAGGTACGTCTTGTCGATGGTGGATGCCAGGTAATACAGGTTGACGACCACGACGATTGCGGTCAGTGTCTTGTCGGTGGCCAACACCAGTGACGTCGACAGCACCAACGCACACGCGAGCAGTCCGATCACCTGGCCACGTGTGAAGGTCACTGCCGCGGACCAACGGGCAGGCAACGCTTGGGTGTAATCAGTCATCGAAGGATCCGCTCGCCAGGATCGATTCGAGCGTCTCCACCAGGGTGTCCATGTACTTCTCCTGGCCCGAATCCCACTCCGCGCTGCCCTGCTGACGAGCCAACCAGTCGATCGGTCCCAGAACGGTTCCCTCGAACGTGGGCATCTTCGGGCGAGGAACGTTGCGAGGTTCATCCGCGCGCTTGGACATCATGAGATACACGCGCTGGAACACCTTGCTGTCGTCGGCGGACTGTGTCTTCCACGTCCACCCCAGCGCTGCCCACAGTGGTTCATTCGGAGTGCTGACCTCGTCGGTGCCGTTCTGCGAACCCACCACTACGACACCATGATCCAACTCCGCGAACTTCTCCTTCACACGGGCCGGCGGGTTCGATGCGTACCAGATCGACCCCCGGAAGCTGGAGAGAACACCCGCTGATCGGGCGGTGAACACGTCGAGGAACATCACTCGCTCAGGATCTCCGGCGACGTCCAACTCGTACCGGACTACCGATCCGCCGGGACCCAGAATTGCCGGTCCCCAATCGAACCGTTCCTGCTCACTCAGGTTGAAACTGTTCGATTCGGCAAGGCTGTCGAGCCAATCGGTCGGGGCGGTCGCCATGCTCGATTCGCGCACGCGCGAAGCAGGGTCCGGAAGAACCGCCAGCGCGAGCAAGGCCACCAGAGCCAGCACGAACACCGAAATCAACGACCGCTGTGGCATATCCAAATACGCCCCGGACGAATGAACTCCAGGACGAAAGAACGCGTACGCCGCCGCACAGCATGACGTCACGATGGACGGAACCACCAGACCCGCGGTACTAGACAGCGGCGTCAAGGCCACCGCGCCGAGAACGGTGCACACTGCCACAGCGAAGGACAACCCCCAGCGCACCGGCCGGCGCACCATCGCAAGCCACACGGCAAGAGTATTGAGACCGGCGACGACGAGACTGAACACCAGCGGTGTACCGCCGAAGTACGCGGAGGCGAGCACTACCGTTCCCGGGAAACAGAACGCCGTGAACAGAAGAACGCGCCATCCGCGAAACGCCCGTCTGATGCCGAAATTGAGAATGCATCCGCAGAAAACCACCGCGAAAATTGGTACCAGCTCGATATGCCACAGCGTCGCACTCGCCAATAGTCGCGGAATCGCCATGTACGTGCAGCCGATAGCAACCACGCAGATCACCAGCGCTGCGATCCAGTCCAATTCTTTGTCGTCGATGACCCGTCCCTGGGTAACCTGACCGACCCCATACCCGATCATGAGCACCCACATCGGCAACAGAACCAGATAGAGCGTGGGTGCACCGTCGATCGCTGCAAAAAAGTTAGCGGAAATCACCGGCGCGAATGCGACAGTGGTCGTCCCTGCAGTGAGGAGAAAGCGACCGGTAAGGGTGAATTGCCTAGGAGCACGGACACTCCGGGAGATCCGCGTACGCAGATTCTCTTTGTCGGGTGCCTGCACGTGAGATGCTTGCTCTGTCGTCATCGACGGATCCGACTAGCCGCGACCGACATCGCGCCCTCCCCTTGGCATTTGCCATCATGCCCGATCACCGCCAGGGTGGCGCACCGGATAATTACTGCATAGGCAGTAAAGCAAGTAAACAGAATAAATACATCGCGGTAATCGACATAGTGAGGTAAATCACCCGCATTGATAAACGGGCATTTGGCCCGAACAGAGGATCACATTCGATACTCTAGGCGATTTCGTTGCAAGGGAACGTGTGCGGAGCATTCTTGTAATCACGATCGCTTGAATGTCACATTGAAGCCATTCATTCGTATGAATGAACCATTCAAGCGTGGATCACTGGGCAGACGCGAGAAGAACCATAAAGCCGGTCCCCTACGTGGCGATACTCCAGACTCCGCTGCTCCATCATCCGAATGCTCGCGCCCAACAGCAACACCAGCATCAGCCGCCACCGCGCGTCGTCGATAGCTTCGCGCCTGAGCCGGACCGATCCGGTACCGAGTTCGCACACTCATTGCGCAACAAGGCCTTAACACGGAGGACCCGTTCCTTAACACTTGATACCCGATCATAAGAACATGCCTGCAAATTCAACTACTTCGCACCGAGCTCGTCCGTGAACCCGGTGCCGGCCGACCCGTATCCGTGGCCTTTCGACGGTGAGTTGAACCCGGCGCACACCGCGCTGATCAACATCGACTGGCAGGTCGACTTCTGCGGTGTGGGGGGTTACGTAGACGCAATGGGGTACGACCTGGCGCTCACCCGAGCAGGTCTTGCTCCCACCCAGCGCGTCATCGCCACCGCCCGCCGGTTGGGAATGACGGTCATCCACACCCGCGAAGGACACCGGCCCGACCTGTCCGACCTGCCCGCGAACAAGCTGTGGCGCTCTGCGAGAGCCGGCGCCGAGATCGGCAGCCTCGGACCGTGCGGTCGTATTCTCACTCGCGGTGAGCCGGGTTGGGAGATCGTCGACGAGGTCGCGCCCATCGAAGGCGAGGTCATCATCGACAAGCCAGGAAAGGGCGCGTTCTACGCCACCGACCTAGACCTGGTGCTTCGCAGAACAGGCATCACGCACCTGATTCTCACTGGCATCACCACCGACGTCTGCGTCAGTACCACGATGCGCGAGGCCAACGACCGCGGTTACGAGTGCCTCGTATTGTCGGACTGCACTGGAGCCACTGATCCCGAAAACCACACTGCTGCACTACGAATGGTGACAATGCAGGGCGGTGTCTTCGGCGCCGTCGCCACCTCGGACGCGGTGCTTGCCGCGCTCACCTGACCCGACCATCCAAGAACCCCTCCGAGAGGCCTTCCATGACCACCAGTGCCGACACCGAATACGGACTCGCTCACGAATACGAGCACGAACCTATCCCCACGGAACACCGTCGCTCGCTGCGCTCGGTCTCCGCCGTGTGGTTCGGGTTCCCGATGATCCTGACCAACGCCATCTTCGGCGGAACCATCGTCTACGGCCTCGGATTCTGGAAAGGCCTGGCCGCCATTCTCATCGGCAATCTCGTGCTGCTCACCTACGTCGGCGCGCTGAGCTACATGGCCGGGCGTAGCGGAGAGAACTTCGGGCTCACAGCCGCTCGCACGTTCGGCCGCCGGGGTGCGGCCGTCGCCGCAGGATTCTTGTCGACTGTGGTGATCGGGTGGTTCGCGTTCCAGACCGGTCTCACCGGCGCAACACTGCACACCGCGCTGGGGTGGAACGAAACCCTCACCATCTTCATCGCCGGAATGCTCTACATCGGGGTCACCTTTATCGGTATCCGTGCGCTCACGGTCATCGGCATCATCGCGGCCCCGCTGTTCGTCATCCTCGCCCTGGTAGCTCTGACCTTCGCCGCCCGAGACGGCGGTCTCGGGGGTGTCACTTCCTACGCCGGCGGCGGCGCGGGCGCGGGGGTTCTCAGCGTAGGCGCCGCGGTGACGATTGTCATCGCGGGATTCGCCGACTCCGGCACCATGACGGCGGACTTCACGCGCTGGTCACGCACCGGACGCGAAGCCGTGATCGCCGCGTTCACCGCGTTTCCGATCGCCAACTTCATCTCGCTGCTCGTCGGCGGCATTGTCGTCGCCGCCGGAGCTGCAGTGTCCCCGAACGAAAGTGGCGGGGATTTCCTGCCGATCCTCACCTCGCACGGCGCTCTGCTCACCTCGGTCGCCGTGGTGTTCGTCTTCGTGAACCTCGGCTCGGTGTGCACCCACTGCCTCTACAACGGTGCGGTCGGTTGGAGCCAGATCACGGGTAGCCGGATGCGCGTACTCACGCTCGTCCTCGGCGGGATCGGGCTCGTCGCTGCGTTGGCCGGGGTGTGGAGCCACTTCCCCGTTTGGCTCAACCTGCTGGGCATCTTCGTGCCGCCGATCGGTGCGGTGCTCATAGTCGACCAACTTCGAGTGCGCGTCGCCCGGCCCGTAACGGCTTGGCGCACATCGCCTTTCATTGCCTGGGCTGTGGGTTCGCTCGTCGCCTATGTCGTCCACCTGTGGGCGCCGCAGCTCAGCGAGGCCATCGCCGGGCTGCTCGTCGGTGGGCTGGTCTATCTTGCGCTCGACCGAGCTGGCACCAAGCGCGCAGACTCCGAACCCACCGTCGCGGTGCCCGCATGACCGGGCAGCTAGAGGATCTCACCACGCTTTCAGCCACCGAGCTCGCCCGCCTCGTCAGAGAGCGCACGGTCTCCCCAGTCGAGGTCGTCGATGCCGCGCTCGCCCGTGTGGCGGAGCTCGACGAGACCCTGCATGCGTTCTGCGAGCAGACCGCCGACAGCGCCCGCGCCCAAGCCCAGGAGCAGTCCGACGCGATCGTCCGCGGCGAGAAACTGGGCCCGCTCGCCGGAGTCCCCATCGCCATCAAGGACCTCATCGCGACCGCAGGTGTGCCGACCCGCTGTGGGGCACCCGCATACCGGGATTTCGTGCCCGACGAGGACGACATCGTCGTCGAGCGGGTACGCGGCGCCGGGGCTATCTCGTTGGGCAAGACGACCGTGCCGGAGTTCGGCTACTCCGGAGTGGGGCACAACCCCATCGGCCCCACCGCCCGCAACCCGTGGAACCCCGATCTGACTCCTGGCGGGTCCAGTGCGGGCTCCGGTGTGGCCGTAGCTACCGGGATGACCCCGCTCGCTCTGGGGAGTGACGGCGGTGGGTCCGTCCGGATCCCCGCCGCGCACTGCGGGATCTACGGCTTCAAAGCCTCGATGGGACGCGTGCCCGCCTATCCGGGTTGCCGCGACGAACGGTACCCGGGCATCTCGAGCTGGGAGAGCCTCGAACACATCGGGCCGATGACCCGCACCGTCGACGACGCGGCGCTGCTCATGTCCGTCCTCGCCGGCCCGGACCCCCGCGATCGTCACTCGATCCCCGCAGGAGACGTCGACTGGCTCAACGCAACTCACGGTGGGGTCGACGGGCTACGCGTCGCATTCAGTAGCGATTTCGGATACCTCGCGGTGGACCCCGAAGTCAGGGAGATCGCACAACGAGCCGCAGAAGTGTTCAGCGACCTCGGCGCCGTCGTCGAACACGTCGACGTCGGCTGGGACGATCCGTTCGACGCATTCTGGGGCCTCGTCGTCGGCGACACCGACCTCACCGGAATGCGCGCCATGGTGGCCGAACACGGCGCGGAGATGTCCCCGCACCTCGTCGCCATCCTCGAGCAGCCGTGGACGGCCGAGCAGCTCACCGATGCGAAAATCGCGCGACAGAAACTGACCAACCGGATGTGGAGACTCATGGCCAGTTACGACTTGCTACTCAGCCCGACCCTCACCGTGCCACCTTTCCCCACCGGGATTCAGGGCCCCACAGAGGTCGATGGACACACTGTGCCCGACACTGCGTGGTTGGGATTCACTTCCCCCATCAACATGACGGGTCAACCGGCGGCGAGCCTGCCCGCCGGCTTCACCGCCGCAGGTCTGCCCGTGGGCGTGCAGGTGGTAGGCCGCCATCTCGCGGACGCCACGGTGCTGCGCGCCTCGGCGGCGTTCGAAACTGCTGCTCCCTGGGCGCATGCGTGGCCGTCGAAATCGACGAGCGGGGTAAGAGCATGAGTGGGCTGGGCGGCCTGAACCCGTCGCCCGGCGGACTCGTCCTGGGGCTGGTTCAGTCGCAGGTACCGATCAACACCGAGCCGGGCGACACGCTTCGCAACGCCGAGCGCCTCGCCGAGGTTCTGCGGGGAGCCAAGTCGGGGATGCCGACTCTCGACTTGGTGATGTTTCCCGAATACAGCCTGAACGGACTCGACCCCGCCACCTGGCTGAACAACGAGCTGCTCTGTGATCTAGACGGCCCAGAGATTACTCTGCTGCGCCAGACCTGCGCAGACGCGAATGTGTGGGGCTGTTTTTCACTGATGGAGCGCAACCCTGGCGGCGCGCCCTTCAACAGCGGGATCATCGTCGACGATTCGGGCGACGTGGTCCTCTACTTCCGCAAGCTCCACCCGTGGGTACCTCTAGAGCCGTGGCAACCGGGTGACCTCGGGGTGCCGGTATGCGACGGCCCCAAGGGGTCGCGGCTCTCCCTCATCATCTGTCACGACGGGATGCTGCCGGAAGTGGCTCGGGAGGCCGCATACCGTGGGGCGAACGTCATCTTGCGCACCGCCGGTTACACATATCCGATCCAGCACTCCTGGCGAATTACCAACCAGACGAACGCATTCCACAACCTTGCCTTCACTGCATCGGTATGCCTGGCCGGTGCTGATGCCACCGGGCAGCGCTCCCAGGGTGAGGCCATGGTGTGCGACGTCGACGGCATGGTGATCGTCCAAGGCGACGGCACGCCCGACCGGGTGGTCACCGCAGAAGTGGTGCCGTCCCGTGCGGATGATGCGCGACGCACATGGGGGGTCGAGAACAACATCTATCAGCTGGGCCACCGCGGTTACGTCGCTGTGGAGGGCGGTGCGACCGACTGCCCCTACACGTTCATGCAGGATCTCGTGGCCGGAAAATACCGTGTGCCGTGGGAGGACCGGATCGAGGTCACCGACGGAACTTCGGCCGGGTTCGGTACACCAGACCAAGTTCGCAACCGAGCTTCCGCTCCGAACGACAGTTAGGGCGTGTCTCCTGGACCTGAGTGTGGTTGTGTTCGAAAATATTCGGCGTGTCAAGGATGGTGATGCCGGTGGTAGCAATCGAATATTGTGCTGGTCAGCTACTTTCGCGCTCGCCACTCGGCCAGAACACGCACGCGATGAGCACGACGGCCCATATTCCAATCGGAAGCCCCGGCCAGAACTTGATCGCAGATCCGTCGATCAGGCTTTGCACTCCCCAGATGCCGACCATCAACACCGAACCGCCGAGCCAGTACTGCCACTCCCTGAGCCACTCTCGAAGATCATCTTTCTTACGCTTCTCGGTTGTGGTGGTGGCCGGCAACAAGGGAGGTAAGTCGACCAGCGTGACTGTCACCTGATCGATCGACCGGGCGCTGTTCACTTGTTCGATCCGATCGTTGTACTCCTCGCCGCTCAAGGCTCCCCTGGCCAGAGCGTCCGTCAGGTGGAAAGTTGCATCGAGGCGCTCTGCATCGGTCGCTCGACGAGTTGGCATGTAGTCGGACATGTTTCGTACTCCATTCGATCGAAACTGACAGCGTCCAGCATAGAATACGTTTGTATTCTATGCTGGACGTTGTGCCCCCGACATACGACCCCAGCGAGCGACGGCGACATGTCGGAAACATGCTGCTGGAACTGATCGCCGACGAAGGCCTCGCCGGAACGAACATCAGAGCAGTCGCCGAACGTGCCGGCTGCTCCGTCGGCGCAATCCAGAAGTACTTCCGCACCAAGGACGACATGCTCGAATTCGCGCTGCAACTCGTAGGCGAACGAGTGGAAGAGCGAATCCAAGCAGTCGATCGCACCGGTACCCTGACCGACGTCGTACGGAGTTGGTTGGTCGCCACGCTCCCCCTCGACGCCGAACGAAGAGCGGAAGCCCGAATCTGGGCGGAATTTTCAGTCCGAGCGATCGGACACCGCCCCTACTCCGAAGCCGCCATCGCAGTCGACAACGACATTCGTGCAGCACTCACCGACTATCTCGAACAGGGGCGACGAGAAGGAGCCGTTTCAGCAGACATCGAAACCTCGGCTGTAGCTGATGCATTGATCGCAACCAGTGACGGTCTTGCGCTGACCATGCTGTATGACGAGGGCAGAGCATCGCAGGCTTTGGCCGCATTGGACGTTGTCATCAATCGGCTCCTCCCACTTCCCGGACCCACACTGCACAGCCGCACGACTGGATGACAGCGCGATATCGGTCATAAATGTGTTCCGATTTACTCGTCGATCGAGATTCCAGCCTTGGACATCGAGGCCAGGGCGGAGTGGTGTGCGCCGGCAGTGGTTCCCGCGCATCCTTGTGCCCCCACTGTCACTCGGTAGCCCAGCCGCAGGGCGGTACGGGCAGCGAGATCGACACCGAAGTCGGTGACGAATCCTGTAACGACAATTCCGCTGATTTTCCTCAGCCGCAGTTGAACATCCAGATCGAGATTGCTCCAGATGTCGCGGTCGAACTTGGTTACAACCAGGTCGCCGGCTTGCGGTTCCATCGAGGGGTGAAAACGTGCGCCTTCACCGTCAGGGTCCGATCGCATCGGATCTTCGGCATCGCGGCTCAGATACCGGGTACACACTACAAGCGCACCCTCGCGTCGAAATCTTTCCCGTATTCGTTTTGCCCGAGGGACCGCATCAGAATCATGCCCAAGTTCGATGACCCACGGTTGAAAGTCGATTTCGAGCAACGCTGTCGCATTCACCTGTTCCATGTCAGTAGCGTGGGCCGACAGCAGCAGGCGCACCGTCGAGGACATCGAGATCCTCTGCAGTAAGAATGAGCTGCGCGGCAGAGAGATTGGCGTCGAGGTGATTCGCCTTGGTGGTCCCGGGGATCGGGATTACGTGCTGCCCCTGCGCCAACACCCACGCCAACGCGATGGCTGCAGGCGTCGTGACGTGGCGATCAGCGACTACGGCGAGGGCGTCGACGATCGCTTGATTTTGTTGCGCCGCCGAACCGGTGAACCGGGGCAGGGTCGTTCTGAAGTCACTCGACGGCAGCGCCGCAGTATCGAGGCTCCCGGTCAGGAACCCGCGACCCAGCGGTGAGAAAGCAACGAACACCGCGTCACGCTCACGGGTCCAGTCGACGATGTTCCCGACAGCGGCACCATCAGGAGTATCACCCTGCCCCAATGCGTCTCGGGTCCATACCGATAGTTCGGACTGCACAGCCCCCACCGGGTGAATACTATGCGCTGCCGATGCTTGCTCGACGGTGACTTCACTGAGCCCCAACGCTCGAACCTTGCCTGCAGCAACAAGATCAGACAGCGCTCCCCACGATTCCTCGATCGGAACCTGATCATCGACGCGGTGCAGGTAGTAGAGGTCGATAATGTCGATTCCGAGGCGCCGCAGACTGTCATCGCACGCCTTCCGAAGGTGATCCGGGCGGCCATTGCGTGTCAGTGTCGGTTTCCCGCTGACCATGGAACCGATCAGGCCCGCCTTCGTCGCGATGACGACGTCGGCGTCAGCCACAGCGTCGCCGACAATTTTTTCGTTCTCTCCGGCGGCGTACGCGTCACTGGTATCGAAGAAATCGATTCCCGACGCGAGTGCGTGGGCAAGTATCTCCGAGCCTGCACGAGCCGAGTCCGCGTCGTCGCGCGCATATGCCCAATTGATACCCATGCAGCCGAGGCCGATGGCACTGACGTCACGGTTGAGGGCGGGGATCCTACGAGTTGGAACTGACATGCGTGTACCCACTTACTGGTCGTTGTCTGTTGGATTGGGGACTGCGGCTCCCTCGCAGTCCAACCCCTCCGAGATGAGGAGTTCGTAGTGTGAAATCTTCGACTCCAAAGCGCTGCTGGCATCGGTGAGGTGCCGCTGACGCTCCGCGATACGCGCGCGGTGCGCCGAGAGAATAGCGACCCGCTGACGATGCGTGGCCGGACCGCCGTCGATGAGCTTCACGAAATCGCGCATATCAGCAGTCGGCATACCCGTCGACCGAAGGCGAACAAGCAGATTCAGCAGGGAGACCATCCTTGGCGTGAAAATGCGTCGACCATTTGCCGATCGGGGAATGTCAGGAGTCAACCCCTCTCGCTCGTACCATCGAAGCGTGTCCTGGGTCAGCCCCGAGCATTCCGCCATCTCGGCAATTCCGATGCCCTCTGGTCGGTCGATCGATGTTTGCCGTGCTGATGCACTCATGAATGCGACAGTACGTCTTGGAGTGCACTCCAAGTCAACCTCGATTCCGCGCCCCGCCCACGCTCACGGGGCATTCAGTCATCGATGACGGCCAGCCCCCGCCTCCTGAGATCGTCCAACCGATCACGCATGGTGCGCTGCTGTTCGGGTGAATGTCCGACCCAGTCCGCTATTTCGCCAACGATTCTGACGGGTTCGCGCGTGCGATAGGAACGGGTCGGATTGCCAGGATGCTTCTTGTCCGTCACATTGGGGTCGTCCTCGATTGCACCTTCGGGTTCCACGATGAAAATCCGAGCCGGGCCGTCACCCGTCGCCAACTCGGCCCCCCACGCAGCGGCATCGAGGGTCGATGTCATGTAGATGTGATTCGAAATCCGTCCGGCCTCGAAATTCGACGGACGACCGGGCACCAGCAGATCACCGATCGACACGTCGGCCTTGGTTCCGTGAAGTAGGGCACCCGAGGGATGCACTTCGAAAGGTTTCAGCGGGTTCGTCACGTCGATCTCCGTCTGTTGCAGTACGTGGACTGACGATTGTGCGCCGCTGTGGGGGCCTTGCCACAAGCCCCTCACCCAGCTATAAGTTGAAAGGGGAAGGAACTTGGTCGCCGGTTCTCCGCACTCCCCCGTAGATCCCGTACCGGGTGATGAGCCGCTGCAGTACGACGTCGGAAGCCCAGGCGGACACTCGAACTCCGTGCCCAGTCGGTGCGAACACGACGAGCCCGTCGCGCTGAGGCCCGAGCACCGAACCCCAACGACGTGCCGGTGATCGGTAGTCACGCAGCGAAGCGCCCTGCAGGTGCGCACGAACATTGCGAGCAACAAGTGCGTGGCCGCGGTTGCGGGCGGACGTCCGCAGCGGATCGGTGGCAGCGACATCACCTACCGCGAACACATTCTCGTGCCCGACCACCCGCAACGTCGGCTGCACCGCCACGAAGCCGCGGGCGTCGAGCATCTCCCCCGGCAGCCACGAGGTGTTCGGCTCCACGCGGCCGATCGCCCAGATCACGACGTCGGCGACCACCGGCGGCTGCCCCGTCGACCACGTCACCGGCGCCTCGGTCAATTGTTGGGCATCGTCGCCCGACGGCAATTCCGCGCGGAAACCTGAATGGACGCCGACGCCGAGGCGGGTCAGCCGAGCTTCGACTCGCTGCCAGACGCGTCGATGATGATGCGGCAGTGCGCGCTCGCCGGGGAAGTAGAGGTCCACCTTCTTGGTCGGCCACCGTTCGGCGATCTGCGCAGCGGAACTCGACGCTGCCGCACCACCCCCGACGATCACCACCGAACTCGCCGCAGCGATGCGCTGGTGCGCCGAGTCGATGTCGGCGTCGACACCCGCCGTGTCCTGCACGGTGGGTCGGCGCCAGAAACCGTTGGCCACTCCGGTTGCGATCACCAGGACGTCGTACGGTTCCTCGGCGGCAGAGCCGTCGGCGCGGGTGATGCGGACAGTCCGAGCCTCGGTATCCAGTGCAGAGACACTGCCGTGCACGACGCGCGCATGGTCGAGACCCCGGAATCTGTCGTACCCGATGCGGTAGTCACGTGCCCACGCCTCCGGCCGGGCCAACCTCAGGCCGAGCTCTTGGCCACTGACGAACCCAGGCTTCGCGGTGATGCCCACGACGTCGCCATGCCGTCGAAGCGCAATGGCCGTCAGGACACCGGTGTCGCCGAGCCCGGCGACCACGAGCCGGGGACGGCTCACGCGTGGATCTTCTTGGGCGGACGCGGAACGAAACGAGACACCCGATCCATCACGTCGCGATACTCGGGCCGTCGCTGCAGGCTTCGCTGTTCCATCATCGGAATGCTCGCACCGAGCAGCAACGCCAACATGACGGCGGCACCGGCGAACACCCACCACGCGCCCGGATAGGCAGCAAACCCGAACAGCCCGAACGAGAACCACACTCCGAACTCGCCGAAGTAATTCGGATGCCTCGACCACGACCACAGGCCGGACTCCATGATCTGCCCCGGCGACTTGGTTACGACGAAGCGGTGCATCTGCAGATCGGCGATCGTCTCGATGCTCACCGCACCCACACCCACGACGAACGCGACGACGTCGAGCGGGCCGAACGGCTCCCCGGCCCTCGTCGCGACGACGTAGACCGGAATCAGCCCGGCGAACACCTGCAACGTCGGAAAGACATGAATCGCAAAGAGATCCGCGACGAACCCGAACCGCCCCGCGCGTTCACGCAGCAGCGGATACCGCCAATCCTCGTGATGCAGACCAGGGAAGCTGTAGATCCAATTGACCGTCAGCCGCACCGACCACGCCAGCATCACCGCCATCATCAGCGACCACCGGGCATCGTCGACCCCTGCCCCGGCGTCGACCCACCAGTAGAACGCCAACAGCGGAGGCAGCACTGACCAAAACGCCTCGTAGAAGCTCGAATTGCGGTGAATCCGACTCGCAGCGAAAATCACCAGTGTCGCGATCAGATCGGCAATCAGGCCGTCGAGCCACAAGTGGCCGGTATCCGGACCCCACACCAGCCACACCAATCCGGCGGCAATGGCAACGACATAGGCAACCGCGACTCGTCCGAGCGACGCACCTCGACTCATGGGTGGATGCTAGTTCCAAGCCGGGTGGAACAATCGAAAATTATCGATATCTTGTGCTGGTCAGCTACTTTCGCGCTCGTCACGCGGCCAGAATACGCACGCGATGAGCACGACGGCCCATATTCCAATCGGAAGCCCCGGCCAGAACTTGATCGCAGATCCGTCGATCAGGCTTTGCACTCCCCAGATGCCGACCATCAACACCGAACCGCCGAGCCAGTACTGCCACTCCCTGAGCCACTCTCGAAGATCATCTTTCTTACGCTTCTCGGTTGTGGTGGTGGCCGGCAACAAGGGAGGTAAGTCGACCAGCGTGACTGTCACCTGATCGATCGACCGGGCGCTGTTCACTTGTTCGATCCGATCGTTGTACTCCTCGCCGCTCAAGGCTCCCCTGGCCAGAGCGTCCGTCAGGTGGAAAGTTGCATCGAGGCGCTCTGCGTCGGTTGCTCGACGAGTTGGCATGTTATCGGACATGTTTCGTACTCCATTCGATCGAAACTGACAGCGTCCAGCATAGAATACGTTTGTATTCTATGCTGGATTCTGTGCCCCCGACATACGACCCCAGCGAGCGACGGCGACATGTCGGAAACATGCTGCTGGAACTGATCGCCGACGAAGGCCTCGCCGGAACGAACATCAGAGCAGTCGCCGAACGTGCCGGCTGCTCCGTCGGCGCAATCCAGAAGTACTTCCGCACCAAGGACGACATGCTCGAATTCGCGCTGCAACTCGTAGGCGAACGAGTGGAAGAGCGAATCCAAGCAGTCGATCGCACCGGCGCCCTGACCGACGTCGTACGGAGTTGGTTGGTCGCCACGCTCCCCCTCGACGCCGAACGAAGAGCGGAAGCCCGAATCTGGGCGGAATTTTCAGTCCGAGCGATCGGACACCGCCCCTACTCCGAAGCCGCCATCGCAGTCGACAACGACATTCGCGCAGCACTCACCGACTATCTCGAACAGGGGCGACGAGAAGGAGCCGTTTCAGCAGACATCGAAACCTCGGCTGTAGCTGATGCATTGATCGCAACCAGTGACGGTCTTGCGCTGACCATGCTGTACGACGACGGCAGAGCATCGCAGGCTTTGGCCGCATTGGACGTTGTCATCAATCGGCTCCTCCCACTCCCGGCAGCAACACGAGAGGCAAGGGGCTAAGGGGTTCGAGTCCCCTCACCCTTTCAGGTTCGTGGGACTGTTCCCAGACCGTCTCTGCAGAATCACGAAAGCCGCGCCCGCCGCCAGGACCGAAACGACGGACACTGCGGTCGACGTCCACGTCCAGGCGGTCGGGGAGAACTCCGGCTCGATCGTGGTGAGCGGGGTGTAGGCCGTCCACCCGAACTCGGCGACGATCGGGATCGACACCACGATCGGCGTCGTCACCGACATCGTTGCAACGGGAGCAGCCGTCGGTAGCAGCGATGCGTAGAGCAGGCCGACAGCGAAGGGAAGCACGAAAACGGTGGCGCCCATATTGATCCAGTCGAGCGGCGGATCGGTGAACAATCCGGTAGTAGCTACCACCGCCAGGAGCGCGAACCCGATCATCGGTGAACGCCATCGCCACCCGACCACGGTGCCCGCCAACAACAGTGCCACGAATACGAGCGCCGTCGACATCTCGAAAGAACCGGTGGAGCCTGCAGCCAGATACGCCAAGGCAGCGAGTACGACGGCTCCCGTCGCAGCAGGAAGAGCGAACGCCGCGCCGACCAGTAGCGGGATCACCGCAAGCCCGAACAACCATCGATTCTGCATGGCGTCACCGGTCCCGAGGGTCCACACCGACCGCTGGAACAGCCAGTACAGCACCAAACCCGCAGCAGGAATAGCGATCCCTACCAACAGTATTCGGCCCTTGTTGTCCACGGTTGCGGGTTGGCCGTCGAAGGCTCGCGCCCACGCCGACACCGCCAACAGGACAGCAAACACACCCAGCGCGACCAATAGATACGCCTGCGGTGCATCAGGTTCGAAGTAATCGGCGTATCGGCGCGACATGCCTTCGCTTTCCAGCGGGCCCGCCATGGCCGTCGCGGACACCACGCCCACTACCAGAGCGCACTGCAATGTACGACGCTCTCGCATGCCGGTCAGTGCCACGACGCCGCCGAGAATGAGCCCCGCCGCAAGTGCCCGCAGTTGCAGCACCCCGGCCGGCTCCACCAGCGAAACGATTGCAAGCAGTACAACACCGAATCCCGCTGCCGCACCGGCAATCCGGGTGCGTGAGACTACCGTTGCGATCACCACGGCAACAATCGCACCGAGCGTGGCCGCAGATGCCGCACTGTCGACGAAGACATCGAGGCGGTCACCGCCGGAAACGAACGCGAAGTTATGCGAGACCGTCGTCGTCAGCGTCAACGCTGCCACGAACGCCCCCGCCAACAGCGTCACGTGCGAGAGTGCGAGTTTCGTGTTCATCAGTTGACGTTCTGTAGGAAGACCACGAAAGTGAGTATGCCAACAAGCAAGACCGCGTTGGCCTTCCAATAGCGCTGCAGCACAGCCGCAAATTCGCGTAGGAAAGCTTTTTGTAAGTAGGGACGGGCAGTTCTGGCCCCCGTCACATGAGCGTTGATAGCCAGATCGCGGGTGAGCCCAGCCGTCCGCAACACATGAAAGTCGCTGGTGACGACGATCATCGGCTCGGACGTCAAACCCGCCGAGTCGAGTAGTTCCTTGCTGAACACGAGATTCTCGCGAGTATTCCGCGACTCCGTCTCCGCAAAGACCTTCGCCTCCGCGACACCGCGCGCTGCGAGGTACTGCTTCATCGCAGTGGCCTCGGGCACCGACTCGTCGGTCCCCTGCCCACCCGACATGATCAGGGCGGGCCAGGATCCGGCGTCGAGCTGAGCTTTGTACACCTCGAGCGCGCGATCCAACCGGCTCGCCAACAGCGGAGTGACGCTGCCGCCCGGACCCACCTCACAGCCCAACGCGACGACGGACGCACTCCCCTCCGGTGGCTCCGTGCGTCCGTAGATCAAGGCGTACACGGCAAAGGTTGCGAGCTGCACAGCCAACAACACCGCCGCCCACAGCACGAAAAACCACAACTCGAGAACGACCACCGCGATCAGAAGTACAAGCCCGAGCACCGCGACGAGGCCGAGCGCAACCGCACGTGCGTCAAAGGACATTCGTCGAACCTATCCGACAGCTATGCCCCACCGCAGGTCTCGGTGATCAAAGGTTCGATCGGATCAGCCGTCAGAGCAATCACTCCCGCGAGCCGCGCCTGCATACACAGTCCGCCCGACATCCATTCCTCCCAATCGATCTCATCTTCCTCATCCAAATAGCCTTCGGGAACCGAACGATCCGACGGGTCCGCCACCCGCCCCAACTCGAAATGCCGCTCGATGGCGCCATCGACGGCGTACACGAACGTCGACAGCAAATTCACATCCCACTGCACAGTGATGCTGGTACCGAACGCATCCGACAACCGCTCCGGCAGCGGTGGCAACACCGCATTGATCGCGAACTCCTCGAGCACCCACACCCAGCCACCGGCAACACCCGCAAACCTCTGCGCCAGATCATCGTCGCCGAACGAGTCCATCCACTCGTCATCACTCATCCCCGCCGCCCGACGCACCTTCCTCGGGTTCACGGAATCGAACACCTCGAGCACAGCCTCCGGGTCAGCGGAATGCACCAGCGTGAAACACAAACCCATATCGAAGCGGTCGTCCTCCTCGACCCACGCAAAATCGTCCTGGGAAATTTCTGTCGACGTCATCAGCCCAGCTTTCCACTCGAAGAGGCACCAGCCCAACACGCAGCAGGCTCCGACAAATTTGTCGCAATACAGGACCTACAGTCGGCTCCATGTCCGACACCGCGAACTACGACATGTACACCCTGGAGCTAGGCCCGGTCGACACCCTCGGTGAATTGCATGAGCTCGAAGGTCTACTGCTGATCAGGTGAACTGACAAATACGGTACTGCGACTGACTCAGCAACGAATGAGTCAGCCGTACAACGGTTATCGCCTCGGCCAGCGCGAACGCTGCCTGGTGATAGGTGACGATCTCCGGCAGCATCTCATCAGGTTCTCGACCGAGGTGAAAGCCACCGATCCGTTCCATGAGCGGAAGAAGTGCATCAGGGTCCTCGCCGCTACGTGAGTCTGCGAACATCTTCTCGAACGTTGTGACCGTCGACCCGTCTCGGAAGAACTTGAAGTAGCTGACAGCAGGGTTTGCATCGATGCTGACCGCCGTCCGACCAACCGATAGTGACTGCTTGGCATCATCACCAAGGTAGCCGTGGGGCTCGTAGAAAACGACGGCATCATCGACTTGAAGGAGACCACCGATCAGATCGAACCCGTGGTCATACGCGAATTCGGTGAGGGCTTCGTAATCGCCGCTGCTCGATGCGGTCACCGCCGGTAGCACTGCCGCTACGTCGTCGATGGTCGCTGAAGTGCAGATCGTCAAACAGAATCCCTCGTCGAACAGAAATGGATCATCTCGGATCCATGCGTAATCGGTGTAACGCACGTCGGTCATCGTCCTAATCTACGTCGATTGCCCTGATGAACCTGTTCGCATCGCGTGTAATCAGAAGGCTTCACAGACGTGTGACCGCTTCCGTGTGACCGCTTCTTGAATGAGCTCCTATGCTGCGCTCATCTGTCCATGCGACGACGTTCGAACAGATTTCCGCGACGACGACCCGGCTGACTGCTCACTGACCCGATCTACGCATTCGCTTCAGCGGCAACTTGCTGTCAGGCAGTTGACTCCGAACAAGGCCTCAAACTCTCCGAATAGGCTGGACTCTTGTGGACCCGCGGGTCTATTGCCCACATTGCCGTCGTACTGCCGACCGGACCGATGTGCACATCGGTCTCCGGGAGTGTCAGGTTAACGGTGGATCCGACCTGGGCGGCTCGGTACCGTTCACACGCTCGCCGAGCATGGTGTGGACTAATCGGTGGTGTTTCGTTTCTGACTTCGACTAGCTTGTGTGCAATGGCCATTCGATTCCACGTCACATCCGTGCTGAACCGTGCGTCTATTCGTGAGCACGGCCTCGACTACCGAAAGATGGGCGCCGCCCACGGTATAGCCGGTAGTTACGAGGCCGAGCAGGAGGGTTGCTTTCTGGCCTGCAGCCCCGAGGAGCGAGACTGGTTTGTTCGGATGAACAACACTGGTGGCCCTGTCGATGTGTGGGAGGTCAACGGTGTGGAGGACGACGAGCTGACCATCTCGCCGGAGGGCCATCGCTATCGCGCAGGAATCATTCCACCGGATCGAATTCGTCTAGCGCAGAGCGACATAGCGTAAAACGAGATCGAGTGGCGGTGTACACAACCCGCGGAGCCAGCATTCAGCGTTTGGGTACCGAACCCCCGAACGACGTCCACTACCGTCGCCGGCCGCGAATGCGTCCTGAAAATGGCATCTCGAACGTCCGAAATCTTCGCGGCAGATCAGTTCGACGGCCGCCGTCCACGCGATTGCTACCTCCGTTGACGCGCCACACGCACTGCGACAGCCAAGATTGTCACTATTGCTGCTGCGGTGAACGCGGGCCGGAACCCGGCGGTTGTGATTACGGCACCGAGGACTGCTGCGCCGATAGCCTGCCCGAACACCAAGGCCACAAACAGCATTGCAGTACCTGCAGCTGAGTTGGCCGGGTCGATGTCGGTAGTCCACGCAATGAGCGCTGAGGTTGCTGCGGTGAACCCCCACCCGAAAACCACGCACGCCACCAGCGCGATCGATAGGTGTTGTGGTTGCAGCACCAAGGCCGCGATCGCCACTGCCATCACCGTGCAACTGAGAGCCCACGCATCAACAGCCGCGAGCGTCGAGACAGTTCGGGCGGTGGCGATTACCGCAGTCGCACCCAATCCGAGTGCAATCCAAGCAGCGATGGTGTCGTGTTCGGATCCGATACCTGTCTCGACGAGAAAGCTTCGGCCGTACGTCCAGACTGCGCTGGATCCTGCGCCCATCAGAGTTGCCGCGACAAGTATCTCGAGGTGCGCCCCAAGCCAAGACTTCGACAGGCCGCCCGCCCCTGCGGCCGCTCGGCTCGAGGCCCGCTTTCGATCCGTCATCAGCACTGCCGCCGCGAACGCTGCCGCGAGTCCGCCGATCGTCATCCAGGCCAGACGCCACTCGGGCAGGAGCGCCAGAGCTAGGACCCCCGCACCGACGAGCCCCGGACCTGTCCCTGCGTTGACCGTGGATTGGGCACGACCGACGGTTTCAGAACCTACATTGCGGCTCACGATGGTCACAAGCGCAGGGGAGGCGAATCCCGCACCGGCAGAGCTGATCACAGCGAAAACCGAGAATGCCGAAGCGTCATCGGCACCAGCCATCCCCCACACCCCAGCACATGCCGTGCACGTCGCGAATAGTACGAGCAGTCGAGGCCGGGTGGCAGCGCAGGCGAACCCGATTGCTGCGGCCCCGCAGTAGACCAACGACGAACCAGCCGAAATGTACCCCGCCTGTTCGGCCCCGACACCGAGATCGGTCTGCATATCCGGGAGGAACAGTCCGTATGCCAACCGCACCAGTCCGTACGTGGCCGCGATGAAGCAGGTCCCGAACGCGACCGTCAGGACACCACGTTCGTCTACAAACGAAAACGATCGTTTCATATTGGGCAGTCTAAGGTAGAGACCATGCCGGTGCGCAAGAGCTCCGAGACCAAACTTCTCGACGCAGTGGACGAATTGATGTTCACCCGGGGCATCGAGGCCACACCCGTCGATACCGTCCTGGCTCGAGCTGGAGTCTCGGCTGCGACCATGTATCGCGGCTTCCGCAGCAAAGAGGCCCTGGTCGCCGCGGCGCTGGAACGTCGCCAGCAACGCTGGCAGGACACCTGGCGCCTCGCCATCGAGACCGCAGACAATGATGAGCAGCGTCTTCTCTCAGTGTTCGATGCGATCGACGACTTCGCTGATCGACCGGACGGTGCGCGGTGGTGCGCCTTCCTGGGAACCGCAGCCGAATACGCTGACCCACCTGCCGAAATCGCGGCTGCGGTCGAGACGGACACCACTCACCTACGTCGCACCCTACGATCGCTGGCGTCGAATCTGCCGTGCACCGATCCCGACGGACTCGCCGAATCCATTCTGATGGTCCTGACCGGAGACCTCGCCATGCGCCTCCGTGACCATCGCCACCGGACTTCGGCCAAGGCAAGAGGAATAGCAGCAACGCTCATCACAGCTGCTACGAGCACTGGAACGTCGAAGAAATAGTTACCGGACCTTCGAGATGGGGTTGCGGCCGTGCGGTTTACAGCGCTCAAGCACAGTGCGTTTCATGCTGCGGAGGCGGCAGTCCTTAGTGCACAGGTAGTGCGGGTTGGTGAGAGGAATTGCTAAGTAGCCGAATTGCGAGACCAGCGACCAGACCGAGGCGACCGCGGGGCTCATTCAGAGGGCTGGGCCTGACCGCACGGTTCGCTCGGACGCCGCCGATGGCCTGACACGGGTCGGCCGCGAACGTCGATCGTCTTCAACTGCCGTGCGCTTCGTGTGCCGATGGAAGTCGTCGTCTTCGCAATCGCCAGGCGACTTGGATCAGGGCCCTTCTGCGGTCCTGACGGTACCGATGCGCCACGCGTGTCCAGACTTCTTCCTTCGGCTGAGGTTCGTTGCCCCTGCTAATGTCTCGCCAGGACGCCGACAGGGAACATGCGTCCGGACCTCACCTCATGTTTCGCGATCGTCGGCAGTGCGGGCACAATCACTTGCCTCCAAAGGCGTTCGCGCTCTTCGCCGGCCGTGATCCTTGCTGATACTTCACACTCGTGATCGCTGACCCGAATTTGGGCAAGCTCGGCGACTGCGAGGTTCCGCATCCAATCAGGATCGGACTTCGCTCCGAATGCCGACCCCACCACAACATACGAATCGCCGTGCTCGAGATAGATGACAGGTGTTGTTCGTGGAATACCAGTCTTACGCCCAGGCACCGTCAACAGAAGAACGGGCAGTCCAACGGATCTCCCACCGAGGCGACCGTCTGATATCCGGTACAAGACTACGGCCGCTTGGTTGCGGATCATCAAGGCGGTCTTCAACATTGGATGCATTTGCGGTCAGAAGAGCGCGGGTCCACCCCCGCACCCTCCCCCAGCCTCCCTTCGTATGTAGCGGTCTCGGCCGTCATGCGTTCGGCCCAGGCTGAAAGTCGAGCTGCTGGCGAACCGAGTTTTGTACCGATTGCCGATCGCCGTCAGTCGGTCGAGGTGCCGTCCGGCATCGTTGCCTCAGTTAGATCTGCACCGGTCAGGACGGCAGTGCCGATTTTCGCGCCGGTCAGGTTGGCCTTGCCTAGATAGGTACCAATCAGGATGGCGCCGGTCAGGTCAGCGTCAGCGAGGTATGCGCCGGTCATGTACGCGCAAGAGAGATCCGCTCCGGCGAGATCCGCGTGCCCGAGGAAGGTTGACGTCAGATATGCCAACGTCAGGTCTGCATCCCTCAAACAAGCCCGCGTGAGGTAAGCGCCGGTGAAGTTGGCGTCGTGAGCGGTCACTCCAGTGAGATCGGCCCTCGCCAGATCAGTGCCGACGAATTCGGCGGACGTCAGATCGGCGCCGGCGAGGGTGGCGTCGGTGAGATCGGCTCCAGACAGGTCGGCACCTGTGAGGTCCACGCCCGACAAGTTTGCACCAGCCAGGTTCACCCCTGTCAGATCGGCGTCGACGAGACTGACGCTCTCCAGGTCAAGGACTCGGAGGGAATTCCAGGCCGGGAGATCCGTGCGGAGTAGTTCGAGGAGATGCGTCTGCGCTGTCGATGTCATTGAACCCCCGTAGGACAAGCAATGTGACTGGCCACCACCTGACCAGGGCAACCGACGCCACCGAGCACCAAGTTGACAGCGTCAACCTAGCAGCGAATCGTTGACAGCGTCAACAACCTCATATCCTGAGGAGGTGCAAGAACAGACCCGAGACACGCGCGGCACCCTGATAGCCGCGGCCAGCGACCTCTTGGCACGGGGCGGGCCCGCTCACGTCACACTGCGAGCAGTCGGCGCGGCCGCCGATGTGTCGCGGACCGCGCCGTACCGCCACTTCCAAGACAAGGACGATCTGCTCAGTACGGTGGCCGCCGAGAACCTGGCGTTCTTGAAAGCGGAGATGCAGCGCGCAGCAGCGGAACCCGCGACAGCTTCTACCTCGCTGTTCCGCGCCTGCCTTGCCTACGTCCGTGTCGCCTGGGAACATCCGAACCATTACCGGCTCGAGTTCGGAGGCGACTACACGTTCAAGCCGAGCCGGGTGCTGAAAGAGGCCGCTACCGACTTCACCAGCTATTTCCATGAACTCGTCGTCGAGGCGCAGCGGAGCAACATTCTCATCACCGGCGACGCCCGGGACGTCGGCCCACTGCTCTGGGTCCTGTTGCACGGGCTGGCCATGTCCAACCACCTGATTGCCGATCGGACGGGCAAATCCGGGACAGGCTACGGAGTCGACGACCTGCCGCGCATTCTCGGTCTGGCCTTGCGAAACCTCACCCCACACTGAGCGGGAATTGGATCGACTCCGGGGAGTTCATGTCCCCGTTGCCGGAAACTGAGAACTGCTCCTGTCCAGATGGTTTCGATACCTGACTGTCGCATCGGTTAGAAGTACCTCGAGCAGTTCGGTCAGTGCCGGCAGTGCGGTCGTCGCTCCCCTCGTGGAGTCGATGGTCCGCTTCTTTGACCAAACAGGCCCCATGAGATCAAGCATTGGCTAGGTTCTCGACATGCAGAGGAAACTGATTGCGGCGCTCGGCTCGGTAGTTGCGTTGCTGTTCGCCGGAACCGGCCAGGCCTCGGCGTCGGAACTCCCGGTGTCGTACGACTTCTTCGGCGGCATCGTGCCGGAGCTGACCAATCCCGGTGGCTCACTACCCGGTTCCAACGACTACGGGTGCGTGCCGTCCGAAGAACATCCCGACCCAGTGGTGCTCGTGCACGGAACCGGCGGCTCGCAACAGACCAACTGGGGGACATATGTTCCTCTACTGAAGAACGAAGGATACTGCATTTTTGCGCTCACCTACGGTGCACCGGACGGATTACCCTGGCCTGCAACGGCAATCGGGGGCATGGGAAACATGGAGGACAGCGCGAGCGAGTTCGCCACCTTCGTCGACGGAGTTCTCACCGCTACCGGCGCCTCCAAGGTGGATGTCGTCGGCCACTCACAGGGCACGATCCTGCCTGCCTACTACGCGAAGCATCTGGGCGGCCGCGACAAGATCGACAAGTACGTCTCGATCGCACCCGCATGGAACGGCACCACTGTGGCAGGAATGGACCTCATATTCGAACAGGCCCGGCGACTCGGAATGAAAACCGAGGACCTACCGATCTGCCATGCGTGTGGGCAGCTCGATCCCGACTCGTCGTTCATGCATGCGATCCGGGAGGGTGGCTACTACTACCCCGAGATCGAGTACACCAACATCGCGACGAAATACGACGAGCTGGTAGTCCCGTACACGTCGGCATTGCAGCCCGGTGGCGACAACGTTCACAACATCCTCGTCCAGGACGGATGCGACGTCGACTTCACCGAGCACGCCGGCATCGCCGGATCCCGGCGAGCGGCCCACTTCGTGCTCAACGCCCTCGATCCAGAGAATCCGCGGCCGGTCCCCTGCGATCGAGCGGCACCTTTGTCCGGCTCGGCCTTCTGAGCGCACAAAGCAATCGAGTAAGTGCGTCCCGGCGGCGGTCAATCGAACCGAGCCAGGCCACCGCGGATGTAGGGCGCAATGCGAATACGAGGTCGGGCGGGCCCCGGACATACTCGCCGAAGGGCGGCGTCGATACGCATCGGGATACCGAACCGCCCATCCCCCGAGGGGGCAGTTTCAACCCGTACATACTAGTTGTTACATTCCCTGCATGACTTCTCGAGACCGACTGACGGATGCGATGGCGGATCTGCTGTGGGACCGCGGTTATGCGGCAACCAGTCCACGTGACGTGATGGCTCGTGCCGGTGTCGGCCAGGGCAGCATGTATCACCACTTCAGCGGAAAGCACCAACTCGCCGTCGAGGCACTATCCACCATTGCCGGTGATCTGACGGCCGCATCCGCCGCTCTCGAAGAAGGGGGCTCTCCGCTGAAACGGATGAAGCAATATCTCTCTTTGCCGCGCCCAGGAACGTTGGGCTGCCGGGTGGGACGAATGACCCAGGACCCGCAAGTCGTCGCTGACGAAGAACTCATCGCTATCGTCGCTGATGCTTTCGACACGATGCTCGATCGGTGGGAACAGACGATCGCCGCCGCGATCGCCGCAGGCGAGCTACCGACAAGCATCGACCCAAGCGACCTTGCCCGAACGCTGTCCGCCGTGATCCAGGGCGGCTATGTGCTTGCTCGCGCCAAGGGCGAGCAAGGCCCTATGGACGCAGCAATCAGGGGCGCACTTTCGCTGCTCGACGCCGCCCAACTGGCAATCATCACCGAGTCATGATCAACAAGGGGACACGAATGACAGCTCGCATCGGGATCAACGGTTTTGGCCGAATTGGCCGCAGCTACCTCCGCGCCGCACTACTCAGCAACGCCGACATCGAGGTTGTCGCAATCAACGACATCGCCGATGCGGCAACCCTCGCCTCGCTCCTCGAATGGGATTCGTTTTCTGGGCACTTGGCCGGTGTGCATGTCGACGGAAATACGATCGTCGTCAATGGCGCTCGGATCCGCGTCACCTCCGAACGCGAGCCGGCCCGTATCCCCTGGGGTGATGACAACGTGGACGTCGTCATCGAATCCACTGGCCGATTCACGGGCACCGCGAGTGCTCGGCAACACCTGGCCGCAGGGGCGCAGAAGGTTATCATCTCGGCACCCGCCGACAGCGACGTTCCCGCAATCGTCCTCGGAGTAAACGACGACGCTGTCGACCTGGCGGGAAATATCTTCTCGAATGGCTCCTGCACGACAAACTGCCTCGCGCCTATGGCGAAGGTGCTACACGAAGCATTCGGCATCGAATCCGGTTTGATGACAACGATTCACGCTTACACCAGCGACCAACGCCTCCAAGACGCTCCGCACACGGACCTGCGTCGGACGCGCGCTGCCGCATTGTCCACGATCCCGACCTCCTCCGGTGCTGCCAGTACCATCGGGCGGATCATCCCCGAGCTGGATGGAAAGCTCACCGGCCTTTCGCTGCGTGTTCCTGTGCCTATCGGATCAATCACTGACCTGACCGCCAAACTCAGCCGACCAGTGACCGCTGAGGAAGTGAACACGGCCTTCCGCAGTGCTGCCGCCGCCCCGGAAATGTCGACATATCTGGCCTACTCCGAAGCACCGCTGGTGTCGGCCGATATTGTCGGCAACCCTCACTCCGCAATCTTTGACGCCCCGCTCACTCAAGTCATAGGGGATCAGGTCAAGGTCTTCGCCTGGTACGACAACGAATGGGGATTCTCCAACCGCCTAGTCGAACTCTCCCAGCACATCGCCGAGAGCGCTCAACCGTAAACGACCGTGGTCTCGACAGGTCAACACATCCCCGACAACAAAGTGGGTCAGCCCTAGAAGATCGGGTCACCACGCGCTTCGCGGATGACGGCCGGCCTCGAACGAATCGAGACCGGATCTGCACCGCGTACGTGCCCGGATTCTGGGGCGAGTAATCATCGACTGATCCATTTGCTTCATCGATGTGTATACGGGATCAATCTCGCCGCCAAGAGGATTCGTTGGATCTGCAAGTTCTCGGTGGAAACAGCGAATCGATTTCCAGCACGGAGTTAAAGATCCGTCTCTGACGTGGCGCTTCACAGAACTACTCGGGTTCGGATGGCGTACCGGTCTGCTTCGGGAATGCACAGTTCGGCGAGTACGAGTCAAGGGGCGCAATCAGGATGCACCGGGCATCGTCGACTATCGGGCGGTCTACGCTTTCACCGCAGGGGGTTGAGTGGGGTCCCACACGCCGTCAGTGGTCCCGTCCTGAACATGACGCTCGTACGCGATCACCTTTTCATGGATGACCTGGAGGTCGGCGTTCAACGAGGCAATCCGATCCCGCGTATGTTGCTCATGGTTTCGAAGCACCGCGAGACGCTCGGCTTCATTGCCGGGCCCGGCCCGGACAAGATCTGCAAACGTCCGGATGGTCGCCAGCGGCATCCCCGAAGCACGAAAACGGTTGCACAACTTCAACCACTCCACATCCGCCGGCGCATATACCCGATGACAGCTCCCGCTCCTAGGGACATCACGAAGCAGCAGTCCCTCACGCTCGAAGAATCGAAGCGCGTGCACGCTCAAGCCCGTCACGTTGGCAACCTCGCCGATTGACATTTCCTCGGTGATGGACTCCACCGCGCGAGTCTACGGCTTGACCTAGAGCCTGCTCTAGGTCATAGCGTCAGCGGGCATGACACCTCCCGTACAACAGCACCCCATCGGTTCTCAATTCGATTCCCGTAGTACCGCGGCGGATGTTCTTGGCGGTGTCGATCTTTCCGGGCTGGTCGCGCTGGTCACTGGCGGTGCATCCGGGCTCGGCCTCGAGACGACCCGCGCGCTCGCTAACGCGGGGGCAACAGTGGTGGTCGCGGCGCGCCGCGTCGACACTGCCACCAAGGCCGTCGCTGGGATCCCCTCGGTTGAGGTCCACGAACTCGACCTCGCGGACCTCGCGAGCGTAGAGCGGTTCGCGGATCGCTATCTGGAATCGGGGCGTCGCCTCGATCTCGCGTTCGGTGCCGCCGGCATCATGGCCTGCCCGGAAACGCACGTCGGGGAAGGCTGGGAGGCCCACTTCGCAACGAACCACCTCGGGCACTATGCCCTGATCAACCGGCTTGTGCCTGCTCTCACTCCCGGTCGAGCCCGCATCGTGTTGTTTTCCTCCTCCGGGCACTTTCTCTCCGGCATCCGGTGGGAAGACATGCACTTCAGTGGTGGCTATGACCGTTGGGCGGCGTACGCGCAGTCCAAGACTGCCAACGCGCTGATGGCCGTGCACCTCGCCGCAGTCGCTGGCCCGCGGGGAATCAGCGCGTTCTCGATTCATCCCGGCAGCATCCTGACCCCCCTACAACGCCACATCCCTGAAGAGGAACAAATCGAGCTCGGCTGGATCGATCCGAATGGGCGTCAGGTCGACGGGTTCAAGACTCCAGAGCAGGGTGCAGCAACCGCTGTCTGGGCGGCGACCGCTCCAGGCCTGGATGCGTTTTCCGGGGCGTACTGCCAAGACTGCGACATCGCCTCTATGGCCATCGACAACGACATGCTCCTTGGAGGCGTCAAGCCGTGGGCGATCGACCCCGTCGATGCCGCCCGACTGTGGACCCTCTCCGCATCCCTTACCGACGTCAACGCCTTCACCTAACCCCAGTGGATCCGACTTGCTCTACATCGGTTGCTGACCGGCAAGTCGTGACGGTCTTGTCCGGGGTATTTCGACCGCTGGCCCGCCTAACGTTTCAATGGTTATCGGCATTCAAGCGATGTCACGGATCGATAGGATGCGTCATCCCGCGACCTTTCGCGTACAAACAGCCTGTGACGGTTCCAGCAGCAGCATGGAGTTCGCGGCTGACGTGACGGTCGTCGCCGGAAACGTTTCTGTTGGTGAAGATCGGGTGATAGGGCCACACTGCAGTCAATTCGTCGGTAGCGGGCGTCCTCTACCCTCCGGAGGATAACCTGCGCGGCGACCGGTCTAGCAGGAAATAGGCAGCGATGAAGGCATTTTCGGCGACTTTGGCGTTTAGTCTAATTCGATTTTCGGGTGAGACCTCGAGCCATTCCAGCCCAATGACACTTCTTTCAGTTTGATGCCCTCTACCTTCAAGTTTCGTCGGGATCGAGATTTACGGAGCTGCCCCCAGTGGGCCGACTACCGCGCAGAACTTATCGAGAAATCTGTGCAGATGTAGATCGTGACCGCCTAGTGCAGCTGAATTGACTGAGCAATCAGTCTGCGTTGGCGGAAGGCTTTGCTCGATGGCCGAGAACGACCTGCAACAAGTGAACTAACTTCGCTCGCTCTTGAGGGGTGAGGTCTTTGAGCAGCTCATCCTGCGCGATGGACAAGCGGTCATGTATTTCGATCATTCGCCGTCGCCCTGCATCGGTGATGCGGACTAGATTACGGCGAGGATCCTCGGGATCGGCTTTACGGGTGACACTTTGAGAATCCTCCAACTCAGCGATTCTGTCTGCTACGTCTTTGCGATCCATGCGCAAGTGCTTGCCGACATCAGCTTGGCTGCATGGCCCGAATTCGTCGAGTGCGCACAGAATTGCGTAATGGTAGCGGCCCGCACCCACCGCATCGAACACCTCTCGTGAGGCTCGAGCAGCGGTGACCGCTGTCTGTGTCATCAGCCAACTGGGAGTCTGCAGCAGTCGGCGCGGTGGTTGATAGGCCATTGAATACCCCTTGCGTTGGTGTCACCAACAGCCTACCGTTCGTTGGTGACACCAACATAAGGAGCCTCGATGACCGAAGGACCAAGACCCTGGCAGGTGCTTGCATGCGTTGCCACGGCTCAATTGATGGTTGCGGTCGATGCCACCATCCTCGCGCTCGCACTCCCGAGCGCGATTCCCGACCTCGAGCTTTCGAGTGCCGGAGCCACTTGGGTAATGGCGGGGTATGTACTCACTGCGGGATCGCTGATGATCACCGGAGGTCGCATTGCCCAAGCCTTGGGTTACACACGAATGATGACGTGCGGACTGGTCATTTTCGCGGTTGCCTCAGCGGTGGGGGGAAGCGCGGACAATGCGGGAGTTCTCATTGCCGCCCGGGTAGTTCAGGGTGTCGGTGCCGCTGTGCTGACCCCGGCAGCGATGGCACGATTGTCAGCTGCCTTCCCCGGCGCTGATCGCCACCGGGCCTACGGCATCTTCGGAATGATCATGGGTAGTGGAACCGCTGTCGGTGTCCTGCTCGGCGGGATCCTGACCGAGTCCGCCGGTTGGCGATGGTGCATGTACGTCAACGTGTTGTTCGTTGTTGTAGCACTGATCTTTTCGGTCTATGCGAGGGACTCTCCCGAAAGGTCCCCGGGCCATCTGAGAGGAGCATGGCGGGGGTTGATTCTTGCCGCCGGTGCAGGCGCCCTGCTGCAAGCGTTGACTGTGACCGACAACCCGACCGAGGCCCTTGTGTTCGCACTTGCAGGGCTGATCGTGATCGTCGTGTTTTCGGTCCTGGATCGGGCTTCCAGCACTCCATTGATTCCAGTCGTGCTGTTCACCGATAGCGCCAGGGCGAGCGCCTACCTTGCGCTTTTCCTCTGGGGAGTGGCTACTATCACGACCTTCGTTTGGGTCAGCGGAACGCTCCAGCGAGATCTCGGTTTCTCACCCCTCGCAGCAGGCGCGTTCTTCCTTGTCTACCCAGCGACTATTCAAATTGGATTGTTCGTAGGACGCCGCGGACTGCTCGGCTCATCTGCGAACGCAATCAGTATCGGCTTAAGTTTGATCGGCTTCGGGCAGGCAGTCTTGGCATTGGTCCCGATGAGCCTGTTCAGCATGCTACTTGCCCTCGGCGTCATGGGGTTTGGCACCTCGCGTGTGATGCCGACTGCAAACAGTTCCATGAACCAGAACGCAGGTCTTCATGCTGGCGTCGCTGGAGCTATAGGGAGCACCCTGCAACAACTCGGTGCCAGTGTCGGCCTCGCCATCCCGGTGGCGCTGGTGCCCGTCACCGACCACGCCGCATCGGTGGCCGCAGGGGTCGCCGCAATCTCACTCACCCTTGGTGCAATATATGTTTCTGTCACCCAGAAAGCGGCCGAATCGAAGGCAACCATCGGACCACGGCCATGAAATTAGTGTTTCGGATTTGCATACCGGCGAGTATTGCGTTGCGCACCGACACCGCACGCGTCGAAGGCCGCCACCACTATTTCGCGGCGGCGACCTTCGCTGTTGATGGTCAGTGTTGATGTGGCGGTGGGACCTTGCCGCCGGCTGCGACGTCACGGATCCAACCTGGGACGTCGACGTTGTCGGAGTCGGCAGTTTCGACGTAGGCGCGTGCTGCTGCGCCGGCCGAGTTCGGCGGCGTCGTCGTCGCTGACGGTGCCACCTGCGTCCCTCAGCGACTTCAGACCACCAGGTAGCCCAGCTTTTTTGCAGCGCCAGTGATGCGGCCCGAAAGGTCAGGATGACTCAACGGTAAAGAAAGCACTGGTCGAATGGGCATTGCAGCGCCAGCAGGTGTGAACAGCGCTACGCAAGGCCCGCCGGCGAACCGGCTGTTGTATCGCAGTCCGTCAAGGTTCGGGAATGCCTCCACGACGTGGCGTGCCCATTGCTGAGTGACTGCATGCTGTCCGGTCGAAAGTGCGAAATTTCCGCCAGCGCGCGTCGCCCATGCTCCATCGCTATCGGTCGCAACGTCAAGGACGGTGATCGGTCGGTTGAACGAAAGACCCGTCAGATAGGGGCGATTGCACTCTCGATCGATCGTGCGATCTACCTGAAAGGCGTCGGCTAGAGCTACTTCCGGAGTTGATGCGCCGTACCAGACACCGCGACCGATCGGGTCATAGCCGAGAGGTAGGGCGTGCGGGTCGAAGCGCAACAGCGGTCCGTAGGTACACATTTTGCTCCCAGGCCAGCACATGGTCGCCGTCGGTCCCATGAACCCGCCACCACACCTCCTCGGCCGTAATCGCCCGTAGTTCACCGTCCTGGATCCCCAACTCGCGCAGCACTTGTGGGGAAGGTGAATCCGGCAGCATCGGACTTGGATTCGACGTCACGAACCTGCCCAGTCGCCAACCTCGACAAGCTGCAGCACCGAGTCGACCGGCTCTCCGACCAACAACCATTCCCTGACCGATCTTGGCTTCCCATCGACGAGTAGCTCCGGCTGGGGTGTTGTGAGGAAGCCAGCCACAGCGGCGGGGTGCAGCTTTCGGCGCAGCAAATGTGGCAGTACCTGATCGAGCGCGCGGACGTGCTTGAGGGTGAGTTCCTTCGGTTCCCTGCGACTCTCGACGAGTTCGAACTGAAGTGCGGGATAGACCCACGTGCCACCGTCGTCGATTGCCCACAGCGTGTGATGGAGGCGGCGCTGCCTCAATCGAGAATCGCTGACGTTCAACCCTTTCGCTACCTCTGCGGGCGAGTACGCCGTGCTGTAGAGCCGAGCCAGATGAGCGATTACCTCGGCTGCATTCTCGTCGCAGGACTCCGGATCCTCGGTCAGGCCGAAGGAATCGAGTAACTGTGCCCCGGCGGCGGTCCGTCGAGCCGAGCCAGGCCGCTGCAGATGTAAAGCGCGCAAGGCAGATATGAGGTCGGACCGATTGAAATCGAATCGGTCTCGGATTAGTTGATCAAGCTCGTCCTCGCTTGTCACAGCAGGCCCCCGATCGAGCTAACGGTTTCCAACGACAGGTTACGCCCGTTATCAGCACCGCGAGCCGTGGTTATTCGGAAGAACTCCCACGGACTTCGCACGATGACTGGTGAGACCCCGACCGGGGCTCGCTAGAGGAGCGGGACGAGGACGAAGCTGGGGCTGTAGCCGCGTTGCCCTACGTATGTCAGACAGTTCTCTGGCGAGACCGCAATGTCAGGTAGCTAATCCAAGCCGTGTTCAACCGGTGTAGGCCAAATCGGAAATAACGCGTGAATCGAAGGCATCGATCCGCGACTGGGGAGGCAGCATACTGGCGCCATGGCTACCCTGATTCGCGACAGGTCGGCAATCGTCCAGACCGCTGAAGGACAATTTCGGATCCGCCCGGACACTGCGGATGAGGATCCTTGGAGGTTGACCTCCGACGCACTGACGGACATTCGGCACGGAGCAATCCACGTAGTTACCGGCACAACCTACGGACCAGTGAGAATCACCATCGAGGAGTGGACGGGCCCTGCACCGGTTGAGGGTGAGTGCTGGGACGTCATCTGTGAGCGCAGTCTGAACAATCTCGCATCAGAAGATCCACACTTCCCGTCGTCCTCGGTGTGGATGGGCAATATAAACGATTCCGAGCCCGAGGTACTCGTGACGGACGTCGTCGGCCACGTGCGGATCAGGTTGCACGCAGTGGGCCGCGACTTGGGCCGCGCCAAGGGCGACGCCATTGAGCCTGTAGAGCGGTACCTGCTTCAGGTTTGGGCGGAAGACGTTCCATCCGCACCCACCCACATATACGGAAGCGACGCAGTCATGGGTGCTCGGCTGGGAGCTGACAACCTCTCCACACTTCAGGAGGATAAGCCGGGCACAGGCGAACCTACATTGGTCCCACCGTCACAACCGATGGTGAAAGACATCAAAGGAAAAATCTCTTCCAAGTCATTTCCGTTGTGGTATCCCGGTGATCACTGAGGAAGACTCTGCTTCCCCTCGCTGTCGCCGGCGACCGGACGTGCCACGGTCGAGCAGTGCGAACAAGTTTGCCGCCCCGAGTGGGAGCCCCCGCCTAGTCCTCTGTGAACACTGCAGACAGGAGCGGAGGCCACCAGGTCGGTGACCATCCCTCAATTCCGGAGTCGGTCCACCCCCGTTTCAGCTTCCGATAACTCGAACCTGGATGACCGTTTGTGAAGTCCACTTCTGCACGCAAGATCTCAGAAGATGACTAAACGCTCGTAGAAAGCCTCATCACCAAGCCGCTGTCGATCCAAGTCGCGCCGAACCTCGACACGCGCGGAATCGAGTTCGACTAGGCGATTCTCGGCGTTTGCGATTGTGCTCGTCAGTCTCGCCAGGTGGCTGTGAATTCGTACCAGGGACCGTCCAAATGTGTTGCGGTGAAGTCATCGAACCCGGTGGGTTCACCGTCGGGTGAGTACACCCATCCCACAGTGGTGAGGAACATGCTGCCCTCGTCGTGAAAGTAGACTTCGCCTTCCGGGGTTGCCTGAGCGAACCCTATGTCGAACGGCCCAATTTCGAAATCCTCGCGAGTAGTTCCGGGCGTTCGCAGCAGATCCGAGGCGACAGTTTCAAATTCGGCTCGATCACCGAGAATCGATTGCGGTGGTAGCAGCACCAATGCAGCCGTACCTACGCCTACGCCGATCGGCGCCGGAAGGATCCACCAGGACCATCGACGATCAGCCAAGAGAACGTACAGAGTGCGAATTGCCCAAAATACGCCTAAAGCGAGGAAAAGGAAAAGCAGGGCGAGGGTGACGAGCAGAGGGTCCAGCCAGGCGAACACCCCAAACGGGGAAGGCCACCAGTTGCGCTGAAGACAGATCCACACCATGACGGCGGCGGAGACAATCGCCAGGAAGATTGAGCCAGGTGGCTTCCGCAATGCAGGCTCGCCGATCAATTTCTCAGCTACCCACTCATCCAGGGCCTGGAACTTCGTCATCAAGCCACCATATCGGCGAGCGGTTCGACTGAGCTGGTCCAAATCATGTGAACCGGCGTCGCCATCATGGGATATCGCACGTTTCGAGTTCTGGACACCCGTCGATTCTATGGAACGCTACACGCACCGTCATTGTCCGAATTAAGTTCTGATTCAACGTTATCCGGCAGGCAATGGGGACCCGGACAGCATCTCCGGGCCTCGCTTTTCGAGCGCAACAATTGCAGCGACAACGATCAGCGCGGCGCTTGCAATTCCTGGCAGCCAGGTCGAATCCGTGGCGTACAGGAAGAACAGCACATTTTTAAGCTGATATATCGCCGATGGCAGCAAGATGAGCGCTCTCGTTCGACGCATCCTGCCGATCAAATACAGCACTTCACAAATCAAGCCAACCATTGCCAACAAAATCAAAGGAGGCCCTCGGTGCCACTGCCAGAAAACTTCCCGATAACTTTCGTCCTGGAAATCATAATTGGCGAACACGACAGACGCGGCCAAGAGGAGCGCACCCGCAACCCAATTGATCGGGTGGCGCGGTAGTTCGCGGATCCTAATCAGAGTCCACTTCTGAACTCGTACCGCATCGTCCGTTGTGCCATCAGCCCATCATCCCAGGCATTCGACCGTCGACGCCTACTGCCCCGGAGGAGTACGTAAATCAACGGGAATGCCGGAGGTGCTATGGCAATGAGCCCGGAGAGCGAGTACATCCGCACCGGTCCGATGTGCTGCGGGGGTGGGACTGGGCACGCGGTCGGTCATATCTAAGGTCTGTCACCGAGGAGTCGTTCCAACTCCGAGCCGGCGTTCGGACAGTCGGCGTCGGACAGTCGTTGCAGCTCAACCAAGTCGCGGCTCTCGACCGCGCGACGGGTCAGCAAGAGCCCGGCATGCTCGCTGCCCTCATCGAGCAGTTCGTTCAGTGCATCCACGTCGTTTCGGGCATCCGCGAGGTCGGCGAGCCGATCCAGCGCGGTCTCGTTGCCTTCGTCGGCAAGCGCACGGAGGATCGTCTCATCGGCATCGGCATCGGCATCGTGATCAGTCATGAACTTAGTGTGCAGCCTTGCCCCTGGGGCAAGGTCAAGTACAGAATGATCGATGATCACCATCGGGAAACTCGCCACCTACGCAGGCGTGTCGACGAAAGCAATCCATGTTTACCACGCCAAGGGGTTGCTGCCTGAACCGAAACGGGACGCCTCCGGCTACCGACGCTACGACGCGCAAGCAATTATCGACCTGACACGCATCATCACCCTCGCTCAGGCCGGCGTCCCGCTGGCCCGCATCCCCGCGGTCCTATCCGCCGACGCAGCCACCGAACACATAGATCAGATCGATACTGAGCTACGCGACCGCATCCGCCAGCTCCAGCAACGTCGGATCCGGCTACAGCACCTCGATCAGCCCGAGCGGCTATGCCTCCCGGCCGAAGCCATCGACTACATGGAACGGCTCCGCGCAATCTGCCTGTCCGACCGTCACGTGAACGCAATCCGCGACGGTTGGATCCTGGGCTACGCCATCGCCCCCGACATCACCCGAGCCATCCTTCCCACACGCACCGCGTTACTGAGCGATCCGGAGTACATCACGGTGCTCCGCGAATACGACGACGCAATCGACTGGAATCCCGACGACCCCCGACTCCTCCAAATCGTAAACGCAGCAGCACTACTCGCTGAGCACATGACGCTCGTCTCCGACCTTCCCGATTTCGACAAAGCGCCCCCAGCGACCCTCGAGATCCTCACCGGCCATCAAGGCATCGACAGCCCCGCGTGGAGGCGCCTCGAAGAGCTCCTCACTCAACGATTAACAGAGCAGGGAGCGCCTCGCGATTACTGATCTCCAAGTGCCTGGTCGACCAGCGCAGGCGCTGAACCTACTAAAATCTTCAATACCACTCGTGTTCATCACGATCCAACCTTCGGGTGCGTGTTTCGGCTGCTCTGCTGGCGGCAGCGAACCGACCCGCGAACATGCAGAACGGCACTGGGTCGATGTCGGTTTATCGATATTCGTCGCTGGGCACCCGAAGCGCGCCCGCACCGTCCATCACCATCGCGAGACCTACTTCGAAGGAATTCGCGAACGAATACCCCGGCTGCATCACGTGTTCGCCGGCGAACTGCGCCATCCGCGGGAACTTTCTCAGATCCATCGCATCCCGAATCTCCGGTGCCGAACCCGGAAGGTCGATACTCGCGAGCATGGCCTCCTGCAACGCGAACCCATAGACGAACGCATCGACCACCGCGTAAGTGTGGGCAGCCGCGGACAGCGAAAAGCCGTTCGACAGAAGCACATCGAGCACAGCTTCATGATTGGTCAACGTCGCCTCGCCCGGGCTGACCCGCGTCTCCATCAACGCAGTCGCCCACGGGTGCCGACCCAGCGTCAACCGAAGCGACCGTGACCTGCGCGCCAACTCTTCACTCCACACCCCGCCCGCCACGGGCAGATAGACCTCGCCGAAAACGTGATCGACGAGCGCGTCGAGAATGTCCTCCTTGTTGGCGACGTGGTTGTAGATCGCCATGGGGCGAACCCCGAGCTCGTCGGCGAGCGCCCTCATCGTCAGCGCCGGTACGCCGTCACGATCTGCCAGCGTCACCGCGCAGGCTACGACGCGTTCCCGCGTCAGCGAGTTTCGTGGAGCGCGTGCCTTTACCATCGTTCCAGAGTAACGTACTTTGTACGTTATCAACTTTCCGGAGGCCGGCTGATGGATCAAGCACACACGATGCGCGCGATACTGCAGCCGCGCTACGGAACCAGCGAAACACTCGTCGTCGGCGAAACCACGATCCCCACACCCGGACCCGGCCAGATACTGGTGCAAGTGCGAGGCGCAGGCATTTCCCGCGGCACCGTCCACCTCCTCACCGGCCTCCCCCGAGTGATGCGCCTCTTCACCGGCCTCCGCACCCCGCGCCGACGCATCCCCGGCCTCGACGTCACCGGAGACATCGTTTCCATGGGCAAAGGCGTCACCGATTTCCATGTGGGACAACGAGTATTCGGCATCGCGAAAGGCTCACTGGCCGAATACGCCATCGCCGACGCAAAATCCCTCGCACCCGCACCCGCACCCACCGGACTCGACGACGCGCACGCCGCCGTCCTCGCCGAATCCGGGCTCACCGCACTCCAAGCCCTCGACGCCGCTCGCGTCGAACAAGGCACGCGACTACTGATCATCGGAGCGTCCGGCGGGGTCGGCAACTACGCCGTCGCGTTCGCTGCCGCCAGGGGCGCCGACATCACTGCAGTGTGCAGCGGCGCGAAAGCCAAGATCGTCAAAGGTTGGGGCGCAACGCACACCATCGACTATCAGCGCGAGGACTACACCACCACCCAACACAAGTACGACGCCATCCTCGACATCGCCGGCGGCACACCACTACCGCAGCTCCGCCGAATCCTCGCCGACGACGGAACAGCAGTCTTCGTCGGAAACGAAACCGGCGGCCCCTGGACCGGAGGCTTCGAAAAGCCATTCCTCAACGCTGCGCGCATGATCCCGAAGCGACAGCGCTACGCAGTGGTGACAGCGCGCACCCGGCGCGAGGAGTTGGAGCGCCTCGCCGACATCATCGAACGCCACCACATCGTCCCCGACATACACCGCACCTACCCGCTCGATTCCGTGCCCGCAGCACTGGACGAACTGCAATCAGGACGTGTCTGCGGGAAGATCGCCATCACCATCTGATTCCGCAGGTCAGGGACGAGACAGAACGGCAAGGGTCGCGTCGGGCAACTCCCGGTACCCATCGAATCCGACGGCACGTTGACACCCGTCGAGCTCGAACGACACCTGAGTTCCACCCGAGCCATCAGGCCGCAACCGAACAGTCGACGCCATCTGCGTCGCATCCAGCGAACATGGCTGTGCAACAGGCGCATCCGCGAGCGATATCGCCAGTGCTGCACTGTCGGACCGATTCAACGCAAGTGTCGATCCCGGTACGACATAACTACCATCCAGCCCCGCCGGCTCGGCCGGATACCTGCAGACCTGCAGGCCGCCGACATCGCTGATCGGCATCACCAGTGCAGGCGGACGAACCCGGCCACCCTCGCGCTCACGTTCCACTGCCGCATCGACGTCCTCGGTAGTGGTGTTCTCGAACTCGCTACCCGACGCGCCACCACACCCCAGGGCATCGACGGCGACACCCGTCGGGTGGACGGACCGCGACACCTCGTCCAGCATCCCGAGGGGTTCCAACGGATCATCCCGAAACCCACACGGAGCACTCGGCCACGCCGGGCGAAAGGCCTGGCCAACATCATCAACGAGCCACAACCCCGCCGGAACCTCGACCGCAAAGACGCAGCTGGCCGAAATATTGTCCGCATACCGCGACGAACCAACCGAGAACGCGTCCGCGACAGCACCCACATCACCCTGCAGACGCACCGAATCCACCGACATCTCACCCGAACTGCTGACCCCACGCTCGCACCGCACCACCGCGACCGGCTCGAAATCCGCAGGCGGATAACCCACTTCCGGTGCCGTGGACGCAATGGCCGGATCCCAGGGCCCCACACCTGTCAAGGCTGTATAGATGTCCCGGGACAAGCAATCCGCGGACTCCACCACTGATGCAGTCGGCGGCCGGAACGACACCGTATCGATGCCGACCATCTGCAATCCGAAACTGCACGAGCTACACACCACCGCCACAAGCGGCAACCACACAGCTGAGCGACGCATGCCGTCGAGGCTACGCCCGGCAACTTTCGAGTTCTTGTCGGTGGGGCGTTGTATCTTTTTCTTATGCACAAGTTGGGGGACTTTCGCAGCGCCGACGCACTCTCCGATCAGGAGATCGTGTCCGGCATCAGCGACATCACCCATGCCGAAAACAACTTCGCTGCACAGAAATACGCACTCCTCGCCGAATTCTCCCGACGCGGCCTCAACGTCACCCTCAAATACTCGACGCCGACGCGGTGGCTCGCCTCCGGAACCCGCGTCGCCGACGGAAACGCCGCCCGACAATTCGACACCGCCAACTGGCTCACCCACTGGCCCGCAGTATTGAAGGCCCTCAGCGACGGTGACATCCACATCGCGCACGTCAGAGAAATCTACGACGGCTACACCCACATCCGCACCGCCGATCCCACGCTCGGCAGCACCCGAATCGCCGACATCGTCGACGACCTACTCGGCGTCGCATTCGACGCGACCGCAGCGAAGGTACAGAAGCGGGCACACGAACTCGCACACGCCGTCGCTCACGACGCCCGCGCCCGCTACGACGAAGCCCAGCGCGAACGCCAGCGACGCGAAGAAGAACGCCGAGAGCAGGAAAAGCTCGGTGACACAGTCGAACCCGAGGACAAACACGAAGAGCAGGCCGTAAAGAAGGTCGAAGACGGCGCCGACGGTGTGCCCGAGGGGCCGCCTCCGCTACCAGCGTCGGAGAACCCCGCACTCAACAGGTTCGACCTCTACCTCCAATCCGACGGACGCACCTCCTTGAGAGGGGACGTCGACAAGATCCTCGCCGAAAAGCTGCGGACGGTCCTGTCACCGCTGTCGAAACCGCAACCCGAGCCCGACGCCACCCCCGACACCAGGAGTCCATCGAAACGGCAGGCCGACGCGCTCTCCGAGCTACTCGACGCGCACCTCACCGGGTACGCCCCCGGGCACGGTGCGTCGAGGCCGCAGGTGAACGTCACCGTCAACCTGCGGGACCTCCTCACCCCCGAAGCGCAGGCAAAAATGGGTGGGAGTGCTGGAGCCGTTTCCGACGGAGCAGGTACCAACAGTCTGGTGCCCGACAGCTCGGGTTTACACGGAATCAGGGCCAACGGCACAGCTTTCAACGGCCTCGGGGCCGAATGTCCAGATGCCAATGGCCCCGGGTCCGATAGCCCAGATACCAACGGCCTAGGAGCCGATGCCTTGGGTCTGGACCGCCCAGGTGCCAATGTCCCCGGTCCCGACGACTCAGCAGAGCCGGACGGTGAAGGTCCCGGCGGCGCAGCAGAGCCGAGTCCCGACAGTCCCGACTGGCCTTTCCGCCTCGGGTGGACCGGGCCCATCAGCAAAAACCTCGCCGAACTCTTGAGCTGCGACGCCGACCTGACGCCGATCATCATCGACCACAACGGGATTCCCCTAGCGATGGGCCGGACGGTCCGCCTCGGCACAACCTCCCAACGCACCGCCGTCATCCTCCGGGACCGCTGCTGCGTCATGTGCGGGCGCCCCGCCGACTGGTGCCTGCTCCACCACGTCGTCTTCTGGCGGAACGGCGGCCCCACCGACGTGAACAACCTCGCCCTCGTCTGCAACGAATGCCACCGCGCCATCCACAACGACGGATGGGAAATCGCATTCGGCGACGACGGCTACCCCGTCGTCATCCCGCCAGTCACCGTTGACCCGCACCGAAAACCAAGACCCAGCTACCACCGAAGACGAAAACCCGCCATGTAGAACAACATTGACGTCAGCACTGGCCGGCGCCGTCGCCCAGCCACACCACATCGACGCCAGGAGCTGCTGTGCCCCAACCCATTCAGAGTCCGAACACGAAAAACAAGAGCAGTAGCCGTCAGATCGACCCCGCCTGCTCGATGACCAAGATCCGTGCCTCCCCGACCGGCACCGCCTTGTGCTCGTCACCGACCTCGGCGACGCACATCGTTCCGGGGACGAGCCTTTCTACGTGCTCGCCCCCCGGAGTCCCGGTAGTGCATGTCCACGATGCCGTCGACAACGACGAACACTTCGGTGCCATCGTTGACGTGCCAGACGTACGCACTGTCAGTTCAATGCAGGCGCACAGTGGCGTTGTCGATGGACGCGAGCAGCTGCGCACCCCAAGGCTGCTCCGCGGTAAATTCGCCGGCCGTCACGAAACGCATCCGCTCGCCCTCCATCTGCCGAAGTCGGTCACCGGACGCTACCGCCCCGCGCATGGTGCAGCTCACACCACCGTCAGTTGTGCACAACATAGTTGTGAACTACTGTTTTCCGGGTGCATCGACACCGCGCCGCCTGCACAAACATGAGGAGACCTATGAGCACAACCGAAAAGCGAGCCAGTCCAGTGCTGATCCCGGCGCTCGCCGTCACCGTGATGGTCGTCGCGCTGCTCCAAACAGTGGTCATCCCGGTACTAGCAGACATCGGCAAAGCTCTGAACGCATCCTCCTCAGCGGTCGGTTGGACGGTGACCGCGAACCTGCTGGCCGCCGCGGTCCTGACCCCGATACTCGGACGGCTCGGTGATGTCCGCGGCCGACGCCCAGTACTCCTGGGCATTCTCCTCGTCGTCGCGGCGGGTTCGCTGCTGGCGGCGCTGACCACCTCGCTTCCGCTGCTGATCCTCGCGCGGATTCTGCAGGGCGCGTCGTTCGGCCTCTTCCCCCTCGCTATCGGGGTGCTGCGTGACGAACTACCCGCGCAGCGGCTCACCGGCGCGATGGCCGTGGTCAGCGGCACTCTCGGCATCGGCGGCGGCATCGGGTTGGTGCTCACCGGGCTACTGACCCGCGACGGCGGCGACTACCACCGCATCTTCTGGCTCTCCCTCGCCGTCACATTGGTGTCTTTGGTGCTGGCAGCGGTCACTGTCCCCAAGCACGGCCCAGTGGGCGGCGGCAAGATCGACTGGCTCGGCGGCGGAGTGCTCGGCGCCGGATTGGTACTGCTGCTGCTCCCGCTCTCGCAGGGTCACGAATGGGGTTGGGCCTCGCCCGCCACCATCGGCTGCCTCATCGCGTCGGTCATCGTCTTCGCGCTCTGGATCGTCCTCGAACGCCGGGTCGACGAACCGCTCGTGCTTCCGTCGCTGCTGGCCAACCGCCCGTTCATGATCACGAACGCCGCAGGCCTCCTCATCGGCGTCGCGATGTTCGTCTCGTTCCTGGGTGTCTCCGGGTTCGTGCAGGCCCCATCGGAGGTCGGTTACGGCTTCTCAGCCAGCGTCCTCGCCGCCAGCAGCGTCTACCTCCTGCCCGGCGCATTAGCGGGAGTGGTCGTCGCACCGATCGGTGGACGCCTCGTGCACCGCTTCGGAGGCCGCTTCACCCTCATCCTCGCCTCCCTGGTCGGCGCTGTCGGCTTCGCGTTCATCGCCGTTCTCCACACCGCCAGCTGGCAGCTCATCCTCGGGGTGCTGTTCATCAACAGTGCTGTCAGCCTCGGCTACGCGGCGATGCCCGCGCTCATCGTCGACGAGGTCCGCCCCGATCAGACCGGTGTCGCCAACAGCGTCAACTCCATCGCCCGGTCGGTCGGCAGTTCGCTGGCCAGCGCGGTGGTCATCACCCTCCTCAGCAGCCAGCTGCTCCCCATCGGGCTGCCGAAGGAGTCCTCGTACGTCATCGCCTTCGTCATCGGCGCCGTCGGGCTCACCCTCAGCGCCGTCATCGTCGCCGTAGGCCTGCCTCGCCCGGGTTCACGCGTCGACACCCGGACCGCCCTGGAGATCGAACAGGAACGGGCGACTTCCCTCGCCGCGGAATGGTCGACGGTCACCGGACGTTGAAGACAACATCAAGCCAACCAGAGAAGAAGGTAGAACTATGACCTCAGTACTTATCGTCGTCACCGGCTCGGACCATTGGACCCTCAACGACGGCACCCTCCATCCGACGGGATTCTGGGCTGAGGAACTGCTGAGCCCGCTGTCCGTTTTCCGCGACGCCGGTATCCCCTTCACCATTGCCACCCCCGGTGGCGTCCGCCCGACGGTCGACGAAACCAGCCTCGCCCCCGAATCGACCGGTGGCGCAGACGAATCCGCTCGCCAGCGCGCCGCACTGGACGCCATCGACGACCAGCTCGCAGCACCACTGAAGCTCGAAGACGTCTCGGCCGATGACTATGCAGCCATCTACATCCCGGGCGGGCACGGCCCGATGGAAGACCTCGCGGTCTCCCCGGTACTCGGCAAGCTGCTCATCACAATGCTCGACGCCGGAAAGGTCATCGGCTCGGTCTGCCACGGCCCCGCCGCTCTGCTCTCCGCGACGAAGCCGGACGGCGAATGGGCATTCGCCGGGCGCGTGATGTCCGGGTTCACCAATGACGAAGAGCGCCAGGCCGGGTTGGCCGACAAGGCACCGTGGCTGCTCGAGGACCGGCTCCGCGCCGCCGGCGCCGATCTGAAGGTCGGGCCCGCGTGGGGACCGTTCTCCGTCGTCGACGGCACCGTCGTCACCGGCCAGAACCCGCAGTCGAGCACCGAGGTTGCCGAGAAGATCGTCGCGCAGCTGAAGAAGTAACCAGTACGACAAAGGAACGGAGCGCCCACACGGCGCTCCGTTCCTGCACGCAACCATGGGTGATGAACATCCTCGTGAGCGCGGAAGATCTCGTCTCCGGTTCTCGCGGAGGCTACATCAGAACTGAAATACGATGCGGCCGACGGTCTTTCCCTCGCCGAGGCGTCCAATCCCGTCTGCGACGTCAGCAAAGGGCAGCCGCTCACTGATCATCGGCTTGATAGCACCAGAATCTGCAAGTCTTGTCAGCTCGGCATGACACTCGTGCATCGCTTGAGGGTTGTATTGCTTGTACAACCCCCAATGCAGCCCGATGATCGAGTAGTTTTTGATCAGAGCATGATTGAGCCCGGGGGTTTGGATAGTGCCGCCGGCGAATCCGATGATGAGGATACGTCCTTCGAATGCAATGCATTTCGTGGACTTCATGTACGAGTCGCCCCCGACGGGGTCGTAGACGACGTCGGCGCCGCGGCCGTCGGTGAACTCTTTGACGAGTGGGACGAAGTCCTCACGCCGTCGATCGATCACCAGATCCGCTCCGAGTTGGCGACAGTATTCCGCCTTGTCTCGACCGCCGACGACACCGATCACTTTGGCACCTGCCGCTTTTCCCAGCTGTACTGCGGTACTTCCCACGCCACCCGCCGCGGCGTGCACCAGTAGCGTCTCACCGGGCTGCAGCTGGGTGCGCCGATGCAGAGCGAACCAACTCGTCTGGTAGCCGATAGTCAACGCAGATGCTTCAGCATCGTCCAATGACACAGGGGCGGCAAACGCATTCTCTTCGTCCAGTACGGACAATTCGGCAAAGCTACCTATGGGCAAGGTCGGGGTGCCGATCACTCGGTCACCGACTGCAAACCTGGTGACGCCGTCTCCGACCGCGACGACCCTGCCGCAGAGTTCGACACCAGGGGTGAAGGGCAACGTCGGCTTGACTTGATATTCGCCTCGGCACAACAACACGTCGGGAAAATTGGCCGGTGCAGCGAGCACTTGCACGAGTAGCTGCCCTGCTCCTGGCGCTGGATCGGGCACCTCCTCGATGTCGAGAACATCTCGGGGTTCGCCGAGTTTGTTTATGCGCCATGCTTTCACGATGCTTCTCCTGGTTTCGTTGGTTCAATTTGCTTGCAGGTCGGCACGAGAGGTGTGACTGTGCCGAATAGTCGAGAGGGCGATCAGTCCGACGATCGCAAGGGCGATGACGAAGTACGCCGGGGACTGCACGTCGCCGGTGTATTCGACGAGCCAGACTGCAACGAAAGGCGCTGTGCCACCGGCGATGATGACACCGAAGTTCCAGCCAAGAGCAACTCCGGTGTAGCGGGATTCCTTCTCGAAGAGTTGGGGGAGGACGGTGTATGCACCCACTTGCGCTGCAACGGTGTTCAGCATGATCACCACGTATGCAAGGGTGGCGACGAGCAAACTGGATTGCATGATGCTCATCATCGGGTAGGTCAGCACGATGTACCCGACGAAGCCGATGGTCATCAGTCGCACCAATCCGATTTTGTCGCCGAGCATTCCACCCAGCGGCATGCATACTGCCGAGATGCCGATGGCTATCGTCGCTACCCAGTACACCGGGGTGGCGTCGTATCCGAGCTGCTTGGCCAGATGGATGGTCATGTACGTCAGACCGATGTACGCAGTTCCGTTGACGGCTGCACTGATGGCTACCGCTTGGGCGAGCGCCCTCGGCTGACGTCGGAAGATCGCGCCGGCCGGTGAATGGATCGACTTGTCGGTTTCGGCAGAATCGTATGTTTCTTCCACCCGCGTGCGCGCCCAGAGGCAGAACAGCGTGAGCGGAAGTGCCAGCAGGAACGGGATCCTCCATCCCCACGATTCCATCTGACTATCGCTTGTCAGGGCAGAAACGACGCCTGCCACTGCGGCGGCCAGGGCGAAACCACCTGTCGCACCCAGTGGTGTGAATGAGCCATAGGTGGCTTTGCGGTTCGCCGGCGCCGATTCGGCAATGAACGTCGCGGATCCGCCGACCTCCCCACCAGCAGAGAACCCCTGCACTACACGCACCGCCACGAGAAGGACCGCGGCCCAGATCCCGATGTGGGATGGCGTGGGGAGTAGCCCCATCGCCGTGCTTCCCGCACCCATGCAGATCAGTGTTGCCATAAGGGCTTTCTTACGCCCGTATCGGTCTCCTATGTGGCCGAACACCAGGCCTCCGAGGGGCCGGACGAGGTAGGCGGTTCCGAAAACCGCCAGAGCAGACAGCAACGAGGTGACGGGTCGATCGCTCGGGAAGAACAGCGGCCCGATGATCACTGCCATGTAGCCGTAGAGGCTGAAGTCGTAGTACTCGATCAGCGTGCCCACACCGCCTGCGATGGCTGCTCTGCGTGCTTTCGTCGTTTTTTCTGCCGACTGGACCACCGGTTGGATGGTCGTGGTTTGTTCTTCGAACACTTACAACTCCTCGAGTGGGCATGTGAGCAAGATCATCCAGAATGATGTGTCCCGAACGATCGTTTGTCAATCGTTCAGCCGATAAAGGTGCAATGTTGCTGGTTTTTACTGGACTTAGTTCCAATTACCAGTTTCATTGACAAACGAACGTTCGAGTGCCAATCTCGGTAGGTCGACGGTCCTGCGCACGCAGTCGAAGCAGAGAGAAAGGTGATCGAATGGACGTCATCGAGCCCCCCTGGGTGATCCACTACCCCAAGGGCGTCACAACAGAATTGACAACCCAGTTTCCGACGATGCTGGCAGCGTGGGACCACCAGGTCCACACCCGACCGACCGATCCTGCCGTCCATTATCTAAATGTGACGCTGACGTTCGCGGGCCTGGAAGACGCCGCGAATGCCCTCGCTTCGGCTCTGCTCGAAAACGGGCTCCGTCGCGGCGAATGTGCGGCGATCTACCTACAGAACGATCCTCAATGGCTTGTATCGATGCTGGCCGTATGGAAGATCGGGGCGGTCCCTACCGCGGTGAACCCGATGCTACTGAGCAAGGAGTTGGCACATCACCTAGCCGATTCCGAGGCAAAGGTCCTCCTCTGCCTGGAAAGCCTGTACGCCGACGTAGTGGCGGAGGTTCGAGATGAATTGCAACTGCACACGGTGATCACCACGCACCCCCTCGACATGACCCCCGATGCCGTTCTCTCACCGAAGATGTCCACCATTATCGGTCGACGACAGGGCTTCGCGGGGACGCTCGACTGGACATCTCTGATGAACACCTACCGCGGACAGCGACCACCGCCGTTGAACACTCGTGGTGACGATATCGGGATGCTGACGTACACCTCCGGAACGACGGGCGCGTCCAAAGGTGCGATGAACCTGCACAGCGCCATGGTGCACAGTTCGACAGTATTCAGTCAGTGGTGGGATTTGCATCCGCAACGCGACGTGATCGTCGGCGTCGCACCCGTATTCCACATCACCGGACTGATCGCAGGATTCGGTGCGCACATCGTCAGTGGCGTACCCCTCGTACTTCTGCACAGGTTCGACGCAGAGGAAACGCTTCGCGCGATCGAAAGGTGGCGAGGCACATTCATGATCGCAGCGAGTACTGCGTTCATTGCGTTGAGCACCCATCCCGCTCTCGCGAGCACAGACACTTCTTCCTTGACGAAGACCCCCTCCGGGGGCGCATCCGTCAGCCAGGCACTCCTCGACCGTGTTCGAGCTTCTACCGGGTGGGTTCTTCGCGGTGCATACGGCATGACAGAAACGACATCACCCACACATCTTGGACCACCCGATGTAGACGCCCCGACAGACCCCGATACCGGCGCATTGTCAGTCGGCGTTCCAGTTCCAGGCGCCCGAGTGCGAATCGTGGACCTCGAAGACGGCCACGATCTGGGCCATGGTGAGATCGGTGAAATCGTCGTCGCCGGTCCGATGGTCGTACCGGGTTACTGGCACCTTCCTGAGGAGTCCGCCCACGCGATCCGGGACGGTTGGCTACATACCGGCGACATCGGTAAGACAACCGATGACGGGTGGCTCTTCGTCGTCGACAGGCTCAAGGACATGATCAACGCAGGGGGCTACAAGATCTTCCCGAGGGATGTCGAGGACGTCCTGTACCAGCACCCCGCAGTGAGGGAGGCGTCGGTGCGCGGAATTCCCGACGAATACCGCGGCGAGACCGTGCAAGCTTCTGTCTCCCTCCTGTCAGGAACCAAAGCCTCACCCGAGGAGATCATCGAGTTCTGCCGCGGCCGAATGGCTGCATACAAGTACCCTCGCTCTGTGATAATCCTCGAAGAACTTCCGAAAACTTCAAGCGGAAAAATTCTGCGAAGAGAGCCGCGTCATGCCTAGGTCAGCCTCGAGTACCGAATCCGACGAAAGGGACGCAGTGAGCCATCCCACTCGACGCTACCCAACTCGTCCCGACACAACCGCAAGCCGGGACGCCATCATTGCGGCGGCCACGAAGAACTTCCAAAACCGCGGCTATCATGGCACTTCGATACGAGATATTGCCCGGGACGCGGACATGACTGCAGCATCGATCTATCACCACTTTCCATCGAAACAACACATCCTCCAGTACCTCATGGAGAGTGCACTGAAAACCGTTATCTCTCGGACCCAATCGGCGCTGATAAACGCCGGGCAATCCCCGGTGGAGCAACTCGAGGCGGTGGTCCGCGCGTGGGTCCAGTTCCACGCCTGCAACACCGCTGAAGCTCTGATCAGTTCGACCGAGATCCGCAGCCTCGACGCGGTCGGCCATAGATTGGTGATATCGCTCAGAGATCAACAACAGCAACTGTTTCGCGACATCATCCACCGCGGAGTCACCGATGGAGTCTTCACCACGGTGTATCCGGTCGAAGCCTCGCGAGCAATCATAAACATGGGCGTCGCCATCTCGTCTTGGTATCGACCGAACGGCAGTTTGACCCCCGATGACATAGCTGAGCGCTATGTCTCCATCGCGTTGGGTGCGGTCGGTGTTCGCGCAGAGGTCTAGAGCAGCCGACCGACAGTGGCGAGGCTCGGCAAGACGTGCGTGAGCGGTGACTTCCTGAGCTCGTCCTCGCCAAACGAACCACTGAGCACGCCGACGACGATGCCAGCACCCGCATTGTGCCCGGCGAGAACATCATTGGGCGTGTCCCCCGCCACGAGGACGCGTCGAACATCGGTGACTCCGGTCGCCTCCATGCTGTGGAAGATCAGGTACGGCGCGGGCCGGCTCGCGGCTACGAGGTCGGAGGTGACGAGCGCGTCGACGGCGTCTTCCTTCCCCGCCCCGACGGTCCAGCCCATCCCGGCGAGGATGGCGTCGGCGATGTCCGCGGAATACCCGGTCTGCAGAGCCACTTTCACGCCCCGAGCACGCAAAGCCCGCATGGCCTCGGGCACACCCGCCACCGGTTTCGGCGGGGTCTGCCGGTAGGCGACGATGAGGCGCGCACGAAAATCCTCGAACACTTCGTCCACGAACTTCGGATCGGTGGACGCGCCCAGCCCGTCGAGTAGCCCGGCGATCGCTTCATGTTTACTGGTCCCCTTCCACGCGGCCAGCAGTTCGGCGGGTAGTGGGGTGTCTGCTGCGTCGGCGACGGTCTGGGAGAGCACCTCGTACACGAGGCCGCCCTCGTCCACAGTGGTGCCGGCCATGTCGAGGCTGGCGAGGTCGAACGAGCGAGTTGTGGTCACGAAATCTCCTTGACGATGCGCAGGTCGTGCGCGGATCGGGTGTTGTCGATGGTAAACGCGACGCGGTCGGGTCGGTACCGGTCGTCGGCGTATTCGAGTGGAGTACCGGAAAGGTCTACTGCTCTGCGTCTTTCGCGTAGCAGTGGTGCGCCTGGGTCGATGTCGAGGTGCGCCGCGTCGACGTCGGTGGCGGCGACGGCATCGATGGTGTGCCTTCCTTCGTGCAGGTCGATGCCTTGCCCGATCAGGTATGCGTAGATGGAACCGGAGTCGGGGTCGAAGTCGAACAGGGTGCGTCCGACGGATTCGATGAAGCTGGATCGCTCGAGCATCGCGGGCATGCCGTCGAGTGTCCGGAGCCTGAGGACGTCGACGACAGCGGTGCCTGCCTCCAGGCCGAGCGCGGCTGCGGCCAGCGGAGTCGCTGCGCGGCGCGCTATCTCCAGGGTGCGCTGACCCGGTTTACGGCCGATCGCCTCCGCCCACGCGGTGAACGACATGAACGTCTCGAACGATTGCCCGACGGCGGTGTCGCACACCACCGGTGGACGTCCACGGCCACCGGCGATCAACCCCTCGTTACGGAGCGCAGCCAGTGCGGCCCGCACCGTCCCGCGTGAGGCCTCGAATGTGGTGCACAACGTTGCCTCCGAAGGCATGGGAGCACCGACGGGCAGGGTGCCGTCGGCGATCTGTGTACGGAGCGCATCGGCGACGCGGGAATGCAGCGGAAGTGACACTGAGGCTGGCCTCCAACATGATTGAACAACTTTGTTGCTACGCAGTCTAACCATTCGAACCTGGCAGAAACAATGCTGCACAACGGACATGAACGCATGGTGAACTTGTTCGAACAACTCGCTCCGGACCGTTGACGCCCGGTCACCGAGGGGGAACTGTTGTCCAGGTGATGATCGACCGAACCCCCCACCACCGATTCGACCTCGTCGTCGTCGGCGCCGGCATCGTCGGCCTCGCCCATGCCGTCGACGCGGTCCTGCGCGGAATGTCCGTGGCTGTCGTCGAACAGGACGACCATGCTGTCGGCGCCTCCATCCGAAACTTCGGACATATCTGCGCCACAGCACAATCCGGACACGCCCTGACGCTGGCGCTGTCCGCACGCGAACGCTGGCTGATGCTCGGACGCAAGGCGGGCTTCGAGGTACGAGAATGCGGCACCCTCGTGCTCGCCCGTGCACCGGACGAACTGGCAGTACTGGAAGAGTTCGCGGCCGAACGCGGATCCGAACAGGTGACGCTCGGCGCCGCTACCGGCCCGTTCGGCGGCGTCGGCGCCGCGCACCTCCCTCTCGACCTCCGCGTCGACCCTCGCGAGGCGGTGCCGGCGATCGCGGCGTGGCTGGCAGCGGAAGGCGTCGAATTCTTCTGGAACACACACGTAACCGGTATCGACACGAATGCCGTGCACACCTCGCGCGGGGAGATCCACGGCCGGAACATGATTCATGCCGTCGGCCACGACGTCGACCGACTCTTCCCCGACATCGCCGCCGAATGGAACGTCGAACGCTGCCGCCTGCAGATGCTCGAAGTCGCCCCACCAGGCGACGTCGTCATCGACGCGGCCGTACTCACCGGACTGTCCATGCTGCGCTACGACGGGCTCGCGGCCATGCCTTCTGCCGTCGCAGTACGCGCGCGGATGAAGGCAGATTCACCCGAATTGCTCGACGCCGTCATGAATCTCATGCTCACCCAACGCACCGACGGCGCGATCGTCCTCGGTGACACTCACCATTACGCACGCACCCACACCCCGTTCGACGACGAATGCAACGCCGAACTCCTTCTGCGCGAGGGCGAATCACTGTTCGGCGCACCACTGACCGTCCTGCGCCGGTGGCGTGGGGTCTACGCCACCAGCGACCGCACCGACTTCCTCACTGCCTCCCCCTCCTCGAACGTCCGGGTGGTGTCGGTGACCTCCGGAATCGGCATGACCACCGCGCTCGGCCTCGCACCCACCGTCCTCGACTCGTTCTGACCCCCACCCCACCAGGAGAACCGATGTTCAAGCCCCGCCACGCGGCCCTCGTGATCGCCGCGCTCACACTCACCCTCACCGCCTGTGGCGACAGTTCCGACTCCGCCGCGAGCACACCCACCTGCCCCGGCGGGAAGATCCGCTTCGGTGTGGAGCCGTTCGAGGACCCCGCCAAGCTGACTCCGGCGTTCCAGGTCGTCGGCGAAGCTCTGTCGGAGAAGTTGAACTGCCCCGTAGAGGTGACCGTAGTGGACAGCTACTCCGCCGAGGTCCTCGCCATGCGCAACGGGCAGCTCGAGCTCGGCGTCTTCGGCCCACTCGGTTACGTCTTCGCGAGCCAGGAAGCCGATGCCCGCGCGCTCGCCTCCTTCGGGACGGCCGACGGTCAGCTCTCGACCTACACCGCCGGGATCTGGGTGCCCAAGGACTCCGACATCGACTCGATCGACGATCTCCGCGGACGCACCCTCGCCCTCTCCGAGCCCGGATCGACCTCGGGTGACGGTCTCCCCCGAATGGCGCTGCGCGAGAGCGGAATGAAGGACGACGACGTCAACATCACCTACGCCGGAGGACATCCCGAGGCGCTGCTGGCATTGGCCAACGGCAAAGTCGACGCCGCCGAGATCAACTCCCAACAGCTGGCGACGTCCACCGGGGAAGGCCAGTTCGACACCTCGAAGTTCCGTCAGGTGTGGACATCCGACCCGATCCCCAACGACCCCATCACCGTCGCAGGCGGAACCAGCCCCGAATTCCAGAAAGCCGTCGCCGACTCCCTGATGGACCTGCCGCCCGACGCCGTCGCCGAGGCGGGCGCTCTGCTCGACGTCGACCCGGCCGGCCAGCTCCTTCCTGTTGACAAGAGCACCTATCAGCCACTGTTCGACCTCGCCGACGCCCTCGGTCTCACCTCCAAGGACGCGGAATGAACGCCGACGTGTTGCCTAAAACAGTAAGGGACGCAGTTGCTTTCGAGCGTAATGCCCCCGCGTTGTCGATCCGCGCGCTGCGAACTTCCTTCGGTGACCGCACCGTCCTGCACGGCGTCGACCTCGACGTGCACGCCGGGGAACTGGTGGGCATCCTCGGCGCCAACGGATCCGGCAAGTCGACGATGCTGCGATGCGTCGTAGGCCTGACGTCGGTGGACGGCGGCAGTATCGACATCGGCGGCGAATCCGCACTGAATCACGGCCGTGTCCGTAAGGCAGCCATGGTGTTTCAGCAGATTCATCTCGTCGGACGCAGATCGGTCCTCGACAACGTCTGCGCGGGCGCGCTGGGCAGGTTGTCGCTCCGCCGGTCGTGGTCCACCCTCGCATTCCCGCGCGCGCTGCGGGAGGAGGCGATGGGATGCCTCGACCGCGTCGGCCTCGCCGACCGAGCACACGACCGCGCCGACCGACTCTCCGGCGGCCAACAACAACGCGTCGCCATCGCCCGTGCACTGTGCCAACGAGCGCCCGTCCTCCTCGCCGACGAGCCCGTCTCGGCCCTCGACCCAGCCTCCGCCGAGCAGGTCATGACGCTGCTGCAGTCCTTGGCCTCCGACGGCATCGCCGTCGCCGCGGTACTGCATCAACCCGATCTTGCGCGACGGCACTGCCATCGCATGGTCGGGCTCGATCAGGGCCGGATCTCCTTCTCCTGCGGGGCCTACGAGCTGGACGACGACACCGTCGCCGCGCTCTACAGCCCCTCCGAAAGAGTTGAACGATGACCACTCTCGATGTTCGACGCCTCGAGGTCCCACCGCACCCGCGTCGCCGAATGGGTCTGATCGGGGGCGCCGCCCTCGTCTTCGGTTTGATCGTCGTGCACATCTGGGCAGTGGAGGAAACCGAGGTGTCCGCCACCGCTCTCATCAGCGGGTGGCAGGGCATCGCGTCGTTCCTCGGTTCTGCTTTCCCACCGGACTTTTCGTGGACGACCGTCGTGCAACCCGGCATTCAGGCATGCCTGGTCACGCTGGCGATCGGACTCGTCGGCACGACGTTCTCCATCCCGTTCTCGATCCTGTTCGCCGTACTCGGATCACGGTCGACGAACCGAAACCCGTTCGTATATCAGGCCGCTCGCGCCGTCATGTCGTTCCTGCGCGCGGTTCCCGACATCGTGTTCGCGCTCATCTTCGTCACCGCCGTCGGGCTCGGACCGTTCGCTGGTGTGCTGGCGATCATCCTGCACAACACCGGAGTGATGGCCAAGCTGTGGTCGGAGGCGATGGAAGAGATCGATCAGGGACCCATCGACGCACTACGCGTCGCCGGCGCGTCGAGCACGCAGGTGGCGGTACATGTAGTCCTGCCGACGGTCGTTCCGCAGTTCGTCGGACTGCTGCTCTACCGGCTCGACGTCAACGTCCGGTCCTCGCTCGTTCTCGGACTGGTCGGCGCGGGCGGTATCGGATTTCTCATCAACCAGTCGATCTCACTGTTCCGTTTCGACGAAATGATGACCTACATCCTGATGGTTCTGGTGCTCGTCGTCGCCGTCGACCTGCTCAGCGGTGCAGTGCGCAAGCGCCTCGGGGCATGACCGCTCTCGCGGCCGTGTGGTCGGGGACCTCGTTCTCCCTGCAGCAGGTGCCGTTCCCGGACTTGGATGACGGTGAAGTCCTCGTCGAGATCGAACTGTCCACGGTGTGCGGAAGCGACCTGCACACCGTCGCCGGGCATCGCAGCACACCGGTTCCCACCGTCCTCGGGCACGAAAGTGTCGGACGCGTAGTCGACATCGGCGCGGACGCGACCGTCGCCGTCGGAGATCGCGTGGTGTGGACCGTCGGCACAGCCTGCGGAACCTGCCGGAGATGCCTGCGCGGGATACCGCAGAAATGCGTCGACCTCCGCAAATACGGGCACACCGCAATCAGCGACCGGTGGACTCTCAACGGCGGCTTCGCAACTCACATACACCTCCTCGCCGGGACGCGCGCCGTCGTCGTCCCGGAAGATCTGCCCGCGACGCTCCTCGCCCCCGCAGGCTGCGCCACCGCCACCGTCGTCTGCGCGGCACGCCGAATCGGGCTCACCGCGGGTGACGCCGTGGTGGTCCTCGGCTGCGGCATGCTCGGGCTGACAGCTGTGGCCTACGCCCTCGACCGCGAGGCCGTATCGGTGATGGCCTGCGATCCGGACCCGGCCCGTCGAGCATCGGCGTCGGAAATCGGTGCGACCGCGGTGTGCGCGCCGGAAGAGCTACCCGACGCGGCCCGCGGAGCCGATGCGATCTTCGAAATGTCCGGGAGCTCGTCTTCCGTCGCCGCTGCACTCGACGTGGTGGGCTTGGGTGGGCGGATCGCATTGGTGGGATCGGTGTTCCCCAGTTCAGCGGTCGAATTCGATCCTGAACATCTGGTGCGGAACCTCGTCACCATCGCCGGAAGCCACAACTACGCGCCGGCCGACCTCGTCGAAGCGGTGGAGTTCTTGCAGCGCACACCGGCGGCGCAGCTACTGGCTGCGGCCGTCGGAGTACCTCATCCACTCGAGGAGATCGACGCTGCCTTCGACTCCGGACGGTCCGCTGTGCGGGGTGCCGTCGGCTAGCCCACAGGTGGGGTACCCCCGGGGGTACTTGCATACCCCCCTCGGTATGTGCGACAGTGGAGCGACAGAACCACCGCTGACCGCTGCTGGTCGCATACCCCCCACCCGTATAGGAGTAGCTGATGTCCGAGTCGGACACCGTTCCGGATTCACGTCGTGAATCGGAAAAACAACAGCACCGCCCGCCCGGCATACTCGGCCGACTGGGCAGCACGATGGTCACCCGTCGCCGATGGGTGTTCGGGGTCTGGCTCATCGCTCTCGTCGCCCTCGGGTCCGCCGCGCCGTCGGTCTTCACCTCCCTCGCCGGAGCGGGATGGCAGGCCAACGGCTCCGAATCCGTTCAGGTCCGCGAGCTGGCGCAAGAACACTTCGGCGGTAACTCCTCGGCCGCAGTGCAGGTCGTCGTGCATTCCGACACCACAACCATCGACGACCCCGCGGTGCAGCAGACACTCGCCGCGGTGACCGGAGTCTTCGACGGCGACGCCCGGTTCGGCGAGATCATCGCCCCACAACCAGGCATGACAATCAGCCCCGACCAGCACACCGGCATCGTCATCGCCGGCGCCAATGCCAGCACCGACGACATGGTCAAAGCCGTCGACGACGTCAAAGAGGACCTGACCGCGCTATCCGGCGACGGCATCGAGGTCTACCCCACTGGATCTTCCGCACTGTGGTCGGACTTCAACAAAGCCAACCACGACGCCATGATCCAGGCCGAATTGATCTCCTGGCCAGTCACTTTGGCGATCATGGTGCTCGCGTTCGGCTCCCTCGTCGCCGCAGGCCTCCCGTTGCTGCTGACCGTCGCCGGACTCGTCGCCTCCGCAGGTGGCCTCGTGCTCCTGAACCAGGTCACGCCGATCTCGGTGTGGGCGATGAACTTCGCAATGATGTTCGCGCTCGCCCTCGGAATCGACTACGCCCTCTTCATCGTCGCCCGGTTCCGTGACGCCCTACGCAAGTCCGATCCGCGGGCCGCGGTCGCTGAAACCATGGACACCGCCGGTAAAGCAGTGGTGCTCTCCGGCCTGACCGTGCTGGTCAGCCTCACCGCCGTCCTACTCGTCCCTGCCCCTGCGGTGCGGACGATGGCCGTCGGAATCATGCTCGCAGTGTTCTTCGTGCTCGTCGCCACCCTGACATTGCTACCGGCGACACTCGGCGCCCTCGGCCACAAGGTCAACGCCGCTTCACTGCCCTACGCCAAACGCCAAACGCACCGCTCGCCGAAGTTCGCGGCCTGGGGCGAACTGCTCCACAAGCACCCCTGGCCGTTCGCAGTCGTCTCCGTCGGCATCTTGATCACACTCGCGTTGCCCGTCCTGGGACTCAAGGTCGCGATGCCGTCCATCGCCGTCGTCCCCGAGGACGCACCCGTCCGCCAAGGCTACGAACTGGTCCAGACACAGTTCGGCGACGGCGCACCCGGCGCACTGCAGATAGTCGTCACCGACGCCGATGCCCAACAGACCGCGTCAGCGGCAGCAGGCGTCGACGGAATCGCCATGGTCACCCCACCCCAACCCGCCATGGACGGATCGGGATACTCACTGCTACAAGCACTTCCGACGGTCGACCCTTCGGATGAAGCGATGGGCACCATCCTCACCGACCTCCGCGCCGAGCTTCCGGAGTCCGCATTGGTCGGCGGCGCACCGGCGGAGAACCTGGACCTGCAGCAGGCCCTGAACGACTACCTGCCGCTGGTGATCGGCATCATCCTCGTCCTCGGGTTCATCCTCCTGCTCGTCGCTTTGCAAGCTCCGTTGATCGCGGTGCTCGGTACCGTCGTCAGCTTGCTGTCCACCGCCGCCGCATTCGGTGTCGCGAAGCTGATCTTCCAGGACGGTCACGGCGCGTCACTGCTCGGCTTCACCCCACAGGGCTTCCTCGACGGCTGGGGACCGGTGTTCTTCTTCGCGATGATCTTCGCCATCGCCATGGACTACACCGTCTTCCTCCTCGCCACCGCGAAAGAGCACTACGAGAAGTCCGGTGACGCAAAGATCGCCCAGGTCGACGGCCTCGCCCACTCCGGTCGCGTCATCCTCGCGGCAGCAGCGGTCATGGTCGCGGTGTTCTTCACCTTCGCGCTCTCCGACCCGCTACCACCGAAAGAAATGGGCATCATCCTCGGCGTCGCCGTCCTACTCGACGCAGTGCTGATCAGGCTCATCCTGCTCCCCGTGCTGCTGCGCCTGACCGGACACGCAGCCTGGTGGTCACCAGCATGGCTCCGCAAGGTCCTACCGTCCATCAGCTTTTCCCACTGACATTTTTTACAGAAGATCGGAGACGCAACATGATCGACAAGTTCTCGGGCTGGCCCATCGAACGCACCGTTCCCGCCCTCGCGGCCGCCGTCGTCACCACCGGTCTGGTCCTCGGCGAAACCAGCTCCCCGCGCTGGCGGTTCCTGAGCGCCTTCGCCGCGGCAAACCTGGGCCTCTACGCTGCAGTCGGATGGTGCCCGGCGAGCCTGCTTCTCTCCAAAGCCGGCGTGCCCAGTCTTCGTAACGGGTAAGCCTTCAACAGTGCCACTCACAACCGAAAGGAACCACTCATGAACATTGCACTATCGACCACATTGACCGATACCGACTTCGACACTGCCGTCGCCAAAACCAAAGAAGCACTCTCCGCGCAAGGCTTCGGCGTCCTCACCGAAATCGACATGCAGGCCACCCTGAAAGCCAAGCTCGGCGAGGACATGGAGCAGTACCTGATCCTCGGCGCCTGTAACCCGAACCTCGCGCACCGCGCGGTCGGCGTCATGCCCCAGATCGGGCTGCTACTCCCCTGCAACGTCCTCGTCCGCGCCGACACCACCACCGCGGGATCGTTCCTCGTCGAGGCAATGAACCCCGCCATCATGGTCGAGGTCACCGGCGAAGCCGAACTGTCCTCCGTCGCACAGGAAGCGACGACCAAGCTGCAGGCAGCGATCTCCGCTCTCGGCGGCAAGAACTCCTGATCCAAGCAGCGTTCGGGGGCGGCTGGGTTCATCCTGACCGCCCCTCGTTCGACACCCCACTCCCGAAGATGCCCCCAGGGGTACCATTGGGGGGCACACCCAGCACAATCATAAGGAGTCCGACATGAACGGCGACCAAGACAGCATCGCATTGGTACTCAACCGACTGCGACGCGCGCACGGACAACTCGCCGGCGTGATCGGCATGATCGAAAACGGACGCGACTGCAAAGACGTCGTCACCCAGCTCGCCGCCGTCTCCCGCGCCCTCGACAAAGCCGGATTCAAAATCGTCGCCACCGGGCTACGCGAATGCATCACCGGCGAGACCGCCGACAACACCGAACCGATGACCGAGGCCGAACTCGAGAAGCTATTCCTCGCACTGGCTTGACCGTCTGGAAGTGGTTGACGGGGACCCTCGCGGCACTGGTAGCAGTGGTGTGCGCAGTGATCATCTCCACCTTCACGCCGCCAGTCGTCTTCTTCCCCGTCTACGCACTGGCCTCTGCCGTCTTGCTGTTCCTGGGCGCACTATGGCTCGTACTGGCACTGATCGGGTGGTTCAAATACCATTCGCTGCGATGGACCGCAGTTGCACCGGCCATCGTCATCGTCACAGCCGCACTCGTCTTGTTATCCGTACCGTCGAAAGGCGCATTCGCGGTATCGCAGGGCGCACTGGAAACCGTCGCCCAGGACTGCACGAAATCCACGGACACCCGCCGAATCGGGGCATACGCGGTCCGTTCGGTCCGCCCCACCGACAGCGGATGCCTGTTCTTCATCGTGGGCGGCCTCATCGACTCGATCGGCTTGGCCTACCTACCGGACGGCGCGCCCTACCTCGGCGAACCGCGGCGCGACGGAGACATCGGATACGAAAGATACGATGGTGATTGGTACCGGTTCGTGCAGCAATTCTGAGCCCGCGTGGGCGTAATTCTATGGGCCGCAACAACTACTTATCGGCAACTCTGGTAATTCTAACTAGTGAATGCACTGGGGAATAGCTCGATACTTAGCGATTGAACATCACCCACTCTTTTACACCCGCGAAAACGGGCATATCGGTCCATTCTCAGTTTTCGCACCAAGCGCATTTATTCGCTACTCTCGGGAGGAATACACACCTCGAAGGGATCTCGCACCGTGGCGAAGCAAGTAATCTATGAATTGGTCGACGACATCGACGGCACAGCAATCGACGAAGGCGAAGGCGAATCGATCGAGTTCTCCCTCGACGGCGTCGACTACGTCATCGACCTGAAAACCAAGAACGCCAACGAATTCCGCAAGCGACTCGAACTGTACGTCGGACACGCAACCCGCGTCGGCGGCCGCAAGCGCAAAGTAGCGTCGGCCGGCGTCGCCCCGAAGGCCGCATCTTCATCGGCGCCTACGACCAAGCGCGACCCCGCTCAAACCCGCGCAATTCGCCAGTGGGCGTCGGACAGCGGCTATGAGATCAACGACCGCGGACGCATTCCCGCCGACATCGTCGAAGCATACGAAACAGCAAACGTCAGCTAGATTCCGACGCGCCTGGCCTGCCTACTGGCCAGCCAGGCGCCTCGAATCTGCAGGAGAACACCCAAAATATCTTTCGGTATTGTGTGCTGCCCCCGCCCCCATCGCTTCAATGGTCCACTCATACGATCAGATAACTCGAGGGCGCCATTCAAGCGATCAGGGGACGGCCGCGCAAAGCAGGTCAGCTCTTCGGGTACTTGTACAGACCTTCCCCGGTGGAGATGCCCAGCTTCCCCTTGTCGATGTAGTTCTCCTTCAGGAAAGCAGCCAACCGTCGCTGGTCTTCGTTGCCCTGAGAGGCGATGTTGTACGGCGTAGTGAGTCCGATGATGTCGTAGATCTGACATGGGCCGAGCGGCGCGCCGGTGGCGATGCGCCACGTCTTGTCGATCATCTCCGGATCGGCGACTCCGTCGACGAGGAGGAGTCCGGCCGCGTCGAGGAACGGTACGAGGAGGGAATTGAGCACGTAACCAGGCTGTTCCTTCTTCAGCTCGATCGGGACCATGCCGATTGCGGATGCGAAGTCGACGACTGTCCGGTACACAGCCGGGTCGGTTTTCGACGTGCCCATTACCTCGGCGGTATTGCGGACCCAGATCTGGTTGGCAAAGTGCAGCGCGAGGAACTTCTCCGGACGACCGGTGGAGTCCATGAAGTCGCTGGGAAGCAGCGTCGAAGAGTTCGTCGCGAAGATCGTGTGCTCGGGGGCGAAACCGCCGATCTTGGTGTAGGTGTCGCGCTTGATGTCGAGATTCTCGGGAACGGCCTCGATGACCAGGTCCGCGGCCTGTACAGCTTCCTTCAGGTTCGACGACAGAGTGATCCGCTCGAGCGCGGCCTCTGCCTTGCCGTCGGCCGCACCTTCGACCTGCTTGGTGTACACCTTGACCAGCTTGTCGAACTGTACCTTCGCCTTGTCCAGCGCCGCCTCGTCGATGTCGTATGCGACCACCGAAAATCCATGGTATGCAGTCTGATACGCGATCTGCGAACCTAGAACGCCCGTCCCCAATACCGTCACGTTGGTGATGTCAGTCATCTGATGGTCTCCTCTGCAGTTCATTTGTCATCGTTCACCTAAGCGAGGTCAAAGATTCACCGCCGGAGAGGGTGTGGCACACACGCTAGCTCCTGCGGAGTTCGGCCACCTTTCAACATACGCCAGATTCCCGATTCGAGACCGAGCGTCGAAAGTTCGAGAGATCCGGCGCGGATGCGATCGTCGGCGAAACTCTTTGTCCATCAACGTACTACCAACACAGGCGGGATTCGGTTCATTCCAATACGGACGTATGACCGGTGACACACAGGTCCGCAGATTGGGCCAACCGTCTGCACTATTCCGGTTTCCCTGCAGGTGAAGCAAGGGTCGACTAAAATCATTCGACAAGTTGATGGCCTGCCTCGCAAAGGAAAGAAGCCCGTGAACCGATCCGTCGTCGGTAATACCGGTCCCCTATTGCTACACAGCACAATTCGATGATCAAACGCGGGTCGAACGCGTCGACATCCCGTACGAGGAGACAACGCTACCCGGGTATTTCTTCTCCGCCGACGCCGTGGGCACGCCGCCGCAACCGACGTTCCTCATGGTCAACGGCAGTGATGGTGCTCTCAGCTCACTGTGGAGCCACGGTGCGGCGACCGCCTTGGCTCGCGGATACAACGCGCTGATGTTCGACGGGCCGGGGCAGCAGTCGATGCTGTTCGAACGAGGGCTCGGCTTCCGGCCCGACTGGGAAGCCGTGGTCACACCCGTCGTGAACTATCTTCTGGAGCGTCCCGACGTCGACCCACGCCGCATCGTCCTCTACGGGATCAGCCAGGGAGGTTTCTGGGGAGCGCGGGCCTTGGCCTTCGAGCATCGCATCGCCGCAGCCATTCTCGACTCTGGTGTGGTCGATGTCAGCGCATCCTGGACTGCGAGCATCCCGAACTCCTTGATGAAGCTCTTCCATACGGGCAAGAAGGAGGCCTTCGACCGGGACATGGGCCTCGGCATGAAATTGTCGCCACAGACGTTGCGGACGTGGAACTTTCGTGCCCGCCCCTACACCCAGGCCAGCTATTTCGACACGATCACCGAAGTGCATCGCTATACCCTCGACGCCGCCGAAGCTGCTCGGATCACGACGCCACTGTTCGTTACCGACCCGGACGACGAGCAGTTCTGGCCCGGGCAGTCGAAGATCCTCGCCGACGGCACGGGCGGTCCGGTGGAGTCGAGCCGATTCACCGCAGTGGACGGCGCCAATTTTCACAGCCAACGATGGCTCGCCAGCTCACCGACGAGCGCATGTTCGATTGGCTCGACGGCCTCTAGGACAGGTCGGTTCCGATCGCGCGTCGACAACCGCTTGCTCACCGCGATCGACAGCGAGGGGTTTGCGTGCACCGATCTGTTCCTACGACCACCCCGGCGGGGCGGTGCAGCGCGCCGACGGCATGCAAGCCGGTCGCGGGATCCGCAGTGCGCAGCTGGTTCGATCCAAGAACTCCATACCCGCCAGATATTCGGTAGTCAGCCATAGCGCCAACCAGCGGGGGAACTGTCTCTATAGTCCTGTTCGTGTCGAGTTCCGTTGGACTCAATGGCAGAATGTGTTGCGCGAAGTTCGCGAGGGGTTTATCCGGCAGAGCGAGGGACGTTCTGATGTATCAGGGAGGCGGCTGGACATGAACACCATCGATTCGGAGCACGCCGGATACCGATTCGCATCGCTGTCCTGGGACCTGGCGCAATACCCCGGAGCAGGCCCGACGGCACAACGAGTCGTCGACCTCGCGGTGACGACCTTGGGATGCGGCGGCGCTGCGGTGACCACCCTCCGCGACAACGGTCGGATACGGATCATTGCGGCCAGCGACCAACGAACGATTGCCGAGGCCGCCAAGATCGCCGATCTCACGGGGCAGTCCGCCACCAAAGACGTCCTCGCCACCAAGGGCACCATCGTCAACAACGGTGCGGAGAACGATCCGCGGTGGGTGCAGTATCGAGAGCTGATGACCGAGCAGACGTCCATCCGGTCGACCGCGAGCTTCTACCTGATTCTCGGCGGCGTCGAGTTGGGTGTCATGGGCTTCTACAGCGCCCGTAAGGACTTCTTCACCGACGAGATCCTCTACGACTGCTCCATCTACGCCGACCATGCCGCCGTGGCATTGAAAAATGCCAGCGCCGACGACCGCAACGATCAACTGTCGATGGCGGTGGACACCAACCGCGAAATCGGGATCGCCGTCGGGATAGTCATGAGCCGGTACAAGCTCACCCGGGACGCCGCGTTCGACATGCTGGTCGTGGCCTCCTCGCACACCAACCGCAAGCTGCGGGAGGTCGCGGCCGAGATAGCCGCGACCGGGATCGTCCCGGCCTGGCGGTCGAAAGCCCACGCTTCATAGCTACTGCTGCACACCAGCGCCTATGAGGCGGGGCGCGACGCAGGGTTCCTGATCACGGCGGTGTAGATTCCCACCGCCAGTGCTCCGATCGCTGCAGTCCATCCGACGCTGGCATTGATAATGTCGCCCGCCAGCCTGCCCTGCGCAATCCACATCAATCCCCAGACGATCCCGATAGCCGGTGCGAGAGCCCCCGAAGAGTACGTAGCCAACCCGACGGCAACCAACGCTGCAACGACCAGGACTGCCACTGCCCAAAAGGTTGCTCCGCCGGTGACGCCGAGGTCGACGAGCCATGCCGTCACGTTCGCGACGGTCGCCACGCACACCCAGCCGAGGTAGAGGCCCATCGTTCCGTCCGTGATGACTGCGTCCAACCGGTTCTCGGGGGGCTGCTGGCGAAGTAGGACGAATACTCGGGCGAGGACCGCGAGCAGCGCAGCGATGACGAATACGCTCAGCCACAGCAATCCCACCTGAATGGTCAGGATCCATGCGGCGTTCAGCAGCATGGACACCGCAATCGGCAGTCGGAGGGGAAGGTGGCGCTCACTTCGCCCGGGCAGCGCCTGCCACACCGCGTATGCGAAGAATCCTAGGTAGATGACCGTCCAGATCGAAAATGCAGTCCCAGCAGGCGCGACGAGCGTCGACGTGGCGCTGAGCGCTCCACCTGCGGCCTCCGCGATGGGAGTGCCGATCCACGCACCTGAGCCGATGAACGAGCCGATGACCGCCGCAATGGCGCTGACTATTACCCCGACCTTCATAGCGGGTGAATGCCCGGATCGACCGTTCACAAACGGGGAGGTAGCACTGAGCGACATTTCTGCTGGTGACGACTCTTGCGCGGCCGGGGAGGTGACACCCGGCCGCGCAAGTTCGGATCACGCCAGTTGAACGGTGGCCGTCGCCCGGTGCCCGAAGATGCGTTTGCCCTCGAACGTCGCGCCCAGCGAAATCACTGCCGTACGACTGTCCTCGTCGAGCGATTTGATCTTGCCCGTGAACAAAATTTCTGCGGCGCGATGCGGATCGACGGGAATGGGTGCGGTGAAGCGGACCGTGTAGTCCTTGACCGCACCCGGATCACCCAACCATGAAGTGATGTAACCGCCGCCGAGACCCATCGTCAACATCCCGTGTGCCAGAACATTTTTCAGGTCGACAAGCTTGGCGAACCCATCGCTCCAGTGGATCGGGTTGGCATCCCCCGCGACACCGGCATAGTTCACCAGATCGCCACGAGTGAGTCTAAATACCTTCTCCGGCAACACATCTCCGACAGTGACGTCCTCGAACTTCACCGAAGGCGCCGGGCGATGGTCCACCAGCACGAGCGGTGGATGCTCCACCTGCTCCTCTTCCTCGTGCGTGGTAGCGTTCTCGCGCGCAGTCGACGGCGTAGCGCCGTGCATCACCAGATTCTCCGCTGCCTCGACGATGCCGGAGTCGACATCTCCGTCGCGGCCGATCAGTAGCGTCGTGTACGTGGTCTGTACGAGTTCGTTGCGCTGATTGGACACGATGTTCTTGGTGACCATCATGTCCTTGCCCATGACCTCCTTGTAGGAGTCGAGGGAGACGTCGCAGTACAGCTGATCGCCGGCGACGATCGGCTGGTGGAATTCGAGGACCTGATCGGTTTGCAGCATCTGCCCCAGGTCGAATCCGACCGCGATCTTCTCGAGCAACCGACGCTGCGCAAGGGTGCCGACCAGGGAGATGAAGGTCAGCGGCGCTGCCAAACCGCTGTAGCCGAGAGCTTTGGCTGCGTCGGAGTCCCAGTGCACCTGGTTGAAATCCTGAACTGCGCGAGCGTACTCACGTACCTTTTCGCGCCCCACCTCGTAGAAGTCGCTCGCCCGGTAGTGCAGGCCCACCATTGCACGGACATGCTCCGCTGGATCGAAATTCTCAGAAGTTTTTCCAGTCATTTCTCGCAACATACCGGGCCGAGCGCCGCTAGTACATGTAGGTCCGCGACCTTGTGGCAGTTCACAGCCGGCGTCAGGCAGTGCGATGCCGGGGAACGACGTCGTAACTGTCCGGTTCGAACGGCGTCACCGGAGGAATGCGCGTCACTGCCGTCAGTGGGCGACGAGAGCGAGCCCGCGATGCATCGGCGGCCAGCAACGCCGCACCGTGCGCGGTCAGTGATTCCGGCATATCGGGCACGAGCACCGGCAGCCGCAGATCACGCCGAAAGACGCGGCGAAGCGAAGGGATATGCGCGCAACCACCGACCATGACCAGCGCGTTGACCGACTTCGGTGCGTCGACGATGGCACTGGCAGTCCAGTCCTCGATCGATCGAACCGAGCGGTCGACGATGTCGTCGAAAGAGCTGCGCCACAGTCGAACCGGGCCGCCGACGAATGGTCCGGTCACCTCCGCCACGCGCAAGCTCGACAACTGCTCACGCGCGAACCGAATGGCGACGGCGAGACTGTCCAGTGCCGAGGCGGATACCAGTTCGTCGGCGCCGTAGGTGGCGAGTAGATAGTTCCGCACCGCGTCATCGCACACCGATCCACCGAATCGAGTTGTGCGCTCCGAACTGAAAACCTCACCGGTGGCGGGATCAGCGATCGACACGGTGGTCCCGGAAGCACCGACGTCGCAGAGTGCGACCGTTCGCAAGCCCTCGAGCTGTCCGCTGCCGCGCAGGAACCTCAGCTGAGCGCCGAGTTCGGAGACGACCATGAACCGATCGGCCTTGTGCATCGAATACGCCGAGGTCAGGGGCCTGCTCGCTGGATCGTCCGGGACAGCGAGAACGGTATCCGCGGCATCGACATCCTGCACCTTCGCCATGGAGTCCAACAGGTCGAGAGCAGCGGCGACGTGCTGGGACGGCTCGAACAACCGCGCAACGTTGACAGAGCACACCGAATCGTCCGCTGTATCGAGAGCTGTAGCCCGGGCGGCCGAAGAGCCCACTGACACCCCAAGCACCGTTTTCATGGCTTCCTCGACTTCACTATGACCGACTAGATGTAGAGACCATAGCCGTGAAATCAGTCCATGGGTAGGCTTCGATACCTTCGAAGATTCCTGAAGTATGTTTCAGACTCCCGCGCTATTACTCCGGAGGCGTTTCGGGCTCCTCCGGCGTCGTCGATATGGGTGTGATCGTGGTGGTCGTGGGCTCCGGGGTGGGCACGACCGACGTTTCCGCCGGAGGCTGTTCCACGTCCGTCGGTTCGACGCCGCCTCCGGGCGATGTCGGCGTGACCACCGACGTGGTCGTGGGCGCGAGGGTTGGCGCGATCGTCGCACCCGGCGGAAGATTCGGTCGCGGGCGTTCGGCCCCTGCGGCGGGGGGTCGTGAAACACCAACGGGCGGTACGAATTCGGGCCTGACAGCAGGGTTTTCCACGGGATCCGGGGCTGTCTGCGCTACCTCTGCCGGACGAGCCGTATCGTCTGTCGTCGGAGTCGACGTCGCGTACGGCGTGTCCGCCGTATCGACCGAGTCTGCGGGGATGACCGTTCTGGTGTCCACCGCAGGATCCACCGTCATCGCCAACGCGCTGACTCCCCCGAGCGCCGCCAACATCAAGGCTCCGACCGCAGCGACCTGCCAGATCCCGCGACGAGGACCGGACGACGCCACGGTGCGTCGGGCCGGACTCACCGGATCCAGTACGCCGACCAGCAGTGCTGCAGCGACTTCGGGTGGTAGCCCGTCGACGAGGTGGGAATCGAAGATGTCGACGACGATCAGCGGTTGCACCTCGGACGCAGCGACCGCGTCGATGACTATCTGGCACTGCATCGCGTTCTCGCAGACGACGGCAGCACCGGTGACCGTGAGACCGCTCTGCATGGCTTGAATTCTGGTCGATCCCAGTGCTGCGACAACAGCCTGGCCGATACCGTCGGGCACCGCTTCCACCGACACGACGCGGGTAGCTACCGGCCCGAGATCGGGCAGATCCACGTCGACCAGGGAAGCCGTCACCTCGAAGGTACTGACATGCACGCCGAGAGCTATACGCACGACAGACTTCCCCCCTTCCCGTTTACCCCGAAAATTTCTATTACTCGAAAGGTTTTGAGGCTAAGAATACAGTCGCCTTCCGGTTTTTCGTTAGCTGTTCACACATCAATTTTCGACACTTCGGCCCGAGCAGCCTCCGCCGCCGCGACCTCCTGGGCATAGAGCACACCGAAGGTGAAGCCGTTCTCCCCCGGAGTCACCCCCGCCTTCCGTCCGAGGTCGAGCAGCTTCTGCGCAGCGACGACCGCGTCCTGATGCTCGCCGAGCACTTCCTGGACCGCCTTGTATCGCTCGATCCGAGCCGTCGCGTCCTTCTTCCCGACGATCGGGAAGATCAACTCGGCGGCATACCTGGCACGTTTTCCTGCCTTGCGAGCCCCGTGCAGTTCCACGTCGTCACCCCCGGCCACTGCTGCAGCGACGCGCCTGCGCACCTTACGTCCGGCCTTGCGCGCAAGTCGATCGAGTTCGTCGGCGTCGACGTCCTCGGCCCCGACCGCTGCCGGGAATGCGCGCGAGAGGTTGGCGAGACTCGTCAGCAGGGCCCGGTAACGGTCCCCGTCCAACTCCGCCGAGACGATGCCTCGGTGGCGAACCTGTTCGGCCAACAGACCGTTCTCGATGCGCGCGGCAACCGGGCCCAGGACCAGCTCCGGCGGCAGCTCGTGCACCGCGTCGGACAAGCGTGCACGTAGCACTTGCCTGTCCCTGACCTCACCGAGAAGTCCTCCATACCAAGCTAACTCGGAATCCAGAGCTGAAGCCACGCCCTCGTCGAACAAGGCACCGAACACACGCAGTGTGCTCCGGTAGCGTCGAATCGCAACGCGCGTGGAATGGATCGGATCGAGTCCCCGGCGCAGGTACACATCGCCGGCGAAGATGGCCTGCGCCTGCTCGTCGAGGTAGTCGACCAGGACCGCGAGCTCCGACACCTGTGTCTTCTCCAGATTCACCGCCAACGCGCGATGCAGCTTCGACGGGTGCGCGCCGCGCTGAGCCCCAGCGGTGAGCAGCGCCTTACCGAAACGCTTCAGCGTCGCTTCCGACCCCGACGCACCCAACTCCACTTCCAACTCACGCCATCGGTGATCGGGGACGCCCTCTGCTTGGACGCCGACCGAATCGTCGGCGAGTTCGGCGAGAACGGTTCCGTCCGAGGCAGTGAATACATGCCGTCGACGCCTCGACGTCAGGGTGGCAACGGGGACCAACGGTTTCCCCAGGGCGACGCCCACCAGCATGTTCGCAAGCTCTTCCGGGACGTGCGCGTCTTCACCACTACCGAGCGGTAGCCGGATCTCGGTGCGTGCCTTGTCGGCGGGGACTTTCACGTGCCAGCCCGTGTCGGTGTCTCCGCGCCGACGCCGCAACGTGATGCCGCGCCGGAGTAGGTCGAGATCGGGTGTATCGAAGTAGCTGCTGATCAGCTCCACCTCCGATACCTCGATCGCTCCGCCCTTCGGGATCAGTTCGGTGAGCGAGGGAAGTACGAAGTCCGAGGTCGCGTCGTATTTGTCCTCGCGCTCGGTCTGTATCGAAGCCATGTCCGTCAGTGTGCCGGACAGGCCGGATCAGTGGACCGGTGACTGGACGAAGTTCAGGTACGCCTTCGACGGTGTCGGGCCTCGTTGCCCCTGGTACTTGGAACCGGTCGTCGCACTGCCGTACGGGTGCTCGGCCGGACTGGACAACCGGAACAAGCACAGCTGGCCGATTTTCATGCCGGGCCAGAGCGTGATCGGGAGGTTCGCCACGTTGGACAGCTCCAGGGTGATGTGGCCGCTGAAACCCGGGTCGATGAATCCGGCCGTCGAGTGCGTCAGCAACCCGAGGCGACCGAGCGAGCTCTTGCCTTCGAGCCGTCCCGCCAGATAGTCGGGAAAGGTCGTCAGCTCGAGCGTCGAGCCGAGCACGAATTCTCCGGGATGCAATACGAACGGCTCACCCTCGGCGGGTTCGACCAAAGTGGTCAGCTCGTCCTGTTGCTTCGACGGGTCGATATGGGTGTATCGAGTGTTGTTGAACACGCGGAAGAGCTTGTCAAGGCGTACATCGACGCTCGACGGTTGAACCATCGAGTCGTCGAACGGCTCGATCCCCAAGTTGCCGGTGGACACTTCGGTACGGATATCGCGGTCGGAGAGCAGCACACCCCGCAGGCTATCGCGCCCACCGCCTGAGTTCGGCGGTGGCCGTCGGTCGAACACACCGCTTTGCGAACTTTATCTTGCTAAGCAACGGTAGTTACCCCCGATAATGAGCAAGATCAACTTCGGACGGGTTCAAAACAAGACTTCGACACAAGGATGCGGATGGAATCGATTTTCGTTCTCGATCCTGAGATCAGCATGCAGAAGCAACACTGCACACCCCTGACTACCGACTCGAGCTATTTCGACACCCATCTGAACTGCACCGTGCTGGCAACGACGCCGCGAGCACGGCCAGAGCTGTGGCGCGCATTTACCGAGGGAGCACTGGCGAGCTACACGCACTTCGGCGTCGAGAAGGCACTCGAGTACGAGGAGATCGTCGACGGCACCTCGACCACCATGTTTCTTGCCGCCGTCGACGATTCCGGTCGTCTTCACGGCGGACTCCGTGTACAAGGGCCGTACACCCAGCCCACTCACACGCACGCCGAACGAGAGTGGGCCGACTGTTCGACCGGCCGCGCCGCGCTCCGCAGGATGGTCGCCGAACGCCTACCGCACGGAGTCGTCGAGATGAAAAGCGTCTGGACGGCCCAGGACGCTCCTCGCCAGGGCACCTCGGGATACCTCGGGGCGATCGGTGCAACTCTGGCCGCCGTCGCGCTCGGGAGCCGTTTCACCTTGGCCACGAGTGCGGAACATGCAATGGGCCCCTACCTCGACTCGGGCGCGGTGATGGCGGCCCACATCGATGCCGTGCCCTACCCGGACGATCGCTACCGGACACGAGTTCTCTGGTGGGACCAACACATGATTCCGCGGCACACGACCGTGAACCTCTATCGACACATCGCACGTGCAGTCGCGCAACTGCTCCCCACCCATCACATCTCAACGGAGGCACCAACATCATGACCACATCCTGGCAAGCCGTCATTCTCGACGAGACTCGACACGAGGATCGCGAACTCTTGGACCGGCTGCGGTCGGATCCGAGCATCGAGATCCTCGATCGACTCGCCGAACAGCGCGCCGGGCTCGCACGGTTGACGCCGAAGCCGACAACCGAACTCGTCGAAGAACCGATGCGGTGGATCTACTACCCGTGGCGCCGAACCGTCGTCGCCACGCTGGGACCGGTTGGTTTTCGCCGACTTCGACTGGACCGCAACCGCAACAAGATCACCGCCGAAGAACAGGAACGATTGGCGACGCTGACGATCGGCATCGTGGGTCTGAGCGTCGGGCACGCTATCGCGTATTCCCTCGCGCTCGACGGGGTCTGCGGGGCACTGCGGCTGGCAGATTTCGACAAGCTCGAACTATCCAACCTCAACCGAATCCCGGCCACGCTGCTCGACCTGGGCCTCGGCAAGCCGGTCGTCGCAGCCAGACGCATCGCCGAGCTCGACCCGTATCTCCCGGTGAGCATCGACGATCGCGGTGTGACGGCAGAGTCGGCCGACAGCTTCCTCGACGGACTGGACCTGCTTGTCGAGGAGTGCGATTCACTCGATGTGAAGGTTCTCGTTCGGGAGAAGGCGCGTGAGCATCGAGTCCCCGTCATCATGGAAACGAGCGACCGCGGACTGCTCGACGTCGAAAGATTCGATCTCGAGCCCGATCGGCCTCTGTTCCACGGTCTTCTCGGTGACATCGATTCGAAATCCCTCGAGAACCTCTCCACGCACGACAAGGTGCCGTACGTCCTCGCCATTCTCGGCGCCGGCGACCTGTCGGCGCGGATGGCGGCGTCGATGATCGAGGTCGACCGCACGACGACCACCTGGCCGCAGTTGGGGAGCGAGGTTGCTCTCGGCGGAGCCACCGTCGCCGGGGCGGTCCGTCGGTTCGGCTTGGGTCAGCGACTCGAATCCGGGCGGGTGCGAATCCACATCGACGACCATCTCGACGCGCTCGTCACCCCCACCGGGGCCGCGCATTTCCGTGCCACCACCTCGTCCGAGGAACTTCCCGACCTGCATTCGTCCGCGTTGCACACGCCCAGCGAGGCGATCGCGCACTCGGCCACCCGGGCCCCGTCCGGCGGAAATGTCCAGCCCTGGACCATCACCACCACGTCGGATTCCGTTCGGCTGACACTCGATCGGACTCGTACGAGCGGGCTCGATGTTGCCTACCGGGGCAGCCATGTCGCCATCGGTGCAGCGCTGTACAACGCACGCGTCGCGGCCGCGCACTTCGGCGTACTGGGCGAGAGCACGATTCTACCGACTGGAGACACCGTCGAGGTCGCCCTCGAATTGGCCGCGAGCGCAACCGAAAACGAGCTGGCCGCGCACTACGACGGCATGTTGACCCGAACCACCAACCGGCATCTGGGAATCCCCGCCGACATCGACGCGGCCACCGTCGGCGCTCTCGAGGCCGCTGCCGACGCAGAAGGAATTCGCTTGGCGCTTATCACCGACCGTGCAGCCATCACCGAGATCGCCGGGATCATCGCCGAATCGGATCGAATCCGATATCTCACCGCTGAACTCCACTCCGAGATGATCTCCGAACTGCGGTGGCCGGGCCAGGATGATCCGGACACCGGAATCGACGTCGACGCACTGGCTCTCGATGCAACCGACCTGGTGAAGCTCGATGTATCTCGAAGATCCGATGTCATGGCGCTGTTGGGCGATTGGGACGGCGGCGTCGCGCTGGGCGAAGACAGCCACGACCGCATCGAATCCAGTTCAGCACTCGCGGTCACCGTGACGTCCGGCCACGCCCCCGCCGACTTCGTCCGTGGCGGCTCCGGCACCCAGAGCGTGTGGATCACGGCGCAGACACACGGACTGGCAGTACATCCGGCGTCACCGGTCTTCATCTACGCGCACACCGATGCGGAGTTCGACACCCTGTCCCCGCGCCACGCCGACGCACTGTCGCGACTGCGAACGCGATTCCACCGGGTGGTCGGCATCGAAGACGGTGAATCGATTGCGTTGGTACTGCGCTTGTCCCACACCGACGGCCGCGCTGTTCGAAGTAGAAGACGAACATCGGCGCAGGTGACGCACTAGGCGGTACAGTCCACTCTGGCCTGTCCAGGGTAAATTTCGAGGCTTGATCTCGAGGTCAGGGAGGGAATGGGAATGCGCGACATACGAAGTCTCGACGCGCTCGTCACCGACGTCGCCTCGGACCTCATCGGTGTCGATGCGTCTACGGTATCGACCGCATACACCCGGGTGCTACGCACACTCGTCGAGTTCTTCGATGTCCACGCCGGATACCTTCGCCACACCGACTACCGGAATCGATCGACGGTGATGATCGCCGAATGGCCTCCGAGGCCCGATGCGCCAGCACCCGATCCACTCGGCGTCGTTTATTTCGCCGAAGCCGACCCGGTCTTCGCCGCATGCGAGCATCTGGTGCACCCCAAAGTGTTCCGCCCTACGGTCGGCGACGAGGACTATCGCCAACGGATCGAAGCAGCCTCCGGATATCCCGTCACCTCCATGGCGGTAGTTCCTCTCGTCCAAGAGAAGTCGATCGGATGGGTCGGCCTCATCAAAAGCGGCGACCGAGCGTGGTCCGAAGGCGAAACCAACGCACTCGTCGCCATTGCGTCGATGTTCACGCAGGTTCACGCCCGCATCCTGGCCGAGGAATCACTGCGTCTCGCCGCCGAAAGCGACGCACTGACCGGACTGGCGAACCGGAGAGGGTTCACCGATGACCTACTCCGTCGCCTTTCCTCCGGCGCCGGACCTGTCGCCGTGCTGTTCCTCGATCTGGATCGACTCAAAGCACTCAACGATTTCTACGGACACTCGGCGGGCGACGAATACCTCCGCGCGCTGGCCGACACACTCCGAGCGGTCCTCGCGCCGGAAGCCACCATCGCCAGATGGGGTGGGGATGAGTTCGTGGTCGTCATGCAACCCTCGATGCTCGACGGCAAATCGACGTCGCCGTACAACGTCGCGCTACGAGTCCTCGATGCAGTGGCCACTACGCGAGTAACGATGGCCGGTGACGACATCACCCGCACCGTCAGTATCGGCGTCACCACCGCAATGCCCGGAGTGGAACGCGTCGACGACATCATCGCCAACGCCGATCAGGCTGCGCTGGTAGCCAAGCACCGGGGCGGAAACAGTGTCGTCATGTTCGATTCGGTCATCCGCGCACATACTGCGCTGCGTAACGACGTCGAACTCCATCTCCACGCTGCCATTTCCAATGGCGATCTCGTGCTGCACTTCCAACCCGAGGTCGATCTCAGAACCGGCGACATCACCGCCGTCGAGGCACTCGTACGTTGGCAGCACCCCACCAGAGGCCTCCTTCCCCCGAGCGACTTCATCGATATCGCGGAGTCCTCGGAACTCGCAACCGGACTGGGCCGCTGGGTGCTCGTCGACGCCATGCGCGCCTACTCCGACTGGGCATCTCGCATCCCCGGGCTCGACATCGCGATGCGCGTGAACGTCTCACCTGCGCAGCTCCTCGCCCCCGAGTTCGTCACCATCGTCGCGCAAGCGCTCGACTACGGTTCTGTTCCACCGACCACATTGTGCCTGGAGATCACCGAAAACGCTGTCGTGCAAGATACTGGCCAGACTGCCAAGATTCTGACCATGCTTCGCGAGCTGGGTGTCGGTATCGCGATCGACGACTTCGGTACCGGATTCAGCTCCCTCGCACACCTGAAGGTACTGCCGCTGGATGCCCTCAAAATCGACGGCGAGTTCGTAAAAAATCTCGATTCCAACGCCAACGACCAGGCGATCGTCGGAGCCATCGCCACCCTTGCCGCAGCGTTCGGGCTCGAACTGCTCGCCGAGGGTGTCGAGACCGAGGCCGCGAAATCGGCATTGATGGCCGTGGGTTGTGATCGGGCGCAGGGCTATCTGTTCTCACGGCCGGTACCCGAAGCGGAGATGCTCGAGATGTTGGCACGGGGAGGCATCCACTGACCACCTCAGGCTCGATTGCGCACAGTGGGTTAAGGTCTCGTTAGCCGGGGGGGCCGGAGGCAGGAGAGGGCACTGAATCGACGTCGAGATCTCGATGTCGTCGTAACCGACGTCGCGACTACCCTCATGCGCGTGGATGCCGAATCGGCCCACGAGACATACCCATCGATCCTCCACAGCCTGGCCTGCGAACTGGAACTCGACTTCGCGTTTCTACGCCTGACCGATATCGATACCTGGACAAGCATTCTCGTCGCAGAATGGCCGCCGAGAATCGGAATCACCTACCCGGACCCGTCGACGGTCGCGCACCGGGACGGTCCCGACCCGATCCTCGCTCTCGCCGCAACGATGAAAGACGTCACCGTAGTGTCCTCGACGGAAGACATTGCCGAACAACTCGATGGTCTTGCGCCCGAGAGGGTTCCGCTCGTGGTGATCCCACTGGTCACCGGAGGCATCGACGTGGGGGTCCTCGGCTTCGCCAAGGCTGCCGGGCGCGCTTGGACCGACTGCGAATTGAGCTCGCTGCGATCGGTTGCTGCGCTGATGACGCAGCTGCTAGCGCGAGTGGACGCGGAGAACCGTTCCCGCTTCGCCGCCACGCACGACGATCTCACCGGGATGTCGAACCGCAGAGCACTGTTGGACCACCTGAGCGCGCGCCTGGAGGAGCCGGGGTGCGGCCCGGTGGCAGTGCTGTTTCTCGACCTCGACCAGCTGAAGTCGTTGAACGACTTCCTCGGCCATCTGACCGGCGACGAATACATCCGCGACGTCGCCGATATCGTGCGTGAAGAACTCGGAGCCGAGGATGTGATCGCCCGGTTGGGGGGCGACGAATTCGTCGTCGTACTCGCAGGCCCGACAGATGAATGCACCGCCGACCTGGCGGCCCAAACGATACTGAAGGCAATCGACGGGATCGACATGCCTCTCGCCGATCTGCGTCGGCGCGCCCGGATCGGCATCATGATGGCCCAGCCCGGTCGTATCACTGCCGAACGTGCCCTACGGTGCGCGGACCAGGCTGCGCTCATCGCGAAGATCGGCAGTACCGACAACATCGAACACTTCACCGAATCGGTGCGAGCACAGAGCGAGCTGCGAAGCGACGTCGAAGTGCACCTGCGTGACGCGATCGAAGGCGACGCCCTCGTGCTGTACTACCAACCCGAAGTCGACCTCGGCAGCGGAAAGATCACCGCGGTGGAAGCTCTCGTCCGATGGCAACACCCGGTGCGCGGACTCCTGCCGCCGAGCGCTTTCATCCCCGTCGCCGAAGCGACAAACCTCGCACCGGCATTGGGGAGGTGGGTACTGGACACAGCGTGCCGCACCTTGTCCGAATGGCGGTCGACGTTACCATCCCTCGACATCTCCATACGCGTCAATGTCTCCCCGGCCCAGCTCGTCGAACCCGACTTCGCCGGAACCGTCGAGGCAGTCCTTCGGCGCTACGGGGTCGAAGGCCCACAATTGTGCCTCGAGATTACCGAGGTCGCCGTCGTCAACGACGTGGACCGCACTCGAAAGACGCTCCACGGGCTGCACCAACTCGGCGTTCGCATCGCCATCGACGACTTCGGCACCGGTTACAGCGCACTGTCACATCTGAAGGAGCTCGACGTCGATGCACTCAAGATCGACCGCTCCTTCGTCACCGACCTCGGAGCAGGTGACGCCAACGACCTCGCCATCGTCGAATCCGTCGTCGGGCTCGCCGACGCCTTCGGACTCGATGTCATCGCAGAAGGCGTCGAGACCACCGCGGCGGTCGATGTCCTCCTCGCGCTCGGATGCACACGGGCGCAGGGGTACCTCATTTCCCGACCGGTTCCCGCGGCCGAGACGCTCGAACTCCTTCGTGCCGGGACCATCCAGTTCTGACTACCGACGGCGGCTGATACAGTGTGTCCGCGTGGCCTCAGGGCCGCCAAGCCGGTGTAGTTCATTGGTAGAATGCGACCTTCCCAAGGTTGAGAGGCGGGTTCGATTCCCGTCACCGGCTCATTTGCGACAACACCCCAAACAGGATAAAACCTGATTTCGGCTCGATAAACATGATTTCCGTCCGAAATATCTACGGACGATATCCCCTGAATCACGCATTTCTTCTGTTTTCCCATTCACCTCGTTGATATCGTGTCCTTCGTGCTAAACCTTCTGACGTGCTTGTTGTTTCCCCCGACAATTGCCATGACAGGAATAGAGCATGAACTGGATTGCATTGTTGTTGTCCGCATTGATGTGGACACCCGGGGCACCCCCTGCCCCCACCCCGACTCCCACCCCGACTGCACCGGTTCCGACCACAACCACTCCCCCGCCCGCACCACCGGTACAAGGTGGCGTGCTGTGGGAGGACGCGTTCAACGGAACCGGAGCCGTCGACGCCAGCAAGTGGACATTCCAAACCGGCAGGTGGGGTGCAAGTTCCGGCGAGCAGCAGTACTACACCAACTCGACGTCCAATGCGTCGATGAGCAACGGCGCCCTGCAGATCACCGCTCGCCGCGAGAATCCACCCGACGGGGTGCGCGCACCCGACAACATCACGAGCGCACGCGTCGTCAGCTTCGGAAAACAATCCGTAACCCCGCCAGTTCGAATAGAAGCATCCATAAAGATGCCACGAGCCGCTGGATTGCTTCCGGCATTCTGGTTATTGGGATTGGAACCGGGACATGAATACGATTGGCCGCGTCAGGGTGAAATCGACATCGTAGAAATCCCGGGAACCAATGGCCCGTCTTTCAATCTTCATGGTCCATCGCGCAGCAATTCTTCGGTGGACGTCAAGGCCGGCGGCGACACCGCTCCGCTGTCCGACGCTTTTCACACCTACCGCGTCGACTGGCTGACCGACAGGATCACCTGGTTCATCGACGGGGTGGCCAAGTATTCGCTGACCAAGGCCCAGTACGAAGCGAAGGGCGGCAACTGGACTCCGTTCTCCGGCGCCTTCCCGCACTACGTGCTTCTCAACGTGGCGGCCGGCAACAACTGGGTAGGTAAGGTCCCCGCCTCGACGCCGTTCCCGCAGACGATGAGTGTCGACTGGATCAAAGCGAGCCGAATTTCCTGACCGAGGTCACGTTTGTGAACCATCCCACCGCACAGCACCGCTCGCTGGGACATGGCACACAATTGGGCATAGCATCTAGAAGGGAAGTACCCCAAGGTCGAGGTGTGGCATGAAATTCTCTCTCGCGCTGAACTTCAGCGCTGTGTGCGTTGCCTGCTCCGTAGTGGGAATGGGAGTCGCATCGGCTGCGCCGGTGATCCCGACGACACCGGGACCCGGGCAATCGAACCATGCTGATGCGATCAGATACTCCGCGGAGAACCCCGGCGCTGTCCCCCCAGGCGTCAACGATCCCGAATGTGTTCCGACACCGCAGCATTCAGAACCGGTCATCCTGGTCCACGGAACCGACGCCACGGTGTACTCCGACTGGGCCGGTCTCGGGCCGGTACTGAAAACGGCGGGGTACTGCGCGTACGCGTTGAACTACGGTGCGTCACCGGACGGGACGAGCTACGGGTTCAGCGACATCGCCGGGAGTGCAGAACAATTGAAAGAGTTCACCGAATCGGTGCTGACGAAAACTGGTGCCACGTCGGTAAACCTCGTCGGCTACTCCCAGGGCGCCGCGGTCACCCGTTACTACACCAACCGCCTAGGCGGGGACGCCGTGGTGGACAAGTGGATCGGCATAGCCTCACCTACCTACGGCGGCACTGCGTACGGCACCTCCCCTGTACTGCAAGCAGTTCCGGGTGGAACAACACTCGTCGCCGGTGAGTTCGGCCCGGCACTCGTCGAACTACTGCAGGGTTCGGACTTCCTGAACCGACTCAATGCCGGCGGCGACACCGTCCCCGGCGTCGAGTACACCAACATCGCCACCCGAGTCGACGAGACGATCCAGCCCTATACCAATGCGCTGCTTCGGGACCCCGGTGCCACCAACATCGTGATCCAGGACGTCTGCCCGCAGGACAACGTCGCACACTTCACCTTCACCTACGATCCGACCGCCATCGGGCTCGTCCTCGCTGCCCTCGACCGGACCGCCGGGATCGTCGCACCCTGCGGTCCGGTCCCACTCGGTGCCGGAATTCTCGACGTCGTCATCGCGAGCAACCAACAACTCCCGGAACACCGCTGAGATTCGCGGCCGACAACTGATAGGCACGCAGACCTACGTACAGCTCCGAGCACTGGATCGGGTCGAGAAAGTCCCGACCGGTCAGCTCGCCGATCCGCCGCAAGCGATACAGCACGGTGTTGCGGTGATAATGCAACCGCGACGCCGCCTCACTGGTCGACCCTTTGGAGCCGAACCACGCATCCAGGGTCGTCAGCAGGCTCTCCCGCTCCTCGTCGGGAAGGTCGAGCAGGCGACCGAGGATCTGCCGGGTAGCCGCCTGCGCACTGTCCGGATGCCGAGCCAGCATCAATGGAACCGGAACCGCATCGAAGCGCGTCAGCGCACTGCCGTCCACGCGCGCACAGGTCCGCGCCAACCTGGCCTGCTCGACGGCCATCGGCATTCCCGCCGGTGACGAGAATCCGGCACTGACCCCGATCGCCGCATCGGTGCCGCCGTTGTCGATACTGCACAGAACCTCGTCGAGGAGAGCATCCGAAGTCGCGAACAGCAGGCCGAGAGTGCCGTCGACTTCGGAGTCCCACACCGCACCGATGCCCCGCGTCGACAGTTCGACATCACGTGAGTCCGCGGAGACGACGACGAACGATCCACGATCGGGAATTCGGAAGGTCCGCACCGCGTCGGCCACGGCGGCCGGGTTCGAGACATGATCACCGAACAGTGCCCGCACCAGTCGCCGGCGCGATTCCGCATCCTGTTCGGACAGTGTGTCCACCGTCGAGCGGTATGCCTCCGCGGCAGCGTCGGAACAGACGTCGACGAGCGCCCATACCTGCGCCGCCATCTCGAGCAGGGCTCGCGAGGGTTCTCCGTCGGACCGATTCATCAACTCTTCCCAAATGAGTCGACCACCCAGCCGAAACGCGTGCAGCAGCGCGGCAAGCGGCACACCCTGCTCGGCCTTCAACCGACCCGTCGCGTGTGCCGAAGACAGATCCGGTACACCGTGACCGGCCAGGCAACCGATCATCGCGCGCAGATTCTCCCGGCAGGCACTGCGCAACTCGTCCTCGGTCAACAGCGAGGCCTCGAGATATCCGTGCTCGGCGTCGAGTATGCGGTGGACCAACGTCTCGGCCAGCATCTCCGTCGAGTCGAGGAGTGGCGCAGCGAGGTCGGTCGACGCGAGCACAGTGGTCGGAGTACTGGTTGCCATGGTCGAAGCGTAGCGCCACCCCTCGACCCTTGGTTGTGCCACTGCACAACCAAGCGACCGACTTGGAGAGCGCGGGCCTATAGCGCTCACGGTCGAATGAGACGACAATCACAGCAGAAGTGGACCTACGCGCACCCCGAGTAAAGAGAAGAGCCACCCCTTGACCGATCGAATCGAACCCGACCTGCACATCGCGCTCACCCCGGAAGACGAGACGCACCGCCTGGTCGACGCCGCACTCGAAGAGTTGAGCGCAGGGGAGAAGAAGTGGGCGACCCTGACATTGGCAGCACGTCGGGCGCTGCTCGAGCAAGTGCGAGACCTGACCGTCGCGCACGGCGCCGAGTGGGTCACCGCCGCGTGCTCGATCAAGGGCCTCGACCCGTCGTCGTCACTCGTCGGTGAGGAATGGATCTCCGGCCCCTATGCATTCGTCAGCGGCGCAGCCACCCTCGCGCACACTCTGACCGCCCTCGAATCGGGCACCAGCCCGCTCGCCCAGGCACACTTCGGTTCCGCGCCCGGCGGACGCACCACGGTCCAGGTACTGCCGCTGAGCATCTTCGACTCGCTGCTGCTCAACGGATTCAGCGCCGACGTGTGGCTGAAACCGGGAATCGACGCCGATACCGCCAAACGCACCGCAGGCCTGGCCCAACGCGATCCCGCGCACACCAACGGCATCGGCGTCGTACTCGGCGCCGGCAACATCATGTCCATCGCGCCGCTGGACACACTGTACGAACTCTTCGCCCACAATCGCGTCGTCGCGCTCAAACTCAACCCGATCACCGACCCGTTGCTGCCGGTGCTGAGAAAAGTCCTTCGGCCGTTGATCGACGCCGGCGTCGTCCGCTTGCTCACCGGTGGAGCCGAGGCGGGCACCTACCTGGTCAACCACGACCTGGTCGATCACGTGCACATGACCGGTAGCTCGATCACCCACGACGCCATCGTCTTCGGACCCGGACAGACCGGCGCGGAACACAAAGCCGCCAACGACCCGATACTGACCAAGCCGATGACGAGCGAACTCGGCGGCGTCTCACCGACCATCGTTCTCCCCGGCGAGTGGAGCACAGCCGACATCGAGTTTCAGGCCGAACACGTTGCCACGCAACGCCTACACAACAGTGGCTACAACTGCATCGCATCACAGGTGGTCGTACTGTCCTCCAACTGGAAACAGCGAGACCAGTTCCTCGCCGCACTCCGCAAGGCACTCGACTCGGCACCCTCCCGTCGCGCGTACTACCCAGGCAGCGACACCCGCGTAGCCGGCGCCCTGGAGAACTATCCGAAAGCCTCGCGGCTCTCCGGCGGACGCGTCCTTATCGAAGACATCGACCCAGGCAAAGAAGCGTCACTGCTGGAGACCGAATACTTCGCCCCGGTTCTCGGCGTCATCGAACTCCCCTACGGCGAAGATGAATTCGCCGCCAAGGCAGTGGCGACCGTCAACGAGAAGTTCATCGGCACCCTGGGGGTCAACATTATCGCCCACCCCAAGACGATCGATCGACTGGGCTCGAAGTTCGACTCACTGCTGGCCGAACTGAACTACGGCACGATCGCAGTGAACGCCTGGACCGGAGTCGGATTCCTCACCGCCGCAGCGTCGTGGGGCGCGTTCCCGGGACACACGATCGACGACGTCCAGAGCGGAATCGGCATCGTCCACAACGCACTCCTGATCGACGGCGCCGAACGCACCGTAGTGCGCGGACCTTTCCGTCCGTCTCCTCGCTCGCTGATCAACGGCGAATGGTCGATCTCCCCCAAGCCGCCATGGTTCGTCAACAACCGAACGGCCGCAACCACCGGCAGGCTGTTGACAGAATTCGCCGGAAAGCCCTCCTGGGCAAAGCTTCCTGCCATCTTCGCCTCCGCTCTGCGCGGCTAGAGACAAAGGTACCTTCTTTCATGTCACAACCAGCCATCGCCGACTACGTCGTAGTCGGCGCCGGATCCTCCGGTGCAGTACTCGCCAATCGGCTCAGCGCCGACCCGCGCAACACCGTCGTAGTGCTCGAAGCGGGCCCGGAGGACAAGAACAAATTCGCCCACATCCCCGCGGCCTTCTCCAAACTGTTCCGCAGTGACGTGGATTGGAACTACGACACCGAACCTCAGAGCGAACTGCGGGACCGCAGCATCTACTGGCCCCGCGGCAAGATGCTCGGTGGATCTTCGTCGATGAACGCGATGATGTGGGTCCGCGGGTTCGCCGCCGACTACGACGAGTGGGCCTCCCTGTCGGACTCCTCCTGGTCGTTCGAGAACGTAGTACCGTACTTCCGCAAGATCGAAAGCATCGAAGCGACAAAGGAACTCGATGCGGGTACCGGCGGACCGATGATCGTGTCGAACCAACGCAGTCCGCGCGCATCGACCACCTCCTTCCTCGACGCCGTCCAGGAAGCCGGATATCCCGTCGAGACGGCCAACCGTGCCGAGCCCAAGGGCTTCTCGCAGACCATGGTCAACCAGAAAAGCGGTGCCCGCTGGAGCACTGCCGACGCGTACCTCGCACCGATTCGCAAGCGGCCCAACCTGACCATCCTCACCGAAGCTCACGCCACGCGAGTCGTCGTCGAAGGGTCCGCCGCCGTCGGCGTCGAATACACCAAGGACGGGATCACCCACACCGTCCGCGCCGCCAAGGAAGTGATTCTCGCCGGGGGCGCAATCAATACGCCACAATTGCTGATGCTCTCGGGTATCGGCGACAGAGCGCAACTGGCCGCACACGGCATTAGGGTGCAGCACCACGCACCGGAGGTCGGTAAGAACCTGACCGATCACCTGTGTGCGCTCATCGGCTGGAAGACCGAATTCGATTCACTGTTCCACGCCGAGAAAATCCCCCAGCTCGTCAACTACCTGGCTCGCCGACGCGGCATGCTCACCTCGAACGTCGCCGAAGCCTACGGATTCATCAAGAGTCGAGACGAAGTACCGTTCCCCGACGTCGAGCTCATCTACGCCCCCGCCCCGTTCTTCGACGAGGGACTCATCGCGCCGGACACGCACGCCGCCGTCATCGGGGCAGTGCTGCTCAAACCGGTGAGCCGCGGTGAGATCGGTCTTCGTTCCGCCGACCCACTGGCCAAAGCCGTCATCGAACCTCGCTACCTCAGCGATCCCGACGGCACCGATCGGCGCGCAATGATCGAGGGATTGCGGGCATGCACGACTATCGCCTCACAACCGTCCCTCAAAAAGCTGCTCGGCGACATAGTCCGACCACGCGTGAAAGCAGACATCTCGACCGAGGACCTGCTGACCGAAGCCCTCGAGCAAAACGCACACACCCTCTACCACCCGGTGAGCACCTGCCGGATGGGAAGCGACAGCTCGAGCGTCGTCACCCCGGATCTCCGGGTCCGCGGCGTCGAGAACTTACGGGTCGCGGACGCGTCGATCATGCCGACGATCATCCGCGGCCACACGCACGCGCCGAGCGTACTGATCGGCGAAAGGGCCGCGGACCTGGTGCTGCGCTGAGGTGACTGGTCACATGCCCGTCGCCACCGGACGAGCCGGATCGCCTGACCATTGTGACCACGACCCCGGATAGAGGGCGGCATCTATTCCGGCGATGGCCAGCGCGGCCACCTGATGGGCGGCCGTGATGCCGGAACCGCAGTACACCCCGACCTGCGGCTTCACCCCGCCGAACCGTTCGCGGAGCGCTTCCGCCGACAGGAATCGCCCGTCCGCGTCGAGGTTGGCGCTGGTCGGAGCACTGATGGCACCGGGTATGTGGCCGGCCCGCGGATCCACCGGCTCGGACTCGCCCGCGTACCGTTCCGCGGCCCGCGCGTCGAGCAGCGTTCCAGACTCTGCGAGTGCGGCTGCTTCCTCGGTCGTGAGCGTCGGCAAATGTCCCGCACCGAGCTGGACATCCCCTGGTGCCGACGCGACCTCCTCGCCCGCGGAGGTGTCGTTACCTGCGGCGATCCAGGCTGCCAGACCGCCGTCGAGCAGGGTTACCTCGTCGAAGCCGGCCCACTTCAGCAGCCACCACGCCCGCGCCGCAGCGAGGTTGCCTGTGTTGTCGTAAACGACGACGGGCACACCGGTGGTGACGCCCCAGCGTCGCGCGGCGGCCTGCAGTCTCTCGATGGAGGGGAGGGGATGTCTGCCCTCGGGGGAGGCGGGTTCGGCGAGTTCGTTTTCCAGGTCGACGAACACCGCGCCCGGGATATGCGCGTCGCGATAGTGCCGTCGACCGTCCGAATCTCCAAGGGCCCAGCGAACATCGAGGACTACGGGCGGAACGAGGCTACGCAGTTCAGACTTCAGGTCGGTGGCATCAAGAGTCTCCTGTGGCATGCGTGAATTTTGCTCCACTTTTGCTCCGAATCGACGGAAACCCGCCCAGCCGAAGCGAAAGTGGAGCAAAATTCACGGCACTAAGCAAACCGGACCACCGGTTACGAGGGTGTTAGGTAACGGTCCGGCAACGGTCACGTATCGAACTCGACTCGGGCCTACTACGAATGTTCGGATCGGACATTCTGCCCATATTTCCGTGTTTCTACGTGAGAACATTTGCCTACCAAGGTAATTTGCCGTGCTGTTCGTCCGGGTCGGGAAGCCCGAATACGAGATTTCAACGGTTCGGCATGCCGGAACTACGTACCGGACTAAGATCGGACCCATCCGGAACGGACCCTGCGGCGAATTACCTACAACGCTCAACACTTGAGCCAACGAAAGGTAGATCCTCACATGATCTCGATCCGTAAAGTTATGGCCGCCACTGCAATCGGCGCAATGACCCTCGTACCTCTCGCCGCATGCTCGAGTGACGACTCATCGAGCACCTCCTCCAGCACCACCTCGGCCGCTGCCGCCGAGACCACCGAGTCGATGCCGGCACCAGCTGCCGAGGTCGATGACCTCAGCAAGGGCGTCAGCACCGCTGTCGCACTCGACGCAGGCTTCACCGGCGCCCTGACGACACTCGGCCTCACCCCCGGAGTTGTCGGAACCGCCACTCTGGCAGACGGATCCATCGTCTTCCCGATCACCGGTGGAGACGTCAAGTACTGGGAGCCGGGCACAGTCGATCCCTACGTTCAGGGTGAGATCATGCACAACGGAAGCGGCTTGTCGCTGACCGCCGGTGAGACCGTCGTCGAGCTCACCGACTTCGACATCGATCCGGGCACCTCGGTTCTTACCGGAACCGTCACCGTCAACGGTGCCGTTGCTGCCGAAGATGCAGTCCTCTTCGACCTCGACGGCCGCACACTGCAGCCGTTGGCAACCGGCCCGAACGACACCGCGATCCTGACCGGCACCGAGGTCAAGATCTCCGAGACCGCCGCCGGCCTGCTGAACGACACGTTCAAGACCGACGCTGTCACCCCCGGCCTGCTCGTGGGCGTTGCAACCATCACCATCGCAACCGCGTAAATGAACGACGAAACCGTCCGCGCGAAGTCCCCGCACATGGCGGCCTCGCGCGGACGGTTTCGTAGTCCGCTCCGAGGCCCCTGGCTCACCTCGATCTTCGGGGCCGTACTGCTCGCCGGCCTGCCCATCGTCATCCTTACCGGGCTTGCCTCCTACATAGCGTATGGCCCACAATTCGGCCAAGCCCTTCCGACAGATGTCGGCTGGCTGCGGCTCCCCTACTTCGACTGGCCCACCAACCCATCGTGGTTGTACCGCTTCACCCAAGGTCTGCACGTCGGCCTCGGATTGATTCTGGTTCCGATCGTGTTGGCCAAACTGTGGTCGGTCATACCCAAGCTGTTCGTGACGCCTCCGATCCGCTCGGTCTCTCAAGCACTGGAACGGCTTTCCCTGCTCGCGCTCGTCGGCGGGATCCTGTTCGAGATCGTTACCGGAGTTCTCAACATCCAGTACGACTACATCTTCGGCTTCAGCTTCTACACCGCCCACTACTGGGGCGCATGGATCTTTATCGCCGGTTTCGTCTCGCACGCGATCATCAAGACTCCGTTGATGTTTCGCACTCTTCGCTCCCGCTCGCTCATCCAGGTCCTGAAGGACAAGCAGACCGAGCAGGAAGTCGATCCCGACGGATCCGACCTCATCGCCGAGGACCCCACCGATCCCACGATCAGCAGGCGCGGAGCGCTCGCCCTCGTCGGCGGTGGCGCACTGTTCGTCGCAGCCCTCACCGTGGGGCAGACCACTGGCGGGTTCCTCCGCAATGCCGCGATACTTCTTCCCCGCGGCCGGTCGTACGGAGACGGACCCAACGATTTCCAGATCAACCGCACAGCCTCCGCAGCCCGGATCACCGAGGACGCCACGGGCGCGAGCTGGACCCTCGAACTGACCGGAGGTGCGAGCGCGGTGACGTTCACCAGAGAAGCCCTCCTGCGGATGGAGCAGCACACCGCCGATCTACCCATCGCCTGCGTCGAAGGATGGTCGACGGTTCAGCGCTGGACCGGCGTCCGGTTACGTGACCTCGCGTCGGCAGCCGGCGTCGAGGATCTTCGGTCGGCGCAGGTCACCTCGATCGAGGAGAATGGGCCTTTCCGTCAGGCCACACTGCAGTCCAACCAGGTCCTCGACGCCGATTCACTGCTCGCACTGCAGGTCAACGGCGTCGACCTCTCCCCCGACCATGGGTACCCCGCGCGGATCATCGTCCCGGCCATGCCAGGAGTGCACAACACCAAATGGGTGAAGGCAATCGAATTCAGGAACGCGTGATGGCAGCGTTCACCCGCATCTACGGCGCCCGCCCCCTGCACCTACTTGCAGTGTGCTTCGCGTTGGCGCTGGTGGGGTACGTGGTCTACGTGGCGGGCATAGCTACGTTCTGGAATCGGAACGTCTGGTGGCAATCGATTGCAGTGTGGTTCGCCGGTGCCATCGTCGTGCACGACCTTCTTCTTTTTCCCCTGTATTCGCTCGCCGACCGCTCGCTCACTGCCGGACTCGACGCGATGCGCGGACGGGCACCCGCACTCACCTGGCGCGTATCCCCGCTCAACTACATCCGTGTCCCGCTCATGGGCACGGCGCTGACTTTCGTCCTGTTCTTTCCCGGAATCATTCAGCAAGGATCCGAAACATTTACTACCGCAACCGGATTGACGCAGGAGCCTTATCTCGGTCGCTGGCTGGTACTGACAGCGGTGCTGTTCGGAGTCAGCGCACTGGCGTACGCGATCCGTATCGCACAGACCTCGAACAGGAGAGCGACGTGAGAGTGACGGCAGACGAACTGTTCAGCAGAGCCTCCTGTGGTTTGCCCTGTTGGATGGGGCACTCGAACGGAACCCGTGAGCCGCTGCCCACTGCTCGCTGGATGGGCGGTCCGGCATCGAGCACCGAAGACCGAATCGCCGACGGCCGGATGATCGGCCACTGCAACGGCCCCACCCTCGACCTCGGCTGTGGGCCCGGTCGACTCACCGAGGGCCTGGCGCGACGCGGCATCTCTGCACTGGGCGTCGACACCTCGAAGAAGGCCGTCGATCTGACGGTCGGGCGCGGTGGACGGGCGGTACTTCGCGATCTGTTCGAGCCCTTACCCAATGCCGGTGACTGGGCCTGCGTCTTGCTGGCCGACGGAAACATCGGCATCGGCGGCGACCCTGTCCGCTTGCTTCGCCGAGCCGCGGAGCTCATTCGACCCGACGGCGCCGTCATCGCCGAGGTCCACGCGCCCGGCGCCGCCGAAGTACAACCACAGACAGTTCGCTGGGAGACCGACACGATGGTGGGTGAGTGGTTCGCGTGGGCGAGCGTCAGCGCCAACGCAACCTATGCCATCGCACACGCCGCAGGCCTCGCCGTAGTCGATATCGCACCGATCCACGGACGGTTCTTCGCACGGTTGGAGCGTGCTTAACCGCCCGCGCAGCGCATCACCAGTTGGTGAAGAGCAGATGGTTGATTGCAAGTGCCACGAGAACCTGCAATCCCAACCAGAACCGGTGCGTGCGTTGCGGAAGCACTGCGGGCGCCAGGAGCATCCACATGGCGAACGGCAACCAGATGCGCTCGGTTTCGGCTTTGCTCAGCTGACTCAGATCTGCCATCACCACGGCCGCAAGCCCGGCGATGACCAGAAGATTGATCGGCTGCACCCGAGTGAAGATGCGCGGAAACGCAGCAGGAACGGCAATCCCGAGCGCGCAGAACAACGCCGCGAAGTTGGCCCAACCCCAGTACTCGAACGGTCGGTCGGTCGCGATGCCCTGGTAGTAACGCTCCTGCACGAGCTCGTAGCCGTCGAACCACCAGAAGCCGTAGGCAGTGAAGATCGCCGCCACGACGAGCGCACCCGCGAGCGCACCGAGAAGCGACCACACGGCCGGCCGCAGCGCGCGCCCGGCGACAAGGACCGCAACCGCCGGGAGCGCCATCAACCCGAGGCCGTAATTGAGATAGACGCCGAAGCCCAGAAGCACACCAGCAGCAAGCGATACAGGCCAGCGGTTCTTCTGCGTCGAGAGAGCGAGCAACGCGATTCCCCAGGCCACCACGCCGGCGTAGAACGCGTCGGCAGACACTGCGATCCAGACAGCTGCGGGCGCAAGCGCCACGAACGGGGCTGCACGACGCGCCATCGTCTCGTCGCCGAGAGCACGGACGGTCACGATGAGCGCCATAGTGGCGCTGGTGCCGACGAGTACACACAACCATGCCGCCCACGCACCGCCGCTGAGCCCGAGTCGATCAAGCCACACGAACGTCAGCAGCGCGCCCGGCGGATGGCCGGACACATGCGTCGTCCACGAGTCGGCCTGGTAGTCGAGGATGCGTTCGGAGAAACCCTGCAGCGTCGCCGGTATATCGGTGATGTCGGGAACTTCGTGGAGATACTCGTCGGTGGAGGACAAGCGCGTGGAGAATCCGCGTCGCCAGCCGTCGACCATGGCCAGCGCCATCGTCCACGCCAGCGACACGCCCCAGGTGAGCGGAAGCAGCTTCCGCCACGACAGTCTGCGCGCAATCTCCGGCCCCCACAGGACGCCCGCGATCGCGATGAGAATCGCGAACGGAGTGCCCCAGCCGAGGTGAAGCTCACGGAAGCCGAAAAGCGGTGCGGCATCGGCGAAATCACGAACCTGCTGCGGGGTGCGGTTGATGATCGGCGTGATCAGCTCGTTGTCCAGATACGGGACCACGAATGCCACTGCGACGAGCGCAACGGCGAGGACAGCCGCGATAGATTCTCTCCAGTACCGGATAGCGTTCACCTAACGTTGCGATCCACGTGGAAATCTCGAACATCGATGGGCTCAGCATACCGAGGACGGAAATGAATCAATGACATCAACGCCGACAACAACTTCGCACCGAGCCGACATCGCGGTCATCGGTGGTAGCGGTTTCTACTCGTTCTTCGGGGAAGACGCGCAGTCGGTCACGATCGACACGCCGTACGGTTCGACGAGCGGGCCCATCACGATCGGCGACGTCGACGGCCGTACCGTCGCATTTCTTCCGCGGCACGGTGCTCGTCACGAGTACTCCCCGCACACTCTCCCCTACCGCGCCAACATGTGGGCCATGCGCATGCTCGGAGTGCAGCGCATCTTCGCCCCGTGTGCCGTCGGGAGCCTGCTCCCCGAATACGGGCCCGGAACAGTGGTGATTCCCGACCAACTCGTCGATCGCACGAGCGGGCGCCCGCAGACCTACTTCGACAACGGCGGAATCCACCTCGAATTCGCCGATCCGTACTGCGCCGACCTACGCGCCGCGGCGCTACAGCCCGGCACCGTCGATGGCGGCACGATGGTGGTCGTCGAGGGCCCTAGATTCTCCACCCGCGCCGAGAGCCAGTGGTATGCCCGTCAGGGGTGGACACTGGTGAACATGACCGGACACCCCGAGGCGGTACTGGCCCGAGAACTCGAATTGTGTTACGCCCCCATCGCTCTCGTCACGGACCTCGATGCGGGGATCGAGGCAGGGCAAGGAGTTCGAGCAGTCGACGTGTTCGCCGAATTCCAGAAGAACATCGAGCCACTGAAAACTTTGGTTCGATCGGCTATCAGCGCCGCACTGATGGGCCCATGCGAATCGTGCCGCGTGCACGAGGGCGTCGACCTTCCGATCGAGCTGCCATGACTCGCGTATTGCTCACCGGGGCAGCCGGATTCATCGGCGGACATATCCTCGGCGCACTCCGACCCAGCTACGACGTCGTCGCGATCGACGCATTTCTTCCCTCCGCGCACGGAAGCGATCGACCGATCCCGGGTATCGAGAGGGTCGACGTCCGTGACCACGACTCACTCGTGGACGTGCTGACCGGCGTCGACGCGGTGTGTCACCAGGCTGCCGTCGTCGGCGCAGGCGTCGACGCCGCAGACGCACCCGCGTATGCAAGCCACAACGATTTCGGCACCGCCGTACTGCTCTCGGCAATGGCCGAAGCGGGCTGCACACGCTTGGTGCTGGCGTCCTCGATGGTCGTCTACGGCGAGGGGCGATACACCAATGCTGCGGGCGAGACGGTGGTGCCCGGTCCGCGCACGCGCGGAGATCTCGACGAAGGCCGCTTCGACAACATCGACCCGAATACCGGCGACACCCTGGATTGGGCTCTGGTGACCGAGGATTCGGCATTGCAGCCACGAAGCACATACGCCGCGAGCAAGCTTGCACAGGAAAACTACGCACTCGCCTGGTCCCTCGCCACCGGCGGCTCGGTGACCGCACTTCGGTACCACAACGTCTACGGACCGAACATGCCACGCAACACTCCGTACTCCGGCGTCGCAGCGATGTTCCGATCCTCACTCGAAGCCGGACGGCCACCACAGGTGTACGAGGACGGATTGCAAGCACGCGACTTCGTGCACGTCTCCGACGTCGCCACGGCGAACGTACTGTCCATCGCAGCCGATCTGCCCGGATTCACCGCACTCAATGTGTCCTCGGGTCATCCGATCACCATCGGCGAAGTGGCAACCGCACTGTCCCAGGCCTGCGGCGGCCCAGCGCCCGAAGTGACCGGACAGTACCGCTCCGGGGACGTGCGGCACGTGGTGGCCAGCCCCGAATCCGCCCGCACCGCAATCGGATTCGACGCCGCGATCTCGCCGTTCGACGGTCTGCGCGAGTTCGCAACCGCACCGCTTCGCGACGCCGAAGGCACCGGTGCCCCGCGTGTTTGAGCCGACCGATGTCACCGTGGTGATTCCCTGCATGAACGAGGAAGGCTCGCTCCCCGGCGTCCTCGCCGACATGCCCGCCGGCTACCGCGTCATCGTCGTCGACAACAATTCCGTGGACGACACCGCCGACGTTGCTCGATCACACGGCGCCGTCGTCGTGCAGGAGTCCGTGCCCGGTTACGGATCAGCGGTACATGCCGGAATTCTCGCCGCCGAAACCGAAGTCGTGTGCGTTCTCGACGGCGACGGCTCGATGGATCCACGTGAGCTACCCCTGCTGGTCACCGCCCTCGAAGAGGCGGATCTCGCCGTGGGTCGACGCAAGACCGTCCGCGGAAACTCACCGATCCACGCGCGAATCGGCAATGCCGTCCTGGCCCTTCGGCTTCGAACCAAGTACAAACTGCCCGTCCACGACCTCGGCGCAATCCGCGCAGTACGACGCCAAGCACTTCTCGACCTCGGCGTGACCGACCGCCGATCCGGCTACCCGCTGCAACTACTCGTCCTCGCCTCGAAAGCCGGCTGGACGGTCGTCGAACACGACGTCTCCTACAGTCCACGGACAGCAGGTACCTCGAAGGTGTCCGGCTCGGTCAAGGGAACCGTCGTCGCGGTGCGGGACTTCTGGAAGGTGCTCTCGTGAAAGTAACCGCCCTCGTCGTCGCCAAAGCTCCCGTACCCGGACTCGCGAAAACCCGACTCGCGAAAACCCTCGGCGACGACATGGCCGCCGACATCGCTGCCGCCGCCCTGCTCGACACCCTCGACGCCGTATCCGCCGCCGACTTCGACGAGCGCATCGTCGCCACGACCGGGGACCTCGCCCTGGCGAGCCGACATGAAGAGATAACCGCGGAACTGGCGTCGTACATCGTGATTCCGCAGCGGGGCGACGGTTTCGGCGAGCGGCTGCGTTACGCGCACGAGGATGCTGCCGCATCGGGCAATCCTGTCTTTCAGATCGGGATGGACACTCCCCAAGTGACGGTGACCCTGCTGAACGAGGCCGCGATGCAGCTCACCGAGCCGGGGCGATCGGTGCTCGGCATGGCCGAGGACGGCGGTTGGTGGGGATTGGGCATCGCAGATCCCGCGCTCGCACGCGGGCTACTCGAAGTGACGATGTCCAGTCCCATGACGGGCGCCGATACTCGCAGGGCTCTCGAAGCACTCGGCGCGAACATCGGGTCACTGCCGATTCTGCGTGACGTCGACCACGCCTCGGACCTCGATATAGTCGCAGCTCAGTGCCTGGACGGCAGTCGGTTCCGAAGGGCGGTCGAGCAGGTCGTTCGGCACTTGTAGAGGTAGCCGCTACCGGTCCGTAACCAATCCGTGACTACTTTCGATCGCATTGCAACAATCGAAAAGCTTAGTTTCTCCGCGCATTCTCAGATATCGGTGCTAGAAAGACCATGTGCTTGGAATCCTCATCGGTATAGCCGTCTGGTTGGTGGTGGCCCTCGCGGTCGCCGTCGTACTGGGCCGCGTTGCGCGTCGTGCCGATTCCGAGGAACTCGGATCCACTTTGGACTGGGATACCGCAGACGTCGACGAGTCCGTTCCGCACGACTGATTCTCGTCTCGGCAGTAACGGACTTCGTGCTTGCTTTCCCTACGCTGACCAACCCATTTACTTTGCCGAAAGAACAAAAAAGCCCGCTCGACCGGTGAAACCTCGAGTTATGCTTCCCGCGGTCTGTTTGAAGAACTCGAATGAAAGCCGGGGGGCTAGTGAAACGTTTCACGTCGGTCGCTGTTGCTGTTGTGGTCACATCTCTTGTGATTGCCGGTCCTGCATCGGCCAATCCGAACATCGTCAATCCGATTCCAGGACTGAACGGTGTCTTCGGCCTCCCGCAGCTCACCGGACGCACCGTGGCCGTCGCGCAGGCCACCGGAATGTCCAGTCCGAACGAGACTCAGAACGTCAACATGCTGGGCACCGACCTCGGCATCATGTGGGACAACGGTAACGGCGAGATCCTGACCGCCTTCGGTGATACGGCAGGCCTCGGGCTGCCAAACCTTTTGCAGGGGAGCCTGTGGTCCTGGCGCAGCAGCGCGCTCGTGCGGAGCCACGACGGCAACCTGACCGATGGCATGAGCTTCGACAGCATCGTCAAGGACCCACTCGGCCAGGCCAAAGAACTGGTACCGAGCCCCAAGATCCCCTTCATCGAGATCAGCCGCATCCCTACTGCCGGTGTCGCGCTCGGCCAGAATCAGTTCATGAGTTTGATGTCGGTCAGGGACTGGGGTCAGCCCGGACATTGGGAAACCAACTACTCCTCGATCGCAGTATCCGGTGACAACGGCGAGAACTGGACCGTCCACCCGGAGACTCAACGTCCGAGCGACGGCGGAAACCGCAATTTCCAGCAGAACGCCTTCCTGAAGGACGGCGGCTTCGTCTACGAGTACGGCACGCCTCCCGGGCGGGGCAACTCCGGCTACGTCTCACGCGTACTCGAAAAAGACATCCTGAACCTCGCCGCGTACGAATATTGGACCGGCGCCGAGTGGAAGAAGGGCGACCCCGCCCTCGCGGCCCCCATAGTCGGCGACGTCGGCGAGCTGTCCGTCGCGTACAACCAGTACCTCGGTCAATACTTGATGCTGACCACGGACGCTTCCGATTCGATCGTCATGCGACGCTCCCCGTCGCCCGTCGGCCCGTGGAGCCCGCCCGAGGTGCTCGTCGACACCAATCAGCTTCGCAGTGCGTACGCCCCCTACATTCACCCGTGGTCCTCGGGTCCTGACCTGTACTTCCTCGCCACGGTGCACCAGAACTACAACGTCCTGCTCCTGCGCACCACGCTGTGACGCGTCGGCGACATATGGTCGTCGCAATGGATGCAACAGCGTGGGACAACAAATATGCGGCCGCCGACCTGGTCTACGGATCGCCTCCTAACCAGGCGCTGGTCGAATACGCCACCGCGCTTCCGCGTGGGCGGGCGTTGGACCTGGCGGCCGGTGAGGGCAGGAACGCCCTGTGGCTGGCCACCCGTGGATGGGAGGTCACCGCCGTCGACTTCTCGGCCGTCGGGCTCGAGAAGGGGCGGCGGATCGCCGCGAAATCGCCCAAGTCGGTACGAGATCGACTTACTTGGGTTCACGCGGATGTGACCAAGCTCTCAGCCGAGCCCGGCTATGACCTGGTCCTCGTTCTCTACCTTCATCTACCCCCGGAACAACGCCGACGGGCGATTCGCAGCGCGATCGGCGCCCTGAAACCTGACGGAATCCTCATGATTCTCGGTCACCACTCACTCAACATCACCGACGGCGTCGGCGGGCCACAGGAACCCGAAATACTTTATACGCCTGAGGATTTGATCTCCGATGTCGATAACTTGGGCGTGGTGATCAGGGCCGAGAAGCGCCTGCGGGACACCGATCACGGCACCGCGATCGACGCTTTACTACTCGCGAGTAGATCCCCTCTTGGCAGCGGGAATGAACGGGGGTAATATCCAGTTATGTTACCGACGAGTAGCTAACTTGGGCGGTACTCACGAGACCGCACCACCGAGCATGGAGAGTACGAGCATGGGCCATTACAAGAGCAACCTGCGGGACCTCGAGTTCAACCTCTTCGAGCTGTTCGGGCTCGACGAGTCTCTCGCAGGTGACAACTTCGGCGACCTCGACGGAGAGGCCGCCCGCGACATGCTTCGCGAGGTAGTCCGCCTGGCAGAGGGACCGGTCGCCGAGTCCTTCGCCGAATCCGACCGAAACCCGCCTGTGTTCGACCCCGACACTCACACCGTCAAGCTGCCAGAGGCTTTCAAGAAGTCGTTCAAGGCGCTGTACGACGGCGAGTGGTGGCGTGTCGGCCTCGACGAAGAGGTCGGCGGCATCCCCGCGCCTCGCACTCTCGGCTGGGCACTCAACGAGTTGCTGCTCGGCGCCAACCCTGCCGCGTTCATGTATTCCGCGGGACCAGGATTCGCCAACGTGCTCTACAACAACGGCACCGATGAGCAGAAGGAATGGGCGAAGGTCATCGTCGAGCGCAAGTGGGGCGCCACGATGGTGCTCACCGAGCCCGATGCCGGATCCGACGTCGGCGCAGGCCGCACCAAGGCCATCAAGCAGGAAGACGGCTCCTGGCACATCGAAGGCGTCAAGCGGTTCATCACCTCGGCCGTGTCCGACGATCTTTTCGAGAACACCATGCACCTGGTTCTCGCTCGCCCGGAAGGTGCCGGACCCGGCACCAAGGGCTTGAGCCTGTTCTACGTACCGAACACGCACTTCGACTTCGAGACCGGTGAACTCGGCGAGCGCAACGGCGTCTTCGTCACCGGCGTCGAGCACAAGATGGGCCTCAAGGTCTCCACCACCTGCGAGCTCACCTTCGGTGGCCACGACATCCCGGCCAAGGGCTGGCTCGTCGGCGAGGTCCACAAGGGCATCGCCCAGATGTTCGACGTCATCGAGCACGCTCGAATGATGGTCGGCACCAAGGCGATCGCCACCCTGTCCACCGGCTACCTCAACGCGCTGGACTACGCCAAGGAGCGTGTCCAGGGCGCCGATCTGACGCAGATGACGGACAAGGCAGCACCCCGCGTCACCATCACGCACCACCCAGACGTTCGTCGCAGCCTGATCACCCAGAAGGCATACGCCGAGGGCCTGCGCGCGGTGTACCTCTTCACCGCGGCACACCAGGACCCGGTCACCGCCAAGCAGGTATCGGACGCGGACGACGACATCGCCTACCGCGTCAACGATCTGCTGCTCCCGATCGTCAAGGGCGTCGGATCCGAAATCGCCTACAGCCAGCTGGCGGAGAGCCTCCAGACGCTCGGCGGATCCGGGTTCCTGCAGGACTACCCGATCGAGCAGTACATCCGCGACTCGAAGATCGACTCGCTGTACGAGGGCACGACGGCCATCCAGGCGCAGGACTTCTTCTTCCGCAAGATCGCCCGTGACCGTGGCGTCGCGCTGGCTCACATCGCCGGCCAGATCAAGTCGTTCATCGACAGCGAAGCAGGCAACGGTCGACTCAAGGCCGAGCGCGCGCTTCTCGCCACCGCACTCGAAGACGTGCAGGCCATCGTCACCACGATGACCCAGCAGCTCATGGGAGCTCAGGAGCGGCCGACCGAGCTATACAAGGTCGGCCTCGCATCCGTCCGCTTCCTCATGGGCTTCGGCGACCTGCTCATCGGCTGGCTGCTGCTGCGTCAGTCCGAAATTGCCATCAAGGCACTCGACAACGGTGCAGAGGGCAAGGAAAAGTCGTTCTACGAGGGCAAGGTCGCAGTCGCGTCCTTCTTCGCCAAGAACATCCTGCCCCAGCTGACCGCTACCCGCGGCATCCTCGCCAACACGGACCTCGACGTCATGGAGCTCGACGAAGCTGCATTCTGATTCGACCCCGTACACAAACGGCCGCATCCCCTTCCTGGGGGTGCGGCCGTTGTTTTTGCGCTCGGCCTATCCTTCTTCGGCTGCGAGGCGGCGGAACTTACTGCTGTGGAACACGATGGGTGCAACGTCTCTGATTTCGAGTTCGTTGATCCGCATCAGCACGATCGCATGATCGCCTGCGGGTACTTGTTCGGTGACGGTGGCGTCGAGCCACATACTCGCTCCGCCGATGAAGACGGCGCCGTCCTCGGTCGTCGTCACTTCCAGACCCTCGAACCGGTTACCCGTCTTGGCAGCCAATGTCCGCGCAGCGCCGTCGTGCGCTTCGCCCAACACGCTGATGCCGATGCGCTTCGAGGCAGCGAACTTCGGCCACGTCGTCGACGTGTTCTGCACGCAGAACGCCACGAGCGGCGGGTCCATCGACACTGCGACGAAACTGCTCGCGGCCATGCCGACGGGAGCACCGTCGATTTCGGCGCACAGCGCGACGACACCGCTGGGGAACTGACCGAAAGCGGCGCGAAGAGCACCGTTGTCGAGTTCGGTGGTGGCGAGAGGCATGAGATATCCGTTCTGGTCTGAGCAGCGTGATCAGGTGGTGACATCTGACCTTACGTTCGGTCATCCTGCCAGCACACCTCGTAGTCCACGATACGAGTTTCGGTAGACGAGAGTCCTGCGACCGAATCATCGGGAATGAAATTCGCCGCGACGGTGTCGTACTGTCGAGTAACTAGTTAGCAGTACTCACGGAGGTTGATGTTGTGTCGAGAATCGACAGCTACGTAGCGCTCGGGGACTCGTTCACCGAGGGCGTCGGCGACGCCGATCCCACCAGCGCAAACGGAGTCAAGGGCTGGGCCGACCGCGTCGCCGAACAGCTCGGCGCCACGAACCCGGAATTCCGCTACGCCAACCTCGCGGTCCGCGGAAAACTGGTCGACCAGGTGATCGAAAACCAAGTCGGCATCGCCGTCGACGCCGCACCCGATCTCATCACCATCTACGCCGGCGGCAACGATCTGATGCGGCCCAAGGTGGACATCGACGCCATCGTCTCCAGATACGACTCGGCACTGGCAGACCTCGTCGCCACCGGCGCGCGAGTCGTCGCCTTCACCGGATACGACGCGGGCTGGGCACCGCTGTTCCGCACACTGCGTGGACGCACTGCGATCTACAACGAACTTCTGCGGGAAGTAGCCGACCGTCGAGGAGTCGAACTCGTCGACTTCTGGCGTCTCGACGGCTACGACGACACCCGGATGTGGAACACGGATCGTCTCCACATGTCCACGCGCGGACACGTCAGAATGGCATCCGAGGTTCTCGATCACCTCGGTGTCCCGCATTCGATCGAACTCGAACCACTGGAGCCACGCGCACCCATAGCGCCTGCTGACAAGCGGCGTGAGAATGCCGAATGGGTGAAGTCCTTCGCAGCGCCGTGGGTGTCACGACGTCTCCGCGGCGCATCCTCCGGCGACGACGTCGCGCCGAAACACACGACGCTTCGGTAACAGCTGCAACAGCACTAGCGACGAGAGGGACTAGCTGTCACTGTCCTCCGGCGAAGCGGCCGGCTGATTCCCCGGCTCGGCTGCCGGAGGATCGGCAGGAGGGACCGGGGCAGGTTCGGCGGCAGGTCCAGCCGCTGGAGGCGCGGCCGGCTCTGCTGCTGGCGGTGCGGGTGCCGGTGCCGGAGCATCGGCAGGCTTCGGATCAGGTTCGCGTGACTGGCATTTCACGATCGGAATCGGGTCGTACTTGACCGTGCGAGTATCTCGCGAGATCTCCTTGCCCGACGCAATATCGGTGATCACCCTGGTATTGCTCGCCGTGAATCCCGGTCCACCACTGGACGGAACGCACTGCTCACCAGCAGGGAGCGTGACCGTGTTGGGAGAGGTCGGGTTGGTCCGCGGCCCGGTACTGGACCCGACCTCCACCGTCGTCGTTCCCCAAAGCCGAACCGTCACATCCGAACCCGTACCGAACGACTCGATGACGATGCCGGTCTTGGCAGGGTTGGTGAACTTCAGGTCGATGGCACCCTCGAACACCGTCGCCTCGCGGGCCTCGGGATATCTACTGATGTAGTAGCTGTGCTCGGTGTGCCCGGCGTCTTCCATTCCGCCGAAGTACGCCGCGTTGTACAACGTCGTTGCGAACTGACTGATGCCGCCGCCGACTGCCCGGTCCGGTCTCCCGTTGTCGATGATCCCCGACTCGACGAAACCCTGCGCCGTTCCGCGTGGTCCGGTGTACCCGTTGAGCGAGAACGTAGCTCCCGGCTTCACCAACGCACCGTTGACGATATCGGCGGTGAGCCTGATATTGACTCCGGACGCGTACTCGAATCCGCCGGTGGTGTACTCCGCGACAACTTCCTTGATGCCGAGCGCCTGCGCGCCTTCGGTCGTCAGTGCCGGTGGTGCGGGCGCGTACACGGCCGCGGTGGTTCGGGCGTCCGAGGAGGCCAACAAGGTCGGCAACTGCTCGAGCGTTACCGGCCACTGCACCATGTCGCCGACGACACCGGGCACGATGGTCGGCGCGCCGGAGCCCAAAACGAACGACGCGTCCTTCGCGACCGTCTCGGTAGCGGCCAACTGTGGCGCGAGAATACGGATCGCTGCATCGTTGTCGTACCGCGCAGCAAGTGACCCATCCTCCCCCGGCTCGAAAGACACGACCTGGCCGACGACCTCCGGGGCCAGCACTGCGGCTGCAGCATTCTTGCCGGTGAACACCACCGGCGCGGACACCGCAGGCTCGGCGATCTGGGTGAGCACACGATCGACCTCGTCCTGGTGCACCGTCACATCAGCGGTCTCCACGGGCACTGCGACATCCCCGAAAGCCCAACGCTTCTGCATTGCCTCGCGTGCGCCGGCAACGTCGAGTGCCAGCCCAGGAGCGGGCACCACGCCTACCGCAGTCGCACCCTCGAAGACGATGTCGCCTTCCACCGGAGCGCGGTCGGTCTGCGCACGAATCGACTCCACGGTCGCATCGAGCGCGGCAGCATCGACCGTCGACTCCACACCGATCTCGCGATGACCGAAGAACGAAGCGATCCGAGTGAACGGATTGATCGGCTGCGACCCCGCGCGATCGAGCGTCGCGTTCCAATCCACACCGAGCCCTGCGGCGGCCGGTACGAACTCGAGGTCCAGATCTCCGGCGTCGAGAGCAACGGGCTGTTCGACGCGTGCGCCGAGCTCCGAACGTAGCTTCGCCTCGGCGTCGTCGTGCGAGAGGCTTCCGACGTCGACTCCGGCAACGGTAACTCCACGCGGAACTGCGCCACTGGAAGACAACCAGTCCGCGGTGTAGAACACAGCCAAGATCGCCACCGCAGCGCCCGCCAAGACTGCAGCCTTCACCCACGGAGGCTTTTGATCCGAGCCGCCCGTTCCAGCGCCGGCTGGGTCGGGCGTTGCCGAACTTGCGGCGGGAGAGGTGATAGGCGGTTCGGGCGGCCTCGGGGCGACAACTGGCCCCACAGGCCTCGGAGGAACCGCTGAATACGCTTCCGTCGTAGGCTCTTCATCATCCTTCGAAGGCCGATTCGTAGCAGTCTGCTCGGGAGGTACGGCGCTCTCAGGAGGTACAACGGTCATGGCCTCGGTGACCGCGTCGTACGGCAGTACCTCTTCGGGCTGCGTGTCCTCTACTGGACCTTCAGGGACCGGACCCTCAGCGACTGGAGGCTCCTGACGCTCGTGCGGTTCTGTGCCGTCTCCACCGATGCTCACGTTCAAGCCCTCCCACAACCCCCACCGATTTCGATCGACTGTCGTGCCCGAGCTTACGCATCCGCTATCGACGCAGAGATGTCGAGCCACCTCGATCGAGACGTAGGAGGCTCCGCACCGCTGCCGGGTCGGGGGTCGGGCAGCAGTACGGAGCCACTACGAGTATCGGCAATCTTTGTGAAGCGTTACAACCGAGCTTCGAAAACCCCTGCGGTTCATTCACTTGAATGAACGCGGGGTTCTCACCTGTGCCCGGGGTCCACTGCCCACGCCCAATGCCCGGTCTTCACCAGGGCCAACGTCAACAGCAGCCGGTTCTGAGGATCGGAGAGAACACGACCGGTCAGCTCCTCGATCTGACGACTTCGGTAGATCACGGTATTTCGATGACAGAAGAGCACCTTCGCGGCGTTGGTTGGTGACCCGTCACTGGCGAGAACATGCGCGAGAGTGCCGAGCAGCGTGTCACGCTGCGGCTCCGGGTGTGTCCACAACGACCCGAGCGCGTGACGCACGAGCAGCTCCGAGCACTGGTCGTCGGCCGCCATGATCACGCGTGGGAGCCGATCGGTAGCCAGCGCGACCCCTCCCTCCCCATCGGCGAGGGTCTCGGCAGTCAGTGTTGCGAGCACATTGGCGATGTCGCGCTGCTGCATCCGCGCGCTTTCGCGTCGATACGCCTGGACGAGTGTTTCGTACTTTCGAGGGACCACAACTCGCACCGTTCCGCTACTCCGAGGACAGTCATCTCGGAATCTCGGGTGCCAGCATCTACCAGATAAAGAACGGTGTTCCCGACTATCTGACGCCGGTCATGCAGACGGACATCGGTGACTCACCCGTCGTCGAGTACGAGGGCGAAGAGTCCACACCACCGGAAAGTGGAATTCCGGAGTAGCACTTGTCAGGCCTTGCTATAACGATCGGCAGATCCGTCAACCCCTCGTGTGACGGATCTGCCGATCGTGCTCCCCCAGTTGATCGAGTGCTTGTTCAGCGCTCGATGATTGCGGTGACGCCTTGACCACCGGCCGCACAGATGGAGATCAGGCCACGGCCCGAACCCTTCTCCGCGAGCATCTTGGCCAGCGAGGCGACGATACGACCACCGGTAGCAGCGAACGGGTGCCCCGCCGCGAGCGAGGAACCGTTGACGTTGAGCTTGCTGCGGTCGATGGAACCGAGCGCACCGTCCAAGCCGAGACGCTCCTTGCAATACTCCTCGCTCTCGAACGCCTGCAGCGTCGCGAGCACGACGGATGCGAACGCCTCGTGAATCTCGTAGTAATCGAAGTCTTGAAGTGTAAGCCCGTTACGGGCCAGTAGGCGCGGAATTGCGTACGTCGGGGCCATAAGCAGGCCGTCCGTGTACGAACCGTTGCCGTGGATGTAATCGACGGCAGCAGTTTCCGAATCCACCAGGTGCGCGAGAACCGGCAAGTTGCGTTCGGCGGCCCACTCGTCCGTCGACAGCAATGCCGCCGAAGCGCCATCGGTGAGAGGCGTCGAGTTGCCGGCCGTCATGGTCGCGTCGCCCAGCTTGGTCCCGAAGACCGGCTTCAGCGTCGAGAGCTTCTCCACGGTCGATCCCGGCCGCAGGTTGTCATCGCGCGTCAGGCCCAGGAACGGCGTCACCAGGTCGTCGAAGAAGCCACGGTCGTAGGCGGCAGCCATGTTCTGATGGCTCGCGGCAGCCAGTTCGTCCTGGTCCTCGCGGCGGATACCGAATTCCTTCGCCGTGATCGCCGCATGGTCACCCATGGACATGCCGGTACGCGGTTCGCCGTTGCGAGGGATCTCGATCCCCAGCATGGAGGGTCGAACGTTGCCGAGCAGCTTGAGTCGATCGGTGGCCGACTTCGCGCGGTTGAGCGAGAGCAGGAACTCGCGCAGGTCGTCGCCGACTGCGATGGGTGCATCGGAGGTGGTGTCGACGCCGCCGCCGATACCGGAATCGATGCGCCCGGCCGCGATGGCATCACCGACGGCCACGATGGTCTGCAGACCCGTCCCGCATGCCTGCTGCAGGTCGTAGGCGGGGGTATACGGACTGAGCGCGCTACCAAGAACGGTTTCGCGGGTGAGATTGAAATCCCGGCTGTGCTTGAGTACCGCGCCCGCAGCGACGAGGCCGAGACGCTCTCCTTGCAGATTGAACCTGCTGACCAGGCCGTCGATAGTTGCGGTGAGCATGTCCTGGTTGGACGCGCGCGCATACTTCTTGTCCGAGCGAGCGAACGGAATGCGGTTGCCACCGACGATTGCGACCGGTCGTAGTTGCCTGCTTGTCACTTGTGGTCTCCCAGCATCCGGTAAGAAAAAGGCCTTGGTGGAGTTTCATCTTACTGGCGAGTAAGTTGGTTGTCGACACCCGGTCGTGCGCTTCGCGCCCGTGTGTGCGCCCGGCATCGAGCGTGCACGCGGGACTGCGAAGACGCCAAGTGAAAGGTAGGACAAGTGGCAGCCACCAAGGGAGCCCCAGACCTCTACTCAACGTTCTTGGCGTCCGCGCCTGGAGCATTCATCGCCAAGCAGGCAGGCCTGCCGCAGCCCGAGAAGCTGCGTCGGTACAAGGCAGGCGAACCGCCCCTGGCCGGACCCGTCCTCATCGGCGGCAACGGCCGACTCGTCGAGCCACTGCGCCAACTCCTCTCCGACTACCCGCAGGCACAGTCGAACGACGCCAAGTACGGCGCACTGGTCTTCGACGCCACCGGCATCGGCAACGTCGCCGACCTCGAGCAGCTCTTCCAGTTCTTCCAGCCCGTCATCCGCAACCTCGCGCCCTCCGCACGCGTCGTCGTCATCGGTACGACACCGGAGAAGACGGCAAACGTCGACGAGCACATCGCCCAGCGCGCCCTCGAAGGTTTCACCCGCAGCGTCGGCAAAGAGGTCAAACGCGGCGCGACGGCTCAGCTGGTCTACATCTCCCCCGACGCATCGACCGGGCTTTCCGGACTCGAATCCACCCTGCGCTTCCTGCTGTCCGCCAAGTCGGCCTTCGTCGACGGCCAGGTCATCGTCGTCGGCGACGCCGATTCCACCGCACCCGCGTCCTGGGACAAGCCGCTGGCCGGAAAGGTCGCAGTAGTCACCGGCGCGGCACGCGGTATCGGTGCCACCATCGCCGAGGTGCTGGCGCGCGACGGCGCACACGTCATCGCAGCAGACATCCCCGCCGCCGGTGAGGCGCTGTCCGAGACCGCCAACAAGGTCGGCGGCACCTCGCTGGCACTCGATGTCACTGCACCCGACGCCGCCGAGGTGCTCGCCAAGCACCTCCTCGAGCGTCACGGCGGTGCCGACATCATCGTCCACAACGCCGGCATCACCCGCGACAAGACGCTCGCCAACATGGACGAGAGTCGCTGGAACTCTGTCATCGGCGTGAATCTGGCTGCACCACAGCGCATCACCGATCACCTGGTGAAGGTCGGCGCACTCAAGGAAGGCGGACGCGTTATCGACGTGTCCTCCATCGCCGGCATCGCCGGCAACCGCGGCCAGACCAACTACGGCACATCCAAGGCGGGCGTCATCGGCCTCGTACAGGCGTCGGCCCCCGTGCTCGCCGCCAAGTCGATCACCATCAACGCCGTCGCACCCGGATTCATCGAAACCGCGATGACCGCCGCCATCCCCTTCGCCACCCGCGAGGCCGGGCGACGCATGAGCTCGCTGCTGCAGGGCGGCCAGACCGTCGACGTCGCAGAACTGGTGTCGTACTTCGCTTCTCCCGCGTCGAACGCCGTCACCGGACAGATTGTCCGCGTCTGCGGTCAGAGTCTCCTCGGCGCATGAGCGTCGTCAAGCTCTCGGAGCAGCCCAAGATTTCGGAAATCTACACCGCGGCCGCACGTGGCGCGTTGCCGTTCCTCGGGTCGAAGTCGTCTTCGGTGCCGTCCACCGAGTTCGAGCTCCGCGGCCTGCGCGTCGATTCCGACAATCTCGCCGGTTACTGCAGGGCCACCGGATTACGCTTCGGTGACATCCTGCCCATCACGTATCCGTTCACGCTCGTCTTCCCGACGGTCATGAAACTGATGGTGTCCAAAGGCTTTCCGTTCGCGGCCATCGGTTCGGTGCATGCGGAGAACGTCATCGAGGCGTTTCGGCCGATCTCCGTCTCGGAGCCTCTGGACGTTCGAGTGCACGCGGAGAACCTGCGCGAGCACCGCAAGGGTCTGCTGGTCGACCTGGTCAGCGAAGTAAGCGTCGGTCGCGAACTCGTCTGGAGGCAGACCTCGAGCTTCCTGAGCCTGCAGAAGACTTCCCTGTCCGGCGAACTCCGCGAAGCCCCGCCTGCCGACGAGGTACCACCACCCCCGACGCGCACCCTTCGAGTCGATCAGAAGACGATCAGCAGGTATGCGTCGACATCGGGTGATCGCAATCCGATTCACGTATCCACGCTCGGCGCAAAGGCATTCGGATTTCCGAAGACCATCGCGCATGGAATGTGGAGCGCAGCTGCAGCATTGCAGATCATCGAGGGCCGAATTCCCGAGAAGGTCACCTACAGCGTGCGGTTCGGCAAGCCGATCGTGCTGCCTGCGACCGTGAACCTGTATGCCGAATCCGTCGGCACCGGTTGGGATCTCTCGCTACTGAACCCCAAGAAGGGGTACCCTCACCTCACCGCGACGCTGCGGTAACCGAAACAGCCCCTACGTGAGCCGAAGCGTAGGGGCTGTTTCGTGCACGAGCACAAGTCTTATGCGTTGGTTGCGGACTTCTTACCTGCCAGACCTCGCCACGCCAGATTCTCGAGCAGATCGGCAGCCGCGTCGACCTCGATCTCACCGCCGGCGACACGATCGGCCACTGCCTCACCCGCGCCCACCAACGCCACGGCCATCAGCGTGTAGTTCTGGCCCTCGTCCGGATCCTTCGTACTCATCTCCAGCAGACCCGCCGTCAACTCGATCAGCCGATCTCGGCTGGTCTGTACCTGCGAAGCAAAGGCAGTCTGACCGATCGCCTGCCGGTAGAGCACCATCCAAGACTTCCGGTGATCGCCGACGAAACCGAGAAACCCGAGCAAGGCGCGACGCAGTTGCTCACGAGGGGTCAGTGTCGGATCTGCGGCCGGAGTCATCGCCTCGACGAATTTGACGCCTTCGCGATGGATACACGCGGCGAACAGCTCATCTTTGGAGCCGTAGTAGAGGTAGAGCATGGGCTTCGAAATCGACGCCCTCTTCGCAATCGCGTCCATCGAAGTTTCATGGAAACCGTTGTCGGAGAACACATCCACTGCCGCGTCGAGCATCTGTTGCTCACGGACGGCGCGGGGCAATCGCTTGGTGCCGCCAGCCATGTGTCCTCCAAACCAAGGTCGAAGCAGGGTCGAACAAACAAAGGTAGAACCACTGATCTTACTCCACAGTAAGAATGGCTGCGTCGCTTCTGTCGTGAAGCTAGCAGGCGCCCTTGAACCGTGCGACTGTGGCTGCAGATGCGTCGACCTGCGGTGCAGGCAATCGTCCCGTGGCAACCGCGTTCTCCAGATTGTCCAGAACCTGAGGCACGTCGTCGGTGGTCAGCCACAGCGCGACGTCTGCGCCCGCGACCAGTGCCGCTTCGACGGCCGCCACGATACCGAGCCGGTCGGTGATCGCAGCCATGCCGGAAAGATCGTCGGTGAAAATCGGCCCGGTGAACGGGCTCGCGCCGTAACCGACACCGTCGCGCAGCAGTGCCATCGCTGCCGGGCTGATACTTGCAGGCACACCAGGATCGGTCAGTCCCGGTACATCGAGATGTCCGACCATGATGCCGACGCCGGTCTGCGAGAGGGCGGTGTACGGAACGAGATCGGACTGCCGAAGCTGATCGAGCGGAGGTGTCGTCACCTCACCGGTATGCGAATCGCCGGAGCCGGACCCATGCCCGGGGAAGTGCTTGAGTACAGGCATGATTCCAGCATCGCGGAGGCCCTGAGCGTAGGCGCCCGCATACGCGATCACCTCGTTCGGATCGGAAGAATACGACCGATCCCCGATCACCGAGTCATCCGGCTGACTACTGACATCGACCACCGGTGCGTAGTCGACAGTGACCCCGAGGTCCTTCAAGCCGCGCCCCCGTTCGAGCGCCATGCCATAGGTCTCGTCCACCGACATCGTCCGGGCGGTCTCGCGTGCGGAAGGATCGCTTCCCAGCAGATCCTCCACCCGTGACACTCGACCGCCCTCTTCGTCGATGGTCACCATCGGCGGCACGGCAGCGGCCGCAGCGATCCGGGGCACCTCGCGGTTCGCCAGCGTCTGCGAATCCGTCCAGCTACCGATGAAGATGCCGCCGACCTGTTCCGTCGCCACGATGTTCACCGCGTCGTCGGTACCGGTGACGCCGACCGTCAGTAGTTGCGCGAGACGCTGCCGCTCGGTCAAGGAGCCGACGAACGCCGCGCAAGGATCAAGCGGCGGCGGGGGCGTCGTAGCTTCCGTCGTGGCCTCCGACGACGTCGCGGCCGACGTGACGGCCGGTGCAGCTACGGGCTCCGGTTCCGCTGCGGTTCCGCAACCGGCGGTGAAACCGATCCCCAGCACCAACACAGCGATGGGCACGGGCGAGCGGAACTTCATCATGGTTCTCAACGGTAGCCGAGGTGGCCGTAGCGCCGCGATCGGCGACCTCGACGCGATAGCCTTCGACCACAAGCTCACCAGGAGGAGACCGATGCCTGCAGATCTGATACTCATCGCCTACGACGGCTCGGACAACGCCAAACGAGCCATCGAGTACGCCGGCCGATTTCTGACGACGAAGCGTGCCATCGTCGTCACCGCGTGGGAGCCGATGGTTCGCCAAGCAGCACGCATGTCCGGACTTTCCGGCGTCATGCAACCCGAATGGGTAGCCGACGACGAAACCGAGGACGTGGCACTGACCGACGCGAAGGCCATCAACGAAGAGGGTGTTCGACTCGCCGGTGAAACCGGGCTCGAAGTGGAGGGGCACTGCGCCGAATGCACGACGGCCATTTGGAGCGCCATCGTGGAGAAAGCCGACGATCTCGACGTGGACATCATCGTCACCGGAACCCGTGGCATCACGGGCCTTCGTTCGCTGCTCCAGAGTTCGGTGGCAGATCATGTGCTGCGCCACAGCCATCGGCCGGTACTGATAGTTCCGCCCGGCAAGTAAGGACGAGTGCGTCACAGCATCGTGCCCACCGGGTGATACCTTTAGCGGCGCACGGGGGAAAGTCGCCGTCATTGATGCCTGCCGACGAAAGTGGAGACCGAGATGAAGTTTGCTGTCCCGGGAATTGTTGCTGCAGTAGTCGGCGCGGTATTGGGCGCCGGCGTCGTGTTCGGGGTGACTGCGGCAGCATCGGACAACACTCGTCCCGAGATCGACCGCACCGGCAACGCCGACTCGTCGTTGCTCAATCAGGTTGAGTACGGCAGCCGCTGACACTGCTGGAACGATCTCGTCCGAGCGCCTCGGACGTAAGTGGCTGCTCGGGGTCTCCGCTCTAGCGTTTCTCGTTTCGTTCCTGCAGATCCCCGGCTACACGGTCGCGGATACGAAGTATGATCTCTCCCAGAATCCGCTGGGATTTCTTGCGCGCGCCTCACACCAGTGGACGAGCCAGGCGCCTCTCGGTCAGGTGCAAAACCAGGCCTACGGATACTTCTTCCCACATGGCGCGTTTTTTGCGCTCGGTGACATTCTCGCGATTCCGCCGTGGATAACCCAGCGCATCTGGTGGGCGCTGCTGTTGATCGCCGGATTCTGGGGAATCATTCGGTTGGCCGAAGCGCTGGGCATCGGCTCCCGTAGCTCACGGCTCATCGCCGCATTCGCATTCGCTCTGTCACCCCGCGTCATCACCACTCTCGCATCCATCTCGTCCGAGACGATGCCGATGATGTTGGCACCGTGGGTATTGATTCCGGTGGTTCGCGCTTTCAGCGGAAGCGGCTCCGACGCAACACAATCGAGCAGCCGGTGGGGCGGGCCCCGAACCCTTGCGGCACAATCCGCGTGCGCCGTCGCATTGATGGGCGCCGTCAACGCCGTCGCGACGGCCGCCGCCTGCCTCGTCGCGGTGATCTGGTTGCTGTGCCACCGGCCGAACCGGGCGTGGGCCGCGTTCGCCGCCTGGTGGGTGGGCTTCGGCGTCCTCGCCACCCTGTGGTGGATCGTTCCGCTACTCCTTCTCGGGCGCGTGAGCCCACCTTTCCTCGACTACATCGAATCCTCCGGAACCACGACGCAGTGGGCCTCGCTCGCCGAGATCCTCCGCGGTACCAGCAGTTGGACTCCGTTCGTCTCCCCCGAGCGCGTGGCGGGCGCCATCCTGGTAACCCAACCGGCAGCCGTCATCGCCACCGGCGTCATCGCTGCCGCCGGAGTGGCTGGCCTCGCGATGCGCACGATGCCCGCTCGCGGGCGCCTGACGGTGGTACTGCTGGTCGGCATAGTAGGGCTCACAGCCGGCTACGTCGGCGATCTGAGTTCCCCCTTCGCCGATACCGTGCGCCTGTTCCTCGACACCGCGGGCGCCCCACTGCGCAACGTGCACAAGCTCGAGCCCCTCATCCGAATACCGTTGGTGCTCGGGCTCGCGCATCTCCTCTCCAGGGTGCCCCTCCCCGGCTCGGTACCTGCTGCCCGATGGCGCCAGGCAATAGCCCATCCCGAACGCGACAAGATGGTCGCCGTCGCCGGGCTGGTTCTGGTCGCCCTGACCTTCTCCACCTCACTCGCCTGGACCGGCAAACTCGCGCCCCGCGGCGCCTACGAAGCCATCCCCGACTACTGGCACGACACGGCCGACTGGCTCACCGACCACGCGTCAGGCTCCTCCCCCGACGGTTCGGACGCTCAGCGCGCCCTCGTCGTCCCCGGTGCACCGTTCGCCCTCCAGACGTGGGGCCTGACTCGCGACGAACCACTCCAAGCCCTCGCCACGACGCCATGGGCGGCGCGCGACGCCGTCCCGCTGACTCCACCCGGAGCTATCCGCGCACTCGATTCCGTGCAGCGTCTCATCGCGGACGGCCGTCCATCCGCCGGGCTTGCCGATACCCTTCTGGGCCAGGGGATCAGCTACGTGGTGGTGCGTAACGATCTCGATCCTGAGAACTCCCGCTCCACGCGACCGGTGCAGGTCCACAGCGCTCTCGACGGCTCACCGGGCCTGACGCGTGTCGCCCGGTTCGGTGAGGACATCGCCCCGGGCACCGTGGACGGCATAACCATCGACGGTGATCTGCGACCGCCGTACCCTGCCGTCGAGATTTACGAGGTCGAAAACCCAACCGCCATACCGGCATCCGGCCCGTACACGGTCGACTTGGATCGCGTCCCTTTCGTGCAGGGCGGACCGGAGTCGGTGGCGCGCCTGAACGAGCAGCGCCGAAACGGTGTGTCGGACCCGGTACCCGCGGGACCTATCGTCCTGGCCTCCGACGCCGCGGCGGCCGGGATACCGGTGGACAAGGTCACCGTCACCGATACGCCGATGAACAGGGAGACCGACTACGGTCAGGTCGACTATCACAGCTCCGCGCTGCGTTCGCGCGAAGAACCACGAAGATCACTCAATGCCGTGCCCGACTATCCGGTGGACGGCGCCGCTACGGTCGACGGCGAATGGGAGGGCGCTCGTATCACCGCATCGAGTTCGGCTTCGGATTCGACGCAGATCGGCGGAACGGCCCCAGGGAGCGGCGTCGCGGCAGTCGTCGACGGCGATCTGGCGACGAGCTGGGTATCCAACGGCATCGAAAACGCACTGGGACAATGGCTTCAACTCGACTTCGACACTCCGGTCAACCAGGGACTGCTACATCTGCGCACCAGTCCGGGGACGATCGGGGATCCGGTCAAGTGGCTCGAGATCACCACCCCCAACGGCAGTACCGCGGCTCGAATCGACAAGCCAGGAGAGCCGCTGACGGTGTCACTTCCCGGTGGTTCGACGCCGTGGGTGCGCATCACGGCCAAGTCGACGGTGGACGGTACCAGCGGAAGCCAGTTCGGGATCAGCGAACTCTCCGTCGATGACTACTCCAATCGCGCTGCGCCACAGCAGGTATCGATCGTGCACCGCGCGGTACTTCCACCCGTCACTGCTGACGCCGACGTGCGGGGCTGGGAACTGAGCCAGGAGTTCCCCGGCCGTACCGGGTGCATCGACACCACGGATCGAATCCGCTGCAGCAGCGGATTGTCCCTCCCTCCCGAGGAGCTCGGACGCTTCTCCCGCACCCTGTCCGTACCTATGGGCACTGCGGTACTGCCCGAGCTGACGCTACGAACGAGGCAGAGCCCCGAACTCGAATCTCTTCTCTCGCAGCCCGGTCGCCCAGTGGCCACCGCCACCTCGGACGTCGGCGACCTGCACGGCTCGGCATTCGCCGTCACCGACGGTGACGACAGGACCTCGTGGACCGCGCCGACCAAGAGCATCGAGAAGCGAGCGGGTACGCAGCCCACTCTGACGGTGAATCTTCCCGAACCCACACTCGTCGACGGCCTCACCCTGTCCCCCAGCCTGGGGGACCTACCTGCGCACCCGACGAGGGTCGCGGTCAATTTGGGTGATGGACCGATGGTCCGTGACATCGACGGCTCCACCACGATCGAGCTGAGCCCGCGGGTGACCGACAGGATCGTCATCTCGATCGTCGACTGGGATGATGTGCTGGACAAGAACTCTCTCGGCTTCGTACTGCCGGCGCCTCCCGGTCTGGCCGAGGTGAAAGTACTGTCCGCCGGCGCGGTTCTGGGCGGCGCACTCGACGCGAACCGGATAGTCACTGTCGGTTGCGACCGTGGCCCGATCATCTCGATCGCCGGACAGACCGTGCGTGCATCGGTGACCGCAACCGTCGACACATTCCGATCGGGCGAACCGCTGAAGGCGACGCTGTGCGAGGGGATATTCCCGGTGGAGACCGATGCCCTCAATCCGATTGCCCTCCCGGCGGGCGAGCAGGATGTCGTCGTGGATCCGGGTGCCGCATTCTTCGTCGACGGAATGCGATTGCGCACCATGCCCGTTCCCGCCACGAGCGCGACGAGTTCTGCACCCGTCAGCGCCGACACGACCGCCTGGACGTCGGACCGTCGCGAGATCGAGGTATCGGGCCGCGACACCGATCAACTTCTCGTCGTACCGGAGAGCAACAATTCCGGTTGGCACGCAACATCTCCCGACGGCACGACGTTGAAACCGATCACCGTGAACGGTTGGCAGCAAGGATGGGTGATCCCGGCAGGTGTCGACGGGACCGTCGTACTCGACTATCCGAGCAACACGTGGTACCGACTCGGCATCTTCGGCGGACTACTCCTGCTGATCCCGTTGGCATTGCTCGCCCTCCGCGCCAGTGCACCCCGCACGAGTGTGCCGCCACGGCCCTGGAACCGGTCGATCGTCGGCGCCATCGCACTCATCGCCGCCGCAATCGTCATCGCCGGCATCACCGGAGCCGTCGTGGCCGTCGTCCTCGGGATCGGCACCGTTGTGCTCCAACGGCGGTACGGCACCACCGTCGCAGCTCGGGTACTGGTGTCCACCGCGGGCATCGGTACCTTGACAGCCATGGCACTGCTCTCACGCGGGCCGTGGCGATCACCGGAGGGCTATATCGGGCACGCCTACCTCGTTCAGTTCGCCGCCCTCGTTGCGGTACTGGCGCTCGCCGTGGCCGTCACGGCCGAGAACGACTGAACCGCCTCCGCATCGGATCCTCCACCAGCGCATAACTCGCTGCAGCGACGGGAATCGACAATGCCACCGTCACGCAGAGGACGAGCCAGAAATGGCCCTGGAACGGTGCGACACCGAAGACCGGGAACACCATGGCGAGCACCGCCAGATGCCAGATGAAGATGCCGTAGGACCATCGGCCCAACGCCAGCATCACCGGATGCTCCAGAACTCGGTGATGCCGATGGTCGTCGGCGAGCACGAGTGGGGCCAACAGCGCGAAGGCGAGTACCGCGCCCAGCACGATCTTCACTTCGTACTGCCACGGCTCGGGCCGTACGAGCCCCTGGGGTCCAGCGAGCGGCGTCGCGGACAATGCGAAGGCGAGCAAAGCAATGGCACCGACGATGCGCCGGTGCGAGCACAATCGGTGTACCCAGGTGATGGGTCCGACGGAAATCTCGGCGAGCACCATGCCCGCGGCGAACCACGGGATGTAACCGGGGAGCCAGTTGTCGTGATGGGTGTTCGGGGCTGACACGACCGGCAGGAAAGCCCAACTCAGACTGATCGCCGAGACCACGGCGAGCACCGGAATGCGAAGACGTGCCGCCGAACCCCTGAGTTTCACCATCGCGAAGGCAGCAAGCGGTAGCAGCAGATAGAACGCCACTTCCACGGACAGACTCCACATCTGCGTCATGCCCTCGGTCAACGTGAGGGGCACGAATACCTGAGTCAGCGACAAGTTGGCCAACCAGACGCGGTAGTCACCGCCTGCACCGGGGAGAAAGAGCAGCACGAGCACCACCACTACCCAGTATGCGGGCACGATACGAAGGACACGAGAGTGGAAATACCGGCCCGCAGACTGTGCACGACCGATCCCACGTGCCTGCGCGGCATGTGGACGCCACAGCAGGAATCCTGACAGGGCGAAGAATATGGCGACCGTGAGGTCGAACCGGCCCCAGATACGCCCCATGACGGGTGAACTCGCAGCACCGGTCTGGAACGCCACGTGCGTGACGATGATGCCGATGGCCGCAAACGCGCGCATTCCCTCGAGCGAGGGGATGAACCCGCGCAGCGGCACGACGGCTCGCGAGAGGGTGTCGGTCGTTGTGCTCATGATCGGACCAGTGAATCATTCCAGTTGACGCGAGCGCGAAAGTCGCCCGTCATCGGGCGTGCCCGCGCCCTCAATGTCGCATCACTGTTACTCTCACCACCGACGTGGCGGTCCAATCGGACACTCCAGGTCGGGGGGATTTACGCACCTCGATCTGTCGGGGGTGGAAAATGGCACGCCGAGAAAACGACTAAGGAGATTCTCACATGGCGGAGCGCTCAGGGCCGAGCCGGATCGTTGCCCTTGTACTCATCGGTTTGGGCGCTTTCCTGTTGGTAGCGGCCATAATGATTCCGACGTACACGGTGTCACGGCTGGAAAAGACGCCACTAGATCTAGAGGTCACCACGATCTCGACCGGAACAGGCAGCGTACTCAATTCTGCATCACTGGCAGCGGGTCGCGCCGTCGTCGACGAGAACGTTCCACTGGTATCGCAGCGCTTCGTCACCGTCGAAGATCCCTCGGGCGCAGACGAGATCACGGTGCAGGCCGGACAGACACTGCTGCGCGGTGACAAGCAGGGCGAGAGCGGCCTACTCACCGCCAGCGTCGACCGCGTGACGCTCGACCGCGTCAGCTCGATGCCCGTCGAGAACCCGGTCGGGACCATCCAGTTGCAGTCCGGCAAGCCTGCCGAGGAAGTGCCGCACACCGGTCTGCAGTACAAGTTCCCGTTCAACACCGAGCAGAAGAGCTACCCGTACTTCGACGTCAATGCCCGTGAATCGAAGGACATCGACTTTGTCGAAGAGACCGAGATCAACGGCACCACGGTCTACAAGTTCGAGCAGCAGGTCGGGCCCGTCGACTTGTCGTCGGTAGTGAACCTCCCCACCAACAAGGTCACCCTGCCTGCCGCCACCTGGGGCGTCGAAGGTGGAGACGCACCGGTCACGATGACTCGCTGGTACGAGAACACGCGAACCCTGTGGGTCGAGCCCGAAACCGGTGTCGTCGTCAAGGGCGGCGAGGATATTCACCAGTACTACTCGCGCACTGCAGGTACCGCCGAGGTCGAGGTGCTGAAGGCACCGATCGAGTTCGACGAGAACACCGTCGAATTCCAGATCCAGCAAGCCAAGGACGGCATGGACAGGTTGTCGTTGTTCGGACGCACCGTCCCGATCGTTCTCGGCATCCTCGGTGTCATCGCACTGATCGCCGGAATCCTTCTCGGACTCCGTAACGGTGGACCTCGTCAGCCTGCACGCACCGGCGGACCGCAGCACACCGACGGTGGCGGCACCGCTCCCACCGAGCCCCACAATCGTGACTGGACAACGGATCAGACCGAGGTCATCCCGCGTACCAACCTCGCGAAAGAGTAAAAGCTTTCACCGCAGATGAGCGGAAGCACGGCCTCCCCGGCTGCGCTTCCGCTCTTTTGTTTCAAGAGCTCAGCTGCGTGAAGCGGCTAATTACGTGAAGTGCCCAGGGCGAAGCCGCTGACAACTGCGGCACAGACAGCAGCAACCGACGCCGCGACGATGACGAACTGCAGCGGCGTCGCGGCTACGAAGAACAGCAGCAGAACTTCGACGGCCAAGCCGATCCACGCAACGACGGCGAGCTGTGTCCGCTCACCGGCGATCGCCCACAACAGTCCGCTCTGCAACAGCGCCAGGCATGCACCCTGCAGCGCAAAGATCCAAAGGTACCCCTGCACAGGCGCATAACCTTCACCGACGATCGACGGCAGCAGCGGTGCCGCCAGCGCAGAGCCGAGAACCAACACGGCCCCTATCGCAGCCACGACGGCCAATGCCGAGCGAACGGCCTTCGCAGATTCCGCTGGATTCGCCATCCGCGGATAGAGAACCACTCCCACGGCCTGCGGCAGCCAGAACGCAGCTTTGGTAGCTACTGCGCCGAGCGCATACAAACCAGCTTGCTCCGCACTCAAGAGCGCGGCCGCAATCACCAGATCGAGCGCAGAGAGGCCGATGAGCGCCAACTGCACCTGCGACGCTCGCAGCACCGTGCCGACGGTCAGCGGGAGACGTACCGCATCGCCCTCTCGTGTCGCACTCGCGATCCTCGCCCCAACAGCGACCACTGCCGTCCCGACGGCGCTGGCGGCCAACACGATTCCGGGCCCACCGCCCGCTGTGAGCACAACGACGGCGGGGATCACCTTGCCGAACCCTGCAGCAGCAAGCACAGCACCGAGCCGTCCGAACTGACCGGACCCTTGAAGCAGACCCTGTTCCGTCGCGAGCAGCACGAGCACCGGCGCCACGACGAGCGCCGACACTGTTGCCAGCACTCCGGTACCGAGGACGACGGCCACCACCGGGGCCAACGCCAACGCGAGGATCGCGACCACCCCGGCACACCGATAGCCGAGCTTTCTGAGTTCGGCACTACCACGTCCGCGCGCTACTTCGCGAGCGACGACGGACTGCAATGCCAGCGCCGGGACAGCGAGAACGAGTTGAGCGGCAAGCAGACTCGCGAACTCGCCGTACCCCTCGACGCCGAGAAATCGGCTGGCCGGCAGATGCAGAAGGTACGAGGCAGCATTGGCGGTCATCGAACCAACCGTCACCAGCGTCATCCCGGCGAGCGCCGACGTACTTGCAGTGCGGTTCGGCATGGGAACACGGTATAGGGTGCCGAGAGTGTCGTGGACGCAGCGCAGTCGAACCGCGGCACCGGCCGTGTGGAGCTTCGTTCTGGCGATGATCGTCCTGGGCCCGCTCTGGGGGAACGGCTATCTGCTCCTTCGCGACGCGGTCAGCACCCCTCGGTCCTACTTCACCGATTCCGCGCTCGGCACCACCGACGCTGCCGCCCGTGCAGTCCCGCAAGACGGCGCCATCGCCGCGTTGTCCATCGTGTTCGACGGCGGACTCGTGGTCAAGACGATTCTTACGCTGGCGCTGTGGTTCGCCGGTTGGGGTGCCGCGGTGATGGTTCGCCGGTTACTGCCGACCGCGACGACGCCTGCGTTGCTCACCGCCGCGACCCTGGCCATCTGGAATCCCTACGTGGGCGAGCGATTGCTGCAGGGGCACTGGAGTCTGCTCGTCGGCTACGCCGCGCTTCCGTGGACAGTGACCGCAGCGATGACGCTGCGCGAGACGGGACGGTGGCAAGGACGGGCAGGGCCGGGGCTGGCAGTCTGCCTCGCCGCTGCAGGGCTCACGCCCACGGGAGCGATCCTCGCGGCCGTCACCGCCCTCGTCGTCGTTGCGCTGCCCTCCGGACTGCGGCGCCCCCGGCGGGTATTACTGACGGGACTGCTTGCGCTGGCCGCTTCCTCGCCCTGGCTGCTGGCCACCGCCGTATCCGGCGGCGGAACCCTCGGCACCGACCCTGCAGGCGTCGGCGCCTTCGCTGCCCGGGCCGAACCCGGCCTCGGCACACTTGCGAGCCTGGCGGGCCTGGGAGGCATCTGGAACGCCGACGCCGTCCCCGCCACCCGCACGACACACTTCGCCGTCCTCGGCACACTTCTGCTGCTTGCCGTCGTCGCAGTCGGGTTGCGACCACTGTGGCGTCGACGCAGAAACCCGATCATCACCGCCCTCGCCGTCGTGGCCGTCCTCGCCGTCGTCATGCCCGCGCTCGGCGCTACCGGAATCGGCCTACGCGTCGGCGAGTGGGCGGCGCAGGACATCCCAGGTGCGGGCCTGCTGCGAGACAGCCAGAAATTTCTCGCACTGGCGATGCCGTTCTACGTGCTCGCCGCCGCCGCCGGAGTCATGTGGCTCGGCGCAAGAATTCGAATGCCGTGGGTCCCTGCCGTCGCGGCCATCGCAGCGCTGCTCCTGGCACTACCGGACCTGGTGTGGGGAGTCTCTGGCAAGCTCACCCCCGTCGACTATCCGCCGTCGTGGAACGCTGTCGCCGAAGAACTCCAGGGCCGCGACGGGGACGTGGCGGTGCTGCCTGCAGGAATCTTCCGCATCTTCCCTTACAGCGGCGATGCGCCCGTGCTCGATCCCGCACCACGAATGCTCCCGCTCGACGTCCTACAGACCGGTGAACTCATCGTCGCCGGCGGGTCGGTACGCGGCGAGGGCAGCCGCGCTTCCGCCGTCGAAAAGACGTTGCTCGACGGCGGATCCGCAGCCGAACTGGCACAATTGGGCGTCGGCTGGGTCCTTATCGAGCGCACGACGCCCGGACTGCTCGGCGAGTCGGCGGACACGCTGGACCAACTCGAACGCGTCTACGCCGACGACGAACTGGCGTTGTACCAAGTGCCGGGGGCAATCGGAACCACCGACGTCGGTCCTGTGTCGTACTGGATCGTCGTGGCCGCGCACCTGGTGTGGGCCCTGTTACTGGTGGGCGGACTCTGCTGGGGCCTGCTGCGAAGATGACACGAGCCCGGAGACATGGGCGCCCAGTACCGACGCTGCCAGCACACTCTCCACACCCTGCGCGCATTGCTCCCACGAGAACTCGAGCGCGCGGACCCGGGCCTTCTCGCCCAGGTCGGCGCGGACATCGGCGTCGAGCAGCAGTTCCCCGATGGCTTCGGTGAGTGCGGGCACGTCACGGTCATGCCCTTCGGAACCGACCAGCACCCCGGTCACGCCGTCGATGATCGAATCGGTCAGGCCCTTCGAACTGCGGTAGCCGACGGTCGGGACGCCATGCTGAGCTGCTTCGACGACGGCAAGGCCCCATCCCTCCTTACGCGAGGGCATCACATGAACCCAGGAGCGGCCGAGCAGTTCGTGTTTACGTTCTTCGTCGACGTGTCCGTGGAACGTGACAGCGCCTTCGATGCCGAGCTCACGCACACGCTCACGCAGGTTCTCTTCCCACCAGCCGCCACCGACGACGTCGAGATGCAGGTCCGGGAGCTGCCGTCGCAGGGTGGCCACGGCAGCGAGCGCATCCTCGATCTGCTTGTGCGGCACCAGCCTCGACAACACCGACAGCGACGGATGCGAGGTTCTGGTATGCGCCCCACCGACCGACGCCGCCGGGGACGCGCCGTTTCGAACCACGGCGACCCGATCGCGGTCGACTCCGAGCCCAACGAGCTCATCCGCTGACGGCAACGACACCGTCAAATACTGATTACGCCGATGAACGCGCGGTGAGACCGTGCTCTCGAGCCACCAACCGATCTTCGCCATCAACGGGCCCGCCACCGGCCACTGCTCCCGATGACAATGGTGAACCAGCAACGTCACCGGCGCGCCCGCGACGAGACGCGAGAAGAAAGGAATGCCGTTCTGCGTATCGAGGACAGCATCCGGGTTGATCCCGCGCAACGGCCCGAACCCGAGCCGGCCGGCAGCGATCGCAGCAAGAGCCCTCGGATACACGCTCAATCGGCCACCACCGCGGCTGATCTGGATACCGTCGACGATCTCCTGCGCTGGAGCACCCGGATACGACGCCGTCCGCAGCGTCACCCGCACTCCGCGTCGCGCCAGGCCGGCACCGACCTGTTCGAGGTAGCGTTCGCTGCCGCCGCCCTGGGGATGGCCCGTATCGCGCCAACAGAGCAAGAGCACCTCGCGCACAGCTGGCTCCCCCATCACGGCGTAATCGAATATGAACTCCCGACACCTTAACGGTTCACCCGCCCCGCGGCGTCGCGACAGGGTGCATTCCCCTACTCTTTTGCAACGTGCCACGTCCACAGGGTCGATTCGCGAGCTCGCGCCGTGTCGAGCGACCCGTAACCCGCTTCTTCGCCCAGCGCGCGACCCTTCGCCGGTCGGTGAGCCTGCTTCGGGATTTCGGACACGAGCAGAGCGCTCCCGACATCTTCTACAGCGCCCTGGCCCGCGATTCCGTCGAACTCATCGGTGATCTGTACCAGGGCCTGACCGGTGACAGTCTCGAAGATCGCGTGGTCATGGACGTCGGCGGCGGGCCCGGTTATTTCGCGGACGTCTTCCGCGCCAGCGGAGCCCGGTACATCCCGGTCGAACCGGATGCGACGGAGATGCACGCCGCCGGTCTGAACGCGCACGGCAGCGTCCGCGGATCGGGAATGGCGTTGCCGTTTCGCGATGACAGCGTGGACGTGTGCTTTTCCTCGAACGTCGCCGAACACGTGCGTCAACCGTGGGTCATGGCCGAGGAAATGTTACGTGTCACCAAACCCGGAGGGCTGATGGTCCTGTCGTACACGCTGTGGCGGGGACCGTTCGGCGGTCACGAAACCGGTCCCTGGCACTACTTCGGCGGCGAGTTCGCAGCCCGCAGATACCTCCGCAAGCATGGCCGTGAACCCAAGAATCGCTTCGGTGAATCCCTGTTCGACGTCGGAGCATCGGAGGGACTGCGGTGGGCCCGCGAGACTACGCGGGGCACTGTGCTGGCCGCATTTCCGCGCTACCACCCGAAATGGGCGTGGTGGATGATCCGCGTTCCGGTACTTCGCGAATTTCTTGCCAGCAACCTCGTCGTGGTCCTGCGCGCCGACGCACGCTGACAGTAGTTTGGGACATATGACAGCGTTGGCATTGGACATCGGGGGCACCAAGATCACTGCGGCGATCGTCGACGCCGACGGTAGACCCGGCGAGGCTCTCGTCGTTTCCACCCCGAAAGTCGATGTGTGGCAAGCATGTTCCGAATTGCTCGACGCGGTCGTAGCGGGAGCGGACATCGCCGCCATCGGTATTGCGTGCGCAGGCCCGGTCGACCTGGTCGCCGGGACTGTCGCACCGATCAACATCGGCGAATGGAAGGGCGGTTTCGACCTCACCGGGGAAATCGCCGAGAAGTTTCCCGACGCCACGACGCGTCTGGCCGGCGACGGTGGGTGCGCGGCACTCGGCGAACATCGGTTCGGCGCCGCGCAGGGCGTGGACAACCTCATCAGCGTCGTCGTCTCCACCGGCGTCGGCGGCGGTCTGGTGCTCGGCGGCGAGATAGTGCACGGCCGCAGCGGAAATGCCGGCCACATCGGCCACATCGTCGTCCCCGGCTCGACGGCCTCCTGCTCGTGCGGCGGCCTCGGATGCGTGGAGACCGTCGCGAGCGGGCCATCCGCGGTCGGATGGGCGCAAGAACAAGACTGGACCGGCACCACCGGCGCCGAGTTGGCCGAGGATGCCGCGAACGGAAACGTCGTAGCGGTGACGACATTGCAGCGCGCGGGCGTAGCGCTGGGTCAGGCAATCGCGTCGGCCGCTGCTCTGGTCGATGTAGAGCTCGTGGTCATCGGCGGAGGGTTCGCACAGGCAGGCCCACCGCTGTGGGATCCCATTCAAGAGTCCGCCGCGCTGCATGCGCGGCTGAGGTTCCTCGACGGGCTCACGATCGTGCCGGCGAAACTGGGTGCGGTAGGAACGTTGACCGGGGCTGCGGTGCTTGCGGCCTCGGCCACCTGATCCAGCAGCTCTCGCACATACGCATCGGTCGAATCCTTCCGAATTACTGCAACGTGTTCTAGTCTCGGTTCATGACCGACTTCGCCAAGCTGTTCATCGGCGGGCATTGGACCGCACCGTCAACCGAGGAGACGCTCGACGTCTTCTCACCCGCTACCGAGGAGCGCGTCGGGAGGACTCCCGTAGCCGCGCCCGCCGACATCGACGCGGCGGCACAGGCCGCGCGCACCGCCTTCGACTCCGGCCCGTGGGCCCGATCCTCCCCCGCCGAACGAGCGCAGGTGCTCGCCAACTTCGCCAAGTTGATCGAGGAAAAGAGCGCCGAGCTCACCGAGGTGATCTCGGGCGAAATGGGCGCCCCGCACACCATGGTCGGGATGATCCAACAGACACCTGCATTGGCGGCGCTCAACTACTACGTCTCGCTCGCCGAGACCTTCCCCTGGAAGGAAACCCGGCACGGCGCATTCGGCCAGTCCAACATCACCCGCGAACCCGTCGGCGTCGTCGCCGCCGTCATTGCATGGAACGTCCCACTGTTCCTCGCGATCAACAAGTTGGCGCCCGCATTGCTCGCAGGCTGCTCGGTACTGCTCAAACCCGCCCCGGAAACACCGTTGTCCGCCAACCTGCTCGCCGACCTCCTGACCGAGGCCGGACTACCGGAAGGCGTGCTCTCGGTCCTTCCCGGTGGAGCCGAGACAGGTAAATACCTCACCGCGCACCCACTCGTCGACAAGGTCACCTTCACCGGCAGCACCGACGTCGGCCGCAGCATCGGCGCAACAGCCGCGCAACAACTCAAACGATGCTCACTCGAACTCGGCGGCAAGTCCGCAGCAATCCTGCTCGAAGACGTGGACATCGCGTCGGCGATTCCGATGCTGCTGCTCTCCGGACTCATGAACAGCGGGCAGGCCTGCGTCGCACAGACTCGCATCCTCGCCCCGCGCTCGCGCTACGACGAGATCGTCGACGCCATGGTCGCGGGAGCCGGCTGGATGAAGATGGGCGATCCGACGGACCCCGCAACACAACTCGGCCCCCTCATCTCGGAGAAGCAGCGCGACCGCGTCGAGGCATACATCGCAAAGGGCAAAGAAGAAGGTGCACGTCTCGTCCTCGGCGGCGGACGCCCGGAGGGGTTGGACAAAGGCTGGTACGTCGAACCGACCATCTTCGCCGATGTCGACAACTCGATGACGATCGCCCAGGAAGAAATCTTCGGCCCGGTCCTCGCGGTCATTCCATACGACTCCGAAGACGAAGCCATCAAGATCGCCAACGACTCCACCTATGGCCTCGCCGGATCGGTCTGGACCACCGACATCGAACACGGCGTCGAGGTCTCCGCGCAGATCCGCACGGGCACATCGGCGATCAACTGGTACGCCTTCGATCCGAGCGCCCCGTTCGGTGGCTACAAGAACTCCGGCATCGGACGCGAAAGCGGCCCCGAAGGCCTCGAGGCGTACTGCGAACTCAAGTCGGTCCTCATGCCGCCGGGGTACGTAGCGCCAACTGCTTGATTTCCGCCGGCGGGGGTTCGGCGTCTGATAATCCGCTCACCTAGTTGGAATTCGAACCGCCTGCAGGGGGTTCGAATTCCAACAGCAGGAGTAAATTTCGCCGCCGAAGGCCGCCGCTGAACCCACCCACACAAACGAAGCGGGGCCCACCCAAAAGGGTGAGCCCCGCTTCGTTGTGTCGGACTATGCGCCCAGACGCTGCTTCAGTGCTTCGAACTCGTCCTTGATTCCAGTGGGAAGTTTCTCACCGACGAACTCGAACCACTCTTCGATCAGTGGGATCTCGGCCTTCCACTCGTCGAGGTTCACCGCGAGAGCCTCGGCGACGTCTTCGACGGTGGTGTCGAGTCCCGTGATGTCGAGTGCAGCTGCCGTCGGGACGACACCGATGGGCGTCTCGACGCCTTCGGCCTTGTGCTCGATGCGCTCCACGATCCACTTCAGGACGCGGGAGTTCTCGCCGAATCCTGGCCAGAGGAAGCGCTTGTCGTCGCCGCGGCGGAACCAGTTGACGTAGAACACCTTCGGGAGCTTCGACTCGTCGGCGTTCTTGCCGAGGTCGATCCAGTGCTGGAAGTAGTCACCGACGTTGTAGCCGAGGAACGGCAGCATGGCCATCGGGTCGCGGCGGATGGTTCCGACCGTGCCCTCGGCTGCTGCTGTCTGCTCGGATCCGACGGTGGCGCCCATGAACACGCCGTGCTGCCAGTCTCGTGCCTCGGTGACCAGCGGAACCGTCGTCTTGCGGCGTCCACCGAACAGGATCGCCGAGATCGGCACACCCTCCGGGTCGTCCCACTCGGCCGCCATCGACGGGCACTGAGCCATGGGCACGCAGTAGCGCGAGTTGGGGTGTGCGGCGTTCTGATCGGACTCGGGCGTCCAGTCGTTGCCCTTCCAGTCGATCAGATGCTGCGGGTCTCCTTCGAGGCCCTCCCACCACACGTCGCCGTCGTCGGTCAGTGCGACGTTGGTGAACAACGAGTTGCCCTGATCGATGGTCTTCATCGCGTTGGGGTTGGAATCCCAGTTGGTTCCCGGTGCGACACCGAAGAAACCGAATTCGGGGTTGACGGCGTAGAGACGGCCGTCCTTGCCGAAGCGCATCCACGCGATGTCGTCACCGATGGTCTCGGCGCGCCAGCCCGGAATGGTCGGCTGAATCATTGCGAGGTTGGTCTTGCCACATGCGGACGGGAATGCCGCGGCGATGTAGTAGGCCTTGTCCTCCGGGGAAATCAGCTTGAGGATCAGCATGTGCTCGGCGAGCCAGCCCTCGTCGTGAGCCATTGCCGACGCAATGCGCAGCGAGTAGCACTTCTTGCCCAGCAGAGCGTTGCCGCCGTAACCGGAACCGAAGCTCCAGATCTCGCGGTCCTCGGGGAAATGGGTGATGTATTTGGTGCTGTTGCACGGCCACGGGACGTCGTCCTGGCCGTCGGCGAGCGGAGAGCCGAGCGAATGCAGTGCCTTGACGAAGAAGCCGTCGTTGCCGAGCTTGTCCAGTACTACCGAGCCCATACGAGTCATGACGCGCATCGAGACGACGACGTACTCCGAGTCGGTGATCTCCACACCCAACTTGGGGTCCTCGGCGGCGAGCGGGCCCATGCAGAACGGGACGACGTACATGGTGCGTCCGCGCATGCAGCCGCGGTAGAGCCCGGTCATCAGCTCACGCATCTCCGACGGGTCCATCCAATTATTGGTGGGGCCTGCGTCGATCTCTTCCTTGGAACAGATGTACGTCCGCGACTCGACGCGTGCAACGTCGGACGGATCGGAATTGCCGAGGAACGAGTTCGGCTTCTTTTCGTCGTTGAGCCGCGTGAAGGTGCCTGCGTCCACCAAGTGTGTGGTGAGCCGCTCCCACTCTTCGTCGGATCCGTCAGCAAAGACCACCCGCTCCGGCTCGGTGAGTTCTGCTACTTCCCGCACCCACGCAAGAAGTTCCTTGTGTTGGGTGGGAAGTGCGGCATCAGTGCCGTTCAAACCGGGAATGGTCGCTGAGGTCATCTAACTCTCCTGGGGTGAGCCGGAACCAGATACACTTCGTCGCTGCCGGGCTGAGCAGCGGTACAAAGCAAACCTGATCATCCCTTTCTGTGGGGCGCTGCCCGATTGCCGAATTGCGTATACCGCATCCTACCGGTCACGTCAATCGAGAACACGGGCGCCGGGTGTCCTGGTCTCAGGTTAACGCCGAGTGACGCCGTTCCGGAACCGGGGTGTTGTCCGATTGGTCACAAGAACGATTCAGCTGATGGAAAGTCGATTCGCGCCGACGACGTTATCGGTACTGACATGGAAGAACGATCAACTACAACTAATCGAATATCTCGCCCGAATCGGTGCGCTCCCACCGCGAGGATCCGTCGGCGGTACGAAAAATCTCCCAGGATTGGTAACCGCCGTCACGCCCGAAACTTGTGAAGGTTTCGATCACGCCATCGGCGTCGGCGTCACGTGCAATGGTCACGCCGGCATCGGTGTGAGTCACCCGAGTTTCGTCGAACCCATCGCCGTCGACGTCGAACATCTGTGTCGAGGGCGCCTCCGACGGTTCGTCGGGGTCGGCCGCGGTACTCGCGTCTACGAAGAACGCGTCGGTAAAGTCCATGGTCCCCACCTCGATGTCTCGTACGGACAGTACTGTCGCACCCCTACCTGTTCAGACGCGCCGCGGAACGCGTCGGTTCCACCCTCGGCTCGATAGATCTCCGGTGAGTATTCGCCGGATCGGACACGTCGAACTTCTCGATTCCACGATCCAGCGATGCAAGGTCCCTGTCGCACGCTGCGAGAACCGCCGCCCGATGTTGCGCGGCACCTCTCAGTGCGGCCTCGACTCGTCCGAGTTCGGTCTCGGCCGAGATCGCCATCGCACGTGAGGTCTCACCCTCCGCCTGCGCGAACGCGGTCTCGGCAGCAAGGATTCGGGCGAGCGCACTCTGCTCCCACAATGACTTGGCCGATCCTGCCCTCTCGTACGCCCACGTACGCACATGTACCCGATCGGCAACCAGCGAGCGGGCGCGCACCAACCACCACGCAGCGAGGGCGCCGAGTATCAGCGAGACGGGAATGACGGCAATCGCCAGCGCGGGCACCATCGACAACGGCGACACCGCAATGCGACCCAACCCGACACCGGCGGATGCGCCGACGAAAATCATGATGCGGTCTTCCATACTTCGGCGACGCTGGGTCGGTTCCTCGATCTCGGTCCGAGCCTGGACCTCACCGGGCACTTCCGCGCCCAAACCGAGATCGGCATCGATCGAGCGCAGCCTTGCCACCAACGAGGATTCCACCCCGTCTCTGGCACGTTCGAGCAGCCGAGTCAGATGCGCGGGTAGTTGCGAAAGTTCCGCTCTGCTCGCCGTATCGACGGATTCTCTTGCATCAGAGGTGAATTGACGTATCGCCTCGTTGATCTCGTGCATCGTTTCCGCGCGGGTCAACTGAAGCCTGCTACGCAACGTCGCGGCGCGGTCGGTCCGGCCGCGATCACGTGAGTCGGCGAGCCGAGCCCGCTCTGCGCGCAGTCCGGCTGTCGTCGACGCACTCGTCACCGCCCGCGCCTTGTTCACGATCTCGCGACGCGCTCCCGCGGCGGCAGCACGTACGGCTGCGTTGTACTTCCGCTCGCGCACCGCGCGGTCCGACTGCACCATCGCTGAGCAGACGAAGGCCCCGAGCGCATCGATTCCCGACTCGTCCGCGAGCGAGGCCCGCGCGTCGCGATCTGCCGACGTGCGACTGCACTCGGCGAGCTTGGCGGAAGTGGGCCACAGTGACACGTCGACGGCACGAGGAACGCGCTCGCTGATCACTGCCGACACCGATCGCCGAACCTCACGCCAATCTCGGTGGGCATCGATCTTGTTGATCACCACAGCGACGGTCGTCGATTCCAACGCGGGCGCCAGCTCGGCCAGGGCGTCGCGGCCGAGCGGTGCGGACGCGTCGAGTACGTAGACCACCAACGCTGCCGTGGTGACGTCATGAGCCCACTCGAGTACCCCGTCGGCTGCGACGGCCAATTCCCTTTCGACGGCAGAGACGCCCGATCCGCCGACGCCGGAGAGATAGACGCCACGGGGAACTGCGCGCCGTGCGTTCGCGATGTCGTCTGTCCCTATCGGATACCACCGGCGAACGACGCTGTCCATGTCTGCGGGTACGTCGATCACGAGTGGACTCGCATTCGTAGATACCCCCGCGAGATCGCGCGTGCTGCCCGGCTGTAGTTCGGATCTCCGGTGGACTGCGCGCGTGCAAGCCACAGTGCGGCCGCTTCGACCTTGTCCCCGGGCTCCACCGTCTCACCGAGCGCATCCAACGCCGACCGCATGATCGCCAGCACTGCTTCGTCGGAGGTCAGGAAGGTCTCGAGTTCCTCGGCGCTCGTCGGATGCTCGGCAGCAAGTTCGGTCAACCGGTGCAGTAGGCGGGCCTGCCTTTCGACGCGCACCCGCTCGACACTCCGCCGGACTGTGTCGGTGAACCGCGCCGCGCCACTGACGCCGAGCAGCAGGAGCCGAATCCGCACGTCATCCATCGTGGGATCGGACTGCAGGGCCTCTGCGACGGTGCGCACACCGAGGATTTCGATGTGCTCGACGAGTACGTCACGCTCGGCCGCAGTCGGCACTTCGTCTGACACCGACGAGGGGGAAATATCGGCGCGCAGAAATCTCTCCCGTGTCAGCATCATGTCCGAGGAAAGGTGCGGAGCCGCGCGGCGAAGCATGTCGAAGGACTTCGGCTCGCCCTCCGACACCGTCCGGGCGATCGTTCCCATCAACGGAAGCACTTCGATGCCGACCGCGGACGTCAGCCGGTCCAGCACCCCCGCAAGATCGTCGACGGTGTCTGCCTTTGCCAGTACCGGCACCACGTGCGAAGCCGATGCCACAGCGTCGACGTCCGCCTTCTGGGCGCCACTGGTAAGCACATAGACCACTACGTCCCCGTCGAGATCGGGGTCGGGTGCGCTCGGCACGTCCATCGCAGCGGTCTCGGTGATCTCGACGTCAGTGAATGCGGGGACTGTCGACGACGTCAGCACGGCCCGCACCGAGGACTTGCCCACCCCGACCCGGCCTCCCACTTGAACGCGAATCCGGGCGAAGCAGCGGTCGAGAGCGAGCTCGATCTCGTGGCCCGAAGCCGGATCGCGCTCGGACACACTCGACGCAAGTGAGCGCATTCGACCCTGGTTCACTCCGCTCATGACGTCCCCCCACCGAGATTGCTGCACGTAACCGGGTTTTGTGCTCACGACAGGGCCCCAACCCGTCGTGCCGACCGATTCTGACACAGACCCGCCAGAAACTTTCCACAGCAGACACCTGCTGGCCTGCATCTACACAGAAAGTCTCAACTTCAACTCCAGACCCATCTGCCACACACTCTGCCGATGGGCGACAATGGTCCAGTGAACGACGCACAAAGCACCACGCCGAACCTCGAACCAGGGGACAACCAGGGCCAGAATCGAGGGTCCAGGCTGTACCCGAGGGTGACGAGCTTTCGCTCCCGGCGCGGCGCTTTGACCGCCGCGCAGCAGACCACCTGGGACACGCTATGGCCGAAGATCGGTCGCGATGTCGCCGACGACCTCATCGACATCGATGGGTGGTTCGGCCGTCAAGGGCCGACGATCCTCGAGATCGGATCCGGAACCGGTACCGCCACGACCGCGATGGCACAGGCCGAACCGCACGTGAACTTGATGGCGGTCGAGGTCTACCGCCCCGGTCTCGCTCAGACGCTGCAGCAGATCGAGCGCGAGGAGATCGACAACATTCGTCTACTTCGCGGCGATGCGATGGACGTGTTGGAGAACATGCTGACCTCTGAATCGTTGACGGGCGTCCGGGTGTTCTTTCCGGATCCCTGGCCCAAGGTCCGCCACCACAAACGACGGCTGCTGCAGGCCCCCACCTTCGCGATGATCGCCGACCGGTTGAAGCCGGGCGGAGTTCTGCATGTCGCGACCGATCACGCCGAGTATGCAGAATGGATCGCCGAGGCCGGGAACGCAGAACCGTTGCTGACCGTTCTCGATTGGGAGTCTCCGATGACACACGAGCGACCCGTCACCAAGTTCGAGGGCAAAGCCCAACTTGTGGGTAGCTCGGTGACGGAGTTGATATGGGGGAAGATCACACCATGAGCGTCAGCGAAGAGGTACCGAATACAGCTTTCGCTCCCATACCCGCCCTCGACACAAGTGATTCTCATCACAACAAGCGAGTGCTTCTGGTGTGGGATGCCCCCAACCTCGACATGGGGCTCGGTGCAATTCTCGGCGGCAGGCCGACTGCGGCGTACCGCCCACGGTTCGATGCGCTGGGCCGATGGCTGTTGCAGCGCACCGCCGAACTCTCGGCCAACGGTTCGGGGATCCTCGAAGCCGAGGCAACGGTCTTCACCAATATCGCCCCAGGCAGCGCCGACGTCGTTCGACCCTGGGTCGAAGCGTTGCGTAACGTGGGTTTCGCGGTGTTCGCCAAGCCCAAGGTGGACGAAGACAGTGATGTCGACGACGACATGCTCGACCACATCGAGTTTCGCAATCGCGGTGGCGGGCTTGCCGGAGTCATGGTCGCTTCGGCGGATGGCCAGGCCTTTCGTGAGCCACTGGAGAGCATCGCCGCAACAGGTGTGCCCGTTCAGGTGCTCGGATTCCGTGAGCACGCAAGCTGGGCGGTCACATCGGAGACTCTGGAGTTCCTCGACCTCGAGGACATTCCCGGGGTCTTCCGTGAGTCTCTGCCTCGCGTGAGTCTCGACTCGCTGCCGGACGAAGGCGCATGGCTGCAGCCGTTCCGACCACTGTCCGCCCTTCTCGTCGGGCGTCAAGGAGTTTCTTAAGTGTTCGCCAGATGGGGAGATCTCGTCTACCGCTTGCGGTTCACGGTCATCGGAGTCATGGTGGCCGGGCTTCTGGGCTTCGCAGCGTACGGGTTGGATCTTAACGACCATCTGAGCCAGAGCGGCTGGGACGACCCGGGTTCGGAGTCGGCCCAGGCCGCTCGCCTCGCCGACGAGACCTTCGGGCGTGATCAGTCCAGCGACGTGATCGTTCTCTACACCGCGCCCGAAGGTAAAACCATCGATGACCCGGACTTCAACGCGAAGGTCACCGACAGCCTCAACTCTCTCGTCGGCGAGCATCCCGACCAGATCTCCAAGATCAACGGCACCTACTTCAAGGTCGACAACGCCGTCAGCGCCCCGGCGCTGGCCACCCCGGACAGAACCCACGCCATCGCCAGTATCGCGATCGTCGGTGACAACGACACCGAGCTGACCAACAATTTTCAGAAAATCAAGGACGTCTTCTACGTCGACGGCGTCGACGTGCAGGTCACCGGTCTGCAGGCAGTCGCCGGCGCCTTGCAGTCCACCATGGCCGGCGATATCCACCGGATGGAACTGCTCGCCATTCCCGCCGTGGCGGTCCTACTCTTCTTCATCTTCGGTGGCGTCGTAGCCGCGGCGTTGCCCTTGATCGTCGGTGGGCTCACGGTCGTCGGAGCCAACGGAATCGTCAAGGTCTTCACCAACTTCACCGAGGTCAACAGCTTCGTCGCACCGGTGGTCTCTCTCGTCGGGTTGGGCTTGGCGATCGACTACGGGCTCTTCATCGTGTCCAGATTCCGAGAAGAGCTCGGCGACGGCTATTCCACCACCCAAGCTGTCCGACGCACCGTCATGACCGCAGGCCGCACCGTGGTCTTCTCGGCGACGATGATCGTCGCCTCCCTGGGCGGCCTACTGCTCTTTCCGCAGGGCTTCCTCAAATCCGTTGCTTACGGCTCGATCGCCACCGTCGCGCTCGCCGCACTGACAGCGATCACGATTCTGCCTGCAATGCTCGCGATCCTCGGCCCACGCGTCGACGCGCTGGGTTTGAAGTTCATGCGCAAGACCAAGTCGTCCGAGGAAATCGAGAACGGCATGTGGGGCAAGCTGACCCGCTGGGTCATGCAGAACCCGCTCAAGGTGACGATCCCCATCGTGCTCGGCCTGGTACTGCTGACGCTCCCCGTCGGCAATATCAAGTTCGGTGGAATCAACGAGACCTACCTGCCGCCCGACAACATCACTCGTGAAGCACAGGGCGAGTTCGACGAACTGTTCCCCGGGTTGCGTACCGAACCGCTCAAGCTGATCATCTCCAACGCGCAAGGCTCATCCCTCGGACAGATCACCAAGCAGGCCAACGAGGCCCCCGGGCTGATCGAAAAGTTCGCTCCCGACGGCGCGAGCAAAGATGGCGTCATCGTCTTCAAGGCCGGCCTCGTCGACCGAAACGACTCCAAGCCTGCCATCGACTATCTGCGAAGTATCGACGTGCCCGCCGGGGCCACGGTGATGGTGACGGGTACTCCTGCAATCGAGCAGGACAGTATCGCCGCCCTCATCGACAACCTGCCGCTGATGGCACTTCTGGTCATCTTCGTAGTGACGCTGTTGATGTTCTTGACCTTCGGATCGCTGGTGTTGCCTATCAAGGCTGTCCTCATGACGACGCTCGGGTTGGGCGCGACGATGGGCATTCTGACGTGGATCTTCATCGACGGCAACGGCGCGAGCTTCATGAACTTCACGCCAGGGCCGATCATGGCACCAGTGTTGGTGTTGATCATTTCCATCGTCTTCGGACTATCCACCGACTATGAAGTCTTCCTCCTCTCTCGTATGGTCGAAGCCCGCGAAAAGGGAGCCAGCACCAGCGAGGCAATCCGCATCGGAACCTCGCACACCGGCCGAATCATCACCGCGGCCGCCCTGATCCTCATCGTCGTGACAGGCGCATTCGCGTTCTCCGACCTGGTGATGATGAAGTACATCGCCTACGGCATGATCGCCGCACTCATCATCGACGCGACGCTCATCCGCATGTTCCTCGTCCCTGCCACCATGAAACTGCTCGGCGACGACTGCTGGTGGGCGCCACAGTGGATGAAGCGAATTCAGCAGCGGCTCGGACTCGGCGAGACGATCCTCGAGGACGAGCTGATGCCGGACGACGTCCCCGAGCTCGCACTCGTCGGCGGACGCCCGCTCACCACAGTGAAGCCGCCGATGAGGCCGGCGCCACGAGCCGCAGAACCTCTGACCGAACCGATCCCGATGATCGCGCCTGCGAGCGCTGGCCCCGTTCGATCGACCTATGCAGCAAAAGAAGCAGAACGGCGTTCGGCGACGGGCAAGCCTGCCACGGCACCATCCGAAGACACCCAGGCAGCCGAGATTGTTCGGGCCGCTCCCCCCGTCGCGCAACCGGAGCCCCAGAAGCCGGTAGTTCGGCAGCAGCCACCAGTTCGGCAGCAACCTGTAGTTCCCGAGCAGCCGGTGGTTCGGCACCAGCCGGTGGTCCCGGAACAGCCTGCAGTTCCTGAGCAGCCGGTGGTCAGGCAGCAGCCACCCCGCACCCCGGAGCCTGTACGGGCCGCCGCACCGGACTCCCGCTCGATCGAGAGCTGGCTGGCGGATCTACGTGCGCCTACCGACTCTCCCGAAGCGTCGAAGGAGGCCACAGCGACGCCTGCCGAGCGGTCGGTGTCCAACGGTGCCCGTAACGGCTCCTACAGCAATGGTTCGACCGGCCGTGAGTCCGACGGCTCGCGCACCGGAACCGGTGGGAACCGCGACTACACTCAAGGCGGCGGTTCCGGCGAAAGTCGCGAGACCAACGGCTCTCCTCGCAACGGCTCTCACACCAACGGCGCTCACACCAACGGCTCCCCCACCAACGGCACCTCGACCAACGGCGTGCACACCAACGGCGCCGACAATGGGTCCCACACCAACGGTTCCGCTGGTAGCGGCGCTGGTGCCCGTCCGAGCGAACCGCGTACGCGCTACGACATCACGACTCGAAATGCGCCCGGCCGACGCAACGAGACCCCTGATGATCCGCCGACGCCTACCGGCCCCGAGCGCACGGACTCGACCGTCGGCGCAGACACCCCGTCGCAAGGTCGACGTCGAATCAACGATCCCGTCAATCCTGATCCCGCGGAAGCCGATATCGACAGCGGACGCCACCGCGGCGGGCAGCAGGCCTTGAGCGTCAGCGAACTCCTCGCACGAGAGCGTCGGAAGTAGCCCTACCGCAGTCGAATCACAATCCTGGATCGCTCTCGGTGCCGGGAAGGTAAGACACCGCTGTGGAATCTCACAGTGTGAAATTCGGGAACGCTGCATTCTTTCCGACCGTTGTCCCCTGGGAAGCAAGATCACGACCACAGATCGAGTCGCTGGGGCGATGTGTGGTGTCTTACGTCGAGATGGGGGAAGCATGGCTGTCATTGCCGAACTTCGAGGAGTGACCTGAGTGTTCGCCCGATGGGGGGATCTTGTCCACCGCTGGCGATTCACGGTCATCGGAGTCATGGTGGCCGGCCTTCTCGGTTTGGCCGCGTACGGGGTCGGATTCGAGAATCGACTGAGCCAGGGCGGCTTCGACGACCCCGGTTCGGAATCGGTGCGTGCTGCTCAGTTCGCCGACGACACGTTCGGACGTGACGCAGAGGGCGATGTCATCGTGCTCTACACCGCTCCCGAGGGAAAGACGGTGGACGATCCGGAATTCACTGCCGCGGTCACTGCCAACCTGAACTCGCTTGTCGCAGAACACCCTGCCCAGATCGCCAAGATCAACGGCACCTACTTCACCGTGGACGGTGCTGCCCGCGCAGCCGCACTGGCAACCACGGACAAACAGCACGCTGTCACCAGCATCGCGATAGTGGGCGAAGACGAGACGGCCCTGACGAACAACTTCCAAGCCGTCAAGGACGCGTTCTACATCGATGGCGTCGACGTCCAGGTTGCGGGACTCCAAGCGGTTGCCGGGGCCTTGCAATCGACGATGGCCGATGACATTCATCGAATGGAGATCCTCGCCATTCCTGCTGTTGCAGTCCTTTTGTTCTTCATCTTCGGTGGAATCGTCGCGGCTGCGCTCCCCCTCGTCGTCGGCGCCTTGACGGTGGTCAGCGCCAACGGAATCGTCAAGCTGTTCACCAACTTCACCGAAGTCAACACATTCGTGGCGCCGGTGGTGTCGATGGTCGGACTCGGCCTTGCAATCGACTACGGACTCTTCATCGTCTCCCGCTTCCGTGAGGAACTCGGCGACGGATACTCGACGCGAAAGGCAGTCCGCCGCACCGTGATGACGGCGGGGCGCACCGTGACGTTCTCTGCGACGATGATCGTTGCCAGTCTCGGTGGCCTGCTGCTGTTCCCGCATGGCTTCCTTCGGTCCGTCGCATACGGATCCATCGCTACCGTCGCGCTGGCCGCTCTCGTCGCGGTGACCGTCCTACCTGCGCTGCTTGCAGTTCTCGGTCCACGCGTCGACGCGCTGGGCTTCAAGTTCATGCGTAAAACCAAGTCGTCCGAGGAAATCGAGAACGGCATGTGGGGCAAGCTGACCCGCTGGGTCATGCGGCGTCCCGTCAAGGTTGCCGTCACGATCGTGCTCGCGCTGCTGGTGCTGACCCTTCCGGTGGGAAGGATCGAATTCGGCGGAATCAACGAGACGTATCTTCCGCCCGACAACCCGACGCGGGTGGCGCAATCTCAGTTCGACGAACTGTTCCCTGGACAACGCACCGAGCCACTCAAGCTGGTGATATCGAACGCGCAGGGCGCATCCCTCGGGCAGATCACCAAGCAAGCCAACGAAGCTCCCGGACTCGTCGAGAAGTTCACACCTACCGGTGCAAGCAAAGACGGTGTCATCGTCTTCAAGGCAGGCCTCGAGGACCGCAACGATTCCCAGCCTGCACTCGATTACCTGCGCGGCATCGAAGTTCCGGACGGCGCAAGCGTGCAGATCACGGGAACGCCTGCAATAGAACAGGACTCGATTGCGGCACTGGTGGATCGACTGCCGCTCACCGCAATCCTGGTAGTCCTCATCGTGACGCTGTTGATGTTCCTGACGTTCGGGTCGCTGATTCTGCCCATCAAGGCAGTGCTCATGACCGCGCTGGGATTGGGTGCGACGATGGGCATTCTGACGTGGATCTTCATCGACGGACACGGTTCGGAGTTGTTGAACTTCACCCCGGGTCCGATCATGGCGATGATTCTGCTGCTCATCGGCGCAATCGTCTTCGGACTGTCCACCGACTACGAAGTCTTCCTGCTCTCGAGGATGGTCGAGGCACGAGACAAGGGCGCAAGCACCACCGACGCAATCCGAATCGGCACTTCGCATTCCGGACGCATCATCACCGCGGCAGCACTGATACTCATCGTGGTGACGGGCTCGTTCGCGTTCTCAGACCTGGTGATGATGAAGTACATCGCCTTCGGCATGATTGCCGCGCTCATCATCGATGCGACGGTGATCCGCATGTTCCTGGTCCCGGCAACAATGAAGCTTCTCGGCGACAACTGTTGGTGGGCACCGGAATGGATGAAACGAATCCAGCGTCGAACCGGTCTCGGCGAGCCGGCCTTGGAGGATGAGAGCGTCGCGACTTCGGCTGGGCGCGAATCAGCAAGCGCACGTTGATCTCTGGGTTTCGAGTTTGTGTCGGTAAGAGAAGTTACACTCGACAGTATGTTCGAATCGAGGTTCATCGAGACTGCTGACCAGGCTGTTGGCGGCATGCTCGACATCCTCACCGAATGCGCGTCCGCGGAGAATGTTCGTCGCGGCCGCCTGGTCGAGGCAGTATGCGAGATCCTCGATCGCCGCCTCGCCGATGCCGAGGAGTGCGGCGGAGATCCGTCGGAGTGTCATCGTGAAGTGCTCTGTGAGATCTCGACGCAACTGACGGTGTCGTTGTCGACAGGCCGCACTCTCCTCGATACCGCCGAAGCGTTGAACCACCTGCCCTTGACGGCGCTGCGGTTGATATTCGGGGGCATCGACTGGGCACGAGTAGTGGTGCTGGCATCGGTGCTCGACAAAGCCAGCGCACGCACCGTGAAGGCGATCGAATTCCAAGCTCTCGCGGCAGCCGAAAGTATGGCACCACGCCGCTTGCGAAACCGGGTGTGGAGTTTGTGGATGCAATTCGACAGAGCGGAAGCGACTGCGGCACAGACGCAAGCGAAGGCAGCCTCGACCGGAGTCAGCGTCCACGAGGACGGTACCGGGATGTCTGTACTGCGCGCGCAGATGTCGGATCTGCAAGGGGCCGAGGCGGAGGCCCTGATTTCCGAGATCGCCGCGACCGTATGCACAAAGGATCCGCGTACAGGCCAGCAGCGCCGCGTGGATGGATTGTTGGCTTTGCTGTACGGCGAGCACGCCTTGGCGTGCCGGTGCGAGCGCAGCGAGGGGTGTACGGCAGCGGGTGTCGCGGAAGAGATCGCTCCGCGACGCGGTCATCTACTCAACATCCTCATCGACGTCGAAACATTGTTGGGATTGTCCTCGACACCGGCGACCTTGCCCGACGGGACGGCATTCGATCCGGACCTGGTGCGGATGTTGGCCCAAGACGCACGGTGGCAGGCAATCTTGACCGAGTTGGTCGAGGTGCTCGAGGTGAACCGAGGTGGAAGCACCGGCTCGGGTACCGAACCTGAGACTGTCGCGACGGACGAGACGAGTGCCATCAGGCCCACTAGGAAGAACGCCACTGAACGCACGGGCGCGGTAGACAATCCGGTTGCCGAACAATCCGATCCAGGATCGAGCGACACCCACGATGACGAGCCGGAGTCGCCCTTACCGCGGGTCAAACAGGTACTTCGGAGGATCCTCGGGCGCGGCAGAGTTCGCGGGGCAGCGGAGGTTCCTCGACCAGGCCCACACCAGATCTACCTGCACACCCCAGGGGAGGACTCTGCCCTACGCCGCTACGTCGATTCAGTCCTGCGCGAGATCGAGCGTGATCCATCGAAGGCTGCAGGAGTGTTCCCTGACGGGCACGGCGGACTCGACGGTCCACCACCCGGAGCGTTGACGTATCGGCCTTCGAAAGCTGTGGCCTCGATGGTCCGAATGGCTTACCGCACGTGCACATTTCCGGGCTGTGACACGCCGTCGTCTCGGTGCCAACTCGACCACATCGTCCCGTTCGATCAGGACAATCCTCGGGCAGGTGGATGGACGGTCGGATCCAATCTGCACCCGGTATGTACTTGTCATCATCAAGCGAAGACTGCCCGCATGTGGGCGTGCGCGATGCTATCCGGTGGCGCGATCCTGTGGACGGGCAATGCCGGTTCCAGACGAATCACATTGCCCGACTTCTCGGTTCCGGATGCCCCGCCACTTCGCGTTCGCAAAAGGCATCCGGCGCCCCCGGAGGATTGCCCGGACGGTCCGACCTGGTGGGAGAAACACATGCCTCCCCACACGCACCCGCCCTCGCGTTCCGAACTCGCCCGGGCCGGCACCGACGACGCTCAGCGGAGAATCCGCGACCTCCGCCGCCGCTTTCGGGAACACCGCGCTGCCGGAAATGCCCGCGAACGCCGCCGACCAGCACCCTACTGAGCCGGCGGGTTCGTCCGCACCTACCTATACCTGTTCGGACTCGCGGTCTGCGAATACCTTTGCATACCTGGTGCCCGCGAAGAGCAACAGAAGTCCGACGCCGATGAAGGCGCCGACACGGAAGAGCCCATCGAGAGCAACCAGATCGAACAAGAACAGCTTGGCCACCGCAGCAGTGGTCAGGGACAAGCCCGCCAATAGTGCAGTGTGCGCGTACTTCTCACTCCGGAGTCCCATGATCAGCAATGCCATGGCCACCGCCATCCATCCGATAGTGGCCGCACAGTGACCCGCGATGAATCCTGTTGTGCCGCCGATTGCTCCCACTCCGAGGGCGACCGTCGCGGACGTCAGACCGTAAAGTGAGACAATGCCTGCGAACACCCAGCAAGACTGCACGTTCTCCTCGACAATACCGAGTTGGACAGCAACCAGAACCAGGCCCGCCGCAACCGCTACCAACAGCAGCCCGGCAACCACGATGCCGACATGCCCGGTGGCGTAGTCCGCATCCACAAGGCCGTCGACGGGTGCGATGACAACGAAACCGATGGTCCCGAGTGCGGCGAATGCACCGCCGAGGAAGTACGCGATCTTGGACGAGAGCTTATGCGCGAGAACGAGTGCCGCAGCAGCGACCACCAACAGCGTGAGCGGACGCAGTTCCACTGCGGTCGGAACGACGACGGCCTGCAGCAGCGCCGCCGCGCCGAGGAGCGAAAACACAATCCTGGCATGCACCGGCAACCAGCGCGCCAAGGCGATAGTTGCCGCGCAGGCAACGGCGACCAGGAGTTCGACCAGCGCGAGTGTCCAACGCTCGAACAGGGTGCCCACCAAGAGGATCGGCAGTGCACCGAGCGCCATCATCGCCGATGCCATCGAGTCGGCTGCGTTGCGGCGAAGGAGTTCGAGCGAGCTTCCCAACCCGAATGCCGCGACGACGGATGCAACGATCAGCAGGGTGACGGCATCACCGGTGTCGATTGCAGAGGGCGAGGCCGCCGAGATTCCCAGCAACGTAGCGGCAACGATCGGCAGTGTGCGCGCGGCATTCAAAAGCGGCCAGTCACGTCCGAGCTGGGCGGGGAAGGTTGCAATGAACGTAGCAGCGTAAAAACCGATGAGCGACAACGTGATTCCGCCGCTGACCACCGGTGCACACACGGCGACGCCGGTAAGGATCAACACCGCCATCGGTTGCGAACGCCACGACACCGCCAGCGCGATACCAGCCGACGCAATACCGAAAGCAGCGGCCAAACCGAGAACCGGCTCGAGCCACTCGTAGATCACGGTGACGGCCACGACGTCGAGATACAGACCGGCAATTCCGGTCGCCGCAACGGCGATGCCACCGACCCTGCCGCCGGATCGACCGAAAATCCGGGACCCGATGTACACCAACGCCAACGAGAATGCCGCTCCCGCACCGACACGTAGCTCCGGCCCGAACCATCCTGCCTGTGCTGCCAGAACCAGCAGCATCACGATGCCGATCAATGTCACTCCGGCACCGGCGATCGCGAGCAGCCGAGAGATCACACCGTCCCGCTGCCACCATGGCTCTTTTTTCGGCGCGGCAGGCCGGGGCGGTGCAGGCTGGGGTGGTCGAGGGAACTGCTGGGGCTGGGCAAACTGCTGGGGCTGGGCAAACTGCTGGGGCTGGGCAAACTGCTGGGGCTGAGGAAACTGCTGGGGCTGGGGCGGAGTGAAGGGCCGCGGCTGGGCGAATACCTGAGGCTGGGCAGGGAACATCGGTGCCTGCTGAGCTGCCAGTTGTGAATGCAGCTGCCCGAGTTCGCCGGAAACCTGCCGGAGGTGCTCTCCCAGTGCTGCGAACTGACCGGACAATCTGGCTACCAACTGCGGATCGACACCGGCACTACGCGGATTCGTCATGGACAGATCATGTCGGACGGTTCCCGGCAACGGCTGAGTATTTCTACTCCTCCTTACCTAGGGGTTTGCCTAACCGCGTTACGGAAACGCTCAGTTGCCGAACATCCGTCGCAGTGACGTACCCAGTGGATGCTTGGCGGTGAGTGTCCCGAACCGGACCTTCCCGCGCACGATGACGTGCAGCGGCCCGATCGGCGGGCCGGTGCGCACCTTGTTGTTGGCACTCCCCCCGACTGTTTCGAGGCCGTTGAGGTCAGCGGTAGCCGCCGGGGGCAGGATCAGCGAGATAGTGCTGCAATAGTCGCTCACCATGATCTCGACGACCTGCGTCGACATGATTGCCTGCGTGAAGTCCAGCGTGACATTCGAAAGTTTGCTGTCGATCGCCATCCGGGGTGGCACGTTCCAAGGACCTTTGCGCGACACCGTCGACATCGTGCCGCGGACGACCGAAGCCTGACTTCGATCCCACGACACCGTATGCGCCCGGTCGTAGGCGGGGGCGCTCTGCTGATACGGCGCCGAGGCCGCGGGGACCGACGGCCGATACTGCTCGGCTATCTGCATCCCGGGCAGATCCGCCACGACAGCGTTCAGCTCACCACGCGTCTTCGCGGTAAGCGCGGTGTCCATACGTTCGGTGAACTCCCCGAGGGACAACATCCCCAGACCCACCGCACGCTGGAGCAACTCACCGACATGTTCCTTTTCGGCATCCGATACTCGCAGATTCCTGGCCTCCATGAAACCAGGATAATGCCCAGGCAAAGCGACTGCCTGGAACTGCAAGGTTCGCTGGGCCGGCTCGCGGGTACAGCCCACAGTATGGAGATCACGATCGATGCGACCGGTTCGGCTCCCGCAGGGATTGTGTGGGAGCGCTACATGAACCCCGATATGTGGTCGACGTGGGCGCCACAGATCAGCGGGGTCGACTACGACGGCGAACGGCTGGTTGCCGATACCTCGGGCAGAGTCGAGGGACCACTCTGGATTCGGATCGACTTCCGCGTGCTCGCCGTCGACGAGGCGGCTCATACCTGGACGTGGCAGGCCTGGTGGCAGAACCGCGCGCTGGGCTTGACGCTGACCCACGGCGTCGAGTCCCATCCGGCCGGTTCACGGACGTGGTTGACGGTCGACGGCTTTCCCGGGCTGGTGCTTCCGTATGTTCCGATCGCCAAGCTCGCCCTCAACCAGTTGGTCAAGAGCTGAGCTACTCGGTCCGCGTCGTGGTCTTCGGGTCCGTCTCGGTGTCGGTGACCTCCGCGGCATCAGGGGTCGGGAACGTCGGCTTGTCCCCCGACCCGTCGAGGTGGTCGTCGAACTCGCGGACGGCCTCCCCACGCTCGGCCGCGCTCTGCGCACCGTCCGCATCGAGGCCGGCCGACTTCTCGGTCGGGTCCACCGTCGTATCCACTGGCTTGTCCATCTCACTCATGGGGTGGGGTTGCCCCGAGCGGGCGGCTCACAAACCCTGTTCGATCGCGTAACGCGTCAGCTCCACCCGATTGGCAAGCTGCAGCTTGCGGAGTGTGGCCTGCACGTGATTTTCCACCGTGCGATGGCTCAACGTCAGTTTGGTCGCAATCTGCTTGGCGCTCAATCCCTTTGCTACCAGTCGTAGCACTTCGGTTTCGCGGTCGGTCAGCGTCGGACGTAGTAATTCGGTGTCGTTCGCGTCCGCGGGGGCAGTGGCGATACGGCGATACTCCCCGAGGACCAGCCCGGCCAGACCGGGAGTGAACACGGCTTGCCCGGCGGCGGTGGCCCGGACAGCGTCGAACAATTCCTCGGCCGATGCACTCTTGACCAGGTATCCGCTGGCACCGGACTTGATTGCGTCGAGCACGTCACCGCGTTCAGCGGAGGCAGACAGCACCAGAATCCGACTGTTCGGTGAACCGAGCAGTACCTGGACCGTCGCGTCGGCACCGTTGCCGTCGGTCAGGTGCATGTCCATCAGCACGACGGCCGGTTGCGTGGCCTGAGCGCGACGCCCCGCGGACCCGACTCCGTCAGCGGTGGCGACGACGTCGAATCCGGCCGCATCGAGGTCGCGTGCCACCCCGTCGCGCCACATGGGGTGGTCGTCGACGACCATGACCGAAATCTGCTTCTCCATCACTTCCGCTCCCTCGGTACTCGAATCTCCCACTCGGTCCCCGTCCCGATATCGCTGTCGAGCACTGCTGTGCCGCCGAGCATTTCAACTCTTCCCAGTATCGACTTGGAGACGCCCATCCGGCCTTCCGCCTCAGCTTCAGCGAGGCGGCCGGCAGCTATCCCGACGCCGTCGTCACGGATGCTCACGATGATGTCGCCGGCCACATCTTCGAGCAGAACATACGCGCGCGCAGCCGATCCCGCGTGCAAGGTCACGTTCGACAACGCTGTCGCGAGAACGGCAGCCAGCTCCTCGGCGACGGGTTCGTGGACGAGTACGGGATCCGTCGGGGCCGAGATCGACACCGTGGTGCTGCCCTGCGCTCGGAGCAGACTCCCCAGGTCGACCTCTGCATCGCCGGTATCGACGCGGCTCGGGTTCCCCTGCTCGGAGATCAGCATCCGCAGTGCAACTTCTTGCTCACCGGCAAGATCGGCGAGTTCACCTGCAGCACCGCCAATTTCGTTTCCGCGCCGACGAACCAGCGCCAACACTTGCAGGACGCCGTCATGCACCTGGCGTGCGAGTCGTTCGCGCTCTTCGGTGATCGCCGCGAGCCTGATGGCACGCGCCAATTCCGAGTGTGCGCGTTTGGCGGTGTTACTCGCCAACCCGAGCGCAAGCCCGACCGACACCAGAACCGGCGCTGTCGCATCCGTCCACAGATCGAAGTTCACCTGATCGCGTACCAGTGCGCTCACGGCCGCGAGCACGATCGCCGACGCGATTCCGCCCCTGGGCCCGAACAGAATTGCCGCCGAGATGACCGCATTGGTGGCCCACAATGTCGTCGGGAGAGTTTGGTGAGTGCTGTACCACTGAGGATCGGCGACCAACCGAGTCGACGCCATCAACCCGATGACGACGAGTTGGTCGGCGAACACCACCTTCCATCGCGGGATTCTCTTCTCCAAGAGAAGCGCTGCCGAGACCCCGGTCCACACTGCCATCAACGCCACGAAGAACCAGCTCAGGCGCGGATTGCTGTAGGACGACATCGAGGCGACCTGGTAGCTGACTGCGTAGAGCAGGGTGACGAATCGAAACACCTGCGACGCGCGCCAGAGCGGAGTCAATGCGTCAGTCATCGGGCTTTTCGAGAGTTCCTGGGTCGAGTTGTCGGCTACGCGGGCGTGGGCTGTCCTCTGTGGCCGGGAACAGCGGCTCCGACGGGTCGTGTTCCTCGAGTTCCTCGTAGACCTCGTCCGGGTCCTCTGCCAGCAGTGATCGGATTGCCGTGTTGAGCACTGCCACGACCGGAACGGCCAGCAGGCCACCGATGATGCCTGCCAGCAGGATTCCCAGGGTGATGGCGAAGACGACGGCCAAAGGATGCAGCCGCACCGCGCGTCCCAGTAGGAGGGGTTGCAGTACGTGCCCTTCCAGTTGCATGACTGCGACGACGATGCCGAGCGTGATCAACGCGGTGATCAGACCCTTGGTCACCAATGCGATGAACACTGCGACGAATCCGGTCAGGAAAGCACCGACAATAGGGATGAAGGCGCCGATGAACACCAACGATGCCAGCGGCAAGGCCAAGGGCACACCGAGAATGGCCAGCCCGGCCCCGATACCGACAGCATCGGCAGCGGCGACGGCGACCGTCGCGCGAACGTACCCGATGAGGGAGCCGAAGCCCTGACTTCCGGCGAGGCGAATACGGCGCCGCGCCGACGTCGGGGCAAGCCGGGTGACGAAGTTCCAGATCTGATCGCCGCCGTAGAGGAAGAAGATCAGCGTGAACAGTGTCAGCAACGCACCGGTGAAGAGCTCACCGATGAACGTCGCGGTGGTCAATGCGCCGGACGTCACCGCTTCCTGGTTGTCCTGGACGGCCTTGACGGCGTCGTCGCTCGTCTGTCGGATCTGGTCCTCACTGATGTGGAGTGGGCCCGTGGACAACCAGGACTGGATGTCGTTGATGCTCGTGGTGAATTGATCGCCGAGTTGCGGTAGTCCCTCGATGAATTGCTCGACGACGAACGTCATGATTCCGACGACGACACCGATACTGGCGATGATGACTACGACGACTGCTGCGGACCTGGGAACTCCGCGTCTCTGCATCCAATCGACGATCGGCACCAGCATCGCCGAAGCCAGCAGCGCCAGTCCGATGGGAATGAACACTGTTTCGAGCCGGATGACGACGTAGCAAACAGTGAGGAATCCGGCGAACAGAACGAGCAGACGCCACGTCCATTCCGCTCCGACACGCACCAAGGGATGAACCGAATTCGCGGGCGATCGGGCACCGGAAGGCTCCTTTGGTGCTTCTGCCCGCAGCTCGCCAGTACCCACCCGGTAAATTTAACCTGTGCTGGCATCTTTCCGAGCGGTCTCGCTCACCCTGAAGAGTCGCTGGCCGCTCTATATGGTCTCGATGGGCCTGTCCAACCTCTTCGGCGCGGTGCTCGTATTCGGCTTCGTTCGCTATGGGCTGCCCATTGCCGAGTCGGAATCGATCATCGCGGACCGATCACGCAATGTCTGGATCTTCGGCATCTATCTGCTGGTCGGAGGCGGGGTCAGCCTCTATTACGCGTCCCGCATGTTGCGGACGGTGGTTCGCTGGCAGCTGCGGGGTGGCCCACCCACCCGTAAGGAACAGATGACTGCGCTGCACGCGCCGTTGCGTCAAGCAATCGTGCATGCCGTTCTGTGGGTCATCGGGGGTGTCCTGTTCGTCGTCCTGACGGTCGCCGAAATGCCGTCGCTCGCCGTCGCCGTCATCGTCACCGTGGTCATGGCTGCCACCGTCACCTTCGGATTCACCTACATGCTCGGCGAACGGATCCTGCGCCCCGTCGCTGCGATGGCACTGAGCGAGGGTCGATTCGACCGCACCATGACCCCCGGCATCGGCACCCGGATGGCGATGACCTGGGGTCTGGGCACCCTGATGCCCGTCATCGGCATCATCTTGCTCTGCGTGACCCAGCTGACCACCGATCTGGTGTTCTCCCCCAATTCGCTCGCGATAGCGATCATCCTGCTCAGCGTCCTCGCTATCGGGCAGGCATTCATCCTGTCGATGCTGACGGCCAGCCAGATTTCCGACCCGATCCGGCAACTGCGTCGGGCGATCGAGCGGGTCCAACGCGGTGAGAACGACGTCGAGGTCGACGTGTTCGACGGCAGCGAGATCGGCCGACTTCAGGTCGGCTTCAACCGCATGATGGAGGAGTCCGCGGAACGGCGCGTCCTGCGTGAACTGTTCGGCGCACACGTCGGCGAAGATGTGGCGCGCCGTGCATTGCAATTCGGTACCGAATTGGGAGGCGAGACTCGCTTCGTCGCGGTGCTCTTCGTGGACATGGTCGGGTCGACGGCCACGGCTTCCGAGCGTCCTCCCAGTGAGGTCGTCGTCCTCCTCAACGAATTCTTCCGCGTCGTCGTCGACGTCATCGATCAGCACAACGGATTCGTCAACAAGTTCATGGGTGATGCGGCACTCGCCATTTTCGGCGCGCCCCTCGACCGACCCGACGCGCCGACCGCTGCGCTCGCCGCAGCTCGTGACCTGCGGTTCGCCCTCAACGACATCACCGGACTCGACATCGGTATCGGTGTGTCGGCGGGACTGGCCGTCGCTGGGAACATCGGCGCAGCCGAGCGGTTCGAATACACCGTGATCGGTGATCCCGTCAACGAAGCGTCTCGATTGACCGAACTGGCCAAGCTGAGACCGGGCCGCGTTCTCGCGTCGACGTCCGCGCTCTACTTCGCCAGCGACGAGGAACAGGCGCATTGGGAACTCGGTGATCAGGTTCAATTACGCGGCCGGCGTAGACGCACGCATCTCGCGTGGCCGGTCGAGCATCCCTGACAGCCGTCGCAGTGTGGTTACCCTGTGAAGGTGGCCGAACCAAGACCGGAGTCCGTCCCCGACGGGCCACGGAAGCGGAATCGTCTCCGCTGGTTCAAATGGGTCGTCGGGATTGCCCTGGTCGCACTGCTCATCGGCGAGGGAATCTACCTCTGGCCGCGGTTGCACGAGTCGTGGAAGGCCCTCACCGAGATCCATTGGGGATGGCTCGCTGCATGTGTCTTTGCGCAAGCACTCTCACTGAGCGCGTTCGGCCGGGTCCAGAAGCAACTGCTCGAAGCCGGCGGAGTTCGCGTCCGTCAGTCCAAGTCGGTCTCGGTCATCTACGGCAGCACTGCCATGTCGTTGACGCTGCCCGCCGGACAGGTCTTCTCCACCGCGTTCACTTACCGTGAGACCCGACGGTGGGGCGCGAGTCCGGTAGTCGCCTCATGGCAACTCGCGATCTCCGGAGTCATCGCGGCGGCGGGACTCGCAGTCCTCGGCGTCGGTGGCGCCCTGCTGGTGGGCGGAGCGGTCAACACGTTCACCCTGGTACTCCCCATTGCGGGCGTCGTCCTGATCGTCCTGGGAGTGCGGTACATCTCCGCCCACCCGCAGGCGATACGCAGCACAGCCCGATGGACGTTGCGCAAGATCAACGACTTCCGCAACCAGCCGGCCGATACCGGCGCCGAGCGCATCGACGAGATCATCGAGCAGGTTCAATCGGTTCGACTCGGCACACGCGACGGCGTGCTCACCCTGTCGTGGTCCGCGGTTCACCGACTCGCCGACGTCGCCTGTCTCGGCTTCGCATGCTTCGCCGTCGGCGCAGACCCCCGACTCTCCGGACTGCTCATCGCGTTCGCCGCAGGCAAGGCCGTCGGATCCGTGCCGCTCGCACCGGGTGGGCTCGTCATCGTCGACGCCACCCTGATCGCCTTTCTCACCAGCGCGGCCAGTATCAGCGCGTCACAGGCCGTCGCAGCCGCCTTCGTCTATCGCGGTGTCAGCTTCATCCTCGTCGCGATCGTCGGCTGGATCGTGTTCCTCGTCCTGTTTCGCAACCACCGCCACGAGAACCTCGAATACGACATCGCGGTCGAACAGCGGGAAGCCGTCGAACAGCGGGAAATCATCGAGCAGCGGGAAATAAGGGACCTGTACAAGCCGCGGGCGGACAACGTCGATCCCGAGTCTGGATAACGAGTTCTTCCCTCCCACTCGAAAATTGTGATCGGCATCTCTATTCGGCATGCGGGAATAGATTCGGACTCCGGTCCGCTTGTGTACTAGGCAACTTGAACCTTCAACCCACCATTAGAGGAGCTCACATGACCACCGCGACCGCATTGCCAGAATTGTCCGCAGGCACCTGGAACATCGACCCTTCGCACTCCACCGTCGGATTCTCCGTGCGCCACCTCGTCGTGAGCAAGGTCCGCGGCCGTTTCCAGGCCTTCACCGGCACGATCACCGTCGCCGCCGACGGCACGCCTTCCGTCGCCGCCGAAATCGACGTCACCTCCATCACCACCGACAACGCGCAGCGCGACGGCCACCTCAAGACTGCCGACTTCTTCGAGGTCGAGAAGTACCCGACCGCCACCTTCGTCTCGACGTCGGTACAGCCCAAGGGTTCCGACTTCGTCGTGACAGGTGACTTCACCCTGCACGGCGTCACCAAGTCGATCGACCTGGCACTCGAATTCAACGGCGTCAACGCCGGCATGGGCAACGGTCCGGTCGCCGGCTTCGAAGCCACCACCACCATCAACCGTCGCGACTTCGGTCTCACCATCGACATGCCTCTCGAAGGCGGCGGCGCAGTCGTCGGCGACAAGATCACCCTGACCCTCGAAATCGAAGCAGGTCTGGCTTCCTAGATCGTCACTTTCACCAGAACGGGCCCGCGGACATACAGTCCGCGGGCCCGTTCTCTATTGTGGGACCGGTGAGCAAGCGCAACCCGATCATCGCCGCCGTACCGGGCCGTTTCGCGCCGCTGTACATTCCCGCAGTCATAGATCTCGTGTTGGTCCTGATCTTCTGCGCCATCGGTCGACGCAGCCACGACGAGACGGGTGCACTTGCCGGATTGGCGACGACCGCCTGGCCGTTCCTGATCGGCGCCGTCGTCGGCTGGGCCGCCAGCTGGGCGCTCTACCGTGACAAGTTCGACGCGTTCCTTCTTCTCCCGACCGGCATCATCGTGTGGGTGTCCACCGTCGCCATCGGCATGGTGCTTCGGGCGATCAGCGGGCAGGGCACTGCCTTCAGCTTCGTCGTCGTCGCCACGACCGTGCTGGCGCTGTTCCTTCTAGGCTGGCGCGCCCTCGCAAGAGTTGTATCCGCCCGGAAAAACTGACCCCATCGGCCCCATCGGGGCCGCCGCACGTGGGACAGTTCTGTAATGGCCGATGTGACGGACAAGCAGGACACCGGATTCTTCGGGCAGCCATTCGCACTGGCGAACCTGTTCGGTGTCGAGATGTGGGAGCGCTTCTCGTTCTACGGGATGCAAGGCATCCTCATCTACTACCTCTACTACTCGGTGTCCGACGGCGGACTCGGTATCCCCGAGAGCTCGGCGACCTCGATCGTCGGCGCATACGGCGGCACCGTGTACCTGTCGACGATTCTCGGCGCGTGGATCGCCGATCGACTTCTCGGTTCCGAACGCACCCTGTTCTACAGCGCCATCCTCATCATGTTCGGCCACATCGCACTAGCAGCGCTACCCGGGTTCCTGGGGGTCGGTGTCGGATTGATCCTCGTCGCGTTCGGAAGCGGCGGCCTCAAAGCGAACGCGACATCTTTGGTGGGAGACCTGTACGAGGAGAAGGATCCTCGACGGGACGCCGGCTTCTCACTCTTCTACATGGGCATCAACATCGGCGCGTTCATCGGCCCGCTGCTTACCGGCTTGGCCTGGGACAAGATCGGATTCCATGCAGGCTTCGCGCTCGCGGCTGTCGGTATGGGGCTCGGCCTCATCCAGTACACGCTCGGCCGGAAGCATTTGCACGGCATCGGCGCTGTCGCCCCCAATCCGCTCCCCTCGACCGAGCGAACCAAGTGGGTCGCGATCATTGCGGCAGCAGTCGCCGTCATCGCCCTGCTCTCGGTGTTCGGGGCGATCAGAGCATCGAACCTGTCCAACGTCGTCGTCGGAGTCACGGTCGTCGCGGCTATCGGATACTTCGCGATCATCCTGTCCAGCAAAAAGATCACCTCGATCGAACGTCGTCGGGTCATCTCGTTCATTCCGATGTTCATCGCCAGTGCGGCGTTCTGGTCGCTGTTCCAGCAGCAATTCACCACAGTGCCGCTCATCGCCGACACCGAACTGGACCGTAACCTCTTCGGCTGGGAGTTCCCGCCGTCGTGGGTGCAGTCCATCAACCCGGTGTTCATCATCATCTTTGCGGGCATTTTCGCCGCAATGTGGACCAAACTCGGTAACCGTCAGCCCTCGACGCCCCTGAAGTTCGCTGCAGGCGTGGGCATCATGGGCGTTGCTTTCCTCGCATTCGTGCCTGCCCTCGCAGGCGACAACATGCCACTGCTCGCCCTGATCGGCATCTTGCTGATGTTCACCTTCGCGGAGCTGTTCCTCTCCCCGGTCGGCCTGTCACTGTCCACCAAACTCGCACCGGAGAACTTCCACACGCAGATGGTCGCGTTGTTCTTCCTCTCTGTCGCTCTCGGCTCGGCCATGGCAGGCACTCTCGCCGGCTACTACGACCAGGACAATCCGAACCCGTTCTTCTACAGCGTGGGAGCTGCATCCATCGCGGTCGCCGTGGCGCTGGTTGCTCTGACGCCGTGGATCAAGAAAATGATGAGCGGTGTGAAATAGGAACGCCTGCAGCTATTTCCACATCAACCATGCTGCGAGCCCGAGCCCGAGAATTCCGACAGCGATGCGCAGGAACGTCGGGGGAATGAGCTTGACCACGGGCGGGCCGCAGTAACCACCGCAGAAGGCCCCTATCGCCAGCGCCAGCGCAGCGAGCCAGTCGACTTGACCGGAGAACGCAAAGATCACGGCCGCAACGAGGTTCGCGACGCCCAGAAAGAAACTCTTCAGAATGCTGGCGCGCCATATCGTTTCGGATGTGGCGATCAGGGCGAGCGCCAAGAAGATCACCCCGGCACCTGCCCCGAAGTACCCGCCGTAGACAGCAACCAAGAACAGTGCGAACGGATACAGCGTCGGAAACTCTCGATTTCCGGACAGCTTTCGAATCCTCGGTTGCAGTAGCAGCGCGAGGGCCGCGAACGCAACGAGGAACGGCACCACCACCTCGAAGGATCCCGCGGGCGCAACGAGCAGAACGACGGCGCCGACCAGCCCACCGGCTGCCGAATAGACGGCATACCGAACCAGCTGCTTACCGTCTTTGGCGAGCTCGGCCGAAGCATTCGTCGTAGCGCCGACACCGACGGCGACCATCGCCACCGTGTTGGTGACGTTTGCGCTCACCGGAGGCAACCCTGCTGCCAGTAAGGCTGGATACGACACCAGCGACGCCATTCCGGTCACGAAGCCGACGAGGCCGGCGAAGTAACCGGCCACCACGAGCAGACCGAAATGGAGCACAGGGGGTTACTCGGCGATGCCGGAGTCCATGCCTCGGATCAGACGGGTACTCATCTTCACGGCCTGGTCCGTTCCGTCCGCGTCTTCGATGTAGACCGCAAACGCAAGGTCGCCTCGGTTGGCGATGAACCACCGGTCGTCGCCACTGATACCCGCGAACCCTGTCAATCCCGCGTACGCGTCGAGCCCTTCGGCATGAGCAGAGTCCACCAACATCTTTCGGAGCTTGGCAAGAGCTTCGGGCGGAATCGAATCGGTCGGCTGGTCGGCGACGGCGGTCTGACCGACGACGATCGACGGTAGGGGCGCAGCTCCACGGGAGATCGCCGCACCCATCTGAGCCAGGCCGAACGGCGTCATCGACTCCGTGGAGCTCTCGTTTCCGACGGACCGGATCCGATCGATCGACCCACCCGGTCCGGAACGCTGACCGGCGAAGGCGTCGAGTCCGGGCATCGAGTAGTTGACCCCGAGGCCGAGCTCAGACGGCGTGCCTGGGTTATCACCGGACTGCAGGGCGTCGAGCAATGCCGTTGCCGATCCCGTCGGATACATCCCCGAGAACGCAATCTCCCCCTGCTCGTTGGCGTAACTGTTCTGAGCAGCCGCGACGATGGCACCGGTCGACGGCACGATAGCCACGATCGACGCGGACGTCCCGACGCTGACCACGGCATCCTCGGCGGCCAGCTGAATCCGGGGATCGAGCGTGGCATGCAGGTCCGGACCGGCAGGACCCTGGAAGCCGACCTGACGCACCGGAATTCCGTCGGCACCGACGACGTCCACTGCCCAACCGGACGTCGCGTCGCGGCCAAGTTGCCAGGCGTCGCGAATGGAGTCGAGCAACGGGGAGGTGATGCGTCGATCGCCCGCGATCAGTTTGGGTGTCTGCGAGATCACGACTCCAGGAATGGCACGCAGATCGTCCTCGAGAACCGCGAAGTCGTCGTCGCGCAGGTTGACCGCGAGGACTGGTGAACCAGGTGCGGCATTCAGCTCGGAGGTCAGCGATTCTGCAGTGATCAACGGCGCCACGACGTCGATGACGTCGGCGAGTCGCGACGCGGACGCTGCCGGGTCGGGCATCTGCGCTGGGTCGAGGGAGACGGCGTTGATGGTGCGTTCGCTCATCAGGACGTTCTTGGCAGCGTCGAACACCAGCGGTGGCGGCGCGTCCGTTCGGGTGTAGTGCACTGCACTGGCCAGGCCCGGTGCAAGGATCTCCGGTTCCCAGGTGATCCGCCAGCCGACGCTCAATCTCTTCGTGCTGCCGCGCGTCGAGTACTTCCAGTCCTTGCCCTCACCGAAGTTCCACGCCGAACCGAGGGTGAAGAACCCCGAGTCCTGGTCGAGGTCGATGAACTGCGAGAGTTCGAACTGCGAGGATGATTTTCCGCCCGCGGACAGGCCGTCGAACATCTGCGAGATCGATGCCGCCGCCGCGTTGGGGTACGAAGTCAGGTTGGCGGCTGCATCGACGTCGCGGTCGTTGAGTGCCTCGACGAAATCGGACACCGTGGATTCGGCCCCGCCGGTGGGGCGATCGAGGGTCCACGTAGCAAGTGATGCGGCCAATACCAAAATTGCGCCGAGCGCCACCACATATCGGACACGAATACGACGAGGCATCAGTGACCTTCCAGAACTCATGGGTCACAATATTCACTGTAGCCACAAGGGTAACAAGCACGACAGACATACACTCCGGTCACGATTGGGCCACACCAGGTATTTGCCTGCTGGACCCTATCGGAGGAGCTTACCCGCTGCTTCGAGCGCGGGACCCGAACTTTGACCACCCGCTACGAAGACCGCAAAAGCAAGATCACCCGCGATCCCGACGAACCAACCGTGCGCGATCTCGTTGTTCGGCCCGAACTCGGCAGTTCCGGTTTTACCCAGTAGGCCGGGGATGTCCTGCAACTGCGTGGCCGTGCCATTGGTGACGGTCTCGCGCATCATCGCCTTCACCTGTTCGGCTACCTGCGGATCCACGGGTTTCGGCGTCGCATTCGCTACACCGGGCTGTCCGTCGAGAAGCGTCGGAGCCTTCAACGCACCACTCGCGATCGACGACGCGACCAAAGCCATCCCGAACGGTGACGCCGTCACCTGCCCCTGACCGATGGCGGATTCGACGCGTTGCGCCGGCGTAGCTGCGAGAGGGACGTTGCCGGTGACCGAGGTCAGCCCCGGCGTCACATAGTCGACACCGAGGCCGTACTGCTGTGCCGTCTGCTGCAATCCGTCGGCGGGGAGTCCGACGCCGAGGCGGCCCATCGTCGTATTGCACGATCGGGCGAATGCCGTGTGCAGCGGGACGTCACCGAGATCGAAGTTGTCGTCGTTCGGAATCTGGCGGCCCTCGATGTTCTCGGTCCCTGGGCACGGCAGGATCGTGTCGGGGGTCGCTGTCCCGGCTTCCAGCGCCGCCGACGTCGTCACTGTCTTGAATGTCGAACCGGGCGGATACAGACCCGTAAGCGCGATCGGGCCTTCGGCGTCCGCCGCAACGTTCTGCGCGACAGCGAGGACGTTGCCGGTCGAGGGCTGCAACGCGACGATCGCCGCCTGCTGCGGCAACGACGCAAGAGCGTTCTCGGCTTTGATCTGAAGGGCGGAGTCCAGCGTGGTCGCGATGTCCGGTGCTGGCTGCGCGTCGATTCCCGCCAGCGGTTCCACGGATCCGTCGGCCTTGACCGACTGAACGGACCAGCCCTTGTTGGCGTCGAGTTGTTGCTGCCACAGCTCCGATACCCCGTTCAGCGCTGGTGACGCGAGCGCGCGATCGGTGGTGAGGAGCCGGGCCTGCGGCGCAAGCGTCACACCGGGCATTGCGGCGAGTTGGGCGGCAATGGGATCGACGTCGGACGCTCGCAGCGACACGAGAGTCACCGTCTTACCCTGCGCACCCGCGACGTCGGCTGTGATCGACTGCGCAGTGATCGTCGGAACGATCGGTGTCACGAGCGCTGCGACGGCCGCAGGATCGGCGGTGGCGTCGACGTTCACGAGCGTCACTACCTGCTGCGACATCAATTCGCGTCCGGCACGATCGAACACCTTGGCGCTCACGAGCGCATCGGTCGGCGTGAACCGGATGGTGCGCTCGGCCGCGAGGGTCGGGGCCAAGACGGCGGGGTCCCAGTCGATCCGCCAACCCTGATCGGTCTCGGTGGCCGTTGCAGTTGTCGCATATTGCCACTGCTTCGGTTCACCGTCCGGCTCCTCGGTACCGTCCTGCGTCGTCGAGAAACGCCACGTGGCATCCAGAGTGACCGTCCCGCCCTCCTCGGAGGTGTCCCCGACGGTGAAATCGGGTGTCGCCGTCACCGTCCCCCCGGCGCTCAGGCCGTCGTACAGGCCCGTCAGTGCTGCGGCCGCGGCGGCCGGGTCCGTAGTCAGCGCGGCGGCTGCCTCGGCATTTCCACCGTTGACCGCGTCGACGAACTGCTGGGCTGTGGTGTTCGGTTCCGGCGGACCGTCGTCCGAGCAACCGGCAAGTACCAGCGCGGTGACGGCAACGAGGGCGGACACCGTTCTCTTCGAAGTGAGCACGGGACGATCATGCCTCAAACGTGGCGAATATAAGTTTTACGGTGTAATCATGTAATTAGGCTTACACAACCAACGAAGGGTCCGACATGAGACACCAAGGACATAAGTTCGGCCGCCCCGGCGGGTGGCAACAAGCCGACGCACCCGACGCCGGAGATGCCGCGCAGTGGTTCGCCGGCCGACTGCCCGACGAGTGGTTCGCCGGTGCGGCAACCGTCGAGGTAGACCGCGAGGAGATCGTCGTCATCGGTGAACTCCCCACACCCGACGACGCTTCGGCAGCGACCACCGAGGGCCGTATCGCTCGGTTCCGCGAGACGACGCGGCAGGACCGGATGAAGATCGCCGACGAGGCGGAGGCACGGTACGGCCGCAAGATCGCTTGGGGCGTCGCCGTCGATGGTGAGGCCGTACTCTTCACCCACCTCGCAGTTCCGGTGATGACCAGGCTCCGCCAACCCGAACGCAAGGTTCTCGACACGCTCGTCGACGCCGGTGTGGCCCGCTCTCGCGCGGACGCTCTGTCGTGGGCTGTCAAGCTCGTCGGCGAACACACTCAGGAGTGGCTGGGGGAACTACGCGAGGCCATGACCACCGTGGACGACCTACGCAAGAAGGGCCCGTCGTAAACAATGTTGCGAGGCCGGCAACCCCGGTCTAATCTGGGTTTCGCCTTTGTCGCCAACAGATTCGGAGAGGCCATTGCTCTTCTAGAGGTTTCTTACGCCTGCACTCTCGCACGCACACCTCTGGAGCACCTATGCCTACTTCATCCGCCCTACGCATTTCCGATCTCGAGTTCACCTGGCCGGACGGCGAGCAGGTCTACGACGGCCTCGATGTCGTATTCCCCTCTGGTAGAACAGGTCTCGTCGGATCGAACGGATCGGGAAAATCCACCCTCCTCCGACTCGTCGCCGGTGAGCTGCAGGCTCAGCGCGGGTCGATCAGCACCGAAGGAGAACTCGGCTACCTACCGCAGGACGTGACATCAATACCAGGCCGGCGAGTAGACGAGATCCTCGGCCTTCGCGAACTTCGAGAAGCACTGCAGCGCATCGAGTCCGGAGATGGAACCGAAGCCGACTTTTCGACAGTGGGGTCCAGATGGGATGCCGAGGACCGCGCCGTGGCCATGCTCGACAAGCTCGGACTCGGCCGCATCGTCTCCGCGCGAGCCGATCTCGACCGCACTCTCGGTACGTTGTCCGGTGGGGAATCGATGCTGCTGGCACTGACTGCCGAACTTCTCGCCGAACCCGAGGTGCTCCTGCTGGACGAGCCGACCAACAACCTCGACATCGACGCATGTGCTCGGTTGCACTCTGCCGTATTGGAGTTTCCGGGGGTCCTCGTGGTGTCGAGCCACGATCTCGAACTTCTCGACATCATGGACAGCACCGCCGAAGTGCGCGCCGAGCGCAACGGCGTGCGCTCGATCCGGATGTTCGGCGGCAACTACTCGCATTATCGGTCGGTGATCGACGCCGAACAGCAGTCAGCGGCAGCGGCATTCAGCGATGCCAAGAACGATGTGCGCAAACAGAAACGCGAATTGATCGAGACCAGGACGAAGATCGACAGGCGGGTTCGTTACGGCAAGAAGATGTTCGAGCAGAAACGCGAACCGAAGATCATCATGGGTGCTCGCAAGCGCGCGGCGCAGGTCTCCGCCGGAAAACTGCGCGGAGCCCACGAGGACAAGGTTTCCGACGCACAGGCCATGCTCGACGCGACCGAGGACCGCCTGCGTGATGACCGCGAGATAAGAATCGATCTACCATTGACGAACGTTCATGCGGGGCAACAGGTAGTCGTCATCGAGGATCTCGAGATCGTCGGTCCCGATCGGATCGCGGTGATCGGGCCCAACGGCAGCGGCAAGACGACACTGCTACGAAAGCTCGAATCCGCAGGCCCCTCGGTGCCGTGGCAGTGCCTGCCGCAACGGCTCGACGTTTTCGACGAATCGAGAACAGTGTTCGAGAACGTCGCCGACGTCGCGCCACACGCGTCGAACGAACAGATCCGCGCTCAACTGGCCCGGTTCCTCTTTCGTGGTCACGACTCGGATGCCGTCACCTCCACCCTGTCCGGCGGCGAGCGACTACGTGCCGCGCTGGCACGAATCCTGCTGGCCGAACCGCCGCCGAAATTGCTCATGCTCGACGAGCCGACCAACAACCTCGATATCGCCGGCCGAGCGCACCTCACCGAGGCGCTGGCGACCTACGAGGGCGCACTCGTCGTGGCCAGCCATGATCTGCCGTTTCTACGTGGCCTTGCGCCGACACGATGGATCGAGCTCTAGACCCCATCACCACGGTGGTCCACTGCAGGGTCGATACTCGTGCCATGTCGCGGACTGGAGGGACCATGGCCTGGACGGCTGGTCTCGGCCGGCTGCCGGGTATCGCGACGGCCAGAACCTACCAGCGCGCATGGCTGCGCAGCGACATCACGGCCGGTCTGGTCCTCACCGCCCTACTGATCCCGGCCGGGATGGGGTACGCACAGGCGGCCGGGTTGCCCGCCTACGCCGGGCTGTACGCCACGATCGTGCCCCTGCTCGCTTATGCCATCGTGGGGCCGTCGAAAATTCTCGTTCTCGGTCCCGACTCTTCGCTTGCGCCCCTCATCGCGGCAGCGGTAATCCCGCTGGCAGTGACCGACGACCCGAAGAGCGCGCTCGCGCTGGCCGGGATTCTAGGAGTTCTCGTCGGCCTGATCCTCGTGCTCGGCGGATTCCTTCGGCTCGGGTTCGTGACCGAACTGCTCTCCAAACCCATCAGGCTCGGCTACCTCAACGCGATCGCGCTCATCGTCGTCATCGGGCAGATACCCAAGCTGCTCGGGTTCTCCGTCGATGCGTCCGGCGTCCTCGGCCAGGCCAAGGAGACCGCGCAATCGGTCGCGGCGGGCGACATCGATCCCATGGCAGCCGCCGTGGGAATCACCTCGCTTGCCGTCATCCCGATCTTCGAACGATGGGTCCACCGCGTCCCCGGGGTTCTGGTCGCCGTGATCGGGTCGATCGTCCTGTCGGCGATACTCGGACTCACCGAAGACATCGAGATGGTCGGCGCATTACCGGCCGGGCTTCCGCTGCCGTCGTTCGGCGGCGTCGACTGGCGAGATGTAGGACATCTGATCGGACCAGCAGCAGCGATCGCGCTGATCGCGTTCGCCGACACCGGTGTGCTCTCTCGCACGTTCGCGGCAAGGCATGGTGAGGACGTGAACGGTAGTACCGAAATGAAGGCAATCGGTGTCGCCAACATCGCCGGTGGATTGTTCGGCGGTTTCCCCATCTCGGCCAGCGGCTCGCGGACCCCGGTGGCCGAACAGAGCGGTGCCCGCACCCAACTGGCGGGCGTGGTGGGAGCGCTGGCCGTCCTGCTCTTCGTCCTCGTTGCACCCGGCGTCACCGCGTATCTGCCCGATGCGACTCTCGGGGCGGTGGTGATCATCGCGGCCGGGGCGCTGATCGACGTGCGCGGCATGGTCCGCATGTGGCATATGAGCCGTGTCGAATTCGGTCTCGCCGCAGCCACCTTCCTCGGGGTCGCCCTAGTCGGCGTGCTGCAGGGCATCCTCGTCGCGATAGGTCTTTCGTTCCTCGCGGTGGTCGTACGGGCATGGCAGCCGTACCGCACCGAGCTCGTCCGCACGTCCGACCGCCCCGGCTTCCACGACATCGAGCGGCATCCGGACGGGCAGCGCATCCCAGGGCTGGCCATGGTTCGCTTCGACGCGCCGCTCTTCTTCGCGAACGGTGAGATCTTCGATCAGTACGTACGTTCGGTGGTGGCGGATGCGCCGTCCCCGGTCGAGTGGGTAGTCATCGCCGCCGAGCCCATCACCGGACTAGATACCACCGCCGTCGACGAACTCGTCGACCTCGATCAGAATTTGGCGAGCCGCGGGATTCGGTTGATATTTGCCGAGATGAAGGGCCCGATCAAGGATCGACTCATCCGTTTCGGGGTGGGCGGCAGATTCGACACCTCGCGTTTCTATCCCACAGTCGAAGCAGCCGTGGAGGACTTCCAGCGGCGCGTGGAGAAACCGTGATCGGCCCGAACGAAGACGCCGTCTCTGGTGGTGCTTCGAAAAGTCATCTGAACAATTGAGCAGATGATGAAATTTGGGGTTAGTGTTCGCTGGTGACCGTTCCGGCTCCCGAGGGGAGCAACACCGATATGAACCAGAACGTCGCCATGCACATGAGCGACGGCATCATCGATCTCCCGACCTCGCTCTTGTTCGGACTCATCGCCCTCGTGGGTGTCGGAGTGTGTGCGTGGAAGGCACGTTCGGAACTCGACGAGCGCACCGTGCCCATGGCCGGGCTGGTCGCCGCGTTCATCTTCGCCGTCCAGATGGTCAACTTCCCGATCCTCCCCGGCGTCAGCGGACACCTGCTCGGAGGCGCGCTCGCTGCCATCCTGGTCGGACCGTTCACCGGCGCACTCTGCGTGTCGATAGTGCTCGTCGTTCAAGCGCTGCTCTTCGCCGACGGCGGATTGAGCGCCTTGGGAGCAAATATCACCAACATGGCACTGATCGGTGTTGCCGTCGGATACGGCGTTGCCGTCGGACTGCGACGCGTCATCCTTCGGCGGGAGAACCTGGCCGGGCTCGGCACCATCGCATTCGTGGCTGCCCTGTGCGGCACGGTCGCCGCGTCGGCCGGGTTCATCGTCGAATACTCGCTCGGCGGCGCCTCCTCGACCTCGGTCGGGACCGTCGCGGCGTACATGCTCGGCACCCACACTCTCATCGGCATCGGTGAAGGAATCATCACCGCACTGACGGTTGTCGCGGTGGCGCGTGTGCGACCAGACCTGGTGCACCTCCTGCGTACTCGCAAGCAGGTAGCGGTATGACGCGCAGGTTCTACGTCGGCTTCGCGGTGGCGGCTCTGCTGATCGCCGGAATCGTCTCCTACTTCGCCAGTTCACACCCCGACGGTCTGGACTCGACGACTCTGCAGGGCTGCCAGGTGGTCGAAACCGACGCCGGTGAGGCGCTGACCGGATCGTGCATAGCTCAGTCTGCGACCGACCATGGAATGACCGGTACACCCTTGGCGGACTACACCATCGGCGGCCGTGATTCGCTCACCGGTGTCGCTGGCATCATCGGGGTCATAGCCACATTCGCGGCTGCCGGAGGACTGTTCTGGCTGATCGCACGGTCGCGGCACAGTCGAGCGGACTGAACAGGCATGGGCATCGCGCTGTATCGCGAGATACGTTCACCGCTGCACGAGGTGCCCGTCGAGGTCAAGATCGTCTGTGCCGTCGCCACCGTCCTGGCAGTAGTCGCGACTCCGCGAGAAATGTTGTGGCCCTACGCTCTGTACGCGATCGGCCTTCTCTGCCTGTGGCGCACAGCTTCCATCCCGTTGACGTGGATCGCCCCTCGGATGCTCATCGAGTTACCTTTCGTCGTACTCGCGGTGTTGCTGCCGTTCGCGGAGGGCGGGGACAGAATTGCTGTTCTCGGCATGGAACTGTCGACATCAGGACTATGGGCTGCATGGGGCATCATCGTCAAAGGCACTCTCGGCGTTGCAGTCTCCCTGACACTGGCCGCCACCACCGATCCTCGCGAACTACCCGTCGGTCTCACGAGGCTTCGCGTACCGTCCTTCATCGCGACCATCGTGGTACTGATGCTCCGCTACGTGGAACTGCTTGCCGCCGAGGCAGATCGGATGCGGATCGCGCGCTCGGCCAGAGGCGATGACCCGCGGGCCTTCCATCAGATCGCGGCTACGGCCCGTGGCGTCGGTGGATTGTTTCTCCGGTCCTACGAACGCGGTGAGCGCGTACATCTGGCCATGGCCTCCCGCGGGTTCGACGGCGCAATACCCGCAATGGACGGGATCGCAGGGGTCTCCGTCGCCGCAGTCCGGCGTGACTGGATCCTGGGCACTATGCCGGCGGTCGTTGCCCTCGGAATTTCATTGGCAGCATGGCTGGTCCGATGAGCCTGAAACTTCACGATGTGTCCTTCGCCTATCCCGACGGCACGGCCGCATTGACCGCACTGAACCTCGAGATCGCACACGGCGAACGCGTCGCCATCCTCGGTCCCAACGGAGCAGGAAAGACGACGCTGATGCTTCAGCTCAACGGCGTCCTCACCGCAGACCAGGGAACCGTGGACGTCAGTGGAATCCGTCTGAGCAGCAAGACAGTACGTGAAATCAGAAGACTCGTCGGGATCGTCTTCCAGGATCCCGACGACCAACTGTTCATGCCCACAGTCGCACAGGACGTCGCATTCGGCCCCGCCAACTTCGGTGTCACCGGACCCACGCTCGTCGCTCGCGTCGCCGCAGCCCTGAAGGTCGTCGGCATGGCCGATCATGCCGACCGCAACTCCACACACCTTTCGGGTGGCCAGCGTCGACGCGTTGCCCTCGCCACGGTCCTCGCCTGCGAACCGGACATCCTCGTCCTCGACGAGCCGTCCGCCAATCTCGATCCGGTCGCGCGTCGCGAACTCGCCGAGACGTTGATGGATCTCGACACCACGATGCTGCTGGTCACGCACGATCTGCCGTATGCCGCTCAGTTGTGCACGCGGGCCGTCATTCTCGACGACGGCGCACTCGTCGCGGACGGACCGATCGCGGACATTCTCGGTGACACCGAGCTCCTCGCCCGGCACCGTCTCGAACTACCGTGGGGGTTCTGCCTTTCCCCCGAACGAAGTTGATACTTCGATGTCAGTTCAGTTCGCGTAGCTCTCGGCGTAGCAACTTACCGGTGACCGTCTTGGGAATGTCTTCGACGAGGGTTACATAACGCGGATACTTGTAGGCCGCGATCCGTTCTTTTGTGAACGCGATGAGCTCCTCGGGTGTAGCGGTCTGTCCGGGGCGCAAGCTTACGAAAGCCTTCACGGTTTCACCGCGGTACTCATCGGGAACACCGACCACGGCAGCTTCGCGGACCGCGTGATGCTCGTAGAGCACGTCCTCGACCTCTCGTGGCCACACTTTGTAGCCACCGGCATTGATCTGGTCCTTCTTTCGATCGACTATGTAGAACCAGCCTTGTTCGTCCATATAGCCGACGTCCCCGGTATGTAGAGCACCACCGGGCAGAGCTTCTTCCGTCGCCTCGGGCTTGTTCCAATACCCGGCAACTACCTGCGGCCCTGCGATGACGAGCTCGCCGATCTCGCCAGGCGCTAGATCCTTGCCTTGGTCGTCGACGATGCGCACCACGGTGTTGTAGACCGGTACCCCGATAGACGTTGCCCCAGTCGCGGGATCGGCGGGCGCAACAGCCCCTAGTGGGACCGCGTGCGACGGCGATGTGGTCTCGGTGAGTCCATAGATGTTGTGTATGTAGTGTCCGAAGGACTTCTGGAATGCGGCAATCGTGCTCGGTGGAATCGGAGCACCGCCGGAGTAGATCTTCGTCAAACTTGCGAGCGCATCTTTCTCCGCGTTGGGAGCGTTCATCAAAGCAATGAATACCGTGATCGACCCCACGGTGAACGTGGGTTTTTCGGCTTCGATCGTCTTGATCGTCTCTACCGGGTCGAGTCTGTACATCAGCACCAGCGGTGCCCCGACGAGCAGCGAGATCGCAATGTGTCCGATCAAACCGGTGACGTGAAAGAGAGGTGCTATGCCGAGAATGACGTCATCGGAGCCGATACCGATCCAGTCTCGGTACGTCTGAGCATTGAACACCACGTTGCGGTGAGTGGTCATAGCTCCCTTGGGCGGGCCGGTGGTTCCCGACGTGTAGGTCAGAAACGCCACGTCACCAGGAGCCAAAACCACGGTGGGACAGACTTTTCCATGAAATCTCTGTATGAGTTCGGTCATATCGACGGTGTCAGGACTCTCGATTCGCTCCACCTCGGCGAGGAATCCAGGGTGACCGCCGCTCTGGTACTCCAGCTCCGAAGTCGTGATCACTGTCCGCACCTGGGTTTCAGGTAGGACCTCCGCTGCGATATCGCGGTAAAGAGTCTCCAGCGCGACGAGTACCGTTGCACCGCAGTCGATCAGCAGTTGTTTCAACTCTCGCTGCCGGTTCATCGGATTGATCGAGACAGCGATTCCGCCGGCCTTCCACGTGCCGATTTGGGCGATGACGAACTGCGGGATGTTCTGGGCGTAGATAGCCAGTCTCTCACCGGGTACGAATCCGGCTTCGGCAATTCCCAGCGCAAAGGCATCGGACAGCTCATCGAGCTCGCGTAGCGTGACCCGGCCGTCGAAGTAACGGATGATGTCGCCGTCCGGATTTCGCTCGACTGCCGCTTTGAACATGTCCAGCGCGTTGTCGAACTCCACCTCGATCTGGGCGGGCTGCCCTGGCCCGTATCGACTCAACCAAATCTTGTCGTCATACACGCTCATGCTGGAATCTTTCAACGAATTACGATTGGATTGACCGGGGCGCCGGTCCCATTGACTACTTTGAGCGGGGCGGCCGTGTAGAGAAAGCTCCACCTGCCATCGGCGGAACAGGCATCGGCCAGATCATCGAGCCAGGCCATTTCGGTAAAGACGACCCCCAGGTTGCGCATCAGCGCGCAATGAAGCGGCAGCGCGACACCGGACTCGGGGTCGTTTGTTACTTCGTTGGCAATGGTGTCGGTGACGAGGTTCGCAATCTCGCGGTTCTGGAACCATTCCACCAGCTCGCGCGAGTACGTCAATCCCGGTTCGCAGAACTCGTCATAAAATTCTTTCGGGTTGTTCAGCTCATACCAGTAGTTCATCCAGCCGGTCCGAATGAGCAGGATGTCATGGGGCTCGATGGTTACGCCTTGAGCCTGTGCAGCAGCTTCCAGATCGTTGTGATCGAACGTTTCTTTCTTGTCCAAAGAGTCCTTGCCGCGGTGCCGCGCCATGTCGATGAGGACACCTCGGCCAACGACACCCTTTTCCGCTATGGGGAGGACCGACGCCTTTTCCATCTTCCCGACGGTTGTTCGCGCGTCGTAACCGTTCCACAACTTGCCGTCGTACCAGACGTGCCCCAGAGCGTCGTACTGCGTGGAACCTTGCAAGAACATCAGAGCGGTGTCATCGGCGTAGTGCAAGCCACCAGGAAATGCCGGCGCACCATCTCCATCCCAGGAGCTTTCGTCGAGCACGTTCTGTCGCTGTATGCCCTCTCGCGCCGGCCAGAGAGGATCGCCGGGGCTTTCCGTGCGTCCCATCTGAATCTGCAGTGTGAACGTCTCACCTGACTTGATGTGCTGCACGCCGCGCAACACCTCGCTCGTGTCGAGGTAGTTCAAGGTGCCCAATTCGTCATCGGAGCCCCATTTTCCCCAGTTACTAGGGGCGTTGTCACCGAGTAGTTCGTGCATCTCGGGGGCGGCTTCAGACATTCGATCTCCTCAGGTTCACAAACGACCCAGATCATTCGAGCGATCGCTCGGTTTGTGTTTAGATTATGATCTAACTCACGTTAGGCTTTGTCAATAGCCTGTACAAGCCCCTCTCACTAGACCTGTTTTCAACGTTCGAGTCCGCTAGTTTAGAATTCCTAAACAATCTACGGGAGGTGCATCACAGGTGAGAGAGGACAGTGAGTCCAGCCATGAGGCAGACGCCGTCTTGGGAGCGCAGGTGCGTTCGGCGAGGACGGCACAGAAGTTGAGCCTGCGGGCACTATCCGGTGCGCTCGGAGTGAGTCCAGCGACTGTGAGCCAGATCGAGACCGGCAAGACCGGAATCAGCGTCGTGCGCCTCAATCGAATCGCTGAAGCACTGCATATCACCGTGCCGCAGATCCTCGACATCGTCGTCGACGTGGAAACGCAGCATGCACCGGCGATGCCGCTTGCGGAGAAGCCAAGGACGACATCGCCGAATCTACCCAACTGGCGTACCTACGCCCCGCTGGATTTCGACCCGGTTCTACGGGCGGCCCTCGAGGAAATCCTGGAAATCGGCTATCACGGCGCGAGCGTTCGCAGTATTGCCGCGAGATGTGGGCTCTCGGTTTCCGGTATCTATCACTACTACACGAGTAAACAGCACATGCTGGTTACCATTCTCGACCACGCCATGACGGAATTGCATCAGCGTAGCGAGGCCGCACGTACCGAGGGGCAAGATCCGGTTCAGCGCTTCTGTCTGCTCATCGAGCATCTTGTGCTCTTCCACACGCACCGGCGCGAACTCGGCTTCGTCGGATCGAGTGAGATGCGAAGCCTCGACACCGACAATCGCCTAAGGGTCGCAGACCGACGAAGAACGCAGCAACGGATGGTCGACGAAGAAGTCACGGGCGCTGTCGACGAGGGATTGTTCCGCAACGACCGCCCCTACGAAGCCTCCCGAGCGATCGTGACCATGTGTACCGCACTCCCCAACTGGTGGCGCCCCGACGGCCCTCTCAGTGCGGAACAAGTCGCAGAAGACTATGTCGGATTCGCCCTTGACATCATGAAATACGTTAAGTAGCAACGCGAGTGGCGCAGCACGCTCTACTTCAGCCCGGTGAACTGATCATCACGCCACTCGGCCGAGAGCACCTCGCCGGAGTCCTCGCGAGCCCGGAGTTCGACGCGTCGAATCTTGCCAGAGATGGTCTTCGGCAGTTCGAAGAACTCGATCCTTCGGATCCGCAGGTACGGGGCCAGATGCTCGCGTGCGTACTTCAGGATCTGAAATGCAGTCTCCTCGTTCGGTTCCCAGCCTGCTGCCAGGGCCACGTACGCCTTCGGGACCGCAAGTCGTGTTTCGTCGGGTGCCGGTACGACAGCAGCTTCGGCGACGGCGGGGTGCTCGATCAGCACGCTTTCGAGCTCGAACGGTGACACCTTGTAATCCGAGGCCTTGAAGACGTCATCGGTGCGACCGACGTAGGTGATGTAACCGTCTTCGTCGCGGGAGGCCACATCGCCTGTGTGGTAGTAGCCACCGGACATGACTTCCTCGTTGCGAGCCGGGTTGCCGAGGTATCCCGTCATCAGGTTGAACGGCTCCTTGGCCAGATCGAGACAGATTTCGCCTTCGTCGGCTTCCTCGCCGGTCACCGGATCGATGATGACGACCGGGATACCCGGCAACGGACGGCCCATGGCGCCGAACTTCAGTTTCGCTCCTGGCGTGTTCGCTACCAAGGCCGTCGTTTCCGTCTGACCGAAACCGTCGCGAATGTTGAGGCCCCACTCGTTCTGCACCCTCGAGATCACCTCGGGGTTCAGCGGTTCACCTGCGCCGATCGCTTCGCGCAACGCGCCACCTCCACCGGAGATGTCGGCCTGAATGAGCATGCGCCACACGGTCGGTGGAGCACAGAAGGTCGTCACCTCGGCGCGACGAATCTGGTCGAGGAGAGCGCTCGCGTCGAAGCGCTTGTAGTTGTAGATGAAGATGGTGGCTTCGGCGATCCACGGCGCGAAGAAGCAACTCCACGCATGCTTGGCCCAGCCGGGCGAGCTGATGTTCAGGTGAATATCACCCGGCTTCAGACCGAGGAAGTACATCGTGCTCAAATGCCCTACCGGATAGGACACCTGCGTGTGCTCGACGAGCTTGGGCTTACTCGTCGTTCCCGAGGTGAAATACAGAAGCAAACGGTCGGACGGGGCAGTCACGGTCTCGAACGGCTTCGGACTCTCGACGTCGTAGGCTGCGCGTAAGTCGTTCCACCCGTCTGCATCTCCGACCGCGATTTTCAGGTAGTCCCCCGGCACTTCCTCGAACTTGGACGTATCCGTTGGGTTCGCGATGACGGCTCGCGCCTGGCCGCGTTCGACTCTGTCGGTGAGATCCGCCGAGCCGATCGCCGTGGTAGTCGGCATCAATACGGCGCCGAGCTTCATGACCGCGAGCATCGAATCCCACAGCTCGACCTGGTTTCCGAGCATGAGAATCACGGAATCCCCGCGGCCGATACCTAGCCCGGAGAGCCACCGAGCCACCTGGTCCGAACGGTGCGACATCGATTCGAAGCTGTACTTTGCTTCGGACCCGTCTTCTTCGACGATCCAGAGCGCCGTCTTCTCGTTGCCCCGGGCGATAGCGTCGAACCAGTCGATTGCCCAGTTGAACCGCTCACCCAGATCGGGCCACTGAAAGTTCGATACGGCCGCGTCGTAGTCGCCGTAGGCATCGAGAAGTAGATCTCTTGCCGACTTGAAGGCGTCGTGTTCCGTCACGTTCGTCATGTTTCTCCCTGCTGTGGCGCACGTCTCTCGCTAGCTCGACTCACGCTATGGCTCACAGCTACCGATGCGCTACCCCCGAACAGGGGTACCGCCCCCGGTCAGGTTCGAACGTCCACGTAGTGCAGCGCGTCACCGAGTCGAGAGAACACCACCAGGTCGGGGTCCTGGCCGATGATCTCGATGGACCTACGCGTGGCATGGGTGTTGGCGACGATCGCCAGCGCAGTCAGCATGTTGCCCCGCACGAGGTCGACGAGGCAGGACAGCCCCGACACCCCTAAAAATGTGACTCCGCGAATATCGACGATGAGCGCACCGATCGCCGAGTTCGATGCACTGAAGAGTGCAGCCCGGAACTCAGAGACCGTCCCGAGGTCGACTTCACCGCTGACGACGAGGCGGAGACACTTTCCGTGCCTGCTCTCGGAAATATCGAGGGTGGGTATGCCGAGAGGTGGGGATGGATCCAAGATGACCAGGCGTGGCACACCGCGCGAGAGCATCGAGCGCGCATCCGACAGACCTGACATAGTGGCCACCTCTGGGTCGTAGAGGAACCAATCTTGCATGGCGTCGATGTCGGGCGAGCAACAGGGAAGATAACAGAACAGCCGACGTTGAATCACGGATCGATAACGTCGGCCCTGCGCGCGTCGGAAGCTCGGAGGGCACCGAGCTTCCGCGCACGTACGAGAAAGCCCCTAGATCCGCTCGCCGGTTTCCGGATGGAACAGGTGAACAGCGCCGTCGAGCCTGCTCAAACCGATGCTCTCACCAATCTTCGCCGGCGCACGCACCGCCGAGCGCGCGACGAGAGACACCGGTCCGCCGTCGAGCCCCTTGACCTTGGGATCATCCAGATGCGCGTACACGTAGGACTCGCTGCCGAGCTCTTCGATCAGATCCACCTTGCTCTCGAAGCCCTCCCCCGTGCCATGCACGATGCCGAGCTGCTCGGGCCGCAGGCCGATCGTCACGTTGTCGAGACCGCGGCTCGCAAGCTTGGTGAGCTCCTCGCGCTCGAGCGGCAGCAGAAAGTTTCCGATCTGTACACCACCCGATCCGATGGGAACCGTCATCAAGTTCATGGCAGGCGAGCCGATGAAGCCGGCCACGAAAGCGTTGACAGGGTGGTCGTAGAGATCGGTTGGGCTGGCGAACTGCTGCAGCTTGCCCCCGCGCAACACTGCAACGCGATCGCCCATCGTCATCGCCTCCACCTGGTCGTGGGTGACGTAGACGGTCGTGGTGCCGAGTCTTCGCTGCAACGCGGCGATCTGTGTACGAGTCTGCACACGCAGTTTCGCGTCGAGGTTACTCAACGGCTCGTCCATGCAGAACACCTGCGGTTCACGAACGATGGCGCGGCCCATGGCAACTCGCTGACGCTGACCACCGGAGAGCTTGCCCGGCTTGCGATCGAGGAAATCCGTCAGGTCGAGAATCTTCGCCGCGTCGGCCACCTTCTTCTTACGTTCCTCGAGCGGAACACCGCGCATCTTGAGCGCGAAACCCATGTTCTCCCCGACGGTCTTGTTGGGGTAGAGGGCGTAATTCTGGAACACCATCGCGATGTCGCGATCCTTGGATGGGACGCCGACCATGTTCTGCCCACCGATTTCGATGGCGCCACCGTCGATCTCCTCGAGGCCGGCGAGCATCCGGAGGGCGGTGGACTTTCCAGAACCGGAAGGTCCGACGAGGACGACGAATTCGCCGTCCTCGATGTCCAGATCGAGTGAATCGACAGCGAGCGAGTCGGCACCTTCGTAGACGCAGGATGCCTCTTTGTACTTGATTGCAGCCATGACTTGTTCTCCTGGTTCGTGAAAGGGCCGAGTTACTTGATGGCGCCGAAGGACAGACCGCGCACGAGCTTGTTCTGCGCAAACCACCCAGCAAGGACGACGGGGAGTGCTGCGAACGTCGCAGCGGCGGACAGCTGGGCCCAGTACAGACCCTGGCCGGTGATGAATCCGACGAGATAGACCGGAATGGTCTGTGCCTGAACAGCGGTGAGGTTGACTGCGAAGAAGAACTCGTTCCACGAGAAGATCACGCAGATCAGCGACGTCGCCGCGATTCCAGGAGAGACGAGAGGCAGAATCACCTCACGGACCGAGGTCCACAACGACGCACCGTCCATGCTCGCGGCCTCGAGCAGTTCGCTCGGCACCTCGAGGAAGAACGAGCGCATCATCCACACCGCGATAGGGAGGTTCATCGCGGTGTAGAGAATCACCAGCGTCCAGATGTTGTCCAACATGCCGATATCACCGACGATGACGTACAGCGGCACGATGGCCGCGACGACCGGGAGCATCTTGGTAGAGATGAAGAAGAACAACACGTCCTTCGTCTTCTTCACCGGCCGAAGCGACAACGCAAACGCAGCCGGAACCCCCAGCAGCAGAACGAGAAGCGTCGATACGATCGTCGCGAAAGCAGAATTGAGCAGCGCAGTGCCGATACCGCTGTCGAGTACCCCGCGGTACTGATCGAGCGTCGGGGTGAAGAACAGTTTCGGTGGGTCGGAGTACGCGTCGGCCTCTTGCTTGAAGCCGGTGAGGACCATCCAGAGCACCGGGAAGAAGAAGACGATCCCGGCGACCCACGCAACGACAGACCAGATGGTGCCCGGCCCCCAGTTGCTCTTACGCTTGATCGCCACGCCGTCCGAGGTCTGTGGCACTGCTTTCTTGCGCTTGTTGTTCGTGGTTGCGGTACTCATCACGCAGCCTCCTCGTTTCCACTGAAGCTCTTGAAGATCAGTCTCAGCGCCAGAGTGCTGACGATGATGGTGGCGACCACGGTGACCACGCCCATAGCCGCGGCCTGGCCGATGTCGAACCCGAGGAACGCACGCTGGTAGATGTAGAAGGGCAGGTTGGCGCTGGCGACGCCAGGTCCGCCGGAAGTCATCATGTACACGGCGTCGAAGGTGTTGACCAGGTAGATCGCCCCGAGAACGGCACCGAGTTCGATGAAGCGTCGTAGATGCGGGAGCGTGAGTTCACGGAAGAGCTTGAACGGCCCCGCGCCGTCGACGCGGGCAGCCTCGGCGATGTCCTTCGGCATCGACTGCAGCCCGGCGAGGATCAACAGCATCATGAAGGGCGTCCACTGCCACACCAGGTTCGTCATCACCGCGGCCAACGGAAAGCGCGAGACCCAGTCGATCTGGCCGACGCCGAACGGGCTGAGAGCGAAGTTGATCAACCCGAAGACCGGGTCGAACATCGTGGTCTTCCAGATCAGCGCACCGGCAACCGGGGTGATCAGGAACGGTGTGATCAGCAGTGTGCGAATCAAGCTGCGGCCGATGAACTTCCGATCGAGCAGCAACGCGAGGAAGAGCCCCAGAATGACCGAGATGAGGACGGTTCCGACGATCATGATCACGGTGTTGAGAGCGACCTGACGGAACTGACTGTCACGGAACACGTCGACATAGTTGTTGAGCCCGTTGAATTCCTGCGACCCAGGCCGAACGAGGTTCCATGATTGCGTCGAGTAATACAGCGTGAACAGGAACGGCACCTGGGTGACGATGATCGCGAAGACCATGGCCGGAAGCAACGGCCCGCGACGGCGCCAACCCTCCGCTTTCGAGATCACCCTCGGTCTCGGTACGAACTTTTCCGAATCCGCTTGTGGCGAGTGCACTTCGGTTGTGGTCATCCCTGGCCCTCCTGATACGTCTTACCGACCACTTCGGCGTATTGCTGCGCCTGAGCGAGCGCGTCCTGGACGCTGATCTGTCCTGCCACTGCAGCGCTGATCTGTTGACTGACGCGGGTTCCGAGATCCTGAAATTCCGGGATGGTCAGAAACTGCACTCCGGTGTAAGGAACCGGATCCACGGTCGGCTTGTTCGGATCCGCACCGTTGATGGAGTCGAGGGTCACCTGGCCGTACGCAGCCGATGCTTCCTTGTACTCGGGAATCTCGTAGGTCGACAAGCGGCTACCCGGGGGCACACGCTCCCAACCCAATTCGTTACCGACCTTGTTCAGGTATTCCTTGCTGGTCATCCACGACACGAACTTCCACGCTTCGTCCGGATTCTCCGACGTCTTCGGGATGCCGAGAGCCCACGAGTACAGCCAGCCGTTGTCGCCCTTGACCGCGCTCGGTGCCTTCGCATACGCGATCTTGCCGACGACGTTGCTCGACGTGGGATCCTCGAGCACCGACACTGCCGAGGTGGCGTCGTACCACATAGCGGTGTTTCCCTGCGAGAGCTGAGTACCGCACTCACTGAATCCGCTGGTCGCTGCGCCTGCTTGACCGTGTGTGCGAACGAGGTCGACGTAGAACTGGACGGCCTCTTCCACCTGCGGACTGTCGAGCTGTGCGTTCCAGTTCTCGTCGTACCAACGTCCACCGAATGCGTTGATGACCGTATTCAAAGGTGCGAGAACTTCGCCCCAGCCCGGCTTTCCGCGAAGACAGATTCCGGAGACATCGTCATTGTCGAGCTTCGCGGCGGCATCGGCGACTTCTTGCCAGGTGGGCTCCTCGGGCATCGTGATACCCGCCTCCTGCATGAGGTCCTTGCGGTACATCAGGAACGAGGACTCACCGTAGAACGGCACCGAGTACATGCTGCCCTCGTAGGAGAGCGAGTCCTTCAGTGTCGGAATGAAGTCGGCCTCGTCGTAACCGGGAGTTTCGTTCGCGTACTCCGAAAGATTGGTGAGCCAACCGTTCGCGGCCCACTGCGGGGTCTCGAAATTACTGATCATCACGACGTCGAACTCTCCGCCGCCGGTCGCGACGGAAGCAGTGATCTTCGCGCGCGCCTCGTTCTCCGACAATGACACGAACTTCAGGTTGATCCCTGGGTTCTCTGCCTCGAACTCCGGTGCCAGCGAAATAGCGTCGGACATCTGCGAGTTCGAGACGATGGCCACGGTGATCGTCGTACCGTCACCATCACCGCCGAACGATCCCGCGCCGGCACAACCGGACAGCACCAAGGTCATCGCGCACGATGCCGCGACGGCCACTTTCGGTAGAACTCTCACTTGGATACCTTTCCCTCTGGGTCGTTCCTGCAGGCTCCACTGTCAGCCTTCGTGTGCGCCATCAGCCAACGCGCACTTTCGATATCGGTCACCAGCACGGTTGCGAAGCCTCCGCGAAGCGCTCCGAGAATCGCCTGATGCTTCTTGCTGCCACCGGAGATCAGGATCGCCCGATCACAGTCACGGATTGCGTCGAGTCCAACCGATACGGTCCGCCCCGGCAAGGATCCACCGGTTGGTGTGCCGTCGAGGTCGAAGAACCTGCCGCCAATCTCGCCGACGGCGCCGAGCTGGCGCAGTTCGTCGAGAATGTCCAGGTCGATGAAGCTGCCCTCGAACAGGGTCGTGGACGTGGAAACGGGACCGAGGCCGTACATCATCACATCGGCCTCGGTCCCGGCTTGGAGGGCGCGCGATATCACCGAATCCTGCTGCAGTGCAGTCACCGTGGCCGGGTCGGCGTACAGCGGCGCGTTGAGGCGCACCGGCCTCGCCTGCAGGTACTGCGCACACCGCCCCAGGGTGTATTCGACGCCGGTTTGATAGTCGGCCGAACTCATCGAACCGTCGAGTTGAACCACGCGGTCGCATCGCGCTCCACGCGTCTTGAGCGACTGGGCGACGGCGACAGTTTCCGGCCCCCAGGTGAACCCGAGGACGTCGGCACCCTCCAGTCGCCGCGAGAGCATCGCCGCGGCGGCCCGCCCCAACGATCCGTACCCGGTGTCGGTGCCGTCGATGACATCGGGAACGACAAGCACTTCGGTGAGGCCGAATTCTCGCTCCAAATCAGCTTCGATGTCCGCGTGCACGGTGCCCTGGAGTTCGTCGGGCACATTGATCTCGATGGTCACCAACCCCAGCGCTCGCGCCTTGGCAACGAGTCGGCCGGCGGTGGGACGCGAGATTCCGAGTTTCTTCGCGATCTCGGCCTGAGTCGCACCTTCCAGGTGGTACATCGATGCCGCACGGAGGGCGAGGCGGAGGTCGTCGCTCGACTTCGACGAGCGCTGCACTGCCGTTACCTCGGGGACCGATGCGGTCACGAACACTCCCTAGACTCAATGAGCAGATGCTCACAATGTGTTCTTCTGCTCATTAAGCTAACATTAAGGTGTGATCTACACAACACCTACCAGTATTGGAGTCGGCGTGATCGAAGAAGCGGAAGCAGGGAGATCTTTGTGACACAGTCCATGCAGGTCAGCGTCCTCAGCGGTCCGCAGGAGATCCGTCTGGAAAGCCGCCCAGTGCCCTCCCCCGCGGCGGACGAGGTTCTCGTGCAGGTCACCGCGGTCGGCGTCTGCGGTTCCGATGCTCACTACTACCGCGAAGGCCGCATCGGCGATCACGTCGTCAACGGGCCTTTGGTGCTAGGTCACGAAGCTGCCGGGGTAATCGTCGCCGTCGGATGCGCCGTCGCCGATACGCGCATCGGGCAACGGGTCTCGATCGAACCGCAGCGCCCCGACCCGACGAGCGCACAGTCGCGGGCGGGCCGGTACAACCTGTGCCCGTCGATGGAGTTCTTCGCCACGCCACCCATCGACGGCGCGCTGGCAGAGTACGTTCTCATCCAATCGGCGTTCGCGCACTCGGTTCCCGACGAGATTTCCGACGAGGCCGCGGCATTGTTCGAGCCGTTGTCGGTGGGGATTGCGTCGGCGCAGAAGGCAGGCATCACAGCCGGGTCGAGTGTGCTGATCGCAGGCGCCGGTCCAGTAGGCCTCGTCACTGCCCAGGTGGCTCGCGCGTTCGGCGCCACCACGATCATCGTCAGCGACATCGCACCCGACCGCCGCGAGAATGCGGAGAGATTCGGCGCAACGCAGGTGATCGACCCGATGACCGAAGACGTCCGGGCTCTCGACGTCGACGCGTTCATCGATGCGTCGGGCGCGCCCCGGGCAGTCGTCGACGGCATCCACGCCGTCCGTCCCGCAGGCACGGTCGTCCTGGTAGGGATGGGCGCGTCGGATTACGCGTTGCCGATTTCGTTGATTCAGAATCGTGAACTGGTCCTCACCGGGGTCTTTCGTTACGCGAACACCTGGCCGATCGCTCGCGAACTCGTACTCTCCGGCCGCGTCGATCTCGACGCCATGGTCACCGGGCGCTACGACCTCGCACACGTCGAGGATGCGCTCAACGCCGACGCACTGCCGGGAAGCATCAAGGCAGTGGTAATACCGTCCTCGCACAAGGAGACCGACGCATGAAGCTCAATTCGCACACCCTCGCCGACTTCATCGAGGACGTCGAGGTACCCACTTACGACAGATCCGAAGTCACTGCCGGGATAGTGCACTTCGGTGTCGGCGGATTTCACCGTGCACATCAAGCAATGTATGTGGACCGGCTCCTCCAGCAGGGGGAAGCGTCCGAGTGGGGAATCTGTGGCGTCGGAGTACTGCCCGGGGACCAAAAGATGCGGGACGTCATGGAGGCTCAGAACTGCCTCTACACGCTTGCGCTCAAGCATTCCGACGGAGCGTGGGACACCCGGGTGATCGGCTCGATAGTCGAATACCTCTTCGCACCCGAAGACGCAGATGCCGTCATCGAGAAGATGGCGGCCGAAAGCACCAGAATCGTCTCGCTCACCATCACCGAAGGGGGATACAATTTCTCGGCCACGACGGGTGAGTTCGACACCGCCAGTCCAGCGATCGCGGCGGATCTCGAGCCGGGTGCGACGCCGTCGACCACGTTCGGTCTCGTCGTGGCAGCCCTTGCGCGCCGTAAAGATCGGGGACTGAAGCCGTTCACTATAATGTCCTGCGACAACATCGAGGGCAACGGCCACATCGCGGAATCGACGTTCACCACGTTTGCTCGCCTGAAGGACCCCGCTCTCGCGGAGTGGATCACCGCCGAGGGCGCCTTCCCCAACTCGATGGTCGATCGAATCACCCCGGTCACCACTCCCGAAGTGGTGCAGGAACTTTCGGACCGTTACGCACTCGACGACCAGTGGCCCGTCGCAGGTGAGCCGTTCACACAGTGGGTACTCGAAGACAAGTTCACGCTCGGGCGTCCGGCGTTCGAACACGTCGGAGTTCAGGTCGTGGACGACGTCACTCCGTACGAGTCGATGAAGCTCCGCCTACTCAACGCGAGCCATCAGGCGCTGTGCTATTTCGGCTACCTCAGCGGATACCGACTGGTGCACGAGGTTGCACAGGACTCGTTGTTCGCCGAGTTCCTGTTGGCGTACATGGACGACGAGGCCACCCCCACACTCCAGGCAGTTCCCGGTATCGATCTGGGTGAGTACAAGAAGACGTTGATCGAGCGCTTCTCGAACCCGGAAATTCGGGACACTGTTGCACGCCTGTGCGCCGAATCCTCGGACCGAATCCCCAAGTGGCTGTTGCCCGTCATCCGCACCAACCTCGACAACGGCGGACCGATCACGTTGGCTACCGCAGTGGTCGCGAGCTGGGCTCGGTACGCCGAGGGCGTCGACGAACAGGGTCAGCCGATCGAGATCGTCGACCAGCTGAAGGATTCGCTCGTACCGCTCGCGCGCAAACAGAAGGACGATCCGACCGCATTCATCTCCAACCGAGCAGTGTTCGGTGATCTCATCGACAACGAGCGATTCGTAGCGGAGTACACCAAGACACTCGCCTCGCTCCACGAGCACGGCGCCCGAGCGACCTTGGAAGCACTCCGTACGTGAGAGGACGCAACTGAGAGATCGCCGCTAGCCTCGCATTTCGGCGTACCGCTCGCGGACTACTGGATCCGGATCGGCCTCGTAGGTACGCACGGGTGCCGACGCCCAGCGCGGTGGCTCGCGCGTGCCCGCCAACGCCCACGCTGCTTGGCGGGCCGCACCGTCGGCAACGTATTCGCCGGGCTCGGGGACTACGACGGGTACACCGAAGATCGCCGGGGCCAACTCTCGCAACGCCGCAGATTTGGCCCCGCCGCCGATCAGCAGAACGCGGCGGATCTCGATTCCTGCTGCACGCAGCGCGTCGATCCCGTCCGCCAGCCCGCACAGCAGCCCCTCCACTGCCGCGCGGGCAAGATGCCCTGGAGTCGAATTGTTCAGTCGCAAACCATGAATGGCGCCCGAGGCCTCCGGCCGATTCGGTGTCCGCTCACCTTCGAAATATGGAATCAACACCAGCCCCTCGCTCCGGGTCGAGCGTGCCAACCGGGACAGTTCGGCGTGGTCGACGCCCAACAACGACGCGGTCGCGTCGAGCACACGGGCCGCGTTGAGGGTGCACACGAGCGGCAATTGCCGGCCGGTAGCGTCCGCGAATCCGGCGATGATTCCCGAGGCGTCCGCAGCGGCAACGTCGGTGACGGCCGACACGACACCCGAGGTGCCGACCGAGACGACGACATCACCGACGCTGACGCCGAGACCCAGTGCGGCAGCGGCATTGTCACCGGTTCCCGGCGCGATCATCGCTCCCGACTTCGTGACACCGATTCGCTCCGACGGTCCCGCAACACGAGGAAGCCGAGGCTTTCGTCCGCGCATGGCCTGTTCCAGTAAGTCCTCGCGATAGCTGTCGGTGGCGGCGGAGTAGTAACCGGTGCCGCTCGCATCGCCGCGATCGGTCGCCAGCGAATCGAATCCGGCCGCACCACCGAGATGCCAACTCAACCAATCGTGCGGAAGACACACTGCTGCGGTGCGGTCGGCATTGCCGGGTTCGTTGTCTGCCAGCCACCGCAGCTTGGCGACGGTGATCGCCGCCAGCGGTACGACGCCGACCGCGTCGGCCCATTCCTTGCCGCCGCCGAGTTCGTTCACCAGGTCCTGGCCGGAAGATGCCGAGCGGGTGTCGTTCCACAACAACGCCGGGCGGACGACACTCCCGGCGTCGTCGAGGCAGATCATGCCGTGTTGCTGCGCGCCGACGGCGACCGCATCCACGTCGTCGAGACCTCCGGCGTCGGCGATGGCAGTATCGAGTGCAGATTTCCACAGCGCCGGATCGATCTCGGTGCCGTCGGGGTGACTTGCTCGCCCGCTGCGGACGAGCTCGCCCGAATCGGCATCGCGGACAAACACTTTGCACGACTGAGTGGAGGAGTCTATTCCTGCGACGAGAGCCAAGATGGCCGCCTTTCCGGTACACCGAGAGCGTACGAACGACACTACCGTGGCACCGATCGTCACTCCGGGTGCAACGCGATCGGTAGCAGCAGCGGAAGAATCTCGACTACGTTCTTGGACTATGCGCGACTCCGAGGATTCCGACGCCTTCCGCCTTTCCGTGGCGAAGGCGGCACTCGATCTGTTCGCGGTGCAGGGATACGAGGCCACCTCCGTCGACGACATCGCCGAGGCATCGGGCATTTCGCGTCGGACGTTCTTTCGTCAGTTCCGCGGCAAGGACGACGTCATCTTCGCCGACCACGAAATTCTGCTCGAGCAGACCGCAGCGTTTCTCGGCCAGCCGCACCCGGACCCCTGGACCGCCGTGTGCGATGCGGCCCAGCTGGTATTCGAACGGTTTTCCGGGTGGAAAGAGCAGTCTCGACTCCGCTACCAGGTGGTCCACGAGAACCCTGCGCTACGCGATCGCGAGATCGTGACGGTCTTTCGCTACGACAGACTGTTCGTCGACTACCTGCGCACGGCGCTGCCCGAGCATTCGCACCTGGAGATTCTCCAGTTTTCGGCGTCGATCACCGCCACGCACAACTACATCTTGAGGCGAATGATCCGCGACGGCATTCCGACCACCAGCAGTGACCTGCAGGAAGCACTTCACAAGGTCAGAGCCGGATTCGACACGAGCGCGGAGCAGATCGTCGTCGCAGTCTTTCCCCGGGGCACCTCGCGTGCCGCTGTCGCCGACGCGCTGGCGGAGCATATGAAGTGACCTCCCCCTTGCGCTTGAATGTGCCGGTCAAGACATCTGATCGTATGAATGGACCATTGAAGCGGTCAGGGGGCGGGCATGTTTGGCACCGAGTGCCACCGAGGGGTTGATGGGTTACCAGACGTGGCGTAGACTAGACAAATCCGTGGCACTGAGTGCCGTAAAGTCAAGCCCTAGGAGAGTGGCACCCATGGCCGGTAATCCTGATTTCGATCTGTTTCAACTCCCAGCGGAACACGAAGAACTGCGCGCGGCAATTCGCGCCCTTTCGGAGAAGGAGATCGCTCCCTACGCCAAAGCGGTGGACGAGGACGCACGCTTCCCGGACGAGGCGCTGACCGCGCTCAACAACTCCGGCTTCAATGCAATCCACGTGCCCGAGGCGTACGACGGCCAGGGTGCCGACTCCATCGCTACCTGCATCGTCATCGAGGAAGTTGCTCGCGTCTGCGGTTCTTCCTCGCTGATCCCCGCGGTCAACAAGCTCGGCACCATGGGCCTGATTCTCAAGGGCTCCGAGGAGCTCAAGAAGCAGGTCCTCCCCTCGCTCGCAGGTGGGGCAATGGCGTCGTATGCACTGTCCGAGCGTGAGGCCGGCTCCGATGCTGCCGGCATGAAGACCCGCGCCAAGGCCGACGGTGACGGCTGGATCCTCAACGGTTCCAAGTGTTGGATCACCAACGGTGGCAGGTCCGATTGGTACACCGTCATGGCCGTCACGGACCCGGACAAGGGCGCCAACGGTATCTCCTCGTTCATCGTCCACAAGGACGACGAGGGATTCGTCGTCGGACCGAAGGAAAAGAAGCTCGGTATCAAGGGCTCGCCGACGGCTGAGCTGTACTTCGAGAACTGCAAGATCCCCGGCGATCGCATCATCGGTGATCCAGGTACCGGCTTCAAGACAGCGCTCGAAACCCTCGACCACACCCGTCCCACCATCGGTGCGCAGGCTGTCGGTCTGGCGCAGGGTGCACTCGACGCCGCCATCGCATACACCAAGGATCGCAAGCAGTTCGGTCAGTCGATCAGCAGCTTCCAGGCTGTGCAGTTCATGCTCGCCGACATGGCGATGAAGGTCGAAGCCGCTCGTCTGATGGTCTATTCGTCCGCGGCTCGCGCCGAGCGGGGCGAAAAGAACCTCGGCTTCATCTCCGCGGCGTCGAAGTGCTTCGCCTCCGATGTGGCCATGGAGGTGACCACCGATGCTGTGCAGCTCTTCGGCGGCGCCGGATACACCACCGACTTCCCGGTCGAGCGGATGATGCGTGACGCCAAGATCACGCAGATCTACGAGGGCACCAACCAGATTCAGCGCGTCGTGATGTCCCGGGCGCTGCTCAAATGAGCAACATCGAATTGGTAGGCGTCATCGGCGGCGGCACGATGGGCGCAGGCATCGCCGAAGTGTGTGCTCGCGCAGGCAGCTCCGTCGTCGTGCTGGAAACGAGCCAGGCCGCGGCCGAAGCGGCGGAAGCCCGCCTCGACAAGTCGTTCGCCCGCGCCGTGAAGTCCGGACGAATCGAAGCCGATGCAGCGGAGAAAGCTCGCGCTGCAATCACATTGACGCTCGACATCAACGACTTCGCCGATCGCGATCTCGTGGTCGAGGCAGCGCCGGAGATCGAGTCGCTGAAGCTCGATTTGTTCGGAAAATTGGATTCGATCGTGAAGCCGAGCGGGATCTTAGCAACCAATACTTCGTCGATACCCGTCATCAAGATGGCCAATGCGACACAGCGACCGGACAAGGTCGTCGGAGTTCACTTCTTCAACCCGGTGCCGGTACTGCCACTGGTAGAGATCGTCGTCAGCCTCGTCACCAGCGAGGAGACGGTTGCAACCGTTACCGATTTCGCCTCGAACACGCTCGGCAAGAAGACGATTCGTTCCGGTGACCGCGCCGGGTTCATCGTCAACGCGCTGTTGATCCCGTTTCTGGTGTCCGCTGTTCGGATGCTCGAATCCGGTTTCGCGAGTGCCGAGGACATCGACGAAGGCATGGTCAACGGATGCGCGCACCCCATGGGTCCGTTGCGTCTGGCCGATACCGTCGGTCTCGATGTCACACTCGCCGTCGCGGAGTCGCTGTATGCAGAGTTCCGTGAACCGCACTATGCGCCGCCGCCGCTGTTGCAGCGCATGGTGGACGCCGGAATGCTCGGACGCAAGAGTGGTAAGGGTTTCTACACTTACTGAACCAGTTTCGACGAGAATGGGCCACCGCAGCACACTGCGGTGGCCCATTCCATTTGTCCGGGGGTAGATCCCCGACCGATCTCAGTCTTTCGGACCACCTGCGGCATAGACGATCTGACCGGAGATGAAGCCTGCACCTTCACTGACGAAGAAGGATGCGAGGTGCGCGATATCGTCGGGATTTCCGACGCGGTTGACCGGAATCTGTGATGCTGCAGCGGCTTTGAAGTCCTCGAATGGGACGCCGACGCGTGCGGCTGTCGCGGCGGTCATTTCGGTTTCGATGAACCCGGGGGCGATGGCGTTGGCGGTGACGCCGAATTTACCGAGCTCGATGGCCAGCGTCTTGGTGAAGCCCTGCATGCCTGCCTTGGCCGCCGAGTAGTTCGCCTGGCCACGGTTGCCGAGCGCCGAGGTGCTCGACAGGTTGACGATGCGCCCCCACTTGGCGTCGATCATGTGCTTCTGGATCGCGCGCGTCATCAGGAAGGATCCGCGTAGGTGCACCCCGAGTACGGAGTCCCAATCTTCGACTGTCATCTTGAACAGAAGATTGTCCCGGGTGATACCGGCATTGTTGATGAGCACGGTCGGCGCACCGAATTCGTTGGCAATCCGGTCGACGGCCGTCTTCACCGACTCTTCCTCTGCCACGTTGGCACCGATTGCGACGGCCTGACCACCGGCGGCCTGGATGGCACCGACGGTGTCGGCACAGGCAGCCTCGTCGAGGTCGACAACTGCGACTCCGAAGCCGTCCTTGGCCAGACGCTTGGCTACTGCGGCGCCGATTCCGCGGGCACTTCCCGTTACGACGGCTGTCTTGATCTGATCGCTCACGTGCATCTCCTATGGTCGAGAATCTCAGGACTGTTCTATCGAGCAGCTGCTCAGTACGCTGCGACCGCTCCGTCGACGGCTTTCTGCAATCCGGCAGCGACGACGCGCGCGATCTCGATCGGCTTGGTCGGCAGTTCGGTGATCGGCTCGTCGATGTAGACGCTCGCAGATTTGAGCTTCGACGAGCCGGGTCCGTAACTGAGGCCGATGCAGATCAGGACCGGTTCGACGCCGAGCTTGCGGGCACGTGCCGCGATGTGGCCGATCCCGCTGCCGACGTGTTGAACCTTGGTGGCGTCTTCGAGGTTGCAGGTGCCTTCGGGGAACACGGCAAGGTCGTCGCCGCGTCGCATTCGTTCGGCGCTGACGTCCATCATGCGGCTGCCTGCTGCGCTGACCGCGCGAAGTCCGTGGTTCTTTCCACGGAACACCGGGATGCCGCCCATCATGTCGATTCGCTTGCGCTGCTTCGATTCTTGAAAGAGCTCGTCCTTCGCGAGAACACGAGTGCGCCCGATCCCGGGTCGCAGCGGACTGGCCCACGCGGCGGCGGCAAGGGTGTACGGGTCGCTCTCGGTGAGATGATTGACGGCGATGATGAACCGTGTGTTGTCGTAGACGAGCCTACGAATCTCTTCACGCGCACCGGCGGGGTAACTGACCCGCGGCTTGAACCGTCGGGCCAGCGTGGCGTACGCGATCCTGGCCACCTGCCGGTTCTGCTGATGATCGAGGTAGAAGTCGTAGACAGCGTCGTCGTTGGCGAGAATTACTGCGGGTCGATCCATTGACTCAGCTTACCTAGCTGAACAGCGGAAGCTCTGAAAATCCTTTTCGCGAAACTCCGGTTGTGTACAAGGGTGTGAACCTCGCTCGAGCGGGTAACCCCACCACAAGTCCGACGCTTTTCGGAGCCGTCACGGACTGCGGAAAGGACGGAAGTCATGGCAGAAGACAAGAAGGACCACGGAGCTCGCTGGATCAAGACTGCTGAGAACCGAATCGGAGTCATCATGCTGATGTCCGGTGTCGTTGCGGCAGGTTTGCTTCTCACCGCGTTGGGCGGTGGTTTCAGCGGGTGGGCGTGGATAGCCGGAGCTGCGACGATCGTGCTGCTCGGAGGAGGCTTTCTTTCCCTGCGCGCGGGGGCTCTGCGCAAAGGAGAAACTGGTCCCATCCTGTATCACCCCGACTCACCTGATGTCGTCCTGGATGTCGACCGCGAAACTGGAAATCGCTCACCTCACCACGATTGAGTGATAGACCTGCGACCTAGACAGGGCGCAGGATCCACCAGCCGCCGAGCACGAGACATCCGACTGTCACGACGAGAAACAGTCCGACCCAGACTATTCCGGGCAGAAACGTCAGTCGGGCCAGTTGATCGGCGTCGGAGTCTCGTGCCCGTCCTCTGCTACGTGAGCGTTGTAGTTCGAGTACCGGCCGAGGGCCTGCGACGAGCAGGAACAGCGTGATGAAGTACGCCGCGGCCACTTGCTGTTCACCGGTCCCCCACCACGACACCGTGAACAGCAGTGCCCCGAACACTACGAGCGAGATGAACCCGAACACGTTGCGAATCATGATGAGCATCAGTGCAATTGCGATGACTCCGATCCACAGCACGGCGATCGCATGCTGTGTACCGAGAACCCAGGCAGCACCGAGCCCGATCAGCGACGGACCGACATAACCAGCGAACGTCATCGCGATCACCCCGAGGCCGGTCGGTTTGCCTGAAGAAATGGCTACACCCGAGGTATCGGAATGCAATCGCACACCCATCAACCTGCGGCCCGTCGCGAAGGCCACGAGTAGATGAGCGAATTCGTGAAAGATCGTCACGACGTTGCGGGCAATGCGCCATGTCAGCGGAACAAGGACGATGAGAACGGCTACGAGCGCTGCGATCTGCACGATCCACGCCGGCGGAGTTGGACTGACCGCGCTGACGCGGTCCCAGAATTCGGTCACCGTTCATTATGGCGGCTACGCCGCCGCCCCCTGTCCCGCCCCTAGTCCTCGATGGGTTGACCTAGGACGCCTTCCGCTCTGCTTTGGCGGCTTCGCGTGCGAGGGAACGATCACGCATTTCCTCGAACTTGGTGGCCTGACGCTCGAGGTCTTCGAGGAACACGGCCAGCTCTTCACGCTTGGATTCCCCGACGCCGGTGAAGTCCTCACGTTCGAAGATCTGCCACTTCCGCAGCACCGGCCACACCACGTCCTCGAGGTGCTGACGCAGATCGTAGATACCGTGCTTGGCCATCAACACACCGTTGCGGCGGAAGTTCGGCATCCCGGCACCGGGCATCTGGAAGTTCATCACGATATGCGAGATCGCTTCCAACGTCTGATCCGGTGCGATGTCGAGGGCGGCAGCGGTGACGTTGCGGTAGAACATCATGTGCAGGTTCTCGTCCGCGGCGATGCGCTGGAGCATCCGGTCGGCGATCGGGTCGTCGCACACCTTGCCGGTGTTGCGATGCGAGACGCGCGTGGCGAGTTCCTGGAAGGTGACGTACGAGACCGAATGCAACAGTCCGGTCTGTGCGCCCGCCGGTGAGGCGAAACCGTTGGTCATGTGAATCATCCGGGCCTGTTCGAGCGCGACCGGATCGACACCGCGGGTGACCACCAGGTAGTCGCGCATGACGATGCCGTGCCGGTTCTCCTCGGCGGTCCACCGTCCCACCCAGGTGCCCCAGGCGCCGTCCTGCGAAAAGTTTTCGGCGATCTCGCGGTGGTACGAGGGCAGATTGTCTTCGGTGAGCAGGTTGGTGATCATCGCTGCTCGCGCTACTTCGGAGAGTGTGCTCTGTTCCGGTTCGTAGTCCACCCCACCGAGTGCGGCGAAGTTGCGGCCTTCGTCCCACGGCACGTAATCGTGCGGGTGCCACTCCTTCGCCATCGACATGTGGCGGTTCACGTTGTCTTCCGCAACAGGAACCAGCTCGTGTAGCAGCTCCAGCTGTGTCAGATCCCTCGCCATGGACATGCCTCCTCTAGTGAAAAATACCTACGCAAGGGTAGGTCGGTTTCCCTACCGGCGAGGACGTCCACACGAGACTCTGTTAGATGTTGCAAACACCGCTCACCACACTTGGGCGCCCTCACATGTGCTGGGCGCCGGCCACCTGTGCCCTGGAGTGGTCCCAATCTGCAAGCAAGGTGAGCAGGCCCGACACCAACGGCAACGGCTGATCCAGCATGACGTGATGTCCGGCCAGCGGGATCTCGATCACCGGAGCCGATCTGCCGAACATTTCATACATGTCCGACGCTACGTCCTGGGTGACCATGCCGCGTTCTGCGCGGAACAGCGCAGCCCGGCAACGAACCGATCGAAGCAGCTCCGGTGACGGGCGGGCGCTGCCGAACATGCTCGGATCGAACTTCCACGACCATCCGCCGTCGACCTCTCGCACCGACCCGCGGGCAACGTGGTCCATCACGTACGGCAACGAGTCTGCTTGGTCCGGAACGGTGCGGAACCGCACCAACGCTTCGTCCAAAGCGGCGTAGACCTTCAGCGGTCCGAACGCTCGTTTGTCGCGCGCTGCGGTCTGCTCGGGCGAGGGAGATCTGAGCGGGGTGTCGATCACTGCTACGCCCGCAATTCTGGCGTCGCCCTTCGCGGCGTCCATGCAGACCCAACCGCCCATACTGTGCCCGATCAACACCGGGGGGTGGATGAAGTTCGACGCTTCCGCCACCGCAAGAACTTCGGCAGACCAGTACTCGACTTTGTAATCTTCCCGCCATGCCGAGTCTCCGTGGCCGGACAGATCGAGCGCAACGACGCGATGGCCGCGGGCAAGAAACGGTGCGACGTGATCCCACCATCCCGAGTGCGCAGCACCACCGTGGACGAGAACGACGCCGGGCAGATCTTCCTCACCCCACGAGCGGACGTGAATCGAGGCGCCGAGCACCTCGATGTCGCTCTCGACCGGCTTGATCGCCACTGCATCCGAGAACCACTGCGGTGCATCGATATCCGTCATCGCGCAAGTCCGGCTTCCGGTAGGAACGTCGACGGTTCCGGGGGGCGTTGATGGAAGCGGCTACTCATTCGAGGGACTCTCCTTTTGCTGGACACACTTTCGGACTGCCGATTCGGCGCGATCCCGTCGGACGAGACCCTCGGTCTTGCACGAAAACAGCGCCGTCATCACGGACGCAAGTTTTGCATAACCTAGTTTCCGGGCTCTTCTCCCGCTGCGGATTTGTCCGTTTCGACGGTCGGCACACCCAGAACCAGCGGATGTGTCCGTCCTGCCGAACCATTTTCGGAACCGAGCCCCTGAGGATCGGCGACGGATGCCAGCGCGATATCGAGTTCACCGGTCCACTCACGCGCGATCTGAGCATCCAGGGCGTGCACACGTGCCACCAAGGGGGCATGTTGCTCGATTGGACAGTAACCGAGCAGGGTGTCCAACAACGAGCGGAGTCGACGCTGCACTTGAGTGGAGTTGGTGCTGAAGTGCCGGATCTCGTCGGTCGAGATAGCCACGTAATCAGCCCAGGTCCGAGTTGTTCCACGTATCCGTGTCGACACCGAGTCCGAAGCTTCCAGGCGAACTCTCGGCGCCAACGTCAAGAGTAGGTCTTCGAGATGGTCGATGGCCTGCACAGCCCTGCCGGGGTCGTTGATCGCGGGTGAGAGCGCTTTGAGTGCGATGTCGACGATTGCCTGCAGCCCGGCAGCCGGACTGACCGTCGGACTATGGGTATCGCCGAACACCAGGCACGCCATCAACTGGTGTGGGCGCACCCGCAACTGCGGCCCGTTCACCTCGAACAGCGCAGCGTCCTGCGCGACGAACTCGCCGACATAGGGCAGCACCTCGATAGTGACTCCCCATACCGCGGCAAGTCGCTCGATACCGGCGAGATTGACTGCCAACAGAATTCGGCCGTCGGGAGAGAGTTGCCGGAGTCGAACCGTGGTCGAGCTACCCAGCAGCTCGACCTTGTGCGGATCTCTCGACGCAGTGAGGGGCGGTGTCGTCAGAACCGGAGCAGCGGAGACGACTTCCCTCCGCCCTTGCTCCATCTCTTCCGTGAATCCCGGATAGGTTCGCACGATGGACGAGCGACTCTGTGCCGCGATCCAGCGCAGCAACCGCGAGGAATTGAGCACCATTCCCACGCGCGCTACCAGCGCGATGAAGAGAAACGCACTCACGAATGCCAACAGGATTGCAATGGACGTCGACAGCACGGGTGCTGTCGACTCGCCGGACAACGCCAGATCCGAGGCGATGATGACAGCGACGACGAACGTGGACAGGAACATCCCGATCGACCATCTCATGATGGCTTCCTGTTGCAGCATCGGCACCACACGTACCGAAATCTGCGAGGCACCGAACTGCATGGCCAGGGTGATGGCGGTGAACACCAGGCCGGTGAGCGTGATCATGCCGCCGGCGATGACGGCGAGCAACGTGGCAGTGGCTCCGATATCGAATGTCGATTCGATGCCGACCGCAGAATCGGTGTCGCCGAGTTCGCCGTCCAGGTCCACGAGGAGCGCCGCCAACACGATCGACAACGACACCAGGATCATCGGTAGCCGCCAAGTCGGTGTCCTCCGCAAGCGTCGCCGAGTGTGGTTCCACCGTATTGCCGTCAGGAGTCGATTGGGAACCTTGGCCACCGGCACTGGCTGATCCGACACAGTAACCGCGGCAGTCGGTGTGGCCATCTCGATCGGTACACCGAAGCGACCCGAGAGTGCCTCCTGAACAAAGATTTTTGCCCGGATGACCGGTTCACGGAACCGCTTCTCGCGGGTGAAGGCTTTCGCTCGTTTACCTGGCTTGTCGGCGTATCGCCACCGATCCCACGGCGACAACGGTCGGCCGAGCCGGATGGCACCGATAATGAGGAGCGGGGTGAAGAACAGGCCGACCAATCCCGTCCACAGCTTGCCCTTGAGCAGGGTGATTGCCGCGAGCCCAAGCTGAAGTGCCAACCCGAAGAGGACCAGCGCAAGCGTGATCAGTGATCGATCCTGCTGATAGACGTCGAAGTCTCCGGTGAATCCGATGGGGTGAACGCCGAGAAGATAGAGGCCGGAGATCGCGACGGCCACGAAGACCGCATCGATGGAGGACCGACCTTCCTCCGCCCAGTAGACGTCGCGAAGATGCAGTATCAGTGCGAACTCGTCGAGCATCAACGCACTTCCGATACCGAAAACGCTCGCGAGAATGCAGTTGGCAACGGGGGTCTCGTAGTTCGCGATGGCGACCAGCGCGAACCCGGAGACAAGGACCATGACCAGTCCGAACATCACATGGTGAATGTGCATGCCACCTGGGGTGACGTTGCCGGGCCACCAGGACACCTCGGCCCTGATCATCCGAACGCTGAACCGAATGAAAAGAAATGCCAGTAGGAACGATACGAGTAGAAAGAACAAGGGGAGGCGTCCGTTGTCCACGACCGTCTCGGTGAACCATGTACCCATCGCGACCTCCTCGCTCGATCGAGCGAGGTCAGCCTATCCCTGCACGGGCCGTGTGTATGTTTTATCGACGCTGGGCGGACTCACCAGGCGGTCAGAAAACCCATCCGCGAAGCGCGATGAAGCGGAGCGCCCCGGTGGCGGCGCTCACCGCGATGACGGCGACGACCTGCACGATCCACGACGAGCCGGGAAAAACAATATGGACGACGGCGAGGGCTGCGGTGCCGAGAGCCAGACCGGCGAGGGCGAGCCCACCCGCCTCCCACTGAGTCTGCAACCATCCGACACGCTGCGTCGCATGAAAGGTATGCCGCCGATGGAGTTCATTGGCAAGAACTGTGCTCGCCGCGATTCCGGCAATATTTGCGACGAAGGTACCCAGAAAGGCCAATCCGAGGAACAGTCCGATGTAGACGACGTTGCTGGACGCACCCACGAAGACGAATCTGACGAATTGTGCCGGTGCCGACTCACCCATGAAACGTGCCTTGATCTCTGTGGCACATGTTCTCGGCTGCGTGTCCAGCGTGCTGCTCACGTCATCGTCTCCAGTTTTCGGCGTCCTGGACCGAATACAGTCCTTCCGGTCCAACAGCGGGTGCACGAGATTCAAGGCCCAACTATGAGCCAAGTCACCCGCACTATCCGGCTAGGACGCGGTACCGCTCTTCTTCTTGTTGCGCGAGCGACGTTCGAGATCGAAGTTCATCAGGTCAGGCTTGATCGATGCCACGAACAACATGACACAACCGAAGACCACGAGAACGATCGTCAGAACGACAACGACGATTCCTATGAACGCACCGATACTTTCCATAACTGCCCTACCTCCCGTGTTGACCCTTACCGTACTGGGCTCACTCGGCGTCGGTCGAATCCACCCCGTAGCGAGTACCAGAAGTTGTACTGTCCGAAGCCATGATCACATCGACCGAACATCAACCACGACGCTTCGAGGGAAAGGTTGCCTTCATCACCGGCGCTGCCCGCGGCCAAGGAAGGGCCGAAGCGATAAGGCTCGCTTCGGAAGGCGCCGACATTATTGCGGTCGACATCTGTGGTGAGTTCGAGTCGACATTCTACGACGGGTCCACCGCGGAGAACCTGCAGGAAACGGTCGCTGCGGTCGAAGCGCTCGATCGCCGGATCGTCGCCGCCCAGGCCGACACCCGAGACTTCGCGGCCTTGTCGGCCGCTTTGAACGACGGGGTCGCCCAGCTCGGCAGGCTCGATGTCGTCATCGCCAATGCCGGAATCTGCGCAGCGGGGATGTCGTGGGAAATCACCCCCCAGCAGTGGAAAGAGACGATCGACGTCAATCTCACCGGCACCTTCTTCACGGCGAAGGCTGCGATTCCGATCTTGCTCGATCAGGGCACAGGCGGATCGATCGTCATGACCAGTTCGGTGGCAGGGCTGAAGGGCCTGCCGTTTCTGGCGCATTACACAGCGAGCAAGCACGGCGTCGTCGGGTTGTGTCGGACGATGGCCAACGAGCTCGGACAGTTCAATATCCGTGTCAACACGATTCATCCGCACGGCGTCGCGACCGGAATGCAACCCGGCGACATGATGGCGCTGATCGAGAAGTACCCCTCACTCGGACCAATTTTCATGGGTTCGTTGCCCGACCCGATCAGCGAGCCAGAGGACATCGCGGCCGCCGTTGCATGGCTCGCCTCCGACGAGGCTCGGCACGTCACCGGCATTCAGTTGCCCTTGGATCTCGGAGTGCTCACTCGCTGACGCGGGCCGGCGACCTCGAAATCCACTACAGATAGGTGGTGGAGGGAACCTCACGCGCCCGTTTGACCCGAGTGTCCGGATCCGGCACTGTCGACCACAGTCGCCGTGTGGTCGACGCGAACATGGACAGAATCGGGTCGACACGATGGCGCAGAGCTTCGGGAGATACAGCCACCATTACGAACGGGAGCGCCCGAGGGACGCTCGGTGCATAGTGTGCGGGGCGGGCGAAGACGCACACGACAAGCGAATCGAGACGACGGACCGAGTGGTCGAGGTCGAGGTTGGCAAAGTCGCAGACCACGCGATCGAGGCTGATTTGTCGGACTCGATTCGATAGCGGTCGAGAAGAAAGCGGTCAAGAACCAGCACGAGCCGGGGCATAGCGTCTGATCGCACGCATCGGCAGTTCCAGCCAGGCGGGCCGATTACGGGCTTCGTACACAGCCTCGTAGACGGCTTTGTCCAGCTCGTATGCGCTGAGCAACGCTGATTCTTCTCGCGGGTCGGACCCGGTGACCGACGCATACCCGTCGCAGAACGATGCCGAGTTTCTTCTCGCCCACTCCGAGGCCCTCGCATAGGTTGCCTCGGTCACGTCGGGATCGTCCAGCAACAGATGATGAGCCGCATAGTCGAACGATCTCAACATTCCGGCGACATCGCGAAGCGCACTGTCTCGCTGTCTACGCTCCTCCAGTGGCTTTGCCGGCTCACCCTCGAAGTCGATGAGCAACCAACCGGCCGAGGTGCGTAGGACTTGGCCGAGATGCAGGTCGCCGTGGATACGCTGCACTGTCACCGTGCCCGCTGCCTCGGCGCCCGCGATGAGCTCACGAGCAGCTGGAAGATGATCGGCCAGCCCCGGAATCACTTCCGCCGCAGCTTCGACTCGCGCGAGGATCTCCTCGACGGCCGTCGACGAGCCCGCGCGCTCGGCCGTACCCAACTCCCTCGCCAGATCCGCATGCACGTGGGCGACTGCAGCACCCAGGTCGTATGCCTCGCCGGAGAAATCGGAATCCAGCTCAGCTGGCTGTCGGTCGCTCGCCAGCAGGTCGCGGACACTTGCCAAAGCGGTGGTCCAGCCCTCTGCAGCGTCGGCCACGAAGTCCTGCGCCATACCGAGCATCGAGAGTTCACCATCCGCCTCGGTCTCGATCCAGGCCCGCAGCGGAGCGACGAATCGGCATCCCGTGGCCGCCAACGCGCGATGAAGTTCGATGTCCGGATTGATACCCGGGGAGATCTGCCGAAACAGCTTGAGCAGCAGCACTTCACCTAGCACCACCGAAGTATTCGACTGTTCCGCGCCCAACACCCGACCGAGCATCCCGGTCTCGACCGAGTCACCCGGCACGTTTCGGAACTCCAGGGAGCCGATCGGCTGGGCCGCCGACAACGCGTCGGAATACAGCTCAATGATCTCCGGATCACGCAAACCGTCGTACACGAATTCACCCTCGCGCACCGGCAACTGCCAGGGGGCCAGATACTCCAGTACAGCGCTCTCGACCACAGTGCGGCGAAAGCCGAGCGGTACCTGGTAGCGCTGGACGCGGCCCCCTTCGGTCACGTGCGCATCCAGTCCGACGTCGACCAGGACGTGCTCTGCCTCCACCCCTGGACGCGAACCCAGAGGAACCCGCGAGATGACGACGAGGGAGACGATCCGAGAACCCTTCGCGGCGAACCAGCGTTGCTGCGGAAGCCACGCCCGAAGTGCAGTTTCCAACTCTTCCGTGCTGATGTGCGTCGAATCGGTCATAGATGAGTTCACTGGCCTCCGCATTCGCTCGGTCTACTTTCACACTCTAACGATGGATCCGCCGATATGCGCGAGCTGAGCCGAGCGCAGAGCGGTCGAATCTTTCGAATACGGCTACCCGATCCCCCTGATCTCACACACCTGATGCACTGGATCGTTTTTCTTTCGTCGCGCGAAAGTTATCCGAGCCTGGCGACTATCGATCGTTCGACTCGTAGAGTGGGCCCATGTCCGCTCCACATCCTGCAAGCTTCGCCCCCATTCCCCACATCGACGTCCATCGCGCCGGTGATCGCGCGAAAACCCGTGTGGCGTGGCTGAATTCGAAGCATTCCTTCTCCTTCGGGCAGCACTACGACCCGGACAATACCCATCACGGATTACTGCTCGTCAACAACGACGACACCGTCTCTGCTGGAGAAGGATTCGAAACCCACCCACATCGCGACATGGAAATCGTGACGTGGGTGGTGCAAGGTTCGCTCGTACATCAGGATTCGATCGGCCACTCCGGAGTCATCTATCCCGGCCTCGCACAACGAATGAGCGCAGGCAAAGGGATCATGCATTCGGAAAAGAACGACTCCTGGCGGCTTACGGGCGAACAGCACCACGAGCCCGTTCGATTCGTTCAGATGTGGGTTATGCCGGACACCCCTGGCATCACACCCGGATACGAACAACTCGAGATCGACGACGAATTACTGCGCGGCGGACTGATTCCCGTGGCATCCGGCATGAAGACGCATCACGGGCAGTCCGCGATCGGCATATCCCAGAAGTCGGCTGCCATGCACGCAGCACGGTTACAGCCCGGACGGCCGATCACGATCCCCGACGCGCCGTTTCTTCATGTTTTCGTCGTCGCCGGGACAGTCCAGATGGAAGGCGTCGGCGAATTGTACGAGGGAGACGCCGTACGGCTGAGTTCCTCTGGTGGACAACGGATCGAGGCAACCGCACCTGCCGAGATACTGGTGTGGGAGATGCACAAACGCCTGGGTGGATGAGCAACACCGTCGATGACAGGTTGATTACGGCATCCGAATAGTCGAATGCCTGGCCAGGCAAGGCGCTTAGACTCTCCAGCACTCACGCTCGTACGCATCGGAGGTCTCCGCCGTGTCAGACCAACCGCCACCCGAGAACCCACCCCCACCCCAGGATCCGCCCCCGGGTGGCTATCCCCCACCAGGTAACTACCCACCGAGTAATTACCCACCACAGGGTAATTACCCACCACAGGGCGGCTATCCACCAGGCAATTACCCACCACAGGGCGGCTATCCACCACAAGGCGGCTACCCACAGCCTTCGCCTCCGCCGCCGCAGAATACCGCCGGCATCGTGGCGGTCGTGCTCGCGATCCTCGGCATCGTGCTCTGCTGGACGATCCTAGGTGGCATCATCTTCGGATTGCTGGCTGTGGTTATCGGATTCATCGGTCGTTCGAAATCCAGAAAGGGCACCGCAACCAACGGGGCCATCTCCCTCGTCTCGATAATTCTGGGTCTGGTCGCCGTTGCGCTTTCGATCGTGCTGCTCGTCGTCGGTATCGGACTGTTCAACCGCAGCGGAGGCAAAGACTTCGCCGACTGCATCAGCCATGCGGGCAACAACCAGCGTGAGCAGCAGCGATGCGCAGACAAGTGGCAGCAGAACATCGAGGACAGGTTCGACGTCACCATCCCCAACGAACCCAACTGATCACTTCCAGCCGATTCCCAGCGAGGACTCAGGGTTCCTGGAGATCCGCACCCCAGGATAGTGTCCATGAACAAGGACATCGAACGCAGCCGCGCCCGCGTCAGCCGTCGTCGCGCATTGGCACTCGGCGGCGGAGTGAGCCTCGCCGGACTCGTCGCCGCGTGTACCGCCAACCCCGATACGACGGCCGCGAGCGCCACGACGAGCGCCGGAGCACAATCCACCAACACCGCCGATCCCATTCTGGCGTTGCTGAACCAGTCACCGTCATGCCCCATGACCACCGAGGAAACCCAGGGGCCGTACTGGTTCGACGTCGATTCCATCCGCAGCGACATTCGTGAGGACCGTCCAGGCACAACCTTCGAACTGGCGCTCCGGGTGCAGGATCTCGACAATTGCTCGGCGGCCGGCACTGCGAACGTCGTCGCGAACGCCGTTGTGGAAATCTGGCATTGCGATGCCGGCGGCGTCTACTCCGGCTTCGAATCCGGCTCGACGGCGGCTGACATCGGCGGCAGCGATGCACCCCCGGAAGCCGATATGAGGCGACCCCCTGAGGGCGGCGGTATGGGCGGACCTCCACCGGCGGGCGGGATGGGCGCCTCGGGTGCGACGTCGGATGGTTCGTACAGCGTCGGCGACTCCGAGTCCGCTACCACCGACGACAGCACCTATCTACGCGGCGCTCAGACCACCGACGCCGATGGAATCGCCAAATTCACCACGATCTTCCCAGGATGGTACGTAGGTCGCACGACACACATCCACGTCAAGGTGCACGTCGACAAGTCCACCGTCCTCACTACGCAGTTGTTTTTCGACGACGCCACCAAAGCCGAGATCTACGCGGGCACGCCGTACTCCGACCATGCCGGCTGGCAGAACAATGTGCAGAATTCGAGCGATTCGATCTACGACGTCAGTGGCGTCGTCACCACGGCAAAGAACGGCGATGGATACATCGGCGCCGTCAACCTGGGCGTCTAGTCACCCGTGCGGCTCGCGCGCACCGGTGGATACGCAGCAACCGGATCAGCGACGACGACTTGGTTGCCTCCGAGGCGTTTGGCCTCGTACATTGCCCCGTCCGCTTGCCGAAGCAGATCCGTCACGGTGCACACTCCATCGCCGTCGACGGAAGCAGAGTGTGCGACGCCGACGCTGACCGTCAGTGGGCAGATGTCCTGCCTCGAGTGCAAGCGAGTGCGCACCCATTCGGCGACCGAGATTGCTTGTTCGGCGGACACCGTCGTCACCACCGCGAACTCCTCGCCGCCGGTCCTCGCAACGAGCACTTCGTCGATGCGGAGTCTGCGCGCGATCAGGGTGAGCGCCAGGTCTCCACCTTCGTGTCCGAAGCGATCGTTGATCGATTTGAATCGGTCGACGTCGATGACCAAGACCGAGACCTCACTCCGACCTCGGAGAAAAAACGGTATCGCCTCGTCGAGCCCTCGTCTGTTGTGCAGGCCGGTCAACGGGTCGAGCATTGCGTCATCTGCGTCGACCCGCAGGTTCAGCAGTATCGACTGGAGAAATACGGGAGTGGTGAACATGACGGGCAGCAGCATGATCAGGTGCGACCATGCAAGGCCGTGATCGAGATTCGGTGACGCCAGGATGAGTACGAACATCCCTGCCACCGTTACTGCAGACCAGAGCAGGTGCGCCAGGAGCAGCTTCGGGCTGTGAAATACCTGTACGTACAACCCTGTCGCGGCGAGAAGCACACATACCGGGAACGACATCTGAATCGACCCGTAGGACAGCAGGGCCACGGTAGTGCCGAGATCGGCGTAGATGACGAACAGCGTGCTTGCCCGCTCGCTGGGCCACGGGCCGCGCATCCACAGCGCACCGACCGCGAACGACGAGATGGCAGCAGAGACGAGGACGATCCTGCCTACCGTCGAACTCGGCGGAGACGCCGTCAGAAAACTTGTGAGCCCAGCGAGCCCGAAGAAGATGCAGTTGAAACCGACTCCGATGCGGTATGCCTTCAAGACACCTCGCGCCTCGAAATACTTTTTCATCCGCATGTAATTGCATGGCTGAGCCCACCATCTGCGCAGAAATGTCACGGTGCTGTGCCTTCCACGCCGTTGCCCACCTCATAATCCCCCGGCACTTGACGAATACAAGTACGTTCCGCGATCAGACTTCGCGGTAGTTTTCGATATCGTACCCATTCCCGCTGGTCTCGACGGGCTTTCGCACACGTCGTCTTCGGTCTCGCAGATGCCGGAACGCATCGGACACCATGAGCAGGTTCTCGAGTATCAGCCGATCGCTCGTAAGAGTGTAAAGATGGATCACATGACTGCTGTTGTTAATTCCGGAATCGACCTCAGCTACGCAGACCCTGACACGCGCCCGCAGGACGACCTGTTCGTGCATGTCAACGGCAAGTGGCTCGACGACTACGCCATCCCGGCCGACCGTGCGGTCGACGGCGCATTCAGAACTCTTTACGACAGGGCCGAAGAAGACGTGCGGGCGATCATTCAGGAGTCCGCGGCCTCGAATTCCCCCGTAGGCACCGACGCACAAAAGATCGGTGACCTCTACTCGAGCTTCCTCGATGCCGATGCCGTCGAAGTAGCCGGACTCACCCCGATCTCCGACGAACTCGCTGCCGTCGCCGACGCGACCGACCTCGTGACACTGGCCGGCGTGCTCGGCGGTCTACAACGGACCGGCATCGGCGGGGCCATCGGCCACTACGTCGACACCGACGCCAAGGACTCCTCGCGCTACCTCGTGCACTTCTCCCAGTCGGGGATCGGCCTGCCGGACGAGTCGTACTACCGCGAGGACAACTACGCCGAGATTCGCAGCGCGTACGTGGCGCACATCTCGAAGATGTTCGCTCTCGCCGGGGTCGACTACGACGCCCAGCGCGTCTTCGATCTCGAGAAGAAGCTCGCCGCAGGACACTGGGACGTCGTCGCGCGTCGTGACGCCGAGAAGAGCTACAACCTCGTCGACTTCGACACCCTCGTTCGAAACGACTCCGGATTCGATTGGACCGCATGGATTTCCGGCCTCGGTGGCACCACCGAGCAGTTCGCTGAAATCGTCGTTCGCCAACCGCCGTTCGTGTCCACCTTCGCCGCACTGTGGGTCTCGGCAGACATCGAAGACTGGAAGGCATGGTTGACCTGGCGCATCATCCACGGTCGAGCGAATCTCCTGTCCGCAGCTCTGGTCGAGGAGAACTTCGCTTTCTACGGAAAGACTCTCAGCGGCACCGAGGAGAACCGCGAGCGATGGAAGCGTGGAGTGTCACTCGTGCAGGATCTGCTCGGTGAATCCGTCGGAAAGCTGTACGTCGATCGTCATTTTCCGGCCGACGCCAAAGAACGCATGCAGGTTCTCGTGAAGAATCTGCAGGAAGCGTACCGACGCAACATCTCCGACCTCGAATGGATGAGCCCGCAGACTCGGGCGAAAGCACTGGAGAAGCTAGAGAAGTTCACCCCGAAAATCGGCTACCCCGATCGCTGGCGGGACTACTCGGCCGTTTCCATCGATGCAGCTGACCTCGTCGGAAACTACCGCCGCGGACATGTCGCGGAGTATCAGCGCGAACTCGACAAACTCGGTGGGCCCGTGGACCGCGACGAGTGGTTCATGACCCCACAGACGGTGAACGCGTACTACAACCCCGGAATGAACGAAATCGTCTTTCCTGCAGCGATTCTGCAACCACCGTTCTTCGATGCGGCGGCAGACGACGCGGCCAACTACGGCGGCATCGGTGCCGTCATCGGCCATGAAATCGGCCACGGGTTCGACGACCAGGGCGCCAAGTACGACGGCGACGGGAACATGGTCGACTGGTGGACCGACAACGACCGAACCGAATTCGGCAAGCGCACTGCCGCATTGATCGAGCAGTACAACCAGTTCGAGCCCAAGGCGCTACCCGGTCATCACGTCAACGGTGAATTCACCATCGGTGAGAACATCGGCGATCTCGGTGGGCTGTCCATCGCCATAGCCGCGTACAAGATCGCGCTCGGTGGGGAGAAAGCGCCCGAACTCGACGGCCTGACCGGCCTACAGCGGGTCTTCTTCGGCTGGTCGCAGGTGTGGCGGACCAAGGCGCGCGACGAAGAAGCTCTTCGCCGACTCGCGGTCGACCCGCACTCACCACCGGAATTTCGCTGCAACGGCGTCGTGCGCAATCTCGACAGTTTTCACCAAGCCTTCGATGTACAGCCTGGAGATGCGTTGTACTTGGACCCGGAAGAGCGCGTCAAGATCTGGTAGGACGCGGTCGCGTAGGAGGGGAGCAAGAAAGATGAAAGCTCGAATCAGGTGGCTCGCCGCACATGGGGTCGTGCGCTACGGCGCCAAGAAAGCAGCGCAAGCCGGCGACCCGCAGGCCATGCTCGTGGCAGATCCCGCTACACGGGAGAATCCGCGAGAGGTGTTCGAGCGCATTCGCGCGTCGGGACCGTTGGTGAAGACCAGGATTTCGACTATCTCGGTCAGCCATCGCGTCGTGTTCGACCTCCTGCGCTCCGACGACTTCCGCGTCAGCGAACTCGGGGCCAACCTCCCGAGGACGCTGCGCTTCATCGAAAAGCACACGCGCTCGAGTGCACTGCACCCGCTCAAGCCGCCTTCACTTCTCTCCGTCGAGCCTCCGGAGCACACGCGCTACCGCAAGCTGGTCTCCTCGGTCTTCACTCCGCGCGCGGTGGCGAAGATGCGCGAGATGGTGCAGGAGACCGCGGACCGACTACTCGACGACCTCACGGCAGGCGGCGTCGAAGTAGACATCGTCGACAAGTACTGCGCTCAGCTTCCTGTCGCGGTGATCAGCAGTATTCTCGGCGTGCCGGACAGCGATCGGGCGCGGGTCCTCGAGTTCGGTGAGATGGCTGCACCGAGCCTGGACATCGGCTTGTCGTGGAAACAGTTCAACCAGGTCGAGAAAGGGCTCGAAGGTTTCGATGCCTGGCTGGGCGATCATCTCGCCGAGCTGCGCAAAAACCCAGGCAACGACTTGATGAGTCAGCTCATCGCGGCCACCGAGGACGGCGTCGGGCTGAACGACGAAGAGCTCCGCTCGACCGCCGGGCTGGTACTGGCAGCAGGATTCGAGACGACGGTCAATCTGCTCGGCAGCGGAATCCGACTACTTCTCGACCACCCCGACCAGCTCAAGGTACTGACCCGCGACCCCTCGCACTGGCCCAACGCCGTCGACGAAATGTTGCGCCTGGAATCACCGGTCCAGCTCACGGGTCGTCTCGCCCGTCACGACGTCGTCGTGGAGGGCATCGGAATACCCAAGGGCGGGCTGGTGGTCCTCGTGTTGGCCGGTGCCAATCGCGATCCGGACGTCTTCGACGACCCGTATCGGTTCGACGTCACCCGCGCGAACGCGAACAAACATCTTTCGTTCTCCGGTGGGCGTCACTACTGTCTCGGTGCATCATTGGCGAAGGCCGAGTCCGAAGTCGGCCTGAAAACGCTCTTCGACAGATTCCCCCACCTGCGATCGGCAGGTGAGGGAGTCCGGCGAGAAACCCGAGTCCTGCACGGCTGGGCCTCGCTGCCCGTAGAGCTCGGGCAACCTGCGTCTACAGGCGCGAGCCGGTAGTAGCGCAGAAGAAAAACACCTCGTCGAGGTTCGGAACGAGGCGCACCGTCTGGCCGAGACGGACGTCCAGCTTCCGATCGACCCGAACAGCGAACCGGCCGGACTGGGTGCTCCAGTTCGCGCCGGGCTCGGGAGCTGCGTACAGGTATGATTCGGCGCCGAGTTCCTCGATCAGCTCGACTGTCGACGCCACCGCGCCTCCATGCTTGCCCACGAGCCGCCACGATTCCGGCCGAATTCCCAGCACCACTCGCCCCGCGGTGTCACGGAGAACAGCGCCACGGGGAAGAGGAATGCGAAGATCCCCGATCACCGCCGCACCCTCGACTACGACAGCCTCGACGAGATTCATTCCAGGAGAACCGATGAACCCTGCCACGAAGGTGTTCACCGGATTGTCGTACAGCTCCCTGGGTGGAGCGATCTGCTGCAGTTTCCCATCGAGCAGGACCGCAACTCGATCACCCATCGTCATGGCCTCGACCTGGTCGTGAGTGACGTAGACCGTCGTCGTACCGAGTCGCTTCTGCAGCCCCGCGATTTGCGCCCTGGTGCTGACGCGAAGCTTGGCGTCGAGATTGGACAGTGGTTCGTCCATGCAGAACACCGTGGGTTGACGAACGATTGCCCGCCCCATGGCAACTCGCTGACGTTGACCACCGGACAACTTGCCCGGCTTACGGTCGAGCAACGCTTCGAGTTCGAGCATCTTCGCAGCCTCATGGACGCGCACCGCGGTGTCTGCCTTGCTCATTCCCGCGTTCCGCAGCGCAAAACCCATATTGTCGGCGACGGTCATGTTGGGGTACAGCGCGTAGTTCTGAAACACCATGGCGACGTCCCTGGCCCGTGGTGCGAGCCCGGTGACGTCGATCCCACCGATGTCGATTCGGCCGCTTTCCACCGATTCGAGGCCGGCGAGCATCCGCAGCGACGTCGACTTACCGCATCCCGACGGCCCGACCAGCACGATGAATTCACCATCGGCGATATCGAGATCGAGGCTGTCGACTGCCAGCGACTCCGCACCAGGGTATCGGTGCGAGACGCCGGAGTACTGGACCGCTGCCATTACGCGGGAAGATTCGGGGTGATCTGGCGGTCGATGATCTGCTGGAGCTGATCGGCAACGCTCGCGAATGTGGTTGCTACATCGGCATTCTGCAGCGCGATCTGTTCGAGACCGGTACCGATGATCTTGTCACCACCGGGGACGAAGACGCGGGCGTAGTCCTGGCTGCGAGTGAACGCGAGCTGGTCGACGGCCGTCCTCGCATTCGGATTGGCTTCGAGGAACGCGATCTCACTCGGATCCTGTTGGGCCGACTTGCGAACCGGCATGTAACCGGTGTTCTGTGAAAAGTACGCCGTGTTGGCGCCGTTGGTCACGAAGTCGATGAACTTCAGCGCATTGACCTTTCGTTCCTCGGAGATCTTCGACGGGATGGCGAGTCCGGCTCCACCCGTCGGGCATCCCGGCTTCCCGTCCGACGACGGCAGGAAGGCCGTGCCGAACTCGAAGGTTGCGTTCTGGTCGATGCTGGACAGGTCACCGGTCGAGGCGATCGTCGAGGCGATGATACCTGCGCCGAAGTCGTTGGCGATATCGTTGGACACCCCGGCGTACTTCTTGGTGTGAATCGAATCCTTGAGGAATTGTCCTGCGGCAATGGTCTTCTCGTCGCCGAACTTCAGATCGAAGCCCTCGGAGTAGCTGCCACCGAACGTCCAGATCGGCCCCTCGTACGTCCAGCCGAGGTAGTCCACCGCGTTACCCCAGCCGTGGGCCAGCTTGCCGTTGCCGACGACGGCTTGGATACGTGGGCCCCATTCGTCGAATTCGGCCCACGTCGCGGGTCCGCGATCGGGCAATCCTGCCTGTGACCAGACGGCCTTGTTGTAGTAGAACAGTGGGGTCGACCGCGCGTACGGCAGCGCCCAGTGGTTGCCGTTCCAGTTGTAATCGGCGAGAAGCGAATCCACGTAGTCGGCGGAGTCGACCCCTGCTGCAGAGAAATGCTTGTCGAGCGGTTCGATCGCGCCGGTGAGCGCGTAGTTGAACCACCAGACATCGGACAGTACGACGACGTCGGGCACGTCGTTGCCGGACAGTGCCGCGTTGAACTTCTGCGACACCTCCTCGTAGTTCTTGCCACCGTCGATCAGGTTGACGGTCAAGCCCGGGTTCTCGGCTTGAAAGCGCGAGATGAGTTCCTTCTCGAAGTCCTGCGATTTTCCAGGATGGTTGGACCAGAAGTTGATCGTGTTCGCGTCACCGGTTGCTGCGTCGCCCGACGAGCTCGTACCCGGGCTGCTGCATGCTGCGAGCGCGACACCTGCGGCCAATGTTCCAGTGAGAGTGAGAAAACCGCGCCGATTGAGGTTCGCCATGATGTTGTGCTCCTGTCGATGAAGATGAATCAGCCTTTGACCGCACCGGAGGTGAGGCCTTTGATCATGTGGCGCTGGAGGGCTAGGAAGACGATGAGAATGGGAAGGATGGTGAGGATCGTGGCAGCCATGACCGCGCCCCAGTTGGTGTAACCCTCGCTGTTCTGCAGCAGTGTCAATCCGACCGGCAGCGGCGCGACGGAGGAGTCGTCGGACATCAGGAACGGCCACAGGTATTCGTTCCACTCGGTGACGATCGTGATGATGGCGAAAGCGACCATGGTCGGTCCGGACAGTGGCAGAACGACACGCAGCAGCAGCCTGATCGGTCCCGCTCCGTCCATTCGTGCCGCCTCGATGATCTCGGCTGGAAGCGACAGAAAGTGATTACGCATCAGGAACGTTCCGAAAGCCACGCCTGCCAGCGGCAGAATGATTCCCTGAAAAGAGTTGCGCCATCCCAGATCGGAGATCAGCGAATAGTTCGAGATGACCGTGATCTGATTGGGCACCATCAGCGCAGCGATGATGACCAGGAACACGAAGTTCTTGCCCGGGAATCTGAGGAAGACCAGTCCGTACGCGCTCAGCACACCGAGAACGAATTTGATCGACGACGTCGCGACCGTGATGATCAAAGAGTTCTTCAGATAGGTGAAGAACGGCACTTCGGTCACTGCCTCGGCGTAGTTCTGCGGACGAAATACACCCGGCCACCACGTCACCGGTTGGACGTAGATCTCGCCCCTCTCCTTGAACGAGGTGATGAGAATCCAGAACAGTGGTAGCCCGATCATGATGAGTACCAACACCATTGCGATGTAGCCGAAGACAGTGGACAGGTGCCGGTTCCGTTGCACGTCGGGGGCTCGGACGGGCGAGACCGTCTCGGTGGCGATGCGCGGCGCGGTGAGTGTCATCGCTGATCGTCTCGATCCATGATTCGAACCTGCAGGAGGGTGATGATCAACAGGACGAGAAACATGATCGTCGCCACCGTTGCGCCGTATCCGGCGCGGAAGTTGCGGAAAGTCTCTTCGTAGACCTGGAACACCATCGTCGTCGTGCCGTTGCCGAGCGGCCCTCCGCGCGTCATCACGTTGATGATGTCGAAGACCTGCAACGAGTTGAGCAGGACTGTGATCGAAAGAAAGAAGGTCGTCGGACGCAGTTGTGGGAGAAGAACTTTACGGAAAGTGGTCCACCTACCGGCGCGGTCGATCTCCGCCGCCTCCATGAGTTCCTTGCGGACGCCCTGCAGCGCAGCGAGGTAGATGACGAAGGCGTAACCGAGGTTCTTCCACAGATATGTCACCGTCACCATGAACAACGCCCAGTGCGGGTCCTGATAGAAGTCCGGAGAAGTCAGGCCCACTCGGTGCAGAAGGTCCTGCACCAGACCGAAGTTCGGGTCGAACACGAACTGGAAGGCAATTCCGATCGCAGCACCGGAAATGACGAACGGTGCGAAGATCGCGGACCGAACGAAGTTGCGGCCACGGAGCGCTCGATCGAGCAGCATCGCCAGTGCCAGACCGAGCACCAGGCTGCCGACCACTGCCGCAATGGTGAACACCACGGTGTTACCGACGATGGTCCAGGTGTCGTCACGGGAGAACCATTCGCGATAGTTCTCCAAGCCGATGAACTTCGACGTCGGCGAAGAAAGGTTCCAGTCGTAGAAAGAGAATTGGAAGTTCTCGAGCAAAGGTCGGTAGGTGAACACGACCAGCAGAACGAGATTGGGCCCCAACAGGATCAGGAACAGTGCGTAGTCGCTCCACGGCCGGCCGAAGAATGATCTCCGGCCTGCCGCGGGCAGCACTCGTTCGGTCGTTGTACTCACAAACGGGGACTCTGCTCACCCGCAACGAATGAAAGGTGAACTACTTTCGAACTAACAAGAACATCGAAACCAAGAACTAGCGGTTCCAGTCACCCAAGCCGTCGGAGCCACTCAAAGTGCCACCGCCACTGTTGACGACGACGACGGGATCACCCTTCTGCGAGTTCTCGAAGAACCATCGTCCATCCTCGGTGCTGACGTTCAAGCAGCCGTGGCTGACATCCTCGTAACCCTGCGAGTCGACCGACCACGGAGCGGCATGGACGAAGATGCCACTGTAGGAGATGCGCGTCGCGTACTCGACGTAGGTGCGGTACCCCTCGGGCGAATCGACCGGTACGCCGTAGGTGGACGAATCCATGTACATGTCGCGGAACTTCTCGCCGACGAGGTAGGTGCCGTTGGGCGTCTCGTGCCCAGCCTTGCCCATCGATGTCGGCATCGTCTTCACGACCTCACCGTTGCGCGTGATCGTCATGGTGTGGGTCGCGTCGTCCGCGGTGGTGATGACGGAGTCTCCGGTAGAGAAGTCGGTGCGCGAACCTGCTGCTTCGACGGTGACCTGAGTGTGTGCCGGATAGAACTCGTTGGGCAGCCACCGGACCTGGCTGTCGTTGATCCAGTAGAAGTGGCCGTCGACTGCAGGTGAGGTCGTGATGTGAATTGCACGTTCGGCCGCACCGCGATCGCCGATCGCCTCGTTGAAGCGGATGGCAATCGGCTGCGCGACACCGACTACCTCACCGCCGGACGGACTGATGGACGGATCGGAAAAGTTCGCAGGTGCCAGGCGCGGGATCTGCGGCTGGGGTAGCACCGGCGCGGCCGGGTCCGACGAGCCCGGGAACGAAGGGAGGGTGGGCGCCTCGGGACCGCCGGGCCACAGAGGAGCGGCCTGAGCCGGCGCGATCAGCGCACTCATACCCACTGCAGCCGTCACGGTCGCCAGAGACAGCCGGACGGCCAATCGGCGCGATGCCCTAGATGCGAATGCCATAACTTTTCGGTCCATCCTTAGTCTTCCCCGAGCGTGCAGTTCAAAAGCCATTAACACATACCCGGCCGACATTGTGCGAATCGAAATCGAACGTTTCAGATCATTCCGGCTTTCTTTGCCATCGATCGCAACTGAAATGCCGAAACGACGAATGCGATGCCGAAGAGCAACGCAAACACACCAACCAGCCAAACGATGCCGAGGATGCCGCTACCAGGGAAGAACACCAGAATGAGACCGAAGAGGAGTTCGAGAACACCCGCGATCATGAGCCCTACCCAATGCGTTGCGCCGTCGAGTCGCCGTAGTCGCAGAGATCCTGCGATTTCCAGGATTCCCCCCAAAATCGCCCAGATTCCTATGACGAAGACGACAGCGAGTGCCGTTATGTTCGGCCATACGAACGCGACAATTCCGGCACCGAGCGAGACGAATCCACCGAGCATCCACCACACCCAACCCGATTCGACCTTCCTCGCCCGAGCTGCCCGAACGATGGCCGAGACCCCGTCGACGATCGCGTAGGCACCGAAAATGACTACCAGAGCCCACACCGTGACATCCGGCCAGGCCAGAGCAACGATTCCGAAGACGATGGCCACTATCCCGCGTATCAGAACGGCCCACCAGAGGTCCTTGCCGATCCGGAGAAATACCTCTTCGTTGGTGCTGAACTGTGTCGACATTGCCATCCCCCTCATATGTTGTCGAAGAAAAACTTGTGATCGTAAGAAGCACTCACCGAGGTGAGACGACGCCAGACCTCCAGGTGGTGGCGCCGTCGGACAGGCAACTCTGTCCGGTGGTGAGATTCAGTGCGAGACCTGCTCCTGCGTCACACCGCACGCCTTCCGACGCAGTCCCCACGAACGTCTGGCCGGGGGCCAGCGAAAGAGCTACCGCGACTGCGCCGGGATCGGGCGAGACGATCGACACCGCATTGTGGCCGAACGCGAGTGCGCCGACCTGGCCTGACGCTGTTTCGGCAGCGGCGACGGCACCGCCCTGGGCAAGACCGACCGCGCTGCCACCGACCTCGGCGCGCGCGAACGCGACTGCATCGAGTGCATGAGCGAATGCGTTGCTCGTGGCGTCGGTCCGCACGCCGCACGCACTCGTCCCATCGACGAGCACATTTTCCACCGGGGGCTGCCCACCGCAGGACAACTCGGCGCCGTGCGCCGTTCCGGCAGTCAGCAACGCCACCGGCACCCCTATCAACACCGGGCCTGCCACCAGCGCCACCTTCCGCACCACTCCACGTTGAAAGAACACCGCCACACCTTTCCTCGTGAGCCGCCGACCCGTGTTTGGATTGTGCCACTAACGGGCACTCCCAGGCGGGTCTATCGGACCTATCAGCATTCCGTCGAGCCACCGGCGGCAGATTATGTCGAGTCGGATGCGCGGACGCCGAATACACCGGACAGCCCAGGTCCGGACGCTTCGATGTCCCAGCCTCGCGATCGACGACCGCGAAGGATGCACACGTGAAAAACTGTTCGGCTCGTATTCGACAGATCGTCGTCGTTGTGCCGGTTCACAACGAGGAGGATCTACTGCAGCAGGCCTTGACTTCCCTCGCCCGCTCCCGCGCGTACGTCGAAGATGTGGAAGTACGCACCATCGTGGTACTCGACGCGTGCTCCGACAGCTCCCCGACGATCGCTGCGGAGTGGGCAGCACATACCGATGAGAGCTCGGTGATATCGGTGGACTTCCGCAATGTCGGGTCCTCTCGCGCGGCAGGCTTTCGAGCCGCCGAGGAACGCTCTTCCGGGCTGAGCGGGACGAATCTGCACGAAACCTGGTACGCGACGACCGACGCCGACAGTGAGGTCCGTCCCGACTGGTTGGCCTCGCACCTACGGCATGCGCGGCGTGGTGCCCAGGCCGTCGCGGGCACGGTGCGCGTCGAACTCGATTCCGCCAGTTCCGGCCTCGAACGTGCCTACCGATCCGGGTACCGCAACCACGTCGGGCACCGGCACGTGCACGGGGCAAATCTTGCCCTCCGCGCGGACGTCTATCGGGCCGTCGGCGGGTTCGGGTCGTTGCCGACCGGAGAGGACGTGGATCTGATTCGTCGGGTGGAGAGCAGTTCGATCCCGGTGCTGTACGCATGCGACTCGCCGGTGTCGACGTCGAATCGCCGGGACGGCCGGGCACCCGATGGATTCGCCGGGCACCTCCGCACCCTCGAAGCGGCGTTGACGCAATGACGATCGACATCACTCCGAGACTGCGCAAGTGGGTTGTCGAGGAGGCCGCCGACCTGCCGCTGCCCGGCGCAGGCAACACCGATGCGCGGTGGCAAGCCCTGGCGATGCTGAGCAGAGAGAACACCGTGCTCGGACGCCTCGCCGAGGGGCACGCAGATGCCATCGCCATCCTTGCCGAACTCGACGGCCCGAAACCCAGGCGCGGGCAGATCTGGGGAGTCTGGGCAGCCGAGCCGCCCACCCCGGTACTCCAGGCCGTTCAGGACCAGGGTGGTTGGAAGCTCACCGGAGTGAAGCCGTGGTGCTCGGGTGCGCACATCTGTACCGATGCCCTGGTGACAGCGAAGGTCGGCGACCGGTCGCAGATGTTCGCAGTGGATCTGACGCAGAACTGGTGCGCCCCGATCCCACATACATGGCATGCCGTCGGAATGGCAGGAAGCGACTCTGGATCCGTGCGGTTCGACGGCGCCTCGGCGATACCTGTCGGCGAAGCCGGCGCCTACATCGAACGGCCGGGTTTCTGGCACGGTGCCATCGGCGTCGCATCGTGCTGGTTCGGTAGTGCATGCGCGGTGGCCGACACCCTGCATGCGGCCGCTCGCACCGGTGGTGATGCTCACAAGAACGCGCATCTGGGCGCGGTTGCGGCCGCATTGGGTGCCGCTTCGAGTGCGTTGACGACCGCTGCTGCCGAAATAGATTCCGACCCAATGGATTCCGATGGGCAAGGACGAATTCGGGCCCGGGTAGTACGGGCCATCGTCGAGAGCGCCGCCAGCGAATGCATCGATCGAGTCGGCCGAGCACTGGGGGCGGGCCCCCTGTGCGCCGACGCGGTACACGCCCAGCGGGTCGCGGATCTGAGCGTGTATCTGCGGCAGAGCCACGCCGAGCGCGATCTGGCAGCATTGGGTGAAGACATTGCGAAGGAGGACTATCCGTGGTGAGCGGCCGAGAAGACATCACCCACTCGTTCGACACAGACTCCGACTCGGGAACTCCCGAGTCGGAGTGGCGAGCATGGGATCGCACCTTCCCCCCACTCGATCTCACGCGGTGCAGCAAGTTGGTCGTCGTCGCACCGCACCCCGACGACGAGGTGCTCGGCGTCGGCGGGCTGATGTCCATGGCTGCCGCCGCCGGAATCGAAATAAGTGTAATTGCGGTCACCGATGGTGGCGCCTCACATCCCGGTTCGCCGACGCTCTCGCCCGCTGACCTCGTGTCCGAGCGCCCCCGCGAGTCGGAGCGAGCCGTGGCACGACTGGGGGTGCGCAACGCTCCGACGCGTCTGGGGTTCGAGGACGGCGCTGTTGCCGAGCACGAGGACGAACTCGCGCATGTATTGACCGATTCGTTGCACGGCGGCCCAGGAACCTGGTGCCTGACGCCATGGCGCGGAGACGGCCATCCCGACCACGAGGCCACCGCACGCGCCTGCATCACTGCCGCGTCACGCACCGGTATCGCCATTCTCGAGTACCCGATCTGGATGTGGCACTGGGCTTGCCCTGATCATCCGGACGTACCGTGGAGCCGGGCATTCGAGGTCGATCTCGACGCAAATGCGCGAGAGGCCAAAGAGGCTGCGGTACAAGAGTTTCGGACGCAAATTTCACCACTGTCGGAGCATCCGGACGACCGGGCGGTGCTACCTCCCTTCGCACTGGAACGCCTGCTGCGACCCCGCGAGGTGATCTTCGGATGACACTGCACGGCGACTACTTCGATGCCGTGTACGCCGAGGGCGCGGACCCGTTCAGGTTGCGTGCCAACTGGTACGAGGAGAGAAAGTACTCGATCACTGTCGCCTCCCTCCCTCGGCCGCACTACCGTCGCGGCCTCGAACCAGGTTGCTCGGTCGGGGTTCTGACCGAGAAGCTGAGCACGCGGTGCGAAACGCTCATATCGACCGACATCGTCGATTCCGCGCTGGATACCGCCCGCGCCGCCGTCGACAATGCGACAGTGGACTTCGTGAAGTGGTCATTGACCGACGACTGGAGTGCTGTGGCCGGTGAGGAGCCGTTCGACTTGATCGTGCTCAGCGAGGTGGGGTACTACCTCGACGAGCCCGACCTTCGGGTAGCAGTCGATGCTGCCACTGCGCATCTCGAACCCGGTGGCACTCTTCTTGCAGTGCACTGGCGTCATCACGTGACGGACTACCCTCTGACGGGAGATCGCGTTCACGCGGTGATCGGTGAGAACGCCGAGCTCGAACGGCTAGGGGGATACATGGACGAGGACTTCGTGTTGGACGTCTTCATCAACTCACGCGGCGACGCGACGCAGTCGGTCGCACGACGTGAGGGCTTGGTATGAACGGAGACACCTCGACCAGGAATTTCGATGGCGGGGGCCTCGAATCGATTCTCGGGCCGGGCAGCCTTCACATCGACTTCGTGCCACTCGTCGACCTGTTGACTTCCGAGGTCATCGGGCACGAAGCCATCGTCGGTGGCCCCGAAGGCTCCGCATTCGGTGATCCGGCTGCACTCGCCTCTGCCGCCCGGGCGATGAACATGACGGTCGATCTGGACCTGGTTCGATGGGAAGGCGCCGTCGGACGGATCGCAGACTCCGATTCCTTGAAAGCCGTACCACTGTTCATCGCCATCGATCCCGACTCGCTTGCGCACCTCCCCGATCGTGCCCAGGCAGGTTCGGGTACCGCCGTTCTCCAACTCGACGAGACCTCACTCATCCGCCGGCCGGCACAGCTCCTACGCGCCGTCGCAGACGTACGACGCCTCGGCTGGGCCATCGCCGTCGATCACGTCGGCGTCCGGCCGGAGTCCCTGGCTCTGCTGCCCCTCCTCGAACCCGATGTAGTCAAGTTGGACCGCTCCCTGATCACCCGAAAACCGAGTCTGTTCACCGCCCGCGTCGTCAATGCCGTCGCGGCGTACACCGAACGAACCGGCGCCATCGTCATGGCCGAGGGCATCGACAACGAGGAAGCAGTGCACATCGCACTCGCACTGGGTGCACGCGTCGGGCAGGGCCGGTATTTCACCGAGCAGAATCGGTCGCCGGTAGAGCCGTCGGAAAAGCTGTCTCCGTTGAGCTTTCGCACTTCACCGGAACGCGGATCGATGCCACGGGCCTCCCCGTATGAACTTGCCGCAGCGGGTAGGGACAGCAAGCCGTCGACCAAACGTTTGCTCGTCGAGATGAGCAAAGGGCTCGAATCCATTGCGAGCCAATCCCTGCAGACCGCGGTGATCCTCGGCTCGTTCGAAAAGCGTGAACACTTCACCTCACTCACCGCGCGGCGGTGGGAGGTGATGGCAACTCAGGCAGCACTGGTCGGCGCGCTCGCCCAAGGTATGGGCTCCGAACCGGCACCGAAGGTACGCGGAGCCGATCTGGAGCCAGGCGATCCGGTGTGCGAGGAGTGGGTCGTGGTGGTTCTGTCACCACATTTCTCGGCGATCCTTGCCGCGAAAGATCTCGGCGACACCGGCGCGGACATGGAACGCAAGTTTTCCTACGTACTCAGTCACGACCCGCAATTGACCGTCGACTGTGCACGGAGCCTGCTTTCACGCCTACCCGTGGAACGAACCGGGCTCTGACAACTAAGCCTTGGCGTTCGTCTCGGCATCGGCAACCACACGGTTGGCGATATCGGCGAGCTTGGTGTTCGTCTCCTGCGACAGTTTCGACAGCAACGCGAACGCCTCTTGCGCGCTGAGCTTGTACCTCTCCATGAGCATGCCTTTGGCCTGCCCGATGATGTCGCGGCTGGTCAAGGCGGCACGAATCTGCTGTTCCTCACGGGCAGTGGAAAATGCTATTGCGGCGTGCGCCGCGAACAGAGAACCGATCGACTCCGCGTCCACCCCGAACGCATGCACCCGCGACGAGTGGAGGTTGAGCGCGCCGAAGTTGTACCCCTCCACGTAGAGCTGAAAGCAGATCATGGATTTGACGCCGAGCGCGGAAGCCGCGTCGGCGAAACGCGGCCATCGGGTATCGGCATCCATATCGTCGATCCGGATAGTGCGCTGTTCGATGGCCGACTCCAGGCACGGGCCTTCGCCCAACTGCTCCTGAAGGGAGTCACACGCGGCCGCGACGTCACCGGACAAGGCAGCGCTGTAGACGAACTTGCCCTGCAGCACCGTGGTGATGCTGGCGTATTCGGCAGCAGGCACGTTCACGACCGCGGACTCGGTGATCGCAGCGAGGGTCTTGTCCGGATCATTGTGCTGACGACGCAAATCCCGCGCCACCGCGGCCAGTCGATGGCTCAGATCCAAATCGAACGGCATCCGCGTCGGCAACTCTGTACCGAGAACCTGCTCACTGATGGGAATCACCTCCGCGGACACCGATCGACTTTCGACCGGCCAAAAATAGAAGTTTAGCGCCCGACCCACCGCGTGTTACCAGCGATGAGCTGATTCAGCGAACCGCGACGGCAGTCGAGCGGTTCCTCAACCCGCACCTATTCGACGCGGTTGCCTTGATCGTCCCAATGCTCGGCAACTTTCTTCGACGGCTGCACACGTGGCGGTTCACCGGGCATCTTGGGGTAGTCGGGTGGAAAGTTGAGCTCACCACCCGGCAGGGTTTCCCACAGCTCCAGAAGAGGCTCGAGCGAGTACGCCTGGGAATCCATCTCTTCCCACGGGTCCCCGTCCTCCAGGTGCCCGAGGACGGTCGTGATGTTGTAATCACGAGGATCGGTGACGGCGGCCAGCTGCGACCACGTCAAAGGCGTACTCACCGGCGCTCCCGGCCGAGCCCGAGGACTCCACGCGCTCGCGATGGTTCGGTCTCGATTGTTCTGGTTGTAGTCGAGGAAGATTCGTTTGCCGCGTTCCTCTTTCCACCACTTGGTCGTCACACCCTCGTCACGCCGTTCCAGCTCGCGTCCGAGACCGATAGCCGCATGTCGTACCTGCTCGAACGTGTACTCCGGTCGGATGGGGACGTAGATATGGATCCCCCGGCTACCACTCGTCTTGGGGTACCCGCGAAGGCCGAGCTCGGCCAACAGCTCGCGGGTCACCTCCGCCACCCGCTGTGCATCGGCGAAGGTCGTACCAGGCTGCAGATCCAGGTCGAGCCGAAGCTCGTCGGGATGGTCCAGGTCCGGCGTTCGCACCGGCCATGGATGAAAGGTCAGCGTGCCCATCTGCGCGGCCCACACCAGCGCAGCAGATTCACTCGGACACAATTCGTCTGCCGTACGGCCGCTCGGGAACGTGACCTTCACTGTCTCGATCCATTCGGGCGCGCCTTTGGGCAGCCGCTTCTGATAGAAGCCGTCACCCTCCTTGTCCTGCGGCCCGAGCGCAAGCCTCATGCCTTCACGGAAGCCGTCGGGCCACCGTTCCATGGCAATCGGCCGTGCGCCGACAGCCCGCAGAAGCGGCTCACCGACCGCCGCGAAATACTCGCAGACAGCCAACTTGGTGATCGCCGGAGTCCGGTCGGTTGCCTCGTAGATGACGCGGTCAGGGCTCGACACACGCACTTCACGTCCACCCGCATCCACGAATGCCGGCGGCGTCTTCGCGGCCATCTCAGTTACCCCCTGCGATGACATCGGCCACGTCGTACCGCACCGGGACCTCCAACTGCTCGTACGTGCACGACATCGGGTCCCGGTCCGGTCGCCACCGAAGGAACCTCGCCGCATGCCGAAGCCGCTCACCCTCCATCTGGTCGTAGGCGACTTCGACGACGCGTTCTACTCGCAGCGGCACCCAGCTCCGATCCTTGTTCGACGTCCATCTGTTCGCTTGCGCGTCGGAGACGACATCCTCCCCTACTCGCAGCGGCGCAAGCTCGTCGAGCAATTCCACCCGCCGCTTGTCGGTGAATGCCGACGCACCGCCGATCATCCGAAGCTGGTCGCCGTCGTACAGACCGAGCAACAGAGAGCCAATTCCTTTGCCCGACTTGTGAATTCGATATCCGATGAGAGCGCAGTCTGCCGTACGCGCGTGCTTGACCTTGATCATCTCTCGCTTGTTCGGCAGATACAGGCCGTCGAGCTTCTTGGCGACCACGCCGTCGAGGCCGGCACCCTCGAATCGTTCGAACCAATCCTCGGCAGTGGCCGCATCGTCGGTGGCACTGGTGACCTGGCATTGCGTGCCACCCACGACGGCCTCGAGAAGCTGTGCGCGACGGCTACGAAACGGCTCACCCGTCATATCCGTCGAGCCGAGCGCCAAAAGGTCGAAACCCACGAACATCGACGGCGTCTTCTCCGCCAGCATCTTCACTCGACTCTCGGCCGGGTGAATTCTCTCCGACAGCGCATCCCAGTCGAGTCGCCTCCGACCGTCGATCTCACGCGGCACCACGATCTCGCCGTCGACGACGATCCGATCGGGAAGATCACGGCGCACTGCGTCGACCAACTCCGGAAAATACCTCGCGAGATTCTTGCCGCCGCGGGAGCCGAGTACGACCTCGTCCCCGTCACGGAAGACGATGGACCGGAAGCCGTCCCACTTCGGCTCGTACGACCATTCGGCGTCCCCCTCGGCAGACTGCTTGGGTACGGCCTTTGCCGCCTTGGCGAGCATCGGCTGGAGAGGCCATGCGAGAGGTAGGTCCACCTGGTCGATCTTGCCTCATACCACCGACAACCACGTGGAAAAAGATCGGCAGAGTGTCACTTCACCGGGTCGTCGGATACTTTTATCGGACCGCGTTCGATGTTCACTCGAAAGAATTCAGGATTTCAGAAGATGACCACCTCATGCCGTCCACTTCGTGGCGCCGCCCGCCGTTTCTTCGCGGTGTCGGCCGCCTTGGCGTGCGCAGCGTTGATCGTTGCGAGCTGTAGCTCCGACATCACTCCTCGCGCGATTCCGGCCGCCGACGCCGGTCCGAATCCCACGACAGCAACGACGACGAGGCCCCCTCCCGCTCAGGAAGACATCGACATCGACATCGACGTAGAGATCGGTGAGTGCGTCGAACTCGGTGGCACATTCGACGATGCCGACATCGACAACGCGACGTGCGGCAGCCCCGCCTCCAACTACAAGGTGATCGCGAAAGCCCCTTCCGGTGACGAGTGCATCAGCGACGCCGACCAGTACTACTACGAAACCTTGCGAGGCGTCGAGCAGGGAGCACTGTGCCTCGACGTCGACTGGGTGGTCGGTGGATGCATGGAGGTCTCCGGTGACGACCCGGTGCGAGCCGACTGTGCGACGCCGGGCGCAGAAACGGTCCGAGTCGTCGAAATCTTGCCCGGCACCACCGAGGTGAACGACTGCTCGGATCCCGCCACCAGCGGCTACGCCTACGACGAGCGCAACTTCATCGTCTGCGTCGAGGATCTGTAGCTCGAATTTCGAGGGTCGCGAGCAGCGATCAGTGCCAGACTTCGCACGTGAGTGCTGAAGCGTCGGTTCCACTGGCGTCCTCGCGGGGACGTTGGATCGTCGCCGCCACCGTGCTCGGTTCCTCACTGGCGATGCTCGACGGCACCGTAGTCAACGTCGCCCTGCCGGACATCGCTCGGGATCTCGATTCCGGTGTCTCAGGGCTGCAGTGGACGATCAGTGGATACACGCTGACTCTCGCGTCGCTCATTCTGTTGGGTGGTGCACTGGGCGATCGGCTCGGCCGTCGCAAGGTGTTCATTTGGGGCACCGTCTGGTTCGCGCTCGCGTCGATTCTGTGCGGACTGGCCCCGAACATCGAGGTGCTGGTCGCTGCCCGGCTGATCCAGGGCGTGGGTGCCGCGCTACTGACTCCGGGCAGTCTTGCTCTCATCTCGGCCTCGATTCACCCCGATGATCGCGGTGCCGCAATCGGTCTGTGGTCCGGGCTCGGCGGCGTCGCATCGGCCGTCGGCCCGCTGCTCGGTGGATGGCTCGTCGAAATTGCCGGGTGGCGTTCGGTGTTCATGCTCAACATTCCGCTGGCCATCGTCGTCGTATGGGTCGCGCGTAAGCACGTGCCGGAGAGCAGCGACCCGAATGCTCACGGTCGGCTCGACCTCCCTGGCGCCGCAGTCGTCGCGCTCGCACTCGGGCTACTCACCTTCGGGTTCATCGAAGCGTTGTGGATCTTCGTCGGCCTCGGCGTCGTGGCACTCGCAGTCTTCGTCGTCATCGAGCTGCGAACCAAGAACCCACTGGTTCCGCCGTCACTGTTCGCTTCCAGACTCTTCCTTGCGGCCAACCTCGTCACGTTGGCTGTCTACGCGGCGCTGGGTGGAGTGTTCTTCCTGCTGATCCTGCAATTGCAACTGGCGTTGAACTACTCTCCGATCGCAGCCGGTGTCGCCACACTGCCGATCACCATTCTCATGTTGACCCTCTCTTCTCGCACCGGCCGCATGGCCCAGCGCATCGGTCCGCGGATGCCGATGACGATCGGGCCGCTCGTCGCAGCGGTCGGCCTGCTGCTGATGCTGCGCATCGAACCGGGCTCGACCTATCTCCTCCAAGTCTTCCCCGCCGTCCTGGTGTTCGGTCTCGGACTGTCGTTGCTCGTCGCACCACTGACCGGCGCTGTACTCGGCGCCGTCTCCTCCGATCGGGCCGGTACCGCCTCCGGCGTCAACAACGCCCTCGCGCGAACCAGCCAACTGCTGGCCGTCGCCGCACTGCCCGGGCTCGCCGGCATCTCGGGCGTGGACTACGACAACCCCGCCGTATTCTCCGCAGGATTTCATACGGCCATGATCATCTGCGCGGGCCTGCTCGTCCTCGGCGCGATCGTCGCGGCGACGATGATCAGGGGCGAGCGTCGCGCCGATCCCGAATCCGTCGACTGCCTCCCGCATTGCGACGTGTCGTCCCCGGCGGTGACTCCCCGACGGCAGGTTTAGGCTTGCCCTTGGATAACAGCCCCCTATCCACGCAAACAGGTCAGGAGTGTCATGTCGACCCCGCAGGATTTTTCCGACAAACAGTCACCGGACGTCAAGCCCCGTAGCCGCGACGTCACGGACGGTTTGGAGAAGACCGCTGCGCGCGGAATGCTTCGAGCCGTCGGGATGGGTGACAAGGACTGGGGTAAATCTCAGATCGGCGTCGCATCGTCGTGGAACGAGATCACCCCGTGCAACCTCTCGCTCGAGCGCCTCGCCAAAGCCGTGAAGGTCGGCGTCCACGCCGCCGGCGGCTATCCGCTCGAATTCGGCACCATCTCGGTGTCCGACGGCATCTCCATGGGGCATGAAGGCATGCACTTCTCGCTGGTATCTCGCGAGGTGATCGCCGACAGCGTCGAGACCGTCGTCAGCGCGGAGCGACTCGATGGATCGGTACTTCTCGCCGGTTGCGACAAATCACTGCCCGGCATGCTGATGGCTGCCGCAAGACTGGACCTTGCCAGCGTCTTCCTCTACGCCGGTTCCACGCTGCCCGGCTTCGCAACGCTGTCCGACGGCAGCGAGCACCAGGTCACCATCATCGACGCGTTCGAAGCCGTCGGTGCCTGCTCACGCGGACTGATGTCGCGCGCCGACGTCGACACCATCGAACGCGCAATCTGCCCCGGCGAAGGTGCCTGCGGCGGCATGTACACCGCCAACACCATGGCCAGTGCCGCAGAAGCCATGGGCATGTCCCTGCCGGGCAGCGCATCCCCGCCCGCGCCGGACCGTCGACGCGACGGATTCGCCCACGCAAGTGGTGAAGCCGTCGTCGAACTCCTCCGCCGTGGAATCACCTCACGCGACATCATGACCAAGGAAGCATTCGAGAACGCGATCGCCGTCGTCATGGCCTTCGGCGGATCGACCAACGCCGTGCTGCACCTACTGGCCATCGCCCACGAAGCAGAAGTCGAACTCACCCTCGACGACTTCGTCCGAGTCGGCGCCAAAGTTCCACACCTCGCCGACGTCAAGCCGTTCGGCAAGCACGTCATGACCGACGTCGACGCCATCGGTGGCGTCCCAGTGGTCATGAAAGCGCTGCTCGACGCCGGGCTCATGCACGGTGACTGCCTCACCGTCACCGGAAAGACCGTGGCCGAGAACCTCGCTCACATCGCGCCCCCGGACCCCGACGGCAAGGTGCTGCGCGCACTCGACAAGCCCATCCACCCGACCGGCGGCATCACCATCCTCAAGGGCTCCCTCGCTCCCGGGGGCGCCGTCGTTAAATCTGCCGGATTCGATTCCGACGTATTCACCGGCACTGCAAGGGTTTTCGAACGTGAACGCGCCGCAATGGACGCACTCGAAGACGGCACCATCACCGCAGGTGACGTCGTCGTCATCCGCTACGAAGGACCCAAGGGCGGCCCAGGCATGCGCGAAATGCTCGCCATCACCGGCGCCATCAAGGGCGCAGGCCTCGGCAAAGACGTCCTGCTGCTCACCGACGGCCGCTTCTCCGGAGGCACCACAGGCCTCTGCGTCGGCCACGTCGCACCCGAAGCCGTCGACGGTGGCCCAGTGGCCCTCGTACGCGACGGCGACCAGATCCGCCTCGACGTCGGAAAAGGCACACTGGACCTGCTCGTCGACGAAGAAGAACTCGAAAAGCGCAAGGAGGGTTGGGCGCCGCTACCTCCGCGGTACACACGCGGTGTGCTGGCGAAGTACGCCAAACTCGTCGGATCGGCATCCCAGGGTGCCGTGCTGATCTAGTTTCTCGCGCCGGCCGGCGGGTTCGTCGGTCGGTTGCGGCGACCCACCCGATCGCGGCGGTCGGTTTCGGCCGCACGATCGCTTGAATGGCCACCTCAAGCTAACCAATCGTATGAATGTGCCATTGAAGCGATCGGGTGGCGATGGGAAAGCGATCGGGCCGGCGGGTCAGCGGGGGAAGCCGACAAACAACGAGTGGGCCATCGCAACAGTCGAGACTGTCGCGATGGCCCACTCGGGCTGAAAGGGTGCGTCAGGGAATGGGGCTGAACCCGGTTCCTACTGCGTTTCCTGCGTTGATGTGACGAAGAATCGCATCGATGTTGGTGCCGACCTCAGGTCCGAAGCAGGCGACACCGAGGTAGGCGTTGACCATGCCGACCAGCGTTGTACCCACGACGACCGGGCTTCCCGAATCACCTTCGACGACGCACAGCTGCGACCAGGTCTCCTGGGACTGCAGAACGTCTCCGTACGCGATACCGCATGTATTGCCGGTGGTACGGCCTTCTTTGCACACGATGTTGGGGAACGACGTCGGTGGGCCGACACGGGTGATGGTGACGTTACCGATGTGGTTGACCGGGATGACCTTCGCACGATCGAACTCGATGACGGCGTAGTCGTATTCCGGGTTGGAGAATGCGATGCGTCCTACGACGCCGGCGTCTGTGTTGGCCTCGGCCGCGATTGTTGCGCCCGCACCACCGCAGTGACCAGCGGTAATACCGACCAGGCGACCTGCTGCGTCGTTACCGATCGTGGTGAGCGTGCACTCGGCACTGTTACCCACGATGATTCCGGAGCCCCCTCCCAGAACCGCCGGAGCTGCAGCAGATGCGGTCCCTACCCCGACGCTGGCTGCAACGGCGGCAGCCGCGACGACGACCAGCATGAACTTCTTCAACAATGTATTCCCTCTCCAGCGGTGTCCGCAGACACTAGCAATAAGAAGCACCGATGGACGAGTGCGTGGGGAAATTTGTTCTCACTCCGTATCCTTCTGCTCCAGCGCGGCGAGCGTGGATCGTGCCACCTCGAGCTGCCGGCTCAGTTCCGCCACGCGCTGTGCTGCTTCCTCGCGGGCATGCGAAATAACGGCCTCGACGGCCTCGCGTACCGAGGCGTCTCCCAGTTCGCGTACGGCACGCGAGACCGACTCCGGCGAAACAGGTTGCGCCTTGCCCGGGCGACGCGCGCCATGCGTGACCGTCACCGACCAGTCGTTGTCCGGGCCGGCATGGATGGTGACGCTGACGCTGTCGGGGCCCTTCTTGCCCTTGCGCGCCGCCGGCGGCTTCGGAGCCGCGACGGGACGCGGCGGCACTGGCGTCGACGCCGGCTTCACAGCAGCAGCCTTGACCGGTTTGGGTGGCGCCACCGGTTCGGTCCACTCGGCGATCTCGACCTTCGCCGGGGTCGGCTTGGCGGCCGGGGGTGCGGCCTTGGTGACCCCTGACGCCGGGTTGCGCGTCATCCGCAGTTCCTCGGCCTCGAACGGAAGCTCGTCGTTGACGCCCTTGGGCGAGATGGTGACGGTGTTGCCGTCGACGGACACGACCTTGGCGGAGGTGCCTTCGGGGAGTCCGAGGCTCGGCGTTGCCTCGATCAGATAAACGGTGGCGCGCCGCCCCCCGGCGACTGCGGCGGCGAGACTCTCCAGGTTTTCGGGCGTGAGTGCGTCGGTCACGGACAATCGTCTACGCGGTGGCATCCAAGCAGCCTCTCTCGAAAGTGTTTGCGAATACTGTCCCACAAACTCGGGCAGTACTGCACTGAGCCGGGAAGTCGTCGGCAATTCTTGCGCACTGCTCGGGTTCGAGTGAAGTCGGAGTAGGGGTCGAAACCCCCTGATCGACCAGCGCTTCCGCGTAGCCTGACCTTCGTACCTGTAACGAGGTGCGGAACAGGAGTATTTCGGTGGACCAGGTCGAATCGCGGATACAGAAGTCACACGACGTCCAGCAGGTCTACCTCTTGGACGCTGCCTCGACACTCGAGGTGCAAGCGTTGAATCAGTGGATCGATGCGACGACTCGGGAAGGCGCCCAACGTACACCGTCGGTCGTTCTGTCGGGAGAAGCATCGCACCAAGTCGCGGACACGGTCCGCGGCATCACCGAAGACCCGCTTCTCGTGCCGCTGAGAGTGACGCTGACGGAGAAGAAACGTAGAGGAATCCTCTACCGCATGTTCGCACCGCGCGGAAACTCCATGCCCACCAAGGCGTGGCAGCGATGGGTCACAGCTGACGACCCCGATCATTCGGCCGTCCTGGTCGGCGAGCCTGCCACGCTCAGCGAGTTGCAGGCGAGATTCGATCGGGTAGGCGGAACCTCGCTCTCCTCCTTCATTCGCAGGCAGGCCAGCCTTACGCTGGATCGCGCCGAACGCGATGTGATCGGTTCCGAGTACAAGATCCCGCGCTTCGTCGTCGAGGACATGACCGAGCAGAAGAAGTTCCACGATGGGATGAAAGAACTCGCCGAAAGGGTCGGCGAGAACCTCACCGACGTCGAACGGCGTGTCCACGGAATTCTGGACGAAATGGTTGCCACCGAGACGCGGCGTGCAGTGGAGATGTGGGGAACGCTCGGCGCGTACTTCTCGCGGGCATATCGCGTGGATGTCGATCGAACGAAGTTGCAGAAAGTCCGCGAGCTCAACAAGAACTATCCGCTGGTCTTCCTTCCGAACCATCGTTCCTATCTCGATCCTCTGGTCCTTCGGCCCGCGCTGCTCGCCGAAGGACTCCCACTCAATCATGTGATGGGCGGAATCAACGTCGGATTCTGGCCGCTGGGCCCGATCGCCAAACGCAGTGGCGTGGTACTCATTCAACGCAAGTTCTCCGACGAAATCTACAAGTGGACGCTGCGTCAGTACATGAGTTTTCTGCTGAGCAAGCGATTCAACCTGGAGTGGTACATCGAGGGTGGACGCAGCCGGACGGGCAAACTACGGCCGCCGCGGTTCGGGTTGCTCACCTACCTCGTCGACGCTCTCGAGAACAGCGACGCCGAGGATGTCTATCTGGTTCCGACCTCGATTACCTACGACCGCTTGCACGAGGTCGGTGCCATGGCCGCGGAATCACATGGCGCGAAGAAGCAGGCCGAAGGAATCCGGATGGCGCTCGGATACATTCGCGCGCAGGGCAAACTGCGCGGAAACGTGTACCTGACATTCGGTGAGCCGATCTCTGTCCGATCCATCGTCGATGCCAGCGAGGACAAGCGCGTCGCAGTCCAGCGGATCGCGATCAATGTCGCACACGCCATCAACAATTCGACACCGGTCACCCCGGCGGCGCTGGTGACGATGGCATTGCTCGGTATCGAAGACCGGGCATTGAACGTCCACGAGATGTGGGCCATCATCGCCCCCCTCGCGTCGTACATTCATCGGCGCGGGTTGCCCACGGCCGGTGGCGTCGATATAAGTGAGGTCGACGTGGTGCGCGCGGCTGTCGTCGCGCAGGTCGCGGCGGGTGTCGTCAGAAGATTCGACGACGGCCCCGAGCCGGTGTTCTACCTTGCCCAGGACAAGCATCTGGTTGCAGCGTTCTTCCGCAACAACGCAATTCACTACTTCGTCATGCGTGCTATCGGCGAGCTCGTTATCTTGCCGGATCAGGGGCAGACGACGGCGTCGACGCCGGAATCGATGTGGGCGTCCGCACTCGCACTGCGAGACCTGCTGAAGTTCGAATTCTTCTTCGGTGACAAGAAGGAGTTCGGTGAGCGCCTCGAGACCGAGGTCGAACTCATCGATCCGAACTGGCGGGCCAACTTGTCCGACCCCGATTACGCAGTGCAACAACTCCAATCACAGGACTTGCACCTCGCGCACCGCGTTCTGCAGCCGATCATGGAGGCATATCAGGTCGTTGCCGATCAGTTGATGCTGCTGCCGGTGGATGCGGAGTTCGACAAGACAGTCTTCATCGCCCAATGCTTGGGTGCCGCTCAGACCCGTCGCCTGCGACAGCAGCTCGACCACAGCGAGTCCATTTCCGGCGAATTGTTCGACACCGCTCTGCAATTGGCCGAGAACCGGAACCTCATCGAACCCGCCGGGGAAAATGTGGCACAGTGCCGACGCGACTTCGCCCGGGAGATCAACGAATGGGCGCGTAAGTCCAGATTGATTCGCGACATGGCGCGTCGACAGCTGAACGAGGTCGACCCGATCAACTCACCGGACGGCTCGCCTTGCCGCGACACACCCAAAAGCGACGCCCCGAACAGCGACAAACCTGACAGCGACGAGCCTGGAGACGAGGGCTGATGGCTCAGCTGGCCGATCAGTTGACAGCTATCGCCGAGGCGCCTGCAGGACCGGACACTGCAGCATTCTTCGATCTCGACGGCACCTTGATCAACGGCTTCTCTGCCAAAGCCGTGTTCCTGGAGCGACTGAAGACACTCGATGTGACGGTGCGCGAACTGTGGGAAATCTCGAGTGCGGTCGTCGAGATGCGCATGCGTAACTCTCCCGTCGACAATTTGATGGGCAAGGCCGTCAAGGGCCTGGAGGGTCGCCGCGAAGAGGATCTGATGGAGCAGGCATACACGTTGTTCCGCAACGAGATTGCTCCGATGATCTACCCGCAGGCTCGCATTCTCGTCGAAGCGCACCGCCATGCCGGCCATCGGTTGATCATCGCCACATCGGCAACTCCGTACCAGGCGATCCCGGTAAAAGAAGACATGATGTTCGACGAGTTGCTGTGTACGACACCCGTCGTGACCGACGGGGTTCTGACCGGTGAACTGGTCGGCGATTCGCTGTGGGGTCCGAGGAAAGCCAAGGCTGTCACCGACTATGCCGACCGCGAGAACCTCGATCTGTCCGAGTGCTTCGTCTACTCCAACGGCGGTGAGGACGTCCCGATGTTGCTCGAGGCCGGACATCCGGTCGCTTTGAATCCTGACTCCGAGCTCGACCGTTACGCCAGGAAAGTGGGGTGGCCGATACTGCACCTCGAAAGCCCCAGACGTGGAACCGATCTCACTTCGGCAGTTCGCAGCACCGCTGCATTGGGGGCGGTGATCGCCAGCGCCGGTATCGGTATCGGGCTCGGCATTCTCACTCGCAGTCGGCGGACGGGCGCCAACATCACCTCCACCGTCGCACCGGACATCGCGCTGACGCTCGCCGGCATCAAGCTCGACGTCACCGGTACCGAGAACGCCTGGTCTGCACGGCCTGCCGTGTTCATGTTCAATCATCAAAGCACGGCTGATTCACTCATCGTCACCTCGATTCTGCGCCGGGACATCACCGCCGTCGCAAAGCGCGAACTCGAGCGCGATCCCAGGTTCGCCCTGCTCGGAATGATTTTCGACGTCGCGTACATCGATCGAGGCGATCCGGCCAAGGCGCGTGAAGCGCTGCTCCCTGCCATCGAGAAGTTGCATTCGGGTATCTCGGTCGCGATCGCACCCGAAGGCACTCGCATGCCCACCTCAAGATTGGGACGCTTCAAGAAGGGTGGCTTTCATCTGGCGATGCAGGCCAAGGTCCCCATCGTTCCCATCGTCATCCACAATGCCGGCGACGTGATGTGGAAGAAGGACTTCACGGCGCATTCCGGTACCGTCAAGGTGACCGTCGGCGAACCGATTCCGACCACAAACTGGGAACCGGACAAGCTCGACTCCTACATCGACGACGTCCGATCGTATTTCGACAGAACGCTGGGATATGACTGAAAATCAGATCAGTTCGGTTGTGCAGACCGAGATCGAGAACACTCTTCTCGGTGGCGAACGGAAGTACACGCGGGCCGATATCGCCGAAAAGTCCGGTCTTCCGCTCGAACGGGTGGTGCAGCTGTGGATCGCGATGGGTTTTCCGGTCCACACCGACCCCTCCGCGGTCGTGTACACCGATGCCGATCTCGATGCGTTGCACCTGATCACGAGCCTCACCGAACAGAAAGTGATCAAGCCAGAGATGGAGGTCGCCATCGCGCGCACTCTCGGGCAGTCGATGTCCCGGCTCGCCGAATGGCAGGTGGCCGTGGTGAATTCCCACATTCTCGACCGAATCACCTCTCATTCCGACAGCGAAGATCCGGCCGATCTCGAGGTGATTCGACGTGATGCGAGATCCATTGCAGCGCAAACAGTTCCCACCCTCGAAGCCTTGCAGTCCTACACCTGGCGCCGACACCTGGCGGCCACCGCGGGCCGGTCCATCACCGGCCCGACCGAGGAAACCACCAGCCGCACCCTCGCCGTCGGATTCGCGGACATGGTCGGCTACACCAGCCTGACCCGACGCCTCGGCATCGAGGAACTGACGACGCTGCTCGAGGAGTTCGAGTCGATCGCGACGGACATCATTGCCCGTGGCCGCGGGTCCGTCATCAAGAATGTCGGCGACGAGGTCATGTTCAGTGCGCAGACCGCCGAAGATGCGGCACATATCGCTCTCGATCTCCAGCATGCGTTCGAGGCACACGAGGACATGCCCGAACTCCGCATCGGTTTGGCATGGGGATCGGTGCTCGCCAGGTACGGCGACCTGTACGGCTCGGTCGTCAACATAGCTGCCAGACTTACCAGTTCGGCACATCCGGGAACCATTCTGGTGGACACCGCGATGACCGGGATGCTCGACGGCGACTCGGAGTTCCGCCTCAAAGCCATCAGATCCCTGCGGGTGCGTGGTTTCCACAAGCTCAAGCCGCATGCACTGCGTAGAAGCGCGGACGTTCAGCCGAAGGAACGGTAGCCGTGCCCGGACCGATACCCTGGGGTCTGTCCGCACCACTCGCCTGCAAGTAAGAGGAACAAAGATGATCGGCGCCGTCAGCGGCCTGTTGTATGCGATGTCACTGGTCGTCGGCGTATGGGTACTCGTCAAACTTTTCTCGAACAGCCCGGTGCTGTTGAAGAACCGAGCCGACCGTGCCCTCTTCTGGACCATCTCAGCGACAGAGGTGGTGGTTCTCGCGCAGGCCATCATCGGATTTGTCGCGATGTTCACCAGTGATCGCGAGATTCATCGGCTCACCTTCGGCGCGTACCTGATCGGCTTGCTGCTACTGCTTCCGATCGGTACGTGGTGGTCGCTAGGCGACCGCTCTCGCGGCGGCACAGCGGTTCTGCTGGTCGCCGTCCTCACCCTCGCGGCCATGGTGCTGCGCCTGAGCCAGATATGGGCCGGATATGCCTGATACTTCCCAAGACGACAGCCTGAAGAAAGCAACCCGTACCGGTTTCGGCCGTTTCCTCATCGCGGTCTACGCAGTCTTCGCGGTCGCGGCGACATCGAGATCTCTGGTCCAGCTGACGACGCGCTTCGACGAAGCTCCGTTCGCGTACATCTTGTCGGCGGTGGCAGCGGTGGTCTACATCATCGCGACCGTCGGGCTCGCGCGAGCAACCGAGGCCTCGCGACGGGTGGTGATGGTCTCCTGCATCATCGAGCTGGTCGGAGTGCTGGCTGTGGGCGCTCTCAGCTACCTTCAGCCCGATGATTTCCCCGACGCGACCGTGTGGTCGCACTTCGGGCAGGGATACGTGTTCATCCCGGTGATTCTGCCGATTGCTGGGCTGTGGTGGCTGCGTCGCACCCGCACCGCCGGGGTCTAGGCGGGTAGAGCGGCGAGGTTCGCCACCGACTTGGTGACGTCCGAGCCCAGAGCCCGCGCGACGACACTGCCGACCGGACCGAAAAGCACTCCCCCACCGAAATAGGCGTCGAGCGTCAGTTTCGATCCGCTCCGATGCTTGCGGACGTGGATGGTCAGCGAGATCTTGATGCCGCCTTTGCCTGTTCCCGACATCTCGATCAGCTTGGGTTCGTCGAACTCGGTGAACGTCCATTGGATCGTGTTCTTGAAGCCTTTGACCTTGACGAGGGACTCCACTTCGGTGCCTTTGCTGAGCACTTTGGGGGGCGGGGAGCACCAGCCACCGTGGATTGTCATCCACTCGTCGAACCTGTCGAGCGCCGACGCTTTGTCCCATGCGCCCTGCGGATCCTCGGGCATCTCTACCGAGACGCTGATCGTTGCCATGCTTCGAGCTTTGCACAACTCTCTCGCGGCCCCGCTGGCGACCGTTAGCCTGAGCACATGGCGACGCTCGACATCGCAGGTCGGAAGGTCTCGGTGACCAATCTCGACAAGGTGCTGTTTCCGAGTACTGGCACTACCAAAAGCGAGGTCATCGAGTACTACACGAGCATTGCCCCGGCAATGCTCCCGCACATCATCGGCCGAGCGGTCACCAGGAAGCGCTGGCCGAACGGCGTCGAGCAGCCCTCGTTCTTCGAGAAGAATCTTGCGTCCTCCGCTCCGGACTGGCTCGACAGGCGCGAGATCAGGCACTCCGATCGCGTCGTGACGTACCCGCTGTTCTCCAGCGCTGCCGATCTCGCGTGGCTCGGACAGCAGGGCGCGATCGAGGCGCATGTTCCGCAGTGGCGATTCGACGGGAACTCACCCGGCCCCGCCACGAGGATGGTGTTCGATCTCGATCCGGGTGACGACGTCGATCTGGACCGCTGCGCCGAGGTCGCATGCGAGATTCGGGACATGATCGCCGAGATCGGATTCCGGGCGTTTCCCGTCACCAGCGGGAGCAAGGGGATTCATCTCTATGTGCCGTTGGGGAAGCCGCTTTCGTCCTCCGGTGCCTCGACGGTGGCCAAGCGCGTCGCGACGCTGTTGGAGGATCGATCGCCCGATCGAGTGACAGCGACGATGGCGAAGGCCAAGCGCGCCGGCCGGGTGTTCGTGGATTGGTCGCAGAACAACGGGAAGAAGACGACCGTTGCGCCGTACTCGCTCCGAGGACGGGCCGAACCTACCGTCGCCGCCCCACGGTCGTGGGAAGAACTCGAGTCGCCAGGACTGAGGCAGTTACGTTTCGAGGAAGTCCTCGACCGTTACCGCCGCGACGGTGACCTGCTCGCCGAGCTGGATCCACCGATCGAGTACCTCGAACCGGACAAGCTGACCACTTATCGGAACAAGCGCAGTGCCGCCAAGACCCCGGAACCGATACCGGAGAACACCGAGGAGACCGGGAACGGCGATACGTTCGTCATCCAAGAACATCATGCTCGACGGCTGCACTACGACTTCCGGCTCGAACACGACGGCGTCCTGGTCTCGTGGGCGGTGCCGAAGAACATTCCCGAGGACCCGGAAAAGAACCGCCTCGCCGTGCGCACCGAGGACCACCCGCTCGAATACGCATCGTTCGAGGGCAGCATCCCCAAGGGTGAGTACGGGGGTGGGGAGGTCTCCATTTGGGACAGCGGAACCTACGAACTGGAGAAGTGGCGCGAGAACGAGGTGATCGTTGTCCTGCACGGCGACAAGGCGAAGGGGCGCTATGCGCTGATCCGCACCAAGGGCGATCAATGGCTCATGCATCTGATGAAGGACGCGGCTCCGATCAAGGCTGACATCGCGCCGATGCTCGCCACGGCGGGTGACATCACCGACCTTGCGGACGGAGAGTGGGCGTTCGAGGGAAAGTGGGACGGATTCCGTGTGATCGCACGGTGTGCCCACGGAGAAATGAAGCTTGTATCGCGCACCGGTAACGACCTCACCGCGCGCTTTCCCTCACTTTCTACGATGGCCGACGAACTGGCAGACCACGATGTCGTTCTCGACGGTGAAGCCGTGGTATTCGATGACGACGGCATTACCAGCTTCGAATTGCTTCAGAACAGTTCGGGCCGAGAAGTGCGCTTTATCGCCTTCGATCTGCTGAATCTCGACGGCACGTCGCTGCTGAAGAAGAAGTACTCCGATAGGCGACGCCTACTCGAATTGCTGACGACCGGACTCGAGTCGGTGCTCGTGCCGGAGCAACTGATCGGCACGGCAGAAGACGCACTCGCCGAGAGCGTCCGACGCGGCTGGGAGGGGGTCGTCGCCAAACGAACCGACTCGATCTATCAGCCCGGCAAGCGAGCCAAGACCTGGATCAAAACCAAGAATTGGCGGACCCAGGAGGTGGTCATCGGAGGGTGGCGACGCGGCCGCGGCCGTCGGGCAGGCGGCCCTGGGTCGCTGTTGGTCGGTGCTCCCGGGCCTGACGGGCTTCAATATCTGGGTCGCGTCGGAACCGGTTTCAGCGACCGCGCACTGGAGCAGCTGAGTGAGCGGTTGGCTCCGCTCGAGACCGACGTATCACCATTCTCCGAGCAACTTCCCACCGCAGACCGGAAAGACGCCGTCTGGACCACACCGACTCTCGTCGCCGAGGTGCGGTTCTACGAATGGACCGATTCCATGCATCTCCGTCATCCGAGCTGGCGTGGAATACGTGAAGACAAACGACCTTCGGAGGTCGTCATCGAGAACAACCGATAGCCTCGCACAGCACACCTCTTACGGGGCTCCAATAGTTTTTCGGCGCACTTTCCCTGCTGCACCCTGGGGAGCGGCGAGTAACGGGTGGGATATCTTTTTACATATACCCCTCGTGTGGTTGCGAAATGAGCCAGTCTCAGTTCGGGTCGGATAATTTTCGAAAGGGTACGACGCTATGCGCGCTATTGCATTGATGGGGGCTGCCGGAATGACCGCGGCCCTGGTCGCGTGTTCCGCCCTGTTGGCAGCGGTGCCGGCTGCCGCCGGTCCGCTACAACCGACGCCGATCTCGGACGCGTTCTACGGTCCGACGCCGGATCTGGAGGCGAAGAACCCGGGCGACATCATCTCGAGTCGACCGATGGCTCCGCCGGCAGGATTTTTGGACGTAGATGTCTGGCAGCTGCGATTCCGCTCGACGAATTCGACCGGTGCACCGATCGCGGCGGTCACCACCGTCATCGCTCCTAGGAACAAAGCGCCCAATGGCCCCTTGCTTTCCTACCAACACATCATCAATGCACTCGGTTTGGAATGCGCTCCATCACAGGCGCTGTGGTCCAACGACCCCAACCTCGTCATTCGCGAAGCCCCGGCACTCAACGCGGCGCTGCAGCGCGGTTGGACCGTCAACATCGCTGATCACCTCGGACCGAACAGTGCGTACGGCGCCGCGAAGTTGGGCGGACAAATCGTCCTCGACAGCATTCGGGCCGCCCAGCACTTCGATCCACTCCAGGTAGCGCAGAGCCCGGTGGCCCTCGCGGGATACTCGGGCGGCGGAATGGCTACGGCGTGGGCTGCGGCCCTGCAGGCTGCCTACGCACCGGAACTGAACATCGTCGGAAGCGCCGCAGGCGGAGCTCCGATGAACCTCGAACGGATGGCTCGCGACCTCGGATTCAATCCCCATCCTGTCTTCGGCCTCGCTTTCGCAGCAGCCCTCGGTCTCGAACGCGAATACCCCAACCGCATTCCGATCACCGCGCAGCTCAACCCGCTCGGACAGCAAATGGCCCGTGAAATGCAGAACGGATGCACCAACGACATCCTTCGCGTGGGCGCAGGCAAGAGCGCGACCCAGGTCGCCGACACCACCGACCTGATCAACAGCCCAGAAATGGTCGCCGCCGTCAACGAGAACAGCGTCGAAATGTATCCCGGAGTGCCGAAAGCGCCGTACTTCGAGTGGCACAGCCCGACCGACGCCCTGATTCCAGTCTCGTCGATCACCAACACACTCGGGCGCTACTGCGCAGCCGGCGTCCAGGTCCAAGAGGTCCAGGTGGAAAGCAACGACCACCTCACCGCAGCGGTCCTCGGATTGCCGCAAGCACTGGACTGGATCAATGCCCGCTTCGACGGGGTCCCTGCACCCAGCACCTGCTGAGCCCTACCCCCGGGTCACTCCGCAGGCTGCGCTTCCACCCACCCGGGTCACTCCGCAGGCTGCGCTTCCACCCACCCGGGTCACTCCGCAGGCTGCGCTTCCACCGAAAACTGGGTCCGATGCAGCTCCTCGTAGCGTCCCCCCGCTGCGAGGAGTTCGTCGTGGGTACCGCGCTGGACGATCCGGCCTGCTTCGACGACCAGAATGACGTCGGCGGCACGGATGGTCGACAGTCGGTGGGCGATCACCACGGACGTCTTCCCTGCCAACGCTTCGCTCAGCGCAGCCTGGACGGCGACCTCCGACGTCGAGTCCAACGACGCAGTGGCCTCGTCGAGAATCACCACACGCGGGCGCGCGACGAGTAGACGTGCGATCGTCAGTCGCTGCCTCTCTCCGCCGGACAACCGGTACCCACGCTCGCCGACGACAGTGTCCAGCCCGTCGGGCAGCGAAGCGACGAGATCGCTCAACCTGGCCCGGTTCAGCGCATCCCACACTTCCTCGTCCGTCGCGTCCGGTCGCGGCAACACGATGTTCGCTCGGATGGTCTCGTGGAACAGATGCCCGTCCTGGGTCACCATCCCGACTGCACCGCGAATCGACTCGGCGGTCAGGTCGCGCACGTCTACACCGGCGAGGCGTACTGCGCCACTGTCGACGTCGTAGAGCCGTGCGATCAACTGGGCGATCGTCGATTTACCTGCACCCGAGGTGCCGACGAGTGCCACCATCTGGCCGGGCTCCGCGCGGAACGACACACCGTGCAGAACTTCCTCGCCGCCTCGTGAATCGAGCGTGGACACTTCTTCGAGCGAGGCCAGGGACACCTTGTCTGCCGACGGGTAGGCGAATCGGACGTCGTCGAGTTCCACCGATACCGGCCCGTCGGGAACGTGTGTCGCGTCGGGCTTGTCCTGGATCAACGGAACCAGGTCGAGAACTTCGAAGACTCGCTCGAAGCTGACGAGCGCACTCATGATCTCGACGCGGGCGCTGGCCAGCTGCGTCAACGGCGAATACAGCCGAGTGAGTAGCAAGGACAGCGCCACCACAGAGCCGGGGTCGAGCTGACCACGGAGAGCGTAGAAACCGCCGAGCCCATAGACCACGGCGAGCGCAAGTGCCGAGACGAGCGTCAACGCCGTGATGAAGACCGTCTGCACCATCGCGCTGCGGACGCCGATGTCGCGGACACGGGAAGCACGTACCGCGAACTCGGTGGATTCGATGTCGGGTTGGCCGAACAACTTCACCAGCGTCGCTCCCGGGGCGGAGAACCGCTCGGTCATCTGTGTGCTCATCGCCGAGTTGTGATCGGCCGCCTCACGTTGCAAACGCGCCAGCCGCCGGCCCATCCGCCGTGCGGGCATCACGAAGACCGGCAACAGAATCAGGGCCATCAGAGTGATCTGCCAGGAGATCCCGATCATCACGACCAGAGTCAGCACCAGGGTGACCAGGTTGCTCACCACTCCGGACAGAGTGTCGCTGAACGCCCGCTGGGCGCCGATGACGTCGTTGTTGAGTCGACTGACGAGGGCGCCCGTCCTGGTGCGGGTGAAGAACGCAATCGGCATCCGCTGTACATGGTCGAACACTGCGGTACGCAGGTCGAGGATGAGACCCTCGCCGATGTTCGAGGACAGCCACCGACTGAAAAGGCCGATAGCGGCGTCGACGATGGCGATGAGCCCGATCAGCAATGCCAGGCGCAGGACAACCTCGAACGCGTCGCCGTCGACGATTGCGTTGACGACTCGACCGGCGAGGACGGGCGTTGCGACCGCCAACGCCGCCAGCACGACACTGAGCAGCACGAATCCGATCAGCTTGCGGCGGTGTGGCTGCGCGAATGTCAATATCCTGCGTGCGGTCTCAGCCGAGAACTTCGTCTGTTGCGAGGAGGCATTCATCGTCCGATACATCTGGTTCCGCGCCGTGACTTCCATGCTCATGTCTTGACCGTAGAACCTCGATGAAATTCGAGTTCGAGCGGTTACCGTGGCGACGGTAGGCCGTGCAGCAGTTCTAGTGGCGGCGCGTCGGAATCGTTCCGAGCACGACCGTTGCATCGAGCTCATCCGAGCGCACCACGCGTGTGTCGAAGCCTGCCTCTCGAACGAGGCTCTCGGTCTCGGGCGCCTGCACCGCGCTGGTTTCGATCAGCAGATGACCGCCGGAGACAAGCCAGCGCGGTGCGTCCGCCGCCACGCGCCGCTGCACCTCGAGACCGTCTACGCCGCCGTCGAGGGCCACCATCGGTTCGTGATCGCGCGCTTCCGACGGCATCGAGCCGATCTCATCCGTCGGAACGTAGGGCGCATTTGCCACCACGACATCGACGTTGCCGCGCAGGTTCAGCGGTAGTGCCGCATACAAGTCACCCTGGTGCACCTGTCCACCGAGGGACTCGACATTGATTCGGGCGAACTCCAGAGCAACCGGATCCACGTCGGTGCAATGCAATTCGATGCCCGGGAGCCCGGATATCAGGGCGGCTCCGACGGCGCCCGAGCCGCAACAGATGTCGACCACGGTCTCGCTCGATAATGATGCGGCCTGCTCCACCAACAACTCGGTGCGTCGGCGAGGCACGAAAACGCCGGGGCCGACGGTGACGCGTATGCCACAGAACTCGGCCCACCCGAGCAACTGCTCCAGCGGGATCCCCGACGCGCGTCGGGAAACCATGTCTTCGAGTTCGGCGCCGCCGAATGCGGCGGTGAGCAACTGTGCTTCGTCCTCGGCGTAGACGCATCCGGCGGAACGGAGGATGTGGACGACGTCGAGGAGCAACAACGGATGGAGCGAGTCCTGTCGAATCATCGAGGAGCCTTCCGGGACGACCGTGTCCAGCGCCCTAACGACTGTGTGACTTTCGATTCGACTTTAACGCAGCTCCCATTCTCACGCAGGGAGAAAAATTCGGCCGGACACCGATCCGCGCACCGTGTTGGTCGCCACGACCGCCCATGCGATGACGAGGAGCACGAACAATGCGACAGCAAGCAGATGTAGCCCGGTACTGTTCGTTGCTGTTCCGAGAGCTGCTGCACCCGTAACGCAGGTGCCGACGGGGAAGGTGAAGCTCCACCAGGTCAGCGAGAACGTCAGTCCCTGCGACGCCGCCCTGACGGTCAATGCCGTGGCCGTCGCGAACACGAGCGCGCCGAATACTGCCATCACAATTCCGTACACGATCCCGAAAACATGCAGACCCGACGCGATCGCTGCATCGTCACCGGAAAACACCTTTGCCGAGACGGCGCCGAGCAGGTTCGCTGCGGTGATGGACTGGCCGATCAACCCCAGACAGATCCACACGGTGGGCATGGCCGCAAGCGGCGGAGTGCCGCCGCGAAGCAGGTGTCGCCCGATCAGCGCCATGGTGAACATGCCGACGGTCAGGCTCAACGCGAACATCGCGTAGCAGGCGACAAGAAGAACCAATCGTGGCCGACCGTCCATGTGCTGCAACAGGAATACTCCTGTCGAGGCAGACACCATGGGTGGGACGACGGGCATCAGCCAGGCCGGCAGTGGCGCAACGTGGGCGCGCGTAGCGATCATCCGCCATGGAATCCACACGGTGGTCGCCAGCCCCATCAGCGTGCCTGCAGTCCACAGGACTACGTCGATCGACAATGCCGCGCTCTGCCCCAAGACGTCTTTGCCGACGAGGAGCGTTCCGGCGCCGACCGTCAGAAACGCCATCGGTGGGGCCCCGTAGAACAGCGACGCAACGGGGTGTCGTGCGTATCGACGGGCATTGCCGCCGTGCAGGATCCAGTGCGCTGCGAAAGCGACGACCAGTGCGATCAACGCCGTCGACGCGATCGCCCACACGATCAGCGCGAATGAGTGAAGGCCGGTGACCTGCAGCGGAAGCGTCGCGGCTGCATTGGCGACGATCCCGGTACCCATGATCGATGCGAACCAGTTTGGGCCGAGGTGTTCGAGCACCTGCCCCGGACGGTCGAGGTTCTCGAACAGCCGCGTCCGCGATGAGGTCAGGGTGGCTGGTGCGGTCATGCCTCCACGTTGACTGCTCGATGGCGCGACCGGTAGAGGTCTTGCACTTGTGCGGCCACAATTTCTGATTGTTACGCCAGGTCGGTCGAGGTAATTTGACCGGCGCATCTGGGTCGGACCACAGTTGACGGGTGACTCCGCCCGCCCCACGACCCAACCTGCTCGCCGACTGTTCGAGCTGCTTCGGCCTCTGCTGTGTCGCGCTGCCGTTCGCCCGATCCTCCGACTTCGCGGTGAACAAGGATGCAGGCGAGCCCTGCCGCAATCTGCAGGAGGACTTTCGCTGCGGAATTCACACGAAGCTCCGCAGCTCGGGGTTTCGTGGGTGCACGGTGTACGACTGCTTCGGCGCCGGCCAACAAGTCTCACAGCACACGTTCGGCGGCCGAAGTTGGCGCGAGGACACCGCTCTTGCAGGTCGGATGTTCGAGGTCTTTCCAGTCGTGCGTGCGCTGCACGAACTGCTCTGGTACTTGACCGAGGCAGTCGGCATTCCAGCGGCAGAGCCCGTTCGTGCTCGACTGCAGAGCACGCTCGACGCCACCGAAGCACTGGCCGACGGGTCGGCCGAGGAGCTCGCACAACTCGACGTCGATCGACACCGAGCTCGAGTGAACGAGGTATTGCTGACAGCCAGCGATCTGGTTCGGGCGCAGGCGAAGGGCAAGAAGAAGAACTATCGAGGGGCGGACCTCATCGGGAAGAGGTTGACGGGTGTCGACTTGGCCGGTGCCAACTTCCGCGGCGCCTACCTCATCGCCGCCGACATGCGGGGGTCCGATCTGCGATTCGCCGACATGATCGGCGCAGACTTACGCGACACCGACCTCTCCGGCGCGGATCTTCGAAAGAGCTTGTTCCTCACACAGTTTCAGATCAACGCCGCCAAAGGCGATGCCGAAACCAGGATTCCCGACGCGCTGGAGCGTCCGCCGCACTGGGGCTAGGCGACGACACCGCATTGAGATAGGGCATTTCCGCTACCGTCGGCGGTCGTGCACGCCAACCAATTGTCTGTCATAGTCCCTGAGTACAACGAGGAAAACTACATAACCGCCTGCCTCGAAGCGCTACTCGAGCAGGGCGAAGATGTGGCTGAAATTCTTGTCGTGAACAACAATTCCACCGATTCGTCAGTCTCGATCGTCAAGTCCTTTGTGCGCGATTCAGCGAAGGTCGTCTTGCCCGATGAATTTAAGCGTGGTGTCGCATTTGCCAGGAATGCCGGGTTCGACGCCGCATCACACGACATTCTCGGCCGTGTCGATGCCGATTCCCGCGTATGCCCAGGTTGGGCTCGCACCGTCATCGACTACTTCGACCGTGGACACCGCGCAGATCGGCGCCGTGACAGGCCTCAACAATTCGTACGACTCCCCTTTCCGCTCACTGAAAGGTTGGTTCGTCGAAAAGCAGATTTCTCGTGGCGTATTCGGTGGTGAACGCAAGATTCAGAACATTCATGGCGCAAATATGGCAATCCGGCGCTCGACGTGGCTACAGGTGCGCGACTCGGTCAGCGTGCACCCAGACATTCACGAGATCGAGCGCGCACTTCGAATTCACTGGGCATGGCACGTGCTGCTCTTCGCGCAGCACAAGCCGTACGACACGGAGCGCGGTAGATACTCGCTCCGCTATATTCTCGGCCAGAACCGCGCACGCGGACTCCCGATCGACATGAACCGCTGACGTCGCGCGCTGGTCCGTGTGCTCAACTCAACGCGATCAAGTTCCTGGGGTCGGACAGCATCGATGCAATGTCGGCAAGAAATCTCGAACCTTGTTCGCCGTCGACGAGACGGTGATCGAACGACAAGCTCAAGGTGGTCACCGATCGTAACGCGATCTCCCCCTCGAACTCCCACGGTTGACGCCGAATTGCGCCGAAGCACAAGATCGCTGCCTCGCCGGGATTCAGAATCGGTGTTCCCGAATCCACCCCGAAGACACCGATATTGGTGATCGTGATCGTTCCTTCGGCGAGATCGCCGGGCCCGGTCTTGCCTTCTTTTGCCGTCCCGGTCAACGTGGCCAGTGCACACGCAAGATCTTTCAGGCCGAGCAGATGCGCGTTCTTGATGTTGGGCACCATCAGACCCCGCGGCGTGGCAGCGGCGATGCCCAGATTGACGTAGTGCTTGGTGACAACTTCCTGCCGGTCCTGGTCCCACTCGGAGTTCAAGCCCGGATTGCCCCGCAGCGCGACCAACAAGGCTTTGGCAACCATCGCCAACGGCGTCAAGCGCACCTCGCGGAAATGATCCGTGGTCCGCAGTGAGTCCAGTAGTTCGATGGTCGGTGTGACGTCGACGGTGATGAACTCGGTGACGTGTGGAGCCGTGAAGGCACTGGCGACCATCGCTGCGGCCGTGTGCTTTCGGACGCCTGCGATCGGAGTGCGAGTCTCATCCCTCCCAGCATCGACCTCCTCTGGAGCCCGGTCGAGATAGGCAGCGATATCTGCACGAGTGACGTCGCCATGCGCTCCGGTGGCGGGCACCTCGGCCAGATCGACGCCTTCCTGCTGCGCGACGTGCCGGACCGGCGGTGACGCCAACGGTTTGGCGGCAGCCGAATCGGCCACCGGAGGCGCGGGCTGTCTGCGGTTCGCTCGTTTGCTCGGCGCCACCCCGGCAACCCCGTATCCGACCAGGACGGGAATATGCTCTTCTTGTTGAGCCGGTTCTTCCGGCGCAGGATCGACCTCCGCTACTTGCGAGATATCGATCAGCGCGGTGCCGACCTCGACGGTAGTTCCCGGCTCCGCACGAAGAGCGGTGACGACGCCCGCGTAGGGAGAAGGCAGTTCGACACACGCCTTGACGGTCTCCACCTCGGCGATGACCTGGTTGAGTTCGATGGTGTCACCGACCTTGACCGACCAGTTGATCAGTTCGGCTTCGGTGAGGCCCTCCCCGAGGTCTGGAAGCAGGAAGCTCTTGACAGTCACCATGTCAGGTCTGCCCGAAAGCAAGTGCGCGGTCCACGGCGTCGAGAATCCGGTCGGCATCGGGAAGGAAGTGCTCCTCCAGCTTCGCCGGCGGGTACGGAGTGCTGAATCCACAGACTCGCAGTACCGGAGATTCGAGGCTGTAGAAACACTGTTCCTGCACGCGCGCAGCAACTTCCGCACCGATACCGAGGAAGGTAGCGGCCTCGTGCGTCACGACGAGTCGGCCGGTTTTACGTACCGAGGCGCTGATCGTGTCCATGTCGAGCGGCGAGAGAGAGCGCAAGTCGATGATTTCGATCGAATGTCCCTCCTCTGCAGCAATATCCGCTGCCTGAAGCGCGGTGGTCACCAGAGGTCCGTACGTGACGATCGTCGCGTCGGTGCCTGCGCGCACGACGCGCGCCTTGTGCAGCGGATAGGCATCGTCGAGTGAAGCCGTGACGTCGACCTCGCTCTTCTGCCAATAGCGCCGTTTGGGTTCGAAGAACAACACCGGATCGTCCGACGCGATGGCCTGCCGAATCATCGTATTGGCGTCGGCCGCGTTGCTGCAGCTGACAACGCGGAGGCCCGCGGTCTGGGCGAAGTAGCCCTCGGGGGACTCCGAGTGATGCTCGACGGCGCCGATACCACCTCCGTAGGGGACGCGGATGGTGATAGGCATCTTGACGTTGCCGCTGGTTCGATAGTGCAGCTTGGCCACCTGCGAAACAATCTGGTCGAACGCTGGATAGATGAAGCCATCGAACTGGATCTCGCAGACCGGGCGATAACCGCGAATGGCCAAACCTACTGCCATTCCGATGATTCCGGACTCGGCAAGCGGCGTGTCGATCACCCGGTTCGGCCCGAAGTCCTTCTGCAGCCCCTCGGTGATCCTGAAGACCCCACCTAGTTTGCCGATATCCTCACCGAGGAGGATCACCTTCGGATCTTCGTCCATGGCTCGGCGCAGGCCGGCGTTCAACGCCTTTCCGAGCGGAAGCGTCTTCGGCGCGATCGGGAGCGTCCTGGGCGCGGCGAGTGTTGCAGTCATGACCGTGCTCCTTCGAATCCGGCGAGATAGGCGGAATAGTGTTCCCGCTCTTCGCTTATCAGGGAATGCGGTTCGGCGTAGACGTGGTCGAACAGCGACATCGCCGACGGTTCGATCGTGCCGAGACATCCCGCTCGCAGCTGATCGGCCGTCGTGTCCGCGCGGTCCCGTACTCGGGACTGAAATTCCTCGTCCAGGCCACCTGCGCGCTCGAGCAGCAACCGGATCCGTTCGATCGGATCCTTACGCTTCCACTCGTCGTCGACTACGGCGGACCGATACCGCGTCGGGTCGTCGGATGTGGTGTGCGGACCCATGCGATACGTGAGAGCCTCGATCAGCGTCGGGCCGCTTCCTTCGCGTGCCCTGGCCAACGCGATACGGGTAGCTGCCAGAACTGCCAGGACGTCGTTGCCGTCCACGCGCAGGGACGGGACCCCGAATCCGCGCCCTCGCTCGGCAATGGTGATGTGGGTTTGAACCGATACCGGCGCCGAGATCGCCCACTGATTGTTCTGGCAGAAGAACACCACCGGTGCACTGAAACTGGCAGCGAATCCCAGCGCCTCGGAGATGTCACCCTGGCTGGTGGCGCCGTCGCCGAAGTAGGTGATGACAGCGCCTTCCGCTCCGTCGAACTTCATCCCCAGCCCGTAGCCAGCGGCATGCAGCCCCTGAGATCCGACGATGATGGCCGGCGTTGTCATGTTGTAGTCGTAAGGATTCCAGCCCGACTGTGTCGAACCACGCCAGAATCGGAGCATCTCCGTCGGGTCGACGCCCCGGCAGTATGCGACGCCGTGTTCACGGTAGCTGGCGAACACGAAGTCCTCGGAGTGCAGAGCGCGAGCCGAACCCACCTGCGCGGCTTCCTGACCGAGTAGCGGCGCCCACAGTCCGAGCTCACCCTGACGCTGCAACGCTGTCGCCTCGGCGTCGATGCGGCGAACCACGACGAGATCCTCGTACAGCTCACGCACGGTGTCGATCGTGACGTCCGCGATCGCGTCGCTGTACTCCGACTGGGGTGTCCGCTTGCCCTCCGGTGTGACGATCTGGATGAGCGTGTCGGCACTGCTGTTCGCGAACATGACCTCGCCTCCAATTCAACTGCACTGTTACCTACGACACAACTCGCAATCATCAGCTAGCGCAATAGTTGGTTTCCCAATTGAGCAGGGTGCACGGTTACGGCCTGGGCACGAGTGCTGACTTTGCGCTCGATGTGCCATCAGCCGGCTCTGACCAGGGGACGTGGGCTACTCCGCGTCACCTCGCCCGGATGACACGCACCACATCGCGAATCCAGCGCCCATCACCCCTGGTCGTTAGGTTTGCCAATCCTGGGTATGGCATCATTTTTGTAGACGGCTGGAAAGGTCCCGCTGCGCCGACAAAGGACATTCGATGAAAAGACGAAACGGACTGACGTCTGCGGTTGCACTTGCTGCTGCCGCTGTGTTGACCATGTCGGGGTGCTCGAATTCCGGATCGGACAACGAGACCGACTCTGGCGCGGCCAAGAAGATCACCGTGTACAACGCGCAGCACGAGTCGCTGACGCAGGAGTGGGCCGACGCCTTCACTGCGGAGTCCGGCATCGAGGTGGAACTGCGTAACGGCAGCGATTCCGAACTCGGCAACCAACTCGTAGCCGAGGGCGATCGGTCACCCGCAGATGTGTTCCTCACCGAGAACTCCCCCGCTATGACGCTGGTGGAGAACGCCGGGCTGTTCGCCGACGTGAACCAGGACGCCCTCGACCAGGTGCCGAGCCAATACCGTCCGTCGAGCAACAAGTGGACCGGCATCGCAGCCCGTTCCACCGTCTTCGCATACAACAAGGACATGTTGAAGCAGGATCAGCTGCCGAAGTCTCTGCTCGATCTGCAGGATCCCGCATGGAAGGACCGCTGGGCCGCCTCACCATCGGGCGCCGATTTCCAAGCAATCGTCAGCGCGCTGCTGGAGCTGAAAGGTGAAGACGCCACTCGGCAATGGCTGGCGGGGATGAAGGACAATGTCCGCACCTACAAGGGCAACAGCACGGTGATGAAGGCCGTCAATGCCGGTGAAATCCCGGGCGGGGTCATCTACCACTACTACTGGTTCGGGGATCAGGCCAAGACCGGCGAGAACAGCAACAACGTCGCACTCCACTACTTCAAGAACGAGGACCCGGGCGCATTTGTCAGCGTCTCCGGCGGGGGCGTTCTGGGATCCAGTTCGAAACAGGATGCGGCACAACAGTTCCTGAAGTTCATCACTGGTCGCCAAGGTCAGGACGTCTTACAGACCGGGACGTCGTTCGAGTACACGGTGGGCAGCGACGTCGCGGCAAACCCGGAGCTCGTTCCGCTGGCTGATCTACAAGCGCCGCAGGTGGACCCGGCGAAGCTCAACAGCCCGCAGGTTTCCGAACTGATGACCGAAGCCGGCCTGCTCTGAATCTCGAACTGATCGGCCGGCGACGGCCGAGGGAGTCGAATACGTTGCGTCGCGGGAGATCCCGACGTCGTATCTCGCTGCCCTTGGCCGTCGCCGCGCTCGTCGTGGCGGCCGCATCGATCATCCCGCTCGGGTACGTGATCGTAGAAAGTATCGACACGGGCTTCGATACTGCGTCGTCGTTGTTGTTCCGACCCAGGGTTGGGGAGCTACTCACCAACACGGTCTTGCTCGTCGTCATCACAGTGCCGATCTGCATCGTCATCGGCGTCATGGCTGCCTGGCTCGTCGAACGCACCCGAGTGTTCGGAGCCAAGGTCTGGGCAGTGCTGCTGGCGGCGCCACTTGCCGTACCGGCGTTCGTGAACAGTTATTCGTGGGTGAGTACCGTCCCCTCCCTCGGTGGCTTGCATGGCGGCGTTCTCATCGCGACGATGTCTTATTTTCCGCTGGTCTACATACCTGTGTCTGCGACGCTACGTCGGCTGGATCCAGCGGTAGAGGAGTCGGCGCGCGCTCTCGGAGCCGGTCCGTGGGCCGTGTTCTTCCAGGTCGTGGTGCCACAGTTGCGGCTGGCCATAGCCGGCGGGGCTCTGCTGGTTTCCCTGCACCTGCTCGCCGAGTACGGCGCGTTCGTCTTCATCCGGTTCGACACGTTCACCACCGCGATCTTCGATCAGTACCAGTCGACGTTCAACGGGTCGGCAGCGACGATGCTCGCCAGTGTCCTGGTATTGCTCTGTCTCACGCTGCTGGTGATCGAATCGGTCGTCCGGGGCAACGCGCGGTACGCCCGAATCGGCGCTGGTGCTGCGCGTCGGGCCGTCCACGCCGAACTCGGTTGGAAGAACTCGATGGTCGCGCTGTTGTTCCTCGCTGCGCTGATCGTCCTGTCCGTCGGTGTCCCGGTCGTCAGCGTCCTGCGCTGGCTCGTCATCGGCGGAGCCGCGGTGTGGGAGCTCGATTTCCTCGGCTCCGCGGTGGTCCAGACTGTCGGCTTCGGTGTTGCCGGCGCGGTAGTAACCTGCGTTCTCGCCTTCCCGATCGCCTGGATTTCGATCCGCCGCCGCGGGCGACTCAGTCGCATCCTCGAAGCCTGCACGTACATCTCGAGTTCGCTACCAGGAATCGTGGTGGCACTGGCATTCATCACCGTGTCCATCCGCTACCTGCAGCCGCTCTATCAAACAGTCACCGTCGTTATCGCGGCGTACGCACTGCTCTTTCTGCCCCGCGCGCTGGTGAACCTGAGAGCCGGACTTGCGCAGGCGCCCATCGGTCTGGAGGAGTCCGCACAGTCGCTCGGTATCTCACCGCTGTCGGCCTTCATCCGAGTGACGTTGCCGCTCGCTGCCCCAGCCACGGCGGCCGGTGGGGCGTTGGTGTTCTTGGGAATCGTCAACGAATTGACCGCGACTCTGCTGCTGGCACCGACCGGTACTCGTACCCTGGCCACGCAGTTCTGGTCACTGAGCAGCGAGATCGACTACGCCGGGGCGGCGCCGTACGCATTCATGATGATCGTGCTGTCGCTGCCCATGACCTACGTACTCTTCACTCAGTCGAAGAAGGTAGCCGGACTATGACCTACACACTCGAAGTGCACGGCCTCGACAAAAGGTTCGGACCTACGACCGTCTTGAACCAGATCGGATTCACCGTCGAGAGTGGATCCACCACCGCGATCGTCGGTCCATCCGGTTGTGGCAAAACGACGTTGCTTCGTCTGATCGCCGGATTCGAACGACCGGACGCCGGAACCATCGCACTCGCCGGCCGTGTCGTTGCCGGCGGAAGTTGGACGCCCGCACACCGGCGGTCGATAGGCTACGTCGCCCAGGACGGGGCATTGTTCCCGCACACCACTGTCGGTGCCAACGTCGGATTCGGGTTGCCCCGGCGGGGCCGGACCACAGCCAGAATCACCGAACTGCTCGAAATGGTCTCGCTGGACGCATCTTTCGCTACCCGTCGACCCGACCAACTCTCGGGCGGGCAGCAGCAACGCGTTGCGCTAGCTCGGGCCTTGGCCCGCGAACCCGAACTGATGTTGCTCGACGAACCGTTCTCAGCGCTCGACGCCGGGTTGCGGGCGCATACGCGTCGGATCGTCGCCGGCGTTCTGGAGAAGGCCGGAATCACCACGATTCTCGTCACTCACGATCAGCCCGAGGCGCTTTCGTTCGCAGACCGCGTGGCAGTGATGAGTGCAGGCCACCTCGCGCAGATCGGAACCCCCAGCGAAATCTATTCCACGCCCATCGACGTCCCCACCGCTCGATTCATCGGCGACGCCGTCGTATTGGCAGCGTTCGTCACCGCAGGCACGGCCCGCTGCGCCCTCGGCGACATCGCGGTCGCATCGAACAGCGCTCATGGCGACGTGCGCGTCATGGTGCGTCCGGAGCAGATAGAACTCACGCCGGACGGTACAGGCGTATCCGGAAGAGTGATCGACGTCGAATACCTCGGATCGGAGATGTTGCTCGGCATCCGCCTGGATACCGCAACTGGAACGGACACCGGACCGGTGACGGTCCGGCGCTTCGGTGCCACCACCCTCATCCCTGGGGACCACGTGCGCGTCCGTGTCGTCGGCCAGGCCGTGACCTACCCCGCCTGAGGCGCCCAGTTACCCTCGGTTATGGCCGTACACCCGAAGCTCCACGCAATTCCAGGCCTCGCCAGTACCTTTGCCGATCAGTTGGAAGGCCTTGCGGTCCCGTGGGAAGGAGCGTCCGCGCCCGAGCCGAGACTGCTCGTACTCAACGAAGAGTTGGCGGCGTCGTTGAACCTCGACGTCGATGCGCTGCGCGGTGAGGACGGGGTGGCCATCCTGTCCGGATCAGCAGCTCCCGAAGGTTCGAGCCCAGTGGCGATGGCCTACGCCGGGCACCAATTCGGTGGATACGTACCCTTGCTCGGCGACGGGCGCGCACTGCTGCTCGGTGAACTCAGCAGCGCCCAGGGCCAGGTCGATCTGCACCTCAAAGGATCTGGTCGTACACCTTTCTCGCGCGGCGGCGACGGCCTGGCCGCGATGGGACCGATGCTGCGCGAATACATGATCAGCGAGGCGATGAATTCCCTCGGCGTCCCCACCACGCGAGCGCTATCGGTCACCGCCACCGGCCGCGAGGTGATGCGCGAGGGCCCCGAGCCCGGCGCGGTGCTCGCCCGAGTCGCCGCCAGCCACATTCGCGTCGGAACTTTCGAGTTCGCGGTACGACAGGAAGGCCAGGTACAACTACTCGCCGATTACACCATTGCCCGTCACTATCCGGATCTTGCCGGGGACTACTCGGCGTTCTTCGAGGCCGTCGTCGAAGCACAAGCGTCACTGGTCGCGCGATGGATGCTCACCGGATTCGTCCACGGTGTGATGAACACCGACAACACCACGATCTCCGGCCAGACCATCGACTACGGCCCCTGCGCGTTCCTCGATGCCTACGATCGGTCTGCGGTGTTCAGTTCGATCGACCACGGTCGCCGCTACGCCTTCGAGAACCAACCCACCGTGCTGCAGTGGAACTTGGCGAGATTCGGCGAAACGCTGCTCGCGCTCATCGGGCCTACTCCCGAACAAGCGATCCCGGTTGTGACCGACATTCTCGATACCTTCTTCGATCGGTACGAACGCCACTTCGCGACGGGTATGGCGGCCAAGCTCGGCCTGACCGAGGAACAACTCGACGGAGTAGCGGTCGACGATCTGCTCCAGCTCATGGAAACCCATGGCGCCGACTGGACCGGCACCTTTCGCGCTCTCGCCGACGAACTGCGCGGCAACCCCGAGCCCCTCGACGCTCTGATCCCGCGCGAACACAGCCGGCCGTGGCTCGACCCTTGGCGGTCGGCCCTGACCGACGAAGCGCACACAGCCGACGCGATGGACCGCATCAATCCGCTCTACATCCCACGGAACCATCTCGTCGACGCCGCCCTACGCGCTGCAACAGGCGGCGACCTCGAGCCGTTCGAGAAGCTACTGGACGTCGTGACCCATCCGTTCGACCTCCGCGAAGGCTTCTCGGACTATGCGCAACCTGCACCGCAACTGTTCGCGGAAAGCTTCCGGACGTTCTGCGGGACCTGATCCGTGCTCGAAGACTAGGCAGTTCGGTTGTCGACGCCAGGGATCAGGTGCGTTGTGATGCCGATGCGATTCCACGCGTTGATGGTGAAAATTTGCGCGATCAACTGGGCAATGCCGTGGTCGTCGAAATGCTCGGCGACGCGGTCGTACACGTCGTCGGGGACACCACCTTGCGAGATCAACGTGACCGATTCGGTGAGTGCCAGGACGGCCTGCTCCTTCTCATCGAAGAAATTTCTCGCATCCCGCCACACCGCCACCAGCGCCAGCCTCTCTTCGCTCTCCCCAGCTTTGCGTGCGTCGGATGTGTGCATGTGCAGGCAGTACGCGCACCCGTTCAGCTGCGATGCTCGGATCCTGATCAGCTCCGCCAGGGATGGATCGATTCCCGCTCTGGTGGCGGCATCGAGTGCGACCAATGCCTTGCGGACTGCAGGATCGGAAGATGCGAAGTCGATTCGTGTTGTCATGCCAGGAACACTACGAGGCCAGGTGACCGCAGGTATGGTTCAATCCCGTGGTCGAAAATCTGGTCAATCGACATCCATCTGCCGTCGATCTGCATCTGAATCTCGCTCCCGACGGCTCTCGTAAGGCAGCACTGTCCGAAGCATTGCGCGAGGCAGTGACCTCGGGTCGTCTCGAATCCGGATTCAAGCTTCCGTCCTACCGAGCACTGGCCGAGGACCTCGCAATTGCGCGAAACACCGTGGCCGAGACCTACGCCGAACTCGTCTCCGAGGGGTGGCTGGAGGCACGGCAAGGCTCCGGCACCCGCGTCGCACATCGCCCTGGAGCACCGCAAGAAAAGGCCAGAGCAGTCATCCGAGCCGAGATTCGGCCACAGTTCGAATTCCGTTCCGGCAGGCCGGATCCCACGACCTTCCCCAGGTCGCGATGGCTTGCCTCTGCTCGACGCGCAGTAACAGCAGCACCGACGCACGCATTCGGGCCGGGTGATCCGCACGGCAGGATCGAGTTGCGTCGGGCACTGGCCGACTATCTGTCGCGCACGCGCGGGTTGGTCACCGATCCACGCAAAATTGTGGTGTGCGCCGGCTTTTCTCACGCCGCTGAGATCCTTTCCGACGTGGTTGCGGCGCCACCGTTCGCAGTCGAATCGTACGGACTCCCGTTTCACCGAGCGATCTACGAGAAGACCGGCCCGACGATTGCGCTTCCGATCGACCGAAACGGTTGCATCACCGACGAACTCACGAGCACGGACGCGCAGGTGGCGGTATTGACTCCGAGCCACCAATTCCCCACCGGATCATCACTACATCCACGACGGCGCACCGCTGCCATCGACTGGGCACGCACGACCGGAGGGCTAGTGGTGGAGGACGACTACGACGGCGAGTTCCGGTTCGACCGAACTCCGGTAGGTGCAATGCAAAGCCTCGACCCGGACCGAGTGATGTACGTGGGCTCGGTGTCGAAGAGCCTCTCTCCCGCGCTTCGGTTGGGTTGGATGGTCGTTCCGGAACGACTACTGGATCCGGTCCTCGAAGCCAAGGGTGTTCGCGAATCGACCGTGGGCGTGATCGACCAACTCACTCTCGCCGATCTGATCGCAACCGGCGGGTACGACCGCCATGTCCGCGCGATGCGAACGCGCTATCGGCGCCGCCGTGCTCACTTGATCGATGCTCTCGGAGAACGAGTTCCGTATGTTGCAACGATGGGGATCTCCGCGGGTTTGCAAGTAGTGGTGACACTCCCACCGGGCACAGAATCGGCGGTGCTCCGCGCGGCCGGCGATGTCGGAGTCGCCGTCGACGGACTCTCGCGGTTCCGACACCCTGACGCAGCCGGCAAGAAGGTGGACGGCCTTCTCGTCGGCTACTCCGCTCCGACGGAGCACACGTTTCCTGCTGCAGTCGACGCGTTGGTGAACGTCTTGGTCAGCGTTGGCCGAGTCCGCTGAGTGGGTTCGGGGCGGATTCCGCGCGCCCCTGATCGCTTCAATGGTCCTTTCATACGATTGTTTCGTATGAAAGGACCATTGAAGCAAAGGAATTGGGCGCGAGCGGAATTAGGGTTGCGCGAGGCCGTCAGGCGCCGAGACCTGCTCCGGCCCGCGTGACGACGATGCGCGGAACCACGGCGCGGGAGGAGAGGTTCAGAATGCTCGTGGCCAGTTCGACGATGTCGGCGACCTGGATCATCGTGTCTGCCGGAATCTTGTCCTTGGTCCAGTCGCTCATGTCCGTGTCCACGTACCCGGGTGCGATCGAGGTACCGCTGACGCCGTTACCACTTTCCTCCGAGTTGAGTGTGTCGATCAGGGAGAGCACCGCTGCCTTCGTGGCACCGTAGATGCCGAGTCCGGCTTCGGAATAGACGCCGGCAAGGGACGCGAGTGCAATGACTTTTGCGCCCTTGTCCGGGTTCTTCTCGGCCGCGGCACGCAGCAGCGGTATCGAACTCTGCAACAACGTGAACGGTGCTCGCAGATTGACGTCGAGCGTCTTGTCGAATCGACGCATCGGGTAGTCGGCAATCGAACCTGCGGTTCCCACACCGGCATTGAGGATCAGGGCATCCATGGAATCGAAGTGTTCACGGTGTGCCGCGACGATCTTGTCGGCGGACTCACGGTCGGCAAGGTCGGCGGCGACTGTCACGACGCGTGGTGCACCTGCCGCGCGCAACGCCGGTTCGACAGCGTCGAGTGTCTCCTTCGTTCGCGCAGTGATGGTGAGCGAGTACCCCAATTCCGCTAAGCGGGTAGCGATTCCGAGGCCGATCCCGCGCGATCCGCCGGTGATGAGAGCAGATTTTCCGACCATCAGTTCTTCCCTTCGATCGCTCGTAAGCCTGCTGCCATGAACTCGTGTGTCGCTTCCGCTGCGGCTGCCGCCCCCGAACCGGTGTCGGAGCCCGCCAGTGCGCGATGAGTGATGCCCTCGCCGATGACCCCGAGCTTGAAGTTCGCCAGCGCGATGTAGAAGTTCCAGTCGGTCAGCTCGACTCCGCTCGCTTGCGAATACTGTTGAGCCAGTTCGTCCGCGGTCGGGTAGCGATCACTGGTCCATGCCGCGCTGACACCGAGGACGTCGTCGAAAATCGGCTGCCGATAGACACACATCAATGCGACGTCGGTAAGCGGATCGCCCAGCGTGGACATCTCCCAGTCCACGACGGCAGCAATGGAACTGGTGTCACCTTCGGTGAGGATGACGTTGTCCACCCGGTAGTCGCCGTGCACGATGCTCGACGCCGACCTGGACGGAATTGCGGCCTGCAGCTTGTCTCGCAGCCGATCGACATCAGCGAGATCGCGCGTCTTGACCGACTCCCACTGCCGTGCCCATGTCCTGACCTGCCTGCCGACGAAACCGTCCGGCTTTCCGAACGACCCGAGCCCTACGGCCTCGAAGTCGACCGAATGAAGCAGTGCGATCACTCGGACCAATTCCGCTGTGTTGGCGGCAATGTCGGCATCGGACAGATCGTCGAGATCGGCGCGTGTTCGAATGACCCGGCCTGGTTCGAAGTCGACGATGGTCATGGGCGCACCGAGGACTACGCCCTCGGCGTCGAAGGCAACGGTTTTCGCAACTGGAACCTCGGTACTCTGCAGCGCGTTGGTGACAGCCCACTCGCGGGCCATGTCATGCGCCGACGGCGTCAACCCGCTGGTGGGCGGTCGTCGAACCACCCATGCCGAGGTGTCGTCGTAGGCTTTGAAGGTCAGGTTGGAGCGGCCGCCGCTGATCAGCTCGACCCTGAGCTCACCGGAGACTTCGACGCTCTCGGACAGGAACTTTCTCAGCGCTGGCGTATCCATGCCTGGCAGTTCGCTCATGCGTTCGCCTCTCGTGCTGCTCTTTTCGCGGCGCCGACAACCCGCTTCGCGATGGCCCAGCGATGGACCTCGGACGGGCCGTCGTATACCCGGAAAGGGCGGATTTCACGCGAGAGCCGCGCGAGGGGAAGGTCGTCGGAAACCCCGAGGCCGCCGCACATCTGGATACTGCGGTCGACGATCCGGAAGACGGCTTCGGCGGCGAAGGTCTTCGCGATCGATGTCTCGTTGCCGGCAGTCGAGCCCTGATCGAGCGCAAAGCAGGCCTGGACCAGTAGCGCTCGCGTCGCGGCGATGTCGATTTCGTTGTCGGCAACCATCTTCTGGATCATGCCCAAATCGCCGAGGACCGAGCCGAACCCTTCACGCTGCGCGACCTGTGCGACAGCGATCTCGTGTCCGCGTCTGGCTGCACCGAGCCAGCGCATGACGTGTGTCATGCGGGCGGGTCCGAGACGCACCTGCGCGTAATTGAATCCTTCGTCGACGGCACCGAGCACGTTCTCGTCGGGGACGAAGACATTGTCGAAGAAGACCTCGCAGTGCCCACCGATCGTCGCTTGGTCGAGTGTGCCGATGTGGCGGCCGACCTTGATACCTTCGGTGTCGGCGGGCGCGAGGAACATCGTCGCTCCTGCGCGGTCACCGGGCTTGCCTGCGGTGCGGGCCATGATGATGAAGAATCCTGCGCCGTCGGCGCCGGTGATGAACCATTTGTGCCCGTCGATGCGCCAGCCGCCGTCGACCTTGATTCCGGTGGACCTCAACGCCGAGGGATCCGAGCCGGCACCCGGTGCGGGTTCGGTCATCGCGAATGCCGACCGGACATCGCCCGCTGCCAGCGGCGCCAGGAACTGTTCTTTCTGTGGCCCGGAGGCAATGTGCGCCAGCATGTGCACGTTTCCCTCGTCGGGCGCCCCGATGTTGAGCGCGGCAGGTCCGAAGAGCGAGTATCCGCCCTCTTCGAACAGGGGTGCGCGGTCGCTCATGTTCAGGCCTGCGCCGCCGTACTCGATGGGTGCGTGGGGCGCGAACACGCCTGCTTTCTTCGCCGCCTGTTGCAGCGAAATCCGCAGCTCATCACCACCTGCGTCGGTGAAATTTCCGAGGAATTCGTCTTCGACCGGGAGGACTTCTTCCCGTATGAACGTCCGCGTTTTGCCGATCAGCGCCTGGACGTGGGGTGAGTAGGTCAGATCGACAGCCACAGATATGCTCCTCGAAATCTCCTTACCGAGCGATCGCTCGGTAAGGAGCACGCTCCCATGCTTCGGCCGGGTCCGTCAAGATGCGACATCGCTTCCGAAGCGCTGGGCCAGCCGCACGAGGGAGGTCGCTTCCAGATCCGGGGCGTGAAAGTAGTCGGGGTACCCGCCGCCGTCGCGGTTCAGCCACGCCGTGGCCAACCCGGCTCGGCTTGCCCCATCGATGTCCCAGGGATGGACGGCCACGAGCATGGCCTCGCGTGGATCGTCGACGTCGCATTGCGCGAGTGCGTACTCGTAGGCGTGGGCAGCAGGCTTCCATTCTCCGACTGCATCGACGGAGAGCAGCATCTCGAATCTGCTCAGCAGTCCGGCCGAATCGAGAAGTTTCTCGGCGACGCCGACCGACCCGTTACTGAGGGTGATCATCCGAATCCCGATCTCTGCCAAGGCGGTGACCCCGTCCGCGACGTCCGGGTGGACGTCGAGCCTGAGGAATCCGTCCATGATGTGTTCGACTGCTGCGTCGAGCGGTCGGTTGAGCTGCACACCATGAAGCATCGCTTTCAGCAACCCCGACCCCACGTCCGCGAACTTCCCCGCATTCCCTGCAGCGCTCAAAGCGAACCCGTCGCGCAAGAGGCCACCGAACCACGACCCCGCCAAGGGCGAGGTCGCTCCTACATCGACGAACCGCTCCGGCATCGTCGACATATCGGACAGAGTTTCGTTGACGTCGAAAACGATCACCCGCGGTCGACGAGGATTGCCGACGAAGGTCGATGAACTCATAGAGACTCCTGTCGTTGGCGTATGCCCACCGGAACCCACTGCCAGGGCATATCCATTCCAGTCTCTACCTCGTCACTGGTACGAGACCATCAACGGTTGCGGCTGTCGCAGCATCGTCTCGGCGGGCGTGAACATCGGCGCGTCCTCGTCGTAGAAGTTCTTCCACCCCAATGGTGTTCCCACGGGGAGGGAGTCTCGGACCGCGGCCCAGGTTTCCTCTTTCGCTGCCGGGCCACCTTGGCCGTCCATGTGCACCAAAATTTGAACGCCAGGCTGGGAGAGCTCGACGCGCTCGAGTCCGCGCACCATCTGAAGTTGAAATTGGTGCAGTAGCAACAGCTTCTGCGGTAGATCACCTGCAGTCACTATGCCGTCGAGCAGGGCTTTCACCTCTTCGATTTCGACTGCATCGACGCTACCCACCCGTTCGAGTGGGTACTGGCCGGGCTCGAGTTTCCATTCCGGATCGAGCGCGAGTCCCACATTGGGAAACGCGAGCAACTCTGCATAGATGCGTGCTTGATCGACGAAACGGGCCCGGCCGGGCTGCAGATCCAACAGCACGTAAACGCCCGCCTGCTGTGCTTTCTCGACCCATGGCCGCAACATCTCCACACTGGCCTCACCGGAGTAGTCCCCATCCGGTCCGGGCGCTTGGTGAGCGACTGTGGCGATGAGCTCGAATGTCGGCACGACCGGTACTTCGCTGAATTCTTGGTATTGGGCTGCCAAATGCCGAACCCGGTCGATTGCTGCATCCGGACCCTGCTCACCGAGGGCACCGAGCCCGGGGGCACCGGGATGTCCGTAGAGCGCGACCAGTCGACGGCCCGGGAAAAGCTGTCTACCACCACCAGGAAGTTCCACTGGTTCAGGCACCACTGCTGGTTCAGGAACCACTGCCGCGGGTGTGTCGGGGCTATCAGCGGAGACGTCCGACGTCGCCGGAGCGGGTTCGGTGGCCCCGGCGGTACAGCCGGCCGTCAGCAACAGTGACATCACTGCGGCAGCGGCGGCGTATCGAGAACATGTGGGTGAACCAGGACTGTGCATCGTCGCTCCCCCTTTTTCACAGAGCACCTCTTGGTGCGTGCGCAGCGTAGACACAAACGATGCTCGTGACCAACTTGCCCGACGCCATTCCTGGCTGCGGCGCAAGTATCAATCGACCACGTTTTCCTGGAGATGGTCGAGTAGGACCACTTGTGCCGCATTGAGCTTCGAACGGGCCTCGGCGACCGAAAACCACTCGACCCGATCGATCTCCGGAAATGTAGTCTTCGTGCCGGACTTGGGCGGCCACTCCATTTCGAAGGTGTTGCTGACGGCACTTGCGGGATCGAAGTCAGCTTCGACGGCGAAGACAGTCACGATCTTGCCGCCGCGCTGAGTGATGACGGGTAACTCGATCGACAGCTCTTCCGGTGGCTCGTAGCCGGTCTCTTCGGTGAACTCGCGTCGGGCGGCGTCGCGGGGATCCTCGTCGGTGTACTCACCTTTGACGACCGACCAGGCACCGAGGTCCTTGCGACTCCAGAACGGGCCCCCGGGGTGCGCGATCAACACCTCGAGGACGTCGCCCCGTCGTCGAAACGGAAGTAGGCCCGCACTCTTCTTCGGCACTCGAGCAGCATGGCAGATGCAACTGCTTCGTAAAGTCGCATTCATACCCCCTGGGGTACTTGCATACCCCCCTTGGTATATGACAACCTGGAAGCAACCCGACAGACAGGACTGGATATGTGCAACCCCGTCAAATGCCCGAAGTGTGGCAAGACCACCTGGGCCGGCTGCGGTCGCCACGTCGACGACGTTATGAGAAATGTTCCAGCATCTCGCCAGTGCACCTGCGCGCCCGAGCCGGCGGCACCGACAGGAAACAAAATCTTCCGCTCACTGTTCCGCCGTTAGCTCTACCAGCGTCGGACTCCATTGCCGCAGTTCGACGCCCGGAAGGATTCCCACCATGAGCATCACTCTGCACGCAGCCATCGACACATTCGGCGACCAGGCAGCAATGCAGCGCTGATGACACTGGTCCTGGCTCTGATTCTCGGCGTCGCCGTCGGCATCCTGCTCGGTCTCCTCGGAGGCGGTGGGTCGATCCTGGCCGTTCCGGTCCTCGTCTACGCCCTCGGACTACCGCTGTCGGAGGCGATACCGACCTCGCTGTTGGTGATCGGCATCGCCTCGGCAACCGGTGCGATCCCCAAGGTGCGGGCACGGCTCATCGAATGGCGACTGGCTGCAATCTTCGCGGCCACCGGCATAGTCGGCACCCTGGTAGGTACAGCCGTGGGGAGGCATCTGCCCGATACCGCCGTGATGATCGGCTTCGCGATCGTCATGATCATCGCTGGAACACGCATGCTGCGCACCAACGATGACCTCGGAACTGCTTGCAGGACCGACAATTCCGGGATCGACTGGCGGCGATGCGCACCGCGGTCCATACCGACAGGTTTCGGTGTCGGCGTTCTCACCGGACTGTTCGGCGTCGGCGGAGGATTCCTCATCATTCCGGCCTTGGTGCTGCTGTTGGGAATCGAAATGAGTGTTGCCGTCGGGACCTCGCTGGTAGTCATCGTGGCCAACTCCGCCGCAGGTCTTCTCGCCCAATCAGGAGGCCTCGGTGGGAACTGGCCCCTCACCGTCACATTCGCCGCCGCCGCGATTGTCGGCTCCCTTGCAGCAGGACGCTTCAGCAACCGCGTCGATGCCGACAAGCTCCGGCAATGGTTCGCCTACCTGGTGTTCGCCGTCGCAGGCTACGTGCTCGTCGACACCCTCTTCCTCTCATGACGGTCGATGGCCTCGCGGCCCTCTCCGCATGCCGACAACGACCCCAAGGAGCACTCACATGAACGCGACCGCACCGGACATCGCCATCATCGAAACCACGAGCCTCGGCGACCGCAGCTACTTCATCAGCTACGACGGCGTTGCGGTCGTCATCGATCCCCAACGTGACATCGACCGCGTCCAGGCATTGGCTGCGGACAAGAGCGCCAGGATCACGCACGTGCTCGAAACCCACATACACAACGACTACGTGACCGGTGGACTCGAACTCGCCCGCGCTACCGGTGCCCAGTACCTCGTCCCGGACGGCGATCCCGTCGAATACGAACGCCGAGCCGTGCTCGACGGCGGCATCATCGAGGCGGGCGCGATGACACTGCAGGTCATGCACACCCCAGGCCACACTCATCACCACGTCAGCTACGTTCTGCGCCATGACGGTGAGCCGATCGCGATCTTCACCGGTGGCTCGATGCTCTACGGATCCACCGGCCGCACCGACCTACTCGGCTCCGAGCACACCGAGGAACTCACCCACGCGCAGTTCCACTCGGTTCGTCGTATCGCTGCCGAACTCCCCGCCGATGTCGAGGTCTACCCCACCCACGGTTTCGGTAGCTTCTGTTCTGCCACCCCCACTACCGGCGATTCCTCCACAATTGCCCAACAGCAACAGTCCAATCCTGCTTTGACTCAGGACGAACAGAGCTATGTCGAGGAATTGATCGCCGGTTTGTCCGCGTATCCCGCTTACTACGCGCACATGGGCGTCATCAATGCCCAGGGGCCGGAACCGATCGACCTGTCCATGCCCGAGCCCGTCGATCCCGAGGAACTTCGTCGCCGCATCGACGCCGGACAATGGGTCGTCGACCTACGTGCACGCACCGCATTCGCCGCCGGACACCTCGATGGATCTCTCGGCTTCGAGCTGTCCTCGAGCTTCGTCACCTACCTCGGCTGGCTCTACCAATGGGGTGCGCCGCTGACGCTGATCGGCGAATCATCCGATCAGATTGCAGAGGCCACCCGAGAGCTTGCGCGCATCGGTATCGATCGCCCCTCCGGTTCTGCTGTCGGAGAGATTCATTCGCTCGTCGGTGATGGAGAATTGCGGTCGTACGAGGTGTCCGACTTCGCCGGACTCGGTGGCGCTGCCGGTGAGCGTGAGGTACTCGTACTCGACACGCGTCAACACTCCGAGTACGCAGACGGCCACATCCCCGGTGCCGTCAACATCCCTCTCCACGAACTGCCGCGTCGCCTCGCGGAGATCCCGGCCGGCGAGATTTGGGTGCACTGTGCATCCGGTTACCGTGCCTCGATCGCAGCCTCGCTGCTCGACCGAGCAGACCGCAGCGTCGTCCTCATCGACGACGATTACGACAGCGCAGTCGAGCTCGGCCTGCAAAAAATCTGACTGAACCGCCGAGTCCTCGGCTCGGCAACGAGCTAATGGCTCATAGTCGGCGACCGAACAGAACCAACACCGCCGACCACAGCAGCGCAAGGAGACCGAACGCTGCGCGGAGCGAGAACGCCGTCGACCAGACGGTGTTGACTCCCGACGGCGGCACCGGCCGTCCCGCGAATCGATCCTCCAACCAGTCGAGCGTCAGCGGAGCCGAAAGCGGATGCAACGACAAGTGCTCGCTGAACCGATCGCGAAGGTAGGTGACGTGCGCACCGTGGTTCAGATAGCGATCGACCTGACTGTCGACGTCGTCGACCGCGATGATCTGATCGTGCACCGCCTGGACCACGAGCATCGGCACGGTCGGTGCTATCTGCCCTGGCTGGATGGCTTGAAAGATGTCGAGGACTTCGGGGCTGGCCAGCAGGTCGGCGAGGGGTATATCGATGTACTCGTCCAGGTCGTGCCGCGCGAGTCTCCTCACAGCCGAGACGGTGGTGAGATCGTTCACCGAGTCGAGCAGCTCGAGACCGGCCGAACTGACGTGTTGCGTTATGAAGCGGTCGAGGTCGGGGTAGGTGCGGCGCAGGCCCGCGACCACCAGCGTCGGCAGGCCGGCATGCACTGTCGCATTGAGCCGAATGAAAGCCGAGGCGGGATCGCCGACCGGTGATCCGAGTGCTGCTCCGAGAAGATTGATTTCCGGTGCATACTCGGGAGCCATCTCCGCCGCCCACGACGACGCCAGGCCGCCACCGGAGTAACCCCACAACCCAACCGGACCGTCACTTCTCAGTCCAAGTGGCGAGAAGCTCAGGGCCGCACGCACCGCATCGAGCGTGCAGAACCCCGGCTCACGGGGTGATCCCCAATGCCCATGCGGGCCTTCATGATCCGGAATCGAGACCGCCCATCCTCGGCGGAGCGCATGGAGGATCAATACGAATTCGAACTGCGGGACCGCGCCCCACGCTTTCGCACCCTTCTGCAGCGCGTACGAGGGAAAACACGAATCCGACACCGCATCGATCGCGCACTGATAGGACAGCAGCGGCACATCTCCGACGCCCGTTCCACGCGGCCGCAGTACCGTGGTCACGCTCGCTTGTGGCGCATCGTCGAGGTCGTTGGTGCGATAGAGCAATTGCCAGGCGTCGACCTGCTGCGTAATACGGCCATAGAGGGCCAAGTCCACTTCGCGTATCCGAAGGATCGTCCCCGGTTCCGTCGTCTCGAAACCCGCCGGCGGGGCATAGAACGCGTCGTCAGAGGGCCGAAGTGCCCGTCGAGGCCGTGGCGATTCTTCCGCCGAGAACGGCGTTGCGCCACTGTCCCTGTCGACGCTCATCGCCCACCCCTTTTTATCCGAGTCTTTCAGTCACAGTAACCCGGGGAAAGGATAACCGGCCTCGGCCGCCGGCCATGGACATCACTCGACGAGCCGGTACCCCATTCCCGTTTCGGTGATCAGATGGCGTGGCTGCGCAGGATCGACTTCCAGTTTGCGCCGCAATTGGGACATGTAGATCCGAAGATAGTTGGATCCATGATCGTGGCCAGGGCCCCATACCGTTCTGAGTAGCTCTTTCTGCCCGACGAGTTTTCCGTTGTTGCGGGCGAGCATTTCGAGTACACCCCACTCGGTCCGGGTGAGGTGTACTCGCTGCCCTTCCCGGGTGACGGTTTTCGAGGCCAGGTTCACGGTGAACGTCGAGGTGGTGACGATCGGGTCCACTCGTCCACTGGCGGCAACCCTCCTACGCACCGCAACCCGTAACCGGGCCAGGAACTCGTCCATCCCGAACGGTTTGGTGACGTAGTCGTCCGCCCCTGCATCGAGCGCCTCGATCTTGTCGCTGCTGTCGGTTCGTGCGGACAACACGATCACCGGGACATCGCTCCACCCTCTCAACCCGGCGAGGACTTCGAGCCCGCCGAGTCCCGGTAGCCCGAGGTCGAGCACCACCACGTCCGGGCGCTCGGAGGCAATCGCGCGCAGAGCTCCCGTTCCGGTGTCAGCGGTCACGACGTCGTACCCCCGCGCCGAGAGATTGATGCGCAGCGCCCGCACGATCTGCGGTTCGTCGTCGACGACTAGAACTCGCGTCCTGCCGACGACCTCATCCACGGGTCGCTGCATCGGTAATATCATGGGCCACAGCATTATTGGTCAGCGATGCCGCCGATGCCAACTCTACGGTCATCGTCACTCCCCCACCGGCGGTCTCGGAGATGGTGACCGCGCCTTTCATTGCCTCGACGAATCCACGAACAACCGACAGGCCCAGACCGACGCCTGTGGTGTTATCGCTGTCCCCCAGCCGCTGGAACGCTTCGAACACTGCTTCCTCGGTACCTCTCGCGATTCCAGGTCCGCTGTCGGACACAGTGATCAATGCTCGACTCCCCGCATATGTTGCGCCCACCCGCACCGGCGTTCCGGGGGCGTGACGCAGTGCATTGTCGATCAGATTGGCCAATACCCGCTCGAGCAACCCCGCATCTGCAGCAACCGCCACGTCGTCGACGTCCACGATCACACGCTCGCGGCTGCCGGCGGCGGCCGAACTGGCGAGGGCAGCGGACACCGAGTCCTCGACATAGACCACCGTCGAGCTCGGTGTGATCACCCCAGCAGCCAGTCTCGACGAATCGAGTAGATTCCCGACCAGTCCGGTCAGCTGGTCGGTCGATTCTTCGATGGTAGTGAGCAGTTCGGCGGTGTCTTCCGGTGAGAATTCGACGTCGGTGCTGCGCAGGCTGGACACAGACGCTTTGACTGCGGCAAGGGGCGTCCGGAGGTCATGGCTGACGGCCGAAAGCAGAGCGCGCCGAAGGCGATCCGCTTCGGCCAGACCGGCGGCTTTACTCGCTTCGAGTGCCAGTTCGGATTGCCTGATCAACCCCATCGCTTGATTGGCGACGGCGCTGAGTACACGGCGATCATGTGCACCGGTCTTCGATCCGGACAGAAGAAGAGTGAAGGTACCGTCGGCGGTCTCGATTGCCGTGTCGGCGTCGTCGGGTTCGGCCGGCGGATCCTCTCCGACGGATTCGACGACGCTGCCCTCTGCTCTGATGATCGAAACCGCTCGTTGTGAGTACGTTTCACGGACCCGCTCGAGCAGCGTCCTGATGTCGCCGCCGCGCAGTACTGTCCCGGCGAACAGCGTCAGCAACTCTGCCTCCTGAGATGCTCTGCGCGCCTGGACTGTTCGACGGGCTGCGGAGTCGACGAGAAATGCCACGGCGACTGCCATGATGAGCAGCACTATCGTGGTGACGAAGTTGTCGGGTTCGGCGATGGTGAAGCTGTGTCGCGGGTCCGCGAAGAAGTAGTTGAGCAGCAAGCCGGCAATCAGTGCCGACAACGCAGCCGGCGCAACACCACCGAGGAGCGCCACTCCGAGTACGACCATGAAGAACAGAGCGCTCTCGCCGCCGAGGTCGAGGTACGGATCCACGAGCAGCATCGCCAGTGCGGAGAGGAAAGGGACGATGACCGCAGCGGCCCAGGACACGATGCGACGCTGCGTCGGTACCAGTCGCGCGATCCGCCAACCACGGCTGATTTCGGCGTGAGTGACCATGTGCACGTCGATCTTTCCCGAGTGCTGAATAACCGTCGCGCCGATGCCCGCATCCATGATGCGAGCCCAGCGGGACCGCCGCGAGGTTCCGATGACCAACTGGGTGGCGTTCGCGCCGCGCGCGAACTCGAGCAGCGTGGAGGGCACATCGTCGCCGACGACGCTGTGCATGCTGGCGCCGAGGCTGGCCGCGAGCTTGCGCACCTTGCCCATCTGTGGCGCGGAAACGCCTGCCATACCGTCACCACGGATGACGTGCAGCACCATCAGTTCCGCACTCGACTTCGAGGCGATACGGCTGGCCCTACGAAGCAGGGTTTCCGATTCCGGCCCGCCGGTGACCGAGACGACGACACGTTCCCGCGTCTCCCACGTGTCTGTGATGTCGTGTGAGCTCCGGTATTTCGTCAACGCCGCGTCGACCTGATCGGCTATCCACAACAGGGACAGCTCACGCAGCGCGGTCAAATTTCCTTGACGGAAGTAATTGCTCAACGCTGCATCGACCTTCTCTGCAGCATAAATATTTCCGTGGGACAGCCGACGCCGCAACGCTTCCGGCGCGACGTCGACCAGTTCTATCTGCTCCGCACCGCGGACCACCGAGTCCGGGACGGTTTCGCGCTGCGGAACCCCGGTGATCTGCTCGACCACATCGTTGAGGCTTTCCAGGTGCTGCACGTTCAGCGTCGACACGACGTCGATGCCGGCGTCGAGAAGCTCCTCGACGTCCTGCCAACGCTTCTCGTGTGTGCTCCCCGGCGTGTTCGTGTGGGCGAGCTCGTCGACGAGTACCAGGCTCGGGTTTCGTTCGATTATCGCGGCCACGTCGAGTTCGTGGGCCGTCGATCCCCGATACTGGACCGAGCGGAGAGGAATCTGCTCGATCCCCTCGAGCAGCTGGGCAGTGCGGGCGCGGCCGTGGGTTTCCACCACGCCCGCGACCACATCGCAGCCACGTTCCTGCCTGCGGTGCGCTTCACCGAGCATCGCGAAGGTCTTCCCGACGCCCGGTGCTGCACCGAGGTAGATCCGCAGATCACCGCGGTCGGGTCCAACAGAACCGCGCCTGCCTGCCTTGTTGCTCATACTCCTCGTCCTACCGCATTTGTCCGCTCGGTGCTTAGCGTGTGCCGCAGCCCGGCGCGGTCAAACCGAGCGCAACGTTGAGCTCGGCCACGTTCACTGTCTCACTGCCGAGGAACCCGAACTGACGTCCGTCGGTGTGTTCGGCCACCAACGAGGCGACAGTGTCCTGACTCATTCCGTTGACCGTCGCGACTCGTTCGATCTGAATCTGCGCGTACGCCGGACTGATGTGGGGGTCGATGCCCGATCCTGAACCGGTCAACGCGTCGACCGGAACAGCAGCGGGGTCGACGTTCTCGCGTTCGGCGATCACCTCGCGACGTTCCTCCACGAATGCCGCCAGAGCCTCACTGCTGGGTCCCTGGTTGGTCGGCAATCCCGCTGCCGGGTCACCTGTTGCGAAAGCATCCTTCTCGGATACCGACCCGGTGACGCGGGCATGGAAGAAGGGATCCGGTTGCCCGGGGTCGACCTGTGAGTCGACACCGACGAGGCTGCTACCTACGACGCAGCCGTTGGCGTCGGTCAACGGCGACCCCTCGGCAGAGTTCGAGCCGATACGGCTCACTGCCCAGACTGCCGCTGGGTAACCGATACCCAAGATGACCGTCAATACCAACAGAACCGACAATCCTGCCGCGATCTGACCGAAAAACCTCTGTACGAACCGCATGTCAGCCTATCCCTGGGATGAATCGAACAACGAGGTCGATGAGCCAAATACCGACGAACGGCGTAATGACACCACCCACTCCGTAGAGCAGGAGGTTGCGCCTGAGCAACGTCGACGCACTCGATGGAACGTAGCGAACACCCTTGAGTGCCAGAGGTATCAGCCCGATGATCACCAGTGCATTGAAGATGACCGCCGACAGGATCGCGGACTCCGGAGTCGCAAGACCCATGATGTTGAGTGCACCCAGTTGCGGATACACGACGCTGAACATGGCCGGCAGAATGGCGAAGTACTTCGCCAGATCATTGGCCAGGGAGAACGTCGTCAAGGCGCCGCGGGTGATCAGCAACTGCTTGCCGATCTCGACGACCTCGATCAACTTGGTCGGGTCGGAATCGAGATCGACCATGTTGCCGGCCTCTTTGGCCGCCGACGTACCGGTGTTCATCGCTACGCCGACGTCCGCCTGGGCAAGTGCGGGTGCGTCATTGGTGCCGTCACCGGTCATGGCGACGAGCCGTCCGCCTTCTTGCTCCTTGCGGATGAGGGCGAGTTTGTCCTCGGGTGTCGCTTCGGCGAGGAAGTCGTCCACACCTGCTTCGTCGGCAATTGCCTTGGCTGTCAACGGATTGTCACCGGTGACCATGACTGTCCTGATGCCCATCGCACGCAGCTGTGCAAACCGCTCGGCAATATGCGGCTTCACGACGTCGGAGAGCTCGATGACGCCCAGAGCACGTACCGGTCCACCGATCGGGCCGGATGCGACGACGAGCGGAGTAGCACCCATCTGAGCGATGGTATGTGTCGTCTCGTCGACCTCAGGGTTGATCAGCGGTCCGCCGTTGGCGCGAACCCACTCGAGTACCGAGTCGGTTGCACCTTTCCGGACCTGGACGCCGTCGAGATCGATACCACTCATCCGAGTCTGTGCAGTGAACGCTACGAACTCGCCACCCTTCTCACTGTCGGTTGCCTGCGCAGGCAACGAGTAGTCGCGGGTGCAGAGATCGACGATGCTGCGTCCTTCAGGTGTGCCGTCGGCCAGTGACGACAGCCGAGCAGCAGCTGCAAGTTCTCCGGCTGTGACGCCGGGAGCTGGGTGCAACCCGGTGGCGCGACGGTTGCCGTAGGTGATCGTTCCGGTCTTGTCCATCAGCAGTGTGTCGATATCGCCTGCGGCTTCGACAGCGCGCCCGGACATCGCCAGCACGTTGCGCTGCACGAGGCGGTCCATACCGGCGATGCCGATAGCGGACAGCAATGCGCCGATGGTCGTGGGTATGAGGCACACCAGCAGGGCGATCAGCTTGATCGGATCCTGTGCTTCGCCGCCGTAGGCGCCCATCGGACCGATTGCGACTACCGCAAGCAGAAAGATGATCGTGAGCGAGGCGAGCAGGATGTTCAGCGCGATCTCGTTCGGCGTCTTCTGGCGCGATGCGCCCTCGACCAGTGCGATCATGCGGTCGACGAACGACTCGCCCTGAGCAGAGGTGATTTTTACGACGATCTCGTCGGACAGCACCCCGGTTCCGCCGGTCACTGCGCAGCGGTCGCCGCCCGATTCGCGTACAACCGGCGCGGATTCGCCGGTGATCGCCGATTCGTCGACGGTGGCAATGCCTTCGATGACGTCACCGTCGCCGGGGATTATCTCGCCGGCGGAGACGACTACCTCATCGCCGATCCGCAATTCGGTGCCCGGTACTTCTTCGATAGCTCCCGAAGACGTCCGTCGGCGCGCGATGGTGTCGCGTTTGACGGCGCGCAGGCTCGCGGCCTGTGCTTTACCTCTTCCCTCCGCGACGGATTCGGCCAGGTTCGCGAACAGCAGAGTGAACCAGAGCCAGGCTGTGACGAGCCAGGAGAACACCGACGGGTTGCTCACTGCGAGAACGGTAGTGATGACCGACCCGATGAGTACCACGAACATGACCGGGTTGCGGGCAAGGTGTCGTGGGTCGAGCTTGCCGAAGGCTGCGGGGAGCGAGGTCCACATCTGCCGTGGGCTGAAGTAACCGGCCTTCACCGGTGTCGGCGAGTCGACGACGTCGGCTTCGTTGTCTATCAATCGAGATGATGTGACGGTCATTGCAATGCCTCTGCGATCGGGCCCAGAGCGAGGGCCGGGAAGAAGGTAAGTGCCGCGACGAGTACGGCAGTTCCGAGCAACAGTCCACCGAAGAGCGGGCCGTTGGTCGGCAGCGTGCCGGTATTCGGTGCGGTTCGCTTCGATGTAGCCAGTGATCCGGCGAGCGCCAGAACGAAGATGATCGGCAGGAATCGCCCGAGCAACATGGCAATGCCGAGTGAAGTCTGGAACCAGTCACTGGTCACCGTCAGGCCACCGAATGCGCTGCCGTTGTTGTTGGAGGCAGATGTGTAGGCGTAGAGCACTTCGCTGAACCCGTGTATCGAGCTCGGGGTTCCGGGGTCGCCCGAATTGCCCTGGTAGCCAGTCGTGGACGAGAGAATGACCGAGATGGAGGTTCCCACCAGTACCAGGGCCGGCATGACCAGAACGGACAAGGCAGCGAGTGTGATCTGACGCTGACCGATCTTCTTGCCGAGGAACTCGGGAGTGCGGCCGACGAGAAGTCCACCGACGAACACCGCGATGATCGCCAACACGAGCAGGCCGTACAGGCCGGTACCCACGCCACCGGGCGCGATCTCACCGAACAACATGTTCAGGATGGCAGCGCCACCACCGAGCGGAGACATACTGTCGTGCGCGGAGTTGACTGCACCCGTGGAAGTTCCGGTAGTCGCTACCGCGAACAGGGTCGATCCGGGGATTCCGAAGCGAACTTCCTTGCCCTCCATCATCGATCCGGCGGCCTGAGCGGCAACGCCGCGAGCACCGGATTCAGCGAGAGCAACGACGGTGAGCATTGTTGCGAACAGTGCAGCCATGACTGCGAGCAGCGTCAGACCCTGCTTGCGATCGCCGACCATCGTTCCGAACGTGCGTGTCAAAGCGACCGGAATGAGAAGGATCGCAAGGATTTCGACAACATTGGAGAAGGGAGTCGGGTTCTCGAACGGGTGCGCAGCGTTGGCCGCCATGATGCCGCCACCGTTGGTTCCGAGTTCCTTGATCGCTTCCTGAGAAGCAACCGGTGCCAACGCATTGCTCACTGTCACACCGTCGAGACCGGTCGAGGCGAATCCCGAGCTGAAGGACTGAATAGCGCCTTGCGTCAACAGGATCAGAGCGATGATGAACGACAGTGGCAGCAGGATGCGAAGCGAAGCGCGAACGAGATCGACCCAGAAGTTGCCGATCTCCCCACCGGTACGGACCCGTACGAATCCGCGAATGACGGCGATGGCCACGGAAATGCCGACCGCGGCAGAAACGAAGTTCTGCACAGCCAAGCCCATCGGCTGGGTCAGGTTCGACAGCGTCGTTTCGGGGGTATAGGACTGCCAGTTGGTGTTCGTGGTGAACGAGACAGCGGTGTTGAAGGCGACCGACGGGCTCACTCCCGACAAACCGCCGTTCAGCGGCAGCACCCCCTGAATCCGTTGCAGCACATAGAGAAAGACGACGCTCGCAGCAGAGAAGCCGAGCAGCGACAGCGAGTAACCCACCCAGGTCTGCTGTGAGCGGGGATCGATTCGGCAGATCCGGTAGATCCACGATTCCACCCGCAGGTCGGCCCAGGCGGTGGTAGTGCCACCGCGGGTCCGCTGGAGTGTCGCAGTGCCACCTCCTGATGCGTGGCCGGAGCCGGCACCTTCCTCGTCGGTATCGTGTTCGGTGGCGAAAACCTTCGCCATGTAGTCGCCGAGTGGAACATAGGCAATAGCCAGAACAGCCACGACGAAGGCAATCTGAAGTCCGGCAGCCAGAGCGGCATTCATATGATCAGAACCTCTCTGGATCGAGTAGTGCGACGAATAGGTAGATCGCCGTCAGAGCAGCGATGACCACCAGGACGATGCTGATGATTCCGTCGGTGGTCACTTCGTCTTCACCTTCGAGGTTGCAGTGTTCGCCAACAACCGCAGGATCAGTGCACATACACCGAATCCCACGGCGGTGACGGCGAGATAGCCCAGATCAGCCATGGATGTTCATGCCTCTTCGACATAGTGGGGTCAACGCATATAAGCGCTGGTCGACGGACACATCGCCCGACGTTCATGGATATGTCTACGCCGACAAAACCACCCCGCCGAAGATCCTTACGGTTCCTTTATGCCTCGGCCGACAGTCATGACGCGAAAGTGACGAGTGCACGCGAATCTGTGTCATAGCTCTCGGGCAGCCCGCGCCGGCCCGGCAGCGTTGCCCCTGTCCGACAATGTGATCGCCATTCTCGCGATCGGTGTAACGCAGGCGCGGGCACTTGGACACGAGCGCTCACTGCGCCGACAGTGGTAAACCCTGTCTCTGCACAAGCGTCGAGCTTGGGCGTGAGCTCAGGGATGGGTCTTTCGTCGTACGTCGGTTCTACCAGGATGCCGGCGGCGGTGCGGTCGAGACACCTCAACGGATTTCGAGACGTCGTCCATGAGATGTCCTTCGGGGACGGGATCGACGGGTCGGCCGGGGGCAGGGAGCGGGGCGGGCCGGAGTGTCGGGTCAGGCATTCCGGTGCGCCCCCGCTGTCCGGTGGGATCAGAAAGGCTTGGTGGGCAGGTACTTTCCGTCGAGGGTGATGACTGCCCGCTCACCGCCGTCGGGATCGGCGACCTTCTCCACGTCCAGCTTGAAGTTGATTGCGCTGATGATGCCGTCGCCGAACTGCTCGTGGATCAGGGCCTTGAGGGTGGTGCCGTAGACCTGGAGCATTTCGTAGAACCGGTAGATGGTGGGGTCGGTGGGAATGCCGCCAGGAATGGACCCGCGGGACGGGATGGCCTGCAGTGCCATCGCGTCGTCGGCGCCGAGGCCGAGGAGTTCGGCGACTGCGTCGGCGGCGTCGGTGGGCAGCGGGTGCTGACCGAGCACGGCAGCGGTGACGAAGGCGACCGAAAGTCCGGTGACGTCGGCGATCTCCTGCCAGCTCAGGTCCTTGCGAATCTTGGCGTCGACGGCGGCGACGGCCAGGTTCTGGCGGACGGTCGGATCGAAGTGTGCGTGAATCATCAGGGGTATTCCTTTTGTACGGGCTGCTCCATGAAGCGGTGCGAGGCAGCGGCGTTGTGGATCCCGCGCAGGTGCGCGGGATCCGGACTGCGGGAGGTCAGGCTGCGGTAGCGGCGAAGCGGCCGGTGGTGGGGTCGGTCTCTTCGACCATTCCGGTGCCGATGTCGTAGACCCAACCCTGCAGAGTGAGGGTGTCCTCGGCAAGAGACCGTGCCACCGAGGGGTGGGTGGCCAGGTTGGCGAGCTGGGCGAGCTGGGCGAGGACATTGTTGCGGACCAGGGTGGTGACCCTGTCCAGATCGGTCCCGGCGGAGACCGTTCGAGCCCGGGCTGCGTCGGCGTGACGCAACCAGTCGGCGATCTCGGGCAGTCCGGTGAGGTCGTGCCCGTCGGCCAGGGCGGTCATCGCGCCGCAACCGGAATGCCCACAGATGATGATGTCGGCTACGCCCAGGACCGCGACGGCGTACTCGATGCTCGCGGCCACCCCGTCGGAGCCGGGTGTGTAGGCGGGGACAAGGTTTCCGGCGGTGCGGATGACGAACAGCTCGCCCGGCTCGCGCTGGGTGATCAGTTCGGGCACGACGCGGGCGTCGGAGCAGCTGATGAACAGCGCAGTGGGCTCGTGGGTGGTGGCCAAGTGCGCGAACAGCGTCGCCTTGGCGGGGAACACATCGTGCTGAAAACGCCCGACGCCTTCGGTGAGGTTGTGCATGGGGGTTCACTCCCTTCTGGACTTCGACCCTGTCGGGCTGACGAGATTCAGCGTGCATGAACAGCACCTATAGTGTCCAAGACGTAGTAGGTATCATTATCATTGATGACATCTATAGTTGTCCTATGGCCTTGGAACTTCGTCACGTCCGGTATCTACTCGCGGTCGCCGAGCACGGCAACTTCACTCGCGCCGCCGAAGACCTTCACGTCTCACAGCCGACCCTGTCGCAGCAGATCAAACAGCTCGAGCGCACCATGCGTGTCCAGTTGCTCGACCGCACGGGCCGCACGGTGCGGCTCACCGACGCCGGCGAGGCATACGTCCACTACGCTCGCCGTGCCCTGCAGGACCTCGCCGCAGCCGAACGGGCGGTCCTCGACGTGCAGGACCTGACCCGCGGCAGCCTGCGTCTGGCGATGACGCCGACGTTCACCACGTACCTCATCGGGCCCCTCGTCGCTCGATTCCACACCCACCATCCCGCGATCGTGCTGGACGTGCGGGAGATGACGCAGGACCGCATCGAAGCGGAGTTGCTGGCTGGCGATCTCGACCTCGGAATCGCTTTCAGCGGACCACATCTACCCGGCATAGAAGCTACGTCACTGTTCGCCGAGGACCTCAGCCTTGTTGTCGGCGCGGGCCATCCGCTGGCAAGCCGCGCTGAGTCGCTCCCGGTGAGTGACCTCGCCGAATGCCCAATGGCATTGTTGCGCGGCGACTTCGCCACCCGTGGCCACATCGACACCTATCTCACCGAACACGCTGTGCGGCCAGTGATATCGGTGGAGGCCAACTCGATCACCGCACTGACCGAGATAGTCGAACGAACTTTGCTCGCTACCGTGCTGCCGGCCGCCGTCACCGTCGATCATCGCGACCTTCGTGTCATCTGCCTCGACCCGCCGCTTCCCTCGCGCACCGTCACCCTGCTGCGCCGCGAAAGCGCCTACCAGAGCGCCGCAGCCTGCGCATTCACCGATCTCGCACACCACTGGGCCGACGCGAACCCGCCACCGGGGAACCCCACTGGGGAGGACGCACCGCATTTCGATCACCGGGCAGATTCTAATTCTGTTCTCCCGCATACGCTTCGCCCCCACTCGGCTGCGCGTGTCGGTAAGCGCGACATCGGCGCCGGTCTCACAGACTCAGGATCGCCGACGCGGTCCCGGCAACAGTCCGGTCACCGTCCCGGGTCAACTCGGCAAGTAGGTCACGGGCCCGGGCGCCCGGAATCTCGGCGAGCGCCTGCGTAATTCGCAAACGGGTCGCGGCGTCGACCGTAGCGTCGAGCTTGTCCTGCATCGCTCGGATGATGTCTCTCGAAACGGTCGGGTCGTCGGCCAACAGTCCCAGCACCTCGGCGGCCTCGACATCGGACCGCCCTTCGACCACGATTCGAAGTAGAGCAGGCACTGCCTCGACGACTCGCCTCGCGCCGAGTTCCAGGGCGGCCCGATCTCGTACCGCCACGTCACAGTCGGTGAGAGCAGTCGTCAACAGCGACGTTGCTTCGGCGGTGGGTATCTCCGCGATTGCGGCGGCTGCACGACGCCGAACCGCGACGGACTCCGATACCAGTCCGACGGCCAGCGCCGTCAACCCCTCACCGCCTCCTCTCGCCAGCGACCATCGAAGCGCTCCAGCGACATTCAGGTCATCCTCCGAGAGCGCCGCTTCGACGAGCGCTTCGACGGACAGCGGGGCTCCCTCGTTCTGGGCCAGCACCGCTTGCTGACGGCGGGCACCCGATTCCGATTCGAGCGCGCGGAGCAACGACACGATGCCCATCACGTCCTCCCACTGCGAGGCTCCCCCGACGCGCTCGAGGTTTTCGAGCAACTCCTCCTCCGCGGCAATCCGCGCTTTCGTATGACGAATCAACTCCGCCACCAGATCTGCCGGCGCGAAGTCCGGTTCGTCGAGCGCTCGCTTGGCATCGTTCAACGACATCCCCAGAGTCCTGAGGGATTCGACCTGGAACAATCGACGAATATCGTCGGTCGAATACTCGCGATAGCCACTGGACGTGCGGCCCGTCGGCTTCACCAACCCCACTGCGTCGTAGTGACGCAACATGCGGGTGCTGACCCCCGAGCGCCGGGACACCTCACCGATCAACAATTTTCCGCCTCTCTCCTACATCTCTGTACCGGTCACCGCGACGCGCTTTGCCGCCTCGACTGAGAGGGTGAAACCACTCTCGGGGTCATCCAGCAGTCTTTCCGTCGCCGCCGCATGAGCCCGGACGCGTGGATCACGGCTCGCTCCAGCGGCATCAAGAGCCGGCGATGCGTCCGGCCCCAGCGTTGCCAACGCGCGGCTCATGCTGCACTGCATGTCATGGTCACCCCGTCCGAGCGCCTTGACCAAATTGGCCGCGAGCTCACCCTCGGCGCCCGACGGGACGAGGACCACGGCGGCACGCCAGGCGCTGAGCGCAACCTCGTCGTGCGCGTCGTGCAGCAGTGCCGATACTGCCGGCCATGCCGTCCGATCACCGATCTTGGAAAGAGTGTGCAGTGCTTGACTCCGAGCCTGTGGCGTGGTCGAAAACAGCTCCTCGAGCAACCTCGGTACCGTGATCTCCGGCGGAAGTCGGCACAATGCCCACGTCAGCATGTCTCGAACGAAGAAGTCTGGTTCGACGGCACACCGCGCCAGCAAAGCCTGAGCCAGGCCCGGATTACCCAGCGTTCCGGCGGAGAGGGCCGCCCGAAGGCGCGTCGAAGAATTAGTAGCGGCAAGAGCGTCGAGCAGGCGAGTATGCGGCTCGCCCGGGTTGGTCGTGTTCACGACAACCACCTCCTTCACTCGACTACTCCACTCCTTGTCACAGTGTCAGGGTCAAGCGATGAAGTCACTCGATGACGGACAACGGTGCATAATTGGCCGATGAAACCCACCGGGCTCCTCCGCCGGACGGTCGACGGTATCGATCTCGAGTTGACCCGAGCGATTGCAGCCTCCCGGGAGGACGTATGGGGGTCGCTCACCGAATCCGACCGCACGGCGCTGTGGTTCGGTCCGTGGGAACGATTGCCGGAGAAGATGATTCGTGTTCAGATGGCTTTCGAGGAAGGCTCACCCTGGTCCGAGATGCGCATCGACGCCTGCGAGGTGCCGTCCCGACTGGCGGTTTCGACGATCGGCGATGCCGGAAGCTGGAAGCTGGAAGTTGTCCTGACCCAGTCCGAGGGCACCACACTCGTAACGCTGATTCAGCATCTGAGCGACACCGAAGGTATCGGTGAAATAGGCCCCGGTTGGGAGTACTACCTCGACATGCTCGTCAACTCTCGAAACGACGAGCCACTGCCGACTTTCGACGACTACTACCCTGCCCAGGCTGAGTACTACTCCTCACTCTCACCCCGCTAGCGGTAGGGCCTACGCGCAGTTTCCGGGTCTCCGAAGGTGATCGCTCGCTCGCGGCGAGAACCGGTCGCCAGAGTTGCAGCCCAGTTGATCAGCGTGCCGACGCGATTGCGGGCTCCCGAGAGAAACGCGATGTGGATGACTCCCCAGGACACCCATCCGAGGAACCCGGACATCCGCAGCGGTCCGGCCTGGACGAGCGCGTGCCCGCGGGAGATGTAAGCCGCGGTGCCGAAGTCTCGGTATCGGAACGCCTGTCGTGAGGCGATCGGGTCGGTCCGATCGGTGGCGATGACCGAACCGACGTGACGCCCACCCTGCATGGCGACCTCGGCGACACCCGCCAGATCCTGATAGGACATCAAGTCGCCGACGACCCAGATGTTGCGGTGGCCCGGCACCGACAGATCCGACTCGACAGCAATTCGCCCCGATCGATCCTGTTCGACACCGAGCGCCTCCGCAAGTTGCCGAGCAAACGGAACTGCCTCGACGCCCGCGGTCCACAGGACGGTTCGAGTGTCGTAACGAGTGACCGTCTTCGGCTCTGCCTTCGACGTGGTTTCGACGTCGGTGCCGGTGACGTCGGTGACGTGCACACCCAAGTGCGTTTCGACACCGACGGTATCGAGGGTTTTCTGCGCCGCAGCGGACAACTTCCTGTCGAACGAGGGCAGGACTCGATCGTCGCCGTGGAGTAGCAACACCCGCGCCTCACCTGGGTCGATTGACCTGAACTCGTCCGCCAACGCCCTGGTTGCCAGTTCGCGGATCTGTCCGGCCAACTCCACGCCCGTCGGCCCCCCGCCCGCGACGGCGAACGTCAGCCAAGGCCGCCGTTCCTCTGCGGTGGACAATGCTTCCGCCATTTCGAATGCCGCAATCAACTTGCGACGGACGGTCAAAGCGTCGTCGAGCGTTTTCATGCCCGGCGCGTGCTGAATGTACTCGTCGTGCCCGTGGTAGGACTGCCGCATACCTGCGGCCACCACAAGGTAGTCGTAGGGGAACTCGTAGGTCGTACCGTCGAATCTGCTCGCGGTCACCACCCGGATCTCGGGATCGACTGCGGTCGCCTCGCCGAGTGCGACGTGAGCGTTTTTCTGCCTGCGCAGTAGGTGCCGGAGTGGACTGGAGATGGATCCTTCGGACACCAATCCCGTCGCACATTGGTAGAGCAGGGGTTGAAAGACATGACTCGTTCCGCGCTCCAGCACGGTGACGTCCACATCACTCCGACGTAGTGCGCGCGCGGCGTACAGTCCGCCGAATCCGCCGCCGACTATCAACACCCGAGGCCGAATCTGCGCGGTCATGAGGCGCGACCACCGCGGCGAGCAGGGTTGGGCGCAGACGGCGTCATACACATGACTGGTTCTCCTCGCGAAGTTTTAGGCGGTCCAGTTATCGAAGATAGACCGGGGCCTTGGGGGTGGGCCGGACACTCGGAAAAATCTATGGTCGCTGGGGTAGACATTGTGGTTTCTGTGGTTTACAGTAGTTCTCGTACACGAAAGAAGAGATCGAAAGGCGCGGGAGAGGACGAACTACCCGCGAGAAGACCGGCGGTTCGAGTTTTTTTACATCACCGCCGATGCAGGTGCAGTACAAGCAGGGCTAGTTGGTAATTGGAAGAAGGGAGGAGTTGCATCGTCAGTTCGCCCACGTTGTCATGTTCTTCGGGCGAACACCGCAAATGTCATCAGGCAAGTGGAAATAGATGGTAGTAATTCCCCACCAGGGCCCCGGTGCGATCTTGCACCGGGGCCCTTCGTCTATCAAGCACCACGAAGGCTCGCGCACACTTCGGATTTGCGTACTCAGCGGTGAAAGTGGCTCATACCCCGGTGCTGGATGATCCGTCCGAACCGTCGATGACTTCCTGAAGATCGGCATTGGTACGGCGAGCGGCCGCAAGCTGATCCTCGAGGACGACGATGCGGCACGCGGCATCGAGCGCAGTGCCCTGATCGAGCAGATCACGGACCCTCGACGCAATCCTGAGTTGGAAGCGAGAGTATCGACGGTGACCGCCCTCGGACCTATGCGGAATCAACAAGTTCGCCTCGTCGAGGCTGCGTAGAAATCCGGGAGTCGCATTCAACATCTGTGCGGCGGTGCCGATGTTGTACGCCGGGTAATGCTGATCGTCGAACTTGTCGCCTGCCGACGTATCGTTCACATCGCTATTGCTTTGGTTCACAACACCTTCCGGATGAGCTCGTTACTGGGGCCGGCACATGGAGACCGCCACACACGAGCAACACCATCATGGCGCCAAGCCTGGTCCATTCACCTGAAACGACACAAGCATCACACGCCCCAAGGGTCGATTCAGACGAATAATACCGCTCACGCTGCAAAGATGTCTACCGTAGCCACAGGAGATTTACCTGGACCGGTAAGAGCTGCGCGAGTCAGACCCGACTAGTTGTCGCGACTGATCGTGTCCGACTGATAGACGTCGGGAATTCCGTCGTTGTCGTCGTCGCAGGTCTCTTCTTCGTAGATGCGCTTGTACACCTTGTTGCGCATGCGCAACAAGGCAGAAGCCAGCAGTGCGGCGAGAATCGATCCTGCTAGGACGCCGATCTTGACGTGATCATCGCGCTCGGTACCCGGACCGAATGCGAGGTCGCCGATCAGCAAAGAGACCGTGAACCCGATGCCTGCAAGGATCGAGATCCCGAGGATATCGATCCACTGGACAGACTTATCGAGTGAAGCGCGAGTAAATTTCGACAGCAGGAACGTCGTCCCGAAGATGCCGACAGTTTTGCCTATTACCAATCCGAAGATGATGCCCAGTGCAATCGGATCGCTGAGTGCGCTGGTCAAACCACTGAAGCCTCCGACGGTGACCCCCGCGGCACAGAACGCGAAGACCGGGATGGCCACGCCCGCGGACAGCGGGCGGATTCGGTGCTCGAAGTATTCAGCCAGACCGGGCCCGGCATCAGGGCCACCGAGCGCGCGACTGCGCGCCACCGGGACTGCGAACCCGAGCAGGACGCCTGCGACGGTCGCGTGGATACCCGATTCGTGCACCAGTGTCCAGGTGACGAATGCGAGCGGTATCAGAATCCACCACGCCCGGACACGCTTTTGAACAGCGAAAGTGAACAAAGCAAGCGGAATCAGTGCCAAACCGAGAGCAACGAAATTGACGTCGTCGGTATAGAAAATCGCAATCACGGTGATCGCGAGAAGATCGTCGACCACAGCGAGCGTGAGCAGAAATGTCCGTAGTGCAGTGGGCAGATGTGTACCGATTACGGCAAGGATCGCGACCGCAAACGCGATATCGGTAGCAGTGGGGATAGCCCAACCCTGCAGTGCGCCGCCACCAGTGTTGCGGTTGAAAGCGACGAAAATAATGATCGGAACTACCATGCCGCCCAACGCGGCCGCGATGGGCAGTGCCGCACGCCGAGGATCGCGCAGGTCGCCGGCAACGAATTCGCGTTTGAGTTCCAGACCGACGACGAAAAAGAAGATCGCCAGCAGACCATCGGCCGCCCACGTCGACAGCGTCAGATCCAGATGTATCGCCGACGGCCCGACCTTGACGTTCATCAACGACTCGTAACCGTCGGCCCACGGCGAATTCGCCCACGTCAACGCCGCAACAGCAGCAATGAGCAGCAGGATGCCGCCGACGGTTTCCTTGCGCAGAATCGCGGCGACGCGATCCGCCTCGGACCAGGATCCGCGGGAGAACAGCGGCAACCGCTGCGAGCTGGACGACATATGTGGCGAGCCTTTCGTTGAGCATCCGCAGCCACCGTAACGACGCTCTACTGACGGGACGTTCGGCTTGATCGGCAAGCATTTGAGCATGATCGGACCATGCCGACCAGACTTCCCGGCGCACCGGAAACCAGTTTATCGGTTACTACGTCTGAACGACAACCGAGTAATCGCGCCCGCCACTCACCATCGGTTGGTCCATCGGCACTCGTCCCCTGCTCGTTGGCACGGCTGCACTCGAAACCGGTCGATTTGGTCAGGCTTCGCCGGTCGCATTACCGTAAGTTCGAATCGATATCACTTTCTCTACATATTCACCAAGCAATGCAAGGGATCTTCCTCGATATGAATTCTGTGATCACAGCGTGGCGTGGCCTACGCAAACCGGTGTTCATTCCGGCGTCATTGATAATTTTGGCGATGATCACCTTCTCGGTGGTTTTCGCAAGCACCGCCTCCGATGCATTCGAATCACTGAACACTGCAATCACCAACGGTGTCGGCTGGTGGTACATCCTCAGTGCCACTGGATTCGTGCTGTTCGCCCTGTATTGCGGCATCAGTCGCATCGGCAACATCCGCCTCGGCCGCGACGACGAAAAGCCTGAGTTCGGCGTTTTCTCGTGGTTCGCCATGCTCTTCAGCGCAGGGATGGGCATCGGCCTGGTGTTCTATGGCGTCGCCGAGCCACTCTCGCATTACGTGAACCCACCGGAAGCGGGGCGGATCGAGGGGTCGACCGACGGTGCGGCGAACCAGGCGATGGAACTGACGCTCTACCACTGGGGCCTGCATGCCTGGGCGATCTACGTGGTCGTCGGGCTCGGGCTGGCCTACATGACCTACCGCAAGGGGCGCCCTCTCTCGGTTCGATGGCTGCTCGAGCCGTTGCTCGGCCGAAAGCGCATCGAGGGCTCCATCGGTCACGTCATCGATGTCATCGCTATCGTCGGCACCTTGTTCGGCGTCGCGACCTCGCTCGGCTTCGGGGTCCAGCAGATATCGGCCGGCCTCGAGTATCTCGGCTGGATCGAGTCCAGTAACTGGCTCACGGTCATTCTCATCGTGGGCGTCACCGGACTGGCAACATTTTCCGTGGTCTCCGGTGTATCGAAGGGCCTGAAATGGCTCTCCAACATCAACATGGTGCTCGCCGCCAGCTTGGCAGTATTCGTACTGATCCTCGGGCCGACCTTGTTCTTGATGCAATCCTGGGTGCAGAACCTCGGTGGCTATGTCCAAGCCCTACCGGAGTTGATGCTGCGCACGTCCCCGTTCGCCGATGACGGCTGGGCGGGTGCGTGGACAATCTTCTACTGGGGCTGGTGGATGAGCTGGGCCCCGTTCGTGGGCATGTTCATCGCACGCATTTCGCGTGGCCGCACGATCCGCCAGTTCGTGTTCGGCGTTCTGTTGGCACCCACCATCATCGGCTCGCTGTGGTTCACCATCTTCGGCGATGCCGGCATCCTGCGTCAGCGCAACGACCAGGACATGCTGACCGCCGCCGGTGAGGTCGATACCAACACCACCCTGTTCAATCTGCTCGACGGATTCCCCCTCGCCACGGTCACGAGTGTTCTCGCAATCCTGGTGGTGGTGTTCTTCTTCGTCACCTCCTCGGACTCGGGGTCCTTGGTGATCGACATCCTCTCGACCGGTGGCGATCTCGATACCCCGAAGATCACCCGCGTGTACTGGGCAGTTCTCGAGGGCATCGCGGCGGCAGTCCTGCTCCTGGTCGGTGGATCCGGATCACTGACGGCGTTGCAAACAGCGTCGATCGCGACGGCGGTTCCGTTCTCGATAGTCCTGGTTCTTGCGTGCATCTCGATGCTGAAGGCCTTCCACTACGACGTCGCCACCACCCCCAGCTACGTCCGAATCACCGCAACAGGCGAGGCCTCCAACGGTGCGTTGGTGGCAGCGAACAACAATTCCGCCGGACCAGGACGTCGCAAGCGTGGTGCGGGAATCTCCTCGACCTTCGCCGGTCTCGCGCCGTCTCGGGAAAACGTCGCGACACCCAACTCCGAGCACGTGGTCGTCGCTGTCCATCAGCTCACGTCCGACCAGATCGGAATCGACCCGAACACCGGCGCAGTCGAGTACTCCCCCGGCGAGGCGCGACGCGATCCGCTCGGTGGAGAAGTGTTCGATTCTCAGGAGTTCGTCGACTCCGCAGAGGGCCACGCACAGAAGGCGGAGGGGCAAGTGCAGAAAGCCCAGTCGTCAGACCTGCCAGAGTAGAAGCAACTTGCCGTCATGTCGGCGGTCGTGCCCGGATCGAGTCTGATCCGGGCACGATGCATATGTGGGTCACCGAGGGCTTCCGTTTCGATGCTTGCGCTGCTCGGCGAGCCACAGTCCGAACCCGATCGTGGGAAAGCCGGCACCGAGCACGCAGACTCCTGTCCAGCCGGCCTGGGTGTAGGCCAGCACCGACAGCGCGCTCCCGATGGAACCCGCCGTGAAGTAGGTCGTCATGTAGGCGGTGTTGAGTCTGCTGCGGGCGTCGGGCCGCAGGGGATAGAACAGGCTCTGGTTGCTGATGTGCGTACCCTGAATGCCGAGATCGAGCAACGCTACGCCGGCCGCCAGCAGGAACACGTTGTGTTCTCCGAGTGCCACAAGCACGAAGCTGAGCGCCGTGAGAGCCACGAACCAACCCGTCTGGCGTTGCGCATAGCCGCGGTCGGCCAACGTTCCGGCGAGCCGCGCGGCCAGTGCACCGGCAACTCCGACGAGGGTGAACAGTCCGATTCGAGCATCCGACCATCCGTATCCCGGCCCCGACAGTAGAAATCCGATGGACGTCCAGAACACCCCGAACGACGCGTAGGTGAGCGTTCCGTATCCGATACGCCACCGGAGCACCGGTTCTTCGCGGATGAGCTCGAAGACAGAAGCCAGCAGCGCTCGATACGACGAAGTCGCGCTCGGCGGCACGACGGGCAGCGTGCGAACCAGCAATGCGGCGACGACCATCAAGATCGCTGCGACGACGAAGACCGCTCTCCAACCCGCGACGTACGCAATCAATCCGGCTACTACGCGTGAGAGCAGAATGCCCAGCAGCAGACCTGTCATCACGTTGCCGATGACTCGGCCTCGTTCTTCTTCGGCCGCCAGCGAGGCAGCGAACGGCACCAGAACCTGACCGACCACAGATCCGACCCCCGCGACCATCGCGGCACATGCCAACACCTGCCACGACGGTGCTACAGCCATCACCACGAGGGACGCGCAGGTCACCGCGAGCATCCAGGTCATCAGCTTCCTGCGCTGGATCATGTCGCCGAGCGGTACGAGAAATGCCAGCCCGATGGCGTACCCCACTTGACTGGCGGTCACCACCAGGCCCACTCGCATCATCGAAGCATCAAGGCTGTCGGCGATAGCCCCCACCAGCGGCTGGGCATAGTAGCTATTGGCAACCACCAATCCGGAGATCACTGCCATGATCCCGACGAGCCGCCCGTTCATCCGAGTCGTCGAGGGCAGTTCAGAGTGCATGTGCCCATGGTCGACAACTCCCGACGTTCTGTCCAACATGTTATTCCGTACTCATTCATTGATAGAATCGCTCAATGGAGTTGCGACAGCTCGAACATTTCACCGCCGTAGCAGCCGAAGGCCATTTCACCCGGGCGGCGTCCCAGCTACATATTTCGCAATCCGCGCTCAGTTCGTCGATCCGGGCACTCGAGAAGGAGATCGGCACCGCGCTCTTCGAACGCACGACGCGCAGAGTGCTTCTCACCGCCTCCGGGTCGGTACTGCTTCGGTATGCACGCAGAATCACCGGTGACGTCGCCGATGCACGCGATGCCCTGCGTCAGATCTCCGACGGTGAAACCGGCACTGTCGCAATCGGAACCGTCCAAACGTTCACTGCCATCGACTTGCCCGCTACTCTGGGCCGATTTCACTCCGCCCACCCGGGTGTAGCAGTGACCCTGCGCGAAGGAACCACCGCCGAGTTGCTCGATGCACTCGTCGGGGGAAAGCTGGATCTGGCGTTCGTCGCACTGGATGCACAACCCCTGGAGGTCGGGATTTTCGCGCTGGCGACCTACACCGAGTCGTTGACTCTCGTCGTAGCCGACGGACATCCTCTGGCACAACGAAAGTCAGTTTCGCTCGCCGAGCTCGCCGACTACCCGTTCATCGACTTCGAGGCCGGCCGCGGCTTACAGACCGTCGTCGACGCGCTGTTCGACAATGCAGACGTCGACCGTGACATCACATTCCGTATCAGCGACATGGATCGATTGTTGGGGTTGGTGCGTCACAGCCTCGGTGTCGCGATAATTCCAGAGCCTCTTGCGCGGCGACATGCCGGCCTGTCCACGGTTGCCATCGACGTACATCCTGCTCCCACAAGAGAATTGACATTGGCATGCCGCACCGAGGAACCCACCAATTCGGCGGCGCGCTCGTTCATCGGTGAACTCGCTTGAAAGTCAGCCGTGCCTATCGTCAGCGGTCGGTCGAGATGAAAAGACAGACTGGTCGACGGGGTGCAATCCCGTCGCCACCCAGGCTAGTTGCTAAGATTCGCAAGTATCACGACCGTGGGCTCCCGACAGTCCTGCTCGAAAAACTGGAGGCGTAGTGGCACATTCACGCGAGCCCTTGTATCGAATGAAGGCCGACTTCTTCAAAACCCTCGGGCACCCTGCACGCATTCGCATCTTGGAGCTTCTGAGCGAGCGCGAGCATGCCGTCTCCGAAATGCTCCCCGAGGTCGGTATCGAGCCGGCGAATCTATCTCAGCAACTCTCCATTCTGCGGAGAGCAGGCTTGGTTGCCGCGCGTCGAGATGGACTGTCCGTCTCCTACGCCCTGACGTCACCGCGCATCGCCGACTTGCTGACCACTGCGCGGACCATCTTGACGGGCATGGTCGCCGGGCAGGCCGAGATGCTGGTCGACGACGCAGCTGCCGCGGAATCGATCGCCGCGACAGCCAAGGTGGCCGAGCAGTAGAACTCGCACGACGTCGAGGGCAGTGTCGAACTTCACGGGCCCACCGCCTTCATTACTTGCTAATCTTAGCAAGTAATGAAGTAAGAGTTCATCTCCCTCTCGCGGTACCGAGGACCCTATGACCGAGTCGCCCACACCGAAGCACGCTCCCGCTCCCCCAACCACCCTCCATAGAGCCGGACAGTCGATCCGAGAACTACTGCCCCGCTGGAGCGAATGGAGCACTTCGCTGCGTGCACCCGGCGCGGACCTGCTGGCCGGCCTGATCGTGGCCCTGGTGGCGCTTCCGCTGGCTTTGGGATTCGGAATCTCGACCGGGCTCGGAGCCGCTGCGGGCCTGACCACAGCAGTCATCGCAGGTGCGGTTGCCGCGGTATTCGGCGGTTCACGCTTTCAGGTATCGGGTCCAACCGGCGCCATGACCGTCGTCCTGGTCCCGATCGTCCACGAGTTCGGTGGATCCGGAGTACTTGCGGTCGGCCTGATCGCCGGAATCGTGCTGTTGATCCTCGCATTCGCCGGAGTCGGACGGGCTGTGCGATTCATGCCCGCTCCCGTCATCGAAGGATTCACCGCCGGAATCGCTGTGGTGATCGCACTCCAACAGGTCCCCGCAGCTCTCGGCATCGCCGACGCGCAGGGCGACAAGGTGTGGCGTAGCGCCGCCGACGCCGTGGTCAAGTTCGTGGAACACCCGTCGATTCTCACGCCGGTCACGGCACTGGTAGTGGCCTTCGCGATACTCGTCGGCGGACGCTCCTTGCCCAAGATTCCCATCTCACTCGTCGCGGTCGCCATCGTGACTCTTGCCGCAAAACTGCTTCATCTCGATATGGCACGCATCGGTGAGATTCCATCTGGAATCGCAGCTCCGACGCTGAATTTCCTGCACCTCGAAGACCTCACCTCCTTGTTGGCGCCTGCACTGGCCGTCGCTGCGTTGGCCGCGCTCGAATCGCTACTGTCGGCAACTGCGGCAGACTCGATGGGAGTGGGCACCCGACACAATCCCGACAGGGAGTTGTTCGGACAGGGCCTGGCGAACATCATCGCACCGCTGTTCGGAGGGGTGCCGGCCACCGGCGCGATCGCCCGCACCGCAGTCAACGTTCGGTCCGGTGCTCGCAGCCGACTCGCCGCGTTGACCCACGCGGTCATTCTCGCCGCAATCGTCTACCTCGCGTCGACGCTGGTCGCCGAAATACCCCTGGCTGCACTCGCCGGAGTCCTTCTCGCCACGACGGTACGCATGGTCGAGACGGCTTCGATCATTGCGATCGCCCGCGCTACCCGCGCTGACACCGCAGTCATGGGGGCAACGTTTCTGGTGACGGTTGCACTAGACCTGGTTACCGCAGTGGCAGTCGGTGTCGCATTCGCCGCAATCCTGGCACTGCGCACAATCGCCAAGTCGGCCAAGATCGAACAAGTCCCCCTCGACGACGAGGGACACCAAAGCGAAGAACACGAACTACTGCGTCAGCACATCGTCGCCTACCGCATCGACGGTGCATTGTTTTTCGCTGCAGCACACCGGTTCCTGCTCGAGCTCGCCGAAGTCTCCGACGTCCACGTGGTCATCTTGCGGATGTCCCGCGTCACCGCTATCGACGCCACCGGTGCCATCGTGCTCAAAGACGCCATCGACAAGCTCGAACGCCGTCACATCACCGTGTTGATCTCGGGTTTGAAACCGGAACACTCACGACCGCTCCAAGCGCTGGGGGTCTTCACCACCTCGGACAGCGAACGTAGGCACTTCTTCGAAGACACTCCTCACGCAATCGAGCACGCCCGCACACTGGTGCTCACGAAAGCCGGCCACACCGAAGGGGACGATACACAGATCGAGAATCCCGTGGTTCGTCGTCAAGGGTGAGGCACTACGAGCACCGGACATTTCGCCTGGCGAATGGCTCTGGTCAACGTGCTCCCGCACATACGTCCGCGCTGGTGACCGAGGACCAACAACCGCGCGGTACCGGACGCGGTGAGCAGTTCCGATCCCGCGCCTGACTCGGCGTAGACGGACGAGAAGACCGTCGTGGGATAGTCGTCCGAGAACGACTCCAGTCTGATGTCCATCGGCGATTCGGATGTCTCACCGTCGACTCCCCCGACAATATGCGCGACGCCCTCGGAGATCGAACGCGCATGGAGGGCCAGGATATCGGTGTCTCTACTCGCTGCCTCGCGAAATGCCTCGGCCACAACGACATCGGATTCGCGGGTTTTTCCCTCCCCCAGCGCGATAATCACCGCACCATCGGAGCCGGTACTGGACTCTCGCACGATCGCGACCGGACACGCCACCGACTCGACCAAGGAGAAAACCGTCGACCGCATGACTCGCGTACCCAAAGCGTGCCCTTGACTCACGCCCAGCACGAGCAGACACGCCGACTTCGCCTCCCCGAGGATCGCCGCTTCCGGCTGACCATGCAGCACAGCCGTTTTCACCACCACGCTACTGTCGATCTCGGCTACAGCCTTCACCGCCTCGGCGAGTACTCCCAGACCATAGCTACCGTCCACATCGGTTGCACCGTAAACGGACTCGGGTTGAGAGTGAGGGCTGATCACGTGCACCAACCGAAGCGGAGCGCGACGTCCCTGCGCCTCCTGCACGGCGAACCGGACGGCATCGAGTGCCGCCTTGGATCCGTCGACTCCGACAACGATCGGTCCCACCGGATACGAACTGTTCACCAGATTCCTCTCGGTTCACCATCGGCGCGTCGAGCCGATCGCAGATGCGCAGCGCTTCGTCCGAGAACGCTACGAGTATCACGACAACGCCGCGGACCAGACCACGTTCGTGCCGGTTCCGGCCAATGGTGCAGTCGCGGTCATCGCACCCCCGGATTCGGTTGCGCGCGCACTCAAGTTCGCCAGCCCACTCGTCGTAGCATCAGCGGGCAGACCGATCCCATTGTCCGACACCTCGATTCGGAGATCGTCGCCGACCGAGAGGGTGACGCTGACCGTGTCGGCATGCGCATGCTGAACCACGTTGCTGACCGCCTCCCTGATGACGGCCACAGCATGGTCGGCGAGCGAGTTCTCGATAACCGACAACGGCCCGGACATTCGAACGACCGCACGGATGGGTACGTGCTCGGTGAGTTCGAGGACCGCGTCGTCGATGCGTTGGCGCAGGCGTGTGACGGAATGGGACGAACTCTGCAGATCGAAAATAGTAGATCGTATGTCCTGCACGGTGTCTTGCAGATCATCGATGGTTCTCGTCAAGCGTTGGCGAACGTCCTCGGACTCGGTTCGTTGCAGTGTGCTCTGCAGCGACAAACCGACGGCGAATATTCGCTGGATCACGTGGTCGTGCAGATCCCGCGCGATACGATCCCGATCGGACAGAACATCGAGTTCGTGGACCCGACGAGCGTTGTCCGCCATCTGCATCGCCAGCGCAGCCTGATCTGCAAAACTTGCCACCAGTTCGAGTTCTGCATCGCTGAACGACAGACCATCTTGCTTTCGCAAGACCACGAGTACGCCGCTGACGCCGCCGGTGACACGCAATGGAGAGATCAGGGCAGGACCGAATCCCTTCTCCAGTGCGATGGACTCGTCGTCGAACTTTTCCTTCCGGAAGGCTGCTCGACGCCGGAACGCGGCACCCGAGCTCGACCCCTCGATGGGAATGGTGGAGCCCAATAGACCTTCGGCACACTGTCCCTCACTGACCGAGACGACGAGCTGGGTCGAGAGTTCGGAGTCACCATCGACGTCCTCGGGGACCGCGATGAAAGCGAGGTCGGCGGTGAGAAGATGCAATGCCTTGCGCGACACCATCTGCAGTACCTCGCCGATTTCGGCGCCGGCGAGCAATTCGGTGCCGATGTCCCGGGTAGCTTCCATCCACGCTTGACGGGTGCGCGATTCCTCGTACAAGCGCGAATTCTCGATAGCGATACCTGCCGCCGACGCCAACGCCTGGATAACGACCTCGTCGTCGTCGGTGAAAGACTTGCCGTCCTTCTTCTCGGTCAGATACAGGTTCCCGTAGATCTCGTTACGGATCCGAATCGGCACTCCGAGAAAGGTTTTCATCGGTGGATGATGCGGCGGGAATCCCACCGAATCCGAATGTGACGTCAAGTCCCGTAGTCGCAGCACTTCCGGCTGATCGATCAACAGTCCCAATACCCCACGGCCGGTGGGAAGCGGGCCGATCCGCGCGCGCGTGTCCTCGTCCATTCCGAAATTGATGAAGGCACTCAGCTCGTGACCGTCACCACGCACACCGAGAGCACCATATCGAGCGTCGACGAGGTCGACGGCCGACTTCACTATGGTCCGCAGGGTCACCTCCAAGTCGAGATCGGACGTGATGACCAGCATGGCGTCGAGCAGTCCGTCGGCTTGGGCTCTGGCGTCGGCGATGCGACCGATGCGGTTCTGAACTTCGAGGAGAAGCTCACCGAGACGCAGTTGCGGCAACCACGATCCGCTGTCACCGTGGCGATCATCCATCGCGGGCTCCCGGGTTTCCCCTCGACTCTGCATGCGTATCAGCGAGTTTCGAGGCATACACGGCTGCTTGGGTGCGTCGCTCCATCCCCAACTTCGCCAGCAGTCTCGAAACGTAATTCTTCACGGTCTTCTCCGCCAGAAACATTCGGGCGGCAATCTGCCTGTTGGTCAGACCTTCACCGAGGAGATCGAGCAAAGTGCGCTCCTGGCCGGTGAGGTGGTCGATCGGTCCCGGCGCTGCCGTACCCGCTCGCAGCTTGTCCATCAGCACGGCCGCCGCTCGATTGTCGAGCAACGATTTCCCCGAGCCAACTTCCTTGATCGCTCGGGTCAACTCCATTCCGGTGATGTCCTTGACGACGTATCCGCTCGCGCCGGCGAGGATGGCGTCGAGCATCGCCTGATCCTCGGTGAACGAGGTCAGCATCATGGTTTTCAGGTCCGGCAATCGATCGAGAAGTTCGCGACACAACTCGATGCCGTTGCCGTCGGGAAGTCGCACATCGAGGACCGCGACGTCCGGCTTCAATGCCGGGATGCGAGCAAGAGCCTGGGCGCAACTGCCGGCCTCACCGACGACTTCGAGATCGGGATCGGAATCGATGAGGTCGATCAACCCGCGTCGCACAATCTCGTGATCATCGACCAGAAACACTGTGACCACGCCAACGCTCCCTTACATGCGTCCCCAATGGGCGCCTCATGGCCAACCCTACCTACCCACAGTGTTGCCGAAATCCGTCATCTGTCCCCGAAATCGGCGACCAAAGTCCCTCGAATGGGTGCAGTTGTCCTGCCGTGCCGCGCGGAAAGGTCGGGTCTCATAGAGATACCGCACCACCACTAAGGAGATCTCGCGATGGTTTCACTCCCGACAGTCGTCGGCGTCGACGGGTCATCCGCGTCACTGGACGCAGTTCGGTGGGCAGCACTCGATGCCGAGCTGCACAATTCCGGACTCGTCATCGTCTCCTCGGTCCCCGTGCCCAGGGCACTGACAGGCTTCCGTACGCTCCCCGAACCCGCGACGGAGCAATTCAGGCGCGATACGAAACGGATTCTGGACGAGGCGCTCACGGTGGCCGGGCGAGCGGCCCGACCGATCGGCATCGAAACCCACCTGTCCGATCGACCTGCCGTGAGCACGCTACTCGAGTACTCGACGACCTCCAGAATGGTCGTCATCGGCAGCAACGGGCTCGGCGGCACCGATCGTCGCTCGCTCGGCTCGATCAGCTTCGCGCTCAGCACCCACGCGCACTGCCCCGTCACCGTAGTCCGCGCCTGGCCTGCCGACCATCGGCTGCAGGCTGCGAACACCATCGTCGTCGGTGTGGACGGAACGAAGGCGAGTGAGGCCGCCGTCGCCCTGGCATTCGAAGAGGCCGCCGAGCGGAAGGCACCGCTCACCGCAGTCCATGCGTGGTCCGATGCCGACCTGTCGATAGGCATTCCGGTCCGAGGACTCGAATGGCCCATGAACAAACCCTCCACCGAAGATGTGCTGACGCGGATTCTGGACGAGTACTCGCAGCGCCACCCGTCGGTGACCGTTCGACGCGCAGTGGTCAAGGACCGCCCGGTGCATGCTCTCCTCGACCACGCACAAGGTGCGCAACTGTTGGTGGTAGGAAGCCATGGACGCGGCGGATTCAGCGGGATGATGCTCGGTTCGGCCAGTCGATCTGTACTGGGACGCGCCAGCTGTCCCGTGGTGATCGTGCCGTCGGCGGGCCGGTTCTCCGCACCAGTGGACTCGTACGTTGCCTCCGATCACTCGCACCGATGAAGAAAACGACGACGCGTGCAGCCTCTTGCGAACGAACGCACCGGGCACCCCGATGCGTTCGTCGCGTCCACCGGCTAGGTCATGTCGTTGGCGATAATATTCTCGATATTCCGTTCCGCCAGTGCAGTAATGGTGACGAATGGATTGACACCGACATTGCCGGGGACCAGGGACCCGTCCATGACATAGAGCCCCGGATACTCGGGGAGCCTGCCGTAGTTGTCCGTTGCCTTACCCAGAACACAACCGCCGAGCGGGTGGTAAGTCAGCTGATCACCCCACGTCTGCACGGGTCCGAAGAGGTCGGTCCGGTAGATGGTGCCTTCCTTTCGGTTGATCTTGTCGAACAACTTCTTCGTCATATCGATCGACGGCTGATTTTGGGAGCGTTGCCAATCGAGTCCGACCTTGCCGGTTGACGAGTTGTACCGAAACTGTGCACGTTCGGGGTTCTTTGCAATCGCCAGGTACAGACTCACCCACAGTTCGGTGCCTGCTGGGAATGGCGCGATTTCGGCGAACACCGGCGCGGCGGGATCCGCCCAGTTGTCGATACCGAGAACCGGTATCGACGATTGTTTGGCCCCTGTCCCGTCCCATGCATGGTTGGCACGGCCCACCATCACGTTGCCGTTGTGGCCCCATTCTTGACCGACCGCGCCAGCTAAGTTCGCCAGTTGCCCTTGCGCTTTCATCGCTACCAGCAGTTTGCTCGTTCCGACACTGCCGGCTGCGAAGAAGACCTTGTCTGCTGTCACGGTTTTGGTGCCGATGATATTGCCCTGCTCGTCGATCTGATTCATCACCACTTGATATCCGCCACCGGTGGTTGCCGGTTTCACCTCCGTCACGACGTGCAGTGTGGTGATGGTGAGTTTGCCGGTCGCTGATGCCTGGGCGAGGTAAGTCTTGTCGAGGGACTTCTTGCCTGCGTTGTTTCCGTAGATGACTTCCGACGCCAATGCCGATTTGCTCACCTGCCCGGCGGCTTCCTGTTTCATGTATTCGAAGTCGTAAACGTTGGGCACGAATGTTGTTGTATATCCGGATCGCTGTGCGGTCTTCCGGCCTGTTCTCGCAAATTTGTAGTACTCGGTCGATTCGAACCACGCCGGATCGACATTGTTCACCCCCAACGCAGCGTTTGCCTTGGGGAAGTAGGTCGAGTACATCGCATTGGAGTCGACGTTCGGCAGGATTTCCTCGAAGTAGTTGCGCTTGGGCGTCACAGCCATTCCGCCGTTGACTAGTGACCCGCCACCGACTCCGCGGCCTTGGTAGACCTTGATTCCACCGAAGTCTTCGGTATCGAGAACGCCGACATATTTGCTGATGTTCTTGTCCACCGAACCACCGGAAAAGTGCGAAACCGGTTGCACTGTACGAGTTCGCAGCCAGGTCGACCGGCCATCCGGCGACAGCATCGGACAGAATATCTTCCCGTCCGATCCTGGCGTAGTCCAAGCCCTACCCATCTCGACTATGTGTGTGTCGATCCCGGCTTGCGTCAATCGGAGTGCGGCTACGGCACCACCGTAACCACTCCCGATGACGAGCGCGGCAATTCGATCACCGTCACCCAAGGCCCTGTGCGGTGCCGCCGCGGCGGTTGTCCACGAAGACGAGAGAGCCGCGGCGCTCATAGCCAGCCCCGTTGCGGCAAGAAAGTTTCTGCGCGAGAACCCCGAAGTGGCCCCCATAGAGCGATCTTTGGATGCGGCGCGAATGTTCAAGTGATTCCTACCTTTCAGGTAACCCCCTCGCAGAGATATACAGTCCGAGAGCAGACCACACGTGCGGTACCGGCCAGTAATGTCACGGGGACGTAAAGTTTCCTCAGAATGGCAAGCAAACCCGGAGTTTTGCCGACCAGCAGCTGTCGAGCTGAGCTGAATCCGATCACCGGATGTAATCCGAGTGCTGCGGTATTGGCCCGTCGACCGAGCGAGTTCGAATACTGGCCAAAGCGTCCCCAAGCTGCTGACTGCGTATTACTCTGCGCCCATGCGCGTTTCGATACGGCTTCGCCCCGCAGCGGCATTGACCGCAGCGTGGGTGCTGACGTTCGCATTCTGTTTGCCCGCGTCACTGTCACCGTCCGCCGCCGCCGCCCCACTCTCGGTCGGGGACAGCTTTCTGTGGGGCGTGTCCACCGCCGGTTTTCAGTCCGAGGGCTCCTCTCCGGACAGCAATTGGTCTCGATACTCCGCTTCGGACCGAACCGAAGACGCGGTCGGCAGTGCCGTCGATTTCCGACACCGCTATGCCGAAGATATCGACAATGCAGCGAAACTCGGTGTCTCGGTTTTTCGTTTCAGTATCGAATGGGCGCGCGTGCAGCCGGCTCCCGGCGTCTGGGATGAGAAAGAGTTTCAGTACTACGACGACGTCGTCGCCCAGATCCGCGCGCACGGAATGCGTCCGATGATCACCCTCGATCACTGGGTGTACCCAGGTTGGGTCGCAGACCAGGGCGGTTGGACCAACCAGAAAACAGTAGAGGACTGGTTGAACAACGCAGCACGGGTGATCGACCGGTATTCCGCACACGATGCACTGTGGATCACGATCAACGAACCGACCGCCTACATCATCAAAGAGCTCACCTTCGGCGGCATCACTCTCGCACAAGCTCCACAGATGATGGACCGCCTCGTCCAGGTTCATCGAGCGGCGTTCGACATGATCCATGCCAGGGACCCGGGAGCGCCGGTCAGCAGCAACCTGTCTTTCATCCCCACTGTCGCCGGACTCTTCGATGCCACATTCGTCGACCGCGTGCGCGACAAAATGGACTATCTCGGGTTCGACTACTACTACGGGCTTTCTCTCGACAACCTCACCGCCGCCTACGCCATCTTCGACGAGTTCTACAACGTCGTTCCGCAGCCGGACGGCCTCTACCACGCACTGATCTACTACAAGGACAAGTTCCCCGGGCTGCCGATCTACATCGTCGAAAACGGTATGCCTTCCGACAACGGTCAGGCCCGGCCGGACGGATACACCCGTTCCGATCATCTGAGTGACCACATCTACTGGCTCGAGCGTGCCCGCAGCGAAGGCGCCGAGGTGATCGGCTACAACTACTGGTCCATTACCGACAATTACGAATGGGGCACCTACCGTCCACGTTTCGGTCTTTACACGGTGGACGTGAAGAGCGACCCGTCACTGACACGGCGGCCCACCGACGCGGCGGAAACCTACCGTCGGATCATCGCCGACAACGGCGTACCCGCGAACTACGCCCCGGCGCGGCCACCGGGCTTCTGCTCCCTGGTGACCGTGCCGCAAAGCTGTATCGACCCGCCGTGATCATTCGTTCTTCGGTCCCCGCGCAATGATCAACGGGCATTCGAGGAGATGAGAGAGTGAACGACTGGTCGACCCCAACAGCAGACCACTGAAGCCACCCCTTCCTCTCGATCCGACGACGACGGTGCGCGCACTTGTGGAGAGTTCGCGAATTTTGCTTACCGCACCGCCGTGCTCGACCACTCGATTTACGTGCACGTCCGGGTACTGCTCCTGCCATCCCGCGAGACTTTCCGTCAAGACAACCGATGCCGCTGCATTCTGAGCCGACGCCAGTGCCTCTTTGTCGCTCTCGGAGTGGTTCTTCCACAGTTCAGCGTCGTGGGCCCAGGTGTGCACAGCGACCAGTTCGCTGCCACGCAGTGATGCCTCTTCGAAGGCAACGCCCACAGCCCGACTACTGGCGCTCGATCCATCGACACCGAGGACAACGGGCCCCTCGCGCTCTCCGGTCTGCGGAATTCCGCTGATGATCGCTACCGGGCATTCCGCGCGCTCGGATACCGCAGCGCTGACCGAACCGAGCAGTTCGGCGAAATACTCACCGTTTCCGCGTGTACCCACCACGATCATTCGCGCAGAAGCCGATCGCTCGACCAGGGTCGGAATTGCTGCGCCCACAATCGCTTCGGTGACAATCGACAATGAGTCCGCGTCCTTGGCGGCAGCCTTGGCGATCGCCGACGCTGCTTCCAGGCTTTTGTTCACTTCCAGCCTCAGCGGTGAACCGAGCTGAGGTGGCATCGCGGCGAAAGTCGTATAGACGTCGGTGATCTGGTAGACCGAGACCAGGGTCAACGGCGCGCCACGCAGTTCCGCTGCGCGCGTTGCCCAGCGGACTGCATCGAACGAAGCAGTCGAACCATCGACACCGACAATGATGGGGCCATTCTTATCCATATATTCTCCTCTATCAACGATCGAACTACGGAACTACGAGTACCGGACACTGCGCTCGGTGAATCAGACTCTGACTCACGGAACCGAGGATTGCCGACGACAAGCGCCCGCGTCCGCGACTGCCGACCGCGATGACCTGAGCCGTCGCAGACATCGTGCCGAGTTCACGTGCCACCGAAGCGCCGACCGCTCGAACCTCCACCGCCACAGTCGGATACTCGCTCTTGTACGGATCTACGATGTCGTGCAACCACTTCCGTTCGACGTCTCGTTGTTGCTGCCGATCCACCGAAGTCCCGTAATCGAGCTCGTCTGCATCCTCGACGGCCCCCACGTGCACTGCGACGAGGTCGGTACCGAAGGTGCGTGCCAGATCGAAAGCTGCTCGCAACGCCCGTCGGGACGGCTGCGACCCGTCGATACCCACCACTATCGGTCGCGTCGGGTCCGCGCTCTCGTCACGACCTTTCCGCCACACCAACACGGGACACACTGCCGCGTTGACCAGTTCGATGATGGAATGTCCGAATATCAGGTCACGGAGCGGACCTGTTCGACTGCCGCCGAGAATCAGCAATCGGGAGTTCGCCGAAACGGTCTCGATCAGGTCGGTCGCAGCACCACCGGTTATGGAACACTCGACCTCGATCTCCGCGTCGAGGTCGCGGACGATCAGAACAGCATCGTCGAGGAATTTCTTTCCTACCCGACGCAGTTCCGATTCGAGCCGATCACCGGCGATGAGCACCGCGGGGTCGAACCACTTGCCGACGTCGGGAAGTGCATGAACGAGCCGGATCGAAGAGTGCACGTGCTGGGCAAGTCTCACAGCCCATTCGACGGCGCTACGATCGTCGTCCGACCCATCCACACATACGACGATGCTGCCATCAGACGGTAGTTCTTCGGTGTTCAAAGCTCTCCATACGTCGAGTCCAGTCTTATGGAAGAGTATGGACCGTTCGACTCGCTCGTGGTCAGAGGACAAGGTCCCTACTACGCCAGGTATCAGGTGAGCGATAGAAGACTGCTCTCGACGAACTACCCACCATACGAGGACCGAAGTCTCTATTCGCCGTACCGACATGCGTTCACAGTGATGCCTGAAGACAAATGACTCGAGTCGCAATCGCGTCGAAGTCCAAGTCGTCGAAGAGTAGGTCGTCGAAGAGTAGGAACACCGTCATGCGCGTCCTGATTGCAACATCGAGCCGTCACGGTTCGACACGCGAGATCGGGCAGTGGCTTTCGTCCTCGCTGACCGATGTCCTGCACAACTACGGTGTTTCGGCGACAGTGGAGGTTCGCGACGCAGCTGACGTCGATAGCATCGCCGAATACGATGCGGCGATCATCGGCAGCGCCGTGTACATGGGTCGTTGGTTGCGAGGTGCTCGATCCCTCGTCGCCCGCCAACAACCCGAACTCGAAACGCGCCCGGTGTGGTTGTTCTCCAGCGGACCCATCGGCGCCGCCGGTAAGCCCTCGGCACCATCGGCCATGGACAAGGCATCGTGGTCGGTCGAGCACCGCGTCTTCGGAGGAAAGTTCGATATGTCGACGCTTTCGTGGTTCGAAAGACTCGTAGTGCGGCTCATTCGAGCCGATGAGGGAGACGACCGATCACGCGAAGAGATCGATGGGTGGGCGCACTCGATCGGCGCGACACTGGCCGATTCCGAGCCGACCGTTCCGACACACCCGTGACAGCACGGCTGCTTCGACGGGCAGTCCGGTACTTATTGGAATTCGAGGCGGTTGTGGGATGAACCTATGGCGAAGGCATCCGGGTGTGCGCACGGGCACCGAGTTGACCACTGGCGAGCGAACCGCCGACTACGTTCGCAACGGGATGGGCTCGTGGCCTTTCGTCTTCGTTTTCCTTGCAACGATGGCCATATGGGCCGTATACAACGGCAGCGACGGCTTCGATCCATATCCCTTCATTCTGCTGAACCTGTTTCTGTCGATGATTGCCGGGCTTCAAGGTGCGATTTTGCTGATCTCAGCCAAGCGCGCCGACTCGATCAGTAGTGAAGTCGCCGTGCACACCTTGTCGAACACTGCGAAGCTGCAGGAATTGATCGAGGCCAACACGGCACTGACCGGAACTGTTGCGCAATTGGCGTCGGAGATGCACGAACACATATGTCGCCCACGCCCGGTACAGGGAAATACTCGACGTCGGACCGAAGTCTCCCCACAGAAGCCGGGAACCGATAGATCACCACTGTAGCGGCGACATCCGGGACCAACGTCACTTCGACTGGGGACGTTGGGTGGCATCGCACCGAGGCCTCGAGTAATACGTTCGAACAAGACGGTCGAAGCCGCTGACGAGAAACTTGGAGACACCATGGCTATGCCCGAAAGCGCGCTCTCGGCCAAGTTTCCCGGTCTCGTGAGAACCCGATGAACGTATCGCAAGAGCCTCTGCCGATCACAGTGTGGACGAACAGCGAGCTGACCGACATCGTCGTCGGCGTCGACGGCACCGACGCTTCTCGCGGCGCGCTGATCTGGGCTGCCCGGGTGGCTCAGATCGCCAAAGCAAGAATCCGGATCGTTCACGCACTGCCGCAGCGGGAATCGGCGAACAGAGTGACGCGAGAGTTGCGTGCATCCAAACCACGACTCCTCGGCAGACGCCTGCTCCGATTGTCCCGCAACGAAGTCAACCGTGTCGATCCCGACATCGCAGTCGATACAGTCCTGACCGATGATCCCATTGCTTCGTTCCTGGGCGCGATGTCGCACACCGCGGATTTGGTCGTAATTGGAGGCAACGCGTCCAGTCCTGTTCGAGATGTCGTCTTCGGCCGCCACGCAACTCGCATCGTTGCCGACGCCAGCTGCCCCGTTCTCGTGTGGCGGCCGCACGCCGTCGCCCCCGCTGTGACCTCTCAGCCGGTCGTCGTCGGTGTCGACAACTCCGATTCTTCGCACAGCGCAATAGTCGGCGCATTCTGGTTCGCCGATACACTAAGGGCCCCGATCATGGCCCTCCACGTGGTGTCGCCCACGCGTCAACACACGCCTGCGGTGGACGCACCAGAAGTGGGATCTGTCGCGTGGCTGGAGACTCGTGTGACGGCGACCTCCGAGCATCATCCCTCGGTCGAGGTTCACCTGCATTGTCTCGAGGCATCGGCAGACCACGAGCTACGCAGGGCGTCCGAAACAGCGCGCCTCGTCGTCGTCGGGAGCCGAGGGCTCAGCCCCTTGGTGGGTTCGATCCGCGGCTCGGTCGGACAATCGCTCGTACACAGTTCGCACTGCCCGATTCTGGTGGTGCGCTGAGTGACTTTCGGCTCTACTGGCAGCCTGTGCAGGGCGTACACGATGGGACGGTGGACACGCAACGCATATGAAAGCCTGGCGGGTAGCCGAACAAGGCAGCGTCGCCGGCAGTCCCCTGCAGTTGGTCGACGAGCACATGCCTCGACCGACGTCCGGGGAGTTGCTGATCGCTGTCCAAGCTTGCGGCGTGTGCCGAACCGACCTCCACGTCGTCGAAGGCGATCTTCCAGTTCATCGGCCGCACGTAGTGCCCGGCCACGAAATCGTCGGCGCGATAACTGAAGTCGGAGACAACACCGAGACCGACTTCAGCGTGGGTGACATCGTCGGAATTCCATGGCTGCGTCACACCTGCGGCAACTGCCGATTCTGTGTGGGTGGTCGCGAAAACCTGTGCAAGGCATCGTTGTACACCGGATGGGATCATAACGGCGGGTTCGCAGAGTACTCGGTGGTGCCGGCCGACTATGCCTTGGCGCTACCGACCGGGTACAGCACCGAAGAACTGGCACCGTTGCTGTGCGCAGGGATTATCGGATACAGCGCCCTGCGCCGAGCCGAACTCCCGCCGTCGGGGAAACTCGGCCTTTACGGTTTCGGCGCCAGCGCACACATCGTTGCTCAGCTGGCACAGGCCGACGGCGCTACCGTGCACGTCATGACTCGAGACTCCGGTGCCCGTCGACTCGCACTGAAGATGGGGTTGGCCTCGGCGCAGGATACTTTCGATTCACCACCGGAGAAGCTCGACGCCGCCATCATTTTCGCGCCTATCGGTGAGGCTGTGCCGACGGCACTGGAAGCTGTCGACTCCGGGGGAACGGTCGTGCTGGCAGGCATTCACATGACCGACATTCCGCCACTGAACTACAACCGGCATCTGTTTCACGAGAAGCGCCTGCTGAGCGTCGAAGCCAATACGCGGGCCGATGCTCGACAATTCCTCGAACGCTGCCAGCGAACGCATCTGAGGATCGAAACTACGGTCTACCCTTTCGATCACGCGCTGTTCGCACTGCGAGATCTCCGCCACGGACGGTTCGCCGGCGCCGCGGTCATCATGTAGATCCACCTGTTGACTTCTTACGATGCAAGGAGGTTCCGATGCATCCGAAGTCGGCCCTCGGAGTGCGACTGCGCAGCGCACGATCGATGCTGTTCTCTTCGCTGCAGGGCTACCGGTCGGCGTGGTTGGCGGGCGATCTTGCCGCAGGACTCACCCTGGTGTCGATCGCGGTGCCCGAGCAATTGGCCACAGCACGGCTGGCGGGTATGCCGCCGATCACGGGCTTCTACGCGTTCGTTGCAGGCACACTTCTGTTCGCGTTGCTCGGATCGAACCGGCAGATGTCGATCGGGGCCGATTCGACGATCGCTCCCTTGTTCGCCGTCGGCGTCGCCACCGCGGTATCGACCGTCCCCGGGGACTACGTTGCGTTGGTAGGGATCCTCGCGGTGATGGTGGGCGTGATCGTGGCCCTCGTCGGCCTACTGCGGCTGGGATGGATCGCCGAGTTCCTCTCGACACCGATCATCGCTGGATTCCTCGGCGGGGTCGCGGTCATCATCGTTGTGCATCAACTGCCCGATCTGCTCGGCCTGCCGGCCGCCGGCGGTGGGACGTTGAACCGCATCGGCTTGATCGTCAGCAATTCGGCCGAGATCAACGGCTGGACGTTGAGCATCGGGGTCGGGGTTTTCGCTGTCGTGTTTCTCACCGATCGGCTGGATCGGCGACTGCCCGGGGCGTTGATCGCACTGGTCGGATCGACGATCCTCGTCGGTGCGCTGAATCTGACTTCCCACGGGGTGGCAGTGCTGGGGTCGCTGGCACACGGCACTCCCCACCTCGGACTGCACGGAGTGTCGTGGTCGGCACTGGGCACGCTCGCGCCGATCGCCGGCGTCGTCGCACTGGTGATCGTCAGCCAGAGTGCGGCGACGACGCGCGCATTCGCCGCCGACGGCGGTTACGGGGTGGATGTCAATCGTGACTTCCTCGGCATCGGAGCGGGCAATGTCGCCGCAGGCCTGGTGGGCGCGTTTCCGGTGAACGCGAGCCCGCCACGAACCGCAGCAGTGGTGTCGGCTTCGGGACGGACCCAGGTGGCGGGCATCGCTGCTGCTGCCGCGCTCGTGTTGCTGATCCCCGCTCTGGCACTCCTCGAGAACCTGCCGGTCGCAACGCTGGCTGCGATTCTGATCTTCATCGCCACCCGTATCGTGCATGTGCGCGAGCTGATCGACATCGCCCGCTACGACCGTTTCGAGTTCGCTCTCGCCGTGGTCACTCTTCTGACAGTTGCCATCGTTGGTGTCGAGTACGGCATCGGGGTGGCGGTCGCGTTGGCAATTCTGGACCGCACCCGCCTCAGCGCCCGTCCCCACCTGCACGTACTGGGACACATCCCATCGACTACCAGTTGGGTACCCCTGAGCTACGCCGAACAAGCGAGGATAGTTCCCGGTGTCCTCGTCGTACAGTTCGCGACGCCTCTGTGGTACGCCAACGCAACCCAATTTCGAACCGAGATAACGGCCACGATCGACGCCGCGGACAATCCCCTGCACCTCGTCGTACTCGACACGATGGGGATGACCGATATCGACTACACGGGAGCGCACTCCTTGCGGCAGTTGATCGATCAACTTCGCTCGCGAGGAGTCACCTTCGCAATGGCGAGGACCAGCAAGACGGCGCGCAGGGGTCTGGCGCGCAGCGGACTACTCGCGCAAATTGGCCAGGAACACCTGTTCAGCTCCGTCGGTGAGGCAATCGGAGCCGATATCGGGCCTAAAGACCCTGACGAAATCGAGGCCCAGCGCGCAGGATCGAAGGATGAGTACAACACCGACCAGCGGGCCCCAGACGGACCCTTCTGAATCCACCGGCCGCATAGTCGTGGGCGTCGACGGCTCACCCTCCTCGATCCTGGCACTGCAGCAAGCGCGACGGCTATCGGACGCGTTGGGCATCGGCATAGACGTCATGGCTGCGTGGCAGTATCCGACGTACATGGGTGCCGGGTTCTCCGAGGACATTCACCCCGATGAGGATGCCAAGCAGATCATGGCCGAGTCGATCGTTGCCGCATTCGGTGACGATGCACCGGCGGACATCGGACAGTTGGCGGTACAAGGTGTTCCAGCCCAGGTACTCCTCGACGCCAGTCGAGTGGCCGACATGCTCGTCGTAGGAAGCCGCGGTCGTGGCGGGTTCGTCGGCCTGCTGTTGGGATCGGTCAGTGCACAGTGCGCCGAACATGCTCGATGCCCGGTGCTCGTCGTTCATTCGAGGGATCATCGCTAGCGCGGGCAACGCCGGGTCCGTGCCACCCAACGTTCCTTCGGTGGCCGTCTCGTCGATGCTGATGGGAGTACTCGAGCTCGAAATCTCGACCAAGTTCTACTGCGAGGTCTTCGAATGCACCGTCGCGTTACGGGAGTCGGATGCGGCACTGTTGTTGGCACCGGACGGATTTCAGATCTATCTGTACGCGAATCGATCATCGGTGCAACGGCCCATCGGCACTCTCGGAGTGAAAGAGGTCATGTGGTCCACCGCGACCGAGGAAGAGCTCGAACAGGTCGGTGAACGAATGCGACAGCACTATCCGTCCACGTACATTCACAGCGCCGGCGGAGTGAAATTTCTCGACGGACGGGACCCGGATGGAAACCGAATTCTCGTTGCCTATCCGAGTCCGCTTCAACTTCCGCGCCACATCATCGCCGATCGGTTCAAATGACAGCGGCTGTCTTTTCGATCCTCCAGTGCTGCATTGATTTTCAATCATCCGGGTCGATCCGCTAATATCGGGGCGGATGCCAGCCGAGGGCATCACGTAGGGCCCGTCGGGCAATCTCGATAGCCGGTGAGCCCGATTACAGCGCAAGACGATGCAATTCCGCGCGTCCCTAACAGGGTGTTCGACCGCTCTCGATAAGCACTCCCACTGCCTGATTGATTACGCTGACCGCAGAGAGCGTCACGATTCCACGGCCTCGATGAGGCCGATGCCCTCGTGTTCTGGGACGAAGCAATGCCGTTCTCGACGGTCGAGCGATGCACGCTATCTATCCTCGCTGCCTCGACAACCATGCGTGCAGGGCCAGAAGTCGCCACCGTCCAGGGACAATTATCGGCGCAGAAAAATGTGCCGATCAACGAAAAGCAGCCCCTGAACTGCGCATTTTCGCAGTTCAGGGGCTGCTCGAGTTTGTTTCATACCGAAGACTGGACGGCCACGAGCCGATGCGTCAACGGTCACCGTTGCCTGGCCCCATCACAGGTCAAGTCATGCTTACTTCCTTGGTCTCGGAGAGCGCTTTGGTGCAGGCGAGGCTGAGTACCGACAAGAGCGCCAGCATGACACCGATTGCAATACTTCCGAATTGTGCCGCGAGAGGCGCGGCGAGCAACGGCGGGATTGCGCCGCCGAGCACACCGGCGAGGTTGTATCCCAGTCCGGCGCCTGTGTAGCGGAATCGAGTCTGGAACAGTTCCGGTAGAAGGGCACCGGTTGGTCCATAAGCGATACCGAAGATCGTCAGCGTCACGCACATCGCCACTATGTACGCAACCGGGTTTCCCGTGTCGAGCAAGGGAAATAGAACGAGCGACCAGGGAATTGCCGCTGCACAAGAAGTCATGATCACTCTGCGGCGTCCGACTCGGTCGGAGTACGTTGCAGATAGTGCGATCGCAATGCCGAAGACCACGGCGCCTACGAGACCTGTCCACAACACGAAGGGACGGTCGAAGCCGAGAATCTTTGTGCCGTAGCTGGTCAGATATGCAGTGCCCATGTAGAAGAGCGAAAACAGTGAAGCCAGCGCTCCGGCGGCAAGCAGAATTTCTTTCTTCTGTACGTGCCAGGCTTCGAGGATCGGAAGGGTGGTAGCACGATCAGGAGTCCGAACTTCTGCTGCTTGGTTCGCACGGAAAACCGGTGTTTCTTCGATCGCCAGGCGCATGTACAACCCGATCAGCACGAGAACTGCACTGAGAAGGAACGGTATACGCCAACCGAAGTCGAGGAAGACTGCGTTGGTATCACCGAACACGGCACCCGTTATGAGGAAGGTCGCGCTCGAAAGAATAAATGCCGCTGACGGGCCCAGCTGCGGGAACATGGCGTAGAAGCCGCGCTTCTTCGGTGGTGCGTATTCGGCGGTGAGAAGCGTTGCGCCGGCCCATTCTCCACCGACAGCGAATCCCTGCCCGAATCGCAACAGTACGAGAATTATCGGAGCCGCTATTCCGATGGTGTCAGCGCTGGGTAACAACCCGATGACAAAGGTAGATATACCCATCAGAAGCAGCGTCGAGATCAGCGTCTTCTTTCGACCGATGCGGTCGCCGAAATGGCCGAAGACCACAGCTCCAACAGGCCTCGCAATGAAAGCGACCGCGAAGGTGGCGAAGGATGCGACGGTCCCGGCAGTGGCACCCAATGCCGGAAAGAACACTGTCGGAAATACGAGTGCGGCAGCAGTTCCATAGATGAAGAAGTCATAGAACTCGATTGTGGTTCCTATGCCGCTGGCGATCGCCACCTTCCGAACACTTGTGGTGGGTGCGGCAGAGCTGGTCATCGGCCTGCGGTCGACCGCATCATCAGGCGTAATTGAGGGCATTCATTCTCCAGAGGCATCGTCAGGAAGTGTGATGTGAATCTGAAGGAAAAGGTTATGTGACCCGCATCATAAGTACCCACCCCCGAAAAGGGGTAGAAGACCCGCCTACTTCGCTCCGACCTTGGCCATGTCGACGCGGTTGCCGCGGAACGGAACACCTTCCGCTTCGAGCAGTGCGCGCGCTGCTCCGCCATGGCACGTCGCAGGCGCACCGTCGGCGTGAACCACCCGCCACCACGGCACACCGTCGTCGAGGAGTCCGACGGCCCGGCCCACCTGCCGGGGACCAATCCCCAATGCGCGACCGATCTCGCCGTAGGCGGCGACGTGGCCAGCCGGAATCCCCACCACCATGGCCCGAACTTCCGACACCACGTCGATGGTCATGCCTTTGCTGACTCGGGATATGTGATCGTTTCGCCTTGTACGTGCGCGAACTCTGTCATTGTCGCGCGGCGTGTGGATGAAATCGACATGATGTCGAAGACCTCTACCCCTGCCACGATGAGCGCGTCCGTTATCAGCCGTCGGTGACAACGCCATGGCACGGCCTCGCTGCACATGATCGCCGGGACCGACTCGTGTGCGACCCGTAGCAGCTCAGCGAGCCCGGAACGGAATTTCTCGGTCTCCATACAATCCGCGTAGTCGCGGAATGCCTTGACCCGCCACCCTCCGTTCGGGCTCGACACATCAACCGGTGTGTACCTGCGACCGCCGATATCCCGGATCCACCGGTACCCAATATCGGCCGGCAGCGCATCCTTGATCGCGTCCTGGTTCCACTGCGGATACTTTCGCGACCCTGGAAACGAACGCACATCGACCAGCTCGGTCACCTCGTTCGCACGGAGCATCTCGAGCACTTCATCAGCAGTGCGAGTGGAGTGTCCGATAGTGAATACCCGAGGCACGGCGCGTGTGCTTTCCTGGCCCTTCGTCATCGAATCCAGATTACTAGATCGACTCCAGGCCACTCACTTCATGTGAAATGGCCAGGACCAGATCATCATCGAGATTCCAGTCACGGACGGCGTCGCTGTCACCATCACCGCACCGATTCTCGTGGTTCTCTGACAACTGCGCAATCTGAAACTACATGAGTCCCGCTGTGACTGAACAGCATCCGCAGTCCGAGGGATCAATCAGGTTGGATGCGGCGGTCCTCGGCAATTGCGTGGTGGCTGGTCATGCCACCGTCCACGACAAGTGTCTGTCCGGTGATGTAACGGGACTCGTCCGAGGCCAGGAACAACATGGCGGCGGCAATGTCCTCGGGTTCACCGATGAACGGCAACGCGTTGTGTGACCGGATCTTGTCGATGGCTTCAGCGGAAAGATTGTTCTGCAACGCTGGGGTCATCACCGCGCCGGGGGCGACCGCATTGCAACGCACTTTTTGTGCTCCGTACTGGGTGGCGATGTACTGAGTCATGCGAATGACGGCAGCCTTCGCAGTGCCATAGGCCACTTGCACGTAATCCCCAGCCAAGCCCCCGACGGAGGCGGTGTTGATGATCGAGCCGCCGCCGGCATCGATCAGGTGCGGCAGAGCCAGTCGGCAGCCGAGGAGCGCACTGCGCACGTTCAACTGCATAGTGCGGTCGAACTCTTCCAAGTCCAGCCGGAGCACGTCCAGATCCTTGCGCGGGTTACTGCCGCCCACGTGATTGCACATGATGTCCAGGCGACCGAACTCCTGTACCGAGGCATTTACCAGGGCAGCGAGGGACTCCTCGTCCATCACGTCGACGGCGATCCCGATCGCGCGCCCGCCGGCTTCCTGTATTCGAGCAGCAGCATCGCTGGCCTGCTGCTGGTCCAGATCGGCGATTGTGACGGCCGCGCCCTCGGCTGCGAACATTTGCGCGGCCGCCATACCGATCCCGCTTGCCCCGCCGGTAATTATGGCTGCCTTGCCCTGAAGTCTTCCCATAACGCTGCCTGCTTTCGACTAGTTTACGAAGGCCAACTGTCGTCAACTGTCCCTGCAGCATATGACGGCCCGGCTACCTTCCGGGGCTGATAGAGCTCTGCACTGCGTGTCAAGGGATCATCAAGATCTTCAACATGGGCATACAGGTGTCGTATCTTTCCGCCCAACGGCCCCGCCGGTGTCGTAGACCTGACCCAATGGATGAAGAACCTGTCACGCGAGGGTCGGCAGCGGGACACCCCCACCGCCACCCCGATGCGACACCGTCGGCCACACCCAGTGCTGCACGTCGCCTCTGGCGCCACCTTCTCGACGGCGAAAGGGCCTGGGGCTCGGTAGACACCTGGCACGCCCGCCACGGCATGACTCGCCACCGGCTCGTCGTTTTTCCTCCGGGCACCAACCTGGCCGAGCGTAGACGTCTGCGCCTATGGCGAGGGTGGCCATTGTGGGGCGCAGTGTTGTGGATCATCAGCGAGGTGGTGCTGAGCAGTCAGCTCGCTCCGATTCCGGCAGTCGCCGCGTCGACGACCATCTACCTGCTCAGCGGGTACTCCGCATTCGTGATGGCGGGCACCCCGCGAACGCACGTTCGGGTAGAGGTAGCGATCACGATGAACGATCTACCCGATGTCGACTCCCAGGCCCGCCGCGAGAACATCGGCCGACACGCGAAACTCCTCGCCGACGCCGACAACCGGTTGGCAACACAGCACATCACCGCAGCCGAGCACGAAATGATCTGGAGCGAGGTCTACCGGCAACTGCCGGCTGGCAAGTACTGAACGTTCCAGTGGTTCGATGGAGAATCGACGCTCAGCAATTACTCGGCGCAACGGCACCGTCGAACCGGTCCTTCAACCATTGCAGCGCCGGGACAGCTGTGACGAAGCCGATGACGTGGCCGAGTCCGGTCTTCGGAAGTATTTGCGGCACAGCGAGGTTGGCCGACTGGACATGGACACCCATCTCGCACCACTCTCGTTCGAGCCTCTCGGTGCCACGCGCAGCGACGATATCGTCGCCCAAGTTCTGCCCCACGAAGACGGGCATTGTCGGCTTCAGCGTCCCTAGCCGCTGCGCGGCCACCAACGACGACAGCGGTTCGGTATTCATGTATTCCGAGATCGATCGACCGTCTCTGGTGTAGTTGGTCGTCGTGCCGAAGGGGCTCATTCGGACCGCGTCGAACACGCAGTAGTTCTGTGAACGCGCCAGGATCTCGCGTCCGGCATCGTTGAAGATCGAGAGCAGCGCGGTGTCGTGTTCGGGGTACGCAGCGATGAGACCGCTGACTACCCAGCCGATTCCGCCGGAGAGGATAGACCGGTCCCCGTAGTCGGCGAGATCGGTGAGATCAGGGGCTGGTGATCCCGCGAACGCCCCGGCGAACTCGAGCTCGGGCGCGTACGTCGACGCGAGCTCGGCTGCGGCTCCGGCTGCTTGTCCGCCCTGAGAGTATCCCCACAACGCCAGCGGTGACGCGGGCGTGACGTCCTCCGAATTCATCGACCGCGCAGCACGTGCCATGTTGAGCAGTGCCCGCCCACCATCGACACGATTGAGGTAGGTGTGGGTTCCAGGAGTGCCGAGTCCGACATAGTCGGTCATGGCGACGCTGTAACCGGCCGCCAGCAATGGGCCGACCTGAAGGTTTTCGTACTCCTGCCCGTACGTCATCAACTTCGAGGGTGCGCATTGATCACCCAGCCCTTGCGTTCCTGGGGCAAACGCAACCAACGGTCGAGGTCCTTGTCCTGCCCAAGGCAGGTTGGGCACGAGCAGAGTACCGGTGACGGCGACCGGCTCGTCAGCGACGTTCTCGCTGCGATACATCACCCGGGTCACGCGAGCATCGACGACAGCTCCGGTGCCTGGGATGATTGCGTCGACCGACGGTTCGGTTCTGATGACGTCTCCAGGAGCGCCCGACGGTAGCGGTGTCGGTGGCGTGTAGAAGTCTGCCCCACCGTCGGCGGCCGGTGCAGCGGCGGAAATGGGAGTGACCATCACAGTGGCGACGCCCCACAGCATCATCACGGCCACTGTTCGGATCATCTTGTTCTTCGACATTCACCTGCTCCTCGGACCTGGACGGAATCGGACCGACACTAATTCAGACATATATTGTCCGCAATAGGCGGATCGACTTTCCGCGTAGTTGTCTCGTCACGAGAGTGCGGGATCGCGCAGGTGAGACAATTGGCGAATGTCTCAGGAGCGTCAGCGCGGGCCCGGTCGACCTCGGGATGCAGACATGGAAGTTCGCGTCTACGACGCGGTGCTCGAAGTGTATTGGGAAACCAGTTGGCGCGGATTCACTTTCGACGCGGTTGCGCGCAAGGCGAAGGTTGGTCGCGCGGCGTTGTATCGGCGCTGGGACAGCAAGGAAGACCTGTTGGTGCAGGCACTCGAGGCCCGATCGCCGCTGTCGACGCCGATCGATACCGGCACTGTTCGCGATGACCTCATCGAACTTTCCGAGCAACTCACCCATGGCTACGCCGAACTGTCCGGACTGGTATCGCTACGGGTGACTCTCGACGCGATGGTCAACCCTGACCTGCTGTCGCATCTCACCGACACGCTCAACCAGAGCCGCTTCGTCACCACCAGGCAGATCGTTCAGCGCGCAGTGATGCGAGGGGAGTTGCCGAGCAAGACTTCGACGACGCTACTGCTCGAACTCGTGACCGGCGCAGTACTTACACGCGCACTGTTCGCGCAGGCGCGCGCGGATGCGGGAATGCCGGATTCTCTGCGACATTCGACACTGATCGTCGACACCGTACTGCGCTCGCTGACCTAGCCGCGGTCCCCCGCTCGACCTACCCAGCATTGCGGACAATTATTGTCTGTATTAGCGTGGGGTGCATGACAGACCCCACGACAGTGCCGGTGATCATCGGCGTTGCCGATATTCGCTCGGGACGGGCCGGAGCACCCGCTACGCCGCGAGATCCCCTGGACCTCATCTCCGAAGCAACGATCGCAGCCCTTGCCGACACCGGAATCGAGACCATCGGCTCCCGCGTGGACACGATCTACGCGGTGAAGACCGCGAGCTGGTCCTACGACGACCTACCTGGCTTGCTCGCGAGACGCATCGGCGCAGACAGCCCACGAACCTGGACCAGTTCGATCGGCGGGCACTGGCCGACAGCTCTACTCGATCGCATCGGCTCCGAAATCGCCGATCGATCCTCGTCGGTAACGGTCCTGGTGGGCGGTGAAGCCCAAGCGTCACTGAACGCTTTGATGAAGCTCGGCGTCGATCCGACCACTCGGGGCTGGCTTGCGGCACCCGGGGGGCCACCCACCTTCACCTCGGACGACCTCGGCAGCCCCGAAATGCAACGCGCCGGGATACTCGCACCGACCCGCGTGTACCCACTGTTCGAGAACCGGTTCAGCTACGACATCGGTGACAGCCCCCAGCAGTCGCGTGAATACTCCGCGCGGATGTATGCGCAGTTCTCCGAACTTGCTGCCGCACACCCGTGCGCGTGGATGCCTACCGCGCGGACATCGGAGGACATCGCCACCAGCGGACCCAAGAACCGGTTGGTCAGCGACGCGTACCCACTGACGATGAATGCGATGCCGTTCGTCGATCAAGCTGCCGCAATCGTCGTATGTTCACTCGCCGCTGCCATCGAACTCGGTGTCGCGGAGGATCGCATCGTCTATCTGTGGGGCGGCGCGGGCGCAACCGAATCCGCGGACGTGCTTGCGCGCAAAGACTTCGGCCGATCGGCAGCACTGACATCCGCCGTGGACCGCACCTTGAAGCAAGCCGAGGTGACAGGTGGCGATTTACGAATCATCGACGCCTACAGTTGCTTCCCCGTCGTGCCGAAGCTGCTGATCCAGGCTCTGGGTCTCCCGCACTCGACCGTGCCCAGCGTCCTCGGCGGTCACTCCTTTTTCGGTGGACCGCTCAACAGCTACTCACTCCACGCCATCGCTGAGGTCACCCGACTGTTGCGCAGCTCCGACGTCGACGCACCTGCGCTGGTCCATGCGAACGGTGGCTATCTCACCCATCAGCACACCGTGCTGTTGGCACGCACTCCTCATCGCAACGGGTACGTCGGCGATCCGAACATTCATGAGATACCGGCAACCGGTCCGCCCATGCTGCACGGCTACATCGGTGATGCCGATATCGTGACCGCAACAATAGATTTCGAGCGAGATGAGAGCCCTAAGTCTGCCTTGATCATCGCGGTGACCGACGATGGATCACGGGTCGCAGGCCACACGGACTCGAACGACGCCGCAACACTGCTTCGCTACACACAAGGCGGCGCTCGCTCGCTCGTCGGCGCGCGAATATCCATCACCGACCACGACGGCCGGGTTGCGGTCTCGTTGAAAGAAGAGGTACAGCCATGACCGAAGTCGTACTCACCGAAACACGTGGGCACACAATGCTAGTGACCATCAACCGACCCGCAGCCGCCAACAGCATCAACGCCGACGTACACCGCGGTCTCGGTGAAGCGTGGGAACTGGCACAAGCCACCGACGAGATCCGAGTGGTGGTGCTGACCGGGGCTGGAGAGGCAACGTTCTGCGCCGGCGCAGATCTCAAGGCCCTCGGCACCTCCGGACCGGATGGGGTGACACCGCCCGACACCGCACACTGGGGTTTCGCCGGAGTCGTCAAACACCACATCACGAAACCGATCATCGCGGCAGTCAACGGCAGCGCACTCGGCGGTGGTACAGAGCTCGCGCTTGCAAGCGATCTCGTTGTGGCAGCGGACACGTCGACCTTCGGGCTACCGGAGGTCAAGCGCGGATTGATCGCCGGCGCAGGTGGAGTGTTTCGACTCGTCACCGCCATCCCACGCGCGGTCGCGCTGGAACTGCTGCTCACCGGGAACGCACTGAGCGCCGAGGATGCGCTGCGTTGGGGCTTGGTCAATCGTGTGGTTCCGCAGGCCGAGGTACTGGCCACCGCTCTTGCACTCGCCGAGACCATTGCCGGCGGTGCACCGTTGGCGGTCCAAGCCAGCAAGACCGTTGCCCGCGGAATCGTCGACGGGGCAGTCCGCAGCGAGACAGAGGGCTGGGCCCTCACCGAACAGGCCTTGGCACAATTGAGTGCTTCGGCGGACACGATGGAAGGCATCATGGCTTTCCTGGAGAAGCGTGACCCGATCTGGAGTGGAAAATGACTGCTGCACTAACGAATTCGTGGGATACCGATGACCGCAGGGCATTGCGCGATCTCACCCGACAGTTCACCACCAAGCACGTCCTTCCCGACCTCGCCACTTGGGAGCGCAATGGCGAGGTTCCCCGCGAGCTGCATCACACTGCGGCCACCTTGGGTCTCCTCGGGGCATCGACTCCCGAAAGTGTCGGCGGATCGGGCGGTAATGCACTCGATATGCTGGCAATCCTCGAGGAGATCATTCTGTCCGGGGGCTCCTCGGGCCTGATATCGGCGCTGTTCAGTCACGGGATCGCAACCCCACATATCGTGTCCTCGGGCAACGACGATCTCATCGACCGGTTCGCAAGGCCCGCTCTGGAAGGACGGATGATCGGGGCGCTGGCAATCACCGAACCGGGTGGCGGATCCGACGTCGCGAACATCTCCACCACAGCCACCCGCGATGGCGACTCCTATGTCATCAACGGCGCCAAGCTCTACATCACCTCCGGTACGCGTGCGGATTTCGTCACCACCGCTGTGCGGACCGGAGATCGCGGACACGCCGGCATCTCCCTCATCGTGGTCCCGACCACCACAACGGGATTCACCGTGTCTCGGCGGCTGGAGAAGATGGGGTGGCTGTGTTCGGACACCGCAGAACTGTTCTACGACAACGTGCGCGTCCCGGCCCAGAACCTCATCGGCGAAGAGGGATCGGGTTTCGGACAAATCGCCCAGCAGTTCCAAGGCGAGCGACTGTCGTTGGCATTTCAGGCCGTCGCAACCGCCCGTCGATGCCTGAACCTGACAACGGAATGGGTGCGCTCACGCGAGACCTTCGGACGACCATTGTCCACCCGCCAGGTCGTCCGACATCGTATCGCCGAGTTGGCGACCGAAATCACTGCAGCCGAGGAGTTCTGCCGGTCGGTAGCAGTGCGGTGGGTCGACAACGGAGGCATGCTGGCCGAAACAGCGATGGCCAAGAACAACGCGGTCAAAGTCTGCGACCACGCCGTATACGAAGCAGTCCAACTGTTCGGAGGGCTCGGTTGTATGCGGGAGTCAGAGGTCGAACGACACTACCGCGACGCCCGAGTCCTGGGCATCGGTGGTGGAACCACCGAAATCATGAACGAGATCATTTGCAAGATGCTCGGACTCTGAGTTACTGATCAGTCGTTCGCAGTGGTGCGGGGTCGGGTCATCTCGAGCAATTCGATCACTTCTGCGTCGAATTCAGCAGAGGCCTGGATGTTCGAGCAGTGGCCGATCCCGACCATTTCGACGAATTTGGGTAATCTGCCGTGCGAGCGCAGGATCGCGGCGATCTGCCGGGCGACCGTAGGCGGTGTGAGGCGATCCATAGAACCCACAAGCACAGTGCAGGGGACCGTGAGATGCTCGAGACCACCGCGGACATCGAGATCGAACAATCCCGAACCCCACAGGACCCGCGTTTTGATCGCTACTCCCGTCACCATGGTGCGCAAGAAGTCCGCTTGTTTCAAGGTGGCCTGCGGTGACATTGCGATACTGCGCACTGCGCGGGTGATCGGTGCACGTTCGGGCAACCAGGCCCGGCTGCGCATGATCGCACCCAGTACTGGGCCTCGAACGAAGCCGTACCGTCCAGCGAACGGCATGATGGCCGTGTTTGCTCTGAATCGATCTGCGACCGTATTGGCAAGCAAGACAGCTGAAGCGTGGCTGCGCACCTGCTCCGGATGACTTTGTGCCCACGCCATGATGGTGATGCCGCCGAAACTGTGACCGGTGACCACCGCCGGCCTACCCGGCGAGATCGTCGCATCGAGGACGGCCGCGAGATCATCACCGAGCACGTCCGGCCGTACCCCGGCACTTCCCATCGTGCTACGCCCGAGCCCGCGCTGGTCGTAGGCAATGACGCGGTAGCGACTACTCAGGCTGTTGATCTGCGGGTTCCAGTATTCGAGCCTGCACGCGAATCCATGAACGAACACCACGGCAGGCGCGTTCTTCGGCCCGTATGCGCGGACATGGATCTGCGCACCGTCAGTGGTGCCAACCGTGAAAACTTCATACGGGCCCTGTGGATTTCGGAGCGGTCCCTCGGCCGTGTAACCCGCGCGGAAGTCGGAAACAGCATCCATGACAACTCCAAGTTCTCTGAAATCCATGCCGGGTCGTCATCGCTTCTCAGTTGCGATCAAAGGTTCAAGGATCGACCGATGATCTCTTTCATTATCTCGGTAGTGCCGCCGTAGATGGTCTGAACACGAGAATCCATGAATGCCTTGGCCACTGGGTATTCTTTCATGTAACCGTAGCCACCGTGGAGTTGCAGACAGCGATCGATCAGCTTGACCTGCGCTTCGGTTGTCCACCACTTGGCCATAGCTGCCTCTTGGACGGTCAGCTTCTCGGCATTGAGCTGTTCGATGAACTTGTCCACGAGAATGCGGACGGCTGTGGCCATCGTGGCCTCCTCCGCCAACACGAATCGTGTGTTCTGGAACTTGCCGATCGACTTACCGAACGCCTTACGGTCGCGGCAATACTGAATTGTGCTCTCCAAGACGGATTCCATGACCGCAGCCGCCACGACGGCGATGGACAGCCGTTCCTGCGGAAGGTTTTTCATCAGATAGAGAAAACCCATTCCTTCGTCGCCCAGCATGTTGGCCGCGGGAATTCGGACGTCGGTGAAGCTCAGTTCTGCGGTGTCCTGTGCCTTCAACCCGATCTTGTCGAGGTTGCGGCCACGTTCGAAGCCCGGCATTCCTCGTTCCACGACGAAAAGGCTGAACCCCTGTGCTCCCTTTTCAGGATCAGTGCACGCCACGACGATCACGATATCTGCGTTGATACCGTTGGTGATGAAAGTCTTGGAGCCGTTGAGAATCCAGTCATCGCCGTCGCGAACTGCGCGGGTCTTGATCCCCTGCAGGTCACTACCGGTTCCGGGCTCCGTCATGGCGATCGCAGAGATCAGTTCTCCCGACGCAAATCCCGGGAGCCACCTCTGCTTCTGCTCTTCGTTGCAGAGGTCGATCAGGTAAGGCGCGACGACATCGTTGTGGAGCATGAATCCGATACCGCTGTAACCACCCTTGGTGGCTTCTTCCGTGATGACTACGTTGTATCGGAAGTCTTTGACTCCACCGCCACCGAATTCCTCTGGAACGTCCATCCCGAGGAATCCTTGCTTGCCGGCTTCCACCCAGACATCGCGGTCGACAATGTTCTGCTCTTCCCACTTCTCGTGAAATGGCGCGACGTGTTGCGCCAAGAACTTCTTGAAGGATTCCCGAAAGAGCTCGTGCTCGGGTTCGAAAATAGTACGTTCCATGCCATCTCCCACTACGTCGATGCACCGTGTCCTCTTCTGAACTCCGGTGCACCCATTGAATTGTCGTACCAAAGATAGAATTCTTCAGAGCCTCCGTCGATGACCCAGACGATCCGGATCGATGACCGCATCCGTCAGAGTCGGCCATCGCGATCGCCTGCGAACTGTCATACCTCGCGTCGACGCAGATCGATCGGTTGGCCGTCCGAGGGGAACGGCAACGAGGTGAAGTCGAGTGGTGCAACGTAATCCGCGTCGACGTGCCAATCGAAGCGGAGCAGCAAGTGATGCATGATCGTCTTGATCTCGGCACCGGCGAAGGACATGCCGAGGCACTTGTGTACACCGCCGCCGAACGGCTCCCAGGCGTAACGGTGCACCTTGTCTTCACGTCTGTCGTCCGCGAAGCGCTCGGGATCGAACCGTTCGGGTTCGGGCCAGTACTGCGACATGTGATGGGTGAAGTGTGGGACCACCGCCGCGTAGCTTCCAGCGGGGACGAAATGCCCCTGAATTTCGGTGTCCAGTACTGCTCGGCGCGCCATCACCGGCACCGGGGAAACAAGCCTGAGGCATTCCTTCATTACCAGATCGAGGCTGCTCAGTTCATCGAGATCGCCATAACTGGGCGCCGACGTTCCCAACGCGAGCGACTCCGTCCGGCATCTTTCCTGCCACTGTGGGTGCTGACCCAGGTACTGCATCATCGTGGAAATGGTGATCGTGGAGGTGTCGTGGGCGGCCATCAGAAGGAAGATCATGTGATCGATGACCTCGTCATCGCTGAAGCGTTGACCGTCCTCCGACTCGATGTGACAGAGCACGGAGAACAGATCGTCCGTTTCGCGGGCTCGACGAGCCGGTAGGTAGTGCCGGAAGAAGTCCTCGAGCACCCGACGACCATCGAGCCCCCGCTTCCACCTCGTACCCGGGACCGGGTAGCGGACCACCGAGGTAGCCGCCTGCACACAATCGACGAAAGCTTCTTTCACCAAGGCGATTTCACTGGCGGTGGAGTCTTCCGCGCCGCCCATGAAGATTTCGGTGGCGAGATCGAGGGTGAGGGTTTTGAGGGCAGTGTAGGCGCGGAATCCGGTTACCGGAGCCCACGCGTCGAGCGCCGAGTCCAGCGCCGGATTGAGCACGTCGACAGTTTTTTCGAGCCGCGATCGGGTGAAAGCCTGCTGCATGATGCGTCGATGCCGCAGATGTTCCTTGGAATCGAGCAGCATCAGGCCACCGTGAAAGAAGGGGCCGATCAGCACCGACCAACCGTCGCCATTGGCAAATGCCCGATCCTTGTTCTGCAGCACTTCCTGGCACGCGTCCGGCCCCAGCACCGCAACCCAACGCCTCCCGACCATCGAGAACCACGAGACCTCGCCGTATTGGTCCCATTGTTTTTGCATCAGTGCCAGTGGGTCGCGGATGTATTCGAACGAGTGCCCGACGCCGGGGATCCCGGATCGCCCTGAGATCGGGCGCAGGTTCGAGCCAGCGGGTGGGGCGGCCAGGACTTTGGACATCACGAAACCTCGACTTCGTTCCTATCTGACAGCGCGTCCTGTCAGATAGGAACACTGTGCGTTACGAAGGTCACATCTGTCAAGATCTGCTCCCCTATGCTCCGACGAGTCCGTTCGTATCGACCGGACCGTAGGCGTCGGCGTACTCGAGCGCGAGTTCCAACTTCAGCCGGTTCGGTCCGATTGGACGTCCGAGCAACTCCTCGGCGCGTTGAATGCGGTAGCGCACGGTGTTCTTGTGGACGCCGAGCGCCCGCGCGGCCGCGTCCGGACTGCGATTCGCCGCCAAATAGCTGCGCAGCGTACGACGGAGCATTGCCGAGGATGCATCGCTACCGTCGAGGCCGCGGAGTTCACGGGACACCAGCGCCCTGGCCGCGTCAGCGTTACCTTCGAGCAAGTGAAGAATCTCGATGTCGGCATAGCGCAGCAGCCGGGAACAGTCCGGTCGAGACTCCGAGATATGCTGGGCGGCAATAGCTTCCGTGTGACTCTGACGAAATCCATGCATTCCGACGACTGGATTACCGATTGCTACCCGAATACCGGTCGGAACGTCGCCGCCGATAGCCAGCGCCGTGAGATCTGGTTCGCAATCCGCAGACATCCATGCCCAGAGACCCCGCGATCCGGATGGCACTGTCAGCAGTTGCCGAGCCCCGATTGTTGCGGCGAGCGAACGGGCAGCGGAATCCAAGATCCCGATACCGTCTTCAGCAGGCTCGGGCTGCGAGTCTTCGAACCACAGCACAAGGGCAGTGTTATGCCGGAGCAAAGGGTAGTCCAACCGATTCGACGCCGTCCCGACGTCCGCAATCTCACCCCGCATGATCGCCTGAACGGTTTCCGCCCGCCGCGCGAACGCGCCACTCAATCCCCGTTCCCTCTCTTGCCCGTAGGTGTCGGCGAGCACCTCGAGTGAGACGTTGAGCCAATGACTCGCCCTCTCCAGCAATCGAATCAGAACCTTCGGTTCCAGCACCGGGTCGGCGATGCGCTCATTCGCGGTCTCCGCTGCGAATTTCAGCAGCGCCTTCTGCCCGACGCGGTAAATCTGCATCAGCACCCTCAGATGCATACCGCGGCGGGCGATTGTGCGCGCAAGATCATGCGCCGCCGGCGGGGGTGCTACCTCCAAGGAATCACCGGTGAGCCACACCAGCAAGGCGCGTCCCTGCTCACGAGTACTGACGCCCAAATCTCTTCGAAGCTCTCGGTCCGCGGACACCTCGGGGACCTCGGCCTCGATCGCGGCGGCGAAGCGCACGACGAGGCTGTCCAGCGTTTCCGGCATCAGGGCCTCCGCCGCGAAGTCCCGGAGCCAAGCAAAGACAATGTCGTCAGCGGACACGCCAACACCCCTTCCATTTTGGACTTCCAACACAAATCACAACGGTCCATTTAGCCAAATTGGCCAAGAATCGGTGTGACAACTGTGCAATCGTAATAGTTAATGTCGTACATCACAGAAGGCGGGGCTCGCATGACATCGGAGACCACAGTGCACACCGACCACCCGAGCATCGACGTGCACTGCCCCGCAGACGGCCGGTTCGTCGCATCCGTCCCGGACGAGGGTGCCGCGGCGGTAACCGACACGGCCAGAAGATTGCGCACTCACCAAACCGAGTGGGAGGCGCTAGGGCCGGAAGGAAGAGCCACATGGCTCCGGAAGCTGCGGGACTGGCTCCTCGACAATGAGCATCGCATCATCGACGTGCTCCAGTCCGAGACCGGCAAGCCACGCGCCGAAGCAGCCATCGAACCTGCGCTTGCGTGCGATCTGATCAACTATTTCGCGGACAACGCCGGCAAGTTTCTCGCCGACGAGCGAGTGCGGCCGCATGGCCCTCTGTCGATGAGCAAACGACTGATCAAGACCTTCCGCCCGTATCAAGTGGTGGGTGTGATCACGCCGTGGAATTTCCCGCTCGCGATGCCTGCGATGGACATCATTCCGGCTCTGCTCGCTGGTGCAGCTGTGCTGCTCAAGCCATCCGAGGTCACACCGCTGGCAGCGGTAGAACTGGCGAGGGGGTGGTCGGAAATCGGCGCTCCCCCAGTCTTTTCGGTACTCACCGGCCGAGGTGACACCGGTGCATCGGTCGTCGATTCAGTGGACTTCGTGCAATTCACCGGTTCCACCGCAACCGGTCGAGCGATCGCGATACGGGCTGCCGAGCGACTGGTGCCCTGCAGCCTCGAACTCGGTGGCAAGGATCCTGCCATCGTGCTGGCGGATGCGGATCTGGACCGTGCAGTAGCCGGAATCGCCTGGGGTGGATTGTTCAACGCCGGACAGGTGTGTGTGTCGATCGAACGCGTCTACGTCGAAGCGCCGGTCTACGACGACTTCGTCGAACGACTGGCGAAGCTCGTGGGTTCGCTGCGTCAAGGAGCCGACGACGACGGGTATGCAATCGACATCGGTGCCCTGGCGACCCCGGCCCAGCGCGACCTTGTCGCGCGGCACGTAGCCGACGCTGTGAAGGGCGGCGCCACTGCTCTGACCGGCGGCAAGGCCGGCAGCACCGGCACGTTCTTCGAGCCGACAGTCCTCGTCGACGTCGATCAATCGATGGACTGCATCAGGGAGGAGACCTTCGGGCCGACAATCCCGGTCGTGAAGGTTGCCGATGCCGATGAAGCGGTGCGCTTGGCCAACGATTCCGAGTACGGACTGTCCGCAACCGTGTGGTGCGGGGACCGAGCCCGCGGCGAGGAGATCGCCCGCCGACTCGAAGCCGGCGCGGTGAACATCAACGACGCCTTCTCCAACCTGTTCGCGCTGGGACTACCGCATGGAGGCTGGAAGCAATCCGGTCTCGGAGCACGATTCGGTGGAGAGTATGGAATTCGGAAATACACTCGGCAGCAAGCGATCACAGTTCCGCGCGGACCCAAATTGAAGCGCGAGTTGCTGTGGTACCCGTACTCGCCGATCCGCGGTCGACTCGTCGGCCGCGTCCTGAGAGCCCTCGTCGCGCGTGACCCGCGCCGTCGCTTGTCCGTGACAAGCCGCTCGAACTCCCTGTAACGACCACAGAAGGACGGAACATGACAAATTCTCTGCGCGGTCGCGTCATCGCGATCACCGGCGGTGCCCGTGGAATCGGATTCGCTACTGCAACGGCCCTGACTCAGCTGGGTGCCAAGGTGGCGATCGGAGATATCGACGAAGTCAAACTGAAAGAGTCGGCGACCGAACTAGACCTTCTCAGCTACCACACACTCGATGTGACGGACGCCGAGTCGTTCGAGGCCTTCCTCGACCACGTGGAGACCACGCTCGGGCCTATCGACGTACTCATCAACAATGCCGGCATCATGCCCACCGGTCGGATCGCGGACGAGCCCCATGCGGTCACCCGCCGCATCCTCGACATCAACATCCTCGGAGTCATCACCGGTTCCAAGCTGGCTGTTCAGCGAATGTTGCCTCGCAGGCGTGGCCACGTGATCAACATTGCCTCACTTGCAGGCGAGATTTACACACCGGGTCTGGCTACCTACTGCGCCAGCAAATATGCCGTCGTCGGATTCACGGACGCAGCGCGGGTAGAACACCGCGGCACCGGAATCGAGTTTTCCATGGTCCTCCCCTCTTTCGTCAACACCGAGCTGACGGCAGGTACCAAGGGAATCCCCGGGCTCAAGAACGCCGAGCCCGAGACCATCGCGCGTGCCATCGTGGCATTGATCGAAAAACCCAAGCCGAAGGTAAGGGTGACGAAGCTGGTCGGTGCTCTGGCCGCGAGTCAGAAGTTCCTCCCACGAAGCGTCGGTGAAGCGCTCACTCGTGCCCTTCACACCGACAGAGTCTTCCTCGAAGACGTCGACAGCGCTGCCCGGCGGGACTACGAGGAGCGGGCGCGTCACAGCTGAGAGTCCGCACGATCGCAGCCACCGACAGAAAGTACCGAGCCTTGCCATGAACAGTGAAAATGTAAGTGCAACAACAGCTGGACCGTCCGGAGAGCATGACCTGCGTCCACTTCGCGTCGCCATCGTCGGCGCCGGACCGGCAGGCATCTACGCCGCCGACGCACTCATGAAGTCCGACTACAACATCGCCGGCCGCGGCGTCAGCGTCGACCTGTTCGAACGCATGCCCGCCCCCTTCGGACTCATCCGCTACGGCGTCGCACCAGACCACCCCCGCATCAAAGGCATCATCACCGCCCTACACAAAGTCCTCGACAAACCACAAGTACGCCTCCTCGGCAACATCGACTACGGCACCGACATCACCCTCGACGACATGCGCCGCTTCTACGACGCCGTCATCTTCTCCACCGGCGCCAACGCCGACCGCGACCTCAACATCCCCGGCATCGACCTCGACGGCAGCTACGGCGCCGCCGACTTCGTCTCCTGGTACGACGGCCACCCCGACGTCCCCCGCACCTGGCCCCTCACGGCCGAAAAAGTCGCCGTACTCGGCGTCGGCAACGTCGCCCTCGACGTCGCCCGCGTCCTCGCCAAAACCGGCGACGAACTCCTCCCCACCGAAATCCCCGCCAACGTCTACGCCGGCCTCAAAACCAACAAAGCCATCGAAGTCCACGTCTTCGGACGCCGCGGACCCGCACAAGCCAAATTCACCCCCCTCGAACTCCGCGAACTCGACCACTCCACCAACATCGAAGTCATCGTCGCCCCCGAAGACATCGACTACGACGAAGGCTCCGAAGCCGCACGCCGCGGATCCAAACAGGTCGACATGGTCGCCAACACCCTCCAAGACTGGGCCATCCGCGACATCGGCAACCGCCCCCACAAACTATTCCTGCACTTCTTCGAATCCCCCACCGAAATCCTCGGCGACAACGGCAAAGTCATCGGCCTACGCACCGAACGCACCGCACTCGACGGCACCGGCAACGTCAAAGGCACCGGCAAATACAACGACTGGGACGTCCAAGCGGTCTACCGCGCCGTCGGATACCTCTCCAAAAACATCGCCCAACTCCCCTTCGACGACCAAGCCGGCACCATCCCCAACGAAGCAGGCCGCGTCCTCGAACCTGTCCACGGTCATTCCGCAGGCTCCACTCCTGCCGCCTCGCACACCGTGGTACCGGCGACCTACGTCACCGGCTGGATCAAACGCGGTCCCGTCGGCCTCATCGGCCACACCAAAGGCGACGCCAACGAAACCGTCGCCAACCTCCTCGAGGACGCACCGAACTTCACCGCCGCACCTGAACCCACCGAGCAGGCCGTCACCGACTTCCTCGAGAGCAAGAAAGTCCCCTTCACCACCTGGGACGGCTGGTACCGCCTCGACGCCCACGAACGCAGCCTCGGCGAAACAGAAGGCCGCGAACGCGTCAAGGTCGTCGAGCGTGAGGACATGGTGGCAGCGTCTCGAGAGTAACGGCAGCGTGACGCCGAACTATCAAAATTATTGAGTTGCACTGCGTTTCGTGGACCGTCGATCCACCCGAGCCCAGCGACACCCTTGTTTTACCGAAGCCGCCAACAGTGCCGTCATTGGAGAGTCAATAGTGCGTGAGTTCTCAGTTCCTCAGTCGTTCTCGATTCCGGCCGACGTGTCGATGGCCGACTCCGTGTTCCGTCATGCTGAGGAAGACCCCACATTCACGCCATTCAAGCGGCGGTCGAACGGTGGATGGATCGACGTCACCGCAGCTCAATTCGCGAAGCAAGTGTCCGCAGTCGCAAAGGGTCTGATTGCGTCGGGGCTCGAGCTCGGCGACCGCGTCGCCATCCTCTCCTCGACCCGCTACGAGTGGGTCGTTTTCGACTATGCCATCTGGACTGCCGGCGGATGCACTGTCTCGATTTACGAGACATCCTCGCCCGATCAGGCGCAGTGGATCCTCGAGGATTCCGCGACAACACTTCTCGTGGTCGAAACGACCAAGCACGCGGAGATCCACAAGGAAGTCACCGACGGCGCCGACACCCTCCGCGAGGTTCTGGTCATCGAGTCGGGTGCGATCGACGAGCTCGCCAACCGCGGCTCCGCAATCACCGACGAAGAACTGCACACTCGTCGTCACCAGGTCACTGCAGCCTCACCCGCGACCCTGATCTATACCTCCGGCACAACAGGACGCCCCAAGGGTGTCCAGCTGACGCATGCGAACTTCTATGCGCAGGCAGCCGTTTGCCGTCTGGCACTACCGGATTCGATGATCCCGGGCAAGAAGACTCTGATGTTTCTGCCGCTCGCCCATGCGTTCGCGCGAGCGATCTCATTCGGCGCGTTCGAGTCGAAAGTAACCGTTGCCCACACCTCGGATTTGACGACGCTGCTCGACCAGTTCGCCGATTTCAAGCCCACCTTCATCCTCTCGGTGCCCCGCGTATTCGAGAAGGTCTACAACTCGGCGCGCCAAAAGGCCGTGGACAGCGGCAAGGCCGGGATCTTCGACAGAGCCACAGCAACGGCTATCGAGTACAGCGAGTCTCTCGAAAAGGGCGGCCCAGGAATAGCACTCAGACTCAAGCACGCGATATTCGACAAGCTCGTCTATTCGAAGCTGCGCTCCGCTCTCGGTGGGGAGTGCAAGCAAGCATTCTCCGGTGGCGCCGCGCTCGGCGCACGCCTGGGGCATTACTTCCGCGGGGCCGGTATCCCGATCTATGAGGGATACGGACTCACCGAATCGAGCGCCGCCTTCGCGATCAACAATTCCAATGCGCAGCGCATCGGCACGGTAGGCAAACCGGTCGACGGTCACACCGCGCGTATCGCCGACGATGGCGAACTTCTCCTTCGCGGTCCGGTCGTATTTGCCGGCTACTGGAAGAACGAGAAGGCAACTGCCGAATCGATCATCGACGGTTGGTTCCACACCGGTGACCTCGGTTCGATCGACAATGACGGATTCGTCTCGATCACCGGTCGTAAGAAGGAAATCATCGTCACCGCGGGTGGCAAGAACGTCGCGCCGGCGGGCCTGGAAGATTCGATGCGCGCACACCCACTGATCAGCCAGTGCATCGTGGTCGGCGACGGTCAGCCGTTCATCGGCGCACTGATCACACTGGACCCGGAGACCTTGCCCGCTTGGGTCGAGCGGAACGGCCTCCCTCCCACCACGACAACCTCCGACCTGGTGACCAACGCCGATTTGATCGCTGACATCGATACGGCCGTGGCGGAGGCGAACAAGAAAGTGTCCAACCCCGAAAAGATCAAGAAGTACACGATCCTCGAACGCGACTTCACCCAGGAGAGCGGCGAACTGACGCCGACACTCAAGCTCAAGCGCAACATAATCCACGCGGCTCACCGCACCGAAATCAGCGACCTGTATTCCTGACCCGTCGACTCTGCCCACTGGGATCCGAATCGTGCCGGTGGGCTTCTGTCGGGTCGCAATCCTTGCGTGGCTCACCGGCCGCGCTTCCTATGTACCGGGCCGATAGTCTGACCCAGTGGATCTGGGAATGGTGCTTGGGCGAGTATTCGCCAGAGAATCGATCGATGTGCCGGACGATCCGACCGCTACCAAGATTCTCGATGCGGCGGTAGACGTCTGCGCCGCCCAGGGAATCGGGGCGCTTACCGTCGATGGTGTCGCGCGTCGCGCCGGGGTCAACCGAACCACCGTCTACCGTCGGTTCAGTGATCGTGACACGTTGTTGCAAGCCATGACCCTGCGCGAGGGCGAGCGAATGGCCCAGGGAATCTTGGAAGCTGTAACCGCGGTCGAAGACCCTGCCGATCAACTGATCGAAGGTTTCGCGGCCGCTCTGCGTCTCGCCGCAGCGCACCCGGTGATTCGACGTACTGCTGAGTTCGAGCCGCAGAACCTGATTGCGGCGGGGCTGGCGGATGATGCTGCGTTGCTGCGACTGAGCAGTACTTTCGCCGCCGCTGGTGTAAGGAATTTGCAGGCACACGGGCAGGCCACTCACCTCGACGCCGATGCGCTCGGGGAGACCGTGACCCGGTTGTTCGCCTCGTTTGTACTACTTCCGGTAGAGCACGCGATCGACTTCCGTTCCGAGGCAGGGGCGAGGAGCTACGCCCACAGAACCCTGGTGCCGCTCCTGTTCGGATCTATCGACAAAGCTTGACGCCATGCAACACATGCGACACTATTTGTTGCATGACACGCATAGTGAGCCCACTGGAGGACTTCGGCATCTTCGGCCCTGACTCGATTACCTGGAAGGTCTACCGCTATCCGACCTCCATGACGGTGGGTTTCACGCGCACCGCACTCACCGAGATGTTCGACCCACTGGTGGTTGCTTCGGTAGCTGGTACCGGTTCGTTGCGTCAACGCGCTGACGATCGTTACGACCGCACTCTGGAATACGCCGGGGCGCTCGTCTTCGCCGACAGCGGTACAGCAGTCGGCGCAGCTGACACTCTGATGCGCATACATTCAAGGATCAGAGGTGTCGACCCAGTTACCGGGCAGACCTATGATCCCAACGACCCAGCCGGTCAACTGTGGATTCACTTGACCCAGTGGCAGTCGGTACTTCACGTCTACGAGCAATTCGGCCCAGGTCCGCTAAGCGAAGAAGAAGAGCGTCAGTACTGGGCAGAGTGCGCTATCGCCGCGCAGTTCCAGACAATCGACCCCGCTGACGTCCCATGCAGCCGTGCCGAGATGCGGGCGTACTACCGGCGAGTCCGTCCGAGCCTGGTGGTCAGCGAGACTGCGATCGAACATGCACAGCTCATCCTCGACGGCGCCAAGCTTGATCTCAGTCAGCTTCCGGCTCATCTAAGTCTGTTGAACCCGCTGGTCCAATGGCTTTTGCGTCGGGCGACGATCGCTACCCTCCCGCGCTGGATACGCGCAGCGATCGGGTCGCGCCAGGGACCGATCCTCGACGTAGTGGTCACCGCAGTGCTGCGCCCCCTGATGCGCATCGCCTCGCGCCGGCCGCAACTGCTGGCCCAGATGCTCGAAAAGTCCTCCCCCCGCGCGTATCCGGTGATCGCTCCCGCGATCCTCGACATCGCGCCGACCACACCCGAGACCGTTTCGGTGCAGCACGCTTTCCGACGTGCCGGCCGCCCTCTACCCCGCGAGCAGTACATGACCCTTGTATCAGACTCCGGCTCGCTGACCACCTGACCGAAGGAGAATCGCGACACGCGCGTAGCCGGTCGACCTATGGAACCGGGAGTCCCCCGACTGGCACGTCCGCCGCTGGGTGAAAATTTGACTTTCGAGAGTTGCATCGTGAGCCGAAGCGAGATGTGTACGCAGTGTGGCGAATCAGCGCAGAAAGCAGTCCTACTATCCGGGCGTTGATGGCAGAGCTTGCTTGCTGGCCGCGGCTGGTTCAGTGGCGGTTGTGCACCCGGCGTCGCAGGCGCATCACACCACTGCCGAGGACCGCGATCAGAAAGCCGACGATCGCGGCTAGAAGTAGTGACACACCCTGAGCGACATCGAGGTTCAACCCGAGAAATTCGACGTGTGCCTTTTCTGTGTTTTGCAATACGAATATCACCAACGCGATCACCAAGAATACAGCGGCAACTCCGGTGAGGATTCGCGATGCGCTGTGCGAGGAACGCGCGGCGGGTTGCGTTGAAGTTGTTGTGGTGGTCTCGTGTTGCTGAGGTCGGTCGTTCATCTTGGCTCCTTGTCGAGGTGTCGACAGGTAGCTACCCAGCGCATGTAGAGGCGAAACCGGCGCCTTTCACTTCGATGCGTTTCGGTGGACCGCTTCGATTCGGCGTCGAGCGTTATTGACTCAGCACGCTCAACGACATCGACATGTAGATGACCATCGAGACCAACAAGGCCCACCCGGCTCCCTGCCAAATCGGCCAAGTTCCCCCTTTGCGCCACACCCGGTACGTCTGAACGAACGCGAACAATCCGCCAAGCAGCAACAAAGCGGACGGAACAACGAGAAGAATCGTTCGCTCCGGCTCGGCGCACACTGCAAACGCCGCGTCGCGACACTGACCCGAGTGCGGCCCCCAGGCCGCCCACATGATGCATCCGACCATCACCATCAGCGCACTGACGATGACCGAGACGGTGAACAGGGCGGCACGGCGGACACCGCCAGACCCCCCGGGGTCATGCCATCGCTTTCCTACATCATCGGTCATACCTCCAACCTAATCTCCATGCTCGGTGGCGAGGCCGAGTTCGTGGATCAGATCTTCGTCAACACGTTGCCCTTGTGCATCGCAATATGGTCGGTCTTGTCGCTCTTGATTTCGTACTGAGGCTCGTCCGGGCTGCAGCGGCGGGTATGCCCCTTGTAGTCGACGTCTTCGGTGTGGACTCGTGTGATCGTGCCTTGCACGTACCCGGCTTCGGAGTTCCAGCGAACGTGGTCTCCCATCGAGAACTTGGTTGCCATGAACTCTTCCCCTGTCGAATGCGTGAGCGTGCGCAACGGCATGGTCCGGCGACCATGCCGTTGCGCCCCCATCGATTTTGCTGGCTACCTCGAAGTTACGCGGTCAGCCGCGTCATGCGATGGCCATCGGATCTCGGCTCGTCGTGCGCGGATATTCGTCGTCGTCGAGTGGTTCGTCTCGATGCTGTTCGATCACATCGACTGTCGAGCACTCCTGTGCCCCCGAGTCGAGGATCGAGAGCCACCACTCGTCACGATCCGGAGAGTCCGGCCACAGTACTGTTTCCATCACAGATCACCTCGTTTCCGTAACAGGCTCGGTACCGAATACCCCTCAGGTGGAATGCGTTTCGATAGAACGTTGCGATTCACCGCGGGCGATGTCGATTTTGCGGGGCTTTGCGCGTTCGGCGAGCGGAATCATCACCGACAGGACGCCGTTGTCGTAGGTTGCAGAGATGTTCTCGACATCGATTCCCTCACCCAGGTAAACCTGGCGACGGAACGTGCCGGCAAAGCGTTCGGAGGAAATCCATTGCACACCATCAGTTTCCGGCACAGTGCGATGCGCGGTGAGAGTAAGCGTTCCGCGGTCCACATCTACATCGATCGAGCCAGGATCGACACCGGGTAGATCGGCGCTCAGAATGTAGCGATCGTCGACCTTGTACAGGTCCATGGGCATGAACCGTGGAACACGGCCCGAGCCACTCGATGCTCCGAGCATGTTCGCGGCGAGAGAATCGAAGTCACGAAAAGGATCGAAGCGCAGCACAGCAACCACCTCCTGAACTCATCTCGCCCGCCCCTCTAGCGGGCGCTTCCTCACTGTGCACGGAACAATTTAGCACTCTCGACCGCCGAGTGCCAGACCGTGTCGATAACTTTTTGGAAACACCGACAACTCAAACGTGCTGTACGACAGCGCAGCCGAGAGTTCGGCGCGAGTAGTCGATCGAAGGCAACGAACCCCGAGAGCCTACGACGGCATGAGTCCCGTTGAGCAGGATTGCAGTGCAGCCAGCAGTTCTTCGCGGTCGTCGAACGGCAGGACAGTGTCGCCGAATACTTGTTCGGTATCGCATCCGCGCCCGGCCACGACGATCACGTCACCGGGTTGCGCGTTGGCCACGGCCAGATCGAAAGCGCGTCGACGGTCGGGTTCGACGACAACCATGGCGGACTGCGCTGCGACGGCGCCGGCGGCGACCTCGTTACGAATGCTTGCTGCGTCTTCGGAGTAGGGGCTTTCGTCACTGACGATTACCAGGTCGACCAGCTCAGCGGCAGTTGCGCCGAGTGGGAACCGTTTGCTTGGGTCTCGGTCACCGGTGGCGCCGACGACCACGATCACGCGTCCGGTGGTCAGGGTTCGCAAATACGGTAGTAGCTGGCGTTGACCTGCTGTGTTGTGCATGTAGTCGACCAGAGCGAGGAACGGTTGCCCGGCATCGATGCGTTCGAGCCGGCCCGGCACCGACGACACCCGTTCGAAACCGAGGACTGCCGACCCGAGATCTTTACCGTTCGCCGCGAGCAACGACATGGCTGCCAGCGCGTTGTGAACCTGATGCGGACCGAGCAGGGGAAGACGAATCTCGAAGCTACCGTACGGCGTTCGTGCGGTGAAGGAAGTCCCCGATACCGTGCACTCGATGGCGTCGCCGAAGATCTCGGCTCGAGCATCGGTGGCGGACCAAGTCCAGCAGGGTATTTCGATGGCGGCTGCGAGTCGACGGCCGTAGTCGTCATCGATCCCGATCGCCGCCGCCGCCGCTCGCTGCGGTGTGAACAGTTCCGATTTCACCGCAAAGTACTTCTCCATGGAGCCGTGGAAATCGAGGTGGTCGGAAGACAGATTGGTAAAGCCCACAGCAGCGAATCGGGTGCCGTCGATCCGCCGATGCGCAACAGCGTGCGAGGACACTTCCATCACTGCGGTAGTTGCGCCTTCGTCACGAAAACGTGCCAGCGCTTTCTGCAGAGGAGCGGCCTCCGGGGTGGTCCGGGTCGCCGGGAAAACGCCACCGGGACCGGAGATCGAGATACCGGTGAGAGTCCCCACCCTCTCGCCTGCAGCGGTCAGGGCAGCACCAAGTAGGTAGGTCGTGCTCGTTTTGCCGTTGGTGCCCGTGACTCCGTAAACGTCCATTGCCCACGACGGATACGAATGGATATGTGAGCTGACCGGTCCGGCGCATCGTCGAGGATCATCGACGACGACCGTAGGCAAGATCGCTCCGGCACGATCGGAGACCGCCGCTACGGCACCCCGGGCACATGCTTGGGCTTCGAAATCGAGCCCGTGCGCACGGGCCCCCGGTAGCGCGAAGTACAGATCTCCCGGTTCCACGGCACGTGAATCGGCGCAGACGCCGGTAACGGTGACAGCCGCACCGGCGGGAACCGGAGCTTCGAGCCACTCGGCCAATTCCGCGAGGCCGAAGGCCTGCGTGGCCGACTTCTGCTCGGGCAGGGGCCGTGGGGTACCACTGCACGTCATCGTCACTCTCTACCCATGCGATGACGTGCGCAAACAATGCAGGAGGGTCGCTTACTTCGAATGCCTTCCTCGAATCCGCGCGATCGAATCTGTAGCAGCGTGAAGGACCTGATGCGGTGGTGTACTACGCGCCAAGGGCGTACGTTGGATACAGATCGCTTAAGCCGTCAGGCGTATTGACCGTGCAGATACCGCAGTCAATCAGTAACTCGAATTCGCTGCGGCACTTCTCGATTAACTGATGCAGCGGAGGGTCGTTGATGGAACCGATCGTGTGGCCGAGAACAGATTCGATGGACAACTGGTGGAAGGGCGTAATGGCCCACGAAGGCGTCGGGCACGCCCCCACCCGCAGCTACCCGCCGGACCCGACCATCGACGACACTCGCCCTCCTCCGCCGGACCACCCGATGGACAGCGTCCACGCGAAACCTCGTCGAGCAAGTTGACCGCATAGAGAACGAATACAGCCACCCGCGCTAGTGTCGGGACGATGACGGACGCATCGTGGGACGGGTACGTGCGCGTTCGCGGCGCCACCGAGCACAACCTGGCAGCAGTAGATGTCGATATCCCCCGCAACGCGTTTGTCGCGTTCACTGGCGTGTCGGGGTCAGGCAAGTCCTCGTTGGCGTTCAGCACCTTGTATGCCGAAGCTCAACGACGCTACTTCGAGTCGGTGGCCCCCTACGCTCGTCGGCTCCTCCAGCAGGTCGGCGCACCGCATGTCGCCTCCATCACCGGACTGCCCCCGGCCGTGGCATTGCAGCAACGCCGAGGAGCGCCCAGCTCACGCTCCAGTGTCGGCACCATCACCACCTTGTCGAACCTCCTGCGGATGCTCTACTCCCGCGCCGGTACCTACCCGGATGGGGCGTTACGCCTCGAGGCGGAATCGTTCTCCCCCAACACCGTCGCCGGAGCATGCCCTCGTTGCGGCGGGCTCGGCGTATTCCACGACGTGACAACGGAGTTACTGGTTCCCGACCCGTCGCTGAGCATCCGTGAGGGAGCGATCGCGGCCTGGCCCGGTGCCTGGCAGGGTGCGAACTTACGAAGCATCGTCAGCGGCCTGGGGATCGACATCGATGCGCCGTGGCGAACGCTCCGCGCGAAGGACCGAAAGTGGCTCCTCTACACCGACGAGCAGCCGAAAGTGTTCATCGAACCTCAGGCCGACCGCGTCGACCACAGTTACGAAGGCAAGTTCTGGAGCGCTCGACGTCACGTCATGCATGTCCTGTCGGACTCCACCAGCCAGCGGATGCGCGACCGTGCCCTGCAATTCACCGAGAGTGTCCGATGCCCACTATGCGACGGCAGCGGACTCCGCGTCGACGCGCTGGCTGTGACCGTCGCCGGATACTCCATTGCCGAGCTCAACACTCTCTCGTTGACCGAGGTCGCCGCAGTGTTGCGGCCCATCGCCGAACAGTCCGAGATGGTCGCGGCGACGCCGTCGGCATCGTCCGGGGAAACAACCGAGGTGGCGGTACGCATCACCGCCGACCTGCTCGCCAGGATCGAGGTGCTGCTCGGATTGGGTTTGGGATATCTGTCGCTGGGACGTAGCTCGACGACGCTGTCGCCCGGTGAGGCACAGCGTCTGCGGATCGCCACACAGCTTCGCTCCGGCCTCTTCGGTGTGGTGTACGTCCTGGACGAACCGTCCGCCGGCCTGCATCCGGCCGATGCCGAACCGCTGCTCGACGTCTTGGACCAGCTGAAGGAATCCGGAAACTCACTGTTCGTCGTCGAGCACGATATGGACGTGGTTCGACGGGCCGACTGGGTGGTCGATATCGGACCCGCTGCAGGCGAAGGCGGTGGCCGGGTGTTGTACAGCGGCCCGGTGGCCGGGCTCGAGCAGATCGAGGAGTCGGTTACCGGGCGCCACCTGTTCGGACGCGCGGAGTCCCTGCATCGTGTGGCGCGACCGACCCGCGGCTGGCTCACGCTGACCGGCGTCACCCGCCACAACCTGCGCCAGCTATCCGCGGCGTTCCCGCTCGCGGTGCTGACCGCGGTGACCGGTGTGTCGGGCTCAGGGAAGTCGACGCTCGTCACCCAGGTCTTGTTCGAGGTGGCACGTCATCGACTCGACACCGCTGCAGATGAGGACGACAACGCGCAGATCGAGATCGACGTGGCCGACGTCGACGGGTTCGAGGAGTTCAACCGGCTGGTCCGGGTGGATCAGCGCCCCATCGGCCGCACACCCCGCTCGACACTGGCCACCTACGTCGGAATGTTCGACATCGTCCGCAAACTGTTCGCCGACACCGACGAGGCAAAGGCCCGCGGCTGGGCGCCCGGCCGGTTCTCCTTCAACGTCCCCGAAGGACGCTGCCCGACCTGCCAGGGCGACGGTTTCGTCGAAGTGGAGCTCCTCTTCCTTCCCGGCACCTACGGCCCCTGCCCCACCTGCCACGGCGCCCGCTACACCCCCGAAACTCTCGAAGTCACCTGGCGCGAGAAAACCATCGCCGCCGTGCTGGCAATGTCGGTGAACGAAGCCGCTGGGTTCTTCGCCGACATCACCGGCGCATCCCGCAGCCTCGAGACGCTGCTCGATATCGGGCTCGGTTACCTGCGGCTCGGCCAGCCTGCCACCGAGCTCAGCGGCGGCGAAGCACAACGAATCAAGATCGCCAACGAACTGCAGCGCACCCGACGCGGCAACGCCCTGTACCTACTGGACGAACCCACCGCCGGGCTGCATCCAGCTGACGTCGCACTACTCATGCGCCAGCTCCACCGCCTGGTCGACGCAGGCAATACCGTCGTGATGGTGGAACACGACCTGGACGCCATCGCCTCCGCCGACTGGGTCATCGACCTCGGACCCGGCGGTGGGGACAAGGGCGGCACCGTTGTCGCAACGGGGACACCGACCGAGGTGGCCGCGTCTACGGACAGCATCACGGGCCCTTACTTGGCTCGACGACTGCACTCCTGATCCGGAGAAACGCGGCCTGACATGATCGGCTACATGATCGAATCCCCGTCCGTCGAGCAATTCCGCCGGTTGGCTCAGTCGTCGCCGTGGCGCTGGACGACAGTCGAGTTCGAGTTCGTCCCTCCCCGTGAAACTTCCGCCGTGCACGCCTGGATTCGACGCCCCGGATCTCTGCGGGTGGAGACCGCCGACGGCGCGATCGACGAACTCTGCTGTGCAGCAGATCCTTTCACGGGAACGACGGCAGTGTACTCGGACGGAATATCGCGGCAGACCGAGACGAAGTGGGCCTCGGACGTGACTCCGGTGTTCGACGTCGACGGACTGGTATCGGCGCTGCCATCCGTGACAGATTCGTGGCTGGTGGACTGGGATGACCCGTTCTACCAGAACTATCGGTGGATCGCGATGCTCAACCCGATCGAGCTCACCCGATCGGCCCACGACCATGAGTCCACGACGACGGTCACGGAACTGTCCGACGCGCAGATCGTGGACCACCACGGCCGACCGGCTTGGCAGGTGATCGCCCGCACCACGGACGAGTACGACGCCCGATGCGAATGCTGCCCCCTACTGAACGGGCACTTCGACTACGAGACCGATCGTTGGATTCCTGGGCCTCCGGTGACCGTGCGCCTCGACGCCCAAACCGGCATCTGCGTCTACGTCGGCCCGGTGCCGGAAACCCCTACAGACGAGTGCGATCTCGATCTGAAGATCATCGCCGTCGACGCTCGAATGGACGACAGCCTGTTCGGCCGCGCAAACCGCTAGCTCGAGCGGGTCCCCGCAGAAGGAACGCATCGGTCGGCGACTGCACCACCTTGACATCACTCGGCAACACGAGCAATGTAATTGGCGTAGTGCCAACAAGCTTGTTTGCCGACCAAGGAATGCCCATGACTGCACTCGCCGACCGCACCAGCAGCGAACTCGCTGACGTGCGACAGCTTGCTCGAGGATTCTTCGAGAAAGAGGTCGTACCGCGCCGAGAAGAATTTGCGGCCGCAGGCCGCCCTAGCCGCGAGGTATACAGCGCTGCTGGACAACTCGGCTTGCTCGGCATGTCGATCCCGGAGATATACGGCGGTGGCGGTGGCGATTTCCGTCACGAGGCGGTGCTGTTCGAGGAACAGGTTCGCGCCGGCGACTCGGCCATGCAGTTGGGCGTGCACAGCGGCATCGTCCCGCACTACATCCTTGCGTACGCATCCGAGGAGAATCGACAACGGTGGTTGCCGAAGCTGTGCTCCGGTGACTGGATCGGCGCGATCGCGATGACCGAACCGGGAACCGGCTCCGATCTCCAAGGAATCGCCACCCGAGCAGTTCGCGACGGCGACGACTACGTGGTGACCGGTGCAAAGACCTTCATTTCCAACGGAGCCCACTGCGATCTGCTCATCTTGGCGGTGAAGACCGATCCGTCCGCCGGCGCGCGCGGATTGTCACTGCTCGTCGCCGAAGTATCCGATGCCACCCCGGGATTCTTTCGTGGACGAGTACTGCACAAGATCGGCCAGAAGGGGCAGGATACCGCCGAGCTGTCGTTCGACGGCATGCGCGTTCCGGCCGCGAACATACTGGGTGAATCGGAGGGCCGCGGCTTCGCTCAGTTGATGCAGCAGCTCCCCCAGGAGCGTCTGATCTGTGGGATAGCTGCAGCCGCGATGATCGAGACCGCCGTGCAGCAGACGGTCGAATATACCAAGTCTCGCAACGCTTTCGGCAAAACTTTGTTCGATCTGCAGAACACGAAGTTCGAACTCGCGGAATGCGCCACTATCGGACGAGTGGTGCGTACGTTCGTCGACGACGCCGTCGCCAAGCACCTCGTCTCCGAGCTCGACGTCACCACTGCCGCGATGGTCAAGTACTGGACCACGGACCGGCAGTTCGAGGTGGTCGACAGGTGCCTGCAGCTCTTCGGAGGATACGGCTACATGGAGGAATACCCCATCGCCCGAATGTTCGTCGACGGCCGCATAGCCCGCATCTACGCCGGTGCCAACGAAGTTATGAAAGACCTCATTTCCCGTTCGCTCTAGTTCGACCTGTGCGACGGAGTCCCCTTGGTCGCCTACAACCACCATCACGATGCCCGAAGGACGCCCATGAGCACATCGACTGCTGTGCAAACATCCACGATCACCGGCGAGGTCGGTGACGACCGAGTGCTCGTACTGACGATCGACGATCCGACGCAGGCCACCAACACCATGAACGACGCATTCGGTCAGTCGCTCGCGTCGACGATCGACTGGCTCGAAGCACACCGCGACGATTTCGACGGCGTCATCGTGACCTCGGGAAAGGACTCGTTCTTCTCCGGTGGCGATCTCGAGTTGCTGCGCGACGCCGGCCCGAATGATCATGCAACGATCTCGGGCGCTCTCGATTTCACCAAGGACAAGTTCCGGCGTCTCGAGCGGCTCGGCAAGCCGGTTGTGGCTGCACTCGGCGGCACTGCGCTCGGTGGCGGCTACGAAATCGCGCTGGCATGCCATTATCGAATCGCTCTGGACAAGAGGAGCTCTCGCTTCGGGCTTCCCGAAGTAACCCTCGGGCTCCTGCCCGGCGCCGGTGGAGTCACCAGGACAGTCCGAATGTTCGGCGTCGTCGAAGCTTTGACCCGGGTGGTCGGGCAAGGCCAGCGGTATCGGCCGGCGCAGGCCCTCGAGTTCGGACTGGTCGACGAGGTAGTCGACACCGAGGAGGCGATGATGGCAGCGGCCCGTGGCTGGATCGCCGCTCATCCCGATGCTGCGCAGCCCTGGGACAGGGATGGGTTCGAGATCCCAGGCGGTACCGCTGCGTCGCCCGGTTTGGCGGATCGATTGCCCGCTCTCACCGCAGCCGCCAGCGTTCGCACGCCGGTCAAAGGCGCACCGATGCCTGCGCCCCTTGCGGTAATCGCCGCCGCGGTAGAGGGATCGGTCCTGGACTTCGACTCTGCCTCACTCGTCGAGACCGGGCACTGCACGTCCCTCGCATGCGGACCGGTGTCAGGGAATTTGATCCAGTCGATGTTCTTCGATCTCGGTTCGATCAACAAGGGTGTCTCGCGTCCCCCTGCCGAGCCACAACGGGTTCCGGAGAAAGTCCTGGTGATCGGCGCCGGCATGATGGGTGCCGCCATCGCCTACGTCGTCGCCTCGGCCAAGGTGCCCGTCGTGCTGCGCGATGTGTCGATCGAATCAGCAGAACGCGGAAAAGATTACGCCCGTTCGATTCTCGGTAAGTCTGTTGCCAAAGGCCGAACTACGCAGGAGGCCGCAGACGCTGTCCTCTCGCTCATCACGGCGAGTGCCGACGCAGCAGACACCGAGGGCTGCGACCTGGTCGTGGAAGCGGTGTTCGAGGATCCAGCCGTCAAGCAAAGTGCGTTCGAAGCAGTGGACAAGTACCTCACCGCCGACGCCCTTCTGTGCTCGAATACTTCGACGCTTCCCATTACTGCACTGGCCCAGGGAGTCTCCCGTCGAAGTGACTTCGTCGGGACGCACTTCTTCTCACCGGTGGACAAGATGCCACTGGTGGAGATCGTGGTGGGAGAGCACACCAGCGACTCGGCGTTGGCGCGTGCATTCGACTTCGTCCGATTGATCGGTAAAACCCCCATAGTCGTCGGAGACAGTCACGGGTTCTTCACGACGCGGGTGATCGGCCGCTTCATGGACGAGGCGATCTCCATGGTTGCCGAAGGCGTGCACCCGTCGACCGTCGAGCAGGCCGCCCTCCACGCCGGCTACCCATCCGGAGCGCTGGCCCTGATGGACGAGATCTCATTGACGCTCTCACGCCATATCCGCGAGGGGATGGCCGAGGCTGCCCGCGCCGACGGCCGTGAGTGGATCGACTCGAAGTCCTATGCGTTGGTCGACCGTATGGTCGACGAGTTCGAGCGCCCCGGACGCAAGTCGGGACGCGGTTTCTACGACTATGCAGAGGACGGTTCCAAGGCAGGGTTGTGGCCCGGTCTCGTCGAGCACTACCTCCGCGCCGATCATGGAATTCCGTTCGAGGACATGATGGATCGAATGCTGATCGCACAATCGCTGGACTCGATCGCGTGCCTCGACGAGGGTGTGCTGCGTACGGTTGCGGACGCCAACATCGGCTCCATCATGGGAATCGGCTACCCAGCTTGGACCGGGGGTGTGCTCCAGTTCGTCAACCAGTTCGACGGCGGCCTGTCCGGATTCGTCGACCGGGCCGAAGAACTTCGGGCACGCTACGGTGATCGCTTCATCGTGCCGTCCTCACTGCGCTCGCGCACCGAGCGGTACCTCTGACGTCTCGCCCCCTCGGTGCGATGCGATCATGAGAGCCATGGCGGCTGTGAACACACCCAAATGGAGTCGACTGGAACCCGACGAAAGACGGACACAAATACTGGCCAGCGCGGTTCGTTTGTTCGGTGACAAGCCGTATGCCGAAGTGTCGATGGCCGACGTCGCCGAGTCCGCGGGGGTTGCCCGCGGACTCATCCACCACTACATCGGTGGCAAGCGCGATCTGTACCTGGAGAGCGTGCGATTCCTCGTCACGGTCCCGCCGATCGAGGCAGTGAACCTGCCGGCCGGATCGCTCGAGGAACGTGCCAGGGGCAGCGTGCACTGGCTGGTGAAGGTCATCGAGACCCACGGCACGGCATGGGTGTCCATGGCGAGCGGTTCGGGCGTCGACGAGCAGGTCGCCCAGATCCTCGACGAGGCGGACGATCTCGCCGCCGAACGCGTGCTCGACGCAACAGCCTTCGAGGGCGGGCACGGTGATCGCATTCTCACCACGTCGGCGGTGCGTGCGTTCGGTGGAATGGTCAAGGCCGCCGGGCGTGAATGGCTGGTCCGCGGGACTTTGACCAGGGATCAGGTCGAGAGATTGTTGACGGACGTCCTCGTCACCGTTCTCGCCACGGCGCAGTCCCTCGCCGGCGAAGACAATCGAGAGCAGTAGCAGCACAGTTCTTTTCGGTTGATCCAGGTAACCGCGTGACATCCCCACACCCTCCCTATTGACACCGTGCCAATAAGGTGGGAATGTGACCGTATTCACTCCGGGCACTTGCCCCCTCTCGCCACAAGGGACTCCGCCATGTATCTCACTCAAGGCCTCCACCGATCCGCAGCAACGACCCCGCAGCGAGCGGCCACCGTCGTCGGCGACCGAGTACGCACCTTTGCCGAGCAGATCGACCGCGTAGCTCGATTCGCCGCAGGTCTGCACTCGATCGGCGTCGAGAGCGGGGATCGGGTGGCCATGTTGGCGTTCAACAGCGACCGCTACTCCGAGTACCTGCTGGCGGTGCCGTGGGCCGACGCCGTGCTCAATCCGGTCAACATCCGATGGTCCCCGGTGGAGGTCGCTTACGCGCTCAACGATTCGGACACCAAAGTCCTCCTGGTAGATGACACCTTCGCAGCCATGGCACCTGCCCTGCGCGCAGCGTGCGTGAACCTAGAGACCATCGTCCATTGCGGCGACGGCCCCACCCCCGAAGGCATGGTCTCGTACGAGAAGCTCGTCGAGTCCAACGACCCCGTTTCCGATGCACGACGCAGCGGAGACGAACTCGCCGGATTGTTCTACACCGGCGGCACCACCGGCTTCCCCAAGGGCGTCATGCTCTCGCACGCCAACCTCGTCACCTCGGGACTCGGAACTGTCGCCACCGGGCAATTGCTCGACGATGCGTCGATCCTGCTGCACGCTGCACCGATGTTCCACCTCGCCGATCTCGCGGCGTGGGTCGGTCAGGTCATGCTCGGCGGAACTCACGTGATGGTTCCGTTCTTCGAACCCACCGCGGTGCTCGAGGCTATCCAAAAGCATTCCATCACAGACGTTTTGTTGGTGCCGACGATGATCCAGCTACTCGTGGACCACCCTTCACTCAGCACGTTCGACACCTCCTCGCTCAGCCGGGTTCTCTACGGCGGCTCTCCCATTTCGGCCGGCGTGTTGGAGCGCACCCAGACGCGGCTTCCTGCCGCCCGGCTCACCCAGGCATACGGCATGACCGAGCTCGCCCCGGTTGCATCTCTTCTGTGGCCCGAACATCATGTGGGAGAACGTATCGGCTCGGCGGGCCGGGCAGCACCACACTCCGAAATTCAAATTCTCGATCCCGACGATCGCCCTGTTGCCGCCGGGGCAGTCGGCGAAATCTGCGTCCGTGGTGGACATGTCATGTTGGGCTATTGGAACAAGCCTGCGGAGACGGCGGCCGCCATTCGCGACGGGTGGATGCACACCGGCGACGTCGGATACCTCGACGACGAAGGTTTCCTGTTCGTAGTGGATCGACTCAAGGACATGATCATCACGGGCGGCGAGAACGTCTACAGCGCCGAAGTAGAAAGTGCGCTCAGCCTGCACCCCGCAGTATTGGCTTGCGCGGTGATCGGCGTACCGGACCCGGAGTGGGGTGAACGAGTCCATGCGTGTGTGGTTCTTGCAGAAGGCGTTTCACCGTCCCTGGAGGAGCTCCGCGAGCACACCCGAACCTACGTCGCAGGTTACAAGACACCGCGCACCATCGAGTTCGTCACCGCGCTACCGATGAGCGGCGCAGGCAAGATCATGAAGCGTGAACTCCGAACTGCACACGAATCGAAGATCGGGCTAGAGGTCTCCCGGTGACTTCGACTGTCCAGGGATCCAGTGTCCGGGCATCGGAGTCGACGAGTTTCGATTCAATCTCGCCAATCGATGACCGCTACATCGGCACCTTCGATGTGGCCTCCGCCGAGGCCGTAGCTGCAGCAGTAGCAGAGGCACGCCGCGTCGAGCATGAATGGTCTTCGCTCCCTCCGAAGTCACGGGTTCGGCACCTGAAGGCCTGGCGTCACGAAATATGGAGCCGAAGAAACGAATTCGTGGATCTGATCCATCGGGAAAACGGGAAGCCCGCCGAAGACGCTTTGCTCGAGATAGTGCTCACTCTCGAGCACATCGCGTGGGCCGAGGGTCATGCACCGCGGCTGCTGCGCACCCGCCGGGTCAATCCCGGCCTGCTGTTGGCCAACTACTCTGCCCGGGTCGACAAGGTGGCGCTCGGAGTCGTCGGCGTCATCGGGCCATGGAATTACCCGCTGTATGCACCGAACAGTGCCATCTCCTCAGCCCTGGCAGCAGGCAACTGTGTCGTGTTCAAACCGAGCGAATACACCCCGGCTGTCGGTGCGAGATATGTTCAGGCCTTCAACGACGCAAATCCGACGTTGCCCACCGGGGTGCTCTCGCTGGTCACAGGGTTCGGAGACACCGGTGCCGCGCTGTGCCGAGGCGGAGTCGACAAAATCGCGTTCACCGGTTCGACCAGCACCGGTTCGAAGATCATGATGACGTGCGCCGAGACGCTCACGCCGCTCGTCATGGAATGTGGCGGTAAGGATCCCGTGATCGTCGCCGCGGACGCCGACATCGCGTCGGCCGCTGAGGCGGTCGCCTGGGGCGCATTCACCAACGGTGGCCAGACATGTATCGGGGTCGAGCGCGTGTACGTCGAGCGCAGCGTCTCCGCTGAGTTCACCGCCGCACTCGTCGAGCATGCGCGCCGAATTCGACCGGGTGGTGACGCGTCGGCTACCTACGGGCCGATGACGATGCCCGCTCAAATCGACATCGTACGAGGACATCTCGAGGATGCCGCTGCAGCTGGAGGCAGAGCGTTGATCGGCGGGCTCGATTCGATCGGTCCGCGGTTCATCGGGCCGACCGTAGTGGTCGACACCCCCGAGGACTGCTCGGCCGTCCGTGAGGAGACATTCGGTCCCACCGTCACAATCTGCGAAGTCGACGGTCTCGACGAAGCGATAGCCCGCGCCAACGACCATCGATACGCGCTCGGTGCGTCGGTCTTCTCGCGCCGCCGCGGGAACGAGACGGCGGCCCGGTTGGTGTGCGGTCAGGTGACCGTGAACTCGGTGATCGCGTTCGCCGGAATGGGCTCAGTCCCGATGGGCGGCGTCGGTGCCAGCGGATTCGGCCGGGTACACGGCGACGAAGGATTCGCAGAATTCTGCCGAACCCGCAGCCGCGTGAGCAAGATGTTCGACATTCCTGGTTTCGAGCTGGTCACCCTCCATCGCAAACGCTGGGTGCGCAGTCGATCGATCGCCTGCTCTGGCTACGGCACCGCGCGTGATCTGCCGCGGTTCCTATGACTCCGATTCGGTTCGCCCAGCCACCAGTAGCGGGACTATGTTGCGGTGGGCAAAGGTGAGCAGGTCCTCGTACGTCTCGAGCGGAGCGCCTGCCGAAGGCGTCAACAAGATCGAATGAACCACGCGTGCAACAATTTCCGGTGCATCGGGCACTGCGAACGCGTCCGTGCTGGATTCGTCTCGCGCGATGTGCGTTGCTGCCCTGATCGCGGGCTCGAGCAGGGCCGACGCATTGATCGTCAGCTGTTCCAACACCACTGGGCTCTCGGAATCGAACATTTTCAGCAATACAGGATTGGTACGGACCGAGTCGATCGTCGTCGCGAAACCATGTGCGACGCGGTCGGCTCGCGAGGATTGCTCTGCAGCCGACTTCGCCAGCGACGCAAAAAGTCGTGACGATTCGCGTGCCATGACCGCTTGCACCAACTCGTCCTTGGACCCGATTCGGCGGTAGACGGTCACCCGATTGATCCGGGCGCGCTTCGCGACGTCTCCGATCGTCGTCCGAGCGATACCTACCTGCCCGAACAGCTCGAACGCGGCATCGAGGATGGGCCCATCGTCTCCGTCGGGATGCATTGCTCGATCCTAGCGGCCACCCGGTTGTCGACCATGCATCATTGCGACACTTACTGTTGCAATGTAACATCGGAGACAACATCACCCGCAGAAATGGAGTTCGGATGTCTCGAAACAACGCGGTCGACACCACAACCAAGGCACATACCGACGAGTCCTACGCGATCGTCGCGCGCGCAGTGAAATTCGATTGGTCGAACGTCCCGCTCCAATACATCCCCGGGGAGTGGTACGCCACGCACTTCTGGAACGTGATGCACCTGGTGCTCCCCGAGGGCGAGCGCGCGATGGCCGACGTGTTCGCACGCGCCCTACCCTTCATCGACGACCCTCGACTGCACGAGGAAGTAGTCGGTTTCGTCGGACAGGAAGCCACTCACGCGTCTTCGCACGAAAGCTTCCGCGACTACCTCGTCACTCACGGAGTGGACATCGAACCCATCTTGCGACGCATCCGATTCGCAGTAGGAGTGGTCTTCGGAGACCACGGCCTGACGGGCCGAGCTGGCAAGGCATGGCTGAACGAACGCCTGGGAATCTACGCGGCTGCAGAGCATTTCACCGCCGTCGTCGGTGAGTGGTTGCTCGGCAACACCGAATTCGACCGACTCGGAGTCGACCCGACTATGCTCGATCTGCTGCGCTGGCACGGTGCGGAAGAACTCGAGCACCGCAACGTGGCATTCGACGCATTCCAGTATGTAGACGGCGGCGGGTTTCGACGCGCCCGGACTGCTGTCGCGGCCAGCGCTGGGTTGGCTCTGTTGTGGTTCAGCACAGCGGCATACCTGTACCAGAACTCGGTCGCCACGCCGCGCGCGAGCAAGGGGCGCCTCCGCCGTCGAATTCAACTGCCGTGGCCACTAGCCTTCGCGAGAGCCTCACGCAAACAACTGATTCCAGGCCTGTCATTTCTTTTCGTGCAGCTCGCCCTCTACATCCGACCCGGATTCCACCCCTCGAACATGGGCGATATCGACAAAGCTGTGCAGTACTTGGCGAAGTCACCCGCGGCATTGGCGACGCAACCGTGAGGACCGAGAGCATGAATCCAGAACCGACATCTGTCGAAACCCGCGGTCACCTTGGCGACATCACCGTTGTCGATCCAGGTCTCGGGTTGCGGGCTATCGGAGCCGCGTCCCGGATCTACGCCAAGCTGGTAACGGACTCATCGATCATCACGGCTCTTTCTCCCGCGCGACCTCGAAGAGGCACCGGATACGAGTTCGCAACAACCATCGACGATATCGTCGTCGAAACAGAGGACGTCCGCTCGCTCTTACTGCGGCGCAACGACGGCGTTCCGCTTCCTTCGTGGCTACCAGGCGCGCACATCGACATCATCACACCGTCCGGGGAACTGCGTCAGTACTCACTCGCCGGCCAACCCTCCGAGGGCGAGCACTACCGGATCAGCGTTCGGAAGGTCCCCGGCGGCCGAGTGTCCAACGAGATCCACGGCCTCGAGCGCGGCGACATCATTCGAGTCAGGGGGCCGCGCAATGCCTTTCCGATGGCGCGAGCGGACAACTATCTCTTCGTCGCAGCGGGAATCGGCATCACCCCTATTCGCTCGATGATCGAGCGGGCCGTAGAGGACAACGCTCGTTGGACGCTCTATTACCACGGTCGATCACGCGCAAGCCTGCCTTTCGTCGCGGACCTCGGTCGGTTGGCTCTTGCTTCGGGTGGGCGTCTGATTCTCGCGGCCGACGATGTGGACGGTATGCCGAACCCTGCCATGATCGTGGACCTCGCAGAAGCCGACTCCGCGATGTACGTGTGCGGACCGGCGGCGCTCTCGAGGAGGCTTCGCGACGAGTCGATACGAAACCACAGAATTCAGGAGTTTCATGCCGAACTTTTCGCTCCGCCGGCAGTAGTCGACGGTAAGCCCTTCACGCTCCATTTGAACCGTTCGGGTGAAACGATTGCCGTTGGCGCACAGGAGACTGCACTCGATGCGCTACGCCGGACGAGGCCCGATCAACCGTACTCGTGTCGTCAGGGGTTCTGCGGGGTCTGCGTCGTCGGCCTCGTCGAGGGCCGCGTAGATCATCGCGACCGTGTACTCGACGCCACCGAGCGGCAGACCACGCTCACCCCGTGTGTATCTCGAGCTGCCGTCGACAACGAAGTCGTCGTCCTCGATCTGTAAGAAGGAGTCGAAACCCTCATGACCACAACTGTTTCGGACACATCTGCCAATGAGCACGACGCCTCCGACAACCTGGCAGTCTCCGTCGTCGACGTCGCGATCATCGGGGCCGGATTCGGCGGCCTCGGTGCAGCAATCCGCCTTCAGCAGGAAGGTCGTGGTGACTTTCTGATCTTCGAGCGCGACGATGCGGTCGGCGGAACGTGGCACGTCAATACTTATCCCGGCGCCCAGTGCGATATCCCCTCGGCGCTGTACTCCTTCTCTTTTGCGCCCAACCCGGACTGGACCCGCCTCTACCCTCTTCAGCCCGAGATCGAGGCCTACCTGAACGACTGCACCGACCGGTTCGGCATCCGAAACCGTATCCGCTTCGGCCACGAGGTGCTGGATGCAACGTGGAACGACGACGAGGCCAGATGGCTGGTGACGACATCGGCGGGAACCTGGTCGGCACGCATACTCGTCGGCGCACTCGGACCCTTCAGCGAACCCGCCAAGCCGAATATTGCCGGCCTGGAGTATTTTTCGGGCTCGGTCTTCCATTCCGCGGAATGGGATCACGAACACTGCGCTCGCGGTCGGCGAATTGCGGTGATCGGTACCGGGGCGTCCGCGGTGCAGTTCGTCCCGCGGATCGCACCCGAGGCCGCTCATCTGACCGTGTTCCAGCGGACTCCGACGTGGATACTGCCACACCCCGACCGGTCGATCTCCGAATCCGGACGATCGATGCTCCGAAAGTTCCCCCCGCTGCAACGCATGATGCGACGCACGTTCGACTTGTTCCAGGAAGCGTTGGTGCCCGGCCTCATTCACCACCGATCGCTGCTCGCACCCCTGACCGTGCTCGGACGAGCACATTTGCGTCGCCAGGTGAAGGATCCGGTATTGCGCACGAAGCTCACTCCCGATTATGCGTTCGGCTGCAAGCGACCGACGTTCTCGAACAAGTTCTATCCCGCACTGTCCCGGGACAACGTCACCGTCGAAACAACCGGCATCGCAGAAGTTGTGTCGGCGGGCATCGTGACCACCGACGGGCGAACTCACGAGGTGGACACCATCGTCCTGGGAACTGGTTTCACCGTCGCCGGTCATTCGGGGTTCCGTCGCATCCGCGGCCGCGAGGGACAGTCGTTGGCAGATGCGTGGCCGTCGGGAGAGATGTCTTCGTACCGAGGTACGACCGTGCACGGGTTCCCGAACTTCTTCATGCTCCTCGGCCCCAACTCGGTCGTCTACACCTCACAGGTAGTCACGATCGAAGCGCAGGTGAACTACATCCTGGAGGCACTGCGGGTCATGGACGTCAAAACCATTGCGGCGCTGGAGGTCAGTCGGAAGGCTCAGACCGAGTTCGCCGACTACACCGATGCCACGCTCGAGGGTTCGGTATGGAACTCGGGCGGATGCAGTAGCTACTACCTGAGCCCATCCGGGCGCAATGTCACCTACTGGCCGGGCTCGGTGCGTAACTTCACCCGCCGCATGTCCACGATCGACCTCTGCCACTACGAGTACCGCGTCGGCAGCGCTTCCGATCCGAAAGAACCGAAGACTGGCGACGACCCGGCACTGGCCAAGGACCGCTCATGAGTCGCCACATCTCTCTTCCCGGCAAAGTTGCGCTGGTGACCGGCGGGGCGCGGGGCATCGGCGCTGCAACAGTCGAGAAATTGCTGGCAGCAAGTGCGTGTGTCGCAGTTGTCGATCGAGACATACCTTCACAGGCGCGTTCATCCGAACGAGTTCTCTTCCTCTCGGCCGACGTGACCGACTCCGAGGCGATGGTGGAGTGCGTCCGTCGAACGGTGACGGCCTTCGGCGCACTCGACATCGTGGTGGCCAATGCGGGCATCACTCCGCCGCCGGCAACAATTCGGACAGTCGAACGCAATGTCTTCGACTCGGTGATGGCCGTCAATTTCGGCGGCGTGCTGAACATCGTGCGAGCGGCAGCAGATGAGATCGTCGCCAGCGGTGGGCACATGCTGTTGGTGTCCTCGTGCGCCGCGTTCACACCTGGCATGGGTGGGGTTCCGTACATGGTGAGCAAGGCGGCCGTCGAACAGCTCGGACGCGGATTGCGCATCGAACTGGCTGCGTTCGGAGCCTCCGCCGGGCTCGCGTACTTCGGCGTGGTGGACACCGGCCTGGCTCGCGACACACTCGACAACGACCCGATGGGCAAGCGAATCGGTCAGCTTCTCCCCTGGCCACTGAACCGAAGATTGTCTGCTGAACGTGCTGCAGATCTGTTGGTCGACGCGGCCCGAACTCGTCGTGCTCGGATAGTCGCCCCTGCGGTGTGGCTGCCGTACTTCTGGCTCCGCGGGATCCTCAATCCCGTGCTCGAGTGGAAGCTCGCACGCGACCGGAAACTCACTGCTCTGCTGCGCGAAGTGGAACAGGCGCAATCCCCGGGATAGCTGCTGCCCGATACGAGCCACCAAACGGTGGAAGTCGTCAGTAGTCAGGAGATTCGGAGGTGGGCTGTGAGATCTCGGCTGGTCAGGATTCAGCTCATCGCACTGGTGGTCGTTACCGTCGCCGGCATCGTCTTCGTCGGTGGAAAGTACGTTCGGATCGATAACCTCCTCGGATTCGGGCAGTACCGGGTCCATGCCCGGATAGTCTTCGCCGATCCTGAAACACCGCAACCATGGGACGGCAAGCCCAAGGTGGATCCGGACAAGCTCAACCTCAACCCGATCGCATCGCAGCTCGCACCGCTCGTCGGAGCATCGCCGAGGTGATCGGCAGGCTCTTCTAAGACGTCACCATCGATAAAGTGCACCGACGAGGTCATCGAACTGGTGTTGCGGTTGTAACCGGTGCCCCAGCTTTCAGCAGCGGTGAATGCGTTCACCGACGTCGGCGATTGCCGAGTGGTGCTCGGACGGGTCAGTTGCTCGAACCTGTTCGAGAAAGGCGTCGAGGTCGATCGGCTTGCCACCCACCCAAGTCCCCTCGACCGAGACATCGGCAGTCAGCCGGGAGGCTTCAACTTCATAGGGGTCGCGCGAAAGTACGGTGAAGTCCGCGAGCTTTCCGACCTCGATCGAACCGATCTCGTGATCTCGATGCAAGACGTGCGCCGCATTGATCGTCTGGGCTTTGATGGCGTCATCCAGACTGATGATCTGCTCCGGGCCATGTAGCTGTCCGGACGGAGTTCTCCGCGTGATCACGGTCTGAATGTTCAGCAGCACATCGGGCGGACTCACCATGCCGTCATTGTGGAATGCCACGACGGCACCTGCACGGAACGCGTCTCCGATCCGCTGCCACTGCGCCCCGATCGAGCTGTCGAAGATCTCGCCGTCCAGCAAGTCTCCCCAGTAGATCAGCTGGTAAGGCCCCATCGACAACACGACGCCAAGATTCGCAGCGCGCTCGAACTGATCTCCCCTGCAGGCACCGAGGTGTTCCACCCGCCACCGGTGATCTGTTGCAGTCAGATTGTTGAGCGCCAGCGCGCGCTCGTAGGCATCGAGAACGATATCGAGTCCGACGTCGCCGTTGACATGGAACGCGAACTGAAATCCTTTGTCGGCGTAGGAAGAAAGAGTCGCGTCCAGTTCGGCTCGCGAGTAGTTCATCTTCGTCTCGTAGGTCGCGCCGGGAGCAATCTGCGCATTACGAGTGGTCGGGGTATCCAGGTAGGGGAAGGAAATCGCAATCGTTCCGACCCACGGGGCACCGTCTGCCCACAGCTTGATGCCTTGTTTGCGCAGCATGTTGTCTGGGATCGGCGAGCTGAACGGCTCGCCACAGGTCGACTCGGTCGACACGTGATAGAGCGAGACCCGAATCGGGCAATCCGACGTCGAGGCCAACGCCTCGAAGATCGGCTTGCTGTCATCGGAGTACGAGTGATCCGACGTCGCGGTCACTCCGTGGCGAGCCATGAGCGCATACCACTGCGCGCACGAGTGCAGCGGATGACTGACGATCTTCGGCAGCATCGGCGTCAGCACCTGAGCGATTGCCGAACTTTCGTAAGCCAGTCCGTTCGAGGAGCCGTCCTCGTTGCGCCCGAACGACGCGCCGGCGGGATCGGTCGGCGGTGTGCCGTTCGGCCAGCCCAGCGCGGCGATCACGCCCGAGTTGAAGTACACCTCGTGGCCCGAGTTGTCGAAGACGATCGCTGCTCGATCAGGAAAGTAGGCGTCGAGCTGCACCCGGTCGAGCTCCGGCGCTCCTTGAAGCATTCGATCGAGGCCGTTGAACAACAGTGGCTGACCGGCAGGCTCCTCTGCGTTGGCCTTGCGGAAGAGCGCATCGACGTCGGCAAACGACGGGTAGCCGACGTAGGGAGCAATCCAATAGGCCGGTGCCTGTGTGACGAGCCCGGAGAGTCCAGGGTGATTGTGCGAGTCGATGAAACCAGGCATCAGAACACTGGGCCCCAGGTCGGTCACCGTCGCATCGGGAGCGGCACCTTGGCAGTCAGCCAAGGTGCCTACCGCAAGAATCACACCGGTCTCGGTGTCCACCGCAACGGCTTCCGCGCGCGGACGCTCGGCGTCGACTGTGATCACTGTCGATGCCTTGACGATGACGTGAGACATCAGTTGCTCCTCAGATCGGGCGAAGGATCACCATATAGCCGAGCAGACCGGACAGCTGGGATCTATCACTCCTACGGAAGCTCTGGTTCGTCCCTTGCGGGATCGTCAGCTCTTACTCTTCGCCTCGACGCGGCCGACGAAATGATCCATGGTGTTGTTGACGCCGAGCTGATTCATTACTTTGTCGAACCAGCGAACCGGGAGCACCCGGGCAGGCGACAACAGGTTCACGAATCGGGGCATGATCAACTCGTGTCGGCCCTTCTCGATCGCTGTCAGGGTCTTCTCCGCCACGAACTCGGGGGTGAGGATCGGTAGGAGGAGTGGGTATTTCGTCTGCACGCCCTTGAACATGCCGGTGCTGACGAAGTACGGGCACACAACCAACGAGTTGACGCCTGCGTTGGCTTTCGAGAGCTCCACACGCAGTGATTCAGCGAAACCGAAGGCGGCGAACTTGCTCGCGGAGTAGTCGGTTTGCTTGGCGACCCCCACAAGCCCAGCGGCGCTGGAAACGGTGACGACGGTACCGCGACGGTTCTCGATCATGTTGCCGAGGAAGGCCCGGGTGACCCAGAAGAGGGAAAGCGTGTTCACGCGGATCGTTCGCTCGATGGCGTCGTCGGAGGCGTCGAGGAGGTTCTTGCCGGTGACGATCCCCGCGTTGTTGATCAGGACGTCGATAGGCCCCGTTTCCTTCGCGGCGGCCTGGACGGAATCGCGATCGGACACATCAACGGTGTAGGCCGCGGCAGAGTGACCCGCGGCAACGATCTCCTGGCTGACATTCCTGCCGGCTTCGTCGGAAAGATCCCACACGATGACCCGGGCCCCGCGCTCAGCAGCGCCCAAGGCGAGAAGTCGGCCGATACCACTGCCGCCGCCGGTGACCAAGACGGTTTGGTTCCTCAGGGAATGGGACACAATTCTTCTCCTAGCGGTAGACGGCGATGAAGCAACACCAATACCTCCAGTATTGACCAACTGGTCAATGAGCGCAATGTGACTCTGGGCAACCTCATACCTGCTGGCCATACACCTGCGCAGGTCTAGGCTCTCGAGAGTGGTCGGAGCAAAGAAGTCAGAACCCGAGCGGCGCAGTGACATCCTCGCCGCCGCAAAATTGGTGGCGCTCGATGGCGGACTGGAAACAGTCACGGCCCGGACTGTCGCTGCAGAAGCTGATCTCTCCAGCGGCCTCGTCTACTTCTACTACCAAACCAAGAACGGATTGCTTCACGCTCTGCTTGCTCGACTACTCGAAACAACCTTGGACGGGCCGGAAGACGGGTTCGGCGAGGACCTTCCCGCAGACGTCGCCCTCCACGAGATGATCACCACAGAACTGGAAGGCCTCCACACTCAGCGTGATGAAGTCGACCTACTTTTCCAGTTCTATTTCTTCCGAAGAAGCATCGATTTTCGTGACCAGATCGACACGGGTCTCCGTTTGTATACCGACGCGATTCACCCCGTCACCGACCGATTCGCCCGGGAACACGATCTCGATCCCGACGCTTTCCGGTCCACACTCGTCGCGCTCATCCAAGGAGCTGCGATAGACGTCGTACGTAGGCCCGAAAGCTTCAGTGCCGCGAATCTTCTTCAAGTCGTTGCTGCCCTCGCAACATCGACACCTCGCCACTCCGAGGGCGCAATCTGAGCTCGTCCGCATTCTCGATGAGCGAATCAGCCCAGCGTCAGGTGCGAGTGTTTCGCTTCACCCAACCCCACGCAGCGGTCGCTGCGAACAACACGATCCCGAGGATTGCCAACCAGAGCAAGCCTTTGACAACGAACCCGAGGATGACGAACACCAGCCACACGACGAGCAACAATCCAATGAGTCCAAGCATCCCCCGATCATGACAGACGCTTACGTCCGCTCGGTCGGAGCCCATCGAAACGGACACCCTGGGTCCTCGGAATCAAAGACAGAAAAATAGCCTCGCACTGTGCGTTTCCGCAAGTACGAGGCTATTTCTTGTGCGCCCGAAGGGATTCGAACCCCTAACCTCCTGATCCGTAGTCAGGTGCTCTATCCGTTGAGCTACGGGCGCATGTTCAATTGTGTTGATCCTTACGAATCAACGGTCCTGCGTCAAACTGGCTGGTCCTTGCGGATCAGCTTGGCGGAGGCGAGAGGATTTGAACCTCCGGACCCGGTGAAGGGTCAAGTCATTAGCAGTGACTCCCATTCGGCCGCTCTGGCACGCCTCCTAGGCTGCCGGCCCTCTCGGACCGCCGAGGAACGAGATTACACACGGTTGAGAGGAGAACGCAAAACGCCTGGTCATATCCCGATCAGCGAAGGAACGAGTCGAACCAATCGAAAATTCTGGCCTGAGCTTCGATCAGCGCGGCAGTTGCCGGGTCTTCATCTTCGGCGCTACCGAGCGAAGGCTGCGGTTCGTCGGCGCGGTGGCGGAGTCCGCTGTAGCTGACGACGTTGGTGGCTACGGATGACCGTGTGGCTGCGTCACGGAGGCCCTCGATGTGCTCCGGTGGGGTCCTGGGGTCGTTCTCGCCGTACAGACCCAACCAGGGCGCCTGGAGCGCAGGCGCGGCGTCGATCAATGCGACAGCGTCGGCGTTCAATGGTTCGACGATGCCCGCCGCCGCGACGCTGACGGCTGCACCGATCGGTCGGTTCGTTGCGACGATCAGCGCCGCAGTTCCGGCGTCGTCGAACCCGATGACTCCGACGCAGTCCGGATAGACACCCCGCGAGGTGAGCCAGTCGAAAGTCGCGTCGAAGTCGGAGAACAGATTTTCGCCGAAGACCTCTTCGCCCTCCGTTCCTCGGTGGAACAGGTCCGGGGCGACGGCCAGCCATCCTTCGAGTGCGAGCGCGCGCAGCAAGTCCAGTAGCGATTCCGGTAGCTCGCGGGATTCGTGCAGCACTACGATCCCGCCTCGGACGTGCCCTTCCGGGGAGATGGCCGTCAGCGGCACCTTGTGCTCCCCAGGCGGTTGCTCATCGTCGTCCGCGTCGATTCGGAGCACTGCCACATCCGTGAAGATTCCCGACATGACACCAAAATAGTGCGACAGGCCACGCTCCGCTGGATTACCGGCGGACGCACAGGAAATGATCCGCCCCACCTGGCGCATAATGTGAGCCGTGACCGCCCGCATCCGCACCGACCTCGACGCAATCCCCGCCTACGTACCCGGACGCAACTTCCCGGGCGCGATCAAGCTGGCCAGCAACGAGACGACACAGGGTCCGCTCTCGGGCGTCCGCGAGAAGATCGCCGAGTCGGTCGTCACCGTCAACCGCTACCCCGACATCCGCGCCACTGCCCTCGTGGACGCCGTCGCCGCGCACGTGAAGGTCGACCCGGCCAATGTCGCAGTCGGCAACGGATCGGTGGCGCTGTGCCAGGAAGTCGTCCAGGTCATGTGCGGCCCGGGTGACGAAGTGTTGTACGCGTGGCGGTCCTTCGAGGCGTACCCGATCATCGCGCGCGTCGCCGGTGCAACGCCGGTCGAGGTCCCCCTGAACGCGGAGCACGTGCACGATCTCGACGCCATGCTCGCCGCGATCACCGAGCGCACCCGCGTGATATTCGTCTGCAACCCGAACAATCCTTCCGGCACGGTCGTGGCCAGATCTGCACTCGAGCGGTTCCTCGACGCGGTGCCCGCACATGTCCTCGTGGTGCTGGACGAGGCCTATTTCGAGTACGCCCGCGAAAACCCGGAGGGCGAGTACACCGACGGTGTCGAACTGGCCCGCGACCATCGCAACGTTCTGGTTCTCCGCACCTTCTCCAAGGCGTACGGGCTGGCCGGACTACGGGTGGGATATGCCGTCGGCGATCCGGCGGTCATCGCCGCGATGAGCAAAGTGCGCATCGCTTTCGCGGTGAGCTCCGTCGCTCAGCAGGCAGCGCTGGCATCGCTCGAAGCAAAGGACGAGCTCCTCGCCCGTACCGATACCCTTGTCGCAGAACGTGAACGGGTGCGCACTGCACTGATCGAGCTGGGTTACGACGTCGCACCCTCGGAGGCGAACTTCGTATTCCTACCACTCGGCACCCTCTCCGGTCCCTACACCGAAGCCGCAGCAGAAGCTGGAATACTGTTGCGCGCCTACGGAAACGACGGGGTTCGCATCACAATAGGCGACCCGCACGAGAACGACGCCTTCCTGAAGTACGCAGCTACCGCCGCTCACTGATGGTCCGCGCCTGCCGAGGGCTCATCCCGAACTCCTCACGGAACACCGCATTGAAGGTACTGACCGAGCCGAACCCCGACTGATGGGCGATCTCGGCGACCGATCGGTGACGCTGAGCTGGATCGTCGAGCCGAGCACGAGCTCGAACGAGCCGGCTGGTCCGAATCATCTCCGAAGGGCTGGTGCCCACCGACTGCGTCACGGCCTGCACATGCCGCAGCGACCAGCCGAGGCGTCGAGCAAGGGTTTTCGGGGTAAGAGTCGGGTCGTCGGACTGCGTTTTCACGAGTGCCGACGCGGCCTGTGCGACGTCCGGCCACCGCGACACATCGGATGCGACCCCGACCAGCATCCGGGTGAGAGCATCGGATACCTCACGAAAGCTGCTCGCCGAGAGGGTATCTCGCTGCGCGGATAGCTGCTCGGTCATTGCAGCTGCTACCGCGCCCATACCGGTGGCAAGGTCGAGAACCCGAGGCTTCACGGGAACGACCGAACGGGGCCAGGCCGATTCCGGGACGCTCACCACCCATGCTCGCGCGCCCGGGCCGTGCTCGATGGAGAAGGGAGCTGCCATCGACATCGCGACCGCGGCGCCCGGGCCCACGATCGCGCGATCGTCACCGTACGCACATCGAAACGTGCCCGCCCGAGGGACCACGACGCGCAGGCTCCGATCGTCGTCGGAGCGAGCAGCTACGGCGCTTCTCGAGTAGACGATGGCATCGGAACTGAACTCCACCAGTTGAAATTCTTCGGACCGCTGCACGACGGTCTTGCCACTGAAACCCATCGTTTCGTCGAATGCGAAATCGAGACCACCATGGTTGAAGCGAACGTGCTCACGCCAGAACCCCGGCCGATCCGTGGCAGGCAACAGTGTGGTGTCGATCGTCGACACGACGTAGTCCGCTGTGGCAGTCATAAGTTTCTACCTTTCGCGCCTGAATCCGTGCGCCCGGCCGTCGATTCCGTGCGCGTCACCGGCAGACCCGTCGCATACATGCGCCCTACCGTGCAGAGAGTACACGTGTCCTCCATCACAGCGGAGGGGTCACAACGGCGGCAAGAATCTGTCAGGAGTCCGGAATGAACACGATCCAGGTCAACGGCGCGACGCTGTCCTACGAGGTATCAGGACCGCAGGACGGCACCCCCGTCGTCCTCAGTCATTCACTGTTCTTCGATCATCGAATGTTCGACGCGTTGGCCGAACTACTGGCCTCCGCAGGGCACCGCGTCTTCGCGTACGACCACCGCAATCACGGCGAGAGTTCGACGCATTCGCGCGCCGACGTGACCGTGGACATCCTGACCGAAGACGCTGCTGCGTTCATCGAAGAACTGCAACTGGGTCGCGTGCATTTCCTGGGAAACTCACTCGGCGGATTCGTCGCGCTTCGATTGGCGGCGAGGCGACCCGAGTTGCTGCTGTCCGCCGTCGCAATGGGCTCTTCGGCGGAGGAGGAGCATCAACTGGAGGCGTTTGCTCCCCTTGTCGAGCGACTGGCCGACATTGGGGGAAGCGAGAATATCGACATCGTTTTGTACATCATGTTCGGAGACACCAGCTTGTCCGCAGGCACACCCGCCGTCGAGGAGTGGCGCGGCCGGATCGCGGAGCTGAAGCCCAGCATCGGCGACTCTGCCTACCAGGTGATTCACCGGTCGCGAATCGTCGACGAATTGAACGGCTGCACGGTGCCGGTACTCGCGATCTCCGGCACGGAGGATCATGCGTACCCGCCGCCCATCTCGGACGTCAACATTGCCGAGGCATCCGGTGGCAGCTACCGGAGTGTCGAAGCTGCGGGCCACTCGGTATCGCTCGAGCAACCCGCAGCCGTTGCCGAGCACGTGCTCGCGCACTTCTCGGCGATCTGACCCCGGTGCGCGAGTCCTAGATGTTCAGCGCGTCGCGGAGCGTCGGCCAGGACTCGCGCAGATCGTCCTGCCAGTACGGCCACTGGTGGATTCCGTACGGCCGGTAGACGAACTTGGCTGGGATGCGAATAGATCGAAGTTTGGTGTCGAACAACGTTGTGCAGTAGAGCGCGGCAGCTTCGAGCGGCCCACCCATGGCGGCCGACTCGATGCCGGTGCCGCCCGGTCCGAGTTCGTACGGGCCGGGCAAACCGGTGCCGACGGAAATATAGATGTCCTTGCCGCGCAGGGCTTCTGCATTTCGAGACGGGTCATGCTCGGCCCACTTCGGGTCGGCGTTCTCACCCCACATATTGCTCGCATTACCACCATTGGTTGCGACAGTGGCGCGAACGGCATCCTTCAGGTTCGGCTGCGAGTTGTCGTAGCAGCCGCTCAGGCCTGCCACACCCGTATAGAGATCGGGGTGACGGGTAATGAGATCCATCGCGCCCTGCGCGCCCATGGAGACTCCCGCGATCGCATTGGTGCCGTTGCCGGCGAACTGAGCATCGATCAGCGGGGGAAGTTCCGACGTCAGGAACGTCTCCCACATATTGACACCGAGGATTGGGTCCGGCGCATTCCAGTTGGTGTAGTAGCTACTCGAACCACCTACGGGAAGCACGACGTTGACGTCTTTGTCGGCGAAGAAGTCCACGATGTCGGTCTTCTGCGTCCACGTGCTCTCGGCGTAGTCGGACTCTTTGCCGGCACTGACGCCGTCGAGCATGTACAGAGTGGGGCGCGGGCCGCCCCTTGCAGGCAACAACACCTGAACCTGAACGATCTTGTTCATCGAAGGCGACTGCACGAACACGGCAGCACGACGGGGCGTGATCATGTCGATATGGTCGATCCGAGCCGAGAGCGACGGTCCGGACTCACCGAACGGCGTCACGGCAGCATCGGAGCTTCCGGTCCCGGGGAGCGGTTGAGCAGACACCACACCGGTCCCAAGTATCGACAGCGCAATGCTGGTTCCCAGCGCTGCCAGAACACGACGGTGCATTCGACTGACCCATCCTCCCCCGCCACACCCGTTCGGGCGCAACACGAACAACTTCTGATTCAACGCAACCCACCAGTAGGTACGCCTACTGCGGCCCGCGGTTCCGCCCAGAGTAGCCCTGTTAGAGGTCGTACAAAAGTTCTGTCGATTCTTTGGGACATATCCAAGCAAGCCGCATGAGCAGGGTCTCAGCGGGCGTAGCGAGAGATCGCACACACCGATACCTTCGATCGGAACCTCGGCGCGCGCAGGTAGACGGGTTCTCGAGGGCGTCATTCGATCGAATGACTTCGTTGACTGTTCAAACTCCGTAGCTAAAAGATCGACATTTCCAACCCCCTCTTTCAGGAGCTATGAATGACAAGCAAGACCCTCTTCGCCCGAATTGGATTCGGTGGCGTCGTACTCGCCGCAGCAATGATGACGACACCGGCCGTTGCCGCAGCAGATCCGATCACCGACTTCTTGTGCGGCACCGGCTCGGCACAGTTCTGCCCGCCACCGCTTGCACCATTCCTCCCACCACCACCTCCACCAGCGCCGGCTCCCCAGAGTGCACCGCCTGCACAAGCTCCCAGCACGTTCCAGTACAAGAACTGCACCGAGGCACGTGACGCCGGTGCGGCCCCCGTCTATCGCGACGAATATGGATACGGCCCCCATCTGGACCGCGACAACGACGGCATCGGCTGCGAGTAGAAGTCCGTCCACGGCACCGGTCGTGCTTGCGCGAGCAAATACGACCGGTGCCGCTCATCGATCGGCTGGACCGCTAATCGGGATGACGCTCGCGCTCGGACTTCACCAATTCCTTGGTTCGTACCAAGCGGAGGGTGGTGACAAGTACGACGCCACCGATGATGTTGAAACCCACCGTGTACCCGAACCAGTCGATCCACGCTCGGTAACCGATGTCCGCACCCGCGTGAATGGCCCCGAAGATCAGCAGGGAGTCCAGGATCGAGTGGAAGAGCTGCAATCCGGCCAGCAGGAATGCAGCCGACATCGCCGCGATGATCTTCGCGACGTCGGAATTGGTTCCCTGCTGCATGCGGGTCAGCAGGGTCATCGTGCTGCCGCCCAGGATCGCCAGGCAGATCGACTGCAGGTTCAGGGGGGAGTCGACGAAGTGGTGCGCGGATTCCGACAGTACTGCCTGCCATTGCGGGAAGGCGTGCGCGACCAGCCACATCACACACCACCCGCCTGCCAGGTTCGCCAGCAACGTCCCGATCCACAGCTTCGCCAACTGCGCGGGAGTGCCGTTGCGGGAGACCAACGCCGCGATCGGCATGAGGAAGTCCTCGGTGAACAATTCGCCGTGGGCCAGGAAGATCGCCACCAGGCCGATTCCGAACGCAAGCCCCGCCAGTAGATGGTTATCGGTCTCGTACAGCACCGCCAGATAGGCCATGACACCCAGAGCAACTTCGAGACCGCCGAAGAATCCTGTGATCAGCACCGCGCGCACGGTTCGATGCAGACGCTCACCGCCTTCGGAGACGACGGCATCGAAACTCTCCTCGAGTTCCTCTTCGAGCGGACCGTCGTTGTCACCGTCGTTACGTCGCGCTTCTTCGCTCATCCGCAGGTAGTACCCGCTAGTCACCATTCGATACCTGCTCGTCGGCGCAGTGCTACATGCGGCCGGATTCGGTTCGTCGAAACGGCCAAGTCTCCAGCATTCGACACCGAAAATGCTAGGTAAACAGGGCCGGAGTTGCTTAAACCCGGACATTAGAGACTGTAAACCTGATAAATCGACATCATTCTGTTACGGTTCAAATCGATTTCGTTCGACTGCACTTAGTCGGGTCGAGTCGATCAATGCCCAACGGGGGATAACAGATTTCAATGGCAGACACGAAGAGGCATTGGACCGCATGAAAGACGATGCACAGACAACCTCGTGGTGGTCGATCGGCGAATGGCGCCTCGGCTGGAAGGTTATCGCAGTTTTCGCGGTTCCGATGCTCGTCGCCGTTCTTTTCGGTGGCCTCCGGATCCAGAGCGAACTGACCGATGCCGCGGACCTCAATACGTCCGCCGAACGTGCCTTCGCCGTTCCTGCGGCACTTCGGCTGGAGCAAGCTCTCAAGGCAGTGACAGTTGCGGCTGCTTCCGGAGCCGACACCGCCACAGCGACCGCACAAGCGACAATCGCGCTGCAGGATTTCAATGTTGCCGCGAACGTGTTCCGGACCGACCCAAAGCTCAGTGGCCTGGTCGACAAGTCTCTGCAGAACAGCCGGGCACTCATCGACGAGGTTCCGACCAGCTCTGAACGGCCCATCCAGCTGGTCGCTCGCTACAGTCAGGTGTCGACCGAGCTCTGGATCCCGTTCTCAGATCTTCTGTCCAAATCCGAGCTACCCCTTCTGCGTGAGCGTGGTGCCGAGTTGGCGCCTTTGTGGGGCGCCCGTCGAACATTGGCCAATCAGCACATTCTGTTCGGCAACGGCGAAGTCGATCCACAATCGCGCATCATCCTTATTTCCACTGCTGGTGCAGAACTTGGCAGTCTCGGTGGTCTCATGCCACTGGCTACGCCCGGTGGAGTACTTCCGCCAGTCGAGGCGGACCCCTCGCAGGACCCCTTGGCCGCGCTGAACTCTCTACGCGCATCCACTCAGAGTCGCCTGGGCGCAATCGCGGCAACACCCCCAGGATCCCCTTCGAGCAGGGAGATCGGCCTCGGACTCCAAGCCAGTAGCGATCAGTACGACGCCATCGCCGATGCCGCAATCGCGCGGTTCGTCCCCACCGCGAACTCCGAAACCGGCGCCGCCCAATCCGCAGCGCTTCGAGACGCCGCGCTGGTCGTCGGCACCGTCCTCGCAGCCCTCGCCCTCGCGCTCGTCATCAGTCGCTCGCTGGTCGAACCTATCCAGCGCCTGCGTTTTGCCGCGCTCACAGCAGCACGTCATGGACTTCCCGAGGCGATCGAAAGAATCCGCGCCGGCGAGCGAATAGTCGACCTCGAGATACCTCGCGTACCTGTAGAGACACACGAGGAGATCGGGCAACTCGCACGCGCAGTCGACGACATGCACGGGCAGGCAATCACATTGGCCGGCGAGCAAGCTACTCTCCGCCGCCAGGTCAACGACATGTTCGAAACGCTTTCCCGTCGAAACAAGTCCCTCGTCGAACAACAGCTCGTGCTCATCGAGCAACTCGAAAAAGACGAAGACGACCCGAATCGCCTCGAGAATCTCTTCCGCCTCGATCACATCGCCGCCCGAATGCGACGCAACAGCGATAATCTCCTCATCCTCTCCGGCAACGAAGGACGTCGCGCACGAACCGCACCGATCGCACTTGCCGACGCTCTACGCGCCTCAGCTTCCGGTGTCGAGGACTATCTGCGTGTCGAACTCGGACAAATTCTGTCTGCTGTCGTCAGTGGCAAGGCCAGTGCAGACGTAGTGCACCTCGTCACCGAACTACTGGACAACGCCCTGCGCTACTCACCGCCCGAAACTACAGTGACGATCGACGCCGCACGCACCAACGACGGTTCCGTGCTCGTAGAAATCTCCGATCTGGGTATCGGAATGTCACCGGACGACTTACTCGACGCCAACAAACGCCTCTCTTCCGGAGGCGAGATGAGCCCCGATACCGCGCGCCACATGGGGCTGTTCGTGGTCAGCCGTATCAGCCTTCGCTACGGTATTTCAGTACGTCTACGCCCGTCCGCAGGCACATCCGATCGCAGTGGCATCACTGCGATGGTTCATCTGCCGATCGCACTTCTCGAGGCGTCACGCGACACGGCGATCAGAACGTCGACGGCTGCACTTGCCTCTCAGGCTCGCGCAACATTGTCGGTTCACTCCGTCGCGGCGGGTACCCCTACATCAAGTCAAGGCGCCGTCTCATTCCCGGTAGCAGGCGCCCATAATCCCGATGTTTCGGTGGCATCAGGGAACTGGCTACCCAATCGTCAATCTTCACACCCTGTTGCTTCCACTGTGCCGCCAGCTGTTTCAGGTACGTCCTCTGCATTTGCTTCGCAGACCAACTCCAGCGCCCTTCCCATGGCGAGCGGACTTCCACGCCGCACCCCAGGGAGCAGTGGGGTACCCGGTACCGCCAATGCCTTCACGACCCAACCGATAGCTCCACCGCCGCCCAAGGCGGAAATGGTTGTCGACCAACCGGATACAGGCGAGTTCCCCGCCGCTGGACCTGTGCCCAGAGCCCCGTTCGGCGCTCCGAACCCGAACGTCACAGCGGCGTTCTTCTCGTCCCGGCCGCGCGACTCGACACCACGTCGCATCCCAACTCCACCGCGCGAAACGCCACCACCTCGTGACTGGACGGCACCTCGAGACCTGACTCCACCGCGCGAAACCACACCACCTCGCGACTGGACTCCACCCCGAGACCCGACCCCACCGCGCGAAACCACACCACCTCGCGACTGGACTCCACCCCGAGACCCGACCCCACCGTCCGTGGGCGTCTTCAGCGCGAACGCTCCCGAGGCCGGCTCTGACGTTCCACCGATTGCATCGCCGATCTTTGCCGGAATGGTGTCCGAGTGGCTTATCGACCCCACGGACGACGAGTCCGGTGCCACAAACGGCAGCATCTGGACAACCGAGGCTGACGAGGGATGGGTTGCCGCTCACGCGTCGACGGACATGCCCTCCAGCAAGATGGCCGATTCGGGACTCCCGATCCGGGACCGCGGTGCGCGGTTGGTTCCCGGAACTGTCAGGCCCACCAATAGCTCTGCCCGTTCCGGATCCCACCGTCAACGCGTCGACCCGGAAACGATCAGACGCGGGTGGAGTGACTACCAATCCGGCCTCAGCCGGGGCCGCCGACACGTTAACAGCGAGAACAACACAGCGTTGCACTCGATAACACATGTGCAGAAAGACGAAGGAGAACAGTGAATTCTGTCGGAGCCCCAGAAACTCCTCGCGCACTCGACTGGTTGGTGTCGGGTTTTGCACGCGACGTTCCGGGAGTAAGCCACGCCATCATCGTCTCTGCCGATGGATTGTTGAGCGCGGCGAGCTCACACCTTCCTCTGGATCGTGCGGACCAGTTGGCCGCCGTCACATCCGGACTCGCCAGTCTCTCTGCCGGCGCGTCTCGGCTGTTCGACGGCGGCGCAGTTCTGCAATCGGTGGTCGAGATGGAAAACGGCTACCTACTCCTCATGGGCGTCGGCACTGGTGCCTATCTTGCTGCGCTAGCCGTAGCGGGATGCGACATCGGTCAGATCGGTTTCGAAATGGTCACTCTGGTCGATCGAGTCGGAACGACCATGGACATCGCTCCTAGATCAGGTCGGGATACCTGACGTCGATGCCCCAAAACTACTCCGAGCACGCTGATCCCGAACCGAGTCTCGTTCGCTCGTACGCCATCACCGAAGGTAGGACGAAGCCGTCCATCGACCTTCCGCTCGAAGCGATCGTCGCAACGGTAGAGGATGTCATCGCAAGCGGCCTGGCGCCCGAAGACATTCGCGCGTCGATTGTCGCGCTCTGCGGGCAGCGCATCTCGATCGCGGAAATCGGCGCATACCTCGGTGTACCGATCGGGGTGGCTCGGGTTCTGGTGGCGGATCTCGTTGTCAGCGGGGCATTGAAAGTGCAAGCCACTCTGCGAAGCGACGCGACTGCGGTCGAGCGCCGCGAATTGATCGAAAGGACCCTCCGTGGACTTCGGCAACTCTGACGCGCCTTCTCGCGTCACGTCGACAAAGATCGTGATCGCCGGAGGATTCGGCGTCGGAAAGACCACCCTTGTCGGGACGGTCTCCGAGATCGTCCCCTTGCGCACCGAAGCGATGGTGACCGACGCCAGTGACGGCATCGATCACCTCAGCTCGACACCGAACAAAGAGACGACAACAGTCGCAATGGATTTCGGCCGCATCTCGCTCGCCGACGACCTGGTTCTCTACCTGTTCGGCACACCCGGTCAGCGGCGATTCTGGTTCATGTGGGACGACCTCATCACGGGCGCGATCGGCGCGGTCATCCTTGTCGACACGCGCCGTCTCGAAGACAGCTTTGCCGCTGTCGACTTCTTCGAAGCCCGTGGTTTGCCGTTCATCGTGGCAGTCAACCGTTTCGACGATGCTCCCGTACATGCAACAAATGACCTTCGTCAAGCTCTCGCGTTGTCCGACCACGTACCGATGATCGACGTCGACGCGCGTAACCGAGAATCGTCGAAGCAGGCCTTGATCACGATCACCGAGTACGCGCTCGAACGTATCGCGGCGACAGCGCCCTGCTGACACCCGGACAAAAACAAACCTAAGGACTGGCATGTCGGACGAAATGAACCATTTCTCCATGGGGCTCTGGCTGCTCGGGTTGGCGTTCGCGATTGGAGTCTCGGGATCGGTCATCGGTTTGGCGTGTGCCCGACACGGCATGGCGGCAAGGCACCCCGCGGCGCGAATGCGCTGGTTTTTCATGGGCGCATTGTCCATCGGTGGTGTCGGTATCTGGTTGATGCACTTCGTCGCGATGCTCGGGTTTGCGTTACCCGGCAGTCCCCTTCGCTACAGTCTGACGTGGACGATCATCTCGGCTCTGATTGCCGTAATCGCGGTCTTCGCCGCGTTGTACATGCTCGGAACCGAGTTCAGTTGGTCGCGGCTCATAGCCTCCGGCTCCCTCGTCGGCATGGGGATCACCGTCATGCATTACACGGGCATGCAGGCCGTGCAGTTTCAGGGCCAGATCAACTACAACACGCTCTTCGTCGCACTCTCACTCGTGATCGCTGTCGTTGGCGCCACAGCCGCATTATGGTTCATGATGGCGATGGGGTCCACCACGCTGCGACTCATCGCCGGTCCGATCCTGGGGATCGCCATAGTCGGTATGCATTACACCGGAATGGCCGCGGTGGAAATTGTCCGCGACACGTCCGCACCCGCACCCGTCGGACTCGCGTTGTTCCCGTTCATCTTTCCAGTCTTCGTCCTCGGGCTTCTCACGCTGGCAGTGCCGATCGTCGCCATCATGACAGTTCGCGACCGCGAGATCGCCCGCATGGACGCCACTTCAGACGACCTCGCTCACGAAGCACGAAAGTTCGCTGACCGGTAAATAAACGGTTGGTTCGGTTGGAGTTTCCGCAACCGCGCCGCCTGCAGTGTGAGGTGGTGTCGCTCGGCGAGAGTGGGAGCGGTTCGGGCAGCTTCGGCGTAGGGATCCGCCGCGATAGGTAGATCACCCGCTTTTTCGTGCAGGTACGCCGACGCGGCCGCGTACCGCGGCATTGTCGAGTCGACGGCCGCCAGAGCCGCGAGGCCGGCTGCCGCGCCGTCGGCCTCCCCGATCGCGACGGCACGATTGAGCTGCACGACCGGACTGTCGTTGAGCGAAAGCAGTTCGTCGTACCAACCGACGATCTGAACCCAGTCTGTCTCCTCTGCGCGCGGTGCATCGGCGTGCAGGGCAGCGATCGCGGCCTGCGCCTGGAATTCACCGAGCCGATCGCGACGTAGGGCTCTCTGCAGAATCACGACGCCTTCGGCGATGAGCGCGGTGTCCCATCGAGAACGATCCTGTTCGGGCAAGGCAACCAGGGTGCCGTCGGATCGGGTCCGCGCCGGCCTCCGGGCGTGGTGTAGCAGCATCAACGCCAACAGCCCGGCAGTCTCCTCGTCCGTCGTCGTTCCGGCCAGCTGCCGGGTGAGCCGAATCGCCTCGGCTGCCAGGTCGACGTCACCGGTGTAGCCCTCGTTGAAGATCAGATACAGCACGCGCAGCACGGTTGCGAGGTCACCGGCATCTTCGAACCGCACGTCGCGAACAGTGCGTTTCGCCCGGCTGATTCGCTGAGCCATCGTCGCCTCGGGAACGAGATAGGCCTGAGCGATCTGCCGGGTGGTCAATCCCCCGATCGCACGAAGCGTCAAAGCCACTGCGGACGAAGGAGTAAGCGACGGATGAGCGCACAGGAAGAACAGCTGCAACGCATCGTCGACGCTTTCGACCGGTCCTGGCATCGGCTGGGCATCGACGCGCAGTTCTCTGTCCCGTCGTGCTGTCTCCGATCGGTGCGCGTCGAGAAACTTGCGCCAGGCGACCTTGACCAGCCATCCCTTCGGGTCGTCGGGTGGACGGTCCGGCCACGTCGACGCTGCTCGAATCAATGCTTCCTGCACGGCATCCTCGGCCGTCGCGAAGTCGACTCCGCGATGGACGAGGACGCCGATCACTGCGGGAGTCAGTTCTCGCAGCACAGCCTCGTTCATGTCAATCGCTGATGGTCGTGGGCGTGCCCATCAGTGGTCGCACCTCGAGCCACTCGTGGATCGGCTTGCCACCCGCCCCCGGCGCCGCCGACAACTCGCCTGCCAGCTCCAGCGCACGCTCGTACGTGTCGACGTCGATGATCATGAAACCGGCGATCAGATCCTTGGTCTCGGCGAACGGCCCGTCGGTGACGGGCGGCTTGCCCTCGCCGTCGTACCGCACCCACGAGCCCTCGGGCCGAAGCGCCTGGCTGGTCACGAACTCTCCCGCACCCTCGAGCTTGGCCGCGAAATCGTTCATGTACTGCATATGGTCGTCGACCTCCTGCGGGGTCCACTGATCCATGGGAACGTCGTTGACGGCCTCGGGAGCGCCGCGGTAGTGCTTGAGAAACAGATACTTCGCCATCAGGGTCTCCTTGCGTTCCGTGCAGCCCTACCGCTGCATCCAACCCTGGGACGGAGCGGCCGGTCCGGTTTCGACAACGTTGTGCGCGTCTATCGGAAACTTTTCCCTACACCGCTCGATACTGCGCGGCCTCCGCGGTGATCTGCGGAAACTGAGCACCCATCGCCTCGGACAAGGCCATCGCCGCGGACAGCGGGCGGACCATCACCACGAAGTCGTCGATCAAGCCGTTCTCGTCGAGGTGGAGGAAATCGCATCCGTTGATCTTCTTGCCGTCGACCGTCGCTTCGAAAACGAGCGCATGGTCGCGTCCGTCGACGCTCTCGATCGTCTTCGTGTAGTGGAAATTCGCGAAGACTCGGAGGACGCCACGCAGGATGGCCGACGTAATCGCCTTGCCGTCATAAGGTTTGGACGCAACCGGGCTAGTGAATCGCACATTTTCGGCCAGGAGCGTCTCCACTGCGCTGTGATCGCCGGACTCGACGGCATCGGTGAACTTCCGCATGGCCCATGCTCCTGTTTCGTTCTTCGCTCGGATATCCAGTTCGACGTGGATTTTAGATGTGATTCCACGCGAGCGAACGATCTTTCACTGGAGACGACCTCAGTTGACGGTCAGCTTTCCGACGTTCGTCGTGCAGTAGATCGGAACGGCGATGTTGATCAACGTGCGGGACTGGGCGTCGTCGAGTCCGGTCGTCTCCGCAATCTTGACTCTGGTGGCGTCGAGGCTGGTGTCGCCGGACAGCTCGTCGCAGGCCGTGCGAGCGGCCGCGACCTGATCTTCGGTGCTCCCGAAGCTGATGTCTTGACTCTCGAGCGCCTGAAGGTACGCAGTGTCCTGGACGTTCCCCACCGCAGCCGACGCGGTGGCCTTGACACTGCTGGCCGCGGCCGAGGCGCTACCCTGCACCTCGCTCGCGACACTGGACGCAATTTCGCGAGTGCTACTCGCCGATGCGTCGGTGGAGTTCGCATTCTCGGTGTCGTTGTCGCTGCACGCCGCCGCGAACAATACGAGTCCACAGAGTGCAGACATGGCCACAGTGCGCTTCATCGCCGCGGTGCGTTTCATGAAGACGAGCATCCCGCTGACCGCCGCCCGCCACATCATCCGTCGCGGATGAAACAGTGACGGTACTGGTCGTTCTCGCACGGAAACCGAAAAGGCCCTGACCTACACCGACTGGTGAGATCAGGGCCTTGGTGGCGGAAGCGGAGGGATTTGAACCCCCGGACGCTTTTACACGTCTCTCGCTTTCAAGGCGAGTGCATTGGGCCGCTCTGCCACGCTTCCGTAGAAGATACTAAACGCCCCGTGCGCCGCGGGGCGAATCGCGGTCGGTCAGCGCGCCTGGACCTCCGACTCCCCCATCGCTGCGTCTACCTCCTCGAAGATGTCGCCGAGCACCGTCAGCTGCCGCCTTGTCAGCAGATCGACCAAATGCTTCCGGACGCTCGACACATGCGTCGGAGCCGCTTCGGCGAGCCTTCGGGCGCCTTCTTCGGTGATGACGGCGAGCACACCTCTGCCGTCGTCGGCGCAGGTGTTGCGCAAGACCATCCCGTCGCCTTCCATGCGGCGAATCTGGTGGGTCAGCCGGCTACGCGAGGACAGGACGCCGTCGGCGAGATCGCTCATACGTACCGATCCGTCCGGTGATTCGGACAGCATCACCAATATCCGGTACTCCGCCATCGTCAGTCCATGTGCGTCCTGTAAATCCTTGTTGAGTACCCCCATCAATCGTTGGCCGCCGTCTACATAGGCGCGCCACGCTCTCATTTCCGCAGCATCGAGCCACTGCGGGTCCCCCCCTGGACCAAAGGATCTTTCGGCCGTCACCCGACCATATTAGGCAAGGACTGCTACCGGTTAGTAGATCCCTGCCACTGATGTCCGATTTGTCCCGACAATACTTGCCGAAAACTTGCCGGGATTTGCACTCCGCTGGGACGTTGAATGGGACTACAACGCCGCGCCTACGCTGGAAGCCATGCACGCAATCACTCTGACCGAGTTCGGGTCCCCCGACGTCATGGCGTGGACCGAGGTCCCCGATCCGCGCCCGGGCCGTGGCCAGGTCGTCGTCGACGTCGCTGCCACCGCGATCAACCGCGCCGATCTCATGCAGCGGCAAGGCCACTACCCTCCGCCTCCCGGTGCGAGCGAAATTATGGGGCTCGAATGCTCGGGCGTGATTTCCGAGCTCGGCGAGGGCGTACACGACTGGAACGTCGGCGACCGAGTGTGCGCACTACTCGCGGGAGGCGGTTACGCCGAGCAGGTTCTCGTGCCGTCGACCCAGTTGTTCCCCATTCCCGGTGAACTCGACCTGCATGCGGCAGCGGCACTTCCCGAGGTGGCATCGACCGTCTGGTCGAATCTGGTCATGTACGGCGGCATGCGATCCGGACAGGTCCTGTTGATCCACGGCGGCGGCAGCGGCATCGGCACGCACGCCATTCAGGTGGCAAAGGCATTCGGTGTCACCGTCGCAGTCACAGCCGGCTCGACATACAAACTCGACTTCTGCAGGACGCTCGGTGCCGACATCACCATCGACTACAAGAACCAGGATTTCGTCGAGGTGCTGCGGTCCGAAACCGACGGCCACGGCGCCGATCTGATACTAGACAACATGGGCGCAAAGTACTTGCAGCCCAACGTGAATGCGCTCGCAATGGATGGCACCCTCATCACGATCGGCATGCAGGGCGGCGTCAAGGGTGAGTTGAACTTCGGCGCACTGCTCGGCAAACGCGGAACCATCCACGCCGCCGGGTTACGCGGCAGACCCGAAACCGGACCTTCGAGTAAAGCAAACATCGTCTCGGACATGACCGCTCGCCTGTGGCCGATGATCAGCGAAGGACAGATCAGTCCCATCATCCACGCCGAAATTCCAATTATCGATGCGGCACAGGGACATCGAATGCTCGACGCCGAAGACACCATCGGCAAGGTGATCCTGCGAGTACAGTAACCGTGCAGTAGAGCCCGGCGGCACCTACCTCGTGCCGTCAGGCGTCTACGCCAGCTTGGACAACGCTTCGACGAGCTGATCGATCTCGTATCGCGTCGTATACGGAGCGAGCCCGATGGTCACGGCGCCACCCTCGTCGTTGACACCCAACGCGTCGAGCAATCGGCTTCCGCTGTGGATACCGCTGACCGTTCCGATCCGCGCCTGAGCGAGGTGCTCGGCAACCTTTTCGGCAGAAGTCCCCGAGACTGTGAAGCTGAGTGTGGGAATGCGGCTGGGAGAGTCGCCGAGAACCATCACATGATCGAGCGTTGCCAGTCGTCGGATCAAATAGTCGAACAATTTGTCGTGGTAGTCCTGCAGTGAACCGATGGACAGCTGAAGCCGTTCGCGTCGCGTTCCGGTGGCCTCCTCGTCGAGGTTGGCGAGATAGTCGATGGAGGAAACGACACCGGCGAGCAATGCGTACTGATGCCCACTGACCTCCAACCTCTCGGCGCCCTTCGCAAAAGGGTCGAGCGACATCGACGGTATGCGGTCGATCAAGCTGGGATCACGAAACACGAGCGCACCGACTTGAGGCCCACCCCACGCGGACGCGTTGATGGCAAGGACGTCGGCTCCGAGTTCTTCGATGTCGACGTGGGCGTACGGCGCCGCACCTGCAGCATCGACGACGATGAGGCCGCCGACGGCGTGGACACGATCGGCCGCGACTCGGACGTTGGGAGCCGAGCCGACGATCGGTGACGCAGCGGTGACAGCCACGAGACGGGTACTGGCGGTGATCAGCTCCTCGAACTGCCAGCTGGGCAGCTCACAGGTGTCGATCTCGACCTCGGCCCAGCTCACACGTGCGCCGTATCGATTGGCGATGCGCAACCAGGGCGCAACGTTCGCTTCCTCGTCGAGCCGAGAGAGAACCAGACCGGTCCCGAGGCCCAGACGGGGCGACAGCGACTCCGCGAGCCACGCCAGCATCGTTCCGCGATCGGGCCCGAGCACTACCCCTGCCGGGTCACCGCCGACGAGGTCGGCAATCGCTTGCCTGGCTGCTTCGAGGAGCCCGGCGCTCCGACGCGAGGACATGTGTCCGGAGTTGTGATTCGGCGCACTTCCGCGAAACGCCGTCGACACCGCGGTCGACACACGATCGGGGATCTGCATCCCGTTCTGTGGATCGAGGTGAATCCATCCGTCGCCCAGTGAGGGAATCGACCCTCTGACACGTGCGACGTCGTACCCCATGCCGGACACTCTAAGCGTCGATTTCGTGAGCGTGTTTTCCACATCCCTTATTCGCATCCGCCGCCCTGTCGACTCGCACGGTTGTTTCCCCCGATCCCGCCCCCCAAACAGGATAGTTGGACCCGCTCGTCGCGCAATCCCTGGCAACGCGCAAGGATAGCGTTATGACGCAATCGGACTCGAACTCGAATCCCGAAGCCGGTGACCATGTCGTCGTGATCGGCCCCAACGGAGAGCCTCTCGCACTGAGCCGCGCGGAGGCAACCGCTGCAGCCGCACGAGCAGCAGGAAGCGGGCCGAGAAACGTCGATCCAACCGACGCCGAGCAACCTCTGTCGGACATGGTCGAGCAGCCCGCCAAGGTCATGCGCATCGGCACGATGATCAAACAGTTGCTCGAGGAAGTGCGCCTCGCGCCCCTCGACGACGCCAGCCGAACCCGACTCAAAGACATCCACCAGTCGTCGATTCGCGAGCTCGAGCAGGGCTTGGCGCCCGAACTCCGCGACGAGCTCGAACGTCTGGCGCTGCCCTTCGGGGAGGACGCCATTCCCTCCGACGCCGAACTGCGGATCGCACAGGCCCAGCTCGTCGGATGGCTGGAAGGTCTCTTTCATGGAATTCAGACGGCACTGTTCGCTCAGCAGATGGCCGCACGCGCCCAGCTCGAGCAGATGCGTCAGGGCGCACTACCGGCCGGGGGAATGCTGAACCCCGGCATGGGCGGCCCTGGTGGCGGAGGCGGTACCGGTCAGTACCTGTAAACGGGTAGGGTCGACCGTCGTGTCGGCCCCACCGAAGAATTCCGAGAACGAAGCAGGAGAGCGCGTGTCCGTTCCCGTTCCTGTTTCGGACTCACAGACGTTCAAGCGCGCTTTCGGCGATCTGACGACGGGATTCAGCCAGCGAGAGCTGTGGCTGCATCTCGGTTGGCAGGACATCAAGCAGCGCTACCGCCGATCGGTGATCGGCCCCTTCTGGATCACGATCGCCACCGGCGTCCAAGCCGTCGCGATGGGCTTGCTGTATTCGGTACTTCTCGACGTCGACCTGAAGACCTTCCTGCCGCACGTCACTGTCGGCCTCATCATCTGGGGTCTGATCAGTGCGTCGATCCTCGAAGGTGCCGATGTGTTCGTCGCGAACGAGGGGCTGATCAAACAGCTGCCCAGCGCGTTGAGTGTGCACATCTATCGCCTGGTGTGGCGTCAACTTCTGCTGCTGGGCCACAACCTGCTGATCTACGTGATCATCATTGCCGTGTTCTTCCCGCCGAACGGTTTCCATTGGTCCGATCTGGCGGCTATTCCGGCTCTCGCCTTGATCTCGCTGAACGCGCTGTGGGTTGCGATATTGTTCGGCATCGTCTCCACCCGCTACCGCGACATCGCGCCGATTCTTGGCAGCATGGTCACGCTGTTGTTCTTCATGACTCCGATCGTGTGGACCACGGCAGGCCTGGAATCGATGGGCGGCGACGCTGCCAAGCGGGCCAAATTGGTCGAGCTCAACCCGCTCTTTCACTATCTCGACATCATCCGGGCACCCATGCTCGGCGAAACTCAGGAGCTGTACCACTGGTACATCGTGATCGCGTTCACGATTGTCGGCTGGCTGCTCGCCATCTTCGCGCTCAAGAAGTACCGGGCCCGCGTGCCCTACTGGGTTTAGGGGTCTGAAACTTTGTCTGTCAGCATCAGCACGCACGACGCTTGCGTCGACTTCCCGATCTTCGACGCCAAGACGCGTTCGTTGAAGAAGGCATTCCTCGGCAAAGCCGGTGGGGCCATCGATCGGAACTCCTCCGACGTCGTCGTCGTCGAAGCGCTCAAGAACATCACGATGAACTTGAAAGACGGCGACCGCATCGGGCTCGTCGGGCACAACGGTGCAGGCAAGTCGACGCTTCTGCGGCTGCTGTCGGGCATCTACGAGCCCACCCGGGGCAGCGCCTCGATCCGTGGCCGCGTCGCGCCGGTGTTCGATCTGGGCGTCGGAATGGACCCCGAGATCTCCGGCTACGAGAACATCATCATCCGCGGCCTCTTCCTCGGTCAGACACGCAAGCAGATGCTCGCGAAAATGGACGAGATCGCTGATTTCACCGAGCTCGGTGATTACCTCGACATGCCGCTACGGACCTACTCGACGGGTATGCGCGTGCGCGTCGCAATGGGCGTCGTCACCAGCATCGACCCGGAGATTCTGCTGCTCGACGAGGGTATCGGTGCCGTCGATGCAGAGTTCATGAAGAAGGCTCGTCTCCGCCTCCAAGAACTGGTCAAGCGCTCCGGGATTCTGGTGTTCGCCAGCCACTCCAACGAATTCCTGGCCCAGCTCTGCGACCGCGCGATGTGGATCGACCACGGGGAAATCCGTCAGGAAGGCGGAATCGAGGAGGTCGTGCGGGCCTACGAGGGCGACGATGCAGGCGATCACGTCGCGACGATTCTGAAGGAACTCGAGCGCGACAGTGCCTGAGAAAATTGTCGGGGTGATCGTCACACACAAGCGTCGCGAGCTGCTCGCTCTCTCGCTGGACGTCGTGTCACATCAGAGCCGACCGCTCGATCATCTCGTCGTCGTCGACAATGCGCACGAAGATGCCGTTCGCACACTCGTCGAGTCCGCGGACATCCCGACCACCTATCTTGGGTCACATCACAATCTCGGTGGAGCCGGCGGCTTCGCACTCGGCATTCTCTACGCGCTGTCCCTCGGGGCCGATTGGGTCTTCCTCGCCGACGACGACGGCAGGCCCGAAGGGCCCGACGTCCTTGCGACGCTCTACGCCTGTGCACAGAAGCACGGCCTCGACGAGGTCTCCCCCGTCGTCTGCGATATCGACGATCCTGATCGGCTCGCGTTTCCGCTGCGCCGCGGAACCTCGTGGCGACGCCTTCGTTCGGAATTGATCGACCCGCTGAACCCCGAAGACGACCTCCTCGAAGGCATCGCTTCGCTGTTCAACGGCGCACTGTTCAAGGCGTCGACTATCGATGCGGTGGGCGTACCGGACCTGCGACTGTTCGTCCGCGGCGACGAGGTCGAGGTGCATCGACGGTTGCAGCGCTCGGGCTTGAAGTTCGGCACCTGCTTGACGACGGCGTATGTGCACCCCAACGGTGCCGCAGAATTCAAGCCGATCCTCGGCGGACGTATGCACACGCAGTATCCGGACGATGCGACGAAGCGGTACTTCACGTACCGAAATCGCGGATACCTGATGTCGCAACCCGGAATGCGAAAGCTGCTGCCGCAGGAATGGATTCGATTCGGCTGGTACTTCCTTGTGACGACTCACAACCCGAAGGGTCTCGCCGAGTGGTTGCGGCTTCGGCGCCTCGGCCGGCGGGAGCATTTCCGGCGGTAAGTCGGTGGACCTGGGCATGTGACACTGGGCCATCCTCGGCTACCGTGTGCGCATGACGGAACCTCGGAAGCTGACGGATCGAATTCGGCATTCGGCACGCGAGAAAATTCAGCGGACAATCGGCGAAGTTCTCGACAAACAGACGGCCCAATTGGCCGAGCAGACAGGCACTCAGCAAGCCAAGCTTCTCGAGATCCTCGACCGTCAACGCCGAGAGATCGACGACCTCCACGCATTCATCCGTGGCCTGGAAATGCGTATGCGACGCGACATCCCGTACGCGTCCGACGTCGAGGCAGCGGCGCAGAGCGCCGAGTTCGCCGAGGAGGTCATGCCCAAAGCGCCGACCTTCCTCCGTCCGCACGCAACGCTCCGCTTCGCGCTCGGTGAAGTGTCCGTCCCCGGCATGGCGCTCGAATTCGGGGTAGCCAGCGGCACCACCCTGGAAATCATCGCCGAGGAGTCCGCGTCGAACAAGGACGTGACGATCGTCGCCGGGTTCGATGTCTTCTCCGGGTTACCCGAAACCTGGCGCAGCGGATTCCCCAAGGGCCTGTTCGAGCAGGAGAACCTGCCCCAGGTCCCGGGTGCTGAAATCGTGCCCGGTTTGTTCGAGGAATCGCTGCCAGAGTTCTTGAAGCACCACGATGACAACCTGGCGTTCCTACACCTCGACGCGGACCTGTACTCGTCGACGATCACGGTGCTCGACCTGGTCGCCGACCGACTCGTCGTCGGGACCGTCATCGCCTTCGACGAGTACTTCAACTTCCCGGGCTGGCGTAATCACGAGTACCGCGCGTGGACCGAGTTCGTCGCGCGCACGGGTACCGAATTCGACTACCTCGGTTACACCGCGGACAACGAGCAGGTGGTCGTGCGGATCCGGCGAGCGCCGTCGCTGTAGGCGAGGTCAGGCCTGAGAAATACGGACGAGGTTTCCTGCCGGGTCACGGAAGGCGGCGTCACGGACACCCCACGGCTGACTCGCGGGTTCCTGCAGGATTTCGGCATTACCCGCTGCCCGCACCTTGTCGAACGTCGCATCGAGGTCGTCGGCGCGGAACAGCACCCCGGGAAGCTCGCCCTTCGCCAGTAGGGCGGCCAACTCGTCGCCGAGTTCCGCCGATCGACCGGCATGAGGCTGCGACAGGACGATCTCTATTTCGGGCTGCTCGGCGGGGGTCAACGTGATCCAACGGAACCCGTCGTTGGCAACTTCGTTCTTCACCTCCAGCCCGAGGGTGTCGCGGTAGAAGAGCAGTGCGGCGTCGGGATCGTCGACGAGGACATGTACGTGGCTCAGTGAGACTGTCATGTCTGCAAATCTAGGGCTGCGCGACGACCGGTGCTTCTTCGATCCTGCTCGTTTGTGCCGGACTCCGACGCGGCCGTCCCAGCACCATGGCAGAGCAACTGGGCACCACCCGACTGTCGTGATGATCGCGTGAGCGATACGCGCTCGGTGTCTCACCCACGATCTCGGTGAAGCGAGCACTGAAAGAACCGAGACTGGTACAGCCGACGGCGAAGCACGCCTCGGTCACGCTCATGTCTCCGCGACGCAGAAGCGCCTTGGCGCGCTCGATGCGCCGCGTCATCAAATGGGCATAGGGCGTCTCACCGTAGGCATCGCGGAACCGGCGACTGAAATGAGCCGTCGACATGTACGCCGCGCGGGCCAGCGTCGGGACGTCGAGAGGACTCGCGTACTCGCGATCCATCAGATCGCGGGCACGACGAAGATGACGCAGTTCTTCGAGGTCGGCCCCGCTCATGGGTGAAATCCTACGCCCGAGGTTCAGCTGTAGAGCCGTGCCCAGTTCTCGCGACTCGTCAGTTCGGGCATCGCGATTCGGTAAGCGTCGGACACGTCCGCGGTTTCGGTCCGCAGACGACGCAGTGCCTGCACTCCGCGTATGAACAGCGTCTTGGCAGCGTCCTTGTCGCGCTTGCGAACTCGCACACCTTCCTGCGAACGATCTGTCACGACTGCGTGCGCGAACAGCGACACATGCCACCAATGTGCGTCGTCCGCCGAGATCGCAACCGGTCCGGGGTGTACTCGCCCGCGCCACTGATTGAGGACCCGCTTGGCCAGCACAGCCCATTCCAGCTTCTTGTTCGGGGTAGGACCTGCCGGGGTGATGAACATGCCTGCCGGACGAACGTCGGGCACCGCATTTGCGTTGTGCCGCTTGGTCTCCCCATACGCCGCCCGCTCACGGCGAATCGCCCCGGCCGCCTCCATGCCGCCGTCGACCAGGTTGCTCGGACCGGCAAGGAAGTCCTCGATGGCCTTGATCAAGGTGAACGCCATCCCGTACTGCATCGAAACCAGGTAGCGGAACAGATCGGTACTCAGTTGGCGCGCAAGCTTTCTACCGTCGAGGCCTCCGTGCAATGCAGCGGTGATCATGCCGTTGCGGAGATTGAAGTACCTGTGCCACTCGTCCCAGTCTTTCCACGCGAAGTCCGCATGCCATACGGCAGCGCCGGGAAGGGTGACAGTGGCAAAGCCGTTCGCGCGAGCGCGGTAGCCGTACTCGATGTCGTCCCACTGGAAGAACAAAGGTAGCGGGTAGCCGATCTGCGAGACGATCTCCGACGGGATCAGGCACGACCACCAACCGTTGTAACCGGCGTCGACGCGAATGTCCTGCTTTTTCTTCAGCGCGCTCTTGTCCGAGATCGCGTCCTTGACGTGAAGACCGGCTTCGATCTTCTGCAGATTGGCAACCTCGGCGCCTACGTGCACGCGATCGGGATGCAGCAGATAGAGCATCTGCGCGCCGATGATCGCGGGCTCGACGGTCTTGTTCGCGAATGCATTCATCCGGACGAGCGCCTCGGGCTCACACAGCACGTCATCGTCCATGAAGATGACGTTCGCGGGATCCCCACCCTTACCTTGCACCTCGTACAGGCCGCGGGTGAATCCGCCGGCCCCGCCGAGGTTGGGCTGGGTTATGTAGACCAGTTGGTCGCCGAGTTCGGCCGAAACTCGTTGGAACTTCGCGCGTGTCTGCACCTGATCCGTGCCCTGGTCGACCACATATACGTTGTCGACTCCGTTCAGCGCGATCGGATCGTCCGCCATCGCGGCCAAGGTGTTCGCGCAGTCGTCGGCGCGGTTGAAGGTACAGATGACAACCGAGGTGGGACGCAGCTTCTCCGGTGCGTCGACCGACCAATCGGCACCTTCGACGATCAGTTCACCCGAGCTGGTGGTGAACCTGACGAACAATGCCCCGCCGTCGAGAAACTGCTGAACCTTCACTGCCATGCTGAGACGACTCGACTGGCCGTCGGTGTCGATCGTGGTGCTCGAGACCGTCCGTTTGCGGCCCTTCGAGTCGGTCGCGACGATGTCGATGCGCCCCGCCCCGGTGACCGCAGCTTCGAATCTGACCTCGGTGACGTCGGTCCAACGCTGCCAGTAGCTGGCCGGAAACCGTCCGAAGTAGCTGTTGGTGTCGACGATGGTGCGCTTGGAGAGTACGGCTGCGTAGCGCGAGCGCTCGGCATTTCCCTTCGCGACGTTCGCATACATATCGGCGCTGACCAGTGGGGACGGCCCGTCGAAGAGCAGGCGCTGCGCGGTTAGTCCGCACGGGCCTGCATTGTCCGCGGCGCCGAGGCCGTTCGATGGTGCATCGAGACGATTGAGAGCAGTGCCGTCCATACCTAGAGGAACCCCATCTTGTCGAAGAATCACTGCCCATGGTCGCACAGCCCCGGCCGTCAACGGTTCGACGCACGGTACGCACCGTTTCTACTGTGAGGATGCAGCGCGATACAGTCGGTTGTCGTCAACCAGATTCACGGAGTGAACAGTGATCCCCAACCGAGCCGAGCACGTCCACAGCGCTGCGCTCGGCAGCCGTAAAGAGCGTCTTCTGTGGGCAGCCGCCGCCGCTGCGGTCGTCGCACTCGGGTATCTACTCGTTCTCAGCGTCGATCCGCGGTTCTTCTATATCGACGACACCGAATCCGGCGCCGTGCCCAATTGGTTACAACTTGGACGGATCATGCGCGAGGGCCAGTTCCCTTCGCTTGTGTTGGACCAATGGATGTCGGGCAACTATCCCGTCGAGGGTCAGGGCGGGCTCTGGAACCCGGTCCAGATGGCTATCAATTACCTCTCTCCCTCGATTGACAACCTGGCGTTGCTTGCGACGGGTGTCAAACTCGGGTTCTCCGTCGTGCTGGCGTGGGGTGTGTACCGCGTCGCCCTCGCCTACGGTTCTCGACCGTCGTGGGCCGCGGTCGCAGGTGCCAGCGCGCCATTCGTCGGATTCACACTCTTCTTCGAGAACACCTCGTGGGTCACCGCGCTCATCGGAACCGCGTGGATCATGAACGCGTGGGCCAGCTCGGTGTCCTACGCACGTGGGCGTTCCGGCCCGATCATGCCGTTCGTATTCCTGTATCTCGCCATCAGCGTCGGATACGTACACGCCGCGGTCATGGCCGGGGTCGTTGTCGGCTCGGTGGCAATCGGGGAATGGATCTTCCAGCGTGAGTGGAGGGCCGCTCTGAGAGTGGCCGGGGTCGGGATCGCTGCTGCAGCGTGCGGGGCCATCACCTTCCTGCCCGGTGTCCTGACGTCATCGGTGACGTGGCGCAGCGGAGAAGAAGGCACCTTCAATGACAACTTCTTGACCGCTCCATGGTCGGAGACGCTGACTGCGAGCATCCCGACTTCGGTGACAAGTATCGAATCCTGGTCGGGCGAGACGACCGCCTCACCTGCCACGTATATCGCCTGGTTCCTCGTCCCGGCGCTGGCGTTCATAGCGTGGAAGCGCGTGCCCGCCGCTCTCCGCGAGCTCACGGCCCCCTTGATTCTGCTTGTGTTCGCCCTCGTCTTCACCGCAGGTCCGAGCGATATCGGGCCGATACGTTGGCCCGCGCGCGTCCTTCCGTTCGTCGCTCTCGTCGCGTTGATCCTCGTAGCGACGTTGGTGAGCAGGTACGGAACCTTGGACAAACTCCGCCCGCGTCTACTTGCCGCATCCCTGCTGACCGTGATCCTCGTGCTCAGGGCCGGTTCTTCAGGACCCGAACTTTTCGGTCGCCACGTCGTGTCCGGTCTACTGATCGTCGCCGTCGGTGCCGTGGCACTGTTCCTCGCCCACCGGTTTTCCACCCGCGCAACGGCAGCGTTGCTGCTTCTCACCATCGCGCCCGTCGCGATGTATCAGGTTGCCTCGTACGACCCGCCCTTCGCGAAATGGTGGCTTCCGACGACCCAGTCCGAAGCCAGGTCCGGATTTCCGCAGTGGGAGGGCGAGACGCTGCAACTCGGCAGCCGTACGTTGACAGAGACCAGCGCCGACAGCGCCGACGACCCTCGCCTACCGTGGCACTCGCAGGTGTACGGAAACTCTGCCAAGGTTCTCGGGCTCGACTACGTCAACGCTTACACCCCGGTCGGCTACCTCGACTTCGCCAATCTGCTCTGCCTCCAGCACGAGGGATCCACCTGCTCTGACGCGTTCCGGCGACTCTTTGAAGTGGAGATCTACACAGGTAAGACCTACGCAGACCTGATGCGTCTGGATCGCGTCGTCCTCCAGAAGAACCAATATCCACTCGCGAATTCGCAACCTGCCCCTGCCGGATGGAAGTGGGTCGCCCCTCCGACGGCTGAAGCCGAGCGTCAGATCTACGTACTCGAACGTATCGACGGTCTCATTCCCGAAGACATCGGGCGTGTGGTGGCCACAGTCGACGCCACGGCAGTGCCCCAGTCGTCCAGCACGAACTCCGAAAGAGTGAACGTGAGCTCGCCGACAGGCGGCAGTGTCGTCTTCGCACGGTTGGCCTGGCCCGGGTACAGCGCGACGTTGAACGGTGAGCCACTGCAGACCAAAGGTCTAGGTGACATCTTCCTCTACGTCGACCTACCTGCCGGGACCGACAACGCTGACCTCGCGATCTCGTTCCGGCCCCCCGGTCAGAGACTAGGCCTGGTCGGGATCGCGGGTGGAGTTCTTCTACTGGCGGTACTCGTGGTCTTCGACCTGCGTCGACGCCGTCCGAGACGAGCCGGCGACGGGTTGTCGGTCGAGAACATCACCGAACCCGAGGCGTCGGACCGCATCAGTTCCGCAGAGAGCAGATAGGCTCACACCCCGTGATGCCCCTGCCAGACACTGCCCCCGATCCGCACCGCATCTCTATCGTGGTGCCGGTCTATCAAGGTGAGCAGACGCTGCGCACGCTCATCGGCGAAATACTGCCGCTTACGTCGGTGACCTACTCCCCGGGTGGTCGCCCGCTGATCGTCGAGGAAGTGTTGCTGGTCTTCGATCACGGACCCGACAACTCGGCCGATGTGATCCGCGCGCTCACCGAAGAACACACCTTTGTCCGCGGCGTGTGGCTCAGCCGCAATTTCGGGCAGCATCCCGCCACCCTCGCAGGAATGGCGTCGAGCGGTGGTGAGTGGATCGTCACCATGGACGAGGACGGCCAGCACGATCCGGCAGACATCGGCGGCCTGCTCGACACGGCTCTCGATCTTCGAGCGTCTGTCGTCTATGCCAAGCCGACAAACGCTGCACCGCACGGATTCTGGCGCAATGCTGCCTCACGCGGATCCAAATGGCTTATCGCAAAGGCGATGGCCGCGGACAACACTGTGAGCTACCAGAGCTACCGCCTCGTCCTCGGTGAGGTCGGCCGCTCGGTGGCTGCATATGCGGGTTCCGAGGCCTATCTCGACGTCGCGCTCGGTTGGATCGCCGGCGAGGTCACCACCAGCCCCGTAGAACTTCGGGAGGAGCACGGCCGTCGCTCCGGGTACCGACTGCGAACTCTTCTGTCGCATTTCTGGCGCATGGTCCTTTCCAGCGGCACGAAGGGTCTGCGACTGGTCAGCCTCATCGGGGTTGCCTTCGCCGGGCTCGGTCTTGCGCTCGTTCTGTATGTCCTCGCCTCCTATCTACTGTTCGATCTCGGTTCCGAGGTACGCGGTTGGGCCTCGACGATGGTCATCCTCTTGTTCGGCTTCGGCGCCACACTGTTCTCTTTGGGCGTGGTCGCCGAGTACGTCGGCGTCAACGTGAAGACCGCGATGGGTAAACCTCCGTACCTGATCGTTGCCGACCCCGCCGACGGTCCGCTCGGTCGGACCACCCCGACAGTCGACCCACCTCGACCCACCTCGTCGGCGTGAGCCCGACGTATACGTGGATTGTCGGCAGCGGTGGGCTACTGGGTTCCTCGGTCAACCGCGAACTTCGGCGCCGCGGGAACATCGTTTACACCAGCAATGTGCCGTGGTCCGATCATGCATCAGCCAAAGCGACTCTGATGCAGGACTGCGCGAAGTTCTTCGGATCCTTCAGCGACGCCACCTGGAACATCGTCTGGGCCGCAGGGGCAGGCGTAAACGGCACTAGCGCAGCAGAATTCGCTGAAGAAAACGCCCTTATCGCGGACGTCCTCGGGCAGATTGCAGGCAAGCAATCCGCCGACGGTACATTCTTTCTCGCCTCCTCCGCAGGCGGCGTGTACGCCGGAGCCGTCGGCGCGCCGCACAACGAGGAAACACAGGTCGTTCCGCTGGGCGACTACGGCCGAGCAAAACTCGATTCTGAAAGTATCGCCATGAACTTCGGCATACGCAGCGGGATCAATGTCGTGATCGGGCGGTTCGCCAACCTCTACGGGCCCGGCCAAAACCTCAGCAAGCCACAGGGACTCATCTCGCACCTGTGTCGTGGATACCTGATGGCGTCACCGGTGTCGATCTACGTTCCCATGGACACACTCCGCGATTACCTTTACGTTTCCGACGCGGCGGAGATGGTGGCCGACACACTGACCCTTTCGGCTCGACGAACCACACCGCCGACGACGAAAATATTTGCCTCCGGGCAAGCCGTCACAATCGGTTCGATCCTCGGTGCCTGTCGCACTGTATTTCGCCGACGACCGAATGTGGTGCTCGCTGCGTCGCCGCTGGCCGCGTTCCAAGGACGCGATCTCAGGCTGCGCTCGACCGTGTGGCCGGAGATAGACCGGCGAACCCACCGGACGTTGCCCGCAGGAATCGCATCGACGCTCCATGCGACTCGCCAGGCACTGGGTGCTGGCAGATGACCGAACCTGAAACACCTTCTCCCCCAGCAGGAATGACCGGATCACCTGGCCCGCTCATGCGCATTGTGAAGAACCAGGCGCTCGCATTTCTTCTGGTGGGTGGCGTCAATACGGCCCTCGGCACCGGCTGGTTCATCGTGTGGCAACTCATCATCGGTGAGCGGTACGGCTACCATGCCGCCATCGTCCTGGGGTACCTGTGCAATGTGCTCTGTGCATTCGCGATGTACCGCTACCTGGTGTTCCGAGTGCGCGGGCACTTCCTTCGAGATCTGTGGCGATTTTTCGTCGTCAACTTCGGTGCGTTTCTCGCAAATATCTCGTTGATGACCGTAGCGGTATCGTTTTTCCACTTTCCGCCCATCCCTTCACAATTGGTCGTCACAGCACTGATGGCAGTCGTCAGTTTCTTCGGCTACCGCGACTTCTCGTTTCGCAGAAAGACAGCCTCATGAACCCACGCGTATCCGTCGTAGTCCCGGCATACAACAACGCTGAGTACATTGGTGAGACGATCGAATCGATTCTTGGACAGACGTTCACCGATTTCGAACTGGTCATCGCCGATCACTCGTCCAGCGACGAGACGATGGCGATCATCGAGAAGTACGACGATCCCCGGATCAGAGTGCTCACCACCGAAGCGGGTGGCGGTGCGAAACGAAACTGGGACCGCGTCACTGCCGAAGCCACCGGTGAATTGGTGAAACTGGTATGCGGAGACGACACGATCTTTCCGACGTCGCTCGACGCGCAAGTTGCCGCTTTCGACGCAAACCCTTCAGCTGTACTCGTCGCGTCTCAGCGAACACTCATCGATGCGAACGGTAAGACCGTGATCGCAGCCAGGGGGTTGGGTGGGCTCAGCGGGCTGGTGTCGGGCAGGAAGGCCGCGCGCACCGCTGTACGCGCAGGCGCCAACATTTTCGGCGAACCCGGCTGCGTACTGATGAAGCGGGATGCGTTGCAGGAGATCGGACTGTGGGACAACAGTCATCCTTATCTGATCGACCAAGCCACATTCATCAGTGTGGCGTTACAAGGCGACATCTTCGCGATAGCGCAACCCCTCGCATCGTTCCGGATCAGTTCTGGTCAGTGGAGTGTGGAGCTGGCAACACAGCAGGCACGCCAGGCGGCGGACTTCCACCGATCGTTGAGCTCCGATGTGCCGGACCTGTTGTCCAAGAACGATGTCCGCCTCGGGAATACGAAAGCCCTGGCAACATCGTTCATGAGGCGCGCAGTGTATCTACTCCTGCGCCACCGCATGTCGAAGAGCTAAGGAAGTACTGATTCCTTTGCGGCGTAGACGCTCTCGGTAGCATCCTTCTGCGGACGCCACCACTGCTCGTTCTCGCGATACCAGTCGACCGTCGCCTTCAGGCCGCTGCGGAAGTCCACGTACTCAGGTGTCCAACCCAATTCGGTTTCAAGCTTGGTCCAGTCGATCGCGTAGCGCAGATCGTGGCCCGGTCGATCGGTGACGAAATCGAATGCGTCGGCGGCCTGCCCGGTTTCCTCGAGGATCGTCTCGAGGACCTCACGGTTGTTCTTCTCGCCGTCGGCGCCGATCAGATACGTCTCGCCCATCTGGCCTTTCTCGATGATCGTCCACACCGCGTGGTTGTGATCGTCGACGTGAATCCAGTCCCGCACGTTGTGACCGGCGCCGTACAGCTTCGGCCTGGCACCGGACAAGATGTTGGTGATCTGTCGGGGAATGAACTTCTCGACATGCTGGTACGGGCCGTAATTGTTGGAGCAGTTCGAGATCGTGGCGCGAACCCCGAACGACCGCACCCACGCCCGCACCAGAAGGTCACTCGACGCCTTCGTCGAGGAATACGGACTCGACGGGTTGTACGCAGTCGACTCGGTGAAACGCGCCGGGTCGTCGAGCTCGAGGTCGCCGTAGACCTCGTCGGTGGAGATGTGGTGGTAGCGGACGTCGTGCTCACGGACGGCCTGCAGCAGCGTCGTCGTACCGATGACGTTGGTGTGGACGAACGGCCACGGGTTGCTCAAGCTGTTGTCGTTGTGCGACTCCGCAGCGAAATGAACTACAAGATCGGTATCCGCGACAAGCCGGTTCACCAGTTCTGCATCAGCGACGTCACCTTCGACGAAGTCGATCTTGTCTGCCACCGAGTCCAGTGACGAGCGGTTACCCGCATAGGTGAGGGCATCGAGCACCGTCACCTGCGCATCGGGTCGCTCGGCCACGGTCTGATGCACAAAGTTGGCACCGATGAACCCGGCGCCACCGGTAACGAGCAGTTTCATGAGGGCAACCATACCGGCCCGACCGCTTTCGAGCCGACCTTGTCGTTGCGTCGTGTTAGCGTTTCGGCGACTTCGGGGGGAGTGCCATGGGGCTACGCAAAAAACTTCTAGGACTGGCAGTAAGCCTGGTCGCCTTCAACGCGTTGCTGTGGGGACTGCCGAAAATCGCACCGGAGGTACCGGAGCGATACGAGGGCATTATGGCCGCGACGCCTCCGCCGGGGACAGCTGCGAAGACCACCGCGCCTCCCCTTCCACCGGGTTTTCCGTCGATGGAACGGCCGCCTCCCAAGATCGAAGTGCCCGACGGGCAGCCTCAGCCCATCGACACCAAGTTCGGATTGACCTACGACATTCCTGCGGACTGGCGAAATTTCTCGGGTGGGTATGTGACTTGGACCACTGGAGATGAGTCTGTGACCTATGGGGCCATTGGTGACTTCGGCTACAAATACTGCCCGGAGTCAGACGGATCGACATTGGCCGAATCCGGAATGACGGGTCGCAACGGTATGGATGTTTATGCCGCAGCACTCGACGCTGCGCGCGGCGCAGAGATAATTTTTGGTGACACCACCGCGCCCCCACCAGTTGTCGCGTTCGCGGAGCCCACCGAGGTCGAAGTCGCAGGGCAACGTGCAGTGAGATACACGGTTTCGGTCACTGGAATTCACCAGCGACAACTCTGCGACCCTACCGAAGCGATCTTCGACGTCGTGGCAATGACCGCATACGCCACGGCCCCAGTCGCAGTGTTCATGATTGAACTCCATCAAGACGTCGAGGGCGCGCTCGACCATTCGGTGGCCGACCAGGTTATTTCCACAATTCGTCGGACCGACTCGAAGGACGGAGTTGGCAATGGAACATGAGAAACTCAGAACTTATCCGTCCGAAATTGCCGGCCTCGGAAGGCTGGCAGACCGTATCGGTCACGGCACCTTGGCGAGCCATCGCTATATCGGCGAACATGCAGGCCTCAGCGGCACCATCCCCGGACAGATTTTGCAACGTTTGGCACCGTTCATAACGAACTACCAGGAGTACACGCGCGGCCGCCATGTCCACCTCGCTGCCAATTGCCGCTATATCGGCAACGAACTGCAGAAGGCAGCGTGGCTGTACGACGATCAAGATCAGAAGAACTACGACGCACTCAATGCGCACACCGATCTGCTTCCGTTTCCACTCACACAACCGGGTACATCCGAGACTCCGGCTGTAGGCAACGTCGGAGAGTACCTTTCCGCAGCCGAATACGGGTCACCTGACGGGATTGAATATCCAGCTCCGAACCCAGCCGTCGACGATATCCGCGAAACGATCGACGAAGCCGCCGGATGGCTCGGTGAAATCGACCGCACCATCTTCGAACTGTCGGGTTGGAGCCCACTGAACGACGCGACCATTCCGGTCACCGGCAATTGGAACGAAATCCGTCGACTCGGGCAGGCATTCGAGATAGCCGGTAACGCGATGGAGGCAGCGGCATCGTCACTGGAAGCGGGGGTGCGGCGGGTCGACGAATACTGGGACGGGCTTGCAGCACAGTCTTTTTCGGACTACGCGGGGCGTCAAGTGGCTGCAATGCACTGGGAGGGTCCGTGTGGCCGCACCGTCAGTGCTATTGCAGAGGCCATCGCCGAGAAGATACGAGATGCCGTCAGAACAGTGATCGCCAAGATCGTCGAACTACTCGAAGCAGAAGTAGACGTCGGTTCAGGGCGAGGGGCGATCAAAGTCATGGCCAAGAAGATCCCTATCTTCGGAACTGCCTGGCAGATCGAAAGAATAATCGAAATATGCTGGCAAGCTATGGATCTGACCATGGACCTCGTCCGCAAGATCGAGGAAGTGGTCGACGACTTCGGGCGGTTCCTGGCAGCGATCACCGATCCCACCGGTCAGATCGGCCGGAGCATCGAACAGCATCTGACCCCTCTGACCGACTTCCTCGACAAAGGACAAACCGCAGTCGACACCGGAAAGACCGCCGACATCACCCCAGTGATCTTCACTCCCGACGAGCGGTTCTCCGTCGGAGAAGGCACAGCACCCTGGCAGGACGCATGACCGAAGATACAGCCATGAGTGCTGCTCGAGATCGCATACTCGACTCGCTGAGTCGGCTCGATGCGGCACGTCGGCACGCAGACAGTGTCACCATCGGCTCGTCGACCGCGCGTCACACCGTCACGGCAAAGTTCCTTGCGCGCCTCGCCGAATCGACACATGCGTCACCGGAGCTGCGTGAGTTCGCTCGACGAGTTTCAGTGAAAGACACCACCTGGGACCGCATAGAACTCGACGCAAAACCCATACCCGCCGAGGTGCGCGAGCTTCGCGCAGACCCTCGCGTCGATTGGCCGGGAAATTGGCCACTACAGACCGAGGAACAGCCGTTTCGCATCGAATGGCAGTGACCGCGGACGCGCGATTACCTTCTTGATCTGCGAGACTTCCGAATATGCGTGGAATTGTTCTGGCGGGCGGTACCGGGTCGCGTCTTCATCCGATCACGATGGGCATCAGCAAGCAGTTGGTGCCGGTGTACGACAAGCCGATGATCTACTACCCGCTCTCGACGCTGATCTTGGCCAATATCCGCGACATTCTGATCATCACCACCGAACAGGATTCGCAGCAGTTCCAACGTCTGCTCGGCGACGGCTCCCAGTTCGGCATCAACCTGACCTACAAGGTCCAGCACGAGCCGAACGGGCTCGCTCAAGCGTTCGTCCTCGGAGCGGAGCACATCGGCTCCGACAGTGCCGCTTTGGTGCTCGGCGACAACATCTTCTACGGCCCCGGACTGGGATCGCAACTCGGCCGATTCGGTGACATCGACGGCGCAGCAGTCTTCGCGTACGAGGTGAAAGATCCCAGCGCCTACGGCGTCATCGAATTCGACTCCGCCGGCAAGGCGATCTCGTTGGAAGAGAAGCCGAAGGTCCCGAAGTCGAACTTCTCCGTCCCCGGCCTGTACTTCTACGACAACGACGTGCTCGCCATCGCCCGCGATCTTCAGCCGTCGGCGCGGGGGGAATACGAGATCACCGACGTCAACCGGCACTACCTCGACGCCGGGCGTCTCGCCGTGGAAGTCCTGCCCAGAGGGACGGCATGGCTCGATACCGGCACCTTCGATTCGCTACTCGATGCTTCCAATTATGTGCGCACCATCGAGCAACGGCAGGGCCTGAAAATTGGTTCACCGGAAGAAGTATCGTGGCGTCGCGGATTCATCACCGACGATCAGCTGCGGGAACGGGCAACCAAGCTCGTCAAATCCGGGTACGGGCAATACCTGCTCGACCTCGTCGATCGCGGCAAGTAGAGGATCTGCAGATGAGCTTTCGTGAATTGAAAATCCCCGGTGCCTTCGAATTCACCCCGCGTCAGTTCGGTGACGATCGCGGCGTGTTCTTCGAATGGTTCAAATCTTCGGACTTCGAACAGGCCGTCGGGCGGCCGTTGGAGTTGGCGCAGGCGAACTGCTCGGTCTCGGCCGCCGGGGTGCTGCGCGGTATCCACTTCACCGACACCCCTCCCGGCCAGGCGAAATACGTCACCTGCACCAAGGGTGCGTTTCTGGATGTGATCGTCGATCTGCGGGTCGGGTCGCCGACATTCGGGACGTGGGACAGCGTGCTGATCGACGACGTCGACCGTCGTGCGGTGTATCTCCCGGAAGGCCTCGGGCACGCGATCTTGTCGCTCGAAGACGGTTCGACGGTGATGTACCTGTGCTCGATCGAGTACACCCCGGCTTTGGATCGCGACATGAATCCGCTCGATACCGATCTGGCGATCGACTGGCCCACCCTCGCTCGCAACGGCTCCCCGCTCGAGTACCAACTCTCCGACAAAGACAAAGCTGCACCCTCACTCGCGCAGGCCATCGACGCCGCATACCTGCCGACCTACACGAACTGAGCGCAGACGATCAGCGGATCTTGAAGATCACGGTGCGCTGAACGATGAAGTTGATGACCGTCGCGGTTCCCTGAGCGATGACGAACGCCGCGGCGCTGTACAAGATCGTCTCCGGCCAAATATGCCCGAAGACGGTGTACAGGGCGTTCTGCACCCCGAAGGTGGCGGCGTAGAGCGCGACCACCGCAATGAATCGAGCGCGAGAAGGTGCAGCGCGGAACGTCCAACGCCGATTGATCAGGTAAGCCACCGTCGTACCCACGATGAATCCGACGGCTTTGGCGATCGACAGTTGGAAGTCGAGGCCGTACTGCAAAGCGATGGTGATGGAGAAGTCGAAGATCGCCGACAGCACCCCCGTCGCCAAGAAGCGGATGACCTGGGTCTTCAGGTCCAAGGCCTCGTCGGCGATGTTCTCGGTCAGCGGCAGCTCGACGGGAAGAGGAACGTGATGCTGGAGTTCTTCGTCTTCGGCTGACCAGTCGTCGGGTGCGGGCACGATCATTGACACTAGCTGTCTCATTGACAAGAGCGCAGCCTGCGAAGCGACCCAGATGACCGAGTACCCTCTAGACCGATGTCCACGACAGCCGACGACGCACTCTTCCCCCTGGAGCCACAGGCCGGGAACACTGCGCCGCTACCCACGCAGACCCGCACACTTTCCGGATGGGGCCGCACGTCGCCGTCCACCGGTGAGGTGCTCTCGACTTCCGACCTGGAGCTCATCGCGAGCGCAGTTAAACAAGTCGCAGAGCAAAACGACAGCAAGCCCTCTCACCTGCGCCGCGGCGTCATTGCGCGTGGTCTGGGCCGCTCGTACGGCGACAATGCGCAGAACTCGGGCGGCCTCGTCATCGACATGACGGCGCTCAACGGCATCCACAGCATCGACGCTGGAACTCGCATCGTCGACGTGGACGGCGGCGTCAGTCTCGACCAGCTGATGCGCGCAGCACTGCCCTTCGGCCTGTGGGTTCCGGTGTTGCCCGGGACGCGTCAGGTCACCATCGGTGGCGCCATCGGCACCGATATCCACGGTAAGAACCATCACAGTGCCGGTAGCTTCGGCAACCATGTGCGCTCGATGGAGCTCCTCACCGCTGACGGCGAGATCCGGCACCTGACCCCGTCCGGCAAGAACGCCAAGCTGTTCTGGGCCACTGTCGGCGGCAACGGCCTCACCGGGATCATCCTGCGTGCGACCATCGAGATGACGCCGACGGAGACGGCATACTTCATCGCCGACGGTGACGTCACCCGGAACCTCGACGAAACCATCGCCCTGCACAGCGATGGCAGTGAGAACAATTACGACTACTCGAGCGCATGGTTCGACGCCATCGCCGCCCCGCCGAAGCTCGGTCGTGCCGCCGTGTCGCGCGGGTCCTTGGCGAGGCTCGACCAGCTGCCCGAGAAATTGCAGAAGGATCCGCTTCGATTCAACGCGAAGCCGCTACTGACGTTCCCCGACGTGTTCCCCAACGGGCTGGCCAACAAGTTCACGCTCGGCGCGGTCGGCCAGGCCTGGTACCTCAAGGCAGGCAACTACCGGAATAAGGTTCAGAACCTCACGGCGTTCTACCACCCACTCGACATGTTCGGCGAGTGGAATCGTGCTTATGGTTCGAACGGGTTCCTGCAGTACCAGTTCGTGGTGCCGCCGGAGGCTGTCGATGAATTCAAGAAGATCATCGTCGACATCCAGAAGTCGGGGCACTACTCCTTCCTGAACGTCTTCAAGCTGTTCGGCCCGGGAAACAAAGCGCCACTGAGCTTCCCGATACCAGGCTGGAACATCTGCGTCGATTTCCCGATCAAGGCAGGCTTGGGCGAGTTCGTTCGAGAACTCGACAAGCGCGTCCTCGAATTCGGCGGACGCCTCTACACAGCGAAGGACTCACGCACTAGTGCCGAGACCTTCCATGCGATGTACCCCCGGATCGACGAGTGGATCAAGGTCCGCCGATCCGTCGACCCCACAGGCGTTTTCGCCTCCGATATGGCCAGAAGGTTGGAATTGTTGTGACGATCGACGCTGTGGGTAACCCGCAGACCATTCTCGTGCTCGGCGGAACAAGCGAGATCGGCCTCGCGATCACCGAGGAGTACCTGTCGAAGTCACCGGCGCGCGTCATTCTCGCCGCATTGCCGAACGACCCCCTTCGTGACAGTGCCGTAGCGCAGCTGACCGCCAAGGGCGCAAAGTCCGTGGACGTCATCGATTTCGATGCGCTCGACACTGCGTCACACCCGAAGGTCATCGACGAAGCCTGGTCCAAGGGCGATGTCGACGTCGCAATCGTCGCATTCGCGGTGGATTTCGACGCCGAGGAACTGTGGCAGGACCAGCGCAAGGCAGTGCTCGCCGCGAACATCAACTACACGGCATCGGTTTCGGTCGGTGTACTGCTGGGCGAGAAGATGAAAGCACAGGCGTACGGCCGCATCATCGTCATGTCCTCGGTGGCGGGTGAGCGGGTTCGCCGGTCCAACTTCGTCTACGGCTCCACCAAGGCCGGACTCGACGGCTTCTACCTCGGACTCGGAGAAGCGTTGCGCGAGTTCGGTCCTCGCGTCACGGTCGTTCGGCCGGGAATGGTGCGCACCAAGTTCAGCGCGCACGTCAAGGAAGCGCCGATGACCGTCGACAAGGAGGTCATCGCCAAGCTCGCGGTGAACGCTTCGCAGAAGGGCAAGGAAATCATCTGGACGCCGGCGCCGTGGCGTCTGGTGATGATGGTTCTGCGGCACGTCCCGCGGCCGATCTTCCGCAAGCTCCCCATCTAGATGAGACGAGCGCTCGGCACGGCCTTCGAAGGCGTACTGGCCGCTCTCGTCGCAACAATTGTTGCGACGGTCGGGTTGTATGCCTTCTCACTCGTCGAGTGGCCGGCATTCAACTCGTCCAACGTCACTCGCGCCGTGACGACTCTCGGCCAGTTCGCCTGCGCCATCTCGTTCGCAGTGGCCATCGTGCTCTACCGTCGAGGAAAACTCGAATGGTTGGCGAAGTCGCTGACATGGGTCGGGCTGTCCGGATTCGTGACGATCACTCTCGGAATGCCGCTGGCCGCAACCAAGCTGTACTTGTTCGGCGTCTCCGTCGACCAGGAGTTCCGGACCGAATACCTGACGCGGCTCACCGACTCGGCCGCACTCCGCGACATGACGTACGCGGACATCCCGCCCTTCTACCCCGCGGGATGGTTCTGGCTGGGCGGACGCGTCGGAAACCTGCTCGGCATGGATGGCTGGGAAGTGTTCAAGCCGTTCGCAATCGGATTCCTCGCCGTCACTGCGGTGCTGGCATTCACGTTATGGAAAGCACTCGTGCGGGTCGACTGGGCCGTGGCCGTCAGCGCAGTGACAACTGCACTGGTCGTCGCCTATGCATCTCCCGAGGCATACAGCGCGGTCATCGCCCTGCTGATCGCGCCGGCACTCCTGTTGGCCTGGGGTGCGCTGAACAGACCGGTGGCTTCCGGTGTCAGCGGGCGCTTGAATGGCGCGCTCAAGCCATCTGATCGTATGAATGGACCATTGAAGCGGTCGGAGGGTGCGACCGAGCCCCAGCGGTCGGAGGGTGCGACCGAACCCCAGCGGTCGGGGGGTACGGGCTCCTGGGGATGGGGAGCGGTCGTGGGCACGGGCCTGTTCCTCGGCCTGGCCGCCACTTTCTACACCCTCTATCTGGGTCTGGCTGCGTTCGCGGTCACGCTGATGGCCGTCGTATCGACGATCTTGGGTATCAGGGCCCAGAAGAGCTGGCGCGCGGCGATTCCTATTGCCGTCCGGCTCTTCGCCATCGCGGCTATCTCCGGTCTCGTTGCGCTGACCGTGTGGCTCCCGTATTTGGTGGACGCTCTGACCGGGACTCCGTCGACGTCGGGAACCGCTTTGCACTACCTCCCGGAGGCCGGTGCGACACTGCCGTTTCCGATGTTGGAGTTCTCGTTGGTCGGTGCGCTGTGCTTCGCGGGGACGGTGTGGCTCGCTGTGCGGGTCGCGTCTTCGCGTCGCGCCCAGGCGTTGGGCATCGGCGTCGTCGCGGTCTATCTGTGGACGCTTCTGTCGATGGCTGCCACTGTCGCGGGCACGACGCTACTGTCGTTCCGGCTCGAAGCCGTACTGATCGTATTACTGGGCGCAGCAGGCGTTTTCGGCTTCCTCGAAGGAACCAAAGCGATCTACCAGGCGATCAACGAACCGTCACGGTTCAAGATTGCCGCTGTCGTGATCGCGGCCGTCGGGGCAATGGCATTCGCACAGAGCATTCCGCAGATCCTGCAGACCGAGATCACCGTCGCCTACTCCGATACCGACGGTGACGGCGTGCGCGCCGACAAGCGTCCGCCGAGCGCGGTGTCGTACTACAGCGACATCGACGCCGCCATCCGCGAGCAGATCGGCAGGCCCCGGGACGAGACCATCGTGTTGACCGCCGACACGTCGTTCCTGAGCTACTACTCGTACTTCGGGTTCCAAGGCCTGACCTCGCACTATGCGAATCCGCTCGCCCAGTTCGACGAGCGCGCTGCAGCTATCGCCGACTGGGCGACGCTCGAGACTCCGGACGAACTGCTCGCGGCCATGGACGGAAGTGCATGGGCCGCGCCGGATGCGTTCCTGTTCCGACGCGGGGCAGAGGGTTACACCCTGCGATTGGCCGAGGACGTGTACCCGAACGATCCGAACGTGCGCCGCTACACCGTCACTTTCGACGAATCGTTGTTCGAGGATCAACGATTCACCGTCACCGACATCGGTCCGTTTGCCCTGGTCACCCGCAACACCTAGAAGAATCACATAACGTTCACGTAACGTGCAGCGCGATGACAAACACCGATCGGACCGTGCTCGAGCAGCCGCAGACTGCCCCCGCGTCGAAACGCGGGTCGATCTCGACGCGTGTGCGCACTGTGCTGATCTCGCGCGTGGACCGCGCCGACGTGGCTTCTGCCTCGTTGTTCGCGGTCCTCGCACTGTTCGTCATGCAGGGGCAATGGCGCAACCTCAGCAATGGATACCTCTACAACAGTGGCCAGGATCAGGCCATGTGGGAGTGGTTCCTCTCCGTCGCCGCGCACTCGGTCGCCCATCTCGACAACCCGCTGTGGAGTGATCTGCAGAATTACCCCGCGGGCGTCAACATGATGGCGAACACCGCGATGTTCGGTTTGTCGATCCCATTGGCGCCGATCACTTTGTTGTTCGGCCCGACGGTGACCTGGACGATCGGGCTCACCGTCGGTCTCGCCGGTACGGCCTATGCCTGGTATTGGTTGTTTGCGCGCAGATTGGGCGCATCGCGCGGCGCATCCGCCTTGGGCGGTGCACTCTGCGGCTTCGCCCCTGCCATGGTCTCGCACGCCAACGGTCATCCGAACTTCGTCGTCCTGTTCCTGCTGCCGGTGATTGCCTCGATGGTCATCCGCATCGCGCACGACGGCCCGACGGCAAAGCGGACGATCGCCCTCGGACTCGTCGTTGCGCTGCAGATCTTGCTCGGCGAAGAACCATTGCTGATCTTCGCGATCTCGTTCGGAATCTTCGTCGCCGTTTTCTACCTCGGCAACCCTCGAAGCATCGTGTCGGCGGTCGCCAACGCGGCCAAGAGCCTGCCGGTCGCAGCCGTCATCGCCGTCGCACTCGTTGCTGTTCCGCTGTGGTGGCAGTTCTTCGGTCCGCAAAGTTACTCGTTCATCGAGCACGGCAACATGGGCAACGACGCCAAAGCCCTCTTCCAGTTCCCGACGCAGTCCATCGGCGGAAAGGTGACGCCAGGCCAGGACGTGCGCATCAATGCCACCGAGGAGAACGCCTATCTCGGTTGGCCGTTGCTCGTACTGTGTCTCGGCGCGACGGTGTGGATGTGGCGCGACGCCCGAGTGCGAGCAGCTGCCGCGACCACGATCGTCATGGGCGTCCTTTCACTCGGAACCTCGCTGTACATCGGCAAGAACGACACCGGAATCGAACTTCCGTGGAAGTGGTTCGCGGAGGCCCCGCTCGTCGAATCCGTGTTGGAAACTCGATTCGTCCTCGGCGCGGTGCCCGCACTCGCGCTGATCCTGGTATTGGCCACCGACAAGGCATTCGGACGCGGACTTCGCCCCCTACCGGGCCTGTGGTCGATCGCGTTGGCGCTCGCTCTCGTCCCGTTGTTCCCGATGCCGTTGCAGGCGGTGGAGAGAACCCCGACGCCGGCATTCTTCGCCGACGGCGAATGGCGGGACTACCTCGACGGCGGTTCGATCGTCACCGTCCCGCTACCTCGACCCGAGGACGCCCGTCCGCTGCTGTGGCAGATCGACGCCGGGATGGGCTTCCCGCTGGCCGCGGGCTACTTCGTCGGACCGAGCGAGCACGTGGACAAGAAGGCGAAATACGGTGCCGTCGACCGAAGGACCGCACTTCTGCTGGGTTCGGTACAGAACTCCGGCACGGTCCCTGACATCACCGCCGAGCAGAAGAAACAGGCCATCGAAGATCTGGACTACTGGAACGCCGACGTAGTCGTGCTTCCGCCGGGAAAGAACAACAGGGCATTGCGTGCGACCGTCGATACTCTCCTGGGCACCCAAGCCCAGTTCCACGGTGGGGTATGGGTCTGGGACGTGCGTGCGCTCACACCCTGACCTGCACGAAACCAGTGGCGGTGTGATGGTGCAATAGCATGGGCAATCGTGTCCACCGCCGCAGCCACCGCACCGAACCCGACTTCTCGGAAATCGTCGCCACGCATCTCCGCCGGAGTCGTTGCCGTCGTCGCCGGCGTGATCGCCGTGCTCGCGGCGGTCCTGACACCGCTGTTGCCGGTCACCCAGGATTCGGCGTCGATCAGCTGGCCGCAGAACGGGACGCTGACCTCCGTCGAAGCACCGTTGATTTCCTACACACCGCTGTCTTTGGATGCGTCGATTCCATGCGCCGTGATCGAGAACGCACCGCCCGGCACACTCGTTCTCTCCACCACCGCGCCCAGCGCCCCAGACGCGCAAGGCGTCGGACTCGTCGTCACCCGCACCGAAGGCGGCATGCAGGCCGTGCTGCGCGAGCGCGTCCTGCTCACTCTCACCAACGCCCAGCTGGCGTCCTGCTCGTCGGTCGACATCAGCTCGACGAACACTGGGTCCACCGCGTCGGCACCGGGCACCGATGCAACAGGCGAGATCGACGGCGACGTGCGCCCGCAGACCGTCGGCGTCTTCACTGAATTGCAGGGGACTGCGCCTGCCGATTTGAGTGTCGATATCCAGATCGACTCGCGATTCTCCTCCACCCCAACGCTTCTCAAAAAACTCGCGATGGCCGCCGCAGTCGTCTTCACGATCATCTCGCTGATCGCGCTGCACCGACTGGACCTGCGGGACGGGCGCCGCGGACGCCGTTTCTTCCCCTCGCATTGGTTGCGCATCACGGTCGTCGACGGGGTGGTCGCCGGAGTGCTGCTGGTCTGGCATTTCATCGGCGCCAATACCTCGGACGACGGCTACCTGCTCACGATGGCGCGAGTGTCCGAACACGCCGGCTACATGGCCAACTACTATCGCTGGTTCGGTGTCCCAGAGGCTCCGTTCGGCATGCCGTACTACGACATGCTCGCTGCATTCGCCAAGGTGTCCACGGCCAGTCCGTGGATGCGACTGCCTGCGCTGATCGCCGGGCTGCTGTGTTGGGCAGTCATCAGCCGCGAGGTGATTCCGCGCCTCGGTCGCGCAGTGCGCTCCGACAAGGTCGCGATCTGGACCGCTGGTCTCGTTTTTCTGGCGTTCTGGCTCCCATACGACAACGGTCTTCGCCCCGAGCCCGTCATTGCCCTCGGCGCCCTGTTGACCTGGTGCTCGATCGAACGTGCCATCGCGACGGGCAGGTTGCTTCCCGCAGCCGTCGCCGTGCTCATCGCAGCGTTCTCGCTCGCTGCCGGACCCACTGGACTCATCTGCGTCGCGGCCCTGCTGGCCGGAGGCAGACCGCTCGTCCGCGTTCTCATCTCGCGTGCTCGTCAGGTCGGCTGGTTCCCGGTGCTGCTACCGATCCTCGCGTCGGGTGTAGTAATCGTCGCCGCGATCTTCGCCGACCAAACCCTCTCGACGGTCCTCGAAGCAACGCGGGCACGTGCCGCTGTGGGCCCGAACGTTCCGTGGTTCGAAGAGCGCACCCGCTGGGACTCGCTCATGGAGATCACACCGGACGGTTCACTCGCACGAAGATTCGCTGTCTTCGCGATGATCTTGTGCGTCATCACCACGATCGTGGTGATGCTGCGTCGAAACGGCCGCATTCCCGGTGTGGCACTAGGGCCCTCGCGTCGGATCGTCGGCATCGTGATCGGCGCGCTGGCTCTCATGATGTTCACCCCGACCAAGTGGACCCACCACTTCGGTGTGTACGCCGGTCTGGCCGCGTCACTCGCCGCCGTTGCAGCGATCGCCGTAGCATCGGCCACACGCGACAACCCACGAAACCGGACTCTGTTCACCGCAGCCGTGCTGTTTCTGACGGCCCTCGCGTTCACCGGTTCCAACGGCTGGTGGTACGTCTCGAGTTACGGCATCCCGTGGTTCGACAAGCCTCCGATGATCCTCGGAAAAGGCTTCTCGACCATTTTCCTCGGACTGACAGTTCTCGCACTGTTGTACGCCGGATGGCAGCATTTACGCGCGCCCTACCGTGCCACTGCCAGGTCCGCGCGCTTCGGAGTCTCCGCGCTGACGGTCATGTCCGCCTTCATCGTGCTGTTCGAACTCGCGTCGTTCGTCAAAGGTGCAGTCGCACAGTATCCGGCCTACTCGGTAGCGCGCTCGAACCTGAACGCACTGGCCGGAAATTCCTGCAGCCTGGCCAACGACGTACTGGTGGAACAGGATCCCAATGAGGCGATGCTGACGCCGATCGGTTCCACCCTCGCAGATTCCCTCGCAGGTGAGGGCACCTCGGGCTTCGCACCCGACGGTGTCCCGACCGACCTCACCGCCGATGAAGAAGACGTATCGCAAGAGAGCACACGCGGGTTCAGCGACGACACGACAACCGATCAGCCGACGTCGAACTCCTCCGGATCGTCAGGCACCGAAGGCGGCACAACCGAGGGCACCGGCATCAACGGAAGCTCCGTCGCACTGCCTTTCGGTCTGGACCCCTCGCGCACTCCCATCCTCGGCAGCTACGGCGCGGACACATCGGAGCCCGCAACCCTCACCACCGAGTGGTTCTCACTCCCCGCGGTGCCCGACGGCGATTTCCTTGCCATCAGCGCAGCCGGCCGAATCAGATCCGTCGACTCCGACGGCATCGTCGCATCCGGCCAGCCTCTCGAAGTGGAGTATGCCGCCGGCGATCAGGTTCTCGGTCGAGTCACTCCGATCGACGTCGGACCGCAGCCGTCATGGCGCAATCTCCGCGTGCCCTTGTCCGAGATTCCCGAGAATGCCGATCGGGTCCGACTCGTCGCGACCGACTCCGACATCTCCTCCGACCAATGGCTCGCCGTGACACCCCCGCGCATACCGCGCACAGTCCCGCTCGTCGACGTCATCGGGTCCGAAACACCGGTGATGCTCGACTGGACCGTCGCACTCGGATTCCCGTGCCAACGCCCGTTCGACCACAAAGACGGCGTCGCAGAACTCCCCGAGTACCGGATACTGCCGGATCGCAGCGGTGCGGCCGCGCACAGTCCCGTCATGGACGCTTTCGGTGGAGGCCCGCTCGGCTGGCAACAACTCGTACTCTCCGCCGAAGTCGTCCCGACCTATCTGCGCGACGACCTCGACCGCGACTGGGGTTCACTCGAACGGTTCAGCCCACTCGATCCGTCCGCCACGCCCGCAGAGCTGACTGTCGAGACCGTGACACGCAGCGGATGGGAGTCGGAGGGTCCGATCAGGGTCGAATGAAACGGGTATCTTCCCGGTTCTTTCACCATGCGAATGTGGTGAACCGATAGCGCTCGCATACCATCGTCAACCGTGCCCGACGCCGTGACAGATTCTTCCGCCGTGCCCTCCGCCTCACCGAGGAAGGGCTCTGCTGTCGATCTTCGATCCCAGGTGCGCACCACGCGCCTGGTTGCCATCATCACCGGGCTGCTCGGCGCATTTCTCGCGGTCCTGACCCCATTTCTTCCGGTCGTGCAGACCACCTCGACGATCAACTGGCCCGAGGCCGGTTCTCTGCAGGACATCGACGCGCCGCTCGTGTCACAGGCTCCCATCGCCTTCACCGCGAGCATCCCGTGCAGCGCCGTCGCACAGCTACCGCCGTCGGGTGGCCTCCTGCTGGCTACCGCACCGCCGCAAGGTGAGGGGGCAGCGCTCAACAGCCTCTTCGTGCGTGTCAGCGAGACGTCCGTCGACGTCTTGGACCGCAACGTCGTCGTCGCCACAGCACCTCGTGCGGACGTCCAGGGCGCCGCATGTGGCTCCATCGAGATCACCTCGAACATCGACTCGACGACGGCCGAGTTCACCGGCCTGTCCGACAAGCAGGGCAATCCGCGCTCCGGACGTCTCGACGGCGACTTACGTCCCCAGGTCGTCGGAATCTTCACCGACCTCTCCGGCGCCGCCCCTGCAGGACTGTCGGCGACGATCGACGTCGACTCGCGGTTCTCCTCCAGCCCGACGATTCTCAAACTGCTCGCGATGATCCTGGCGGTCGTCTGCACCATCCTCGCCGTGGGCGCGCTCGGGCGACTCGACGGCATCGACGGCCGCGGTCACCGCCGCTTCTTCCCGTCGAACTGGTGGAAGTTCACCGGCATCGACGTCACGGTCATCGGAGTCTTGATCGGCTGGCACTTCGTCGGAGCAAATACCTCCGACGACGGCTACCTGCTGACCATGGCCCGTGCGGCCGAGAAGTCCGGCTACATGGCCAACTACTTCCGGTGGTTCGGCGTCCCCGAGGCGCCGTTCGGCTGGTACTACGACGTCCTCGCACTGTTCGCCAAGGTGTCCACGGCCAGCCCCTGGATCCGCCTACCCGCATTGATCGCCGGAATCCTGTGCTGGATGGTCATCAGCCGCGAGGTCGTTCCGCGCCTGGGTCGCGCGGTACGCAAATCGAACGTCGCACTGTGGACCGGTGGTCTGGTGTTCCTCGCGTTCTGGTTGCCGTACAACAACGGACTGCGCCCGGAGCCGATCGTCGCCGTCGGTGCGCTGCTCACCTGGTGCTCGATCGAACGCTCCATCGCAACCGGACGACTGCTACCCGCGGCCGCCGCCTTCTTGATCGGCGCATTCACACTCGCTGCCGCACCTACCGGATTGATGTGTGTCGCTGCACTGTTGGCAGGCGCACGGCCCATGGCTCGCATCGTCGTTCGACGTCATCGCCAAGTCGGTACGTTGGCACTCGTCGCGCCACTGGCGGCAGCAGGATTCCTCGTTCTCGTCGTCGTCTTCGCCGACCAGACCTTCGCCACCGTCATCGAATCCACCCGAGTCCGCACAGCCATCGGCCCGAGCGAGGCGTGGTACCAGGACTTCCTGCGCTACTACTACCTGTTCGTTCAGACCGTAGACGGTTCCGTCGCACGCCGATTCGCGTTCCTGGTGATGCTGCTGTGCCTGTTCTCGACACTGTTCATCCTGCTGCGACGTCGACGCGTCCCCGGCATCGCCAATGGACCCGCATGGCGCCTCATCGGAGTCGTATTCGGAACCATCTTCTTCATGATGTTCAACCCGACCAAGTGGACACACCACTTCGGTTCCTACGCGGGCATCGCCGGTAGCCTCGCGGCGCTGACAGCCGTCGCAATCTCGGCAAGCGCACTCCGATCGCGAAGAAATCGCACGATCTTCCTCGCCGGGCTGATGTTCGTTCTCGCACTGGCATTCTCGGGCATCAACGGTTACTGGTACGTCTCGAGCTACGGCGTCCCATGGTTCGACAAGACCGTGTCCCTCGCCGGCAACGAATCCGGAACACTGTTCCTCGTCCTGTTCGCGCTCGCCTTGGCTCTCGCCGCCTGGCAGTACCTCAGGGAGGGATACGCGCCACCGCAACCACGAGCCACCAGCGAACGCGGCAGACGCATCAAGAAATTCGCCGCAGCGCCGCTCACCGTCGTCGCCGGACTCATGGTTCTCTTCGAAGTACTCTCCCTCGTCAAGGGAGCCGTATCGCAGTACCCCGCATACTCACTGGCGCGATCCAATATCGAATCACTGACCGGAAAAAGTTGCGGTTTGGCCACCGACGTTCTCGTCGAATCGGATCCCAACGCCGGAGTCCTCGACCCGATCCCCGCCGGCTTCGACCCCGAAACCGGCCCCCTCGGTGGCGAAGACCCCTCCAACTTCACTGCCAACGGCATTCCCACCGACCTCAGCGCCGACGCCGTGGAAGTCAAACCAGGACAAGGCAATACCGACCAGCAGAGCGTCGGACCGGCCTTCGAAGAGGGCCAGAGCTCCGGAACCGGAGGCGGCATCGGCGCCCGCGGCATCAACGGATCCACCGCCGCACTCCCCTTCGGACTCGACCCCGCCACCACCCCGGTCCTCGGCTCCTACCAACCCGGAATCCAGGAACCCGCGTCGGCGACGTCGAGCTGGTACGCACTCCCCGAAAGGTCCGACACCGCACCACTGATCGTCATCTCCGCCGCCGGACGCATCCTGTCGTTCGACGACACCGGCGCACTGACCTACGGGCAGTCCCTCCTCGTGGAGTACGGCGCGCGCCAACCCGACGGAACGATCGACGTCCAAGGCACCTACCTGCCCCGCGACATCGGACCCGCACCGTCGTGGCGCAACCTCCGCATCCCCATCGCGGACCTACCCGAAGGCGCCGACGCCGTACGCATCGTGGCCAACGACCCCAACCTCACCGGCGACCAATGGTTCGCGTTCACCCCGCCGCGAGTACCGCAGCTCGAAACGCTCAACAGCCTCATCGGCAGCGAACAACCCGTCCTCCTCGACTGGGCCGTCGGACTCCAATTCCCATGCCAGCGCCCCTTCGACCACCGATACGGCGTCGCCGAAGTACCGAACTACCGCATCCTCCCCGACCGCGCACTGGCCGTCAGCTCCACCGACACCTGGCAGTCCGGGGACAACGGCGGCCCCCTCGGCTGGGCCGAACTCCTCGCCAAGCCCGTCACCGTTCCCACCTACCTGGACCGCGACTGGGCCCGCGACTGGGGCTCCCTCGAACGCTACGACCAGTACTACCCACAGGCAGTCCCACCGACCATCGACACCTCCGAGGTCACCAGGTCGGGCCTCTGGACTCCCGGGAATCTGCGGGTGTTCGACAAGTAGGTTTCACCGTTGGGGTGGGTGGGGCTTCTCCCGCCCGCTTCAATGGTCCACTCATACGATCAGATAACTTCGGGGCACCATTCAAGCAATGCGCGACGGCTATTGGGCCGGTTCGAGTCGGGCCCCACCACCCGCTTCAATGGTCCACTCATACGATCAGATAGCTTCGGGGCGCCATTCAAGCAATGCGCGACGGCGGTTGCCCGAACATCAGGGCGGTGTCGCGCCGGCCCATATAGCGCATGGCACTGACATTCCGACGCCTAGCCTCGGCAATTTCGCAGAGTTGTCCACAGTCGAGCCCCGCGTCAACACGCTTCCGGCCTGCCCTGGTCGTAGGGCGTTCGACTGTCGCGAAGCCTGCAAGCTTCCCTCCATGAAACGCGGTAGCTGGGCAACGAACCGATACATCCTGGACGGCGCATCACTCAATGGCGTCATCACCCGTCGGGCACTTCGACAATGCGGAGTGTCGGACGGGTCCATTACTCTGCGAACTTCCGACGGCGGCAAATGGCGTCGGATACTGCCGGGAATCATCCTGTTGCACAACGGCAGTCCCACGCTTCTACAACAACAATCTGCCGCCTTGCTGTACGGCGGCGAACAGAGCATGCTCACCGGCGGAACCGCCGTCATGCAGCACGGCTTCGACCGTGTCGGCGGCGACGTCCACATCCTCGTTCCGGCGACCATGCGTCGAGCATCGTCGTCGTTCGTACGTGTCGAGCGGACTCACCGACTACCGAAACCACTGCATCGTGGTCGCTTGGCCGTGGCGCCGCTACCGCGTGCGCTCGTCGACAGCGCGCGTGCACTGCGAAATACCGGCGCCTGCACTCGCCTGTTCGCGGAAGCTGTACAACGCGGTGCGGCCGATCTCGACGAGATAGTCCGCGAACTCAGGGAGGGCCCCCGACGTCACGGCGCTGTCGGTTGGGCAGCGGCGAGCGAGCTCGCCGACGATGCGCATTCCGTTGCCGAGGTTCAGGCTCAGAGGCTCTACGTCACCTCTGGCCTTCCGAAAATGGTCCACAACCGCGACATCCTCGACGCCGACGGCAGAATCCTCGGACGACCCGACGGCTGGATAGATTCTGTCGGGTTCGGTTGGCAGATAGACTCGTTCGCCCATCATCTGAGCCCAGCCGACCATGCCAAGACTCTGAGACGTCGAGCGGACATGGAAAGAATCGGAATCATCGTGGTGGCGCACCTGCCGAAGCAGATCAGAGACGATCCGTCAGGGGTACTGGACGACCTTCGCGCCGGCTACGCCCGTGCACTTGCCCGCCCGCGGCCACCTGTGCACATCGCCCAAGTATGAATGGCGCACCCAAGCTAACTGATCGTATGAATGGACCATTCAAGCGAAAGTGCGGACACCACAACCGCACCCGCCCGCGCCCACCCGTGCACACCGCCCAAGCATGAATGGCGCACCCAAGCTAACTGATCGTATGAATGGACCATTCAAGCGAAAGTGCGGAGCGACCCAGCGAAAAAATTAGATAGGAAGCAGATGATGCTTCCGCGGATTCTTGAACACCTCTTTGTTCTCGAGCAACTTGAGTGCTTTGCGTAGTTCGAGGCGCGTCTGGGACGGTTCGATGACGGCATCGATGTAACCGCGTTCGGCTGCGACCCATGGCGTTGCGACGTGCTCGTTGTAGAAGTTGATGAGCTGCGCTCGCACTGCCGGGGCGTTGTCTCCTGCCGCGGCGAGTTGTTTGCGGCCGATGATGTTGACGGCACCCTCTGCGCCCATGACGGCGATACGGCCGGTGGGCCAGGCGAAGTTGATGTCCGCACCCAATTGCTTGCAGCCCATGACTGCGTAGCCACCACCGTAGGCTTTGCGAACCACGACGGTGACCTTGGGAACCGATGCTTCGATGTAGGAGAACAGGAATCGTCCGCCGCGCTTGATGACGCCGACTTTCTCCTGGTCGACGCCGGGCAGGAAGCCTGGGGTGTCGACGATGAAGACGAGCGGGATGTTGTATGCGTCGCAAATCCGGATGAAGCGTGCTGCTTTGTCCGAGCCGTCGGCGTCGAGTGCTCCGGACAGGAACATCGGCTGATTGGCGACGACGCCGACCGATTTGCCGTCGACGCGGGTGAGTCCGGTGATGACGTTCGGTGCGATGCCCGTGGACATCTCGTGGAATTCGCCGTCGTCGAACATGCGAAGGATGATGTCGTGCATGTCGTAGCCGGCGTTGTCGGCGTCGGGCATGACCTTGTCCAGTAACAGGTCCGACTCGGTGATCTCGGGCTCGATACCCGGATTGACTACGGGCGGGTCTTCCTGGCAGCTCGACGGCATGTAGCTCAGGTAGTTCCGTACCCAGGCGAAAGCTGCTTCTTCGTCCACGGCAACGTGGTGGACGTTGCCGTATTCGGCCTGCTTGCGTGCACTTCCGAGTTCGTCGAGGCTGACATCCTCTCCGGTGACGGACTTGATGACGTCCGGCCCGGTGACGAACATGTACGCCTCTTCGGTGGCGACGACGACATCGGTGTTGATGGGTGCGTAGACGGCGCCGCCTGCACACTTGCCGAGGATGATCGATACCTGCGGGCACATGCCGGACAACGGCTCGTGCCGACGGCCGAGCTCGGCGTACCACGCGAGAGAGGTGACGGCATCCTGCACGCGCGCGCCGCCGGAGTCGTTGATTCCGATGACCGGGCAACCGACCTTGATCGCGAAGTCCATGATGCCCGCAACCTTGCGGCCGAACATCTCGCCGACGGTGCCGCCGAAGACGGTCTGATCGTGGGAGAACACGGCAACCGGTCGCCCGTCGATGGTGCCGTGCCCGGTGACCACGCCGTCGCTGTACAGCGCGGTGGGATCGTTCGGAGCCTTGACCAGTGCACCGATCTCGATGAAGCTGCCCGGGTCCAGTAGCGAGTCCACGCGTTGTCGAGCGCTCGGGATGCCCTTCTTTGCCCGCTTGGCGATACCTATCTCACCTGCCGGCTCCTTGGCGAGTTCGAGGTTGGCACGCAGATCGGCCAACTTTTCGGCGGTGGTACCACTCAAGGCTTAGCTCCTGACTCGATTTCTTCGAGCTTCTTCGTCATGTGTGCCGCAATTCTGCCAATGTACGGCTCGTCGACGATCGCAAGGTGATCGCCTCCGATCTCGACGATCTCGAGGTTCTTCACAACCGTCGGCCCCCACCCACCGTGGGCTTCACGGGTGGCGTAGGCGGGCTCCAACGCAATGGCATCGTCGTGGTACTTGTCGGCCATGTACAGCGTCACGGGTCCGCTGTACGGCTTCAGTTCTGCTGTCTGGATGGCACGGTTGTCCAGCCAGGAAGTGCGTTGATGCTCGATGATGCCACCGGGGATCTTCGCACCGCTGAGCTTGACGAGATCGGTGATGATGCGGATCTGGCCTTCGTCGTCGGCCTCTACCAGCTTGTCGTACGGGATCGGGTAGTCGACGTCGTAGGTCTTCTTGGCGAATGCCGCGTACCGCTCCCAGCGCTTGCGCACCTCGGCGCGAGTGTCCGGAATTTCCGATCCTGGCATCACCGTGTCGAGCAGACCGACGTAGGCCACCTCGATGCCCTGTTCTTCCATTTGCCTGGCAACTTCGTACGCAAGGATGCCGCCGAGCGACCATCCGACGAATACGTAGGGACCTTCCGGCTGGATTGCACGGATGAGCGGCACATATTCTGCGGCACGCACGGAGATCGGGCCTTCGACGCGTTCGAGTCCGTACATCGGGGTACCCGCGGGAAGCTTCCGGAGCAGCGGCTCGTAGGCGACCGTGGAGCTGCCCGCCGAGTGGAATGCGAACACCGGTGTGGCCGTGGAACCTTCGGGGCGGGCGCGCAAATTGCGTACCACTCCGTCGATTTCGCCGCCCTCGAGGTGTGGGCGCACCTTCTCGGCCAGCTGCTCGATGGTCTCCGAGTCGAGGACGTCGTCGAAGGTGACTTCGCCGCCGGCCCGCTCGGTCAATCGGGCCGCCAGCTTTTCGGCCACCTCGTCGTCGAGGATCGGCAACGTGTTGAAGATGCCCTTGGCGGACTCCTTCGTCACCACTGCCCACGTCGCGAACGTCATCCGCTCGGCGTTGTCGCGGGGCGGAACGTCGGAGCCTGCAGCCTCGGCGAACCCTTCTTTGCCGCCCAGGTCCGACATCGAATCGGTCTGCGCTACAGCAGGGATCGTGTCGGGAGCAGATTCGACGGGCGCGGCCGGGGAGACCGAGTCACGAGCCTCGGCCTCCTTCTCCGCGGCCTGTTGCTCGGCGAGCGCCGCGACCTCTTCACGATTCTCCAGCGCGTAACGCAGGTACTTCTCGACCTCGAGCAGGTTGGCATCGCGCACAGCCTGCAATTGCACGGTGGGTATGTCGAATTCGTATTCGACGCGGTTCTTGATACGCACCGCACTCAGCGAGTCGAGCCCGAGTTCGATCAGCGGCACCTCCGGTGGAAGGTCCTCGGGGGCATAACCCATCGACTCGGCGACGATGATCGCCAACCGGTCTTCGAGCTTCTGGCTACCGTTCGCGTCCCAGCGATCACCGAACGTCTCGACGACCTCCGGCAACTCTTCCATCGGCGAGGTAGACGACTGCGCCACAGTCACAACGGGTTCCGGCAACGGATCCCCGGAAGTGACGACGGCCTCGTGCAGCAGAGTGAACGCAGATCCCTGATGGGCGTGCACCTGAACGGACGCGCCACCGAGGTGTGAGGTCACTGTCGTGACGACGGTTCCTGCTTTGGGGACTGCCGCGTGTGACACCGAGTATCCGAGTTCGACGCTCGAAAGAACTTGCGAGGCTGCTGCCTTCACCAGTTCGTCGAAACTTCCGAGAGCCGAGGCCTGCACCTCCCATACGTGCCGACCGTCCGGCAGCGCAACCCGGGAACCGGGAACATGGGAGTTGCCGCTCGAGTTGACACGCGAGTCGAGCCAGAACTCTTTACGCAGGTAGGACGTACGCGGGATGGCCGCGTAGTCGCCATCGTCGAACAGCGTCGTCACGTCGAGTGCGTGACCGTGGACGTACAGTTGTGCGAGCGCTGCGAGCAACGTCTCCGACTCGTCTTCCTTGCGCTTGAGCGTCGGGATCAACGTCGAATCGGCAACTCCGGCAGCCCATGCCGTCGCCGCGATCGACATCAGCGCGACAGGATTGGGAGCCAACTCGACGAACGTGGTGTGACCGTCGCCGACAGCGACGTTGACTGCCTGCGTGAAGTAGACGGGGTTTCGCATGCCCTTGGTCCAGTACTCCACACCGTGGATCGGCTCGTGGCCGGCGCGATAGTGCGCCTGCTTGTCGACCGAGGAGTAGACACCGGCACGAAGTTTTCCGGGCTCGATGCCTGCCAACTCTGCGGCCAGTTCACCGAGGAGAGGGTCGACCGCAGCGGTGTGGCCTGCACCCTTCACATCGAGTATGCGGGCCATCTTGCCAGCGGCCTCGGCCATCTCGACGAGTGCCTCGACCTGTCCGCGTGGTCCGCCGACCGTCGTATGTGTCGGAGCCGCATAGACGCATGGCTCGACGTCGGGGAACTGGTCGGTGAGCGCAGTGACCTCTTCCGGCGTGTATTCCACGAGTGCCATTGCGCCCTGCGAGGCCGCACCGAGACCTTCCTGGCCTTCCGCGAGCAGTCGTGAGCGCGCGTAGATGATGCGAACCGCATCTTCGAGGTTCAGCCCGCCCACGACGTATGCCGCAGCGACCTCACCCATCGAATGTCCGATGACGGCAGAAGGTTCGGCGCCATGGGCACGCAGCGTTGCCGCCAAAGCAACCTGAATGACGAAGATGGCGACCTGCGAGTTCTCGAACTCGTAGTTCTGTGAATCGTCGAGAATGATCTCCTTGATGGAGTAACCGGCCTCGTCGAGCAGCAGTTCGTCGACCTCGTCGACCGCAGCGGCGAACGTGGTGTTGTTGCGGTACAGCGCATTTGCCATCTTGCGATGCTGTGAGCCGAACCCGGAGAACACCCAGACTGCCCCATTGGACGCAGGCGAATCCGCGGAGAACACGCCCTGCCCTGGCTTCCCGGACGCGATGGCACGCAATCCGGTGATGGCTTCTGCGTGCGTCGACGCGAGAACGACTGCACGAGAACGACCGTGGTTCCGTTTGGCGAGTGCCCGTCCGACATCGGCGAGCGGGGTGGTGCTGCCGGCTTCGGTCTCGAGCCAGTCGGCCAGTTCCGAGGCTGCACGCTTACGCCTGGAGGGCAGTGCGGCCGAGACTGCCAGCACGACGGTCTGCGGAACGGACTCCTCGAGAATCTGCTCGGCTTCGGCAACGGGATCCGTCGTCTCGACGTCCGATACCAGGAGGCGCGTATCAGCTTCTACCGGTACATCTTCCGTGCCGAGAGCTTCGGGAACGGCCTTGACGTATTCCGTCACCACGACGTGCGCGTTGGTGCCGCCGAAGCCGAAACCGGAGATACCGGCGACGGCCTTGCCGGTGTATCTCGGCCACTCGGCTCCCTCGGACACGACCTTCAGATGCGCCTTGTCGAAGTCGATGTAGGGGTTGGGGCCCGCGTAGTTCAACGACGCAGGCAACCGGTTGTGCTGTAGCGCTAGGACAACCTTGATCAAACCTGCTGCACCCGCAGCGGATTCGAGGTGTCCGAAGTTCGTCTTCGCCGAACCGAGCAGCACAGGCTTGTCCTCGCTACGACCCCGGCCGACGACGCGTCCGAGCGCATCCGCTTCGATGGGATCGCCGAGAATGGTGCCGGTGCCGTGCGCCTCGATGTAGTCGACACCGGACGGGTTGATGCCGGCATCACGATAGGCGAAGCGAAGAGCGTCCGCCTGGGCGTCGGGGCTCGGCGCGAGAAGCCCGTTGGAGCGACCGTCCGAATTGATCGCCGAACCGGCGATGACCGCAAGAATGTCGTCACCGTCGCGCTCGGCGTCCTCGACCCGCTTGAGAACGACGAGACCGCCACCCTCGGATCGAATCATGCCGTTGGCGTCGGAGGAGAAGGCCTTGATCTTGCCGTCCGGCGCCAGAACGCCCGTCTGGCCGAAGCCGACGGTGATCGGCGGTGCCAGCAACATGTTGACGCCACCGGCGACAGCAAGATCGGATTCGCCGTCGCGCAAACTGCGAACGGCCTGGTGTACAGCCACGAGCGCGGACGAGCACGCGGTGTCCACCGCGATGGACGGTCCGCGGAAGTCGTAGAAGTACGACACTCGGTTCGCGACGATGGCCGTCGAGGTACCGGTCAATGCGTACGGGTGAACTGCCGGATCGCTGACGGCGAGCAACTGGTAGTCGTTGGACGAGCTACCGATGAAGACGCCGACCTGCGAGCCCTTGACGGAACTGGCCGGGATACGGGCATGCTCGAGGGCTTCCCAGGTGAGCTCCAGCGCCAGCCGCTGCTGTGGATCGACATTGACGACCTCGTTGGGCGACATCGCGAAGAACTCCGCGTCGAACGTCTTGACGTCATCGAGGTAGCCGCCTTTGGTGACGGTCGCGTCGACAGCTGCCTTGATGACCGGATCGGAGGTGAACTCCTGCCACCGCCCCTCGGGGAGGTCGGTGATGCCGTCGCGGCCCTCACTGAGCATCGTCCACATCTCTTCGGGCGTGTGCCCTGCACCCGGGAAACGCGTCGAGACGCCGACGATGGCGATGTCGTGCGAGGAACCGGGCCCGTTGCCCTGCAGGTAATACGCGTCGTCGGCGGCCTCGTCGGGAACATCGGGTTCACCCTCGATGATGCGGGTGGCCAGCGACGCGATCGTCGGATGCTGGTACGCGACCGTAGCGGTCAACGTGACACCCATGAGTTCCTCGATATCACCGCTGAGTGCGACGGCATCGCGAGAGGCGAGACCGAACTCTTCCATCGGCCGATCGTCGGAAATCTGAGCCACCGGCTGCCCCGTTGCGTCGGCGACCCAGTTGCGCAGCCACTCACGCAGCTGCGACACGGTCATATCCGCCCCAGAGCTGTCTGTCACTCGTTCGGCATCGATCTCATGGTTTGCCATCAACTCACCAAGCTACCTGTCCATTGGAAAAGGTGGTCTCTGTAGAACGTCCGGAAGACACTCAGTCCGGTTGTTCCACGTCGGGGAAAGCGTTCTGCTGGTAGCCGCCGCGCAAGGTGCCCTCGATGTAAGCGGCTTTGCATGCGCGTCGAGCAATCTTGCCGCTCGAGGTGCGCGGAATGGAACCGGCAGGCACCAGAAGTACGTCACGAACCGTCACGCCGTGGCGGGTGGAAATCGCGGTACGAACCTCGTCTGCGATCGGCGCCGGGTCTGCCTTACCGGAACCGGGTGCACGCTCGGCAACGATAACGAGCTGCTCCGAACTGTCGCCGGGGTCCTTGGTCAGGGCCGAGCCGCTGAACTCGAACACGACGTCGGGCAGCTGGTTCAGTGGGACCGAGAATGCCGCCACGAATCCTGGACGCAAGGCCTTACTGGCCTCCTGCGCGGAGAATTCGATGTCCTGTGGGTAATGATTTCTTCCGTCGACGATCACGAGGTCCTTGACGCGACCGGTGATGTAGAGCTCGCCGCCGTGGTAGACGCCGTAGTCGCCGGTACGCATCCACTTGGCGCCGTCGGCTGCGCCCTCGGCATGCGATCCCTCTGGGATGCGATTGACGAGCTTGTTGTGGAAAGTCTCGATGGTCTCCTGCTCGCGGCCCCAATAGCCCACACCGATGTTCTCTCCGTGCAGCCAGATCTCACCGACGTGATCGTCGGCGACCTCGGTCGCGGTATCGGAGTTCACGATGGCTGCCCACTGGCTTCGGGCAACCTCACCGGTGGAAACCTGTGGAATGGCACCGACCGCATCCTGATCGACGACGACGAAGTTGCCCGCGTTGAGCTCGACCCGGTCGACGTACACGACCTTGGCCGCGTCGAGATTATTGGTGGTGGAGACGAACAGCGTCGCCTCCGCCATGCCGTACGACGGCTTGATTGCCGTCTTCGGGAGGCCGTACGGACCGAATGCTTCGTTGAACTTCTTCATCGACGAGGTGGTGACCGGCTCGCTGCCGTTGATGAGTCCGATGACATTGGAGAGATCGAGTGGCTCGCCGTTCTTCGGCAACCCACGCTGCGCGGCATGCTCGAAAGCGAAGTTGGGAGCGGCCGCAAACGTGCCTGCACCGTCGGAGACCGCGGCAAGTTCCTTGATCCAGCGCCATGGGCGCTGCACGAACGCACGCGGGCTCATGATGGTGATGTACCGGCCGCCGAGTGCGGGCAGGATGACCGTCAGCAAACCCATGTCGTGGAACATCGGCAGCCAGGTGACACCGCGTGAATCCACGGTGATCCCCATGCTGTCCACCATTTGCAGGGCGTTGACACCGACCGCGCGGTGGGTGATCTCGACGCCTGCCGGGGTACGGGTCGAACCCGAGGTGTACTGCAGATACGCGATGTCGTCGAGCTTGGCGTTCGGTTCCACCCAGGTCTCGCCGACGCTGTCGGGAATGGCGTCGACGGCGATGATGCGCGGACGCTGCGCAGCGGGCAGTCCTCGGAAGAACGCTCGAACCCCTGCTGCGGACTGGGTTGCCGTGAGGATGGCCGTCGGCTCACAGTCCCCGAGCACGGCATGCAGCCGGTCGGAGTGACCCGGCTCGTCCGGGTCGAAGAGCGGAACCGCGATGGTCCCCGCGTAGATGGCTGCGAAGAATGCGATGACGTAGTCGAGCCCCTGCGGCGCCAGAATTGCGACACGGTCACCGGGAGAGGTGACCTGCTGCAGACGAGCGGCCACGGCGCGTAGACGACGTCCGAACTGCGCCCAGGTGAGCTCGTGAGCTTCACCGTCGCGTTCGGTCGAATAGTCCATGAATCGATATGCCAGCGTGTCGGCATTCTTTGCGACGTTCACCTCGACATGTCGGACGAGAGTCTTACCCTCGCCGATGACGATGTGGCCGTTCTCATCGATGTATTCATCGAATGTATGGCTCATGTGTTCGCTTCTCCTCCGCGGAATCCGCTGCTTCTGCACGATCGGGCAACGGCCCGCGCCCCGACATTTCTTCTCGACTCACGCAAACGCAGTACAGCGTGAAATATTACTAGCTGGTAGTTCTCGGGAAGGCCGGGCCTGCCGGCCCCGCCATTCGAGTACCGAACGTCCGGTCATTCACCCTTCAGCAACTCGATGACCGGCGCGAACGCTTCCATCTGTGTGGGGAAAACCCCGACATAGGACATCGTTGTTTTCGCACGAACGTTACGGATCTGATCGGCAATTTCCTCGTACGTTCCGAACGCGAGGTACGGCGAGGTCAAAATATCCTCGATACTCAGTTTCACATCCACGTCGACGTTCGGCGGATAGCCGTTGTCGAGAGCAGCCAACGCCATCTCGGCCATCTGCTCACGATCGTCCGTGACCACGATGGTCGTGATCGCCCAGTTCAGTTCGATCTCCTCGAAGCGCTCTCCGGCTGCCTCACGGATGAGCTCGACTCGTTCGATCGTCTTCTCCAACGTCATACCGGACAGACGAAGCTTGCCGTCCTTCGTCGAACTCGGCACGACCGAGATGATGTCGGCATACTTTGCGGCCAGTGCCAACATACGAGGGCCACCGCCGCCGACACAGATCGGCGGTCTCGGTCCCTGACGTGGCCGTGGACTGCCCTTCAGGCCGGTGATCTTGAAGTGTTTGCCCTCGAAATTGCATTCTTTTCCGCGAAGCAAAGTATCGAGAATCTGAAGGCTCTCCTCGAGCTTCTCGATACGGACGCCCGGCCGGTCGTAGGTGATGCCGGCCTTGTCGTACTCGTCCCGCATCCAGCCCGCGCCCAACCCGAGCTCGAGGCGACCACCCGAGAGAACGTCGATGGTCGCGGCGTCCTTGGCCAGAATCGCCGGATGCCGGAACCCGTTCGCGAGAACTGCGGTGCCCAGACGGATCTTCTCCGTAGCCACCGCGAGCGCGCCGAGTGCCGCAATCGGGCCGACCTGATTGCCGAGGTGATCCGGGATCATGAAGCTGTCGTAGCCGAGCTCCTCGGCCAGCTGCGCCAGCTTGATGAACTTGCGCGCTCCACCCTCCTCGGCGTTGCCCTCACCGCCTGCTGCGAAGCGGAACGGACGAAGCGCCCTGATCTGCCCGTCAGCGGGTAGATCCGGGGCCTGGGCGGAACACATGTATAGGTCTCCTCGATGCGGGTACGCGTAGATTCCAGCGCCGATTGCGCCTACTCCAAGCGGCCACTCTATCTGCTCACTACCCGGGAATACACCTGCCGGGGTACACGAGGACCAGCTTTGTGCCTATTCCCCAGAGGGCGGAGTGGACCTTGTGACACCTCCGCTGGGCCCCGTCCCCTCCGCTCAGGAGTGCGGAATCGCCGGCGCCTGCTCGATCAGACCGGCCGCCCACCGCGCAGTCCACTGCGTCGACGTCGTGCCGCTGTCATCGACCACGAAGGTGTTGTATGACGCATGCACCGGGTTACCTGCAGCCCCCACGAGAATTCCGATGCTCTGCGGAATGTTACGCAGCGACAAGCCTTCCGACGGAGCAGTACAGATGAGATCGCCCGGCGCACATATCTGATTGACCACCGAATCGAGTGAACCGAATCCGCCGGCGCGGGCCCCTGTCATCGTGACGCCGGGAAAGTCGAGACCACCGAGCGCAACCTCGGCGCCGACCCCGTCGACCGGCGGTCCGATGTCCTGCCCGGAGGTGCCGTCACGGCGCCCGTCCGCTATCAAAGTCACGCCCAGAACCTTGTCCGCTGCGACCGGGCCGTTGCCTGCACCGATCTCGGCTGCAATGTCGCCTGCGATGACAGCACCCTGCGAGAAACCGGCCAGGATGTAACTCGTCAGCGGGCAGTGCTCGCTGACGCGGGTCAGTTCGGCCTTCGCTGCCGCAGCACCCTCGGTACGAGAGTTGTTGTACGACTGCTGGCCGTCGGGCGGGAACGCGATCGGGTTGGAGAACTGCGCAACGTACGGGACCGTGTACACGCTGGCCCGCCCCGGCTCGAACTGCTCCTGCAGCGGCCGAGTCACGTTCAGCATCAAAGACAACGGATTGGCCGACGGGTTGTACGGATCGTCGGTCGCCGAAGATTCCCAGGTACCGGGAATGGCGATGACCGAGACATCGGCACAATCCGCCGGTTGCGACGTCTGTTCACCCGGGCCGGGCTCTGGCACCGGGGAAGGCACAGTGTCCGGCAGCCTTCCGGCAAGCAGATACCACGCGGCCACGATGATCAGGCCGAGAACGACTGCTACCGCAAGGAGCTTCGGTAGCAGACGCCTCTTTTTCTTCGTCGGGTTCGCCATCGAGACCGTCAGGCCTTACAAATCGTGTTCTGCGCGGCGGTGATGTAGAGCTGTGCGGTCTCGCCTGCCTGTTCGGCCGTGATCTGCGTGCCCGACGCGCTGGCCTCGACCCCCACGTTGGCTGTCACGAACGTCGAGATCTCGTCCGGTGCGACACCCTGCGACTGCGCCGAACAAATGTAGGTGGCCGTCGAGATGGCGATCTCACCGTTGCCCGCCGGGGTGACCCCACTCTTTTTCAACTCTTCGAGAAACGCTTGGCCTCGATCGTCCATCGGTGCCTGGGTTGCACCCGGGAAATCCTCGGGTACAGGCTGCGGCTGCTCCGGCGGTGCCGTCGCTGCCTCACCGGGACTCGTCACGGCGGCCGAGGTCGTCGACTCGCTCGCCGAGGTCGTCGCCGAGGTCGTCGAGGATTCGGCCGTAGTGGTGGCGGTGGTAGTGGTCGGTACCCCGGTGGCGGTGGAGTCGTCGCTTCCGCAGGCGACCAACATTCCACCTGCAGCTACGGCGAGAACGCCCATCGACAGGGTTCGGGCCAGAGACGTTCGCATGTTCAATCCAGTCCTCACAAGCGCATGATTCACGAGCGGCATCGTTCAACGCGTGAGGGTACAGAGTTCCACTGAGAGAAACCTGAAGCGGTACCCCGAACCTCTCGAGCTGCGATCACGGCGCGATTGTCACCTTGCCATCCTTCACAGTGATGATGCCGAACTGGAAGTTCTGTTGCACGCCGCCACCGTCGATATCGAACTGATCGCTGGTGATATATCCCAAGCGGCCACCTTCGTAGCCGACGCTCTTCCAAGCGTCGAAGATCTCACCGTTGCGAATTGCCCACGCACCGGTCAGCGGACTCCAGTAGACGTTGCCACCCTCGAACTCGTTGAACCGGCCGCCATCCTTGATCGGACCGAGCTCGCTGGTCTTCGGGAAGCCCAGTGGGCCGTTCTCCCATCCGAGTTGGCCGTACTTGCCGAGGATCATGCCCTGCACCGAGTGGGTACCGAGTTCGGGACTGAAGTACATCGCGCCGATCTCGAAGCCCTGGACCGCGCCCGGCTTCGATGGCGTCGCCACCTCGTCGAGTACCGGGTATCCCAACGGGCCACCCTCGTAGCCCTGGCGTGCCCACTCGTCGAGGATCGCGCCACGCACGGCGTGCGCGCCGGTCTGCGGCGTGAAGTAGACCATTCCGTTCTGGAATGCGTTTCCGCGTCCGCGTCCGTCGGGAGTTCCGAACTCACCGGTCTTCGGGAAGCCCAGTGGGCCCGAAGGACCGCCGGAGCCCTGGTAGTTGCCGCCGATGGCACCTGCGACTACCTGAGCGCCGGTGTCGGGCGAGAAGAAGACGCGTCCGAACCTGAAGTCCTGTGCGCGACCGCCCGCGACGTTGTACTCCGGGGTCAGGCAGTCGCCTAGCCAGGAATTCGCACCCGACGCGTTGCCGATCGCTCCGGCTGCGTTGCATGCGGGCTTGTCGACATCGACGTCGAGGGCGCCGGCGAGCTGCGGCCAGAGCTGATGCAGCTCGAACTGCCAGTACTCCCACGTATGTGTTCCCGACGGCCGGTAATTGACCTGGGCGGGGATTCCGAGCTTGTTCAGTTTGGTCGCAAATGTCTGTGAGGTCAGGCGCGAGAGGATTTCCAGACCCATACCGGCGTAGTTCGAGCTGACGCCGGGGATGCCCGACGGCGGATCGTACGGGCCGGCTGCGCCGTTTCCGCTCGATACGTAGAGACTCACGCCTTCGAGCTGATCGGCCAACAGGTATGGGTCGTGCTGAGCCCACAGATCATTGGTGGGCGCGCCCCACATCGCCTTGGAGCTGTACCCGCCCGCGTCGGTCATCGCGTACTGAATCGCCTGTGGCATGCCGAGAGACGTCGTCGTCAGAATGCCTGAGAGCGACGCTGCGAATGTGAAGAAACCCTTGTTGCGTGCCGCGAGGAACATTGCGGCCGTGCCACCCATGGACAGGCCGACGACACCACGAGTTTGGTTGGTGCGCCACTCGTTCTCGAGGATCGGCGGGAGTTCCTTGGTCAGGAACGTCTCCCACTGATAGTTCTTCCCCTGGTCCTGGTCGATCCAGTCGGAATAGAAGCTGGACTGTCCACCGACCGGCAGTACGACGTTGACGTTCTTGTCGGCGAAGTAGGACTCGATGTCCGTCTCGAGCGTCCATCCGTTCTCGGTGTCCGTTGCTCGGAGACCATCGAGCATGTACACCGACGGGAACACGGCCTGCGGGTTGATGTTCCAGTCGCGCGCGAGCAGGAGCTGGACCTGAATCGGAGTGCCCATCGACGGAGATGTGATCCAGAGCGCCACGCGACGGTCCGAAAGCCAATCGACATCGGTGACGGTAGCTCCGGAGGTTGCCTGCGTCTGCGCAGGCAGAGACGCGGGTACCGGAGTCGCTTGCGCAATGCCGGCAGCGCCGAACGGCGATGCCAGGGCGACGGCCAGTGCCGCTGCTACTCCGAACCGAGCAAGCCCACTGCGCATGATGATGACTCTCCTTCGTTCTTGCTGACGATGTCTTTCTACACGCGAACTACGCCGAAGCACACGAGGCTCGCTGTGACTGGTGGTGCAATTGTTGATCGGTTCCCCCGGCAGCTCGCCCCCGCACACGCAGAAATGCCGCCCTGCAACTGGTGCAGGACGGCATTTGTGCGAATCTACGAACTCGATCTCGTCTTCGAGATCAGGCGTTCAGAGCCTCGAGGATCTGGCCACGGGCCTTGAACAGCTCGGAGGACCAGTACGGCCACGCGTGGATACCGCTAGCCGGGAAGTCGAACGTCGCCGGGATACCGAGCGTCGCCAGGCGGACCTGGAATGCGCGGCTGTTGGCGAGCGCCAGGGCTTCGAGAGCCATGCCGTTTGCCGTGTTGTAGAAGTCGATCGGAGCACGCGGCTTGTCGAACTCGCCGGGCAGACCACTGGCAGCCGAAACGTACAGCGACAAGCCCTTCAGCTTCGGAGCGAAGACGAACGGGTCGTTGCGAAGCCACGCCGGGCTCCAGGGCGGTCCCCACATGGAGTCGACGTTGAACCACGACTGCGAGAGCATCGCCACGCGGATTGCTTCACGCATTCCGGGCGCCGAGATGTTCAGGTATCCGGAGAACGAACCGGCGAACTTGAACTGGTCGCGGTGGTAAGCGGCGAGCGTCAGTGCAGCCGAGCCACCCATCGAGATTCCGACGACAGCGTTGTTGTTACGCGAAACGCCGTAGTTCTCCAGGTAGGCCGGAAGATCCTCGGTCAGGAAGGTCTCCCACTTGTAAGTGACTTCCTGGCCGTTGAGGTTGGACGCGGCGTACCAGTCACTGTAGAAGCTGGCCTGCCCACCGACGGGCATGACGAGCGTGACGTTGTCGCCGGCGAACTGATCCTGCGCATTGGTCTCGAAGGACCATGCATTGCGGTCGTCGCGGGCGCGGAGTCCGTCGAGCAGGTAGAGAGCGGCATCGCCGCCACGCGCTGCCCACTGGACCTGAACCTTGATCGGACCCATCTCGGATGGGACGAACAGGTCTTCGCGTCCACCGGACGGGGCCTTGTGAACCACTGCGCTCGGTGCTGCGAGAGCGGTTGCGCCACCCACGACACCGACGGTGAGTGGGAGGACCAGGGCTGCCGCGCCGACGCCGATGAGGCGCTTACCCCACCTAGCTTTACTGCTGAGGCCAGCAAATCGCATGAATCGTGCTCTCTCTCGTCTACTGCAGGTCTCCGCGATGTTGCGGCGCCCGGCGTGCCAACAGGGCATCTTCGGCCCTGCCGGGCCGTAAGCAAAGGGGTATTCGGTGGTGAAGCAAAACTGGAGGGTATTCCACCCATCAGCCCCAGAGCAAAACTGTGGCGTTTAGGCCGCAGATCCGCCTGGGGCTGATATCAGAAACTGAGACTAGCCTGTGAAAGCCCCGCTGACCAGCCCGTAAACGTCGTGAACTTTCACAACGGGCCGGAAAACGGGGACTTCGCCGGGGACCTTACCCGATATTTGCACTCAGATCAGGCGCCATGATGTGAGCCTGTTCCTGCCAGTAGCCCCACTGATGGGTTCCCACTGCCGGGAATGCGTACGTCACGTTGTTCGCACCGAGGCTCGCCATACGGATCTGGAACGCACGACTGTTGGCCAGCGCGATAGCTTCGAGTCCCATGGCGTTACCTGTGTTGAAGTAGTCGATCGGAGAACGCGGCTGATCGAGTCCGCCCGGCAGACCGCTTCCTGCGAAGACCCACACGCGGGTGCCGTTGTCGCGAAGTCGCGGTGCGAACACGAACGGATCGTTACGCAACCACGCCGGATCCCACGGCGGTCCCCACATTGCGTCGATGTTGAAGCGACCCGAATCGAGGAGTGCAAGACGCATTGCCTCGCGCATTCCGGGCGCCGAGATGTTCAGGTAGCCGGACAACGAGCCCGCGTAGCTGAACTGGTCGGGGTGGTAGGCGGCGAGCGTCAGCGCAGCGCTGCCGCCCATCGAGATGCCGACGACGCCGTTGCGATTCGGATTGAAGCCGAGGCGGCTGGAGAGGTTGTTGCGCAGATTCTGCGTCAGGAACGTCTCCCACTTGTACGTGGTCTGCTGTCCGTTGAAGTTGGACGGTGCGTACCAGTCGCTGTAGAAGCTCGACTGTCCGCCGACAGGCTGGACGACGTTGATGTTCCACGAAGCCAAGTACGCTCCGACGTCGGTCTCGTGCTCCCAGCCGGAAATGTCGTTGGTGGCGCGCAGGCCGTCGAGTAGGTAGACCACACGATTGGTGTTGCCGTCAGCAGCGCGCCAGATGCGGCTCTTGATCGGGCCCATGCTGGAGTCGGTGACGAAGTCGAACGCTCGCGAATCGAACGCTGCGTTGGCGGTCGCCCCTGTCCCGGCCACGGCCAGACCGGCGGGCAGGATCACGGCGAGCATCAGCGCTGTGAGCACCCGACGCACCCGTCCCGCGCCGCTCTTCTTGGTTCTTCCCAGCATGCAGTCTTACCTCTCAGCGGTGTGGTGATCCGTACCAGTGGGCTATTCGCCCGTTTCAGCGGTATGAAATTTGGTCCTTGCGGGACCAGCATTCACACACATCTTTCGCATACATCGGCCGAAGCGCGATACCCGTTACTAAAATGAGATATCCCATCTTGGCCTCGAATGGATATCGAAGCAACCGACGGCCGCTTAATTGTCCCCCTGCAGGATAGGGGGCTCTAAACCACATCTCTGTATTTCGTACTCCGGAACTCGATCGAATCGGTAGCCGGCATAGAACAGCGAACGTTCGATGTTCCTGACGAACAACTCTTTCGTCAGCGGGGCGCGATACGAATCGATGAGTTCACGGGTGTCCTCACAAGAGAGAGCTACACGCGCCTGGGCGACCCAGTCCTCGTCCATGTACCAGGGCAGGAAGGGATGTTTGTCGACGAGACCCAGATCGGCTACGACCCAGTCCGGGTACAGGTTCTTGTCGTGCCCGATGCGGCCGTTCTCCAGCCGCTCGGTGTGCGAAGCCAGCGGGTAGGCAAGGCCCATTTGATCGATTACCCGCACATCGAGGCCGACGTTCATGCTCGTCATGCCCAGGTTCAAGAAGTAGACCGTGTGACCAGCGCCACCTGGGGGTATCGGCAGCGGCGGTGGCACGACATCCCAGTAGGTGAACTGGGCCGAGGGCAACAAGAGTCCGCCGTCCGGGGTGTTCGCGATGGTTTCGACCATCGGTCGCATCCGCGGGTAGTCGAGGTAGTCCGACGCGAGAATCGGGTGCGCATGCCCGGTGTTGAGGGAGTAGAAGGCACGCTCGTCGACGATTCCACTGCGACCGACGATGGAGCCCTCCGGCATTCCCGTCGTGTTGGCGGCAAAGAATGCCCACACGATCGTCACCAGCCACAGAACGCCGCCGCCTGCCGCTGTCAAGACCTGCCGTGTATCGGAACTTTTGTTCGGAATTGTCACGGGCAACACCGAAATAGGGAGAAGCAGAGTGAACAATGCCGGCAGGAGTGTGCGACCGTGCATGAAATCGCCGCCGACTCGAACTGCATAAACCGCCGAGAGAAGTCCACCGATCAGGACGAATGCGACGACCGCGGTCCGGCTGCGTAAAAGGCCTTGCGCATCTCGGCGCGATCTCGGAATTCGTAGGCCGGCGCGCCCTGACATAGCAGCTGTCACCACCCCTGCGACGAGCATCAGTAGCAGCGGCAACCAGAGCATGTACGGTCCGAGCAAATTCCACAGATAATCGAATCCCTGTGCCCACTTTGCGCCGCCCGCATCCTTGGACACCGCAGTGTTCGGGTAGGGCAACCCGTAGTAACCCATCCGCCAAATCTGATATCCGACCGGCACGATGCCTGCGACGACGAAGACTGCGAGACGACTCTTCCAGGATTGACGCGCAAGAAACAGCATGATGAGCGCGAGCCCCGACAGGATGAGGAGTTCCGGGCGCACCAGCGGACCGAGGCCGGCCCAGAAGGCAAGGAACAGCCACGCGGGGCCACTGATGGTTCTGGTGCTCCAGCGGACCATCAGCAACCACAGCGCTGCAATCCAGAAAATGACCAGACATGTCTCGAGACCCGAAGTGGCGAAGTCTCGGGCAGGAGGAACCGCGATGTAGACGAGCACCCCAGCGGGAAGGTAGGCCACCACGCCGGCCGACCGCGTCCGAAGCGCGTAGGTACCGAACATCGCCAGCACGATCGCAGCGGTCGACAAGACCAACGCTATGGTCAGGACCACGTACTCGAGACGTATCTCGCTGAGCCAGCTGACCGCATAGACCAGGTAGGTCCAGATGGTGCTGGTGTTGGTCTCCACACGCTCGCCGGCGTTGAAGACCGGGCCGTTGCCGGCCAGAAGATTGCGGACCGTACGGAGAACGATCAGACCGTCGTCGGCGATCCACCGCCGTTCCCAGGCACCGACAAGGAACAACAGTGCGGACACGGCAACACCGATGCCGAAGATCGTCCTCGACGTGCGTGTAGGGGCGGGCAGCACCTCACGCGAGGTAGACGGCGACAACCACTACTCCGATCCACGCAAGCGCGAGTACCTGCAACACCCGATCGCCCAACGCGATCTCCTCGGGTTCGCCTGCCTCGCCTCCATCGACATCCACTGCGTAACGCAGGATAGCGATAGTGAACGGAATCATCGAGATTGCGAACCAGTTGGTGGTGGTTGCGGCGTCCTGTTCGAAAGCCCACAGGCCGTAGCAGAGCACGACAGCGGTAGCCGAAAGCGTCCACACGAATCGCAGATAGGTGGTCGTGTAGTTCTCCAGCGACTTACGGATCTTCGCGCCCGTACGCTCGGCGAACTGCAACTCCGCGTACCGCTTACCGGCGGCCATGAACAGCGACCCGAACGCCATGATCAGCAGGAACCACTGCGAGAGCTGAATGGACGCGGCCACACCACCCGCGATGGCCCGGAGCAGGAATCCCGAGGACACGATGCAGATGTCCAGCACGGCCTGATGCTTGAGTCCGAAGCAGTACGCCAGCTGGACGACGATGTACACCCCGATGACCAGGGCAAGCTTCCAGTTCGCGAAGAAAGACAGTCCGACGGCAAGGCTCAGGGACACCACGGCCATCGCGAACGCGAGGTTGACCGGCAGCACACCTGCAGCGATGGGACGGAAACGCTTGGTCGGGTGCGCGCGGTCGGCCTCGACATCGAGGGCGTCGTTGACCAGGTAGATGCCCGATGCCGCGAAACAGAACACGACGAAGGCCAGTGCGACGGGAAGAAGCACATCACCTTCGGTGACAGATCCCGCAGCCAGCGGCGCGGCGAGTACCAAGACGTTCTTGACCCACTGCCGGGGTCGAAGCGCCTTGATCACGCCTTCGGCAAGATTCTTCGGTGGTGCTCCGACGACGGAGGCTTCCTCGCTCATTTGTCTCCTTCGAACTTCAGGATGGCGGCTGCCGATATCGCGCCGAGCGCAGATCCTGCAAGTACATCAGTCGGGTAATGGACACCGAGAACGAGCCGCGAGAGCAGCATCGGTGGTACTAAGACAGCGGGCACCAGGACCGCAGTCAACGGTAGTCCGGTCAACCGGCCGAGCAACACCGCGGCTGCAGTAGTCGAGGTCGCGTGCGAAGACGGAAAGCTCAATTTGCTGGGAGTGGAGACATTGATGAGCACCGACGGATCGTTGGGGCGCGGACGCCGCACAACTCTCTTGATCACGATCGACGCGGCATGCGAACCCACTGCGCCGACGGCGACGCCCGCCCACTGCCGCCTTCGCGGAGCATCGAGCAGAGCGCCGACGCCCGCGATGGCGACCCAACCCAGAGCATGCTCGCCGAAGTGCGACATGCCCCGGGCAACTGCAACGGCGCCTGGTTGCGCGCCGACCGTCGACTGAATCTTCGACAGAATGCGAACCTCGGCAGGCGAGCCGTTCACGCCCTTAACCCTCGTAAAGAAAGACACGTTCCCAGGTTTCCTTACTGGTGAGGTGAGGGACGGCATCGCGGTAGCGACCCTTGAGTTCAGGGAACCGGCGCGAGAGCTCGGTTCGGAGTGCCATTGCTTCCTTGAACAGCGCGGCCGCCTTCTCGCGGTCACGCTGACGGTAGACGACGCCGCGGCCGTCGGCAGTGGTGACGGTGACGCCATCGACCTGCGAGAGCAGGAACCACCGCGCATCGAGCGTCGGCACGTTGAGCTGTGGGCGCTCGTGGTGGCGGTCGTGCGCAGGCTTCAAGTTGTGCACGAGCCCCTTGGCCAGTCGCGAAATCTTCGACAGCGGATTCGTCGGCAGTCCGACGGCTCCTACTTCCTCACCCGAGGCGAGGGGCAGTTCGGTCGACGAGCCGACGACGACGGCGTCGGGGAAAGTCTTGCGCAGCGCGTGCACCTCACCGAGCGACGTCGGGAGGATCTCGAGGATGTGCTCGGGCCCTTCGAGGAAATCGCGGATCGCCTTGTTCTGAATGGCAACCGTGGAGTACTCGAGGCACAGCAGATGCTTGACGGTGGCCTTGATCGTGTCGAGCACCAGGCCGCGACCGTTGCCGGGCATGTGCAGTGCAGCGACGACGAGTCGGTTACGTAGGTGGAAGTACGCCTGCCAGTCGATGGCGTCGTCCTTGTCGCTCCACGCCATGTGCCAGATCGCCGCACCGGGGAGAGTGACCGTCGGGTATCCGGCTTCCCTTGCGCGCAAACCGTATTCGGCGTCGTCCCACTTGATGAACAGCGGCAACGGCTGACCGAGCTCTTCGGCGACGACGCGCGGGATCATGCACATCCACCAGCCGTTGTAGTCGACGTCGATGCGTCGGTGCAGCAGCTTGCTCGAGCGCAGTGGGTATTCGCTGAAGTCGTGGTCGTACTCGACGTTCTGCGCACCGGTCCACATGAAGTTGCTGCGATTGACGACCTCGCCCATCACATGCAGGTGGCTACGGGCTTGAAGGTTGAGCATCTGGCCGCCGACGAGCGTGGGAACCTTCGCGAATCGCGACATTGCCAGCGCACGAAGAATCGAGTCCGGCTCGATCTCGATGTCGTCGTCCATGAACAGAATGTGTTGGCAGTCGGTGTTGTTCAGCGCCTCGTACATGATGCGGCTGTACCCGCCGGAACCACCGAGGTTCGCCTGGTCATGGATGGCAAGACGGCCACCCAGTCCTGCTTCGGCCTCGTCGAATCCGGGCTCGTCCCTGGCCTTCCTCGTACCCTGATCGGGCATGATGACGGCCTTGATCACATCGAGCACCAGCGGGTCCGAACCCAGTGCCACAAGCGCTTTCACCGCATCGGTGGGTCGGTTGAACGTCGGGATCCCGACGGCCACCGTCGCCTCACCCGGTGCCTCGATCGGCGCGAACCACCCGGCACTCTCCAGTACGACCTCGGAGTCGGAGGTGATGTCGAACCAGATCCAACCGCCATCCTCGAACGGACCGAGATCGATCACGAACTCTTGTGCCGCATCACCGTCGACGGCTTCACGGCCCTCGACGTGGATGCGCGAGCTATCGGCCTTGGAGCGGTAGACATCGATCCGGCAATGACCGGAGACCTCCACACGCAGTACAACGGACTTCAGGATGCTGTAGCGGCGCCAATAACTCGCCGGGAACGCATTGAAGTAGGTGCAGAACGACACCTCGGATTCGGCGCCGACCGTCAACGAGGTGCGTGACAGCGAATGTGCCCGTCGGGCATTGGTCGTCGCCTCCTCGAGGTACAGAGTGCGCACGTCGAGCGGCTCACCCGGACGAGGCAACAGGACCCGCTGCAGAAGCGACTTACCGAAGTAGGGGACGAAGTCGAGGACACCGTCCTCGAGCAGATGCTTGGCCGTCATTTGTCTCCTGCCAGGGCAGCGCCCGATTCGAAATGTGGTGCGAGCGTGTTGTCGTACAAGTTCAGCGCACTGGCAATGGCCATGTGCATGTCGAGGTACTGATAGGTGCCGAGCCGTCCGCCGAAGAGAACCCCGTTCTCGGCGGCTTCCTTCTTCGCGCGGCCGCGGTACGCCTCCAGTTTCTGGCGGTCTTCAGGAGTGTTGATCGGGTAGTACGGCTCGTCGCCGCTCTCGGCGAATCGCGAGAACTCTCGCATGATGACGGTCTTGTCGCCCGGGTACGCCCGCTCGGGATGGAAGTGGCGGAACTCGTGAATACGAATGAACGGGACGTCGGCGTCGTTGTAGTTCATCACGGGCGTGCCTTGGAAATCACCGGTCGCCAGCACTTCTGTCTCGAAATCGATTGTACGCCAGCCCAATTCGCCTTCGGAGTAATCGAAGTAGCGGTCCAGTGGGCCGGTGTAGACAATCGGGGCATCCGGGTTCTCGGCGATCAACTTCTCGCGCACGTCGAACCAATCGGTGTTCAGCCGGACCTCGATCAAGTCACTGGCCGTCATGTTCTCCAACCACGCGGTGTAACCGTCGACCGGCAACCCCTCGTACGTGTCGTTGAAGTAGCGATTGTCGAACGTGTAACGCACCGGCAGCCGCGTGATGTTTCCCGCCGGCAGATTCTTCGGGTCCGTCTGCCACTGCTTGGCGGTGTAATCGCGGATGAACGCCTCGTACAGCGGGCGCCCGATCAGCGAGATCGCCTTCTCCTCGAAGTTCTGCGCAACCTTCGAATCGAACTCACTGGACTGCTCCTCGATGAGCGCGCGCGCCTCGGCAGGAGAGTAATACTTACCGAAGAACTGCGAGATCAGACCGAGGCCCATCGGGAACTGGTACGACTGGCCCTTGTGCAACGCGAACACGCGATGCTGGTAACTCGTGAAATCCGTGAACTGATTCACGTAATCCCACACCCGCTTGTTCGAGGTGTGAAAAAGGTGAGCACCGTACTTATGGACCTCGATACCCGTCTCGGGCTCGGCCTCCGAGTACGCATTACCTCCAAGGTGGTGGCGGCGGTCCAGAACAAGGACACGCTTGCCCAGCTGAGACGCCGAGCGCTCCGCCACAGTCAGTCCGAAGAACCCGGATCCGACGACAATAAGGTCGTATCGGCCGGTCACGGAGGCGTCGGAATCAACAGGCACAGGGTTTACGGCAGTCACGGGCAATCAGGGTATCCGACAACCCGCACACCCTCCGCTCCTGACCGCCAAAGTCACTCCGCAGGCTCCGCTCCTGACCCCTCCGAGTCACTCCGCAGGCTCCGCTCCTGACCGCCGAGGTCACTCCGCAGGCTCCGCTCCTGCCCGCAAGAGGTAGGTATCCATAACCCATCCGTGCTGGCTCTTGAGCTCTGCGCGCACCCGGTCGATCTCGTCGATGCAGTCGTCCAACCTGCCGGACACCAACTTTTCATCCACTGTTCCCAGATTGGCGCCCCAGTGAATGCCCCAGCGGTCCTCCCCGACCAGCGCTCGGCAGGCCAGGTGTCCGTCGAGCATGACCACGATATTGTCAGCTCCGGCCGTTACGTCGGCCTCGAGGGCCCGGCCGGTGGTGATGGTGATCGGACCACCGATTCGGTTGAGCACCAAACGGTGGGCGGCGGCGAGCATCGACACACTGCTGATGCCTGGCGTGACGTCATAGTCGATATCGAGGGTCCCGAAGTCACGGACCCGCTCGATCACTCTGATGGTGCTGTCGTAGAGCGCAGGGTCACCCCAGACGAGGAATCCCACGGTCGCCGAAGGGTCCAGCCCGAGCAGCACGTCCTCGTAGGCGCGAGCGCGGGCGTCGTGCCAGTCCAGTACTGCGGTCCCGTAGTCGCTGGGCTTCCGATCACGCTCCGGGTCGGGGACCGCGACGACGCGGTACTCCCCCGGCACATGACGTCGCAGAATCTCAGCGCGCGCCTCACCTAGATCACCCACCGATGCTCCCTTGTCCGCGACGAGGAACACATCGACCTCGCGAAGCTTCCCGACAGCCTGGACGGTGATCTGGTCCGGATGCCCGCCCCCGATTCCGACGAGATGGATTTTCATCGTGACCCACCTGGTCGTTCCGCAGGCTCCACTCCTGCCCGATCTCGGCAAGCGTCGTAGAGATGCGATTCCGCGCCGGGCGTGCGGCCCACCGCAGGTCCGACGAGAATGACCGCGGCCTGGCGGAGCCCTGCGGCCTCGACCTGGTCGGCGATGTCGGCGAGAGTTCCGTTCAGGACGAGCTGATCGGGCTTGCTCGCATGAAAGACGACAGCGGCCGGGCAACCGGCGCCGTACTCACCGACGATCTCCTCGACCAACGCCCGAATCCGAGTGATGGCCAAATGCAGCACCAGCGTCGACCGCGTTTCGGCGAACCGCGACAGCGCCTCGGTGTCCGGCATAACCGTCGAGCGCGCTTGCGTCCGTGTCAGCACCACGGACTGTGTGACCTCGGGGACTGTCAGCTCGATGCGCAGTGTGGCAGCGGCCGCGGCGTACGCGGGAACCCCGGGAGTGACATCCCAGGGCACTCCCGCGGCGTCCAGGCGGGCCGACTGCTCCGCGAGTGCGGAGTACAGCGACGGATCTCCCGAGCACAGCCGTGCGACGTCGTCACCACGTCGATGAGCGTCGACGAGTTCTTGCGTGATCGTGTCCAGGTCGAGCCGAGCTGTGTCGACGAGTCGAGCGCCCGGTGGACAGTGCGCGAGAATCGCGTCGTCGATGTACGTACCAGCGTAAACACACACTGGACTGGCGTTGAGCAGCTCGACTGCGCGCAGCGTCAGCAGGTCGGGTGCACCGGGACCGGCGCCGATGAAGTGGACTGTCACAAGGCAAAAGCGTAGGCGGTGAGATTCGACGCGCCGCACGTACTGGCAATCCGCGCGGTGGCTAACTCTCAAGCTAAGGTTTAGCCTTGTGTCGGATGGGGTGGATGTGACCCGTGTTGCTGTAGCGATTACCGCAGCGTGGGAACGCACCACCTCATAATCAGTTCGCCTACAACCAGGAGTACCGCCTTGCACCGTCGAACGAAGCCGTCGATCGTTCTCGGCGCTGTCGCCCTACTGGCCGTCGCGAGCCCTTTTGCGGCGTACAGCATCTCCGGCGACTCTGCGTCCACCGATGTTCGATCGGCCAACGAGACCACCCCTGTGACAGTGCCCACGAAGATCGTCGAAACGGCTCTGGCGGCAGCACCGGACATCGTCATCCCACTCGGGGAACTGACGGGTCTTCCGCTGCCCGACCTGCGCCTGTCCGATCTGAAGTACCTGCCACTTCCCGACGACATCGCGCTTCCGCCGTTCCAGATACCGGAGATCCCCGGTCTGACGGTCCCCGACTCGTCGGCACCGTCGGCCCAGGCACCGACTCCGCTGGCACCGAACGACGTGTCGGCTCCGGTAACCCCTCCTGCCGGTGACGATCCCGGCGCGCCACTCGGCGCTGTCGTCAAGGAACTGAAGCAGGACACCCCGTTCAGCATGGTGGCTCTGACGTCGACAGGTCTCGACAACGCGTCGGCGCAGATTCGTCGCCAGCTCGACGACGGATCCTGGGGCCCTTGGCTCGCAACCGAACCCGTCGACACCGGCGTCGACGACGCGGCCGCCGCACCCGAGAAGCAGGGCACCGAGCCGATTTTCGTGGGAGCAACCAAGGCGGTTCAGCTGCTGATGACTCCGCGACCGCAGGCGCCCGCCCCGGCACCAGCACCCGCTCCAGAGCTGGCGCCCGCCCCCGAGCAGCCGCTCGGTTACACGCCCGCGTCCGTCTCGAAGCCGTTGCGTCAGCAGGACACTCCGCTTGCATCGGCGATCGACGGCATCAGTGCCGTCCTGATTCAGCCAGGTACGTCCCCCGCGGACGCCACACTCAGTGATCTCGCGACACCCGTTGCGGGAAGTACGGGCCCGAAGGTGATCTCGCGATCACAGTGGGGCGCAGACGAATCCATCCGTTGCGCCACCCCGGATTACGACGACTTCCTCGGCGGCGCGACAGTGCATCACACCGCGGGCAGCAACGAGTACTCGAAGTCGGAGTCGGTCGAGATCGTCCGGGCCATCTACGCCTACCACGCCCAGACACTCGGCTGGTGCGACGTCGGCTACAACGTGTTGGTCGACAAGTACGGCCAGATATTCGAAGGCCGCGCAGGCGGTTTGGACAAGCCGGTGCAGGGTGCGCATGCCGGTGGGTTCAACGAAAACACGATGGGCATCGCAATGATGGGCGACTACTCCACCGAGGCGCCACCACAGGCAACCATCGATTCGGTCGGCTCGTTCCTCGGCTGGCGTCTGGGACTCGCCGGACTCGACCCCAAGGGCAACACGACGATGACGTCGGAGGGCACCGAGTTCACGTTCGTCGGCCAAGGCCAGAGCGTCGACCTGCCGGTCATCTTCGCGCACCGTGACGTCGGGAACACCGCATGCCCCGGTGACGGTGCCTACGCAAAGCTGGACGAGATTCGCGATATCGCCGAAGCATCGCTCGGCGGTGCCGAGGTGAGTTCTGCTCCTGCAGAGACAGATCCAGCGGAACAGGTCGCAGCAACACCAGAGGAACAGACCCCGAACTCGGCGGGAACGGACGTCAGCAGCACGCTCGGCGCTGGAGTTCCGGCGCTCGTCGACGAACTGCTCCGTCTTGCCGATCAGAATCCGATCGCACAGAAGTGGTTGGCCTCGGGCGGCGAAACCGGAATTCTCGGAACCCCGGTCAGCGGCCTCGTCCAGGTCAAGGGTGGACAATCCGCCGGATTCGCCAACGGCTCGATTTTCACGACAATCGCCGGCCAAGCAGTCGCGGTGATCGGCAAGATTTTCGAGCAATTCCTCGCCCTGGGCGGGGAGAACGGTGACCTCGGACTTCCGAGTACGGATGAATACCGCGTCCCCGAGGGTCTGCGCACCGATTTCGAGAACGGTTCGCTGATCTTCAACGAAGCAACCGGAATCGTCACCACTGTCATCAAGACCTACAACGACACCTACCAGCAGAAGATGGACGAAGGTGCCGTGTCGGCTCCGATCGAACCGGCACCTGCCGCACCCGAGGTAGCACCGGCGCCGTAGGTTTCGGCCCCGCTGCGGCCGACGCCGCAGCGGGGTGTGATCTGTTTACCGGGCTACGGGGCGACACGCGCAGCTTCCTCACCTCGGATGAACCTCCGGATCGGTAAGACATCACCTCGAACAGAAGAGGTGATGTGCAGGTGTTCAACGATGTGGAGCGGGATATCAGATCGATCAGGTTGCCACGATGTGGCCGCTTCGATCGGGCGGAGGGCCTGATGCCCTGGCTTGTGCTCGATGAGAGCGGGATCCCGGTGGAGCCGATTCGGCGATAGCCTCACCGACTTTGTCGCACAGGACAACAGCGACGAATGCGTACGAAGTTACGCGCACGGCCTGTTGCGTTGGTGGCGCTTGCTGCACGCAATCGGTGTGGAATGGGACAAAGCCACCCCGGCCGAGGGACGCGACCTGGTGCTGTGGCTTACCCATGCCACCAAAACCAGGCTCTCGCCGCGCACGAAATCGACTACGACGGCCGGCACAGTCAATCCCATCACTCGCAAGCGGTACCCCGGTGATCGCTACGCGGCGTGCACCATCCGACACTCGAATGCGGGCGAGCCGTGCTGCGTTCGAACCGCGACCGCTCTGCTGTCCCTGGCCATCGGCAACGGGGCCCGAGCATCAGCGGAAGATTCCACTCCTCCACGTACTCGTAGATTGGCCAGTACATAGTCATGAGGCAAAACTGTCCCGCGAAAACGTCTTTGTGCACTTGGGCCGAGGTACGTGCGTCTCAGCCGCACCACCAGCAGTCACGTCCACACATACCCGAACCGCCCGGACTCCTTTTCGCGTAGACGCTCGAGACCGCCCGCCTCCATGATGTCGAGGTTGATCCACTCCATCAGCGTCGGCGCGCCCTGCCACAACCGCGGCCGACCGTCACGATCGAAGACGGACACCGACCGCGCACAGACGCCGTTCATCCCTCGAATGCGGAACGTCAGAATCAACGTCGTGGTGGGGAACCAGCCGTCGACCTCGATGTCGAGCAGGCCCGCGGCTTTGTTCTCCGCCAGCAATCGGATGCGTTGACGCTCGGTCCACTCGTCCGGATCGCCCAGTTCGAGCGGCGCGGTGACGGGAAGGTCAGGGAGTGAATCGAATTCGACTTCTGCCATCGACACCGGGCCCGACCCGGTCGCACCGACGAACGTGCCGGTCATCGTCGAGATCCACAATTCGCCGAGCTCCGGCACTACCGCCAGGCCGATCGGAAACCCAGGAGCACCAGCCCACCGCTCGGGACGCGTCAGGCCGCGGTCGAGGCAGAAGTAGGTGAAATGAGGCTGCGCCATGTCGGACTGCGTCGCAAACGCCGAATCACCCAGTCTATGAATCAGTCTGGACGATCGCATCACCATCCAGACACCAGAGGCCGTCGCCCAGGGCGGAAACTCCGACGTCAGCGGCAGCGAAAACGCCGGCGTCAGTTCCGTGTCGAGCACCTGCCCGAACGAGGCACCCTTGCCGACGGCGATCTGTGTTCCCACGTCGACCACGGTGTCCAACCCTCGCCAGGGACGAATCTCCCATGCCGTGCCGAGCGCAAGGGTTCCGTCGAGTCCGACGTGTGCGCACCAGGATCCGCGTTGCACTCCCGGCTCGTAGCGTCCGGTGCGCATCAGTATCACGAACCCGTGGCCTGACGGGTAGATCGTCCGCACCTCGGCCGGAAGTCCGACAGTCGCAAACACACCGCCCACCGTGCGCAGGGTGAGCTCGTCGACACCGGTTACCGACGTCGCCAATACGCCGTTCACCAGAGCTGATCCGGATATCCGGGTGGACTGGACCGTGGTGACGATGCCCGCGTGGTCGCAGTGGACGATGCCGTCGGCGCCGACGATCCAGCAGCCCAAACCGTCGGCATGCAACCACCGCGGGGTGTGGCCGACGATGTCGGAACCATAGGAGCCACCGGGGATGACATGCGTCGCGGTGGATCCGTCTCGGTTGCGGTGCAGTAGGACGGGCTTTCCGACGTCGAGAAGCCAGAGATCAGGGCCGTGGCCGGCTAAAGGACCGGGCCGGAATACGCGCGAGCCGGTCATGCGCCTTTCGGCGAGTCGGATGCCATGGCTCATTCCTACCAGACCTGAACCTGCGAAGCCCCCGTAGCACTTCGAAGTCCGGTGGGTATTCGATTGCGAGCAGCACGGCATCGACCTCGGCTACCGACCACTCGCTCGACCGCATTGGTGCGGGATCGTCGAACGCATCCTCGGCACCGTCATGACCTAGGTTCACGAACTCCACGGCACCACGTTCTCGAACCCAACGGAACGGGGCAGCTACGACTCGAAGGGCACGGCTGGACTGACGTTACGAGAATTGGAACGCTGGCTGACCCTGGCGATCGCGACCTATCACCCGGACGTGCACACCGGAATCCGCCGGAGCATAGCTGCGCAGTGGACCAGCAGCGACGACGCCGACAATGCTCTGTCGACGTCGACAGTGGTGGACGAGACCGCATTCCTGGTGGATTTCCTTCCCGTCATACGGCGCCGCCTGACTCGGGCGGGGTTCGTCATCGACCACATCCAGTACTTCTCGAACGCTCTGAAATCGCGTATCACTCGACGAGAGAAGCTGGGCCAGTTCGTGATCCGACGCGATCCACGAGATCCGAGCAAGGTGTGGGTCCTGGACCCCGACAGCGGCAGCGGATATGTCGAGGTGCCGTACCGTTCTGTGTTAGATCTCTCCGGTAGCTGGCGTGTTCGACCCGTGCGAGCGTGGCGTTGTCGTACAGAGCCGATCGCTTCAATCCCGTTTTCTTGCATAGGGTTTCAATCTTGAACTGCCACGTCTCATATATGGAACGAGACTCTCTGGCGATCGCGAGAAGTGAGTGAAGTCATCAACTTCCGACGGGATGTGGGTGTCTTCTAAACTGACATGACTGGTCCAGGAGATAGACATGATGTGGCATCGTTGATTGCATGGAGCTGAAGACCGACCGGTTGACTCTCAGGTCATACCGTTCGACCGATGCGGGTGCTTTACTGCGGTACTACAGCGACCCGGAGGTCTGCGAGTACTTGTGTCATGGTCCGTGGGATGAGACGCAGGCTCGAAACATGGTCGAACAACGTTGCAGAAGAACGAGTCTCGATGATGGCGGTGTGAATCTCGTCGTCGAGGCGAATAGGGTTGTAATCGGCAACGTCGCAGCCTGGTTTGCTGCTGGCAAAGAGCAGACGTTGGAATTGGGGTGGGTGTTTGCTGCTGATGCGCGCGGCCGCGGGTACGCCACCGAGGCGGTGCAGACACTGCTCGACGACGTCGTGTTTGCCGTGCCGGAGGTGCATCGGGTGATCGCCGAAATGGATGGCCGAAATACCGCCTCCGCTGCGCTTGCCGAACGGCTCGGCATGCGCCGGGAGGCTCACTTCGTTGCAGACAGGCGCTGCGAGGATCAGTGGACGAACACAGTGGGGTACGCCATGTTGAGGCAGGACCGTTCGATGTGACTTGCTTCAGAATGCGAACGCGACGCGCAGTGACAGCCCCGCCCTCGGATGGGTTTCGGCGTCGGCGGCTGTGTGTTCTCTAGTCGATGTACCAGGGTTGCGGACGGCTGGGATCGTCTTCGGTGACATCAATGATGGTGTTGTCGAGAAGTTCTCCGATTGCATTTGAGCTCGCGCCAATGGTGGCGAAGTGGGAGTCGACGTCGTTGGCGATACACCAAGCCTGGTCGGCGGGCCAGAGGAATGCTGGAATCGGCAAGTTGTCGGGGCTGGTGTGATCGCGCGAGTCGACCCATGTCGAGAGATCGTCGGCGGCACCGTTGAACAAGACTGCTTCACGATTGATGAACGGGACTTGCACCGGTCCGACGAGTTCGAGTCCGCCCCATCCTTCCCAGATGGCGAAGTAGCAGTTGTCGGGTGTGGTGGTGTGGTTGGCGAGGTGCGAAACTGCGATGGAGAGTTGTGTGATCTCTGCCAGGCAGTGCCGGCTCGTGTCAGATTCCTGTGCGCGCTGGCTTGAGTGGGTCGGGTCGGGGATGAAGCGCAGGCGTGCGTACGCCTCAAATCCGAGGGGCCCGCGGACAGCTAGGTCCGACCAGTCGCGGTCCGCGGTGAGTAGCCACTGAGCCGGCGAAGCATCGGTGCACGGTCGAACTGTCATTCGGCCATGGTTTCACAACGCGGGAGCAGTGTTGAAAAGTGAACCTGCGTGCCCATCTGCACTCATTTGCGGCTATCGCAGAGGAGCCGAAGATTTCGTCGAGCCTGCGACCGAATATGGCTGTGCCTAATTAGTCCGGAGAAGTCACCACCAGCGTTCGAGGACCACCGCAACCCCGTCGTCCACGTTGCTCACCGTCACTTCGTCGGCTGCAGCGAGGACGGCGGGGTGCGCGTTTGCCATGGCTACGCCTCGGCCTGCCATCTTCAGCATCGGGATGTCGTTGGGCATGTCGCCGAACGCAGCAATGTCTTTCGCCGCCACCGACAGTCGCTCGGCGACCAGGGCGACCCCGGATGCCTTGGTGACACCGGGCGCCGACAATTCGATCAGCCCGTTGTCGGTGGAGAACGTGATATCTGCCCGGCCGTCGATCAGCGGTTCGAGAGCGGCAACCATGTCCCCGCTCGACGCACTGGACAATCTGATGAGCAGTTTCACGGCCGGCACTTCCAACACCTCGGTGTCGGAGGTTTCCGTGTTGTCGGGATTGAGCCACGCGTGCTCGTAACCGGGTGAACTGACGAACTGCGGTGTCGCGGCATCGTGTGCCGATTTACCGGTACGCTCGGCCGCCAGCCCGCAACCGGGCAACACCGAGTATGCGACGTCGGCAAGCCACTGCAACGTCTCGGCCGACAGCGTCTGTGTGTCGAGAATCCGGTCGGTGCCACTGTCGTAGATCACCGCGCCGTTGGCACAGACACACATCGGTGCATAGCCGAGTTGCTCGACGACGGGTGAGATCCAACGCGGCGGTCGCCCGGTCGAGAGGATGAAGGGGGTCCCCTCCCCGACCATGGTTAGAACCGCTCGTCGAGTGCGCTCGCTGACCCGCTCGTGGGCGTCGAGAAGGGTGCCGTCGACGTCGCTGGCGACGAGGCGGGGCTGGGTCCGAGAGGTATCAGGCATCGCCGCCATTGTGCCCTAGTAGCCGTCGAGGGCGCCCGGCACGCTCACCAGGGTGTCCGCAGCAGCACGCCCGGTCGGCCGAGGTGAGGACTCGGTCACACTACTGTTCGGAGTCACCTCGGCACCGAGCAGGTTTTCCGTACACTCGGTGGGATGCTCATGACCCAGGCCGACGCGAAGGCATCTCGCCGACGCGGATTCCACGCGTACCTCGATGTTGCGGTCGTCGTTCTGGTGCTCGTCGGTACCAACCTGATCGCCCACTTCACCACGGTGTGGGCCAGCATCGCGACGGTACCCATCGCGGCCGTCATCCTCGTTGCACTGACCCGACGCCGCGGCCTCGGCTGGGCCGAACTGGGCCTGTCACCGAAGCAATGGAAAACCGGTTCGATCTACGCGCTCGGCGCTGTCGGACTCGTCGTCACCGTCGTTGCAATCGGAGCTCTACTGCCGATGACCAGGCCTTTCTTCATGGCCGATCGGTATGCCACCATCTCGGCCGCGCTCGTCGCGTCGATGATCGTCATCCCGTTGCAAACGGTCATCCCCGAGGAACTGGCCTTCCGCGGTGTACTGCACGGCACACTGGGACGCATCTACGGTGCCCGTGGCGTCTTCGCCGCCGGATCACTGCTCTTCGGCCTATGGCATATCGCGTCGTCACTCGGATTGACCGCGGGCAATGCGGGGCTGAGCAATTTCCTCGGCGGCGGGGTATTCGGTCAGATCGCAGGCATCGTGGCCGCGGTCATCGCGACAGCCGCAGCCGGCCTCGTCTTCACCTGGCTGCGACGCCGCAGCGGCAGCCTGATCGCCCCGATCGCGTTGCACTGGTCACTCAACGGCATCGGTGCACTCGCCGCCGCATTGGTGTGGCACGCCTCGATGTCCTGAAATCGTCGATGTCCTGAGATCAGCGAACTGCAGCCCCTCCGGTCGCATGTATCCCATCCAGCGGAAAATCCACTCGACCACACCCCAGAGCCTGGCAACGTGGACAGATATGACGATCAACGCGAGCGAAGCACTCGACAAACTACTGGCGATCGAGGAAATCAAGCAGCTCTTCGCCGCCCGCCTGCGGTGCATGGACAACAAGGAATGGGACCGCTACGCGAGCTTCCACACCGATGACGTGGTCAGCGATTCTTGGGCCAGTCCCGACGCTGCCCCGCAGACCGACGCCTCCGAAACCGGCAAACAGGTGACCGGTTCGCAGGCGTTGGCCGCGGCTATTCGGAGCACACTCGACGGCGCGGTGACGGTCACCAGCGTGCACCACGGCCACACCCCGGAGATCACGATGACGTCGCCGACCACCGCCACGGGAATCTGGGCGATGGAAGACAAATTGTGGTGGACCAACACGGCCACCGGCACGACCGAGCACCTTCATGGATACGGCCACTACCACGAGGAATACCGACTGGAGGACGGTCGGTGGCTGATCAGCTACCGGAATCTGACCCGCCTGCGCGTCGACTCGACCCCAGGATTCCACGACCGCTAGCAACCAGAGACAGCATCTGACGGCGTGTGCGCGGGTCAGCGCACACGCCGCAGGTCGCGTGCTCAGGCTCTACTTGGACTTCTTCGCTTCCCGCGCAGCATTTCTCGCTGCAAGATCCTCGGCATCGAGCTTGTCTGCCTGCTCCAACGTGGGCGCACCACCGCCGAGACGGGCGGGAACCCAATAAGCGCCCGGCTCGTGGTCGTAATCCTCCTGCAGAGCCAACAGCATCTCCTGCATCACCGAATGCAGCTTCTCGGTGAGCTCACTCGGTGGACCGACCGGCTCGATCGGCTTGCCGACCGCAATGGAGATTAGAGTGTTGGTGCGTCCCAATCGCTTCGGAAAGCCCTTGGTCCAGACGCGCTGCGCACCCCAGATGACCGTCGGAATGATCGGCACGCCGGCCTCGATAGCCATTCTCGCCGCCCCGGACTTGAATTCCTTGATCTCGAAGCTGCGACTGATGGTGGCCTCCGGGTAGACCCCGACCAGCTCGCCCTTGCGCAGATCCGCGACGGCAGCCTGGTAGGAATCCGCACCGGCCCCACGATCCACCGGAATGTGCTTCAGCGATCGCATGATCGGACCCGAAATCTTGTTGTCGAACACTTCCTTCTTGGCCATGAAGCGGATGTACCGCTTCACCCTGCGCGGCGGTATCCCGGCGTAGGTGAAGTCCAGATATCCGGTGTGGTTGACGGCGATGACCGCGCCACCGGTGGCAGGGATGTTCTCCTCACCCACAACCTTGAATTTCAGGCCCTCCAGCGCGAAGACCACACGAGCAATGCCGATGACAGATCGATAGACGGGTTCCACAGTCGGCTAGCGTAGTCGCTGCAAGACCCAGGGGAGAAGACGCAGTCGGAAGGTCAGCTGTAGATGAGTTCGCGTAGAGGCATCGTTTTCGCAAGTGTGGGACTGTTCGGGGCAGTTCTCACGCTCACCGCATGTGGGGGTGACGGCCAACAGGGCATTCCCACCGAGACACGCTCGGCAACGGCTACGACAACGCCGCCCGCCACCACACCACCCTCGACCACACCACCGCCCTCCACCACACCTTCACCGGTGGGCCCGGCCGTCGGCGAAGTTCCCACGAACCCCGAGGCCACCAGAGCCTTACGGGCATTCCTCACCGACCTCGATGCAGGCGGCGTCCCTGCGGTAACGGCGAAGTGCTGGACTGTCCCGCCGTCAGAGGTCCCAGCCCGCTACAGCGACGTCGCATCGATCCTCGACGCCGCCGCAGTCCCCGGCGTCGACGGGCAATACGCGGTCACCTGGAGTAGCCCAGCCATCACACTCAGCGTCAAACGCAGCGAGATCGCCTCCGGGTATGCGTGTCCGGCGGTATTTCCGGGGGGCTCGTCCGGCGCTTACACGGACACCGAAGCCGAATACACCGTCGAGCGGTATCTCGGCCGCTTCACGGGCACCCCGGTGAACCCCGCCGACCTAGAAGGCGACTACCCGCTCGTATGCGACACCCGGGCCATCTGGGACCCGCAGCGCACGGGCGCGGCGACCACGGCGCCATTGGCAAACAATCCCGGCCGGCTGACCGGATCGGCGTCGTACAAACCGGACAGCGTCTATGTTGCCGCCAACGACGGCGAGTACACCACGGTCTACGCCGACGTCACCGACGTGTCCGGAGTCGAACAGAACCGGATCTTCACCCTGACGATCGGGTCCAACGGTTACTGCATCGGTGACGTCGTGTGAGGGTGCCGGCGCCCGCTCGCCCGTGTCCCCGCCCGCCCGTGTCCCCGCCCGCCCGCTTGAATGGTCCATTCATACGATCAGTTAGCTTCAGGGCGCCGTTCATGCGGTCGGGTGCACACATATCTGCGCGACGGGGAGGAAATCTGTGACAACTCTGGGCATCGACACCAAGGTTCTGTTGCTGCTTTCGGGACTGATTCTGCTCTGGGCGTTGGCGCTGGGGGTATGGAAATTCCGACAGATGGCAACATCGCCGACGGCTCTGGCGCACCCGTACGTCGACATCGCGCACCGTGCGGCGCTGATGTACTCGTTCGCGACACTCGTCCTCGCCGCACTCACCGAATTCAGCTCGTTCCCGACGGCGGTGAACCTCACGGCCGGTCTGGTCGCCGTCTTCTTCTTCGTCGCCGCCATCGGAAGCTACATGGTGCACGGATTTTTGAAGGACACCGACAATCAATTCGAGCATCCGGTCCGCGGGACCCACGCTTTCATGTGGGCGCTGATCGTTGGCGAAATCGGCGGGACGGCCGTTCTGGTCGCCGGTTTCGTTGTGGGACAGTTCTTCTGACCGCTTCAATGGTCCATTCATACGATCAGATATCTTGAAGCGGCCATTCAAGCGCCCGACCCAACTACTCTCTAACCCATGACACACGTGGTGGTCGCTGGTGCGGGCCTGGGCGGAATTGCCTGCGCACACGAATTGGCACGCAAAGGTGTTTCCGTCACCATCGTCGACCGCAACGATTACCACCAGTTCCAACCGTTGCTCTATCAGGTTGCGACGGCGCAGTTGCCTGCCGCCGACGTCGCACGACCGCTCGCAACGATCTTCGAGAGCTTCGAGAATGTCCGAGTGGTTCAGGCAGAGATCAGCACCCTGGATTTCGCCTCGCTGTCACTCACCGCCGCGGGCGAGAAGATCTCGGGCGACTATCTCGTCGTCGCGGCTGGAGCGCGCGCCAACTTCTTCGGAACGCCCGGCGCAGAGGAATTTTCGTTCCCGCTGTACTCCGTCGCCGACGCCGAGAAGCTTCGTCACCACGTCAGCGAGGTGCTGCGCGGTGAACACGATCCACTCGACGTCGTCATCGTCGGAGGCGGACCGACCGGCGTCGAGACCGCGGGCGCCTTCGCCGAGCTGTTCACCGCTCTGCGCAAGATGAATCACCCAGGCGGTCGCGGGGAGGCCTGGCTCATCAACCACGGGCCGTCATTGCTGGCGCCGTTCAGCGAACGCTCGCATGTCTACGCACACGACAAGCTGGTCGAACACGGCGCGAAAGTTCGCCTCGGGGTCGGCGTAACCGCAGTCGATGCCGGTGGCGTCGTGCTCAGTGACTCCACCCGAATCGACTCGCGGACCGTCATCTGGGCCGGCGGCGAATCGGCGGCACCGTTGGCCGCGACCGGCGACGCGAAGCCCGGGCCCGGCGGACGACTCGACGTACTGGCCGATCTCACGGTCCCCAGGTTCGACAATGTCTACGCCGTCGGCGACGTGGCGAACATTACCGACGTGGACGGAAAGACGTTGCCCCAGTTGGGTTCGGTCGCTCAGCAAGCAGGGACCTGGGCCGCCCACAACATTATGCTGACCATCGCGGGAAAACATCGGAAGGTCTTCCAGTACAAGGACAAGGGCATCATGGCGATGATCGGCCGCGGGGCCGCCGTCGCAGAGGTCGGCGCGCACCGACATCAGGTGGAGGGACCGCTCGCGTTCGCGGCGTGGCTCGGCGTCCACGCCGCACTACTGAGCGGCGCGCACAGCAAAGTCGACGCGTTCCTGTCCTGGGCATGGGACTACTTCGACAGCGATCACGCCGCGATCGTCGAGTGCCACGGCAATCCGAAGCGAATCGCCTGGGCCGACGACGTGAAGCCGACCATCTGACACGGTTCTAGCGCAGAACATCCGTTCCGACGAACGGCACCAAAGCTTCCGGCACCCGAACGGTCCCGTCGGCCTGCTGGTGATTCTCCAGGATCGCCACGATCCACCGCGTCGTGGCCAACGTTCCGTTCAGAGTCGCAGCAATCTGCGGCTTGCCGTTGTCATCGCGGTACCGAACATTGAGGCGCCGGGCCTGGAAGGTCGTGCAGTTCGACGTCGAGGTCAGCTCGCGGTAGGCATTCTGCGTCGGCACCCAAGCCTCGCAGTCGAACTTGCGCGCCGCCGAGGACCCGAGATCGCCACCGGCGACATCGATGATTCGGTACGGAAGTTCCACTGCCGCAAGCATTTCGCGTTCGAACTCGAGGAACTTGCGATGCTCGGCCGCTGCGTCCTCGGGCTTGATGTAGGAAAACATCTCGATCTTGTCGAACTGGTGGACGCGGATGATCCCGCGAGTGTCCTTGCCGTACGAACCCGCTTCGCGACGAAAGCACGTCGACCAGCCCGCGTAGCGCTTCGGGCCGTCGGACAGGTCGAGAATCTCGCCTGCGTGGTACCCGGCCAGCGCAACTTCCGACGTGCCGACGAGATATAGATCGTCGGCTTCGAGTCGGTAGATCTCATCGGCGTGCGCGCCCAGGAATCCGGTTCCCGCCATGATCTCCGGCCGCACCACCACCGGCGGGATCATCATAGTGAACCCGTTCTTGACGGCCTTCTGCGCTGCCAACTGCAACATGCCCTGCTGCAGCAACGCGCCGTAACCGGTCATGAAGTAGAACCGCGAACCCGACACCTTCGCGCCGCGTTCCATGTCGATCAGCTTCAGCGACTCACCGAGCTCGAGGTGGTCCTTCGGCTCGAAGTCGAACGTCGGGATCTCACCGACGGTTTCCATCAACACGAAGTCGTCTTCGCCGCCGGCGGGAGCTCCCTCTTCGACGACGTTCGACAAGGCGCGTTGCGCGCTGTCCACCGCGGCATCTGCCTCGTTCTGGCGCGCCTCCGCAGCCTTGACCTTTGCCGCCAGTTCGGACGACCCTGCCAGCAACGCAGGACGCTCCTCCGCCGACGCCTTCCCGACGCGTTTGCCGAGGGCCTTCTGCTCGGCGCGGAGCTGATCGCCGGCAAGCACTGCGGCTCGTCGGGACGCATCGGCGTCGAGCAGCACGTCGACGAGCGCGGGATCTTCTCCACGGGTGCGCTGTGAGGCACGGACGACATCGGGATTCTCACGAAGAAACTTCAGGTCGATCACGAGGAAAACCTTACTTGCCGAGCAAGCCCAGGTAGTCCTCGCGTCCGAACATGCGCGCCGCGTCGATCGCCGACGGATGGCCGCCGTGCGGATCCGCTCCACCCTCGACCAGCTCTCGCACCACCTCGTCCTCTCCCTTGAAGACCGCGCCTGCGAGCGGCGTCTGGCCCTTTTCGTTCGGCCGATTCACATCCGCACCCTTGCCGACCAGCATGCGCACAGTGTGCGGGTGACCGTGATAGGCCGCCAGCATGACCAGGGTGTCCCCCGCCTCGTTGTTGAGGTCGACCGGCACTCCGGCGTCCAGATATGTCTTCAACGACTCGGCATCACCGTCGCGGGCCATCGTGAACAGTCGGCCCGCAAGCTCGGCGATGTCAGCACTGGTCTCATCGGGGTCTGTCATAGGAACCGAAGATACTCGGGCATGATGGAGTTGATGTCCACCAGCGATCCGGCCCGGCCGGGGAAACCCACAACGACACGCAACCCGCGCACAGTGTCGGCGCACGTTGCGCGCCGGGGACTCGCCTTTATCGCGGTGGGGGCCGTCGCGGCTGCTGCGATCACGCTCTCGGTGTCCGGTGGCTTCTCGCAACCGGAGAAGATCGCCACCCACTCGGCCAGCGGGCCTGCGACGTCAGGTCCCGTCACGGCCAAGACGTTCGGCTCGGCCGATCCAGGCACGTGCCTGCAGTGGACGCCGACCGAAGACCCCGAGACCGACCGACAGGACCTCGCCGAAGTCTCCTGCGCCGATCCACATCGATTCGAAGTAGCAGCCGACGTCGATCTGAGTGCCTATCCCGGGCTCGAATTCGCTCCGAACTCGGTGTATCCGGGCGCGCAACGGTTCGGGCAGCTTCGTGACGAGCATTGCGTCGGTGCCGTCGACGACTATTTGGGTGCCAAGTTCGATCCGAGCGGCAAGTTCAGTGTCGGCCTGATGTTCCCCAGCCAAGCAGGATGGGCCTCGGGCGAACGGACGTTGCGGTGTGGAATCCAGAAGTCCACGAACACGGGAATTCCGCAGGAGATGACCGGCTCGGTGCTCGACCTGGATCAGTCGAACGTATGGGAGCCCGGCACCTGTATCGGCATCCTGCAGAACGTGCCCGCCGATCCGGTCGACTGCAGCGCGCCCCACGCCTTCGAGGTCGTCTCCGTCGCAGACCTGAGCCAACAGTTTCCGAACGGAATTCCCAACGAGGCCGACCAGGACGCCTACCTCACGACGGTCTGCACCGACGCCGTGAACGCATACCTCGGCTCCCCTACCGCGCTGCGAGACAAGACGCTGACGCTGTTCTGGGACAACATCGACGTCACCAGTTGGCTGGCTGGTAGCCGTCAGGTCAGCTGTTCGATAGGCAGTGAGCTCGACACGGGCGGATTCGCGACGATCGTCGGATCCGCACAGGGCGACATCCTCATCAACGGTCAACCGCCGGTACCGCCGCCTTCGGCCCCGGACGGTCGGGCGCTTCCGAAGCCGCTGCCCGGTGCGGCCCCGATCACATCGGGGGGATGACATTCCCACCGACATGAGCCGCGCCGACTTCGAAAACGCCGTCGGCGACGCCCTCGACACGCTTCCACCGGACATCACCGACCGCATGGACAACGTCGTCATTCTCGTCGAGGAAGAGCACCCCACCGAGAACATCCTCGGCCTGTACGAGGGGGTCGCGCTCACCGACCGCTACGAGTACAGCGGGCACCTACCGGACGTCATCACCATCTACCGTCGTCCGATTCTGGATATGGTCGACGACGCCGAGACCGCCCGACGAGAGATCGCGATCACCGTCGCCCACGAGGTGGGGCACCATTTCGGCATCGACGACGAGCGCTTGCACGAGCTGGGTTTCGGGTAGTTTGCCCACCGCTTGAATGGTCGATTTCAAGACATCTGATCGTATGAATGGACCATTCAAGCGGGGGCGGGGTGGGCCCGAACCAACTGGGGTGGGCCCCAACCAACTGGGGTGGGCCCGACACCCGACAGCTACGCCGCGGCCGACTCCCGAGCCTTCCCGACGGCCCGATCGGTGAGGAACGCGAATGCCAAGCCGAGCGCGATCCACAGCGTCGCCTGCGTCGCCAGTGAGGACAGTCGGAACTCCCACAGCAGTGTTGCCGGGAAGTCCGCGCCGACCTCGTTGATCGTGGGCAGCAGTGCGTATCCCAGGCCTACGACGACGAGGAACGCCGCCAGCGGAGCAGCGATCCGAACGGCCAACGAACTGTGCGACGCCACTGTTTTGGCGACATAGAGTCCGATTGCTACCGCCAACAATCCGAGAACGACCGAGGCAAGCCACAGCCAGGTGCGCTGGTTGATGGTGTCGGGGTCGCCCACGGCAGGTGGATTGGCCGGATATTTGAAGAACGGCACAGCTTCGATTGCCAGCCAACCGAGCGCGCCTGCAGCGATGGCGAGCGTCGACCCGGACAGCGAGGTGAACCGTCGCGCGTAGTGGAGCACCGTCGCGAAGATCGCACCGAGCGCGAGTCCGGCCAGACCGGTTGCGAGGAACAGCCCTGCACGCTGACCGTCACGGCTGACGAGCGCATCTTCTTCGTCGTGCGAATGTGCGCCCGGGGTGGCTTCGACATGCTCGGCTGCGCCTGCAGCCTCTTCGATGGCGATGGCCGAATCCACGTGCGGCTCACCGATGACGAACGCGATGGTGCCCGCGAGCAGACCAGCGATGAGGCCCGCGAGGAGTCCGCGGACGAGCAACTGGAGATAGGTCCCCTGCAAGGTGGTCACACGCGGGGACGACGTGGTCAGTGACACGGGAGACCCAGCAGGTGGCGTCCGTCGTGCATCAGTTCGTGCATGTACATTCCACTACGTGAAATGGCGCCCTGGTCGAAACCGACCAGGTAGAGCACGACGAATGCGAGGAGCACCACCGCCGCGACGACGACTGCGAGGGCAGCCGACTCCGTGGCGTTGCTGGGATTGTGAACGATGGCCATGATGGAATGCCTCCTGGGATTATGCGTCCCTTTCGAACCGAAGCGATGTGTCAGTTTTCTGGCTCTCGGAACCGCTGAGGTCCGATCACAGTGGCGCAACCGCTCCGGATTCACACCGGAATTGCCTGTACACATCGCGCTTACCCGCGAACTCTGGCACCGATCTCGGCCCGGTGTCAATCGGAACCAGGGTGCGATGAGCCCCTGGGTGGAGAGGAGTGCTCGATGCCGTCGACAGTGACGCGGCTCTCCCTGGTCAGCCATGGCACGACCGAGGCGATGCGTCGCGCCAGGTTTCATTCGGACGAACCGGTCGATTCGGGCGGGCTGAAGCGGCTGGAGGAACTCACGTTCGACTCGGACGCCGAGATGACGATGATCGCCCCGGAGCGGCGAACTCGACAGACTGCGGCGGTCCTCGGCGTGCAGGGAGCCATCGTCGCCGACCTCGCCGACCTCGATTTCGGCGAGTGGACCGGCCGAACGATGGATGACCTCGACGCGTCCGAGCTGCTGGGGTGGCTCACCGACACCTCCACCGTCCCACCGGGTGGTGAATCGATCGACGCACTGTTCGACCGCGTCGGGCAGTGGATGAGCAGGGTGGCGACCGAGCGGCGTCGGCTGCTGGCGGTCACGCATCCTGCTGTCGTTCGCGCCGTCGTCGTCAGAGCACTCGACGCGCCGTCGTCCTCGTTCTGGCGGGTGGACATCCCTCCTGCGACGGTGACGAATCTGAACTTCCGAGGTGGGCGATGGACCCTTCGCTCCGCGGCAGAAAAAATCACCTGAGCTTTTTTGCGCGGAGTGGAACCGATTACGCAGTGCCGTCGTCAAAGTTCTACGAGAGCGAAATTTTCGCTGCGTGACGAAGGAGTGGGGTTATGCCAGTAAATGTGCGCGTCGACCCGGTTGCCCTCGAGGCGGCCGCTGCCGAGTTGGACGGCTTGGCAGCTCGGCTCCAGACGAGTCTGACGGCCGTGGCGATGCCCATCGAGATCACACCCGCCGGCAGCGAGGAAGTCTCACTGCTCGCCAATCGCTACTTTCTTCGCGCTGCGGGTTCGTTCACTCCCGCAGCCACCGACGCGATCAGCGAACTGATCGAGGCCGCTGCTGCACTCCGAGTACAGGCGTCCGCGTACCGAGATGTCGACTTCGAACACGGTCGGGCACTGACCATCTGAAGACCTGACCATCTTTACGCACTGACTATCCACAAGCACTGACGGGGCTGGGTAAATGACGGGGGAGATGTTGTGACACTGGGAGTAACGGGGGTCGTGTGGCTACCACGCACCGCGACAGTCAATTCAGGGGCGTTGCTACTCGGAACCGGTCCGGCCCCGCTGGTCGGTGCCGCGGGCGCGTGGGGGTCGGTTGCGGCCGCCTATACCGACGCATCGATCACAGTGGGTCGGGTCATGGCTGTTCTCGCGGCCGGCTGGGAAGGTGAGGCGGCCAATGCGGCTCAGGCTCGCTTCGGCGGATTTTTGGCGTGGACGCAGGGTGTGGCAATGCGTGCCACCGAGATCAGCGGACACGCTCTCGCCGAGGCTGCGGCCTATACGACTGCGGTCGCTGCGATGCCGAATCCGGTCGCGATAGCTGCTGTGAAATCCGCCAAAGTTGCCGCGTACAGCTCTGGTGGCGCACTGAACGGCAGCGCCGAAGCGCTCGAAGTTGCAGACCACACACTCGACGTTCAGGCTGCGATCGTCATGGACGCCTACGAAGCTGCGACGACGCCGCTGGCCATGACGGTCTCGTTCGATCGGCCGCCCGAGATCGTCAACGACACGTCCGGTGGCACCTCCGGGCCCGACGGCAGTATCGCCAGGGGCACCTCCTACGAGGAAACGAAAGCCTTCGGGCTCAGCGCTCACACCTCACCCGCGCAAGCGGTCATCGCCGCAGCAACGGCAGCGGTTCAGAATCCTGCGTTGGTGGCTGCCGCGGGGCAGGTGGCCGGCTCTGCGGGTTCGATCGCCGGCTCCAGCGTCACCACGGTTGCTTCCGCGGCCACCAATGTCGGAGGATCCGCGGTATCGACGCTGATGAACTCACAGAACTCTTCACAGGGCTCGGCGGGATCACCGCTCGCGGGTACAGGCAGAGCCGATGCTGGAACACCAGGTTCGGCGGCAACGCGAGCAATGGCCTTCGGGTCCACCGGTTCCACCGGGTCAGCGGGCACCGGCGGGGTCGGCTTCGGCCGGGTGTCGGGCGGTCTCGGAAGCGCCGCGTTCGGGGCTCCCAACGGACCGGGGGGTGCATCCTCGATGGCAGGCAGTGAGCGCGTTCTGGCAGGCGCCAACGGCTCGGGTGTGTTCGGGGCGGGTGCGAACGATGCTGCAGCCACGGCCCGTGGTGCCGGTGGGCCGGCGTCGGCAGCCGGGGCTCAGGGTGACGAAGACGAAGAGCATCGGACGCCTGGTTATCTGAAGCAATTCGAGCACTTCGGTGACGGCCGCACGGTTGCACCGTCGGTCATCGGCGCGGAACCCACATGGAACGATCGTTGATCGACTTGGGGACTCGACCTCTCGGCCACACCGTTCCTTCCGCCGAGCTCGACGCCGATCGGATGGACTACCTCGTCGAGGCCCTAGGAATCGTCGAGCTACCGGTAGTGCTGGACGTGTTCCCGCGGTTCGATGGGGCTGCCGAGCGAGCGGCAGCACTTCGGCGTGGGTACGACGGTCTCGATCACGACGGATTGTTGCCCGACGGGCGCGTCCATCCCGACCTCGAGATGTGGTTGCGTGTTCTGGATCGACCGCGGTGGTTCATAGCTGCGCGATTGATCAGCAGACCGTTCACCAGCGATTCGTCGATGACCCGGATCGCTTTGGCGTCCAACGAGAGCGGTTCGGTTCTCGCTGTGGCTTCGGGTGGGTGGCTCCGCCTACGCGCTTCGGTGGGGGATCCGGCGCAGGAACTGCTCGATGCACTCGGTGTGAGAAGGCCGTTCGAGTTTCACGGAATCGCCGCGGAGACGGACCTTCTGGCGGAGGCGCTCGACGGCGCACCGACCGATCGCGTCGCCACCTCGGCGAGACTCTCCCACATCGGAATCGAGGACTCGGCAGCTGCCGACGTCGCCGCAGCCATGAGCACATGCTCGGCCCACGCCGAGATCACCTCGGTCACAGTCGGTTCCGGAGTCCGGACCGTCGGGAAAAATCCGGTCGCGTTCTTCGACACTCGGCGTGGCCGGATCGTGGCAACATCGTCGATGGCGGCAGATGGTCGACAGTGGACATCGTTGTCGCCTGGTTCGGATGGACGCGTGCGATCTGCGATCGAGGAGCTCATCGCGGGCGCGGGCGGCTGATCAGAGCGGTCAGCTGATCGGATCGTCGAGCGTGTGGCTGCCTTTACCTTGAAACGGCAGAACGAAGGTCCCCCAGCGGACACATGCCCAGCCGCCGCCGGCAAGTGGTGCGAGCTCGACGGTCCCGGTGTTGTCGAGGTGGTTGTCCGCGGCGAATGCTCCGTCCACGCCGCCCAAGACGCCACCGACCAGTCTGATGGCGGCACCGTGCCCGACCACCACCACATCGCGTGGATCATCCTCGAACAGGTATTGCTCGCGTAGTTGCTCGAGGACCGGCACGTAGCGGTCGAGAACGCTGCGACCAGTCTCGCCTCCCGGCACCTGTGCGTCGAGATCACCACGGTGCCATGCGCCGTAAACGGCGGTGAATCCGTCGTGCGCTTCCTTGTCGGTGCGATCTTCCCAATCGCCTGCGGAGGCTTCCTGCAGGCCATCACGCTCGAGCATCATCGAGGACGTCGCCAGCGCTATGTGTTCGGCGGTTTGCCGTGCGCGCAAAGCAATAGAGGACACGAGCACCGACGGCGGTTTCCCTGCTATGGACTGCCCGTATTTCCGCGCCTGCTCATGGCCGAAATCAGTGAGGGCGGCCCCGGGCGGCCGCGTGTCCAACCTTTTGGCTACGTTGCCGAACGTCTGGCCATGTCGGACGAGGATCAGCCTGCCAGTCATCTATCCCCTTTTCCGGCGCGCAATCCCGCCAACCACTCGATCTCCTTGTCCAACGACGGGGGCGTCCGTCCTGTTCCCGTGGCGACAGGCCAAGATCCGAGGTATCGAAGTTCCATCTTGCGATGCAGCGCTCCGAGAGCTTCGGACACGGCTGGATCGTCGATGTGTCCGACGCAATCTACGTAGAACCGGTAGGTCCCGAATTCGGTTCGGGTGGGCCGTGATTCGATTCTGGTGAGATCGATGTCGCGGATCCCGAACTCGGACAGTGCACCGAGCAGAGCACCGGGCTGATTGTCCGGCATCAACACCACGGCGGTGCGATCCGCTCCGGTGGGGGCGAGCGCGGGCCGCGGAGCTCCGACGAGGACGAACCGAGTGCGCGCATTGGCGACGTCGGCGACACCGTTGGCCAATGCCGGAAGTCCGAGGCGTTCACCCGCAAGCGTCGTCGATACTGCGGCATCTGCAAGCCCTGCAGCGACGTCCTCGGCGGCGCCGGCGTTGGACGAGGCGAACTGCACCTCCACGCCGGGAAGGTTCACGTCGAGCCATTGCCGAATCTGGTTTGCAGCAATGGGATACGCGCGGATCGTTCGAACCTCGGCCAGCGTCATGCCGGGGGCACCGAGGATCGAGAAGGCTACCTCGATCTCGGTCTCGGCGAGAATCTGCAATCTCGTTCCGATGGCGAGGGCGTCCAGAGTCGGCGGAACCGAACCCTCGACCGAGCTCTCGATCGGCACGACGGCTGCCACCACATCGCCGTCGCGAACTGCCTGCAACGTCGCCGGAGGGCTCGACAGCGGGACTCGCTCGACGTCTCCGGTGAGCCCGAGTTCGTCGAGAACGCCGAGTGAAGTGAATTGACCGAGGGCCATCTCGGTGAATGTTCCCGATGGACCGAAATACGCGATTGCAGGCACGATCCGAGGTTACTGGGTCCGCTGAAACGCGTCAGACCGATCCGACACCAAGAAGGCCGGCGGCGAGAAGGACTGCGTGCGCGCCGACCGCGTCGTCCACTTCGATGCCGAGTAACACCGTTCGCACTGCTTCGGCCGCCTCCGGCCGTAGCGCGATCAGCGCACCGACGTCGGGTGCGGCCAGAGCTCGCAGGATGTCGTCGCCCCGAAGTGCAGCGACGGTGGCCGCGAGGATCGCGAGTACCTCTTCGCCCGATCGCGCGCGAGCGGAAAATCCGACTTCGGCGTGCGCGACCACCGCGAGGACGTCGGCGATCCGACGCGGAGATTCCCATGCTCCGAAACCAGGCGTGCGATGCGCGTCGACGATCGCTGTCACCGTCTCCATGACGTCGCCTTCGGTCAGATCAGGAAAAATCACCAGTGGCGAAGGCAGCCGCAGTGACGTGGCTTCCGCGAGCGTGTCCTCGCGCACGTTCACGTGGTACCTGACCACCTCGTATGACGCATGTCGATCCTTCCGAAGATCGTCCGGATCGATGTCGAGTTCGACGACGATCCGACCGAAGTTCTGCTCGGTTCGCACCGAAGCCAGGACCGAGGCGTCGATGACCGGGGGGCCGGTGGTGACGGCGTCGGGACAGCTGGAGGCTTCAGCGGCGGTGCGGCAACGCTGCTGCAGCAGCCCGGCGACGAGGGCCTGCGGATCGGGTCGGTGGGGCGCACCCAGGGTGAGTGGAATGGACACCGTTACACGGTAGACCGGGGAAATTCGCGCCTACCACTTGCGATCAAGGCAAGCGTCAACTAACTTAGGTTTGCCTCACCTACTAGGCACCGCATCGGAGGAACTCATGATCGGCGCAACCACCACCGGACCGTCTACCGCTGAACGAGTCCGCAGCGCCTGCGCGCGTGCGGAAGGTGCAAGGCTGGCGATCGAGGGAAGCGAACCTGTCGTCACCCTGCTTCATCACCTGCGACCGAACGGCGAAGTGATAGTTGCGGTGCCGGAGGATTCGGAAGTAGCTATCCTCGCGCGCCAACTTTCCGGCACCGGGGTACCCGCGGTCCTCGAGCTGACCGACCATGCACCGCTGGAGCTGCGCGAATCGGTCCGATCGCTGGTGTGGCTGCGCGGAGAGCTTCGACCCGTGCCCGCCTCACTCATGCGGCCGATGGCCGGCGCCGTAGCTGCCGAACATCCGCACCCGGCCTTGCTCGACATCGGCCACGGAACGATCCTTCTCCGACTGATCCTGTCGTCTTCGGTGGTTGCCGACGGCACCGGCGCCGAACCCGTCGCCGTCGAGGACCTCCTCGCCGCCGAGCCCGACCCCTTCTGGGAGATGGAGACGAGCTGGCTGCAGCACCTCGACGTCGACCATCCCGAGCTCATCGATCAGCTGGCCAGAAGACTGCCGCCATCGCTCCGTAGGGGTCGAATCCGGCCGCTGGGAATCGATCGATACGGGATCAGCCTGCGCATCGAAGGCGACCACGGCGACAACGACGTACGGTTGCCTTTCCCTCGGCCCGTCGACGACAGCATGGGGTTGAGCCGTGCTCTCCGCGTACTCGCCGGGTGCCCGTTTCTGAACGGACTGCGAGCTCGCGGCTGACAGCACCGGCCGACAGGGCACACTCGCTTATGTGATCGCCCTCAAAGGCTGGCTGTCGCCACCCACGCCTGACACCGGCCCACCACCGGACCCGACCGAGCGACGAGCAATCAAGATCGAGATTGCGATCGTTCTGCTGGTCACGTTCGGGCTCAGCGGACTGAGCAGCATCCTCTCGCTCGTCGAGGACGCACTGGTCGCGGGCAGCCTGTCGGAACAAACCGTCGCGTTGAACACCTCGAGTTCGAGCCTCGGGATCATCGATCTGCTCTACCAGCTTCTACGTATCCTCCGGCTCTGCGCCTGGGGCGCTCTCGGGATGTATCTGCTGTGGCGGGCGGGCCTGGGGCCTCGTCTCATCGGCCTTGCGAAACCGAGGTGGACAAGCGACGCCGTACCCGGCCTGGGTCTGGCCGCGCTGATCGGTATCCCCGGACTGCTGCTCTACCTCGTCGCCAACGCCCTCGGCCTCAATCTCACTGTCGTGCCGAGCACGATCGACGATCACTGGTGGCGAATCCCAGCTCTCGTCGCGTACGCCTTCGCCAACTCTGCCGCCGAAGAAATCATCGTTGTCGCGTATCTGATCTCCCGGCTGCGACGCCTCGGATTCAGCGAGAATTCATCACTGCTCGCATCAGCGCTACTACGCGGGTCCTATCACCTCTACCAGGGTCTCGGCGGCGGCATCGGCAACCTGGCCATGGGCCTCGTCTTCGGAAGGTACTGGCAGAAGACCAGCCGACTATGGCCACTACTGATCGCACATGCGCTCATCGACATCGTTGCTTTCGTCGGTTACACCGCCTTGCGTGACCATCTCTCGTGGCTGCCGTAGGTAGAGTCGATCCGTGAACGACGACCAGCGGAACAGAGGGAACCCTCGACAAGGTCCCCCTCCCGGCCAGCGGCCGCCTCCCGGTTATCGGCCACCACCCCCGAACCGGCGCACCCCACCCCCACCGCCTCCCGAGGGAACTCAAGTCATCCGCCGCGACGGTCGTCCACAGCAGCAGGCCTGGTCCCAGGCGCCCGAGCCCGGCTCGGTGTCACGCCCACCGAATTCGACCCAGCATTACCCGCGCGAACCCGACTGGGCCCCTCGCCAGACCCCACAGCCCTATCGCGAGCAGGGGTACGGCGGGGAACCACCACGACGCAGGACCCCGCCTCCCCCGCAACGCTCACCCAGGCGTCCGGAGCCGGCAAAACCTCCGCGTGTGCGCAAGGAGCGACACTGGGGTCGACGGCTCGGCCTTGTCTTTCTCGTGTTGGCACTGCTTCTCGGCGGACTCGTCTACTTCGTCGACAGCTCACTGACGCGCGTGGACGCACTGAGCAGCTACGACGGCCGCGTCGCCGATACCCCGGGCACCAATTGGCTACTCGTCGGGTCCGACAGCCGCGCCGGCATGACGCCCGAGCAGGAAGCTGCGTTGGCGACGGGCGGTGAAGTAGGCCCGAGTCGCACCGACACGATCATTCTGATTCATATTCCCGAAGGCAGCGGCGCCACCACGCTGGTCAGCCTGCCCCGTGACTCCTACGTCTCGGTGCCGGGCAATGGGCAGGACAAGCTCAACGCATCGTTCGCGTTGGGGGGTCCTCCGCTGCTGGTAGAGACCGTCGAGGGTGCTACCGGGGTACGCATCGACCACTACGCGGAAATCGGGTTCGGCGGTTTCGCCGGGATCGTCGACGCGCTCGGCGGTGTCGACGTCTGCCTCCAGTCCGCCATCGACGATCCACTGGCCGGCATCAGCTTGCCTGCAGGCTGCCAGGAGTTGGCCGGATCCGACGCTCTCGGCTTCGTGCGTTCACGTGCAACCGCTCTCGCCGACCTCGATCGAATGAACAATCAGCGTCAGTTCATGTCGGCGCTGCTCGCAAAGGCGACAAGTCCGGCTACCTATCTCAATCCGCTGCGCATCTGGCCGTTGATGAAGGACACCGCCTCCTCGCTCAGCGTGGACGAGGGCGACCACTTCTGGAATCTGGCGTCGCTGGCGTGGGCCATACGTGGCGACCTCGTCACGACGACAGTGCCCGTCGCCGGCTTCGAGGACTCCGACGTCGGCAACGTCCTACTGTGGGACAACGATCGCGCATCCCAATTCTTCGATGCACTGGCACAGGACCGCCAAATTCCACAGGATCTGCTCACCAGCGGTCCCTGACCACCGGGATCGATGTAGTACGCGCCGCCGACAAACCCTCGAAATATTTCGACAATTATGCAGTCGAGAGTAAAGAGTTAGGTAAATCTAATGTAGGCAACCGTGGCCTCAATAAGGCTGAGCTTGCATGACAATGCCCTCTGACCAGCCTATTCTCTACGACATGAGCGCTGACATCAAAGACACCACACATTCGAAATTCCACGCGCTTCTGCGTGATCAGATCCGCAACGAATTCAACGCCTCGCACCAATACATTGCCACGGCAGTATATTTCGACAATGCCGATCTCCCGCAGTTGGCCAAGCACTTTTACGCACAGGCCGTAGAAGAGCGCAACCACGCGATGATGATCGTCCAGTACTTCCTCGATCGCGACATCACCGTCGAGCTCACCGGCGTCGATCCGTCGAAGTCCGTCTTCACCGACGCACGCGAGCCCATCGCATTGGCCCTCGCGCAGGAGGAGACCGTCACCGAGCAGATCATCCAGCTCGCGAGCACGGCCCGCGAAGAGGGCGACTACGTGGGCGAGCAGTTCATGCAGTGGTTCCTCAAGGAGCAGGTCGAAGAGGTTGCGAGCATGACGACGCTGCTCAACATCGCTGACCGCGCAGGCCACAACCTGTTCGATCTGGAAGACTTCGTCGCCCGCGAGATGAGCAGTCCCGCAGGACCGGACACCAGCGCACCGCGATCTGCAGGCGGCTCCCTGTAGAAACCTTCGACGCGCTCTACCGAATGTGGAAGCTATGCCGGCGGCATAGCTTCCACATTCGGTTTCAGCGCAATGGTTCAGCGCAACGTCAGCGCAGAGTCACCTGACGGCCACGAAGCCCGTCGCGCGAGCGCAGCTGCTCGGACGTCAGAGGGCCGTCCACAGTAAGCGCCTCGTTCAACTTCTCACCGAATGTCACGGCCGGCGAAGACCACTCGGTCGGATGCATTTCGGGATCGAGATCGAACACCGGGACCAACAGGCCGTGCGCACGGAACGAACCGGCGTACCGCGAGCCTTCACCCAACGTGAGATCCCCTGCCGCATGCAGGCGAGCGAGCGCCAGCATCAGATCGTCCTCGCTCTCCGGACGAACCCACCGCAGATGCGCCTTGGCTCCCGCATCGACCCACCACGCAGCGACGAGACCGTCACCTTCCAGACGCGCAGACGGCATGATCGCCTGGTTGGCGCGCTCCACCGTCGCAGCCACATCAGGCGCGGGCTCGAGCCCCTCCGGCAGCCACCAGTTGAAATCCTGGTACACGGTGATGTCCAGCTGCGCCGACGGGTCGAGGACCTCGGCCAATGCAGGGGTGTTGCCGTCCGGAATCGACGCATCCAACGACTCGCCCGGTGCGGCCTGCCGTGCCCACTCCAGAGCGCTCGCCAAATCGGCCGCAATATTCGGCGAATGCGCCTGTACCTGCAAACCGACGAAGCCGTTCACCGCCGAATCCGATTCCCGGACCAACGCGGCAACCGCACCGGGAAGCACGGTCGCAATGGTGATCGTCCGACCGGACGCATCCACCGGCGCCACCGCCGTCGCCGACGGAACGAACTCACGCATCGCGACGAGATCGCACTCCGCAGCCACACCCTGGAACGGCCGAACCGGCGCCGCCTCCATATTTGCGCGCTCGGCTTCGCGTGCAGCTATCAGCGCTGCACGATTACTGCCCTGTTTCGGGCCACTGTTTCTTTTGCTCTTACCCACGCCCGAAACCTACACGCCGCACCTCTCTCGAGGTCACTCCGCAGGCTCCGCTCCTGATCCATCGAGTCACTCCGCAGGCTCCGCTCCTGATCCATCGAGTCACTCCGCAGGCTCCGCTCCTGATCCATCGAGTCACTCCGCAGGCTCCGCTCCTAGCAGCCGTCGAGCCAAGCCCTCGTACGGCCCGGATTGTTCGTCGCAATCCAGCTGACACCCAGATCGCGGCACAGTTCGACGTCAGCCTTCTCCTCGACGGTCCAGCAGTATGTCGCACGGCCGGATGCTGCAGCTCGATCGACGATCCACGGGCGCTCGCGCAAGCTCCTGATCGACGGCCCGATAGCCGTGGCACCGACCGTCGTCGCTGCGCCGCCGCCGAGATAGTACGAGGACTCACCCAGCAGGACCGTGGGCAACAACGGCGCGAATCTGCGCACTCGCCAGACTGCGGTAGGGGCGAACGACATGATGACCGCCCGCGAGAAGTCCGCGGACGCCGGTTGTGCCAATCCGTAGCGATGCAACTCGGCGAGGACCTTGTTCTCGATGAGGCTGCCGTATCGCACTGGATGCTTCGTCTCGATGAACAGCTTGGTCGGCTTGCTCGTCCAGTCGAGGACCAGTTCGATCAGGTCGCTGAGAGTGAGCAGTTCTGCCGGCTCCGCGTCGTCGCCGTAGTCGAACGCTTTGAGTGCCTCGAGGTGTAGTTCGCTGACGCGGCCGGACCCGGTGGATGTTCGGTCGACGCGGCGATCGTGGACGCAGACGATGTGACCGTCGCGAGTGAGCCTGACGTCGCATTCGAGGCCGTCGGCGCCTTCACGCAGGGCGAGGTCGTAGGCGGCCAGCGTGTGCTCTTTCTTCTCCGCCGACGCACCGCGATGCGCGACGACGAACGGGTCTCGACGGCTCGGACTCACCCGGCCGTCACTTTCTCATCACTTGCCGCAGCTTCGGATTCGGATGCGGATGCGGATTCGGAGGAACTCACCGCAGGTTCCGAGCGGTCGACGGAGATGACCCAGCGGGTAGGGGCTGCGCGGTCGGTCCCGCGGAGCCCTTGGCCGTCGATCCCGCGGATGAGAAGGAGGGTCGAGAACGCCACGGCCGCAGCGACGACTGCCCCCACCGCGGACAGCAGCACTCCGTCGGCCTCGGCTTGCAGGGAGTCCCGAAACCGCCACAACGTCACGGTGAGTACGAGGACCCAATCGAGGACCCAGACTGCCCACCAGATTCGAACGAGCGTCAGAAGTTTCGTCCGTTCGGTGCCGCCTCGAATGTCGACCAATTCGGTCAGGTAGACCCCCGGCATCGCCAGGGACAGAACGGGGACGAGCGATCCCAGATACATCGTCGTAGCTCTTCGGGGGTCGCGGCTGCCTGCGCGGGCGAAGTGTTCTCCACGACGCACCACCAGCCAGGACACAGCGGCCACGGCGGCCGAGACTCCGATGATGATCGAGGCGACTTCGGCGAACACCACCAGTGCGTCCGAGGCCATGAGGACTCTGGGGTTCACCAACCGTGTTCGGTTGTAGAGCAGGATTCCGTATCGAAACAGTTCGGCGACGCATGCCAGTGCCAACAGGGCCATCGTCAGCGTCAGCAATCCGGGCGCCGATTCGGCCCAGCGCTCGCGCCGGGAGGGATCGTCCGACTTCTTCGGCACCGGATTGTCGATCAGCCCCCACCGGGGAATCTGCTCGTACCGGGGGGTGGCGGAAGCCGGAGACGCGACGGGATTCTGCACGCGAGGGGATTTACTTCTCGGCGGGCGCGCTACCCAGCGAAAGTTTCGAACACCCTGGGCGGGGGCCTGCGTCGACACCGGGGAGAGCAGGACTCCGTGGCACCGAGGACACCACACCGCAGGTAGCGTCCCAACGGGCCATCGAGTGGCACATCGCGCGCAGACCTGGAATGCGGACACTAGAGGATTCTCGCCTCGGCGCCGTCGTCGCGTACGACTGGGCGACCCGCGGCGTGCCACGCGTCCATTCCGCCATCTACGTTGGTCGCCTCGTAGCCGATCTGCGCGAGGTATTGGACCACCTGCATGGAGCGTCCACCTACCTTGCAGATGACGTACAGGTCGGCATTCTGATCGATCTCGCCGAGCCGTGACGGGACTTGGTTCATGGGAATGTGAAGCGCTCCCGGTGCGTGACCGTGTTGCCATTCATCGTCTTCGCGGACATCGAGTAGCACCACCGAACCGGTCGTTTCCACTGGAAGTTCGGCGGCGGGCACAGAGGACAGATCCGAGGCTGACACTCCCCGATCTTGTCACGGGTCCCGCGAACGCTGCCACCCCCGTGGATTCTTCGGGCCCGCAGCGCGGGTTATCCACAGTTTCCACAGGCTCATCCACAGAAAAAGACTCGATGCTGGTTTTTATCCACAGGTGCCGACCCTCGGTCCGTATCCGTCACTATGCGCCCGAGCCTTCTAGCATTAGGGCATGGCCACACCGACAGTCGAACTCCGCGTCTTCACCGAGCCACAGCAAGGTGCGTCGTACGACGACCTTCTCCGTGTGGCGCAAGCTGCAGAGCGCGCAGGATTCGGCGCCTTCTTCCGCTCGGATCACTACATGGCGATGAACTCAGACGGTCTTCCCGGACCGACGGATGCGTGGATCACGTTGGCGGGCATAGCTCGAGAAACGTCGACGATCAGGCTCGGAACACTCGTGACGTCGGCGACATTTCGCTACCCGGGCCCCCTGGCGATCAGCGTCGCCCAGGTAGATGCCATGAGCGGCGGACGCGTCGACTTCGGCTTGGGTGCGGGGTGGTTCGAGGAGGAGCACAAGGCATACGGCATCCCGTTTCCCTCACTCGGTGAGCGTTTCGACAGACTCGAGGAGTCCCTGGCCGTCATCACCGGGTTGTGGGAAACGCCGTCGGGAGAGACGTTCTCGCACGACGGAAAGTACTATCCGATAGTCGATTCGCCTGCGCTACCGAAGCCGGTGCAGTCCCCCCGTCCGCCCATTCTCATCGGCGGCGGCGGCAAGAAGCGGACCCCCGCTCTTGCGGTGAAGTATGCCGACGAGTTCAACATTCCGTTCGCCTCCCTCGCGGACACGGACGCACAGTTCGGCCGGGTACGCGATGCAGCGTCGACCGCGGGTCGGGACCCGAGTTCGCTGATCTATTCCACCGCTCTCGTCCTGTGCTGCGGACGGACCGAAGAAGAGATCGCACGACGTGCAGGGGTCATCGGACGCGAGGTACCGGAGCTGCGAGAGAACGGCCTGGCGGGCAGCCCTGCCGAACTTGTCGACAAGATCGGTCGGTACAGCGAGCTCGGCGCCGAACGGGTGTATCTCCAGATGCTCGACCTGAGCGATATCGATCATCTGGAGCTGGTGGCGTCGGAGGTCATTCCGCAGCTTTGACCGCAGCTCCACTTTTACTGCCGCTGCGGAAGCGCATGTTCAGCCATCGCGCCGCAGGAACCTCGACCCACCGGTAGACCACTTCCGACACGACGGCCGTCACGCCCAAGAACACGAGGACTGCGCCGGTGGGTCCGGTCAGCGGGACAACGTTCTCGTACACGCGGTACAGGATCAGCGTGTGCACCAGATAGATGGCGTAACTGCGCGTGCTCGTCCACCGCACGAGCTCCCAATGTGCGATTCGGCCGTCGTAGCGCCCGAGGAGAAGGACCGTTCCTGCCACCACGACTATGGTCCAGAGGTATTGGTCCCCTGCCCAGTAAGCGTGAATATCGGTCGCCAATCGCACCACCTCGACCTGCGCGAAAACGGCCACGACGACCCATCTCCACCCGATGATCTTCGCCCACCCCAAATAGATGATCTGCCCGAGGAACAGCGTCGGCAGAGTGGCCGCAATCTTGGACAACATCGGTACCGACCATGGCTGCGGGATGTAGAGGTTGTAGATCAGAACCACCGCGCACAGCACGGCTCCGGCAATCGGAACGACGACCGGCCGCGCCCGCAGGACATCCCTGGCCAGGACGCAATAGAGGTAGAACAGCAACTGGACCGTCAGCGTCCAGGTGACGCCCAGCACCGCGACCTCGGGCTTCAGAAAGAATCCACCGAGAAGGAAGCTGAGCGCGGCTTCACTGTTGGTGATGCCGTCCTGGCCGCTGAACATTCCGTTGATTCCGAGCCGGACCAGAACGATCGCCGCAGCGACGGCCAACCACAACGCCGGGACCAGGCGCGCGAGCCTGCTGACCATGAAGTCCCGACGGGTTTGACGCATGGCCGACCGAGTGACCAGCAGACCAGTCAACATCATGAAGACTGCGACGCCCACGAAGGACAGGTGCTGGTTGAGCCCGGCCTCGTCGATTGCGACGCGAGTGACGACGTCGATGACCCACCAGCCCTCGCCGCGGTCGTCGATCAGATAGAACGAGATGTGGGAGTACAGCACCGCCAGAACGGCAAGGAACCGAAGCAGGTTTGCGCCGGTGAGTTCGACGCGCGGTGCACGTACCTGCTCGGCGGCAGTGAGGGTGTCGGCATGCTTGCTCGACCTACGCAAGGAGACCACGCGGGCAATCTTAGGTTCTCGTTCATCTGCCGGACGAATCGTAGCGCAAACCCGTGACCTCGCCGTGACCTGGAGGCACTGGCACACGCACCGGAATTTATTCCGAAAAGGGGTCCAAGATTACAACGGTTGCACTAGGGGTACTAATGAGATTGGGTTGAAGCCTACGAATGATCCGAAGTAGGACGAGCGCGCCTGAACCACGGAAGGCGCGGCGTCGTTAGAGAAGGGAAACACGTGTCCGAGTACACACTGCCCGACCTTGATTTCGATTACTCCGCCCTCGAGCCCCACATCTCGGGCGAGATCAACGAATTGCACCACTCCAAGCACCACGCCGCATACGTCGCAGGCGCCAACACCGCGATGGAGAAGTTGGCCGCGGCTCGTGAAGCCGAAGACCACGGCTCCATCTTCTTGTTCGAGAAGAACCTCGCGTTCCACCTCGGTGGCCACGTCAACCACTCCATCTGGTGGAAGAACCTGTCCCCTAACGGTGGCGACAAGCCCGAGGGCGAACTGGCCGCAGCACTGGACGACAAGTTCGGTTCGTTCGACAAGTTCCGCGCACAGTTCACCGCGGCAGCCAACGGCCTGCAGGGCTCCGGTTGGGCCGTCCTGGGGTACGACTCCCTCGGGAAGAACCTGCTCACCTTCCAGCTGTACGACCAGCAGGCCAACGTCCCGCTGGGCATCATCCCGCTGCTGCAGGTCGATATGTGGGAGCACGCCTTCTACTTGCAGTACAAGAACGTCAAGGCCGACTACGTCAAGGCCTTCTGGAACGTCGTGAACTGGGCCGACGTCCAGGCACGCTTCGAGGCAGCTACGTCGAAGACTCCGGGGCTCATTTTCCCGTAGTTCTCGTCTGCACAGAATTTCCGCACGATTGGGCCATTCTTACCGCGGTAGCGGCAAGGGTGGCCCAGTCGTGTTTCCGGTATTCACCAAAAAATTGTTAGCACTCACACCGTCTTGTGTGCCAGTGCATTGCTGATCCATGCTTGCCCAACCCAACGTGGTGTACCTGAGCCTGCTCTGCCGAGTCGGGCGCCTGGAACGACCTTAGGGAGCTACGTCATGGACGATCGAGTACTCATCGGTGTATCCCCCTTCCATACCGGCGGAGAGCTCCGCGGTTTCGTCGTCTCGGGCCGGTGGCCGAACACGACGAAGGAATGGGCTCAGTTTCTCGTACTTGCCGTTCGTGTCGCGTCCATGCCCGGCCTACTCGGAACGTCCACGGTGTTCGGCGTCCGCGAAGAGCTTCCCGACGACCCCGAACCGGGAAGCATAGGTCTCGTCGTCGCCGAGGGACCGGTCATCGGCGAGATGGCCGTCACACCCGGCAGGTTTGCGCTGCACCAGCCGTCAGCGCTGTTCATGCTGCATCCGCCGGCGGAAACCACTCCGACGCTTCCCGAATGTGCTGGAGCCGCGTCGGGTTGCGTGCTTCTTCCCGGCCTCCCGCATCTCGGCCTCGAACATCGCGCGGCCTGGGTCGAAGCAGAGTCCGACGGGACCGTCACCTCGTTGGTCAGCAGGATCGGTCTCGACCCGATCAGCGATCCCGACACTGCAGTTTTGGCAATGCTTCTCGCCTCCTGACTACACCCGCACAGAAGTCTTCGGGCGCCCAAACTCAGTGCAGCAATGGACATTTGACGTTCACTCTCCTAACCTTGGCGCAGCGAAGGGGAGTAGCCCCCAATTACTGTGTCGACATACTGGCTTCACGCTCCGGTGGCGTGGCCCGGCACGGTGAACCGCCTCGGACAACCCGGCGGTGGGCGAGACCTTCGGTCATGCAACCGACCGAGGAGTCCTGCTACGTGCTATCCGCCCTGCTTCTCAGTTTTGTGGTGATATTCATCGCCGAGCTCGGTGACAAGTCCCAGCTCATGGCCATGACATTCGCGCTGCGCTACCGCTGGTACGTCGTCATCGGTGGAATCACCGTCGCCACTACCGTCGTCCATCTCCTCTCCGTAGCCGTCGGCCACTTCCTGGGCCTGTCCATCCCGACGAATCTCATCGCGGTGATCGGTGGCATCGCATTCGTGATCTTCGGACTCTGGACGTTGCGCGGCGACTCGTTGTCCGACGACGAAGGCCAGAAAGCCGGTCGCGTCACGCGTTCCGCATTCATGGCCATTGCGTCGGCATTCCTTCTTGCCGAATTGGGCGACAAGACCATGCTCGCGACGGTCACACTTGCCACGGACCAGAATTGGATCGGCGTCTGGATCGGGTCGACCGTGGGCATGGTTGCCGCCGATGCGCTTGCAATCGTCCTCGGTGCCGTACTCGGCAAACACTTGCCCGAGAACGTCATTCGGATCGGCGCATCGGTGCTGTTCTTCGTCTTCGGGGTGTCCCTGATGCTCGACGGGTTGTTCCCCGGTACCGCTGCCGCATCGATCGGTGCAGTAACCGTCATCGCGATATCCGCAGCGGTCATTACCGGTGTGATTCTGACGCGTCGACGTCGGGCAAAGGCGTCGCTGACACCAGATCAAGTAACTGGCGTGCACGAGAGGTGAATCGCCCCATACACTCCCGAATGGAGGGTGTATGGAAAACACAGGTTCAGCAGGAGTGGAGCCGGCGGAACGACCCAAGGGGTCAGGAGTGGAGCCGGCGGAACGACCCAAGGGGTCAGGAGTGGAGCATCGGTCGCTGGATCGGTTGCTGCGCATGTTCGGACGGTTCGTCGGCACGGGATACGTCATCTATTTTGTCCTGTTGTTCTCCGAGTCGGTGCGGACGGCGGATCTGACGGCGTGGTGGTGGTCTCCGTTCGCCGGTGTCACGGTGTTCGGTTCCGGTGTCCTATTGGGTCTGGCGACGTTTTTGACCGATATTCGTTGGACTCGGTTCGCGGCGGGTGTGGCTGCGGTTTTGTACCTGGTCGCTGTCTGTACGTGGGTAGTGGCGTGGGATGGGATGTCGTTCGATGTGGCCGGGCTTTATCTGTCTGCATTTCCTGGGCTTGCTGCTCTTGCTGCTTCACTTGTGTGGCGCCCGGGTGTGGTGGCTGTCTATCTGGTTACCGTGGTGTTGGTCATTCAGTGGTCCAATGCACGTGTGCGGCAACCGTTCGTCGAACCGACCTTGTTCGCCGACATCGCTTTCGCCATCATGTTCTGCACCATTTTTGTTGCCGCTTTGCTCGGGGCTTTGCGCACGGCACGGATTCTCGATGCGACCATCGTTGCGACTCAGGCCAATGCTGCGAGTGCCGCTGCTGCGGCGGCCCGTGACGTCGAACGGGAGCGGTTCGACGCGCTCATTCACGACGGAGTGATGTCTTCGCTGCTGTCGGTGGCACGCCAGGGTCGCACCGAGTCCGTGGCGAGGCAGGCCAGGTCGACACTCGACCAGTTGGATGCGCTGCGTAGCTACTCCGTGGACAGGCGGTTCGACAGGGTGAACGCGGTCGCGCATCTGCGCGCGGCAGCTACCGACGCCGACGAGTCTGCGTCGATCGAGGTCGTAGGGGCGGCCAACTTGGGCACGACGTATCCGGCCGAGGCGGTTCGCGCCACTGGGGCAGCGCTGGCCGAGGCAGTCCGCAACAGCGTCAGGCATGCTGGTGAGGGGGCTATTCGGATGGTGACGGTGACTGCTGAGCCCGGTCGACTCGCAGTGTCGGTGTCCGATGATGGCGTCGGGTTCGATCCCGATTCCATCCCACCGCATCGGCTGGGTGTCGCGGTGAGCATTCACGGTCGGATGCGGCAGCTCGACGGCGGCTCGGCCGTGGTCTCCAGCGCGGCCGGTGCTGGGACGACGGTGCATCTCCAGTGGGAAGAGCTTGCGTGAAGTTTCTTCGATGGCCTTCTCACGGTGCGGAACGTCAGGACGTTCGCGACCTACTCGGAATGCGTACGCGCACTGCATATTTCATTGTCGTACTATTCTCTACAGCGTGCCTGATCAGCGCCGTGACGACGGCACCACCGGGGGCGAATTTCATTCCGCTGGCGTTGGCTGTTCTGATCAATGTGACCAGTTCACTGGTCTTGCTTACCGCACCGGGAGATCCACTCCCACTACGCTATTCGTATCCACTGATGCTTACCGGACCGGTCGCGTTATGGCTGGTCTTCGCGGTGATACCCATCCCGACGACCAATCCCCTGCAGACGTGGCCGCTCGGCGCATCGGTGGCAATTTATACATTCATGTGTGTTCGGGGCAGGACATTGTTAGCCTGGGTCGGTCTCGCCTCGCTCATCGGGTCCTCGGTGCTGTGGGCCGTGGTCCGTGGTCAGGGCGCGGCGTACGGGTTGTCGTTCAGCCTGATCAACGCGGCACCGCTGCTGATGTCGACGTTCTTCGCGTTCACCATTCGTCCGCTCGCACGGTCGATTTTCGAACTACGACGCCAATCCACGATGAGGATCGCGACCGAGGCCGCTGCGTCGGCGGTCCTCGAGGAACGTGACGCACAGCTGGAACGTCTGGACGAGCTTGCTCGGCCTCTGCTCGAGCGGACGGCGGCTGGTCCAGACCTCGAGCCCGATGAAGAATTGGCCTGCATTTTGCTCGAGGCCGATCTGCGAGATTCTCTTCGCGCTCGCGGGCTCCTCGACTCTCGGCTTCAGGAGTCTGTTCGAGCGGCGCGTATCCGTGGCGTCACGGTGGTACTCCTCGACGATCGGTCCGACGCTTTCCTCGCGTCGGAAATTCGCACTGCCATGATGACGTCGGCGGTGGAGCATATCGACCGAATCGAGAGTGGCACTGCGACAGTGCGATTGCTTCCTGCCGGCCGTGAGGTCTTGGCGACCATCCTCGTCGACGCCGAGCAGACGTATCGAGTCGAGTATGCGCCTGATGGTTCGTCGACGACACCTGACGAGGATGCGCTTCGCTGACTCGGGTACCTCCTATCTCCGCGGCACGAACCCCCGCCGGTTATGGTGCTCACGAGGCACGGGCCACATCGGGCCGCCAACAGCGAAGGGATTCGTCAGTGGAGATTTCGGGAACAGCAGCGCTGGTCACAGGAGGCGCGTCGGGGCTCGGGGCTGCGACGGCCAAGCGTCTCGCCGATGCGGGCGCCACGGTATTCGGCCTCGATCTGGCACAGTCCATCGAGCGCGCAGGCGACAGCGTGCCGGCCGGGGTGACGTTGATCCCCGCCGACGTCACGAGCGAGGCCGAGGTCGAGGCGGCTCTGGACAAGATCGCCGAAGCGGGCGTACCGCTCCGTATCGTGGTGAACTGTGCCGGCGTCGGCTGGGCAGGACGCATTCTGTCGAAGAAGGGTCCGCACGACCTGGAACTCTTCCGCACGGTCATCACCATCAACCTGCTCGGCACGTTCAACGTCATGCGTCTGGCCGCCAATCGGATCCAGTCGCTGTCTACAGTCGACGATTCAGGTCAGCGTGGTGTGATCGTCAACACTGCGTCGGTGGCAGCATTCGAAGGCCAGATCGGACAGATTGCGTACACCGCTTCCAAGGGTGGCGTACACGCGATGACGATCACCGCCGCACGCGACCTGGCTCAGTTCGGTATTCGCGTCAACACGATTGCACCGGGCATCGTCGACACTCCGATGCTCGCAGGCGTCACCGAGGAATACCGCAAGGGCCTCGAGGCGAGCGTTCCGTTCCCGTCCCGCCTCGCTCAGCCGTCCGAATACGCACAGTTGGTGCAGATGATCGCCGAGCACGATTACCTCAACGGCGAGACCATCCGCATGGATGGCGCAATTCGGATGGCTCCGCGCTAATTCGATCGCTTCAATGGTCCACTCATACGATTAGATAGCTACAGGGCGCCATTCAAGCGGTGGGCGGAATTGTCCCCCATCGCTTGAATGGTCCACTCATACGATCAGATAGCTACAGGGCGCCATTCAAGCGTCCGAGCCCGCGGTCAGACCCCGCGCGCAATCATTCAAGCGTCCGAGCCCGCGGTCAGACCGCCGCACGCAACGATTCGAGTGTCGGAATCTCGATCTCCGCTCGATCGCTCATCCATTCGCGGAGCACCTTCGTAGCCCGGACGTCGTCCTCGTTGTAGACCAACAGGCGTTCGCGCTGTGTCGTATCGGGTTCGGCGTCGTAGCCGACGGCCTCGCGGTACCACCCCATCGATGCCTCGCCACCGGCCTCGGCGTCACGCCATTCGAAGCCTGCTACCGGTGCAATCTTCTTCAGTCCCTTGCCATTCGGGCAGATGAACTGATCGCTGACGGCCTGATAGATATCGACCCACTGCTCGCTGTCGATGAACTCGCGAATCTCCGCCTCGGTCGGTACTCCGCTGATGTCGCCGAAGCGTCGAGCCGAATCCAGTAGCCACTTGTCCTCGGCCGCCCGCGAATAGCAGTACGCCGCGAACGTCTTCCCGCGCGCAGCAGCGTCGGCCCGTTTACCCATGAGCCAGGCCCAGAATTCGGCGAAGGAACGACCCTCGTCCACGGTCGGAAGGGGATCCCACGTGACGAAGCCGCGGTACTGAGCCGGCGGCCCGCCCTTCTCGGTCAGCAAGGTGCCCCACATGTACGCACCGTGTTCCTGGTAGCTCTCCATATCGACGTCGACCTCGACGTCGGCGCGGTGGACTGTCACCTCGTCCGTGCGACGCAACAGGGGCACTCCGGCTCGCCAGGCCGTCGCGGCTGCTACGGCATCGGTGAAACTGCCGAACGGCCAGTTGTCGGGTTCGGGGCCGGAGAAGTCGGCCAGTTCGTCGATTGTGGACACACCCTGCTCACGCAGGGCATCTGCCCGCATGCCCGACGCCACCAGGCTGACGTCTCGATTGGCGACCAGTTGCGGACGGCAGTCCGTCCACCATGGGCACGATCGGCACTCGCTGACTTGCGAAGGCACGGTGAAGCTCTCTCCCCGAGCTACGGAGAGCCGGTCGAGGAATCGGGCGTCGTATTCGTCGAACACGGTGGTCAGGTCATGGACGAGGATGCATTCTGCGCGGTAGCCGATTGCACCACCGTGGGCGTTCGGGCTGGCGATGCCCTCGAAGTCGAGCATGCGGTAGAGGTGCGCCAGACGCAGTTGATCGCGGAGTTGGCTACGGACCTTCCGTGTCTCGTCCACCGCGGGTGCCCATTCGGTCAACCGTGACGTGCGCGCCCCGCGACCAGGGTCGGTGACCTTGTGATTGACCACGATGATCGGGATGTATCCGCCGTCGACGGGATCGAGCATCAGAATCTCGCTACGCCCGCGTCGTCCGGTCGTTCGTTCGATCGGTAGGACGGCATTCCAGATCCATGGCACGCGGCGGCGGCACGCGGCCATCGTCAGTTCCGATGCGGTGCGGGCATCGGGCGCCTCGATCTCGGTCCACCCGTCCAAGGTCTCCGACAATCTGGATCTGATGTCCTCACGCTGCGCGCGGGCTGCTTCACGGCGTTGACGAACCCCTGGATTCTCCGGTTCCTGCCGCAGCAACGCCGAGTAGGCCGTGTCCAGATACAACCGGTGTCTGCATCGCGTCAGCGACCCGGCATCGATGAGCACCGATGCCCCTCGTTCCACTGCGCGTTGGCTCGTCACGACCCGAGCCTATGTCCCCGTACCGACAGCAATGACACCGAGCGACGACGAAGCTGCACGAAGTGCAGGGCGCAGATGTTCTCGCAGCCATCCGTACCGATAGGCTGTGTCAAGCAATTGTGCGCGCGCCGCGCCGAACCGCCGAAGTTGACGTAAGGGGCCTTGTCGATGGGTTTGTTCCGTAAGCGCAAGGGTCGTGCCACTCGTAAGGCCGAAGCCAAGGCGCTCAAGCACAAAGCGACGTTGGAAGCGAAGTTCGGCGCCAAGAACGAACGCAAGCAGCTGAAGTCGATCGCGAAGGCACAGGGCAAGCTGAGCGCGGTGGAGGCCAAGTCTTCGAAGAACGTCGAGAAGGCTCAGGTTGCGGCCCTGAAGGCGCAGCAGAAAGCTGCGATGCAGGGCAAGTTCTCGGCGGCTCAGGTCCGCAAGTACATCGGTATTGCGCGGGTACTGATTCCGGTACTGACGCCCATCGTCTATCGAGGTGCAGCGCTGGTACGCGGCAAGCTCGACGAACGCAAAGCCTCGCAGCTCGGCATCGATCCAGCCGAGCTCGGCCAGTACACCGGTTACGGTGCCAAGCTCAGCGCCCGTATCGCCGGTGCCGAGAAGTCGCTGGAGAAGGTCACCTCCGGCTCCGGTGATGCCGAGACGACCAAGTTCGCCGACGCCATCTCCCAGCGGCTCACCGATCTCGGCACCGCTGTGCGCACGTCCGAGCAGATGCCGGCACCGCGTCGCAAAGCTGCCCACAACGCGATCTCGGCCGAACTCGACGGCATCGAAGCGGACCTGCTCGCCCGCCTCGGCGTCCGCTAGCGCCCGAACTCACCGATCCTGATGACCGCACCGGCAGCCTCACTTCGCGGCGGAGCTGTCGGTGCGCTGACGGTCACACTCGCCGTCGCGGCCCACGGCAGCGCGGGCGGCGGTTATCCGAGCGGGTCGGCATTGATGTTCCTGTTGGTCGTCGGTGTCGGAGTGGGTGCGCTCGCGACGATGCCCGCGCCGGGAATGGTCCGCCTTCTCGGTGGGCTGATGATCGGGCAGTTTGCCGCTCACCTGGCGCTCGCGGCCGGAAGCCCGCAGGAGATGACGCACAGCCACTCGGTGCTCCCGAGTGCGTCGATGCTTGCCTTCCACCTCGCGGCATCGACTGTTGCGGCAGTTCTCGTCTGCACTGCCGAGCGGTTGTACGGGCCGATCACCTCGATCGTGCGAGCAGTTCTCGACCCACCGCTACCCCTTCCCGACGCGTCAGCCGGCGGGCACGTCGGGGCGGTCGGGTTCACGCTGTCTCCGCAACACCGATTCACGACGTCGATCTCGAGGCGTGGGCCACCCGATTCGCAGCGGTAAGCGAGTCGAAGAGATAGGCCCACACACACTTTCGAGAAGGAATCCTCCATGAACAGCTTCATTCGTCGTGCCTCGATCATTGCAGGCGCCGCTTCGTTGGCACTGGTAGTCGGGACAGGCGCGGCTTCGGCGCACGTCTCGGTTGTTGCGCCGGGCGCCGAGCAGGGCGGGTACACCGTTCTGACGTTCCGTGTACCGACCGAATCCGACACTGCTGCAACGACGTCGGTGAAGGTGGAACTGCCGGGCCTGAAATCGGCACGCACACAGCCCATTCCGGGGTGGACGTCGACGGTCGACAAGAGCCCTGAAGGTCTCGCTACTGCCGTGACGTGGACGGCAAGTCCGGGATCCGAGGTCGGGCCGGGACAGTTCCAGCAGTTCCTACTCTCGGCGGGCCCACTGCCGGAGAAGGAGACGGTGAGTTTCCCGGCGACGCAGACCTACACCGACGGCAAGGTCGTCGCCTGGAACGAGGAGCCTGCTGCCGACGGCAGTGAGCCCGAGTACCCGGCGCCGTCGGTGACTCTCGCGGCCGCAGATGCTTCCGGCGACGGGCACGGGCAGGCAAACGCGGCAGAGACCAGCTCGGACACCGCGGAAGCGAGCACCGAGTCGGGGTCGGACAACACGGCCCGTTGGCTGGCAGGTGTCGCGCTCGTTCTCGGTGCGCTCGGTGCAGCACTCGGAATCGGTGCAGCAGTGCGGGGCCGACGGTCATGAGGAAGCTCGTCGTGGCCGTACTCGCAGTGTCGGCACTGATTCTCGGTGCTCCGATCGCGTCGGCGCATTCGATCGTCACCGGGTCGAGCCCGGAGGAAGGTGCCGATATCGCAGCAGGACCTGCTCAGGTGTCCGTCACCTTCAACGAGGCGCCGCAGTCCCAGTTCGCGACGCTCAATGTGGTGGGACCCGACGGCAACTTGTGGTCCAAGGGCGATCCGCGGATCGAGGGACAGAGCATCGTCGTCGACGTCGGCGAGCTCGGTCCGGTAGGGCAGTACACAGTGGCCTACCGGGTGACCTCGGCCGATGGCCATCCAATCAGTGGGACGCGTACGTTCACCCTCACTCAGCAGGGATCGGGCACGCCTGGTGCGGCCGCGGACGCCGATGCGGGTGCCGACGCGTCCTCGGAGTCCGGCGGGGTTCCGTTGTGGCCGTTCTTGATTGTCGGTGGGCTGGTGTTCGGCGGTGCTCTCGCTTACACCCTGCGTAAGCCGAAAGACGAGCGGAAGCCGAAGGAAGACAGCTGAGGGTAGTGCGCGAGTTCCACCGGAGGTGGATGTTCGCGGCGGCAGTGTCGGGGATCCTCGGGGTGGGTGCGGCCTGGTTGCTGGCCCATCCCGAGGGCCCGGATCCGTCGGCGGTGGTTCGGGTGCTCGCCGATTGCCTCGGAGCCACTGCGTTGGGCCTTGCGCTGCTGCGCACCGAACTGTTCCCGGTGCGCAGCAGGCCGACGGTATGGCGGCAGGTCGCTGCCGTCGGAGGTGTGTGGACCGTCGCCGAAGTCGCACTGTTGGTCGATGCCGCTGCCGAGTCCTTCGGCGGCGGCGTCACCAGGCTTCCGATGGCGCAGTTCGGTACTTATCTCACCGACATCACCGTCGGTCGTCTTGGGGTCGTGACGGTGTTGTGCACCGCGATCGTGTCCGGTTACGCGCTGCTCGCCTATCGGCGCGGGAGTGAAGTGTCCCCGATACCTGTAGTGGTGTTCACCGTGATCGCACTCGTTGCGCGGCCGATCACCGGTCATATGTCGCAGCAGTTGTTCGGCGGATTGTTCGCCGCGGTGCACACGGTTGCAGCTGCGGTGTGGCTCGGGGTCCTGGCAGCAATGGCGTCGACTCTTCGGGCGAAGGGCGCGTGGGCGACGGCGCTTCCCGTCTACTCGCGGCTCGCCTGGTGGTCGGTGTGGGTATTGGCGGTGAGTGGCACGGTGAATGCAGCGGTCAGGATCGGCGGGTTCGGCGCCCTGTTGGACACCGGTTACGGGCGAATCGTGTTGGCGAAGACCGTCGTCCTGATTCTTCTCGTAGTGCTCGCGCGCCGAATTCGGTTGACCTGGCTCGTTTCTGCCACAGCGCATCGAACGAAGGCAGACGAGTCGATCGTCCGCGCGGCAGTGCACGTATGCGTCATCACGGTTGCGTTCGGTCTCGCGGCGGCACTCGCCACGACAGCATGACCAGGGCCTCGGGATCGGATGCGCGCCGAGATGACCGAGCGACGCCGCCTACGTTCGACAGTTAGGAAAGTGCCAAAAGTTCTACAGCACCGGCATTCTCGCCGGTTCCGTTGCTCACATAGCTGCTTGATCGCGACCCTGGAGTGCAACTGACGGGCTAGGCTCGAAGTGTCCGAAAGCCCATATATCGGGGTCGAGGAACAGCGGTGTCGGTGACTCCCGGTCCAGTCGGGGGCTGGGACACGGCACCGAGTGAAGCTATGAAGGAGCGAAACCTTATGAGCACTGTGTTGCCTGTGGTTGCTGGAGTCGACGGGTCGCCTGCCTCGCTGGACGCGGCGGTGTGGGCAGCGAACGCCGCGAAGCGCCGTGGCTTGCCGCTACTTCTGGTGTCGGTCACGCCTGTCTCGCCCGGTGTTCTCAGTGTCCTGGTGCCGTTGCCGCAGGGGTTCTACGACGACCAGCGCCAGTTGACGACAAACGTGTTGCACGAGGCTCTCACGCGGGTACGCGCAGAACTCGGTGACGACGCGCTGGTGATCGAAACGAAGGCCGTCACCGGAATGCCGGCGGCGGAGTTGCTGGCGTGCTCGAAGCAGGCCGCAATGATCGTCACGGGTACACGTGGGCTCGGGGAGCTGACCGCGGGGTTGGCCGGCTCGGTGAGTTCGGCGCTGATCGGGCATGCAGGGTGTCCGGTCGTGGTCATCCACGGCGGCAAGCCACAGTCGAACGCTAGTGCAGGCCCGGTAGTGGTCGGAGTCGATGGCACCGACAACAGTGTCCCGGCAGTGGCGGCAGCGTTCGAGGAAGCGTCACTGCGTTCGGTGGACTTGATTGCGGTGCATGCCTTTTCGGACGTGCTGTTGGCGTCGTGGTTCGAGGACGATTGGGTCTCGATCGAAGAGGCAGAGCGCGCGGTGCTGTCCGAGCAGCTCGCCGGCTACGCCGATCGGTATCCGGATGTGAAGGTACGTTCGGTGGTGTCGAAGGACCGTCCGGTGAACTCTCTGCTCGAGCACGCCGACCAAGCGTCGCTGATCGTGGTCGGCAGCCGCGGGCGGGGTGGATACATGGGCATGTTGTTGGGTTCGACCAGCCGCGCGATCGTGCATACCGCCGAAGTGCCGGTCATGATCATCCGGCACTGACTACAAGTGTTGGCTACGAAGGTGTTCGAGAAACTCTTGACGGGAGTCCCGGCCGGCCTGTCGTTGTCTAGCAGAGGCGTCGAGGTTGGCGCGTAATTCGATGTGCCAGCGGCGGGTTGCAGTGTTGATGCGATCGGCCACTGTCGTCAGTTGCGTCAGGGTCGCGGTGATGGCGGCGTCGACGTCGTCACCGCGAAGACGATCGCCCGAGATCGTCAGGACGAACAGCGGCCCAGCACGGAACAGATGGTGCGAGATTACGCCGTGAACACTCGCATGAAAGGGCGGTGAGTCCGCGGGACGATAGTTCCACAGAAAGTGCGGGCCGGTGACAGCGATGTCGACGACCACCCGGGGTCGGTGGTGGGATTCCCCGTCGGCAGTCTGGACGAGGGCGTCGCCCGGTCGGGATTCGGAGAGTTCACCGCGACGGGGCACACCCAGGGGTTCGAGGGCGAACTCGGCGCACACATGGTCGATGGCGGCGGTGGGGTCGGCCATGAAGCGTGCCTCGTCGATGTTCTCCAAGGCCGCGTGCGCAGATGCGAGGCGTTCCCTCAGAAACTGCTCGAGATCGTTGTTTTGAAGTCCGCCCACGCACTGATCATGCCTCGAGTTCGCGCCATCACTCCTCGGGGCTCCGCGCTTCGGTCGTCCGCCTCCCGGCATCCGACGCGTACTCACAGTCGTGGGGGTAGTAGAGGGTGTCGCCACCTGCGTGTTTGGCTGCATACATCGCGGTGTCCGCGCGGGTGTAGACCGTGTCGAACTCGGCGACGAGATCAGACGCGTCGGTGTGCGCAACTCCAATACTCACGGTAACTCCCGGATGCAATTCCGGGGCCAAGCGTGCCTGCAACTCGTCGGCCTGCGCGATGGCGTCGGCCGGGTCGATGTGAGTGACCACCGCGAATTCCTCACCGCCGGTGCGGGCCGTGACGGCCGGAGGACCGAACGCCGCGTAAATCGCATTCGCGACGGTGCGCAGCACGGCGTCACCGTGAGCATGACCATGTCGATCGTTGACGGCTTTGAAGTCGTCGAGATCGATGACCATCACCGTCACCAGCCCCACCCGATCGCCGATCTCGGAGATCGCAGCGGCAAGCCCTCGCCTGTTGCGGAGTCCGGTCAAAGGATCGAAGAGCGCTTTCGAAGCGTCCCGGCGCAGCACCAGCAACAGGACGTAAGAGAACGTGGGCGCAGAGAACAACAACAAGATCAACAGAACGAGATATGCGCACGCGACGACGGCGTCCCCACCGGGCTCGGCCAGTGCCCGCGCGAACAGGACACCTACTACTACTGCGGACCCAGCCTGGTGGGCGACGATCATCTTGGGTCCGTGGAACGCTGCGATGTAACCGCCGTTCACGGCGAGTCCAGCAGCGCACGGTAACGCAACGAACGGGTCGGCGAGCATCAGCAGGGCTGCGGCAATTCCCGCTTCGATCACGGCGACGAACAGACGTGAGTAGTTTTGGGTAGGCCACGGTCCGCGGACCCACAATGCGCCGAGCACGATCCCGATGGCTGCAAGACAGTAGGCCAGGCCCTGCCCGAACCCGTCGGGAACTCCGGCCGGAGTGAAAGTCGCCAAGATGCACAACACCGTGTAGAGCCAGCACCAGGTTCCCAACGCGACGCGAGCGTGCCGCAGAAGCGGATTGGAGCGCCGGTATTCCACGGACCAGGCGTTGTCGGTGGGTTCGGACCACCATCTTGCAAACGAGGACATACTCGGGAGAGCCTTCCGTACGAGAGGGTTCCGCTACTACAGCCCGAAATGTGTGGGCCGACCCCCTCGTCCGCAGCAACGTACCCCATTGTGACAGAGACAAGGACGATCAGTCCGATAAAGGGCACTCGGCCGGGTGCGCAACCAGACATGACTGCGGCACTGTGACGAACAAAATTGGTAAACCAGTTGTTTACCTCAGCTATGTATCTATATGGTTGCGTACAGCAAGTAAATGACATTGACCGTTGGAGCCCTCATGGCAGTAGAAACCACCACAGCAGAATCGCTTGTCGAAGAGGTTTTCCGCTTCGCTCGCTCTCTGCGACGAGCCGTGATCGCCGGTGACGACAGCTCGCCACTGCCACAAGCATTGACTGGTGTATTGACAATTCTCGCGACCGAGGGTGAGTGCCGACAGACCGACCTCGCCAACCGGGTGTGCGTCAGCCAGTCGGCCCTCAGCCGGCAGATCGCAGACCTGGTCGAACTCGGCTTGGTCGACAGGAAGCCCGACCCCGACGACAAACGCGCTTCTCGCGTGTGTGTTTCGGCAGCAGGTCGGCAGAAGTTGACGGCGATCTGGGACCGCCGGGCCCAGCGGCTACGAGAGTTGCTGTGCGACTGGACTGAGGACCAAGCTCTCGACGCACTCCAATCGGTCCGCCGACTCAACAACACATTTACCGAAGACGCGCTCGCTCAGCATGACGTAGCGCACTCGAACTTGATTGCGAGATGACCCTATGACCACAGGTACCGACGCTCCGCCAACCAAGGCAGTGGCCGATCCGGACGCGATGACCCACCGGCAGATCCTCGAAGCCCTCACCGGACTTCTCGCCGCGCTGTTCACCGCACTGCTGAGCACGACAATCGTCGCCACTGCACTGCCCACCATCATCGGTGACCTCGAAGGATCGCAGACCGCGTACGCGTGGGTCATCACTACCGCACTACTGGCCAACGCCGCGTCGACCCCAATTTGGGGCAAGCTCGCCGACCTGTTCAACAAGAAGGTGCTCGTCCAATCGGCGATCATCATCTTCGTCCTCGGCTCGATCATGGCCGGCTTCTCGCACAACGTACCGATCCTGTTGGCTGCCCGCGTAGTTCAGGGCATCGGCATGGGCGGGTTGACGGCACTCGTCATCGCCATCATCGGAACCATCGTCTCCCCGCGTGACCGTGGCCGGTATTCCGGCTACACGGGCGCTGTCATGGCAGTGGCCATGTCCGGCGGCCCGATCCTGGGCGGCATCATCGTCGACAGCCCCCTCGGTTGGCGCTGGTGCTTCTTCGTCTGCGTACCTTTGGCCGTCGTTGCCCTCGTCTTGGTGCAGAGGACCCTGCACATCCAGACCGTCCGCAAACAGAACGTCTCCATCGACTGGCTCGGCGCACTCCTTCTCACCGCAGGTGTATCCGTTCTGCTGGTGTGGGTTTCGTTCGCAGGCAAGGCCGACTACTACGCATGGTTCTCGCGTGAGACCGCAATCCTCGTCGGTGGCGGCCTGTTACTCCTCGTTCTGACCGTCATCGTCGAAGCACGACACTCGTCGCCGATCATCCCGCTCAAGATCGTCACCGAGCGCACAACCGGGCTGGCCATCATCGCGTCCATCGCGGTCGGCGTCGGCCTCTTCGGGGCGACCACGTTCCTCGGACAGTACTTCCAGACCGCACGCGGCTACTCCCCTACCGATGCCGGATTGCTGTCCATCCCGATGGTGTTCGGCATGCTTGTCGCCTCCGTCGGATCCGGGCAGTTGATCACCAAGTTCGGGAAGTGGAAGCCGTTCATCATCTCCGGTTCGGTACTGCTGGTCATCGGGTTCTTTCTCCTCGGCACCATCGACCATCAAACCAGTTTGTGGACGGTCGGTATCTTCACCACCATCGTCGGCCTCGGTACCGGCATGCTGATGCAGAACCTCGTTCTCGCCGTCCAGAACACGGTCAGCGTGCAGAATATCGGGGCTGCCTCGTCGACCGTGGCGTTCTTCCGAACCTTCGGTGGCGCAATCGGCGTCTCCGTTCTCGGATCGCTCCTGGCGACCCGCGTCGCCGAGAAGTCCGCTTCCGGTCTGACCCAGCTGGGGATCGACACCTCGGGTAGCAGCGGCGGATCTTCGTTGGATCTCGACGTACTGCCACCGCCGGTCGCGTTGGTCATCCGTACCGCCTACGGTGACGCGACAGGACGCATCTTCCTCATCGCCGGATTCGTTGCACTCATCACGTTGATCGCAGTGCTGCTGATCCCGAATCGTCCGCTACGTCAGACGATCGACATCGCACAGGCTCCTGAGCCCGGTGAGCAGATCGCCGAGATCCCGTCGTTCGGTACGGCTCGCGAATACGTGGCACCGGAGGTCGACGAGCACGACGTCACCGGCCGCCACGAGGCGCCGGCGGGGTCGGTACCGTTCGCAGGTCTGAGCGTCGATGCCCGCGACCGTCTGCTCAACCTGCTGCTCCCCGAGCCCAAAGGCACTCTCGAAGCGCTCGACGAAGCCGAGGTTATCCGCGCTCAGGTCGTTACCCTGCAACAGGAACTCGATGCCAAAATGCTCGATTTCGATGCAGTGTGCGAGCGGCTCCGGCGCCTCGGGCTCAGCGAGGACCAGATCGCACGGGTACTCGGAGACAATCACATCCCCGACCCTCACCAGAATTACGTGAGTTCGGACCTGAACGGCCACCGCGTCAACTAATTCACCAAAAGGAAGGGCCCCACACCAAATGGTGTGGGGCCCTTTCTTGTTCCTGATCAGCGGCCGGGAAGGTACTGCAGAGCCTTCACGAACGGAGGCATGATCTTCGCCCAGAGCTTCGGTGAAATTCCGCGCGGCCCACCGAGGTTGAGCAGTCGCGTCGTCGCGACCGTCTGAGACTCGGTGTACTTGAGCAGCCCGTCCGGTCCGTGCCGACGTCCCATGCCGGAGACTCCCATGCCACCCATCGGGGCAGCGGTCGATCCCCAAGACGGAGCGTAACCCTCGTCGACGTTGACAGTCCCCGAGTGCAGACGCACGGCGATCGCCTCACCCTGCGCTTTGGTCTTGGCCCACACACTGCCGTTCAAACCGTAATCGGTGTCGTTGGCCTTGGCGATGGCTTCCTCGACGTCCGCGACGGGGTAGATGGACACGAGCGGACCGAAAGTTTCGTTCGCGGCGCACTCCATCTCCTCGGTGACGCCGGTGAGTACGGTCGGCTCGTAGAACAGCGGTCCGACATCGGGCCGTGCCTTACCGCCGGCAATCACTGTGGCGCCCTTCGCTTTGGCATCGTCGACGTGCGCCGAGACGGTCTTGATCTGGTCCTCGGAGACGAGGCTCCCCATTTCGATACCGAACTCGTAGTCGGCGCCGAGTGACATGTTGCGGACCCGCTCACCGAATGTGGCGGTGAATTCCTCGGCGATCGACTTCTCGACGTAGATCCGCTCGATCGCGATACACAGCTGGCCCGAGTTGGAGAAGCAGGCGCGCACTGCCGCGTCGGATACGGTCCGAAGGTTGGCGCCCTGGGCGACGATCATGGCGTTCTTGCCGCCGAGTTCGGCTGAGAAACCGATGAGTCGACGCCCCGCCTGCTCGGCAAGCAATTTGCCCGTCGCAGTGGATCCGGTGAACATGAGGTACTCGGTGTTCTCGACGAGAGCGGTACCGACGACGGAGCCGGGCCCGGGAACAACGGCGAGCAGGTCACGCGGCAGGCCGGCCTTGTAGAGCAGTTCGACGACGGCAAGAGCGCAGTACGGCGTCTGGGAATCAGGCTTGAGTACGACGCCGTTGCCTGCCAGCAGGGCCGCGATGGCATCGGACACCGCAAGAGTCATCGGGTAGTTCCACGGCGAGATCACGCCGACGATGCCCTTGGGCTGGTAATGGACGGTGGTCTTCGTCAGCACCGGGAGCATGCCGGTGACGCGCTTGGGCGCGAGGAGCTTGGCTGCCACACGGGCATAGTGCCGCGAGGTCATCGCGATGTCCAGCACTTCTTCTTGAGCGGCTGCGCGGGACTTACCGGTCTCGGCCTGAGCCATGTCCATCAGCTCGTCACGATGCGCCAACACCAGGTCGCGGTACCTGTGGAAGATTTCGGCACGCTCGGACACCGGGCGTTTCGCCCACGCCTTCTGTGCGATGCGAGCCCGCGCGATGGCATCGGTGGCGTCGGCGGCGGTACCGACCGGGATGGTCGCCAGTTCCTTACCCGTGAACACCTCGGTGATCGACTTCGTCGGGCGGTCGGCGGCGTTGGGAATTGCAATGAGTTCAGCGAGCCTGGAGAAGGTCGCAGTGGACGGAGCTGGCATATCGTTACCCCTACTGGTGAGTAGTTCTTGGAGTTACACCTAACGTACCTGGTCGGTGGCTTGTAATACCCAGGGCAGTGGGCACGGTGTACCAGTTGTTGCCTGCTCGGATGGGATCCCGCTCACAATGCATGCAAGTGGAACACCATGCTCACCGTCGGGGGTTGCTCCGCGATGTATGGCAACATGGGGATCGGTCTTTCCTAGGCGTCGGGGCGCTCGAAGACGATCAGGGTGGGGACTTCATGCGTAGGACATTCGTTCTGGCAGGCGCAGCAGCACTGATGCTCGCTTTCACACCGATGGCAACAGCCGATCCTCTCGGAGACATCATCGCTCCCCCTGCCGATCCGTCCGCATACTTGCCGACGCCGCTCGAAGATCCTTGGTACACCCCGCCCGCCGGTTACGAAACCAGCGAGCCCGGGACAGCCCTGAGGACCAGAAGTGTTGCAGTGCAACCAGGCACGACGTCAACGCAAGTACTGTTCCGATCCACCGACTCGAAGAACAATCCCATCGCAGCTACGACGACGGTCATCGTCCCGGACGGCCCGTGGACCGGCGACGGCCCGCGTCCGGTCGTCGCATACAACGAGGCGACAGATTCACTCGGCAATGCGTACGCGCCTTCCCACACGCTCCCGCGGGGTACGAACAAGGAGCTCGATCGAATTCAAGAGCTGCTCGCGCGCAATTACGCCGTCGCGGTCACCGACTATCAGGGTCCGCGGCAGGCCTACTCCGCCGGTCTCGTCGCCGGCCACACGGTGCTCGACGGCCTCCGTGCCTCACACAGTGTGGGCGTCGACGCCGATGCTCCGGTGGCCATCACCGGCTACTCGGGTGGGGCAATAGCGTCCGGCTGGGCAGCTCAGTTGGCGCCGAAGTACGCGCCGGAGCTCGATATCGTCGGCGTCGCATTCGGTGGACCGCCGACCGACTACAAGATTCTGCAGCGTTCGCTCAACGGCGGGATCGGGTCCGGCCTGTTCACCGCAGCGACGATCGGCTTGTCCAGGGAGTACCCGGAGATGCGCACGCTGGCCAACGACAACGGCAAGCGATTGGCACTGATACAGAAAGACCAGTGCGTCGACGTGCTGTCCTACAGCGGCTTGCTGCTGTTCGACCAGCAGAACTTGTCCAACGTCCCCGACGTGTTCAACCATCCGATCACTCGCACAGTGATCGAGGAGAATCGCATGGGCCAGATCGCGCCCGAGGCGCCCACGTACATCTACCAGGGCCTGCAGGACGATTTGATCCCCAAGGAGGGCGCGGAAGCCGTCCAGGACCAGTGGTGCGCAGCAGACGCGTCGGTACATCTCGAGGAGATCCCCGGCGATCACTCGGCAGCCGAGGGTGCCGGACGGCCAGGCGCATTCGAGTGGATCTCGCAACGTTTGGCCGGCGTTCCGACCGGTGGATGCGAACGCGTAGTTCGATAGCTTGACCCTCACGTCACGGGAGGCTGCACAGTGTCCTTTGTGAGCGATTCAGAAACAATGAAGGTGGGCGAGGTCGCCCGCCTCGTCGGGATCAGCGTCCGAACACTGCATCACTACGACGAGATCGGACTCGTGGTGCCGTCCGGGCGCACTCCCAAGGGCTATCGCAGCTACTCGGCGGTCGACGTCGAGCGGTTGCATCAGGTGTTGACCTACCGCGAACTCGGGTTCGTGCTCGACGACATCTCCGCCCTTCTGGACGATCCGTCGGTCGACGCGATGGCACATCTACGCCGTCAACGCACATTGTTGGACCAGCGGATCGAACGCTTGCACGAGATGGCTGCGGCCGTGGACAAAATGATGGAGGCGAAGAAAGTGGGAATTCAATTGACACCGCAGGAACAGCGCGAGGTCTTCGGCGATGACTGGCTCGGCGACGAATACGCCGCCGAAGCCGAGGAGCGCTGGGGAGAAACGGAGCAGTGGAAGCAGTCCCAGTCACGAACCGCGCAGTTCACCAAGGACGATTGGAAACTGATCAAGGACGAGACCGACGCGATGGAACTCGATCTTGCAGCGGCCCTCGCCGCCGGGACCGCACCGGGATCGGCCGACGCCAATGTGCTGGCAGAGCGGCACCGCGCGAGCATCGCGCGCTACTACGACTGCGGCTACGAAATGCAGGTCAATCTTGCCGAAATGTACTTGGCGGACGAAAGATTCACCAAGCATTACGACGACATCGCACCGGGGTTGGCTCGGTATCTGCGTGAGGTGATCGTCGCCAACGCCGAGGGACAATAAGCGAACACCACCGAAGTCATTGCCACGGAATCGTATACGGCTTTTCGTCGTCGGCTGGCAGTGTGGGTGGAGGCGCGAACCAGATCGACAGCGGATCGCGTTTCAACTCTTCGACTTCCGGAGGTACGGGGCGGGACAGGGTTTCGATCTCGTCCCATCTACACTCGCCCGCCCCGACGCGCGCCGCGTACGCCCTCAATTCCGCGGAGGCTCCAGGAAGGGATGCAATGTCGTACATCATCGAACCGGTGACCGTTCGCGGTTGGTCGAACGACGGCAGCGGAGTGGATTCGACCTGGGCGCGCGTCTGAGCCATTCGATCCAATGCGTCGGACATCTTCCGCAGTGCCTGTCGCAGAACAGCATCATCGGGTTCGGTCATGCGTCTGCCCACGGTTCCTCACCTGTACCGAGCGAATACGGATCCTTCGGTACTTCGTACACCGGGCTCGCATCGGCAGTGTTCTTGATGTCCAGCAATAGCTTTGCATCTTCGATTTTTTCCGTGATGGGCGCCAGCTTCTGTTCGAACTGCTCGTTCATGTACCCGGTCGGACTGGCCACGAGCGATAGAAACTCCTTGAACGCGTCAGTGATCGTACGGATGGAGTCGACGAGTTTCATGCCCAGGTCGAAACCGGTCCGCAGAATCTCCCAGATTCTCCACAACTGATACGCGGCACCGGCAAAGGGAATCTTCTTCGACAGGAAATCCACCACTCTTGCCCCGCTGGTCCGGTCGAATTCCTTCTCGATCATCTCGCGGACCTTCGTCACCAGTACGCGGATCGAGTTGCTGATTTCTTCCGCCGCACGTTCGGCGACCGCTTGAATGACACGGCCACACGCCCCCTCCCACTGCATCGCGGCCACTTGCTTTATCGCGTATTCACTGTAAGCAACGGCCGCCATTCCGTCCCAGAACTCATCGACACGTGCGGTTCCTTCGGCGAGTACGTCGCCACCCTTTTCCATCGCTTCACCCGCGATTCGATAGGTCCAGCCCAATCGCAACAAATCGTTCCAGTTGCCGCCGATGGGCTCGACGAGCTGCCGAAGCGGACTTTGCCCGATCATCGCTTCGATTGCGTCATCGATGTCACCGAGCCATCCAGCAGCATCAGCGATTACCGCGGCCAGATCGTCCGGAAGGCTCTCGGGCGGCGGGTAATCGATTCCTTCAGGGTGTCCGTAGTCCGCGGGATCGCCGAAAAGCTCCGCGGTACCGACCGCAGGCCGTTTCGAATCACCTGGGTCCCGCTCAGGATCGGGAAATGGGGGGAGTTGCGTGTGCGCATTCAGCGCCTCGTAGTTCTTCTTCTCCTGATCCACGTAGAGCCAGGCCGCGATGTTCAGCTTGTCGCCCAACTCGGTGCAATTCACCGCCAGATGAACGTGTCTGTTACGCCACGCGTTCCGAATATCGTCCAGCGGATCGAGAAGGGACCCGAAAATCTCGCTCTGATACGCACCGACTGGACCCGCGTGCTCGTTGAAATACTTGTACGACGTCAGCGTCTGAAGCCCAATTTCGGACACCGAACGGCCCAGGCCTGAGACCTCTTTAGGTTTTGCGAAGAATGTTTCATCCATGAAGTCACTCCGGTCTCAGTTTTTGCGTCGGAGGGTAGAGATGATTTGATCGACAGTGCCTTCATCGAGAGGATCGTCGATCCGTTGATCTGTTTGAACCATGAAAATGGCCACTGTCGCATTCGAATAGCCCTGAGTTGCAACAATATCGAACGTCGCCTCGGTTGGATCACAGTCGAACTTCTGCGCAATATTCGACGCGCGGACCGAGTATCTGATGGCCGGCGCGCCATCGATGTCGAGTTCGATCGGATCCGAGTACTCGATCTTTACCCTGTCATCCGGATCGTCCCTGAAGATGATCTCTGCTTGTCGACTCGTCTCGAATGCCGCGGTCGGAATATCGACCCCGTTTCTACCGGTCATGCCGGTCAAGGCTTTTCTTGCGCCGTCGCGGTGCTCCGGGCAATAGTCGTACCCATACATCGTGACTGCGCCATAGGTCACTGATTCGGAGCCTCCCTGCCAGCCCGCCACGCCGCTGGAAACGTTCCGCCAATCTCCCGGCACCGTGTAGCTGAGGCCGTATTTGGTGTCGATCGGGATCGGATCACCGTCGGGAACCTCGATCTCCGGTGGCGCATATTCCATCGACGGGAACCCCGGTGGCGGACCTGCGACCGTACTGGTTGGCACTGAATCCGATTGTGGCACAGCAAGACTGGTGACCGGCGCAGCGACACCTTCGTACCTACCAGGGGTATCAGGTCCCATCTTGGGCAACAAGATACCCGCCAGAACGAACAGCCCCAGCAACACCGCGACACGAAAAAGCCGCATTTTCAAGCTCACGAACAACTCCCCCCGAAGACGTCACAAACTAACACGATCTACGGTCGTTCCCTGGTTGCAGTGGCGTTCCGGGGTGGATACTCCAGTGATGACACTGACGGTTCGCTCGGCGATGCTGTCCGCCGCCATCGGCAAGGCGAGTGGTTTCCGCAGCTCGGTAGGAATCAGCGCCGGTCTGCTGGCCTTGTTCGGCGGGACCGAGTACAGACGCCTGGCCGTCGGCGCGTCCGTCTTCGCGATTGCCGGTGAGATCGTGATGGACAAGTTGCCGTCGACGCCGTCGAGACTGAGCCCACCCGCTCTCGGGGGGCGGATCGTTGCCGGTGGTGGGGCGGCATTCGCGATCGCACGACGTCGAGACGAGGACACGATTCCAGCAGCGATCATCGGCGGGTTGTCGGCTATCGCCGGTTCGTATGCAGGTCACGCGTATCGCGGGTGGGCATCGACGCGGATTCCGCCGCTGGCTGCGGCCGTTGTCGAGGACCTGGTTGCATTGGCCGTCGGGGCCGCGGTTGCCAAACAAGTGCTGGCGTAAGGTCGAGAATTGTGAAGCCGAATCTCTGGCAGTACCTGGGTTACCAGCTGGGCCGAGTGCTTCCGCCGCCGATGCACGATTGGGTTCGCGAGGATCTCGTCGGTAGTGGCGCTCAGGCCCGCTACCTGATCCGATTCTCGCTCCCGATCATTCCGTTGCTGTGTCTGTTTCTGCTCTTGCCCGGCCCGTTGTGGATCGGCCTTGCGATGATGGCTTTGCTCTTCATTCCGCTGGTCTATTTCGCGATAGCGTTGATGAACGTCTACCGGCGCCACCGGTTGTTGGTGCACGGTCTGGATCCAGAGCTTCTCAACGCAAACACTCAACGTAAAATCGATCACACCCGAGAGGACTACGAAAGGCGTCACGGCCGACTGGACTAGGCTATCGGCCATGACTTCCGTCGAATTCAAGGCAACTGCAGACCTGGCCGACGAGATCGGGCCCGAAATCCGTAGCTGCGACACGCAATTCATCCAGTTCGGCAAGCATTCCGAGTTCGCTGGTCCCATCACCACCATCAAGTGCTTCCAGGACAATCTGCTCGTCAAACAAACCCTCGGTGAGCCCGGTAACGGCGGTGTACTAGTGGTCGACGGCGACGCCGGCATTCACACCGCCCTCGTCGGCGACATCATCGCTGGTCGAGGTGTCACCAACGGGTGGGCAGGGATAATCGTCAACGGGGCGATCCGCGATTCGGCGATCCTCCGCACCCTCGACATCGGCGTCAAAGCTCTGGGCACCAACCCGCGCAAAAGCACTCAAACCGGATCCGGGGAGAAGAACGTACCCGTGGAAATCGGCGGCATCACCTTCAATCCGGGTCAAATTGTGTACAGCGACTCCGACGGCGTGGTCGTCGTCTAGCGTCGCGCCGATTCAGCGTGGATATACTCCCCGTGTTGGGATTCGAACCTCCTGCAGGGGGTTCGGATCCCTACAAGGGGAGTAAATCGCTCAGTCTGAATGCTCGACCCTCGGTATGCGTCATTCGTCGATCACGAACAGCAGCAACGCCACCAATAGCATTCCTGCGGCCACCCAGACTGCTCTGTTTTCCAGTACTTCAGACATCCCGGCACCGAGAATTGCACCGGCGACGAAGCCCAGGATCACCGAGCCGAAGTTGGTGGCTCTCTTCCCGGCTACTTTGTCGCCGTTGGCAATTCGATGGAACAAGGCCTGCGACAGGCTGCGGAGATTTCCGGTTGTCATCGTGGTGTTGTAAGCAGAATCGACAAGCACCCGAAATGTTGTCACCTGCACCGCGGCGACGAATGAAATCGCCACTGTGACAAAAGCATTCGGTACAGTATCGGGTAGAAAGCCGATGATCGTGATGACCAGGATCTCGATGATGAGGACGGCCCGGACGGGGCGCCGAACTATCCGTGCGACGACCGGCCTGGAAATGAACTCGGCGGTGAACACCCCGAGCACGAACGCCACCAGAGGCGGAAGGTACCCGAGCGCGGATCGCCACTGCCCCGACGCCATGTCGATCCCGGAGAGGATGACGTTGGCCGTCTGCGCATTGGCGAACACGCCCTCACGGGTGACGAACGTGTAGGCGTCCAGAAATCCCCCGACTGCGGCGAGCAGCACACCGAGGCGCACCGACTCAGAGGTCACCACGGTCGCCTTCGGCACCTCGGAGTCGGTCATCTACGGGCCTCACTGTTCGCTTCGCACGGACTCGGTCAGGCTACGTTGCGTTTGTGAACCGGGTTCGCGCGCGGATGCTCGCCTCGCCGATCGGCCTACACGAGAGAACGGTCGTTCTCCAATCGTCGACTACTGTAGAGAACGTTGGTTCTCAGCGCAAGGAGTTGGTCACGATGGAACCGGACAGTGGACGGACCGCCGTCCTGCACGCAGCCGACGAGCTCTTTTACGCACGAGGTGTCAACGCCGTCGGCATGGACGAACTGCGAGCCGCGGCCGGTATCTCCCTCAAGCGCATGTATGCACTGTTTCCGTCGAAAGCCGAGATCGTCGCTCAGGTACTCGAGGGCCGAACCCGCATGTGGAATACGGGAATCGCTGCCGAGGCAGCCACGCACGAATCTGCGCGGGCCAAGGTTCTTTCCATCTTCGATTTCCTCGACGCCTGGTTCCGTGAGGACAACTTTCGAGGCTGCGCGTTCATCAACTCGTTCGGCGAGCTGGGGACCGTCATGCCCGCTGTCGCCGATGCGGCGCACCGTCACAAGCGTGAATTCGTCGAGTACGTCACCGACTTGGTCGTCGAAGCTGGAGGCCCGAAGACCCTCGGTCTACAGATCGCACTGCTCGCCGAAGGTGCACAGACGACCGCAGCCATCTCGGAGTCGCCCGAATCTGCCCTTGCCGCGAAGGCAGCCGCCACAGTGCTCCTCGATTCGGGGACGCGCCCGTAGGTGAGCGTTCAGAACAACCCGCCCAGCCCCTTGCCGATCAGTACCGCCGAGATCACCAGAATCAGCACACTCATGACGGCCGAGTTGTTCGTTTGCAGCCACTCTTTGAGGGAGGCGAGCGGTGTCTCGAGTCGTTGTCCCGCAACCTGGTAGGCGATCACCGGAACCGCGACTGTCGAGGCCGCCAGGATCGAGAAGACTGCCACAGCCACGACGGTCTGACCCGCACTGATGCCGACGCCTCCGATGGTGACGCCCGCGGCCGCACACATCAGCAAGTTCTTCGGATTGATCGCGGCCAGTGCGAAGCCGACCCCGAGTGCTTTGACTGCAGTCATGTCGTCGATGGCCGACATCCACTTCGGAGTCGCGTGTTCCTCCCCACGAGCGCGCCATTGACGGATGCCGACCCCGAGCAACAGCACACCGATGACCAGCTTGATCCACGACGACGTAGTGGACGGCTCGCCCTCGGATCCTGTCGCCGCGCCGCCCAGGAGGACGAAGATCGTGGTTGCCAGGACGATTCCGGCGATCCACCCGACCGCGAAGCTGATGCTGGCGCTCCCCGCGCGTTTACCCAGCAGCATCAGGATCGCGGCGATGATGGGGACTGGGGAGACGGCAACACCGATCGCCAGTGGCAGTAGGTCTCCGAGCACTGTTCCCATAGTCGATTCCGTAGAAGTAGAAGCAGTAAATGTTCGCTTCGACGCTATGGGTGGACGGGACCCACCGCATCATCTGTTACGGGTGAGGCGTGGTCGCCACACTGAGGAGTCACCGTCAGAGAACAGTGACCCAGCCATGAACCTCGTCGCCGACGAGCGCGTCGTGGTGCCGTTTGCGCAACATCGCCGAGAGCGGCCCGATGTCCGTCGACTCTCCCACCGCACGGCCGTCGATCTGAAAGACGGGTGCAACCCCAGCGGAGGTACCGCAGACGAATACTTCGTCGGCGATGTAGAGCTCGGTAAGATCGACGACCCTCTCCTGCACCGGAAGTCCCTCCTCGCGAGCGAGAGTCAGAATCGTACGACGGTTGATCCCGTCGAGAATGTCCGAAGTCACGTCCGGGGTGATCAGCGTGCCACCGCGGACCAGGAAGATGTTCGCGGCACTGAGCTCACACACGTGTCCGTTGATGTCGAGGAAGATGCAATCGTCGAAGCCACTGTCGATCGCATCCTGTTTGGCCAGAACCGAATTGACATAGGCGCCGTTGACTTTTGCGCGCGAGGGAATCGCATTGTCCGGAATGCGACGCCACACACTCGTTTTCAGACGCATACCGTCCTGCGGGACGATCGGGATCGCGTCGTACAAGAAGATGGACACCGTGGTGTGCAAGCCGCGCACCCGTGTTCCCGGAATCTGCTCGTCGACGTGGACCGTTGCGCGTACGTAGACTTCACGGTCCGGCGCGTTCGCGGCGATCAGCTCACGCGTTACGGTCAGGAAACGGTCGAAATCCCATTCGTCCGCGAACCGATCGATACCGATGATCTTGCACGATTCGAGGAGCCGCTGGAAGTGATCGCGCAGCCGAAAAGCTGTCCGGGTTTCGCCGTCGACCTGGACCGGGAAGACGGTGTAGACGCTCAATCCGTACAGAACCGCCGAGGTGGCCACTCCGAGGGTCGCGTCCTGCGCGTCGATGATGCGGTCGCCGAAATACACCTTGGAATGTGGAGTTGCCATGGGCTGATGTTAGTGCGTGACAAGTTCACCGGTCCACGCGTTTACGGGCGACATCGAAACACACCCCACTTCTCCCGGCCGTGTCGTAGGCCGGTGATATCAATAGAGGACACCGACGAAAGGAGCACCGACCATGTCCTGCAGAGACTGCACAGCAGCTGTCGACCATTGCCACGGCACGCTGGTGATCCACTCGTCGAGCACCGCGGAGTGCACCGAGCCCGGCTGCGTCGATCTCGAGTACGTGCGTCACTACCTGGTGCTGAACTGCTCCGAGATCACCGGCGGATGTCAGTGCGTCGCGCAGATCGAGCTGCGTCAAGCATCCTGATCGGAATGTCCGCGCCATCGTGGATCCGCCGGCTCGGAACCACCGCCGGTGAATCAATCGGGACGCATCGCCAGGAGCGCGGAGTAACGTCGCGTGCAGCGGTAGTCAGAATCAACGCAGCGGAGTTTCTCGAATAAGGCCGCGCCGGCGACGATGGGCCGAACCGGTGACCGCCATGAAGGTAGATGCGGCCCAAGTGCAGAGCGCTGCGTGATGATGCGAATTCTGTTGGTGGGCGTACCGATCCTGCTTACCGTCGCGTCGGTGGTTGCGGCAGCGTTCGATTCGCTCTGGTGGATTGTTGCGGTGGTCTTCTTCACCGTGCTTGCCGCGATCGGCGTCTACGATCTGATCCAGAAACGCCACTCGGTGCTGCGTAACTACCCGATCCTCGGCCACCTGCGATACCTGCTCGAGATGGTCCGCCCAGAGCTTCAGCAATACTTCATCGAACGCAACTTCGACGGGCGTCCTTTCGATCGTGACAAGAGGTCACTGATCTACGAGCGCGCCAAGGGAACTGCCGCCGAACTCTCCTTCGGAACCGAGCGCGATATCGACGCTGCCGGATACGAGCACCTCGTCCACTCCACCGCTCCCGTCGAGGTTCCGGACACTCCACCGCGCGTACGCATCGGCGGTCCGGACTGCACACACCCCTACGACATGGCGTTGTTGAACGTCTCGGCGATGAGCTTCGGTGCACTGTCCGCGAATGCACTGAAGGCACTCAATGCCGGTGCAGAACGAGGTGGATTCGCTCACGACACCGGCGAAGGTGGCCTCACGCCCTACCATCTCGGAGGCGCCGATGTCGTCTGGGAGATCGGTTCGGGCTACTTCGGTTGCCGGACCGAGGAGGGCCGCTTCGATCCCGACGAGTTCGCCCGAAAGGCAGCCGACGATCGGGTGAAGTGTTTGTCGCTCAAGCTGAGTCAAGGTGCGAAGCCGGGGATCGGTGGCGTGCTGCCCGCGGCGAAGGTCAGCACCGAAATTGCCGAGTATCGCGGTGTCCCACAGGGGGAGAAATGCGTCAGTCCAGCTGCGCACAAAGAGTTCTCCACCCCGCGCGGTCTGATCCGGTTCATCGGGCGCATGCGTGAGCTCGCCGGCGGTAAGCCTGTCGGATTCAAGCTCTGCGTGGGTTCGCGAGTAGATGTTCTGGCAATCTGCAAAGCGATGCTCGAGGAGGGCATCGCCCCGGATTTCATCATTGTCGACGGCGCCGAGGGAGGTACTGCCGCGGCCCCGCTCGAGTACGAGGATCACGTCGGTCTTCCGCTGACCGACGGGTTGATGACACTGCACAATGCATTGGTGGGTTGCGGCCTGCGTCAGCAGATTCGGGTCGGGGCAAGCGGCAAGGTCGCCACCGGAGCCGACATCGTCAAGCGGCTCGTCCAAGGCGCCGATTACACCAACTCTGCCCGCGCGATGATGATGGCTGTCGGCTGCATTCAGTCGCAACGGTGTCACACCAACAAATGTCCAGTGGGAGTTGCCACTCAGGACCCCAAGCGCGCCCGTGCACTCGACGTCGAAGACAAAAGCACACGCGTGTTCCGATACCAGCAGGCCACCGTCGCGCAATCGATGAAGATCATGGCATCGATGGGCGTCAGCGAGCCCTCCGGTCTCACACCGTACATGTTGCGCAAGCGAATTGGTCCGATCAGCCAGCAGTCGTACGCGGAGATCTATGAATGGCTCGCACCAGCGGTGCTGCTGCATGACCCGCCGGCCTCTTGGGCAGCGGACTGGAAGATCGCCGATCCCGACAGCTTCACCCCTGCCCCCTGGCATCAGTCCGCCTGAGAACCCCGTGTGCATCTTGAAAACTGCGCGGGCTGAAGTCGCCGACGGCGGGGTCCCTCGCCAAGGATTCGAGCTCGACGTGGACGGTGATCAGGTCTGCGATTGCGGTCCCGGCCACAATCCCGCGCGGGCTACTCATACACATGTATGATCCTCGGTGTGGTGAAGATGTCAAGTGGTGGGCAGACATATGCGGCCATCGTCGAGGCGATTCTGAAAATCGTCGGCGAACAGGGCCTTCCTCACGCCACGGTCCGTGAGGTCGCTACTGCTGCCGGCGTATCGATAGGCACTGTGCAGCACCACTTCCCGAGCAAGGAAGTCATGCTGGCCTCAGCGTTCTCCGAGGTCGTCCATCGGGTTCGCGCACGACTGGAAGCGACCGACTTCACCAACGATGCGCGTCGCACCGTCTCGTCGGTGCTCAGCGAGGTACTCCCGTTGGATCGACAACGAAAGCACGAAGCCCGCATCCAACTGGAGTTCGCCGTCCACGCGATCCACAACCCAGACTTGGCCGAAACCCAACGCACAGTGCTCGCCGAACTGCATCAGGCGTTGTGCAACGCCTTCGACACGAGGGCGGACCACGACCCCGAACGTTCCCGACTTGCCGCGCACGCTGCGATCGCCCTGGCCGACGGGTTGGCCCTGCACACCGTCAGCACGGAACGCTGGCTCTCTGCCTCCCAGCTGAACGCGACAGTCGAACTCGTCCTCGACGCGCTCCTACCTCGAGAACGGCACTAGAGGTGCTCGGAAACCAGGACCGCCACTGTGTTCGGCTCCAATGCTTCGAAGGTGTGCGGCTGATCCCCCGGGTAGGAAATGTAGTCACCGGGATGTAGCTCGACGGGGTCTTCGGTGGGTCCGACGAGTGCGCGACCCACCGACATGACGACGTGTTCGACGACGCCTGGTGAGTGGGGATCTGCCTGCCGCGCGTCTCCGACCTGGGCGTTGATGATGTAGAGGTCCCGACGCGCGTGCGGTGGGCACGAGGCGAGCAGCGTCGCTACGTAGTCGGCGTGTTCGGATCCGATGCGCGGTCCGTCGCCGGCCCTGATCAGGTGCACTCGCGGTCGGGCGGGTTCGACCAGCTGCGCGAACGGTACGTCGAGGGTTACGCTGAGCGCCCACAGGGTCTCCACACTCGGGTTGCCGGTGCCCGATTCGAGTTGCGAGAGAGTCGATTTGGCGATCCCGGCTCGGCGCGCGACCTCCGCGGAGGACAGGCCGGCCCGTTTGCGTTCACGTTGCAGTGCTGCGGCGATCGCCGCGATGGGTGCACCCGACTCGGCCATGTTCGTTCACTCCATCGGTTGTATCGTTCGGTTTGACGAACACTCTAACATCGTCCACTATTACGGACATGCGTTCGATATGGCGAACACCCGCGTTGCGAGACATCGCCCTCGTCTGCCTTGCCGACGGCCTCGTCGGTGCATCCTTCGGCGCAATCGCCGTAGCGACCGGACTCCCACTCTGGGTTCCGGTCGCGATGTCGTTGTTCGTCTTCGCCGGTGCCTCCCAGTTCATTCTCGTGGGAGTGCTTGCCGCAGGCGGCAATCCGGTCGCCGCAGTCGCCAGCGCGATGCTCGTCAACACCAGACTCGTCCCCCTCGGCTTCTCGGTCGGCGACGCTTTGGCCGGCTCGAACTGGCCCAGAAAGCTCCTCGGGATGCACCTGATCACCGACGAATCCGTTGCTTTCGCCGTCGCCGAGAAAGAACCGGTTGCGCGTCGAAGATCGTTCTGGCTCTGCGGAATCGGACTGTTCGTGAGTTGGAACATCGGCGTGCTCGGTGGTGCGGCGCTCGGTAGCGCGATCACCGATACCGCCGCCCTCGGCCTCGATGCCGCTTTTCCGGCGGTGCTCATCGCTCTGGTCATGCCTGCCCTGCGCGAGGCGAGGACGCGGAACGCCGCAGTGATCGGTGCAGTCATCGCCGTCGCCGCTGCCACCGTGCTCCCCCCGGGAATCCCGGTCCTCCTTGCACTCGCCGGAGTTGCGATCGCCCCACTCCTGTCGAAGGTGAACACGTGAATCTCGTCGCTCCGATGCTCGCGCTCACCGTCGGAACCATGCTGCTCCGCATCGTCGGCCCGCTGCTCCGTAGTCGCGTCGCATTGTCCCCGCGGATCGAGATGCTGAGCTCGACGGCCGTAGCCGTTCTCTTCGTCGCGCTCGTCGCAACCCAGGCCCTGGTCGTCGCGAACGAATTCGCAGGGTTCGCTCTTCCCGCAGGAGTTGTCGTTGCCGCCGTGCTGGCCTGGCGCAAAGCACCGTTCGTTGCCATCGTCGTGGCTGCTTCGGCGACGACTGCCGCCCTGCGGTTCGTCGGCGTTGCGTGATCGGAGTAACCAAGGCTTTTGTGAGCGAAGACCCCTTCCCGAGACCGGCGACAAGGCGTACAGTTCGTACTGGCCCCATACCCCCTAGGGGTATCAACCACGAACTCGATCAGTGGGAGTACATGCATGATGAGCAACCACATGAACCCCGACACGGCACATCCACCTCAGCCGGATTCGGCACACTCCGGCCACGATGACATGACCGGGCACGACATGGCAGGACACGCGGGACATGCCGGACACGGCGATCACGCCGGCCAGTTCCGTCGTCTGTTCGTCATCATGGTCTTCTTCGCCGTTCCGGTCGTGTTCGCCTCGAACATGTTCGCGATGATCGTCGGCTATTCGCTACCCGATGCAGCGTGGATAGCCTGGATCTCACCAGTACTGGGTACGGTCATGTACTTCTGGGGTGGATCACCGTTCCTGACCGGCGCGGTCAGCGAAATACGTTCGCGGAAACCAGGAATGATGCTTCTCATCGCCCTGGCGATCACAGTCGCATTTCTCGCATCGATGGGTTCGAGCATCGGCATACTCGACCACCAGCTCGACTTCTGGTGGGAACTGGCGCTGCTGATCGTGATCATGCTGCTCGGGCATTGGATCGAGATGCGGTCACTTGCGCAGACCACCTCGGCATTGGACTCACTGGCAGCGCTTCTCCCCGACACCGCCGAACGCGTCGAGGACGGCGAGGTCGTCTCGGTGACGCCGGACGACTTGCGGGTCGGCGACATCGTCGTCGTCCGCCCAGGTGGGCGGGTGCCTGCCGATGGCACCATCGTCTCCGGGACCGCGAGCATGGACGAATCGATGGTCACCGGCGAATCGCGCACTGTCCGCCGCAGCGACGGTGACCACGTCGTCGCCGGGACCGTCGCCACCGATTCCGGCGTCCGCATCCAGGTCACCGCCATCGGCGAGGACACCGCTCTCGCCGGCATCGGACGTCTGGTCGCCGACGCGCAGAACTCGTCGTCGCGGGCCCAACGCATTGCCGATACCGCGTCGGGCTGGTTGTTTTGGTTCGCGCTGGGAGCCGCGGCCATCACGGCAGGAGTGTGGACACTGTTCGGGCTGCCCGACGACGCCGTCATCCGCACGATCACCGTTCTGGTCATCGCCTGTCCACACGCCCTTGGGTTGGCGATCCCCCTGGTGGTGTCCATCGCCACCGAACGAGCCGCCCGCAGCGGTGTCCTGATCAAGGACCGGCTGGCGCTGGAAACCATGCGGACAGTGAACACCGTGGTTTTCGACAAAACAGGAACGCTGACCAAAGGTGAGCCCACCGTCATCGCGATCGAGGTAACCGGGGGCCACACCGCCGACGAAGTCCTGGCATCGGCCGCGGCCACCGAAACCGATTCCGAGCATCCTCTCGCCCGTGCCATCGTCGAAGCCGCACTTCACCGCGGACTGACGGTACCGACCGCTACCGACTTTCAGTCGTCCCCGGCGATCGGGGTGTCCGCCGACATCGACGGAACTCGCATCCACGTCGGTGGCCCGGGCCTGCTCGAACAGGAGCACGCCCGCGAACTTCCCATCGCCGACCGCTGGGGTGACGACGGCGCGATCATCCTGCACGTCCTCGCCGAAAGCGAGGTCATCGGGGCGTTGAAGCTCGCCGACGAGATCCGACCGGAATCACGCTCGGCGATCGAGGAACTTCATAGCCGCAACATCGAGGTCGTGATGATCACCGGTGACGCCGATGCCGTCGCGAAGTCCGTCGCCACCGAACTCGGTATCGACCGCTATTTCGCCGGAGTGAAACCGGAAGACAAGTCCCATCACGTCGCCGACTTACAACGGGAGGGACGCACAGTGGCGATGGTCGGCGACGGCGTAAACGACGCTCCGGCGCTTGCGCAGGCCGACGTCGGGATCGCGATCGGCGCGGGCACCGACGTCGCCATCGCGTCGGCGGGAGTGATCCTGGCCAGCGACGACCCCCGATCGGTGCTTTCGGTGATCGAGCTTTCGCGTGCCTCGTATCGGAAGATGAAGCAGAACCTCTGGTGGGCAGCGGGATACAACCTCATTTCTGTGCCGCTTGCGGCAGGAGTACTGGCACCGATCGGGTTCGTACTGCCGATGTCGGTCGGGGCCATCTTGATGTCGTTGTCGACGGTCATCGTCGCGGCCAATGCGCAGTTGTTGCGTCGACTCGATCTCACCCCTGACAGCATCGCCGGCGGCGAGCATTCGAATGATGTAGCCGAAGAGCATCGACCGGTGCCGACGAGCTGAGCTCGAGGCAGACAGTAGAACGACCGAAGGCCGCACCCCATGCAGGGGTGCGGCCTTCGGTGTCGAACAGGTCAGCCGAGGAGACTGCGCATCGTGTCGATCTCCTCTTGCTGCGAAGTGACGATCATGCGCGACATCGCCAGAGCCTCAGGATTGGAACCCTGTTCGATCTCGACATTCGCCATGTCGATAGCACCGGTGTGGTGGTCGATCATCATCGTCAACCATTGGCGGTCGAACTCGGCGCCCGAGGACGCCATCAACGAGTCCATTTCCTGATCGGTCATCATGCCGCTGCCGGAGCCGTGATTCATGCCGCCCATACCGCCCATCTCCCCCAGGTCAGTGGAAGGGGCAGGCTGGCCCCACTCGGAGAGCCACGCGGTCATCTGGTCCATCTCCGGCTGCTGCGCGGCTTCGATCGCCGACGCCAATGCCAGGACATCTGGATTCTCGGTCCGCCCGGTTGCCATCTCGGACATCTCGACGGCTTGTGCGTGGTGCGGGTACATCATCTGCGCGAACATCACGTCGGCATTGTTGAACTGCGCCGACGCATCCGATGTGGACTGCGACGAGTTCATCGAGTGCCCGTCCATCATCTGCCCGTTCATCGGAGTGTTGGAAGAATTTTCGCTGCAGCCGGCGAGGAAAATAACGCCTGCCGAGGCAGCCGCGAGTGCCGCAAGTACTGGAGTACGCATGTGAAATTCCTTACGAGAGTGATCTTTTACGGAGTTCGGATACGAAAAAGCGATCCGCCGAGATGCATGTGCATTTCGGGCTCCCCGTCACACTCGCAAGGTCACCGATTCGTCCAACTCCCAGAGAACCCACGGCGGCGCACGTTCCAGCGCGGAGGCAGTGCGCCCGCCGACGATGTCCACCGCTCGTGGTGAGAGATCGAAGTCGATGCTGGTGGTCGGCACCGTCAGAGCAGGCCACGACGTCGTGGTTCCCGCACACGGATGCATCATCTGATGTGTCGACGGGCAATCGTGCTCGGCGAACGCGACAGGCCCAGAAGCGTCGAGTCGAGACTCGGACGCCATCGCAGAATTGCCGCTGCCCATCGAGGACATCGGTGTCACCGAGTGCATGAGCAGCACCCCGAAGATAGTGAATGCAATCAACAACCCGGTAGCCGAGGCGGTACCTCGCAAACTGCCGCGGATCACTGAATACATACAACCGACGGTACCAGCCATACCCCCGGGGGGTAAAGGCGTCGTCTCGCCCGGCGGATTACTCGATCTCACCCCGATAGCGACGCGAAGCCGCGATGATCTTCATCATCCCGTCCCGGATCCGAAGTATCTCCTCTTCCCCTACCGCCTGCCCGACGGCATCGGCCCACGCATGTTGATCGTCGCGTAGCGCCGTCAGGGTGGTCCGACCTGCGGGCGTGGGCCGAAGTAATTTGGCTCTTCGATGCTTGGGGTTCTCCAGGTACTCCGCCCACCCCTTGTCCACCAGGATGTCCGCCGTGCGCTGAACACTCTGCCGCGCAAGACCGAGGCCGACGCGTCGAGCGATCTCGACGACTGCCAAGGGCTCGTCCAGTGTGGCGCCGAGTACTTGCCACCACGCGGGCGTCAGGCCTGCCGGCTCGGCTATCTGCCGCGCCGCCGTGAGAAACTCACCGTTCAGTTCGAAAGCCGGCAGTACGGCAGCGGTCAGCGCATCACCGGCAGGTGAACGGGTCATCCGGCGACCAACTGGTCGTAGAACTTGCGCTCTCCGGTGGAGTACAGCCCGTACCAGGCCTCGATGATCGGCTCCGGGAATAGTTCGAGTACCTCGAACATCGCTTTCGTGAACTGCAATGCAGCCGTACCCGGTGCGGTCACCAGGGAGTGATCGGACACTACCCGCGCAGCACGATAGTGCTCACTACCGGTGTATTCGGTTGCACCGGAGATGAATTCGAGCGCATTGCTGGTGTGCAGGAGAGCGTTCAGTGCTCCGGTGCGCGCGAGCCCGAGCGTGGCCCCACAGATGGCGCCGACGGGTATTGCGCGATCGATCGCCGTCCGAGCAAGCTCGAGCACCGCAGCATGGCCCTCACCCCAGGTGTCGCCGCCGGGGAGGACGAGTGCCGCGAGCGATCCGACGTCGAGATCGGCGACGTCGCCGTCGGGAAGAATGCGAATGCCACCGGCGGTGGTGACCTCGCCGCCGCCGTCGGAGACGACGGTCAGCCGGTAGCGGTCGGGATCGGATTGTCTGGCCATGGCAACTCCAGCCACGAAGTATCCGTATTCCCAGTCGGCCATGGTGTCGAGTGCGTAGAGAGCAATGGTCTTCATAGAAACCTCCGTAATTGACAGGGTGCTGTCATATTACTCATAGGCGGCACACCAAGTGTGATGTCGCCGGAATTGGGCACAATAGAGTCGAGACACAAAACCAGCACGGAAAGCGGGTACCCATGGCAGCCCTCGATGCACTACGCGGCCGGTGGCCGAAAAGCTTGCCCCTTCAGCCATTGCCTGCAGAAGCGTGGGCCAAACAGGAGCCGACCTGGAAGGGTGCGAATCCGCAGGTCATCGAGTCCGCGCTCAAACGCGCAAAAATGCGGCCGTCGGGAAACTGGTTCGTCTTCGCCGCAAGCCGCGACATCCCGAAGGACAAGCCGTTCGGACGGCACATCGGCGGCACCGAACTGGTTGCCTGGCGCGATGAGAAGCAAGGAATCCACATCGCCCCCGGGGTCTGCCCACACCTCGGTGCACCGCTCGACAAGGCGAAGATCGAATGCGACACCCTCATCTGCCTGTGGCACGGCATGCCGCTCGGCCCCAAGGGACGCCCCGGGTGGAAGCCGCTACCCGCATTCGACGACGGCATCCTCGTCTGGGTCCGGATGGACGAACTCGGTGGTGAGGAGCCGACCGAAGTACCGATCGTCCCGATCCGCCCGCCCGCCGCGAACTCCGTCGATGCCGTCGTGACGGTGACCGGCATTTGTGAACCGGACGATATCGTCGCCAACCGCCTCGATCCGTGGCACGGCGCCTGGTTCCATCCCTACTCGTTCGCACGACTGAAGGTGGTCGACGCACCCACCGACGTCGATGTCCCCGAAAAAGACGATCGGTTCCTCGTCGACGTGACATTCCGCGTCAGCCGCGGAATCGGTGTGCCGGTCCGTGTCGAATTCGTCTGCCCAGGTCCGCGCACCATCGTGATGCGCATTCTCGAAGGCGAGGGCATCGGAAGCGTCGTCGAGACGCATGCGACGCCACTGGGCCCCGGGCCGGACGGCAAGCCACGCACAGCCGTCATCGAGGTCACCGTCGCCAGCTCCGAGCGTCCGGGATTCAAGATGGCCCGCAAGGTCGCCCCGCTGCTTCGTCCCGCCATGGGTTGGACTGCTGAGCGGCTGTGGAAAGACGACCTCGACTACGCCGAGCGAAGGTACGAATTGCGCTCACGCGGCATGTGAGAAAACCAACCTGTCGATCCCCCCCCCGATGCGCGGGGGGATCGACGCGGTCAGCGCTTGGTGAGCCGAGCCAGCTTGTCGAAGACTCGAAAGCGTCCGCGCGTCGGGACCGTATAGATCGGATGCCCGGCGATGCCCCAGCCCGAGAGCAGGGTGTTCGCCGCATGCAACCCGGTTGTCGCGGCACGTTCCATCAGTGCGACCGGCAGATCGATCCTGATGCCGTCCCCCGCGAGCACGACGCCCGGTTCCGGGGTGCGCACGGTGGGACGGTTGGCGAACTGACCGAGGCCGAACAACGGGCAATCATTGCGCCATTCGGTGCGCTCGGATACCACTGTGGCCGAAGCGGTTTCAGGATAAATCTCGTGCATCCGCGCCAACAACTGCGCGCGCGTCTCCTCTTCGGAATCGACGGCGGCGTACGCATGCAGTTCGACGACCGATCCGCCGGTGCGCGCGGCCCACTCCGCCGCCTCGTCCTCGAACCGCTCGAGCACACTGATGTTGTCGATCGGCGGCATACCGCCGGTTCCGATGAAGGCCGGGCGATCGGCATTCACCGGCTTGTCGAGCCACACACGATGCACCAGGAACGGCGGCGTATTCTCCAACGCCGCAATGCGTTTGCGCCATTCCGATGTGCCGAGCTCCGGCGAGCTCTCCACCACGTTCTGCAAACCGGCGATATCGGCCGCAAGCACCACGGCGTCGACCTCACCCACGCCGACTACGTCGTATGCGCGTTCGCGGCCCCGGGCAATACCCTCACACGCAGTACCCACCCTGATATCGACGCCCAAGCCTAGTAAGTACTCTCCCAACGGATTCCACAGCGCCTGCGGATATGGGCCGCGAGGCACGTCGAAGATCAGCCCCTCCGACGAACCGAGGAAGTAGATGTGGAACATCATGGCCAACTCGGCCGCGGACATGTTCTCGGGGTCGGCGAAGAAACTCCGCGAGAAAACCCCGAACGCCAAGTGTCTGGCAGCCTCCGGGAAGTTGATATTGCGCAGAAACTCCGCCGCCGGGGTCGTGTCGAGCTCCTCGAACGTCTCCGGAACGCTGACATTCATCAGCGGCAGAGCCGCTACACCCTTGAGCGAGAACAACTCTCGCATTCGGAAGGTAGGACTCCGAGCGACGAACGCGAACGCATTCAGCGGAGGCGTCTGCGGCAGACCCTTGAACCCGTCGATTCGGCCATCGCCGTCGATCAGCGGGTAGTCCTCGACAGGCCGTAGCCGTCGCAGACCCGGATCGCTGCGCTCCATCAGGTTCCGAAGGTTGTAGTACTGCCGGAAGAACGCATGGAAACCGCGACTCATCGTCGCCGGAGTGCCGTCGTCGAGCGTGGTATCCCACCCCCCGACGCGACCGCCCAGGTAGTTCTCACGTTCTAGCACGGTCACCTCGATACCGCGCTCCGCCAATGCCGTTGCCGCACTGAGGCCGGCGATCCCGCCACCGACAACGACGACGCGCGGCACACGGGTCAGCGAACCGGCATCCGGAAACCCAGCTGGAGCAGGATGTTCGACGCGTCGAGAATCGGTCACAATGTCTCCATCGGACGGGCGCCCAGAAAAGTGTGTACGACACCGTTCTGCCAGCCCGTCATAGTCTCGGTAGCCAAGGAAGTGAAACCTGCACGCTGCATACGCCTGGCGAAGTCTCCAGCACCGTCGAACGTCACCACACTGCGCCAGAGATGCTGATACAAGGTCGTGTTACGCGTCGCCAAGTAACCGAGCGGAATGATGACCGCCCAACACACGAACGTCCACAGCACCTGTGCACGAATGGAATCCTTGACCGAGTACTCGTGAAAAGCGATGCTCCCACCGGGCTCGAGCAACGACATCAGCGACTTCAACTCCGTATCCGGATCATCGACGTTCCTGATCAAATACGCAGCAAGGATGCCGTCGAACGGGCCATCGACCCCGTTGACATTGAGATCCTCCACGCGGCTGTGCACGAACGTCACGTTCGACGGCCACGACTTCGAGCGCGCCACCTCGAGCATCTCCGCCGACGCATCGGCAGCAACGATCTGCGCATGCGGAGCCGCCTTCAGCAATGCCGCCGTCGACGCACCCGTCCCGCAGCCGATATCGAGCAAACGAAGCCCATCACCGAGGCCAGGAAGGCGCAGCCGCTCCGCCGATTTCGACAGATGATCGTGATAGCCGGGGTTCGCACCGACCAACCGATCGTATGCCCGTGCCCCGACGTCGAAAGCCCCAGGCACCTCGTCTCGCGGCAAGCCCATACCCGTCACCCGTTTGCCACCCCATTCGCGCCCGCCAACCTTCACAGCGTCGACTCACTCACGACGCGAGCCGACGGACCACCGTCGATCGAAACGACATCACCCGGATGAAGTTGGCGACCACGTCGCAGATCCACCTCATCATTGACGCTGACCTGCCCATCGGCGATGAAAGTCTTCGCCTCCGCCCCCGACTCGATGAGGTTCGCCAACTTGAGAAACTGCCCGAGCCTGATGGACTCGTCACGGATCGGAACATCTTGGGAGTCAGCCATGACTCCATCTTGGACTACACCGAGCAGATGGTCACTCCGCAGGCCGAACAAGGTCACTCCGCAGGCTCCGCTCCCGCCCTATCAAGGTCACTCCGCAGGCTCCGCTCCCGACCGAACAAGGTCACTCCGCAGGCTCCGCTCCCGACCGAACAAGGTCACTCCGCAGGCTCCGCTCCCGCCGCCTGGAAGCGCCGCAAACGCAGGCTATTGGTCACCACGAACACCGAGGAGAACGCCATCGCCGCGCCCGCCAGCATCGGGTTGAGCAGGCCCGCCGCCGCAAGTGGGATAGCCGCGACGTTGTACGCGAACGCCCAGAACAAGTTGCCCTTGATGGTCGCGAGCGTCTTGCGGGAGAGCCGAATCGCGTCGCCGACGGCACGAAGATCCCCGCGAACGAGCGTCAAGTCGCTGGCCTCGATCGCGACATCGGTGCCGGTCCCCATGGACAATCCGAGATCTGCCGTGGCCAATGCTGCCGCGTCGTTGACGCCGTCGCCGACCATCGCGACGACCCTGCCCTCGGCCTGAAGCCGCGCGATGACGTCGACCTTGCCCTGCGGGAGCACGCCGGCGAAGACCTCGGTGATGCCGACTTCGGCGGCGATCTTGCGCGCTGCGGCCTCGTTGTCACCGGTCAGCATGACCGGAGTCAGACCGAGTTCACGCAATTCGGCGATGGCCTGCTTGGACGTCGGCTTGAGCGCATCGGCGACGACGAGAATTCCCCGTGCTCGCCCGTCCCAACCGAGCGCGACGGCGGTTCGGCCGTCGGCCTCCGCGTCGTGCAGCGCGCTTTCGAGCTCTGGAGGCAGCGGGAGTGACTTCTCGGCCAGCAAAGCGGCGCGTCCCAACACCACCGTCCGGCCATCGACAGTTCCGCTGACCCCCAGGCCTGCAATGTTCGCGAAATCGATCACCTCGGGCAGTGAGGTCTCTTGCCTGGCGGCTGCAGTGATGGCCGCTGCGATGGGGTGTTCGGAGCCGGACTCGATGGCACCCGCCATCGTCAAGATCTCATCGCGGTCTTCGCCGTCGGCGCCATGGACCGCGAGCAGCGTCATCTCACCGGTGGTGACGGTGCCGGTCTTGTCGAGAACGACGGTGTCGATACGACGCGTCGACTCGAGCATCTCCGGGCCCTTGATCAAGATGCCGAGCTGGGCAGCTCGACCGGTGCCGACCATCAATGCCGTCGGAGTCGCCAGTCCGAGCGCACACGGACAGGCGATGATCAGAACAGCAACGGACGCGGTGAATGCCGCGGCGACCGAACCGCCGGTTCCGAGCCAGAAGCCCAGGGTCGCAACGGCGATGGCGATGACGATGGGAACGAAGATCCCAGAGATCCGGTCGGCCAGGCGCTGCACCTGAGCCTTACCGGTCTGTGCTTCCTCGACGAGGGTCGCCATCTGCGCGAGCTGCGTATCCGCACCGACCCGCGTGGCTTTCACCACGAGCCTGCCACCGACGTTGACGGTCGCGCCGACCACATCGTCGCCGGTGGAGACTTCGACGGGCACGGACTCACCGGTCAGCATCGACTTGTCGACGGCGGAGGCACCGGACTCGACGATGCCGTCCGTCGCGATCTTCTCCCCGGGCTTGACGACGAACCGATCTCCGACGGCCAGTTCTGCGACCGGCACCTGCTTTTCGACACCGTCCTTCAGGACCGTGACGTCCTTGGCACCGAGGTCCAGCAGTGCCCGGAGCGCGGACCCAGCCCGCCGTTTGGCGCGCGCCTCGAAGTAGCGGCCGGCAAGAATGAACGTGGTCACTCCGGCGGCGGCCTCGAGGTAGATGTTGGACATGCCGTCCATGCGGGCGATGGTCAGCTCGAACGGGTGCTTCATTCCCGTCACACCCGCGGTTCCGAAGAACAGCGCGTACAACGACCAGCCCAGCGCCGCGAGCGTGCCCATCGACACGAGCGTGTCCATCGTGGACGTGCCGTGACGCAAGTTCTTCGCCGCCGCGACATGGAAAGGCCACGCGCCCCAGACGACGACGGGTGCCGCAAGAGTCAGTGACAGCCACTGCCAGTTGTCAAACTGCAACGCAGGCACCATCGCCATGGCGATGACGGGCACGGACAATACGAGGGAGATCAGCAGGCGCTGCTTCAACGGATCTGTCGTGTCGGCCTCGGCAGTAGCGTCGCCGTCAGCCGGATCTTCGGTGCGAGGCAGGGTCGCGGTGTACCCCGCCTGCTCGACAGCCTTGATCAGATCGGCCGTCAAGACGCCGTCACTGACGACTTTCGCCTTCTCGGTGGCGTAGTTGACCGTGGCCGTCACGCCGTCGAGTTTGTTCAGTTTGCGCTCGATGCGGTTGGCGCACGACGCGCACGTCATGCCGCCGAGGATCAGTTCGGTGTTGGTAGTCACGACTCGTTCACCTCTGCATGCTCATGGCTGACGGGAACCTGTTCTCCGACTGGGCCCACCAACGAGCCGAGGAAGTAGGCGGCGAAGAACACCACTGTAATTCCGAGCACGAACATCGAGAGTTTTGCCAGCACGTCCATCTCCTTCATCTCTCAGTTCTACCATACCCCCTGGGGGTATGAATTCGGCGAGTCTGGAATCCCGGTGTAACGCGACGGGTACCCCGTGCGAAATCCAGGTAGCCCGCCACGCAGACCGGCGCGGGTCGAAGTTCATGGTGAACCTGCGCGAGCGACTGCAGGTTCACATCGGTTCGGGGTCGAGTCGACCAACTGATGGGGATATTTGATGCCTTTACGACATTCGGCCCGCGGGCCCGCACATCGCCGACGTCTCGCCACGAGCGCAGTGGCGTTCCTCTCACTGGGCGCACTGGCCGTCGGTGGCGTCGCACTGACCGATTTCGGTGGGTTCACCTCATCTGACGCAGAAGTCGAACTCGCCTCGACGGCAACCTGCTACGACATGGTCAGCATCGCCGTCGGCGGACGTGGTGACAGCCCGAAGAACGGTGTCACCAAGATGCTGACGACACCCGACGGAACACCGCTCCCCGCCGCTCTTGCAGGCGATTTCGAAAGCGACTGGATCGACCAGATGGTCGGCGCGCCCAACGACAAGGTCGCGGAAGGCTCGTACGCAGCCGTCTACGTCGAGTACCCCGCCAACATGGCGTCCTACGACGAAGCCGTCAACACCGGCGTAGAGAACTCACAGAAGGTCATGCGCGCCATCGCCGCATCCTGCCCTGATACCCGCTTCGCGATCGTCGGCTACAGCGAAGGCGCCGACGTCACGCGTCGAGCAGCCATGGAGATCGGTAACCAGACCGCAGGCCCGGACGGCAAGTGGGGCATCGTCGATCCGGCCAACGTCGTCGGCGTCGTCATTCTCGCCGACGCCGGACGCAAGGCGGGCGAAGGAGCATTCCCCGGATCGACATCCGGAACAGGCCCCGATGGATTCGACACGGTCTACCAGAACGGTTCCGGTCCTGCGGGCGCCGGCGCACTGCCAGGCACCGCCGGCAGCTTCGGTGCACTCGAGGGCAAGGTAGCGTCATTCTGCTCCGAGGGCGACCTGACCTGCGCAATGCCGGAAAACACCTCGCTGCTGCACCTCGCCGCCAATGTGGGACGACAGCTCGACGTCGACGCTCTCCAGCGTGACGGCACGCTTACCCCCGCCACCGGCGCAGACATGGCCATGGTCCTCGGCCGCATCGCCGTCGCAGCGTTCAATGACATCGCGGGCCAGGACAACTGGCTGGCCGGCGACGAGACGTTCCTCGATGTGCTTCTCAAGGTGTCCGAGCCGGGCTACAAGCCGGGCGTCGTGACCAAGCCGGTCGCAAAGGTCGACGAAGCCGGCGAACCGCTTCCCGCCTCGGAGGCCGTCAATCTCGCCTACCTGCCGTCGAAGATCGCCAAGGAGATCATCGGCTTCATCGGCTCGAACACGAACACCGTCCAGGTAGTGATGAACGATCCGTACGGGCAGACACTCGGACCGGGCTCGGGCCACCACTTCGACTACTGGCGTGACGCGGACCCGGCCAAGGGCAAGCCGCTCACCTCAGCTCAGTACGCCGCAGCGTGGCTGACGCAGCTGGCCAAGGAAGCCGAAGCAGGCAAGCCGATCAAGACCGCCGCTGTGCAGGAAAACGCTCGCCTCGCAGTCTTGGCAGATCCGGCCGCAGCGACAGCCACCACCTCGGCTGCTCCGACGACGACCTCGGTCGTCACGGCACCTCCCGCGGCACCGGCTGAGCTGGCTCCGATTGCACCCGCGGTCGTGGCTCCGCCCGTCGACCCAGCACTACCGGTCGATCCGGCTCTGCCCGTCGACCCGGCATTGCCCGTCGATCCGGCTCAGCCTGTAGACGGCACGCAGGCAGTGGAAGGAACCCAGCCTGTCGAGGGGACGGTCACTACTACCACTGCCGTCCCGACGACGGTGGCTCCCACCACGACGCCGGCTCCGTAAGTTCTGCTCCTCTCAGCGCCTATCCGAGATTGTTCGGGTGGGCGCTGAGTCGTCTATCCAGTGTTCTGGAGGTTTGCCTCGGGAAGACAGATACGGGCGAGGAGCTCGAGCGGGACGTCCAAGACAGCTGCAAGTGCAGCGACCGTCGTAAAGGCTGGAGTGGCCAGACGGCCGGTCTCGATCTTGCGCAAGGTCTCGGGTGAGATCGACGCGGCAAGCGCCACTTCGGCGGGCTTGCGGTCGCCTCGCGCTTGTCGGAGGTAAGCGCCGAGACGTTTGCCGGCATCGAGCTGCTGCGGCGTCAAAGGGGATCGCACCATACGAGTAGGTTACGCCACCCCGGTATGAAAATACCTAGCCGTCGTTTACTGTGGTATTTCTATACCGATTTGGTCAGCGACGAAATGGAGAGCAAACGCGTGCTGGAACTCAAGACACACCAGGAGATCGAGGCGATGCGCACCACCGGCGCCTTCATCGCCCAGCTACTCGACGAACTGCAGGCGCGCGCCCTGGTGGGAGTCAATCTTCTCGATCTCGAACAACACGCTCGACAGATGATCACCGAACGTGGTGCGGTGTCCTGCTATTGGGACTACGCGCCCTCGTTCGGCCGCGGCCCGTTCCGCAATGTCATCTGCCTGTCCGTCAACGACGCAGTGCTCCACGGCCTCCCACACGACTACACGCTGCTCGACGGGGATCTACTGACCATGGACATCGCGGTCTCGGTCGACGGCTGGGTGGCAGACTCGGCGCGCAGCCTGATCGTCGGCACCCCCCGAACCGAAGACCAGAGACTGATCGAGGCCACCGAGAACGCCCTCGGCGCCGGTATCGATGCCGCACGTTCCGGTCGACGCCTGGGCGATATCTCCGCAGCGATCGGGGCCGTCGCCGCCGACTACGGCTATCCGGTCAACACCGAGTTCGGCGGGCACGGGCTCGGCCGAACCATGCACGAGGACCCACACATCCCCAACCAGGGGCGCGCCGGCCGCGGCCTGGTACTTCGGCCCGGACTGACCCTCGCCCTCGAGCCGTGGTTCGCTCACGGAACCGACAAGATCGTCTACGACCCCGACGGCTGGACCATCCGATCCGCCGACGGCTCACGAACCGCCCACAGCGAACACACAATCGCGATCACCGACGGTGATCCACTGGTACTGACCAGCCGCGCGGGGTGATGGAATCGTCTACCTTTGGGGAGCGCGCACCCTTTGTGTAAACCTCACAGCGGTGTTCTCGTCCGAGCGCGTGTGCGCGGTTCCCAAAAAGGGTGCGCGGTTCGACCGCCCGACGGCCTGCTCAGGTGAATTTCACTCCCTGAGCCAAAGGCAGATCGTTGGAGTAATTCACGGTGTTGGTTGCCCGGCGCATGTAGGCCTTCCACGCATCCGATCCGGATTCGCGACCGCCACCGGTTTCCTTCTCGCCTCCGAATGCTCCGCCGATTTCGGCACCGGATGGCCCGATGTTGACGTTGGCGATACCGCAGTCCGAGCCTGCCGCGGACAGGAACATCTCCGCCTCGCGTAGGTCCGTAGTGAAGATCGACGACGAAAGCCCTTGTGGCACGTCATTGTGCAGGGCAACAGCTTCGTCGAGCGTGTCGTAGATGAGCACGTAGAGGATCGGTGCGAACGTCTCGTGCTTGACGATGTCCGTCTGGGTGGGCATCGAGATGACGGTCGGCTCGACGTAGTACGCGTACTCATCGAAGATCTCGACGCGGTTGCCGCCGGCACGCACGATGCCGCCGTCGGACGCTGCCGCGTCGAGCGCCTTCTGAAAACCGGCGAAGGCGGGTGCGTCGATCAGGGGTCCAACCAGAGTGCCTGGGTCCAGGGGCGACCCGATCGACAATGTGGCGTACGCCCGCGCGATCTTTTCCACGAGCGCCTCGGCGATGGACGAGTGCACGATAACGCGTCGCAACGACGTACACCGTTGTCCTGCAGTGCCTGCCGCGGAAAACACGATGCCACGGGTGGTCAGATCGAGATCTGCCGACGGTGTCACGATCGCCGCGTTGTTGCCGCCGAGCTCGAGCAGTGCCCGCCCGAACCGCTCGGCCACCCGGGGTGCGACGGCCCGTCCCATTCGCGTCGAGCCCGTCGCCGACACGAGCGCCACCCGCGGGTCGTCGACGAGGGCTTCACCGGCGACCCGATCGCCGACTATGAGCTGCGCAACCTTCGGATCCACGCCTGCTTTTTCGGCGGCGCGCTCGAACAATGCCTGTACGCCGAGGGCGGTCAGCGGCGTCTTCTCCGAGGGCTTCCACACCACCGTGTCACCGGCAACCAACGCCAGCACGGCATTCCACGACCACACCGCTACCGGAAAGTTGAACGCGGTGATGACGGCGACGACGCCGAGGGGGTGCCACTGCTCCATCATTCGGTGGCCGGGCCGTTCGGTAGCAATCGTCTTTCCGTAGAGCTGACGCGACAATCCGACGCCGAAGTCGCAGATGTCGATCATTTCCTGCACCTCGCCGAGGCCCTCGGACACGATCTTGCCCGCCTCGATCGACACGAGCGCACCGAGATCGTCTTTGTATTCACGCAGGAGTTGACCGAGTTCACGAATGAGGCCGCCGCGGACGGGCGCCGGCACGCTCGACCACTGGGCATAGGCCGTCTTGGCGTCGGCGATGACGGCGTCGACGTCGGAGACCGTGGCCGAACCGAGGGATGCCAGATTGCCACCGGTGATCGGTGAGCGCGCGACGATCGGCATGGTCGAGGTGGTCGCTGTAGTCGAGGCATCGAGATCGACGCGAACGCCGAGCCGCCCGAGAATGGCGCGGGTCTCGACACTCAACGCATCGTGGGTGACGGGTGAGGGCATAGTGCGCACCTTTCGAAGACGGAGAGTGTCACTTCAATCTAGCCGAATGCCCGAACACAGGAAAATATACTGTTCAAAGGGCTTGCTAACGGAATCTTTACGCGTATGTTGGGCACTATGACGCAGGTATTGCAGCGCGCGGCAGCGGCTACATCGACTGTCGACGCCCACGACGTCCATGCCATCATCGGCCGCCACATGCTCGCCGACGGATTCGAGATGGTTCTCGATCTCGACAAGAGCCAGGGATCGACGCTCGTCGATGCCAGGGACGGCACGTCGTACCTGGATCTGTTCACGTTCTTCGCCTCTTCGGCGCTCGGGATGAACCATCCCGGTCTGGTGTCGGACGAGGCCTTCCGCGCCGATGTGCTGCAGGCCGCGATGAACAAGCCGAGCAACTCCGATGTCTACACCGTGGCCATGGCGCGGTTCGTCGATACCTTCGCCCGAGTCCTGGGAGACCCGCGTCTGCCGCACTTGTTCTTCGTCGAAGGGGGCGCGCTCGCCGTCGAGAACGCACTCAAGGTCGCGTTCGATTGGAAGAGCCGTTGGAACGGCAAGCACGGCGTCGACCCCGCACTGGGTACGCAGGTACTGCATTTCGAGCATGCGTTCCACGGCCGCACGGGGTACACGATGTCGCTGACCAACACCGACCCCGACAAGGTCGCCCGGTTTCCGAAATTCGATTGGCCCCGCATCCCGTCGCCGTACATCCGCAGTGGGGTGGACATGGACGCACTCGAAGCCGACGCACTTGCCGCGGCCAAGATCGCCTTCGAGGCGAATCCCCACGACATCGCCTGTGCGATAATCGAACCCATTCAGGGTGAAGGCGGCGACAACCATTTCCGCCCGCAGTTCCTGGCACAGCTTCGCGATCTCTGCCACGAGTACGACGCGTTGTTCGTTCTCGACGAGGTACAGACGGGTGCCGGAATGACCGGCACCGCATGGGCTTTCCAGCAGCTCGACGTCGTCCCCGACGTGCTCGCGTTCGGCAAGAAGGTTCAGGTCTGCGGCGTCATGGCGGGTGGACGCGTCGACGATCTCGACGATCACGTATTCGCCGTCTCCTCACGCATCAATTCCACGTGGGGTGGCAACCTCACCGACATGGTGCGTTCTCGCCGGATTCTCGAGATCGTCGAATCCGAGGGGCTCATCGAGGGCGCGGCCACACTGGGGCTTCATCTGCGTAGCCGCCTCGACGACATGGCTACGCGGCACGAGATTGTCACCGAGGTCCGCGGTCGCGGGTTGATGTGCGCTTTCACGATGCCCGACGCCGGGAGCCGGGACCGCTTGATCGGGGACCTCCGCACCGAGGAGCATGTTCTCGCGCTCGGATGCGGTGATAGTGCGATCCGCTTCCGGCCTGCTTTGACGATCAGCGAAGGAGACTTGGACCGTGCCGTCGACGCGATCGAGCGAGTACTGACGCAGATGGCGAGCTAGCTCGGGCGCGAGAGTGTGTACAGTCACTCGACATGTACGCACCTCTACTCGTTGCAGGATCATGGTGGTGGCGCTCTTAGGCGCCCACACCTTTGCGTACTTCCAACCGTGGCCGCCTTTCGAGGTGGCCATTTTTTTGTTGTCTCGGCCCCTCGGCGGGCAGCCTTTTGCGATTCCGAAAGGCTGATCGACGTGCATGAAGCTCCGACCTCGAAAGTTTTGAACAAGGCTCTCACCGGTTCCGCGCCGTTCGCGATTCTGAGCCGCGAACATGGTGTCGACGTTCTGATCGGCGATGTCACCGATGCGCCGTCCCTCGCCGACATTGCGTTGAATCCGCATGCCGACGGCCCCGACGTGTTGGCGCTGGTCCCATTTCGGCAGGTCACCGAACGAGGTTTCGTATGCCACGACGACGAATCGCCGCTGCAGTGCCTGCAGGTCCGCGAGCACGCCCTGCTGAGTATCGACGAGGTGCTCGGCGCACTTCCGAGCTCCGAACTGAACCTTCTCGACGGCCGATTCGAGCCCGAAGACGACGCGTACGCTGCGGTCGTCGAGCGGGTGCTCACCGACGAGATCGGTCGGGGCGCGGGCGCGAACTTCGTCATCCGCCGCGACTTTCGGGCACAGCTGGACGATCCGATCGCCAGTGGACTCGAGATCTTCCGAAGACTGTTGGTCGGTGAATCGGGTTCGTACTGGACATTTTTCGTTCACACACCGCAGATCACGCTCGTGGGTGCGACCCCGGAGCGGCACGTCGGATTCGATGGCACGACAGCAATCATGAATCCGATCAGCGGTACCTATCGGCACCCCGTCGAAGGTCCCTCGGGCGCAGGTGTTCTCGACTTTCTCGGTGATGCGAAAGAGAACGACGAGCTGTTCATGGTCGTCGACGAGGAACTGAAGATGATGAGCCGTATCTGCGAAAACGGTGGCCGCGTCATCGGTCCGCGCCTCAAACAGATGGGCCATCTGACGCACACCGAGTACGTCCTGGTGGGAGACAGTGAGCTGGATCCACGCGAGATCCTGCGGGAGACTATGTTCGCACCCACTGTCACCGGTTCACCGATCGAGAATGCCGCACGTGTCATCGAGCGTTACGAGAACACCGGGCGCGGTTACTATTCCGGCGTGTTGGCACTGTTCGAAGGCACCGACGGGGTGAGCACACTCGACGCGCCGATCCTGATCCGCACGTGTGAGATCTCGCCTGCCGGTGAGCTGAAGATCTCGGCAGGCGCCACCCTCGTACGCAACTCCGTACCCGAACACGAAGTGGCCGAGACACGTTCGAAGCTCGGCGGCGTACTCGCCGCCCTCGGTGTCGAACCGCCACGCCCACGTGGAACGGACGCCGTCCGTCTCGGCACCTACCCTGGCGTCGCCGACGCGTTGGCGTTGCGCAACGACAAGCTGGCGTCGTTCTGGATCGACCAGCAGCCGCTCGTCGTACTGCCCGAGCTGCTGGGCCGTACTGCAGTCGTCGTCGATTTCGAGGATCAGTGGACGGCGATGATCGCCCATCAGCTCCGCCACCTCGGCATGGACGTGTCGGTTCTTCGGTGGGAAGAGTACTCCGACACGGACGCCGACCTGCTGGTGTGCGGACCCGGGCCCGGAGATCCGAACCTTGTTCTCGACAACCGAATTCGTGCTGTCGAGCGGGCCGTCCGCGCTCGACTCGACGCCGGCGCACCGCTACTCGCGATCTGCCTGAGCCACCAGGTTCTCGCACGGATTCTCGGGTTGGACGTCGTCGCGCTTTCTCGTCCGCAGCAGGGAGTCCAGCGAGAGGTCGAGCTCTTCGGAGAGCGTCGGACACTCGGTTTCTACAATGCATTCGCCGCGCTGCCGGGAGAGATTTCAGGGGTGGGCGTGTCAGTGGATTCTCAGGGCGTCAACGCGCTGCGGGGCGCCGGATTCGCGTCGGTTCAGTTCCATCCGGAGTCCGTGCTGTCGACCGACGGGCTCGATGTTCTCCGCTGCATGGTTCAGCGGTTGTTGGAGCCGGTCGGCGTCGTATCGGCATGAGCGCCTTTCGGACCTAGGTCAGCAGAAGTCGTTCAAGCGTCCACCAAAACAAGGTAAACATCCTGTTTCTAGCGCGAAAGCAGACTTTCGGGCTATTCTTGCTTTTGGCCGACCGGTCACAGGGGGGGAAGATGAACCGAGATCCTTCCATGCCCCTACCCCGAATCGACGATCCTCATTCAGCGCCACGCGACGCGCTGGAGTCGATCCCCGAAGCCCTCCTGCTGATCAACGCCTCACTTGTCATCACCTACGCCAACCCTGCCGCTGCGCAACTGCTCGGCACGACGCGCGATCGCCTCCTCGGACGCGAACTCGAAGCGTGGTTCAACGAAGCCGCTCGGGCAGAGTTCCTTGCCAAGTGCAGCGTCCCCGGCTGGTCCGGCGTAGTCGAAGATTTCTCGTACACACTGCAGAAGTGGCTGTCGTACAAGGTCAACCCAGGCTCGGGTGGCTACGCAATCTGGGCCCTGGATGTCACGACCGAGCGGCTCGGCAACGGTCGAAACGAATGGACCGACGAGCTCGCCCAAACCATGCTCGACGCAGTCCCCGCTGGGACCGTTGTACTCGACACCAACGGCACCATTGTGCTGGTCAACCAACAGTGGGATCAGTTCTGGGGCAGTTGGCCGGGTGGTTCGCGCTACGTTCCGGGTGAAAACTACTTCGATATGTGGCGTACTGAGGCCGAGTCCGGCAATCAGGACGCCGCGATCGTCCTGACCGGACTCCAGGGGCTCGTGGGCGGTGACTCGGCGATGCACACCTTCGACTTCCGATGGTCCACACTCGAAAACAACTACTGGTACCGCATGCGAGCCGCGCTACTCACCGACGGTAACGGCCTCTACATCACCCACACCGATATCACCGCGCTTGCGGCGGAGCTGGGTGAGCCCTCGCGGCAGGACCCGCTGACGGGCCTGGCCAGCCGGGACGAGATCGAAACGCTGTTGCGCGGCGAACTGCAGCGGCGCACCGACGACAACGAGGTCAGCGTCCTGCTCGTCGACATCGACGGATTCAAAGAGTTCAACGACGCCCTCGGGCCCACGCAGGGTGACCAACTGCTCCGGCTCGTCGCGCACCGAATCGATGCGTCGACGCGTCCCAGTGACACTCTCGGCCGACTCACCGGCGACGAGTTCGTGGTCATCGCCCGCGGATGTCAATCCATCGCGGCACGCGCACTCGCCGCCGGGTTCGTGAGCGTCCTCGAGCCGTCGTTCGAGCTCGGCACTCGCCAGCTGACCATCACTGCCAGTGTGGGCGTAGCCACCTCCGACGCGAAGAACACCGACGCGGTCCAACTCATTCACGACGCGACCACGGCGATGCACGCAGCCAAATCACTAGGACGCAGCAGCCACCAGGTGTTCTCGACCGACCTGCGCGACAGCAACCGCACTCGGCTGGAAGTTCTCGAACGCTTGCGTGGGGTGGCCATGGCCGAACACGAACTGGAGATGCTCTACCAGCCCATCGTCGAAATATCCTCCGGCATTGTCATCGGCGCCGAAGCACTCATTCGATGGAATCACCCCGACCTGGGTCTACTGATGCCCGACAGCTTCATCCCCCTCGCCGAAGACGCCGGCCTCATCATCCCGCTCAGCAACTGGATTCTCAACGAGGTCGGCCGGACCATCGCCTCCTGGCAGAATCGTGGCATCGCGGCGCAGATCGGCATCAACGTCAGCCCGCTGCACTTCGCCGCAGGAACACTCGCCACCGACGTCATCGACGTCATCGACTCACTCGGCATCGAGCCCGGACGCGTCGTACTCGAACTGGCAGAATCGAAATCGCTGCACGACGTCGACGCCGTGCAGTACCAACTACTCGACGTGCGCCGGCACGGGGTTCTCGTCGCGATCGACGACTTCGGCTCCGGCTTCTCCTCGCTCGAACGCCTCGCAACCCTGCCCGTCGACATCCTCAAGATCGACAGATCACTCACCCAGCACCTCGACAGCAAGAACCTTCAACGCAGGCGCGCCATCTCCGCGCTGTGCAAAGCTGTCGTCGACGTCTCGCACGACCTGGGCAAGGACACTGTTGTCGAAGGAATCGAAACGCCCGAGCAAATGGCTTCCTGCGCTGACATGGGAGTGACCTTCGGACAAGGCCACCTTCTCGGTCGTCCGATGTCAGCCGTCCAGCTCGAGAGCGTCCTATGTCAAGACGGCGCGCACAGCGCCTCTGCATGACCGCGCGTCAGAAGGAATCAACTGTGAAGATCGCCGACGACACCATCCGCTTTTCCGCCGCGCGCCGAGCAATCCTGTCGACGATCAATCCCGACGGCACACCACATCTCGTGCCTGTCGTCTTCGCCGTCGTCGACGATCGCATCGTCACCGCCATCGATTGGAAACCGAAATCCACCCGTAAACTCCAGCGGCTGGACAACATCCGCGCCGACCCGGCTGTCGGCCTCATCGTCGACAATTACGAAGACGAGTGGGACAACCTCTGGTGGGTTCGCGCCAGTGGATCGGCCCGTGTCGTCGACGCTCACTCCGACGAGGGCAGAACTGCAATCGACGCTCTCGTGGAGAAGTACGAGCAATACGCTTCTGCCCGGCCGGAGGGTCCGGCAATCATCGTCGAAAAGTTGACCTGGCGGTCCTGGAAAGCCTCCTAACCAGCGCCCACAGACCCTCGACTGTGGAATGATCCCCCTTGAACCTGTCGTCGGCGTTACCGTTGGCCCTGGGTAGTTGGTAACGCCGACGGCAGGAGTGGGCATTGACGAGCACATCGGTGTCACCGGAGAAGTCCGCTCGCGGGGGCGGCGAGGAGAGGCCAGCGCGGGCCTTCGCTCCACCCGAACATGGCCGGCTGGCGAAGGTTCCACACATCGCCGGGCTGATTCTCGGCACTTTTGCTGTGCTGGTGTTTCTGTGGAGTATCTCCCCGGCGCTGCGAGAAGCCGTGCGAGTACCGCGAGAGTACGTCGACAACTTCTACATCGATGCCCCGGATACCTCACTGGCATGGGCGCTCGTAGTCGGTCTCACTGCGGCAGCCTTGGCAAGCCGTAAGCGCATCGCCTGGTGGTTCCTGACGCTCTATCTCGCGCTGTTCGCGCTCACCAATCTCGCTGAGGGGATCCAGGAGAAGAACGCCAGTGCCTGGGTCGCCCTTGGCGTCCACGTCGTCGTCATCGGCATTCTGGTGGCGGCGCGTAAGGAGTTCTACACCCGCGTACGACGCGGCGCGGTGTGGAAAGCTCTCGGAGTTCTGGTCCTGGGCGCGATCATCGGCACCCTGCTCGGATGGGCTCTGGTCGCACTGTTCCCCGGCACTCTCCCGGAGAACGAAACGTTCCTGTGGGCCTTCAACCGCGTCACGGCATTGGCGACGGTGGACAACGAGCAATTCAGCGGTCGCCCACACGGTTTCGTCAACACTCTGCTCGGTCTGTTCGGCGCACTCGCATTGCTCGCGGCCGTCGTCACCCTGTTCCGGTCGCAGCGCTCGACCAATGCCCTGACGGGCAGCGACGAGTCGGCACTGCGCGGCCTCCTCGACAAATGGGGAGCGGACGACTCCCTCGGTTATTTCGCCACCCGGCGTGACAAGGGTGTCGTGTTCGCCCCGAGCGGTAAGGCTGCGGTCACCTATCGCGTCGAGGTCGGGGTGTGTTTGGCCAGCGGAGATCCCATCGGCAATCCCGAGGCGTGGCCGCACGCCATCGACGCGTGGCTCGAGTTGGCCGCAAAGTACGGCTGGTCGCCTGCGGTGATGGGGGCCAGCGAAATCGGTGCCACGGCGTACAAGCGGGCCGGCCTGAACGTCCTCGAACTCGGCGACGAGGCCATCCTGTACACCAAGACGTTCAACCTCAACGGCCGTGAGATGCGTCCGGTCCGCCAAGCTGTCACCCGTGCACGCAAGGCGGGCGTGACGGTGGAAATACGTCGTCACCGCAACATTCCAGCACCCGAGATGGCCGAGATCATCGACTGCGCCGACGCGTGGCGCGACACCGAGACCGAACGTGGATTCTCGATGGCTCTCGGACGCCTCGGCGATCCGCTCGACGGCGATTGCATGCTGGTTCAAGCCAGAGCGGGCGAGAAGACCGTCGGCATTCTGTCGTTGGCGCCGTGGGGTCGTACTGGCGTTTCGCTGGATCTGATGCGACGCGATCCCCAGTCCCCCAACGGGGTGATCGAACTTCTGGTCACCGAACTGGCAACCGGTGCAGACCAATTCGGGGTCAGCAAGATTTCGTTGAACTTTGCGGTGTTCCGAGCCGTGTTCGAGGAGGGCAGCCGAATCGGAGCTGGGCCGGTGCTGCGGATCTGGCGTTCGATGCTCGTGTTCTTCTCGCGGTGGTGGCAACTCGAGGCGCTGTACCGCTCGAATCTGAAGTATCAACCCGACTGGGAACCGCGCTATCTGTGCTTCGCCGACAGTCGCGTACTACCGAAGGTCGGCATCGCATCTGCGATCGCCGAGGGCTTCTTGACGCTCCCGAGTTTCCGGCGCGCACGCAAGCACACCGGTAGCCACGTGTCCGTGCCGGCAGCTCTCGCCGACAATACCGATATCCACAGTGACGGAAGCGGACCGGAAAATGTAGCGGAGGAGGTCGAGCAGCCGCAGGGGCCTCGGCGCCCCGACCAGGTTCGCGTCCGGATCTCCAAGCTCGAGCGCCTCGAGAGCGAGGGAACCGAGGGCTACCCCGTCGCACATCCACCGACGCATTCCGTCGCCGAGGCATTGGCGGCGCCCCAGGGAACGACGGTTCGGATTGCCGGTCGTCTACTACGAATTCGAGACTACGGCGGGGTCGCCTTCGCGATCGTGCGGGACTGGACCGACGACATCCAGGTGTTGTTCGACCGGGCCCGCGTCGGGGACAAGCTGGACGAATTCGATGCCGACTTCGACCTGGGCGATCTCATCGAGGTCAGCGGAGTGATCGGACGAAGCAACAAGGGCGAGTTCTCACTGCTCGCCGGCGACTGGCGGATGAATGCCAAATGCCTGCACCCACTGCCGGACAAGTGGAAGGGCCTCAAGGACCCCGAATCTCGGGTGCGTCAACGCTACGTCGATCTTGCGATCAACCGCAGCACAAGGGATTTGATGATCGCTCGCAGCAACGTGGTCAAATCGATGCGGGATTCACTGTCCGGCCGCGGATACATGGAGGTGGAGACGCCGATCCTGCAGCAGGTTCACGGCGGAGCGAACGCGGCCCCGTTCATCACCCACATAAACGCCTACAACCTCGATCTGTATCTGCGGATCGCACCCGAGCTGTACTTGAAGCGGCTGTGCGTCGGCGGGATGGACAAGGTGTTCGAGATCGGCCGAGTGTTCCGCAACGAAGGCGCCGACTTCAAGCACAACCCGGAGTTCACCATCCTCGAGGCGTACGAGGCACACAGTGACTACGAGCAGGCGATGGTGTTGTGCCGCGAGCTCATTCAGCAGGCCGCTATCGCCGCACACGGTCGCGAAATCGTCCTTCGACCCGACGGCCCGAACGGCGAGATGATCGAAATCGACATCTCCGGTGAATGGCCCGTCAAAACACTGCACGGGGCCGTCGCAGAGAAGCTCGGCGTCCCGGTCGCCCCCGACACCTCACTCGCCGAACTTCGAAGACTCTGCGAGGAGAACGACGTTCCATACGAAAAGAGTTGGGATGCAGGCGCCGTCGCACAGGGCATGTACGAGCATCTGGTCGAGGACTACACCGAGTTCCCCACCTTCTACACAGACTTCCCGACGTCGATGTCGCCGTTGACCCGTCCGCATCGGTCGATTCCGGGTGTTGCCGAGAAGTGGGATCTCGTCGCGTGGGGTGTCGAACTGGGCACTGCGTACAGCGAGCTCACCGACCCCGTCGATCAGCGTCGCCGACTGACCGAACAATCTCTTCTCGCGGCGGGTGGTGACGAGGAAGCGATGTCGCTCGACGAGGACTTCCTGCAGGCCCTCGAGTACGGCATGCCGCCGACAGGCGGTCTCGGCATGGGTGTCGATCGCGTCGTCATGTTGATCACCGGTGGCAGCATCCGCGAGACCTTGGCCTTCCCCCTCGCGAAGCCGCGACAGTAACGAAAAATTTGCAATGTTTCACATGAAACAATCACCTCCCGGCAGGTTCGTCGTAGTCGACGGACTGCGCACACACGTCGTGGTGACCGGTGGTGGTCCGCCGATCGTCCTGTGCGGCGGACTCGGAGGCAATTGGTTCGACTGGGACGACGCGGCCGCGATTCTGTCGGCATTTCATACCGTCGTCGTGTTCGACCGACCCGGGTTCGGGCTCAGCGAATCGTTTCCGCGCGGCCACACCCCCACCGTCGAGGCCGAGGCAGCTCGCATCGTCGGCGTTCTCGACGCCCTCGAGCTGCCAGACCCTGCCGTGGTCGTCGGGCACTCGATCGCAGGGTTCTACGCGGAGGCGTTCGCTCGGCTGTACCCGTCGCGCACCGCGGGAGTGCTGCTGCTCGACTCGAGCGCGGAGCGAGATCCGTGGCATCTGATTCCGAGGCGTTGTCGTATTTCCGCGGCATATGCCCTCTCGCGGACACTGACAACACTCGGACTGCAGCGACTACTGGGAACTACGGTCCGACGCATTCTCAATCAGTCCATCCCTCCCGACGGCATTCCGATCGAGACCTACGACTGGATCGCACAGATCTATCGGACGCCGTCGTACCTCGAGGCGGCGCTGGTGGAGGACTTCGTCTACCCGGACATGGCACTCGAACTCAACCGAATCAGACGCAGCCATCCGATGCCGGATGTGCCGGCGACCGTCGTCGCCGCCCACACCGGTCGACCTACACCGTGGGGACGTCACTGGATTGCCAAACAGCGGCGACTGGCTCAGTGTCTGGACGCGAAGTTCTCCGTCATCACGAACGCCCATCATCACGCGATGATCGACCAACCCGCCGAGGTGGCGGGCCTGATCGCCGAACTGGTGTGACGTACCGAACTCCGCGCACGTAACGTGTCCTCTCGAGCCCGTAGCCCAAGACCCGATCCACAGTTCGGCGATGGCGCGGTAGCACGAGAGGAACACAGATGGGTGCATCGATAAGCACAACTTCCGGCCGACAGTCCAAGCTTCTCGGCTTGGGTGTCCACCGCCCCGAGAGGGTGGTGACCAACGACGAAATCTGCGAAACCATCGACTCGAGCGACGAGTGGATCCAGACGCGGACGGGCATCAAGAATCGTCGCTTCACCAAGCCCGAAGAAAATGTCGTATTCATGGCCATCGAGGCCGGCAAGAAGGCTCTCGCGGCAAGCGGCGTCTCGGCCGAGGACATCGATACCGTCATCGTCGCGACGTCGACGCACCTCGAGCAGACCCCGCAGGCTGCCGCCAAGGTTGCGCACGCACTCGGCACCAAGGGCCCTGCCGCATTCGACATCGGCGCCGGCTGCGCAGGATTCTGCTACGCCCTCGCCGTCGCGTCCGATCTGGTCAAAGCCGGAACCTGCAAGTACGTCCTCGTCATCGGCGCAGAGCAGCTGAGCGAGACCACCGACCCGTACGACCGCACGACGCGATTCATCTTCGCCGACGGCGCGGGCGCGGTAGTGGTCGGCCAGAGTGACGAAACCGAGATCGGGCCCGTCGTCTGGGGCTCCGACGGTTCGCAGGCGGACGCCATCTACCAGACGATCGACTGGTACGACTACATCACGACCGAGGGCGCCGAGCGTCCCTGGATCAAGATGAACGGCATCTCGGTGTTCCGCTGGGCCGCGTTCGAGATGGGTAAGGCAGCACAGAGAGTGATCGACGCGGCGGGTATCCAGACCGAAGAGCTGCACGCGTTCATCCCGCATCAGGCCAACAGCCGCATCACCGAATTGCTCGCCAAGAGCCTGCACCTCGGCGACGACACCGTCGTCGCCAACGATATCGAGGAGACCGGCAATACTTCGGCCGCGTCGATTCCGTTGGCGATGGAGGAATTGCTCCGCACCGACAAGGCCAAGGCGGGCGACACCGCCCTGCTCCTCGCGTTCGGAGCCGGCTTGTCCTACGCCGGGCAGGTCGTCAAGCTCCCCACGCTGTAGTTTTTCTCTTCCTGTAGTTCATCTCTTCCGGCCGAGACCGACCTCGCTCGTTCTCGGCCGGAAGTAGAGTGGCGTCATGCCGAAACCACCGTTGCCGCCGGAAGCCGTCGAGCTGCTGAAGAAGCCGAACCCCGCAGTCATGGCGGTGGTACGAGCAGATGGCACACCCATCACCGCCCCCACCTGGTACCTGTGGGAGGACGGTCGGATCGTCTTGAACTTCGAGGCCGGACGTAAGCGCCTCGAGCACATCCGCGGCAACCCCAGGGTGTCGATCTCGGTGCTCGACGAGGCCAGCTGGTACACCCACATCACCATTCACGGCACCATCACGCTGGCTGACGATCCTGATCTGGTCGACATCGACCGCATCTCGACCCACTACACCGGCGACAAGTACCCGGTGCGCGACCAGCCCCGGGTCACCGGTTACCTCTCGGTCGATGCGTATGTCGGCTGGGGCAGCATGAAGACCAGCTAGTCGTGCTGTCCACTCCCGTCGCCATCACCATCGGTTCGGTCTGCATCGGATTCGTCCTCTTCGTTTCGGCGGCCGCTGGAGCTCAGCAGAAATGGGATCGCCGAGGCGTCATCGCGATGTTGATACTGGCGATTTGCTGTCTGAGCGTCGTCCCGCTCACGGTCGCCCTCAGCGCTGCGGTGTGACCTGGGGCGTCGGGGCTGGAAGCGTGGTTTTCAGTCGTGTGCCCTGCAGCAGTGCCCATCCACCGGCGGTCACGGTCAGACCTATGACGAACAGCGCCATCGCGGTCCAGCCGTACGTCTGAAATACCACTCCTCCTAGCCAGCCGAGAACGCTGGATCCGCCGTAGTAGAAGAGGTTGTACAGCGACGTCGCTTGGGTGCGTCCGACCACCGCACGCTGACCCGTCCACCCCGACGCGATGGCGTGGGCGGCGAAGAATCCGATGGTCAGTACGACCAATCCGGTCAGGATGACGATCAGGTTCGTGCTGATCGTCAGTGCGACACCGACGGCCATGGTGGCCGTCGAACCGGCGAGGACGACGCTTCTGCCGTGGCGGACCGCCATTTGTCCGGCGATGCGCGAGGACACGGTCCCGCTGAGATACGCCACGAAGATGAGGCTGATGAGGGACTGAGGGAGCCCGAACGGGCCGGCTTCGAGGCGGAAGCCGAGGTAGTTGTAAATCGCGACGAATCCGCCCATGAGCAGGAAGCCTTGGCCGTACAGGGTCAGCATGCCGGGCTCGCGGAGGTTCGCCCACAGACGTCTCGGCAGTGAGGGACCGTCGCGGGAGATGGTGGGAGATCTGCGCGGCGTCGGTGCCAGCCAGACGAAAAGGGCCGCCGCTGCCGCGGCGAGTACCGACACCGTCAAGGTCCCGATGCGCCAGTTGGTGTACTCCGCAACAGGTCCGGCGACGATCCGACCCAGCAGACCGCCCATGGAGGTACCGGAGACGTACGTTGCTGCGGCGAGCGCGGTGTGTTTGCCGTGCACTTCCTCGCTCAGGTAGGCGATGGCAATCGCGGGCAGTCCGCCGAGGGCTGCACCTTCGAAGAAGCGAATCGACAGCAGCATCGGTAGTGAAGCGGACAGCGGAACCATCAGTCCCAGAATCGTTGCGGCGATCACCGAGATGGCCATCGCGCGTACTCGTCCGATGCGATCGGCGACCACCGACCAGGGCAGGACCGCGGCGGCGACCCCGACCGTGGCCGCTCCGACCGCCAGAGAGGACTGCGACGGCGTGATGTCGAGGCCGGCCGCGATGAGCGGGAGAATTCCCTGCACCGAGTAGAGCTGTGCGAAAGTCGCGATACCCGCGAACAACAAGGCCGCAACCAGGCGCTTGTATTCGCGCGACCCGCGAGGATGACCCTCCCAGAGGCGGTCGGCGTCCGCATCGGTCATCGATGAACTCATTTCCTCGACGCTATCTTTGCGGTGTACATGCGTCCAATGCATACGCACCCGGCAATCGATACTCCAGCGATATCATTGCGTAGGTGCGCGCGGAATCGAAAGAACTACTCCCCCTCATCCCGACGCTCGTCGCCGTCGCGGAAACCGAACACATCACCGAAGCCGCCCACCTGCTCGGGATCCCACAACCGACCGTGAGCCGACAGATCGCGCGGGCAACAGCAATCCTCGGGGTTGCGGTCGTCGAACGTCACGGACGCGGTATCGCGATGACAGCCGCGGGCCGAATCCTGATTCCCTATTTGCAACGGGCCCTGGTCGATCTGGAGGCCGGCCTCGACGCGATGAGCGAGCATGACGCGAAGGCCCGCGGCAGAATTTCCATCGCATTCCAGAACACGCTCGGTGAAGACATCGTGCCGGCGCTGATCAAGGCGTTCGGAACCGGTCACCCGGCCGTGACCTTCGATCTCGATCAGGGTGCACGCTCGCGCTGCCTCGACCGCCTCGACGACGGCTCCGCGGACCTCGCCTTCGTCTCGCTCAGCACCGAGCACACCGACGCCAATTCCTTCCAGCTCTACGACGAGCGACTGGTCCTGGTCGTACCCACCGGACATCGTCTGGCCGGTCGCCGCGCCGTGCACGTCATCGACACTGCCGAGGAGCGCTATATCGCCATGGGCCACGGGTTCGGCATGCGCTCGATCTGTGAAGGCCTGTGGGCCGAGGCAGGCATGTCCCCGCACATTGCGTTCGAAGGACAGGACATCCACACGATCCGAGGACTGGTCGGAGCCGGTCTGGGCGTCAGTATTCTTCCCAAAATTCGCGGGCCACAATACGAAACCGTGGAAGTACCCCTGGCCGATCCGACCGCCCGGCGACGCATCGGCATGGTCTGGTCCGAGCGCATGCCGGCGAGCCACGTGCAGGCCTTCCGCGCACTGACGATCCGCAACGGCCGCAGTCTCGTGGTCAGGTAGGCACGATGGTCAGGTAGGCGTGGTGGTCAGGTAGGCACGATGGTTAAGTAGGCACGTGCAGCTCATACTGGTTCGCCATGCGCTACCGCAGCGCTCCGAAGACACCGCCGATCCCCCGCTTGCCGAACTCGGCCACGAACAAGCCGCCCGCGTACCTGCCGCGCTGGCTCGATTTGCGATCGCCAAGACCGTCGCGAGCACTCAACTCCGCGCCCAGCAGACCGGATCGGTGTTGGCCGCCGAACTGGGGTCGACGCTGGAGTCCGACGAGCGCCTCACCGAATACGACCGAGATTTCGGCGGTTACGTTCCGATCGAACTTGCGCGGACCGAGTTCCGCGATGCGTTCGACCGGATCAAGGCCGGACACCTACCCGAGGAGGTCGACGAGGACGCGTTTCGTGCGCGAGTACTCGCCGGCGTCGACGCAGCGGTCTCGGGAGTCGAACACACCGACACGGTGGTGGTGTTCGCGCATGGCGGGGTCGTCAACATGCTGCTGCAGGACATCCTGCACACCCCCACGGTACTCGGATTCCCGATCGACTACTGTTCGATCACTCGAATCCTCTACTCCCGCAACGGTAGTCGATCGGTCGCAGCGGTGAACGAGACGCAGCACGTGTGGGATCTGCTGCCACGCAACAGGGACCGATCCACCAACTCCACAGAGAGCTCTTAAAGTGCCTGCTCAGGGCGGTGTTTCAGTCCACATCACGGCTTCGCGTGGTCATAGTGCCGTCAGGGGCCGGTTAGCCTCGAAACCACTATGGGTAAATTTCGAATCCTTCGGCAACCGACCGCCGCTCTCGTTGCTCTCGCCTTTCCGCTGGTAGCAGCCGGAGCGTTCGCGCTCGGTGCGGGCTACGACCTGAGCCCCGAAGACACGGCGCCGGCCACCGCGGACACGGTAGCGGGCTCACCCAGCGCCTCCACCGGCGATCCCCTGGCCACCTCGAGGAAGAGCCTGCAGCAAGTGGGGTTACCCATCAGCTTCCTGTCCGGGGGCGTCTCCCAGCTGACCGACGGCGGTAAGCAACTCAACGACGGCGTCATCGTCCTCGCCGACGGAATAACCCAAGCTCACGACGGCACGATCCAGCTCGCCGACGGATTCGGCCAATACCGTGACGGCATCGGGCAACTCGGTGACGGTGCCGCCCAGATCAGTGGCGGAGTCGATCAACTCGTCGACCAGCTCGCTGGATTCGGCACTCAGCAGGGTGAGTTCACGGCGAAGCTCGAAGCCACTGCACAACAAATCGACAGCTTCCCGCACCCTGGATCCGACGCCATCTCCGGCCAGATTCGCTCGGTGATCGACACCCTGAACACCCAGGGATTCGGCCCATCGACGCTCGATCAGCTGCAGACCCTCAAAGGCGGTGCGCGGCAACTGTCCGGTGAGCTGAACGATCCGTCCGGCCAATTCCTCACTGCCACCGGACAGCTCGGTGACGCTACCGTCCAACTTCGAGACGGACTAGGCCAGCTCGACGCCGGCGGCGGACAACTCCGAGCCGGAACCGACCAGTTGGTGACGGCCGTCGGCCCGGTCTCCGGAATCGTCAGCGGTATCGCGACCAACGTCCAAGAAGCAACCACCGGACTCCCGACGGCCAAGGAGCTGAACGCCGGCTCACCTACCCCAGCTTCGGAGGCCGAGGTGACGCAGGCCGCCGCGTCGAGCACGCCGGTGGCGCCGTATCTAATCGCAGCATTGGTGGCGGTCGGTGCTATCGGCGCGGTGAGCCTGGTACGGGTCCTGAGTGGCGATTCTCGCCTCGGTTGGAGCGTCGCCGCCGTCGCCACCCTTGCCATCGGCGTATGCGCGGCCTGTGCGTTCGCGTTCACCGCCCCAGGGGCCGACATCGGTGCACTTGTCGGGGCCGGTTTCTTTCTCGTCGTCTCCGCAGCTGCATATCTGGCTGCGGGCGGCGCGCTCCAGCGTCTGCTCGGCGCCGCCGTCGGCCAAGCGGTCAACGTCGGCTTGCTCCTCGTCCAGGTCGTGGTGTGCGGAGCTGCCTACGCGAGCAGTGCCGCGATCTGGGGCCACCTGTCGGCGTTCATGCCGATGAGTTACACCGCGGCGGGCGCCCGCGAGATCGGATACGGGCAGATGACCTCGACGGGATGGTTGGCAATCGGTCTGACCGTCGTTCTCCTCGCTGTCTCCGGGATCGTCTACCGAACTCTCGATACCGAACCCGGCGACAGCGAAGCGAACAGAGAACTAGCCGACTACGCGTAGCGGGTGAATCGACGGTGCACTGGCGAGGTGTGCACCGAACTCGCCCAGCGCCTTCTGCAGGTGGGGTGTCTGCATGTGCGCGTCGAGGTCCTCTTGCGATCCCCACACCTCGATGGTGACGAAAGTGCCCGGCTCGGAAGCTGACTCGAACAGTTCATAGGAGACGTTTCCGCTCTCCTTCGCCGACTCCGCGGCCAGCGTCGCCAGACCTGTCCGTATGGCATCGACCGACTCCGGCTTGGCGGTGATGGTGGCGACAACCTTCAGCTCACTGGGCATACTGCGTCCTCTCGTATGTGGCCACCTGAGAGGCAACCACCGAATTCGACGGTACCGTCATGTGGGTCATCCGCATCGGCGTTGGCGAACAAAAGAGTAATTGCGGCGGAAGAAGAGATCCATGACCGGCGACCCCCCGAAGGCAACCCGCAAGGATTGGCTCGGACTGAGTATTCTCGTGATCCCGATCCTGCTGGTCTCGATGGACATGTCGGTGCTCTACCTGGCGCTTCCTTTCATGACCGCGGACCTGGAACCGAGCAGCAATCAAACACTGTGGATTCTCGACCTGTACGGCTTCCTTCTGGCTGGTCTGCTCATCACGATGGGTTCTGTCGGTGACCGGATCGGCCGTCGCAGACTTCTGATGATCGGCGCCGTCGTGTTCGGCGCCGCATCGTTGCTCGCAGCCTTCTCGACGTCCTCCGAGATGCTCCTTCTCGCGCGAGCACTTCTGGGCATCGGCGGAGCCACCATCGCGCCGAGCACATTGTCTCTGATACGCAACATGTTTCACGATCCGGGCCAACGTAAGGAAGCGATCGGACTGTGGACCGCCGGGTTCGCCGGAGGCGGCGCCCTCGGTCCCGTCATCGGTGGGGCGTTGCTCGAGCACTTCTGGTGGGGCTCGGTGTTTCTGATCAACATTCCGATCATGGTCGTCCTGCTCATCTCGGCGCCGCTGCTGGTGTCGGAGTTCAAGGATCCCGACCCGGGCCGCTTCGACCCGCTCAGCGTCGTACTGTCGATCGCGTCGATGCTCGGGATCGTCTACGCAATCAAGCACGGCGCACAGGACGGGGTCGACGCCACGACTACCGCCACGGCTACCGCCGGAATTGTTCTGGGCTTGTTGTTCCTGCGAAGGCAAAGGCGAGGGCGCGACCCACTCATCGACATCACCCTGTTCGCCGAACGTGCCTTCAGCGCAGCAGTACTCGTTCAATTCCTGGTGATCTTCGCGCTCACCGGATTCAGTCTGTTCGCCTCGCAGTATCTGCAGCTGATCGTGGGGCTCGGTCCACTGGAGGCGGGTCTGTGGCTGCTGATCCCCGCGATCGCAGCCGGGACCGGGGCGGTACTCGCACCGAGCCTGAGCAAGATCGTCTCGACCGGAGCGATCATCGCCGGCGGACTTGCCCTGATTGCCGTCGGCGCCACTGCGATGGCGTTCATCCAACCCGATTCCGGACTGCCGCTACTGGTGGTGGGCATGTCCCTGCTGGCGCTCGGAGTCGGTGCATCTTCGACGCTCAACTCCGACATCGTGCTCACAGCTGCGGCACCGGAGAAAGCAGGTGCCGCCTCGGCACTGTCGGAGACCGGCGCCGAACTCGGTGGCGCCGTCGGCATCGCCATCCTCGGAACAATCGGATCGACCGTCTACCGCCACCGACTCGAGGACGCCCTGCCACCGAATACCCCGCCGGACATAGCCGGGCCGGCATCCGAGACCGTCGGCGGCGGCATGACCGTTGCCGACTACCTTCCGCCACCGCTGGATTCGGCACTGCGAGAGATCGCGGCAGCCGCGTTCGTCGACGGGCTCACTCTCGCCGCCACATGGAGCGCACTAGGGATGGGTGCAGCGGCGATCGTGGTCTATCTCCTATTACGGACCCGACCGACCGGTGTCGAGGTCGGACCTTCTCAGGCCTGATCGAGCAGGTAGTTCGCCAACCACGACGTGGCACTCGTTCCACTGCTGTCGACCGCGTAGCTGCCGTATTCCTGATGAATCCCGGAACGATAGAACGCCTCGATTTCACGACGACGCTGCTCGTTCGCCTGATCGGTCAGCTGACCTTGTAGGACCGGAAGCCCACCCGCTGCCGACAGATCGCCGATGAGAATCTGCGCTTCCTGCTGCGCCTTCGCGACCACATCGGGGTTCGGATCGGAAGAGACCGCGAGGAAGCCGGCCAACCGTGAAATGTAGTCGTCCTTGGGCGTCGAGCAGTACAGATCGCCGATCGCGCAGAAGGTCTTCACCACCGGGCTGACGAAACCGAACCCACCGACGCGCGGGCCACCGACACCGGTACCGACGACCTCGGGGCCGACCAATGCATCGGCGTCCGAACGCTTCGGATCGGAGATGAGGCCGACCGCGACGACCCGATTCGCGGGCACGACGCCGAGACCCGTTCCGATCGACGCAGCGAGATCGCCTGCAGCGTCGGCACCCTGGCTGTAACCGATGATGCCGAACTTCGTTGCACCGCACTGCGCGGCCATCGCTTCGAGCATTCCGCCCGCATTCGCCGTGGCGATCGCGCGAGACTCCCCGTAGATCCCACCCTCCCAAGGAAACGCCGTGGCCGGGTACGACACGTAATCGGTGCGAACGGAGGAACTCGCGATGCGGTCGGTGACGGCAGTGAGCATGCCAGGCTTGGGCGCAGCGCCCGAACTCGTCTCCCACGTCCCCGGGATCGCGACCACATACAGATCCGGGCAACTACCTGGATCGGCCGCCGCCGGCGCCGTCGACAGGACCGACGTCCCAGCAGCGACGGCAATGACTGCTCCGACGGTGGCGACAAGTTTCTTCACGCGCATGGTTGCGGCCTCACTGCAGTAGCGGACTTTCGACTTCGAGGGTGAGGATGCCAGTCCCTGATGTCGAATTGATGCCCAATCGGTAAACGGAGGTTACCTAAAACCAGGACATCTCACCATCGGTAACGAAAACGAGGTTATGGAGCGGAAAAACCTGCTTTCCGTCCATAACCTCGTTCTGGTGCAACCGATCAGCGTTGCGGCGCCTGGGTGGGGACGATAGGCGACGGGAGGGCCGTCACACCCTCGAGGAACGTATCGACGGCAGCCGCACACGAACGGCCTTCGGCGATGGCCCACACGATGAGCGACTGGCCACGACCCATGTCACCGGCAACGAACACACCGGGCACGTTGGTGACCCACTCGTTCGAGCGCTTGACGTTGCCGCGCTCGTTCAGGTCCACGCCGAGATCGGTCAGCAACCCCGGCTTCTCGGGACCGACGAAGCCCATGGCAAGAAGCACCAGATCGGCCTCGAGGGTGAACTCACTGCCCTCGACCTTCTCGAACTTGCCTGCCTTGAACTCGACCTCGTGCGCTTCGAGTCCGGTGACCTTGCCGTCGGCACCGACGAAACGCTCGGTGTTGACCGAGAACACTCGCTCGCCACCCTCTTCGTGAGCCGACGCGACGCGGAACATCAACGGGTACAACGGCCAAGGAGTGGACGTCGCACGCTCCTCCGGCGGGCGAGCCATGATCTCGAACTGGTGAACGCTCTCGGCGCCCTGACGATGCGAGGTGCCGAGGCAGTCTGCACCGGTGTCACCGCCACCGATGATCACGACCTTCTTGCCCTTCGCTGTGACGGGCGGAGCGTCGTAATCGCCCTGCTGCACATGATTTGCTCCGGGAAGGAACTCCATCGCCTGATAGATGCCCTCGAGTTCGCGTCCCTCGATCGGCAGATCGCGCCACGCGGTAGCACCACCGGACAGAACGACGGCGTCGAACTCTGTGCGCAGTTCCTCGGCCGAGATGTCCACTCCGACATCGACACCTGTACGGAACACCGTGCCCTCGGCCTCCATCTGTGCCAGACGACGGTCGATGTGGCGCTTCTCCATCTTGAACTCGGGGATGCCGTAGCGCAGCAGTCCGCCGATGCGGTCTGCCCGCTCGAACACGGTGACGGTGTGGCCGGCACGCGTGAGCTGTTGGGCGGCAGCCAATCCCGCAGGCCCCGAACCGACGACGGCGATGCTCTTGCCCGTCAGGAACGTCGGGTAGACGGGAGTGACCCAGCCCTCTTCGAACGCCTTGTCGATGATCTCGACCTCGACCTGCTTGATCGTCACGGGGTCCTGGTTGATTCCCAGTACGCACGACGCCTCGCACGGAGCAGGGCACAGTCGTCCGGTGAACTCCGGGAAGTTGTTCGTGGCATGCAAGCGGTCGATACTCTCGCGCCAGCGATCCTTGAACACCAGGTCGTTCCACTCGGGAATCAGGTTCCCCAGCGGGCAGCCGTTGTGGCAGAACGGAACACCACAGTCCATGCAACGGCTCGCCTGCGTCTGCAAGGCTTCCTTGGGGAAGTCCTCGTAGACCTCTTTCCAGTCCATCAGCCGCAGGTCGACGGGTCGACGCTTCGGCAGTTCACGAACCGTGTGCTTCAAAAATCCTTGTGGGTCACCCACGAGCTGCCTCCATGATCGCTTCGTCCACGTCCGCGCCGTTCTTCTCGGCTTCGGAGATGGCCAGCAGTACCTTCTTGTAATCGCGCGGCATGACCTTCACGAAATGGTTCACCTGCTGTGACCAATCGTTGAGGATTCGCTCTGCAACTTCGGATCCCGTTTCCTCGTGGTGACGGGTGACGATGTCTTTCAACCAGACGAACTCGTCGCCTTCGATGTCCTCGATATCGACGAGCTCGGTATTCAGGTTCGCCTCGAACGTCTTGGCCGGGTCGAAGATGAATGCGACGCCGCCGGACATGCCGGCACCGAAGTTCCGCCCCGTCTCGCCGAGGACGACGACCTTGCCACCGGTCATGTACTCGCAACCGTGGTCGCCGACACCTTCGACGACGGCCACCGCACCGGAGTTACGCACTGCGAAACGCTCACCGACGACGCCTCGGATGAGGGCCTGACCGTTGGTGGCACCGAACAGGAAGACGTTGCCGCCGATGATGTTGTCCTCGGCGACGAAGCCCTTGGGGGCATCGAGCGAGGGCCGCATGACGATACGTCCACCGGAAAGACCCTTGCCGACGAAGTCGTTGGCGTCACCGTGGAGGCGAAGTGTCATGCCGGCAGGCACGAAGGCGCCGAAGCTGTTACCCGCCGAGCCGGTGAAAGTGATGTCGATGGTGTTCTCGGGCAGGCCGACGCCGCCGTACGCCTTGGTCACCTCATGGCCCAGCATGGTGCCGACCGTGCGGTTGACGTTGGTGATCTTCGAGGCGAACGACACCTTCTCGCCCCTGTCCAGCGCATTTCGACTCTGCACGATGAGCTGCTGGTCGAGTGCCTTGTCGAGGCCATGATCCTGGGTACCGGTGTTGTAGAGGTCCTGGTTCATGAATGCCGACTCGACCTCGTCGAGAATCGGGGACAAATCGAGCTTGGATGCCTTCCACGCGTCCTTGGCTGCGGTGGTGTCCAGCAGCGCCACCTGGCCGACGGCCTCGTTGAGGGTGCGGAATCCGAGCTCGGCCATCAGCTCGCGAACCTCTTCGGCGATGAACATGAAGAAGTTTTCCACGAACTCCGGCTGGCCGGCAAAACGCTTGCGCAACAGCGGGTTCTGCGTGGCAACACCGACCGGGCACGTATCGAGGTGGCACACGCGCATCATGATGCATCCCGTCACGACGAGAGGCGCGGTTGCGAAACCGAATTCCTCGCCACCGAGCAGAGCTGCAACCATCACATCGCGCCCGGTCTTGAGCTGTCCGTCGACCTGAACGACGATGCGATCACGAAGACCGTTGAGCAGCAACGTCTGCTGTGTCTCGGCCAAACCGAGTTCCCACGGCCCGCCTGCGTGCTTGACCGATGTCAGCGGCGTTGCGCCGGTACCGCCGTCGTGACCCGAGATGAGGACCACATCGGCGTGCGCCTTGGAGACACCCGCTGCGACCGTGCCGACGCCGAGTTCAGAGACGAGCTTGACGTGAATGCGCGCCTGCGGGTTGGCGTTCTTCAGATCATGGATCAGCTGCGCCAGGTCCTCGATCGAATAGATATCGTGGTGCGGCGGAGGCGAAATCAAGCCGACACCCGGCGTCGAGTGCCGAACCTCGGCAACCCACGGATACACCTTGTGTGCCGGAAGCTGGCCACCCTCACCAGGTTTGGCGCCCTGGGCCATTTTGATCTGGATGTCGGTGCAGTTGGTCAAGTAGTGCGAGGTGACACCGAAGCGTCCCGACGCGACCTGCTTGATCGCACTGCGTCGCCAGTCACCGTTCTCGTCGGGCTCGAAACGCGAGACGTCTTCTCCGCCTTCACCCGAATTGGAGCGGGCACCGAGGCGGTTCATCGCGATCGCCAGCGTTTCGTGCGCCTCGGCGGAGATGGAGCCGTAGCTCATCGCGCCCGTCGAGAAGCGCTTGACGATCTCCGAGGCCGGTTCGACCTCGTCGATCGAAATGGACTGCCGGTCTTCGGTTTTGAAGCGGAAGAGTCCACGCAGCGAGGCCAGGCGCTCCGACTGGTCGTCGACCATCTTCGTGTATTCCTTGAAGACGTCGTACTGGCCGGTGCGAGTGGAGTGCTGCAACTTGAACACGGTGTCCGGGTTGAAGAGGTGGTACTCCCCTTCACGACGCCACTGGTACTCGCCGCCCGTCTCGAGCTCACGATGCGCGCGCTCGTGCCGGTTGGTGAGATAAGCGATGCCGTGACGCGTCTGCACATCAGCGGCGATCTGGTCGAGATCGATACCACCGAGCTGGCTGTTCAGTCCGGTGAAGTACTCGTCCACCACGGCCTGCGAAAGGCCGATCACCTGGAACAGTTGCGCACCGGTGTACGACGCCAACGTCGAGATGCCCATCTTGGACATCACCTTCAGGACACCTTTGCCTGCCGCCTTGATGTAGTTGGCGACGGCCTTGTCGAGCTCGATATCGGCGAGAGCACCGCGCTCGATCATGTCCTCGATGGACTCGAACGCCATGTACGGATTGACCGCTGCCGCACCGAAACCGACGAGAAGCGCCATGTGGTGCACCTCGCGGGCATCACCGGACTCGATGATCAGGCCGACCTTGGTGCGGGTCTTCTCGCGGACCAAGTGCTGATGAACCGCGGAGGTCAGTAGCAGCGACGGGATCGGCGCGAGCTTCTCACTGGATTCACGATCGGAGAGCACGACGATGCGCGCTCCACCGGAAATCGCCGCAGACACCTGTGCCCGAATGGCCTCGAGCGAGTGTCGAAGCCCCTCGCCGCCCTCGGCCACCGGATACAGACCGCGCACGACCACCGAACGCAGGCCTTCCTGCGTCCCGTCGTCGTTGATGTGGATCAGCTTGGACAGGTCGTCGTTGTGCAGGATCGGCGTCGGGAGCACGATCTGCTTGCACGCGTCGGCGCCCGGGTCGAGCAGGTCGCCCTCGGGTCCGATGGTGCCGCCGAGGCTCGTGACGATCTCTTCGCGGATCGCGTCGAGCGGCGGGTTGGTGACCTGCGCGAACAGCTGCGAGAAGTAGTCGAACAGCATCCGCGGGCGGGCAGAGAGAACCGCGATCGGAGTGTCGGTACCCATCGAGCCGATGGCCTCGGCTCCGCTCTTCGCCATCGGCGAGAGCAGAACGCTCAGCTCCTCGGTGGTGTACCCGAAGATCTGCTGACGGATCAGAACGCGATCGTGCGGCATGTGCACATGCGGGCGGTCGGGCAGATCGTCGATCTCGGTGAGACCGTCGTCGAGCCATTGCTGGTACGGGTGCTCGGCAGCGAGCTCGTCCTTGATCTCGTCGTCGGAGACGATGCGACCCTGAGCGGTGTCCACGAGAAACATCCGTCCGGGCTGGAGCCGAACCTTGCTGATGACCTTCGCCGGATCGATGTCGAGCACGCCGACCTCGGACGCCATGATGACGAGGCCGTCGTCGGTGACCCACAGCCGGCTCGGGCGCAGACCGTTGCGGTCCAGCACTGCTCCGATGAGGGTGCCGTCGGTGAAGCACACCGAGGCCGGTCCGTCCCAGGGCTCCATCAGCGAAGAGTGGTACTGGTAGAACGCACGACGGGCGGGGTCCATGCTCTCGTGACGCTCCCATGCCTCCGGGATCATCATGAGCACAGCATGCGGAAGACTGCGGCCGCCGAGGTGCAACAGTTCGAGTACTTCGTCGAAACGAGCGGTGTCACTTGCACCGTGGGTGACGACGGGGAAGATCTTCTTCAGCGCGTCGGGACCACCGAAGACGTCGGAGGTGATGAGAGCCTCGCGGGCACGCATCCAGTTCTCGTTGCCGGTCGCGGTGTTGATCTCGCCGTTGTGCGCGACGCGACGGAACGGGTGCGCCAGCGGCCACGACGGGAACGTGTTGGTCGAGAATCGTGAGTGCACGAGCCCGAGTGCGCTTTCGACACGTTCATCCTGCAGATCGATGTAGAAGCCCTTGAGCTGAGGGGTCGTCAACATGCCCTTGTAGACGAAAGTCTGCGAGGAAAGGGACGGGAAGTACACGGTCTCGCGGCCGGGGCCGCCCTTGCCGGGTCCCTGTTCGCCGAGCTCGTGCTCGACGCGCTTGCGGATGACGAATGCGCGGCGCTCGAGATCCATATCCGTAACGGAGGAATCGGAAGAGCCGAAGAACAACTGACGGAACGTGGGCATCGCATCCCGCGCGAGCGCCCCGAGAGAGGAGTCGTCGGTGGGAACATCACGCCAGCCCAGGACGGTCAGGCCCTCGTTCTCGACGATCTTTTCGACGTCCTCGCACGCACGAGCGGCATCGACTTTGCCTTGCGGCAGAAAAGCGATTCCGGTGGCATACGCCCCCGCGGCGGGCAGTTCGAAATCGACAACGGCTCGGAAGAATGCGTCCGGTACCTGGATGAGGATTCCAGCGCCGTCACCGGTGTTGGGTTCGGAGCCGGCGGCGCCCCGATGCTCGAGATTGACCAGCGCAGTGATGGCCTTTTCGACGATGTCACGGCTACGGCGACCGTGAATGTCCACCACGAACGCCACTCCACAGGAGTCATGCTCGTTACGGGGATCGTAGAGGCCTTGCGGGCCCGGAGTGTGCTTCATACCTAGCCTTCGGATAAGTCCAGCTTTCAAATACGCCAGAGCGGCTCGGCACAGATCGCCGGCCGTCGCGGACGGCTGTTGGGTGCCGTTCGCCGTTGAAGCAGCACCCCCGAGCGTCGGGCCTTGCCTACCGTCGAGCAGATCAGCTCGGGGGCACACGCAAGCCTCGTTCGGGTGGATCGGCCGTTTGTACGCCGGTCCAATGACAAACGATAAATCAGTACCCAGGTAACACTGCAAATAAGGTTAACCTATTAACGCCCTCGAGCTGGGGGTTCACAAAAAATTTTACGAGACCATATCGACCCCTGCGCTCCGCTTTTGCACGCGAGAAGCAACTCGAGAGAGGCAATGCCCAGAATTCACGTCGGGCTCACAATCCGGGTGTCACCGAAGGACATCGGGAAACAACATCGGCGTAATTCGCCACCTGCGCTTGCCGGACGTGCGCCCGCTAAGCGCAGGACGGTTGATCACAGTCCGGTCGAAAGCCGGATTGCACTCGGCGAACAGTGCATTGGGCATCGACGGTCCGACCCGGCAGCGGCGGATCCGTCCCTCGCAGTGAGTCGACCGCGATGCTGCAGTCGACCGAAACCGTGCGCCTCGAACCGGGCCGACCAACTCTGCCAAGTCGAATTTTCGCAGCTCGAAGGGCCCAAAGCCAGGCGTCTGCGGGACTAGGGTGAGGACGACGGAAGCGTCACCTCCAGTGTCTTGCTGTGTTTGTGAGCACAGTGCTGACGCCGCCATCCGGGTGCAGGTAACAGAAGGGAACAGATTTGTGAGTTCTTCGGTCGAGGAATCCAAGCCTGATGTGGCCGACGAACCGGAGGCTCGATCGCGAGTGAACTGGCGGGTCTTCGTACCCGCTGCGCTGTTCACTCTTGCGATTACGATCTGGGCGCTGATCGCACCGGAGAACGCAGAGAGTGTGCTCGGCAGCGCAGTGATGTGGACGTCGGACTGGTTCGGGTGGTTCTACGTTGCGCTGGTCGCGATCGTGCTCGTCTTCGTTGTTTACCTGGCATTCTCGGGATTCGGCAATATCAAGCTCGGGCCGGCTCACTCACAACCCGAGTTCGGGTTGCTGTCATGGGCGTCCATGCTCTTCGCCGCCGGAATCAGCACCGACCTGATGTACTTCGCCGTCTCCGAGCCGGTGACGCAGTACCTCCAACCGCCGAGCACCGAAGCCGGTTCGGTGGAAGCTGCCCGTGAGGCGACCGTATGGACGCTCTTCCACTACGGAATCAGTGGATGGGGCCTCTACGCCCTGATGGGGATTGCGTTGGCGTACTTCGCATATCGGAAGAACCAGCCGTTGGCGATCCGCTCGGCACTCGCGCCCATCTTCGGCAAACGCGTCAAGGGTGTGCTGGGCGACACAGTCGACTTCGCTGCACTACTCGGGACGATCTTCGGCGTAGCAACCTCGCTGGGAATCGGCGTGGTGATGATCAACGTGGGACTGAACATAGTTTTCGGGCTGGAGGTCAGCACCGGTGTCGAAATCGGCATCGTCGCCGTCGGTGTTGCCATTGCCACACTTTCGGCCACCTCGGGCGTGGACAAGGGAATCAAAATTCTCTCGCTTCTCAACGTGTTTCTGGCGTTCGCACTGTCGATCTGGGTGCTCGTCATGGGCCAAACCCAGTTCCTACTCGACGCCCTCGTTCTGAATGTCAGCGACTTCGTTCGACTGTTCCCCAACATGGTCGGTCAGACCTTCGCGTTCGAGGACACCGGCACGTGGATGACCGACTGGACACTGTTCTTCTGGGCCTGGTGGATCGCGTGGGCCTCGTTCGTCGGCCTGTTCCTCGCGCGGATATCCCGAGGCCGCACCATCCGCCAGTTCGTACTCGGGACCTTGACGATCCCCTTTCTCTACATACTCATGTGGGCCTCGGTCTACGGAAACTCTGCCCTCCAGCGGGTTCGCGGCGGTGACAACGAATTCGGCGAACAAGCAATCCTCAACCCGGAGGGCGCGTTCTACGAACTCCTGAGGGACTACCCGGCATTCATCTTCATCGCCGCCCTCGCCACCTTCACCGCTCTTCTCTTCTACGTCACGTCCGCGGACTCGGCCGCGCTGGTGATGGCCAACCTCTCCTCGCACCTGCCGAGCCCGCAACACGACGGGAACGCGCCGCTTCGCATCTTCTGGGCGCTGGCGACAGGCGGTCTGACCGTGGCCATGCTCGTCGTAGGCGGCGTCGGAGCTTTGCAGAATGCTGCGGTCATCATGGGCTTGCCCTTCGCCTTCGTCATCATCCTCGTCATGATCGGGCTCTACCGGTCGCTGAGAGTGGAGACGTTCCGAATCGAAAGCGTCGAGCAGAGTTTGCCGGGCTCGCTCTCGGTCCGCACCGGAGGAAACCGCGGAGTCGACTGGTCCTGGCGCCACCGACTCAGTCGGGTTCTCAGATTCCCCGGCGAGGACCGAGTGCGAGAGTTCGGACGCGAGGTGGTGTTGCCGAGTTTCAACGAGGTCGTCGAAGAAATGCGGGCGCAAGGGATCGATGCCCGATGCGGTCCCGTCGACGACACCGAGGACATGTACGAACTCGAGGTCGGTGCAGACCACGCTCATCCGTTCCGATATCAGGTGTGGCGACGCAAGGTCGCCGTCCCGTCCTTCGGGCTGACACTGCCTCGCACCGAGGACGAGTACTACCGGATGGAGGTCTATCTGGACGGTGGTTCCGGTCAGGGATACGACATCATGGGATATACGAAAGACCAGGTCATCGAAGATATCCTGGACCATTACGAAGGGCACCTGACTTTCCTCCAGCTCGAGGAGAACAGCGGCGGTTCCTGACCGCTCCACCCGCACGGACAGCCCAAACAGCACAACCCACGCAGCTAGGAGACCAGCCTCATGCCCAAGACGTTGTTTATCGATGGTGAGTGGACCTCCGCGGTCAACGGCGGAACTCGAGAGATCCACTGCCCGGCGAACGGCGAGCTCGTCGGCACCGTCGACGAGGCAGATGGTGCCGATACCGCAGCGGCCATCGCCGCCGCCCGACGTGCATTCGACGCAGGAGTATGGAGTTCCACTCCGGCGACCGAACGGGGCGCGTTGTTGTTACGGGTCGCTGATGCGATCCAACAACGTAAGGACGAGTTCGCCCGCGCCGAGTCACTCGATACGGGCAAGCGCCTCGTGGAGAGCGAAATCGACATGGACGACATCACTGCCAGCTTCCGCTATTTCGGCGTGCTCGCCGGGCAGCAGGCAGGTCGGGTGGTGGACCCGGGCATGCCCGACGTCGTGAGCAAGGTCGTCTACGAGCCCATCGGTGTCTGCGGAATGATCACCCCCTGGAACTACCCGCTGCTGCAGGTGGCGTGGAAGGTGGCGCCTGCTCTCGCAGCGGGCAACACCTTCGTGCTCAAGCCCAGCGAACTCACCCCGCACACTGCGATGCTTCTGATGGATGTACTCGATGGGCTCGGACTACCGGCGGGCGTGGCGAACCTCGTGCTCGGCGCCGGTGCCACCGCGGGCGCGCCGCTGTCGGAACATCCCGATGTCGACATGGTCTCGTTCACCGGCGGACTCGCGACGGGCCGCGTGGTCGCCGCAGCGGCAGTGCAGACGGTCAAAAAAGTGGCACTCGAACTCGGCGGGAAGAACCCCAACGTCGTCTTCGCCGACGCCGACTTCGATGCGGCCGTCGACAATGCCCTCAACGCAGCCTTCGTACACAGCGGCCAGGTGTGCTCGGCAGGAGCGCGTCTCATCGTCGAGGAGTCCATCCATGACCGCTTCGTTCAGGAGTTGATCCGTCGCGCCAAGCAGATTCGCTTGGGCGGGCCGTTCGACGAAGCGGCCGAGACAGGTCCGCTCATCTCCGCCGACCATCGTGACAAGGTCACCGCCTACGTCGACGCAGGCATCGCGGAAGGGGCCGTCGTCGGCTGCGGCGCCGAATGGGGCACCGGTGAACTCGAGGCGGGCTTCTACTATCTGCCGACGGTCCTCGACGGCTGCAACACCGCAATGTCGGTGGTGCAGGAAGAGGGCTTCGGTCCCGTCGTCACCGTGGAGACCTTCCGCACGGAAGAAGAGGCCGTCGCCATCGGCAACGACACTCGGTACGGGCTCGCCGCGGGCGTTTGGAGCCAGGACGCCGGAAAGACCGAGCGCGTGGCTGCGCGGTTACGCCACGGCACCGTCTGGATCAACGACTTCCACCCCTACCTGCCACAGGCCGAGTGGGGTGGATTCGGCATGTCGGGCAACGGCCGCGAACTGGGTCCGACCGGTCTGGCCGAATACCAGGAGATCAAGCACATCTACCAGAACCTCCGGCCCGCAGTCACCGGCTGGTTCCCGCAGCACTGAACACACCACCGATTGTCTGTTCGGTTCGGTTCGGTTCGAGGAGAGGCGCAAGAACATGTCCGAAAAGCGATTCGATTACGTGGTCGTCGGCGGCGGCAGCGCCGGCGCTGCCGTGGCGGCACGTCTCAGTGAGGACTCGTCCGTCACCGTCGCGTTGATCGAGGCCGGCCCCAGCGACGTCGGCGTCGACGCCGTCCTCCAGCTCACCCGCTGGCCTGCACTGCTCGGATCAGGTTTCGACTGGGACTATCTGATCGAACCGCAGGAGCACGGTAACTCGTTCATGCGCCAGTCTCGGGCGAAGGTGCTGGGCGGTTGTTCCTCACACAACTCGTGCATCGCTTTCTGGCCGCCTGCCGAGGATCTCGACGAGTGGGCCGGCAAGTACGGCGCCGTCGGCTGGGATTCCGAGCAGATGCTGCCGCTGCTTCGAAAGCTCGAGAACAACGACCAGCCGGGCACGCACCACGGTCACGACGGGCCGGTACGCATCCGGAACATCGAAGCTGTGGACCCGGCAGGGGTGGCGATTCTCGAAGCGTGTGAGCAAGCCGGTATCCCTACCGTGCAGTTCAACAACGGCACGGTTGTCGAGGGCGCAGGGTTCTTCCAGGTGAACGCCCTGGAGGACGGCGTTCGGTCCTCGTCGTCGGTGTCCTATCTACACCCGATCATGAATACGCGCACCAACCTCGAGGTCCTCACCGGACTCTGGGTCAAGAAGCTGATCATCGACGCGGACAAACGATGCACGGGCGTACAGGTTTTGAACCCGGACTTGGTACACACCGACACCATCCACGCCGATCGCGAGGTCATCGTCTCGGCCGGCGCGATCGACTCCCCCAAGTTGCTCATGCTCTCCGGTATCGGGCCCGCCGACCACCTGCGCGACATCGGCGTCGAGGTAGTGGTGGACTCACCCGGCGTCGGCTCGCACATGCAGGATCACCCAGAGGGCGTCATCTCGTGGGACGCGAAGAAGCCGATGGTCACCGAGTCGTTGCAGTGGTGGGAAATCGGCATCTTCACTCGCATCGACAAGGGACGCGACCGACCGGACCTGATGTTCCACTTCGGCAACACCCCGTTCGACATGCACACGTTGCGCCAGGGCTATCCCACCTCGGAGAACGCGTTCTGTCTGACCCCGAATGTCACGGACGCACGTTCGCGCGGCACGGTCCGTCTGCGCAGCCGAGACTTCCGCGACAAGCCGCGTGTCGATCCGAAGTACTTCTCGGACCCGTACGACATGCAGATCATGACCTACGGGATCAAGCTGGCCCGCGAGATCGTCGGGAAACCGGCTATGGCCGAATGGGCGGGAATGGAGTTGTTCCCCGGTGAGCAAGTGCGCACCGACGACGAGATCGCCGACTACATCACCCGCACCCACAACACCGTCTACCATCCCACGGGCTCGGTATCGATGGGCGCGGCCGATAACCCCGACGCACCCCTGGATCCGCAATTACGAGTCAAGGGCGTCCGCAACTTGCGCGTGGCAGACGCGTCCATCATGCCGAAGATCGTGGCCGTCAACCCCAACATCACCACGATGATGATCGGTGAAAAGTGCGCGGAGATGATCAAGAAGGGGATCTGAGCAGGCCCACAAAAGAAGGCCCGGCCGAATGAATTCGGCCGGGCCTTCTTTGTGCTCATCGCGACATCTCGGTCGTAAATAAACCACTGGCCGCAGCGAACGAATCAGCTGCGACCAGTGTTGTGGGCGGAGGGGGACTTGAACCCCCACGTCCCGAAGGACACTGGCACCTGAAGCCAGCGCGTCTGCCATTCCGCCACCCGCCCGGGTGACCGGTGAACGTTAACATGCACATCCGGCGACGAAGAAATCGAGATGTCGACCCTTCAGCGCACGGGTGCTTACCGACCCGCAACGTATATCATGCATGGACGAAGACCTCGAGCCGACACGCGCTCGCGGTCACGCGTTCGGTTCCTACTCGAAGTTCGTTCCTCGAGCAGGAACAATGCAGACCCGAGCACTAGATGGGAGGAGAGGTCACCATGGGAATTGTCCAGCGTTTCGAGCGAAAGCTGCAAGGCGCGGTCGGTGACGTATTCGCCCGCGTATTCGGTGGCGGAGTGGTTCCGCAGGAAGTCGAGGCAGCGCTTCAGCAGGAAGCGTCGGATCTGGTCCGTCCGCTCGACGGGGGCCACTACCTCGCACCGAACAGCTATGTGATCACCATCAACAGTTCCGACCATGACGGACTCGCCGCAGATCACGATCTGACCGTGAAGGCTTTTTCGCGCCACCTCGGTGACTACATTCGTGATCAGGGCTGGCAGACGTACGGGGATGTCGTGGTTCGATTCGAACCGTCGCCCACCTTGCACACCGGTCAGTTCCGGGCCAGTGGTTCGGTCGATCCCGATGTGGGACGATCGTCGACTGCAACCGGAAACGCCTCGGCGGCCGGCCAACGCCCCCCGCGACCGTCAGCCCCACCTAAGTCGACATCAGGAGCCGGCCCCATGACGCAGAACCCAGGCTACGACCCGCAACGCGAACCCGCCGACGGCTCTCGCCCCGATCCGCGCGCCCGCAACGGGTATCCGGCTCCCGGCCAAGATCCGCGTTATGCGCAGGCCCGCGACCAGAACGGATATGACGCGCGTAGCAACGGCGCTCCATATGCGAACGGCGCTTACGGTGCCGATTCCGATGCTCCCCAGCAGCAGGGTCAGCCCCGAGGCGATCAGTACAACCAGGGCTACGAACAGCAGGCCTACAGCGATCAAGGGTACGACCAGCAAGCGTATTCGGATCAGGGTTACGAGCAGGGTGGTTACGCGCAGGGGTACTCGGCTCAGCCGCCACCCGAACAGGCCTACTCGGACCAGCAAGGCTATCGGGATCAGCAGGGCTACTCGGACCAGCAGTCGTATGGCCAGCAGGCGTACGCCGAGCCCGCTTACGGCGAACAGCAGGCCTACGGGGAGCCCCAGCAGGCCTACGGGGACCAGCGCTACGCCGAGCCCGCCCAACAGCCTGCGTCGTATCAGCAGCCTGCGTCCTATCAGCAGCCGGCCTACGACTATCAGTCCCAGCAGGGCGGCTACCAGCAAGCCGGGTATCAACAGCCCGACTACGGCTACGCCGAGCCCGCGTACAACGACGCTCAGAGTCTGGCCGCGACATTGCAGCTCGAGGACGGCAGCGGCCGCTACTTCCAGCTTCGCGAAGGCCAGAACATCATCGGCCGTGGCCAAGATGCCCAGTTCCGGCTCCCGGACACCGGAGTATCGAGGCGACACGTCGAAATTCGGTGGGATGGACGCGTCGCGATGTTGTCTGATCTAGGTTCGACCAACGGCACCACCGTCAACGGCGCATCCGTTCAGGATTGGCAGTTGGCAGACGGCGACGTCATCCGCGCAGGACACTCCGAAATATTGGTCCGCATCGTTTAGCGCACCCCGCCAGTATGGTGATCGACACACACAGCTTCTATCTAGGATGCTGTGTGTGAAAACGTCTGCACGTGGTGCGTGCATGGGGGAAGTAACCGGCGTGTTCTCCACGCTGGTCGACACAGATGTGGCAAAGGAGGTGGACGGCTGTGCAGGGATTGATTCTGCAGCTGACCCGAGCGGGTTTTCTACTCTTGCTCTGGTTCTTCGTCTGGGCCGTCCTGCGAACCCTACGTAGCGACATATATGCCGCGTCCGGCATGCGTATGCCTGCACGCTATTCCCGAGGCTCGAAGGTTCTTCCCTCGTTCAACAAACAGAAGGTTGCCAAGAATCTAGTGGTAACACAGGGCGGTCTCGCCGGAACTCGCATCTCCCTCGGCACGCAACCGGTTCTCATCGGCCGCGCCGACGACTCGACACTCGTGCTGACCGACGACTACGCGTCGACCAGGCATGCACGGATCTCCCCACGCGGGGGTGACTGGTACGTCGAAGATCTCGGTTCGACCAATGGCACCTACCTCGACCGGGCCAAGGTGACCACTGCCGTCCGCGTCCCGCTCGGCACTCCGGTGCGTGTGGGCAAAACCGTGATCGAGTTGCGCCCGTGACTCTTGTACTGCGTTATGCGGCCCGCAGTGACCGCGGACTCGTGCGATCGAACAACGAAGACTCCGTCTACGCAGGAGCGCGACTCCTCGCGCTCGCCGACGGGATGGGCGGACATGCCGCGGGCGAGGTCGCTTCGCAGTTGATGATCGCCGCCCTGGCGCACCTCGATGACGACGAGCCCGGTGACGACCTGCTCGGCAAGCTGGAAGCTGCGACCCGCGAGGGCAATGCTTCCATCGCCGATCAGGTCGAAGACGAACCCGAACTCGACGGGATGGGCACGACGCTCACCGCAATTCTCTTCGCAGGCAAGAAGATCGGCCTCGTTCACATCGGCGATTCGCGGGCATACATGCTTCGCGACACCAAGCTCTCGCAGATCACTCGCGACGACACCTTCGTTCAGTCGCTCGTAGACGAAGGCCGGATCACACCCGAACAGGCGCACACCCACCCCCAGCGCTCTCTCATCATGCGGGCATTGACCGGTAACGAGATCGAACCGACGCTGACCGTCCGCGAGGTTCGTGCGGGTGATCGTTACCTGCTCTGCTCGGACGGTCTGTCCGACGTCGTGAGCGACGAAACCATCGAGAACACCATGAACGAGGGCGACTGCGCAGAGAGCGCCGACCGCCTCATCGAGCTTGCTCTGCGAAGCGGCGGACCGGACAACGTCACCGTCGTCGTCGCGGACGTCATCGACCTCGACTACGGCCAGAGTCACCCGATTGTCGGGGGCGCGGCAAGTACCGAGGAAGAAGAGTACTCACCGCCGCTCAACACCGCCGCCGGTCGTGCTGCGGCAATGCGGCCGCCGAGGTCGACACCGAAGCGAATCGCTACTCCCGCACCGGAACCCGAGAAGAAGTCGCACAAGCTGCGCTGGTCGCTGGTCGCGCTGACGCTCATCGCATTGCTGGTCGGCGGCGCCTTCGTTGCCAACGCGGCGATCCGCAACAACTACTACGTCGGCGAGGAGAACAACCGCGTCGCCGTCATGCGCGGAGTTCCGGGTTCGATCCTGGGTTACTCGCTTCAGACGGTCCACTCCGTCGGCTGCCTCGACGCAGACGGCACGCTCACCCTGCGCGGCCCGGATTCCGCCTCGAGCACGTGTGACGTCTTCGAGGTCGACGATCTGGTGCCCGCCGCTCGAGAACAGGTACGAGCCGGACTTCCGTCGGGCAAGCTCGACGACGCGAACGGACAGATGAAGCAGCTCGCCTCCGGTGATCTGTTGCCGCTGTGCGAACCCGAGCCTGCGACCCCGGCTATCACGACGCCGGTGCCACCGCCACCAGGTGCCCCGGCATTGCCTCCGGCGCCCGATGCCCCGCCACCGGTCCTGCCCGAACCAACGCCCACCCCAGCACCGTCAGCACCGCAAGTAGCAGGTCAGAACTGTAGGGCCGGTATTTGATGAGCTCCAATTCGTCTGCGGGGGCATCCTTTCCGAGTCCGCCGGAAGGATTTGCTCCGGCACCCGTTCAGTCGAACCGACGTAACGTCGAGTTGTTGTTGCTCGGGATAGCGGTGGTGATCACCACGATGTCCTTGGTGTTGGTAGAGGCCAGCCAAGAACAAACCATCACCCTCGATCTCGTCAAGTACTCGCTGGCGTATCTGGCATTGGTCACGGTGGCGCATCTCGCGGTCCGCAGGTTCGCCCCGCACGCGGACCCGCTGCTGCTGCCGATCGTGGCGCTGTTGAACGGTCTCGGCCTCGTGCTGATCCATCGTCTCGATCTCGCCGACCAACAGTCGGCCGCATACCTGGGTCAGGAAATCCCGTCGCCGGACGCCAATCAGCAGGTGCTCTGGACGACCCTTGCGATCGCCGGATTCATTGCAGTGCTGGTCCTGTTGCGGGATTACCGCACGCTGGCGCGCTACAGCTACACCGTCGGTCTTGCAGGTCTGGTGCTGCTCGCCATTCCCGCACTGCTGCCGTCGGCGTTCTCCGAGGTCAACGGATCGAAGATCTGGATTCGGCTGCCCGGCTTCAGCCTTCAGCCCGGCGAGTTCGCGAAGATCCTGTTGCTGATCTTCTTCGCCTCACTCCTTGTCGCCAAGCGTGAACTGTTCACCACTGCCGGCAAACATGTACTCGGGATGGACTTCCCCCGTGCGCGCGATCTCGGTCCGATTCTGCTGGTGTGGATCGTCTCGGTCGCTGTTCTCGTGTTCGAGAAGGACCTCGGTACTTCGCTGCTGATCTTCGGCACCGTGCTAGTGATGATCTACATCGCCACCGAACGCGTCGGCTGGCTCATCATCGGATTCGCGCTGCTGTTGATCGGCTTCCTGTTCGCCTATCAAGTCTTCGGACACGTCAAGATTCGCACCGATACCTGGCTGCATCCGTTCGAGGACTACAACGACACCGGTTACCAGATCGTCCAGTCGATGTTCAGTTTCGCCACAGGCGGCCTCGCGGGGACCGGGCTGGGCAGTGGGCGTCCGTCGCAGGTCCCGTTCGCAAAGACCGACTTCATCATTGCGACGGTCGGTGAGGAGCTCGGACTCATCGGACTCACCGCAGTCCTGGTCCTATACCTGGTCTTCATCATCCGAGGCCTGCGCACCGCGCTCGCCGTTCGTGACAGCTTCGGCAAACTTCTCGCCGCCGGGCTCGCGTTCACCATCGCCATTCAGTTGTTCGTCGTGGTGGGTGGGGTAACCAAGCTGATTCCTCTCACTGGACTCACCACCCCGTACATGTCGTACGGCGGGTCCTCGCTGCTAGCGAACTATCTACTGCTGGCGTTGTTGATCAAGATCTCCGACGCCGCGCGTGAACCCGCCGTTCCGAACAAGAAGCCTGTGGTGGCGACGCCGATCGCGGAAGCGCCGACCGAAATGGTGAAACGCCCGTGAACACTCCACTTCGACGGGTCTCCATCGCCGTCATGGTCATGATCGTGGCCCTTCTCGCCAATGCGACCTACCTGCAGGTGATCAAGGCGGACGATCTGCGGACCGACCCGCGTAACTCGCGTGTACTACTCGACGAGTACTCCCGCCAGCGCGGACAGATTTCGGCAGGGGGCCAGGTTCTTGCCGCATCACTCGCCACCGACGACCGATACAAGTACCTACGCACCTACCCGTCGAATCCGGCGGCGACGTCGAGCCCGTTGGCGAATGCGCCGGTCACCGGGTTCTACTCGATGCTCTACTCGAGCAGTGGCCTCGAGCGCACCGAAGATCAGGTGCTCAACGGTTCGGACGATCGCCTGTTCGGTCGTCGCCTCTTCGATCTGATTTCCGGACGCGACCCGCGCGGGGGCAACGTGGTGACCACCATCGACCCCGTCGTTCAGCAGGTGGCATACGACCAGCTCACGTCCAAGGGCTACACCGGATCCGTCGTCGCGATCGAACCCTCGACGGGCAATATCCTGGCGATGGCGAGTACACCGAGCTACGACCCCAATTCGTTGGCGAGCCACGACGGACAACAGACCACCGAGGCGTGGGATGCACTGAACGCCGATCCCGACAAGCCGTTGCTGAATCGCGCGATATCGGCGACCTACCCGCCGGGATCGACCTTCAAGGTCCTCGACACGGCAGCGGCCCTCGAGAACGGTGCCACACCCGACGATCAGCTGACGGCAGCGTCGAACATCACCCTTCCCGGCACCCAGACCACCCTCGAGAACTACAACGGCAGCACGTGCGGTGGCGGGGCGACGGCGTCGTTACGTGAGGCGTTCGCTCGATCCTGTAACACCGCCTTCGTCGAACTCGGCATCAAGACCGGTGCCGATGCGCTCCGAGATACCGCGAGCGCGTTCGGCATCGGGGAAGACACGACGTCCTTGCAGCTCCCCGTCGCCGACAGCACGATCGGATCCATCCCCGATGACGCCGCGCTGGGCCAGACGAGCATCGGTCAGCGAGATGTTGCGCTGACGCCGCTACAGAATGCCGTGATCGCAGCAACAGTGGCGAACAACGGAGTTCGGATGGCGCCGCACTTGATCAGTCAGCTGCAGGCACCGGATCTGTCGGACCTGTCGACCACCAAGCCACAATCGGAAGGCCAGGCCATCAGCACGGAGGTCGCTTCGACTCTGACCGATTTGATGATCGGTGCCGAGAACAATGCCGGATCACAGGGCAAGATTCCCGGCGTGCAGATCGCGTCGAAGACCGGCACGGCCGAACACGGGACCGATCCTCGAAACACACCACCGCACGCGTGGTACATCGCTTTCGCACCGGCCGAGGCACCGAAGATTGCCATCGCCGTACTCGTCGAGGACGGTGGCGACCGTGCACTTGCAGCCACCGGTGGTTCGGTGGCCGCACCGATCGGGCGCGCGGTCATCGCTGCCGGATTGCAAGGGAGGTGACCTGAGAACATGCCACTGAAAAATGGTGCCGTCATCGCACAGCGCTATCGCCTCCTACGGCTGATCGCCACGGGCGGTATGGGTCAGGTGTGGGAGGCGATGGACAATCGCCTCGACCGCAAGGTTGCCGTCAAGGTTCTCAAAGCCGAGTTCTCCGAGGATCCGGAGTTCTTGGCGCGCTTCCGTTTCGAGGCGCGAACAACAGCGCAGCTCAACCACCCCGGAATCGCCGGGGTCTACGACTACGGCGAGACGCGCGACGAAGCAGGCGAGTCCCTGGCCTATCTCGTCATGGAACTCGTCAACGGTGAACCGCTCAACGCTGTGCTCGGACGGATCGGGAAGCTGCCACTCGGGCATGCCCTCGACATGCTCGAGCAGACCGGCCGATCGCTTCAGATCGCGCACACGGCAGGTGTCGTTCACCGCGACGTCAAGCCGGGCAACATTCTGATCACCCCCGCAGGTCAGGTGAAGATCACCGACTTCGGCATCGCCAAAGCCGTCGACGCCTCCCCGGTAACCAAGACCGGCATGGTCATGGGGACCGCACAGTACATCGCTCCCGAGCAGGCTCTCGGCGACGAAGCTACCTCGGCGAGCGACGTCTACTCCCTCGGTGTCGTGGGCTACGAAGTGCTCTCGGGCACGCGGCCGTTCGTCGGCGACGGTGCGCTCACCGTCGCGATGAAACACGTCCGCGAGATGCCTGCACCGTTGCCCGCAGATTTGCCGCCATCGGTGCGCGAGCTCATCGAGATCACGATGGCCAAGGATCCCGCGGCCCGGTACGCGAACGGCGGTGAGTTCGCGGACGCTGTTGCCGCAGTGCGTGCCGGTCGACGACCACCAGCTCCCGGCAACGGTCGGGGTCCGGGTACCGGCCGCGTTCTGATGCCTGGTGTCGTAGCTGCTGCCGGCACCAATCCCAACAGCACTCAAATGATGCCGACGTCCCAGAACCGATACACCGGGCCGTCCACGGGCGCTGCGGTTCCCGCCACGCCGGAACCGACGGGGATGACTTCTGCCCAGAAGGCCCTTGCTTGGGGTGGCGCTGGTCTTCTGGTGCTGGCGGTCATCATCGGTGGCTACGTGCTGCTGACGGGAGGACAGGGGTCACAGGCGCCGTTCACGCCGCCGACGACGAAGCCTGCCCCGACCACGACGACCACCACCACCACGGAACCGACCACCACGGAACCGACCACCACCCGAGAAACGACCACCACAACCACGCCGCCACCGACGACCACCACGACGGAACCGCCGACCACGACCACCGCGCCGCCGACGACCACGACGACGGCCCCAGCGGCGACGACGACGAGCAGCGGGTTCACCTTGCCGCAGTTGACTCTCCCGTCGCTGCCCGGTGCCGGTGACGAAGAAGATTCCGGTGACACCGCGCCCGGCGGCGCCTCCAAACCTCAACTCGGACCTGATCGACAAGGACAACCATGACGACTCCCCGCAATCTCTCCTCCCGCTACGAGTTGGGTGAGATTCTCGGCTTCGGTGGCATGTCCGAGGTCCACCTTGCGCGCGACAGTCGACTCGACCGTGATGTAGCCATCAAGGTGTTGCGAGCGGATCTCGCTCGCGATCCCACGTTCTATCTTCGGTTCCGACGTGAGGCGCAGAACGCCGCGGCTCTCAACCATCCAGCGATCGTGGCGGTCTACGACACCGGTGAGGCCGAGACCGAAGCCGGTCCGCTGCCGTTCATCGTCATGGAGTACGTCGACGGCAATACCTTGCGTGACATCGTCCGCGCCGACGGTCCGATGACACCGCGCCACGCGATGGAGGTCATCGCCGACGTCTGCGCGGCTCTCGACTTCAGTCATCGCAACGGAATCGTGCATCGCGACGTCAAACCAGCGAACGTCATGATCAACAACGCCGGTGCAGTCAAGGTGATGGACTTCGGTATCGCCCGCGCGATTGCCGACAGCTCGAGTCCGATGACGCAGACCGCCGCAGTGATCGGCACAGCTCAATACCTGTCCCCCGAACAGGCCAGAGGCGAGCAGGTGGACGCCCGCTCGGACGTGTATTCGCTCGGTTGCGTTCTGTTCGAGGTCCTGACCGGTGAACCCCCGTTCAAGGGTGACTCACCCGTGGCCGTCGCGTATCAGCATGTGCGGGAAGATCCGCAACTACCGTCCTCGGTCAATTCTGCGATCCCGCGGGAACTCGACTCGATCATTCTCAAGGCCATGGCCAAGAACCCGGCCAACCGCTACCAGTCGGCCGCAGACATGCGCACCGATTTGGTGCGAGTGCTCGGTGGGCAGCGCCCCTCGGCGCCCACCGTCATGAACGACGAGGACCGCACCACGATCCTCGGCTCGATGGATTCGCGGGAACCGCAGTACCGATCAGGCGACGCCGACCGCCCGGCCGAGCAGGCCCCGGCCGGGCGCGGTGAAGACAGCACCTCGAAGCGGCGAGGACTGCGGATAGCAGTGATCGCGCTGGCAGCGGTAGTCGTGGTCGGCATCATCACCGCGTTCCTGTTGTCTCTCGGCAGCGATTCCTCACCGGAACGAGTCGCCATCCCCACCGTCGCAAATCTCACGACCGCGGAGGCTACTTCCGCTCTTGCAGACCTCGGACTTCGAGTCCAGACCCGCGAGAAGCCCGATCCCACGATCGCCGCGGGCAGAGTCATCGCGTCGCAGCCGCCCGCCGGAACGCAGGTCGATTCGCCGAGCACGGTCGACCTCGATATCTCGACCGGTCCGGAGCAGGTGCAGGTTCCGGCGTTGGCCGGCAAGACTGCTCAACAGGCAACTCAGGCATTGTCCGCGATCGGTCTCGAACTCGACACTTCCGTGGCACGAGCGGCTTCGACACCGGAGAATCTCGACAAGGTGGTCGAACAGAATCCGTCGACCGGTGTCGGCATCACCGTCGGCTCGGCCGTCAAGATCACGTTGGGTAGTGGCCCGTCGCAGATCCGTGTTCCCGACGTCACTGGCCAGCAGGTCGACGTTGCGCGTCTCAACATCGAGGCGGCCGGATTCAAGGTTCAGATCGAGAACATCGACTCGGGCCAGACCGTAGGTGAGGTTGTCTCGACGAGCCCGGCGGGTGGATCGAACGCCGCCGAAGGTGACACCGTGACACTGCGCGTCTCGAACGGCGACAAGATCCCCATGCCCGATCTTGTCGGGATGACGCCTGCGCAAGCGCTCTCGGCACTCGAGGCAGCCGGATGGACGGGTACGTCAGCCAACATCACCTCGACCCCGCAGAGCCAGCTCGACCCGACCCTGGTCGGGCGGATCGTCAATCAGGCCGAACCCGCCGGATCGGAAATCACCAAGTCCCAGTCGCTCAACGTGAACGTGGGGACGTTGGGAATTCCGCCCCGGTAAGCCGAGCGTCGCGTCAGCTGAACGCGAGTGCGACCTGCGCCTCGAGCTCGACCACGAGGCGCTCGTCCTGCTCGAGTCCGCAGACGGCGAGCCAGTTGGACAGCATCCGGTGCCCACCCTGAGTGAGAATCGACTCGGGGTGGAACTGGACGCCGTGTATCGGCAACGTCCGATGGCGCATGCTCATCACGAGGCCGGAGTCGGTGCGTCCGGTCACCTCGAGTTCATCGGGAATTGTGTCCTCGACGACGGTGAGCGAGTGGTATCGAGTGGCAGTGAACGGCTCGGGTAGTCCCTCGAGGACGCCGACGCCCGTGTGATGGATACTGCTGGTCTTTCCGTGCAGCAGTTCGGGCGCGCGGTCGACGGTCGCACCGAAGGCCGCACCGATGGCCTGGTGTCCCAAACACACCCCGAGCAGTGGAGTGCCGGACGCAGCGGCTGCGGTCACGAGATCCATCGTGGCTCCCGCTCGGTGCGGTGTCCCCGGCCCTGGGCTGAGCAGAATGCCGTCGAAGTCCGCAACGACGGCGGCCCGGTCGGTCAACCTGTCGTCGTCGTTACGCCAGACGGTCGCGTCCACTCCCAGTTGGCCCAGGTACTGGACGAGGTTGAAAACGAAGCTGTCGTAGTTGTCGACGACCAGAATGCGCATGAGACAAGGATAGGTGAGCGCCCGCGAGCTTCGGACGCCCGATGTCGTGCTTATGACGTGCGCTCAGCGGCTGATAGCGATCTTCATCGCCTTGGTCTCCGCGGCACGCTCGAATGTGTCGTACGCAGCCATGATGTCATCGAGCTCGAACCGGTGCGTGACGAAGTGCTCGGGCTCGAGTTTGCCCTGCGCGACAAGCTTGAGCAGCATCGGTGTGGTCGTCGCCGAGACCAGACCTGTAGTGATCGTGATGTCTTTGATCCACAGGTCCTGGAGGGCCAGTTCGACCGAGGCGCCGTGCACGCCGATGTTCGCGATCGTGCCGCCGGGACGCACGATGTCGAGAGCAGCCGTGAACGTCGCCGGAATGCCGACAGCCTCCATCGAGGTGTCCACACCCAGACCGTCGGTCATAGCCAGGACTTGCTCCTTCCAGTCTGCCGCGCCGTTGTTGACGGAGTCCGTCGCGCCGAAGCGTTTGGCCTGCTCGAGGCGGTTGTCGTCCAAGTCGATGGCGATAACCCGGGAAGCGCCGTACAGGCCGGCGGTCATTATCGCTGCCAGGCCCACGGGGCCGGCGCCGATGACTGCAACGACGTCACCAGGTTTCACGCGACCGTTGCGCACCCCGATTTCAAAGCCGGTCGGGAGGATGTCGGACAGCATGATGCCCGCCTCATCGCTCACACTCTCAGGCAATGGGTGCAGCGAGTTCTCGGCGAAAGGAACACGCACGTACTCAGCTTGAGTGCCGTTGATCAGGTGCCCGAAAATCCAGCCGACACCCTCTGCACCCTCTGCGGCCAAACAGTGCGAAGGCAACCTTTGACGGCAGTACGAGCAGGAGCCACAAGACGAGACGCAGGAGATGACGACCCGATCGCCGACGGCGAGTCTGCTTACAGCAGAGCCGATCTCAGTGATGGTGCCGACCCCTTCGTGCCCGAGGATTCGGCCTTCTGTCACCGCTGGGACGTCCCCCGCGAGAATGTGAAGGTCGGTACCGCAGATGGTGGTCGTATCGATCTGGACTATGACATCGGTGGCGTTGATGATCTGCGGATTCGGGACCTCTTCCCACACCTTCTTGCCGGGACCGTGGTAGACGAGTGCCTTCACTGTAGGACTCCTGGTGTCAATGGCGCGTTGTCGATCGACAACCCACGCAAATAGGCCGGGACCAGCACCTTGTGTCCGTGGTAGCCGTGGTCCGAACCACACTGTCACATTCCGGCCGGGCGTGAATGCCCTATTGTCAGGTGCTGTCCTCCGGCTCGGAGGGCGCGAGCTGGAGGCATTCGTGAAGCCGGGACGATGGGGCTCGGTTCCCTTGCTGTGCCGAGGCGCTCACCGAGCAGGCTGTGCGAATCCAATCCGTATCGGTCCGGTGTAGCCGGGCACGGTCAGGGAGTCGGAACGTGTTTCTTCGAAACCCAGCCCGTAACGAAGCGCATACTGCCGAAACACTCGAACCCCCGGATTGTTGGCGAGGGCCGCAGAGAGTCGCTCGGGGTCTCCCAAGGCCGTCACCACATAGGGCGGACTGTACGTACGCCCACCCAGCAGAAGCGTGTTACCGATACACCGCGGCGCGACCTGGCTCGTGATCCGTTGATCCTGCATGGCCATTGCCGACGCGCCGCCGGTCCACAGTGCATTGAGAACACTTTGCACGTCCTGTTGATGCACGACGAGGTCGTCCGGCGACGCGTCCGATGCGTACCGCCCGTCCGGACCCCGGGCCGCATCGGTCAACGAAACGACCACACCTGATCCCGATGCCGGCTCGACCCCCGCCTGGGCGGCGAGCGGATCAGCCGCGGCAAGCGCACGTCCCACTTCGACGTCGGAGGAACCCGCGGTGCGCTGCAGGTCGTCGACCTGGCGGGCCAGGTCGTTTCTGATCGACTCGGCGTCGTCACTGCTGCTCTGGGCAGCTCCGACCAGATCCGACAACCTGGTGGTGTCGCTTCGACGGATTTCGTCACCTTGCGATACGACCCTGGTGGTCGCCAGGAGGACCCCGACAACAAGGCACACGACGAGAACCAGGATCTGCCAGCCACGCGTCGCGACGCGCTCTCTGGTGGTCGATTCCTCGATCATGGTTTCATCCGATGCTCTCTCGTGAGATTGCGCTGAGCTAGCGTGTATGGGCATATGGTGACCGGTCCGAAAAAAACCGGGCCTGTGGATAACAACGCCAGGCAAAGCAGTGTTGGGGCGATAACAGTGCGAAACTCTACTAGCGAGGACGCTACCTGTTGCGGTTGTCCACAACCGTTATCCACAGGTCGACGGGTCGTGTACCGGTAAGTCGCCTGTACGAGCGTCAGCACACTACGAAGGGTTGAACATGCCGAAATCGAAGGTTCGGAAGAAGAAGGACTACACCATCGCACCCGGCACCAGATCCGCCGGAGCGCTGAAGGCCGGCCCGTCGAGCCCACTTTTCGTGGCGGTGATGCTCGGGTTCATGCTGGTAGGGCTGCTATGGCTCATCGTGTACTACTTGGCTGCCGACAATATCTCGTGGATGAACAACCTCGGTGCGTGGAACTTTCTGATCGGTTTCGGCTTCATGGTTGTCGGTCTCGTCATGACCATGAAGTGGCGATGACAAGGTCCCGTAGACACCTAGTTACACGCGTGTTATTCATCCCCAATGTGGATAAAGCCTGTGGATAACTTTTCCGAGTCTCCACAGCCTGTGGATAGATTGAGCTGGGCGACGCCTCTTTCGGCTGTCATCGCCATGATCTTGGGTGGATTCGCACTGTTCGGAGCGGCATTGTTGACCGGTACCGACGCCACGGGCCGACTTCTCATCTCGATCGCGGCTATCGGCCTGTGGACGATCGCGGGACTCGCTGCCCTGCAGCGGCCGAGACTGGCGATCGTCGACGGAACACTGTCGATGAAGCGCCTGTCGGGAGTGCAGGCATACGCCCCGAGCGAGATCGTGCGAATCAAGCTCGCTCGATACCCCCGACTCGGGCGGCGAGTGCCGATGATCGAAATCGACGTCCAACGCGCGGGAGACACCGAGGATCGGCTGATCATCTTCGGTCGCTGGGATCTCGGAACCAGCCCGGAGACAGTATTCGACGAGCTCGTCCGGCACGGGTTCGTACCCGCGGGCTGACGAGCCGGGCGGGTTGTTCCAACGGTGCTGGAGGGTTCTTACAGACCCATCATCGAGCGAAGCGACAGCGCACGAACTGCGATGACTGCGACGCATACGGCTGCGACGGCACCGACGGAGATCCACCCGATGTTCGGTGTCCGCAGGCGGCTGGGCAGAAACACGATGCCGGCGGTCGCGGCGGCACCGGCGACGAGGCCACCCATGTGTCCCCAGAGCGAAATTCCGGGGATCGAGATACTGATGAAGATATTGAGGCCGATCACCACAAGAATCGGCGTAGGGCTGCGGCGAAGCTTCAGCAGAATGACCGCTTGCGCGCCCAGCAGTCCGAAGATCGCGCCCGAAGCTCCCGCGGTGATGCTGAGCGGGGCCTCGAGGACCATGACCGAGGCACTGCCGCCCAGTAGCGAGACGAAGTAAACCGCCAGGTACCGGCTTCGACCGAGAATCATTTCGACCTCGCGGCCGATGATGTACAACGCGAACATGTTGACGAGTAGGTGGATCGGCCCGATGTGCAGGAAGCCGCTGCCGATGAGGCGCTCTACGTCACCGGTAGCTACCAGTGGTGGAACCAGCGCCCAGGCATCGAACAGCGGCGACGCGGCGGTATTGCCCATCACATCGCGGGATTGCATCGCCGTCACCGCGAAGACGAGGACGTTGAGGGCCATGAGGATGTACGTGACGAGTCCGTACGTCGATCCCGCCCGCGCACCGGCGACCGTACGGATCGGCCTGACCGAAGCGTTGGCGTCACGCACGCAGTCGACGCAGTGCTGTCCGACTGCTGCGGGTCGTAGACATTCGGGGCACGCGGGGCGTCCGCATCGCGAGCACGCCAATCCGGTAGCTCGGTCGGGATGCCGGACGCACCTCGACTGGGGTGGGGTTGGCTGATCGCCGGGCGCGCCACCCCAGCCGGGGTCGGTCATGGTGTAGTTCCTCTACGGTGAATTTTTTCGAGCACTGAAATTGGTGATGTGAACGATTCTCAGGAGAGAGCGATCACGCAATGGTGACGCTGGTGATGACGACATCCTCGACGGGACGATCGCCGCGGCCGACAGCAGTTCCGGAGATGGAATCGACTACCTTCTTCGACGCCTCGTCCGTCACTTCACCGAAGATGGAGTGCTTGCGGTTCAGGTGCGGGGTCTTGCCGGTGGTGATGAAGAACTGCGATCCGTTCGTTCCGGGACCCGCGTTGGCCATGGCCAGCAGGTAGGGGCGGTCGAACGAGAGCTCGGGGTGGAACTCGTCGCCGAACTTGTAGCCCGGTCCACCCGAACCCGTTCCGGTCGGGTCTCCGCCCTGGATCATGAAGCCGTCGATGACACGGTGGAAGACGGCGCCGTCGTAGAACGGTCCGGTCTTTCCGCCGGACGCGTTCGTCGAGGTGTAGTCCTTCGATCCGTCCGCGAGCCCGACGAAATTCTCGACCGTCTTCGGCGCATGGTTGCCGAAAAGATCGATGATGATGTCGCCGTGGTTGGTGTGCAACGTGGCAGTGGAGGTCTTGTTTGGTGAAGTCACCCCTCCATCGTGCCATTGACGCGCTACCGAGCGGTCGGCAACGGTCCTTCGATGTGTTCATTCCTGGCTCTACGCCTGCATATGGAACAGTGAAGGCATGACGAGCACATCGAAATCCGGTCGGATTCGTGGAATTGCGGTGACCACTGGTGGCTCTGCCGTGCAGGCTGCGAAAGTTTTCGGTGGCGGTGCAGCGGGCGTCGGACTCCAGCTCTCCACCCGGGGACTGAAGCTTGCGCGACGCGAAATTGCCCGACGTAAGCAGAGCGGAGCCCAGCGAAAAGGCGGGCCTCGCGTCTCACCTCGTACGAAGCGGATCTTGGTATTCGGAGCGTTGTTCGGGGCAGTCGCCGGCGTCACAGTTCTCGCCACTCGACGTCGCAACACCTTCCAGCCGCCCGCGGACGCGCCGCCCAGTCTCGCCGACTACGAGTCGGAGGTCTCCCACGCTGCCGACGGGCAGCCCGGCGCCCCCGAGCACCCCTAGCGAGGACCGTCGGTCGATGCCGGTCAGCCTCCGCCTGATTCGGAGGCGCGCCCGGCAACGACCAGCGCGCTGTTGTGCTGCGCTGTGGTGCCCTCGGTGAAATACCCACCATGTCCCTCGGCCGGTAGGTATCCCGAACCTTCGGTATGGAGCTTTTCCGTGCCGTCGAGATGGCTCGGATCGGTGCCGAAGGCCCCGAGGTCCGCGACCTTGTCGTCGGCCGCTTCACCGACGAATACGTGACCTGGCGGTATGGACAGCTCCGCGACGGTCCCGGTTCCCAGTCCTGGCGACCCGAGAACAACCAAGTCGTCGACGCCCGTGTCGTCGGCACCGCGGACCGCATACGCGGCGGTGAGCGAACCGTAGGAATGACCGAGCAAAGACAGATGTGGGTCCTCGGCACGCGCGGCATCGAGTCCGTCGAGAAATGTCGACAACCGCTCTCCGCCGGCGATCGCCGCTGAGCCGGAGACGACGGAGCGGTCCGGGTTCAACAGGTTCCACCCGAGGTGCGGAGCCTCGTAGTTCATCCATGTCACGCACGCGGCGGTCTCCGGCGGATTCTTTGGAAGTAGTTGTTCGACAGTCATTTTCAATGAATCCATATCACCGTCGTATCGTCCCAAGTCCCCTTGGACATCCGAGTCGAGGCCGGGCACGAACACCGCCACGTGAGTAGCGGTGTCGACATTGCCCACCGCGATCGCAGCCAGGGTGTCCTCGCCACTCCGATTGTCCAGGACCAGCAATTGGCGATCCCCCTGATCGAGGGTGGCCGTGATCGCATCGAGCGCGGCCAAACGCTTGCGTGTCTGTGCCAACCCAGCATCGGCATTGTCCAACATCCCACCGAAGATGTTGTTGTTCAAGCGATTCTGAAGGTCGGCGGCAACTTTATCGAGGCGGGTTCTTTCGCGGACGAGCATCCGACGGTTTGCCGAATCCCGGACCATCGCCGGAATCCCGTCCAGGTTTCCGATCAGATCGGGTCGATCTACGAGTAGTCGGGTCCGCTCAGCCATCGTGAGCGAATCCCAGAATGCGGCGTTTGCGGGCGCACTCCTTCCCATAGATACTGCTGTCTCGGTCGGAACTGCTGTTCTGAATTCTGTTGCAGCAGCGGGGATCGTGGAGACGTCCGCTCCTGTCGCCGATACCGAATCTGAGAGTGTCCGCAGAGTCGCGGCGCCCTCCGAGTCGAGGTATCGAGCACGCGTCAGAAGTTCGGTAGCTCGTTCCCGCAGGTCGCGTATTCGCCTGAGCCGATCGCGACCGAGGCTCCATGCATCTTCGGACGCGCTGGAGTACAGCGGCATTCGATCCACAACCCCGCCGTCGTCGGTGATGTCGACATCACTGTCCTGGGCTTCGCGGTCGCAGTCGCGAACCGAAGCCACGAGCGGGTACATCGCATACGCAAGATCCTCGACACAGGTTCCGATCGACATCAGCTGATCGGCGCCGCGCACATACCCGTCACGAAGGCTGTGAATTTCTGTGCGCGCTGCATCTGCGGCTACCCCTGTCCACTCGAGGGTCTCGGACAATCGCTCGAGCGTGGCCATATCGTCCATCAACCCGTCCGACGTGCGGACCAGTGCGCGCGCAAGCAGCCCAATCTTTTCCGGGTCCCATTGCCGAACGTCACTCCAGGTAACCATGCAACCATCCCCCGTCGACTACCCGATCGCCGTCCGGTCGGTCGACGTGAGAACACAGTCAACACTTTTTTCAGCTCGCCGGGCCGAATCTATCCACAGGCTGTGGATGAATGCGGGGGGCGGGAACTCAGCGCTGTATTCTCCAGTCCGGTTCACCGGTGGAGTCGGTGTCAGCAGCGCCAGGCTGCCTTTGCGCTATCGGTCTGCTGCGCTTGGCGCGATACAGATCGGCGTCGGCCGCCCGGTATATCTCCGCCCAGCGACACGTAGCGGGCATGCAGACCAGTCCGACACTCCACTCGGCACGATGTGCGCGCCGAAGCCGCTCGATGATGTGCCAGGCCTCTGCCTCGTGAACGCCCGGCATGAACAGGACGAACTCGTCGCCCCCGAGTCGGCCGAGCACGTCTCGCCGCGTGAGTTCGGCTTTCCACGCCTTCGACAGGCGTGAGAGCAACACGTCGCCTGCGATGTGCCCGTACTCATCGTTGATCTGCTTGAAGTTGTCCAGATCGAGCACCGCCACGCTGACCGACAGCCCGCGAGCAGCACAGGCCGGGAGCACCTTGTCTATCTTGGATTCGAATCCGAAGCGGTTGAGGAGCCCCGTCAGGACGTCGTGTGTCGCCGAATAGCGCATACGTCGGGCGAAGGTACCGAATACTTCGGTGGAGCCGACTACTCCGAGCGCAATGAGGATGTACGCGATGAACGGCGCGTCGTATGGCGCCACAGCGGTACCCGCTACCGTCGAAAGCGCGACGAACGCAGCCCATATGCCCGCATTACGCTCGGACCAGAACGCGCCGACGTGCATGCCCAGGAACATCGCGGACTGCACGCTGACGAGAAGGGTCGGCAGGGCGGTACTGACAGACGACGTCAACGCCAGAGCGAGGGTAGCCATGAACGTGACACTGCCGATGGTGCGCTTCGGGCTCGGCTGCTTCGATCTCAGAAGCGCTACCGCAGACGCGATACCGAGAGCCGACGCCGCGAGAACTGCGAGCCGACCCGTCACCCCCAGTTGGCCCCACGATGCGCTTCCACCAGCGATGGAAAGAAGCGTCGTTCCCACGACGAAAACCAGCAGTGTCAGGGCCGCTTCATCGAGCTCGAGTTTTCTCACTCGCGAATGGCCCCGCACGGGTACACGCGGAGGCGTCCCAGATGCCTGTTCCGTCGACTTCGATTCGGCATGGCCCACCTCCCATGGTCGCGTCATGTGAACGTAGGCAGACGCGCTCTACGTGCCGGACCCTAACACTTACAGACGACACTCGATCCGGTAGATGAGTCGCCGGAGAAATCACTCTCGAGATCGGTGCGCCGAGGCGATCAGCTCGAATATCCACCGGAACCGGCAGACAAAAAAGATGACGCCCAGCTGGTGCTGGGCGTCATCTTGTGTCTTCGTGAAACTGTGGAGCCTAGGAGATTCGAACTCCTGACATCTGCCTTGCAAAGGCAGCGCTCTACCAACTGAGCTAAGGCCCCGGGTCTATCCGGCGAGCGAACAACACGTTACATGTTCACTTACCTTTTGCAACAACCGGTCTCTGACAACCGGTTTCACCTCACCATAGGACGTTCAGGCAGCGGTGACTTCGTGCCAGACACCGTCTCCGCTACGCACTGCTCGCAGCTTCATCACTGTCAGGATCACTGTCACAACCGCACCGGCGAGGACGAGAATCTTCACGAATCTCATCCTCTCCGCCTTCTGGTTGTGGGCCTAGGAGGACTTGAACCTCCGACCTCTTCCTTATCAGGGAAGCGCTCTAACCGCCTGAGCTATAGGCCCTCGAACCTCGGTCACAGGGACCATTTAATTCGAGGAAATTATTCTCCTCGAACCGAGGAGTGAGGTTACCGCATCGAGCCGCTGTACTCCAAAACGGCTCGACGCGGTGCCGTCTTACGCCGTGTCAGTCCCGATCCGCGAGCGTCACTTCGACGCCCCCGACCAGGTCCGACGACAAGTTGTAGATGAACGATCCGATCGTCGTCAGTGCAGTGAACAACACCACATTGAGGATTCCGATGACAGCTGCGTAGCCGAACACCTGACCTGCACTCACCAGTCCGCCACCGCCGTCCTCGTTGACGATCTCGGTGAAGGCGCTGTTCAGTCGGTCCCACACACCCATGCCGTCCAGAACGGCATACAGAAGCCCGACTGCCACCATCCAGACGAAGAACAAGGACACCGCGATCACCAACGAGATCTTCAGCGTCGACCACGGATCGATCTTCCGGATCTGAATCGTGGCCCGGAGCGGCTCGCCCTCTACCCGCGCAGCAACCGCAACCGGGGCAGGAGCCTTCTGTGCCTCGCTACTGGGCGCCGGATGTCGAACCGAGGACAAGTCCGGCATGTCCTTCGCCAGATCCTTGCGTTCGATATGACGAGTCGGACCGTCTATGACGGCGGCTTTCGACTTGGCATCTTCCCGCCGCTGAGCTTTCGCCCCCTGACTTTCGCCACGAGGACTTTCGCCACGAGCTTGCGCGGTGGGAGTGACTGGCCCATCGGCAGGCGATCCGGCCGGCAACGCGCCAGTTCGAGTCGACAGATTGGTCTGCGGCTGGTTCTGCGCACGATTCGCGGTCTCGTGCTGACCCTGAACCTGACCCCGTTGCCACGGTGGCGATCCCTGCGCAGACCGGTTGGCCCCCGCACCGTCCGGCGCACCCGCAGAATCGGTGCGCTCTTTCGGCAAAGCAGTCGTCGGAGGTTGCTGACTTCCGGCCCTCAGCGGATCCAGTGGAGCCGACGCCGATTCCGGCGCTGCAGCAGGCATCGCCGCCGAAGGCTTCTCACGCGGACGCTCGGGCACACTTTTCACCGTAGGTGAAGCCTGAGTGGGCGGTGGCTCCGCCGCGGTCGGTCGAGGTGCAGGCTGCACCCCTGACGGAGGCTGGACACCCGGTGAAGTTGGGGCCCCCGGTGGATTCTGCGGCCGCTGCGGGGCGGGCTGCTGTGCACGCTGTTCGGTTGGAGCCGAAGCTGCAGGGTCGGTTCGTTGACCGGGAGCTCCCTGCTGTGGGGGTCCCTGCTGTGGGGCGCTCTGAGCCGGCGGCCCTTGCGGTGGGCGGCCTGGCGCCTGGGTCTGTGGCCCCTGCGTCGGCCGTGCCGGAGGGCGTGTACCGCCCTGCGGCGTCGGCGATCCTGCCGCGGCCGGCCTCAGTGGTGCCTGCTGCGGCGGGGTACGTCCGGGCTCCGGTGCGGAAGGAGGCCGTGCGGCCGGTTGCGGTCGCGCGGCAGCATCGCCTTGTTCGCCCTGCGGGGCCGGCCTGCTACCGGGCCTGTTGGGAGTACTCACTACGACTCCTTCGGTGCATCTTCTTCGGTGCCCTCAGCGCCCAACTCGGGCTCATCGGCATTGCGGGCAATAGCGAGCAGTGTGTCGCCTTCACCGAGATTCATCAACCGAACGCCCTTCGTCTGTCGGCCGGCTTTCCGGACCTGCTTAGCCGCGGTACGAATGACGCCGCCCCCGGATGTGATGGCATACAGCTCGTCATCATCGTCGACGATAAGAGCCCCCACCAGCGTGCCACGCTTCGGATCGTACTGAATCGTCAGCACGCCCTTTCCGCCTCGGCCCTGCTGCGGGTAGTCCTCCATCGCAGTCCGCTTCGAGTAGCCACCCGAAGTTGCGACCAAAAGGTACTTGCCTTCGCGGACGACATTGAGGGACAGTAGCCGATCTTCACCGTTGAATCGCATGCCCTGTACACCGGATGTCGCCCGACCCATCGGACGCAGCACTTCGTCCGTAGCCGAGAAACGGATGGACTGGCCCTGCGCGGAGACGAGAAGCAGGTCGTCGTCCGAGGACGCCAACACTGCGCCGACCAATTCGTCTTCACCACGAAGGTTGACCGCCACGATGCCGCCGCTTCGGTTGGAGTCGAAGTCGGTGAGCTTGGACTTCTTGACCAGACCACCCTTGGTCGCGAGGACCAGGTAGGGCGCATCTTCGTAGGTCTGGATCTGAATGACCTGAGCTATCCGCTCGTCCGGCTGGAAGGCGAGCAGATTGGCAACGTGCTGACCACGCGCGGTGCGGTTGGCTTCCGGCAGCTCGTAAGCCTTCGCGCGGTAGACGCGGCCCTTGGTGGTGAAAAACAGAATCCAGTCGTGCGTCGAGCAGACGAAGAACTTGCTGACGATGTCGTCCTGCTTGAGCCCCGCACCCTGAACACCCTTGCCGCCGCGCTTCTGCGAACGGTAGAGATCGGTCCTGGTGCGTTTCGCGTAGCCCGTCTCGGTGATGGTGACCACGACGTTCTCACGGGCGATCAGATCCTCGTCGTTGACGTCTCCGTCGGAAGCGATGATCCGGGTGCGCCGGTCGTCGCCGAATTTCTCGACGATCTCGGCGAGTTCGTCGCGCACGATCTGGCGTTGACGCTCGGGCTTGGCAAGGATGTCCTCGAGCTCGGCGATCTCGATTTCGATCTCTGCCAACTCGTCGATGATCTTCTGACGCTCGAGGGCAGCAAGCCGCCGGAGCTGCATCGCGAGGATCGCGTCGGCCTGAATCGTGTCGACCTCGAGCAAGTCGATGAGGCCCGTGCGGGCGGAATCGACGTCGGGAGAGCGGCGGATCAAAGCAATGACCTCGTCGAGCGCGTCGAGCGCCTTGACCAGTCCACGCAAGATGTGTGCGCGCTCCTCCGCCTTACGCAGTCGGTATCGCGTACGACGGACGATCACTTCGAGCTGGTGAGCCACGTAATAGCGGATCATCTGGTCGAGACGCAACGTACGCGGGACGCCGTCGACGATCGAGAGCATGTTCGCCCCGAAGCTCGTCTGGAGCTGGGAGTGCTTATAAAGGTTGTTCAGCACCACCTTCGCGACGGCATCGCGCTTGATGGTGACGACGATGCGCAGGCCGACGCGGTCCGAAGACTCGTCGTCGATCTTCGAGATGCCACCGAGCTTGCCGTCGCGCACCTGCTCGGCGATCGAAGTGATCATGTTGTCCGGGTTGACCTGATAGGGCAGCTCGGTGATCACGATCGTCGCGCGACCGTTGGTATCTTCTTCGATCTCCACGACGCCGCGCATCCGGATGGATCCGCGGCCCGTGGAGTAAGCATCCTGGATTCCCTGGCCACCGACGATGAGTCCGTGTGTCGGGAAGTCCGGGCCCTTGACGCGTTCCATGCACGCGGCCAAGGTGGCTTCCTCGTCCGCCTCGAAATTGTCGAGGGCCCAGAACACTGCTTCACCGAGCTCGCGCAGGTTGTGCGGCGGAATGTTCGTGGCCATACCGACGGCGATTCCGTTGGATCCGTTCATCAACAAGTTGGGCACCCGCGACGGAAGTACCGTCGGCTCTTGGGTTTTGCCGTCGTAGTTGGGAATGAAATCGACGGTTTCCTCGTCGATGTCGCGCAGCATCTCCATCGCGAGCGGGGTCAGACGTGCCTCGGTGTAACGCATTGCGGCGGCACCGTCGTTGCCGCGTGATCCGAAGTTGCCCTGACCGTCGACCAACGGGTATCGCATCGACCATGGCTGAGCCAAACGGACCAACGCGTCGTAGATCGAGCTGTCGCCGTGCGGATGGTAGTTACCCATCGTTTCGGCAACGGGGCGTGCGGATTTGACGTAGCTGCGGTCGGGACGGAAACCCGAGTCGTACATGGCGTAGAGCACCCGGCGGTGGACCGGCTTCAAGCCGTCTCTGACCTCGGGTAGCGCACGGCCGACGATGACGCTCATCGCGTAGTCGATGTAACTACGCTGCATTTCCTCTTGAATGTCGACCGGATCGATCCGGTCTCCACCCTCGGCGTTGGTGGTCGAACCCGGAGGCGGTCCTACTGGTGGTTCGGTGATATCGGACATAAGGCTTTTCTCCTAGAGAAAGTCACCGTAGGTCAGCACGACAGAGCCGGGCTGACCTACGGACATCAACTAAACGTCAAGAAAGCGAACATCTTTGGCGTTGCGGGCGATGAAACTGCGACGAGCGGGCACGTCCTCGCCCATCAAAACGCTGAAGAGTTCGTCTGCAGCTGCAGCGTCGTCGAGAGTGATCAAACGCAAGACGCGCACCGACGGATCCATCGTCGTTTCCCACAGTTCCTTGGGATTCATCTCACCGAGACCTTTGTAGCGCTGCACACCGTCCTCGACGTTGATCTTGCGCTTGTTGGCCAGACCGGCCTCGAGCAAACCGTCTCGCTCGAGATCGGAGTACGCGAAATCGGGTTCGCCGCGGCTCCACTTGAGTTTGTACAGCGGCGGCATCGCGAGGTAGACGTGGCCATGCTCGATCAAGGGCCGCATGAAACGGAACAGCAAAGTCATCAGCAGCGTGGAGATGTGCTGGCCGTCGACGTCGGCGTCGGCCATCAGCACGATCTTGTGGTACCGCAGCTTGGTGATGTCGAACTCGTCGTGAATACCGGTACCGAATGCGGTGATGATCGCCTGGACTTCGTTGTTCTTGAGCACGCGGTCGATGCGGGCTTTTTCGACGTTGATGATCTTTCCGCGAAGCGGCAGGATCGCCTGGAACATCGAGTCTCGGCCGGATTTGGCCGAGCCGCCGGCGGAGTCGCCCTCCACGATGTAGATCTCGGACTTGCTGGGGTCGTTGGAACGGCAGTCGGCTAGCTTGCCCGGCAGTCCACCGATATCGGTTGCGCTCTTGCGCCGCACCATTTCTCGCGCCTTGCGCGCAGCCATACGAGCCTGCGCCGAAGACACAGCCTTGTTGATGATGGTTTTGGCGTCGGCCGGGTTCGACTCGAACCAGTGCGAGAGATGCTCGTTGCAGGCCTTGAGAACGAACGAGCGAACCTCGGTGTTGCCGAGTTTCGTCTTCGTCTGGCCCTCGAACTGCGGCTCGGCCACGCGAACCGAGAGAACAGCGGCCAATCCCTCACGGATGTCGTCGCCGGTGAGATTCCCGTCCTTCTCCTTGACGAGCTTCTTTTCTTTGGCGTACTTGTTCACCGTCGCCGTCAACGCCGTGCGAAAACCTTCTTCGTGGGTTCCACCCTCATGGGTGTTGATGGTGTTGGCGAAGGTGTGAACCGACTCTGAGTAACCGGCGTTCCACTGCATCGCGACCTCGACCTCGTGGCCCGTGCCCTTACCGGTGAATCCGACGACAGAGGTATGGATCGGGGTCTTCTTCGCATTGATGTGCTTGACGAAGTCGACCAGGCCATCCGGGTAGTGATACGTCCGCTTCCGTGCCTTCGGGGGCTTGGCAACGGCGGCTTCGGCCTGTTCCTCGGTAGCAGACTTCGGGGCAAGCGCAGTTTCGCCCAACTCGTCTTCGGTTACTTCGGCGACGGCAATGCGCTCGTCTGCGAAGTTGATGGTCAGACCCTTGTTGAGGAAGGCCATTTCCTGCAGACGGCGATGCACGGTCTCGAAGTTGAAATCGAGGGTCTCGAATATTTTGCCGTCCGGCCAGAAGCGCGTCCTGGTGCCGGTGTCGCTGGTATCGCCGACGGTCTCGAGCGGACCGGGTTTGGCGTAATCGTACGTCTGGGTGTAGCGATGCCCGTCGCGGGAGATCGTGAGCTCGACCTTCGTGGACAGTGCGTTGACCACGGAAATACCGACGCCGTGCAGACCACCGGAGACCGCGTACGAGTCCGAATCGAATTTTCCGCCTGCATGCAGCTGGGTCATGACGACCTCGACGGCGGGAACACCGGAGGAGTGGGTGTCGACGGGCATTCCTCGACCGTCGTCAGCGACCTCGACGCTGCCGTCATCGTGGATCGTGACGTCGACAGTCGATGCGTATCCGGCCATCGCTTCATCGACGGAGTTGTCCACAACCTCCCAAATCAGGTGGTGCAGGCCTCGCTCACCGGTCGAACCGATATACATACCGGGTCTCTTACGGACTGCTTCGAGCCCCTCGAGAACCGTGATCGACGAAGCGCCGTAATCCTTGTTATCGCTCTTACCTGACTTTTGGGCAGTCACGGTTGGGTTGTTCTCCTTCTACGTATCTTCGACTCCCCCTCGCACCACACGGTGCTGCCGCATCGAAAACACACTCGTGGTGCTCCGGCACGGAAGCGACACACCGTCATGGACGTCTGCCGCTTTCGCGGTGGACGTCCTTGTTCGGCAGAGTCGATCCGAAGGGCTTCTTTACGTTACCGCCCTATACTACTGGCACACCCTGCCGGCATGGGGCCAATGACACCCCAAACTAGCCCCTGAATGGCTCACAGACGCATTTTCTCGGAGTGCGACGACAAAGATGGACGGTAGATCCACCCTCGAGGGTCAGAGATCCAACACGATCCGGTCGCCGCTCGAGCGGGACACGCAGATCAGCATTTCCTGCTCCTGCTCGTCCGAGGTCAGCCTGTGTTCGCGGTGTTCGGGCTTCCCACTGAGAACCCGCACGCGGCACGTCCCACAGAATCCCTGCTGGCAGGAGTAGCTGACATCGGGCCGAATCTCCCGAATCGCCTCCAGCACAGTCTTGTCCGCCGGGACGGTGACCACTGTTCCGGAATTCACCAGCTGAATCTCGAACTCCACTCCGCCGCGCACCGGTGGCGCAGAGAACCGTTCGAAATAAAGGTGTGTGGCAGGGAACGCGTCGAACGCCGTCCGCACACCCTCGATCATCGGCGGTGGACCGCAGCAATAGACAGCACCGCCGACAACGGGCTCGAGCAGTGTCGGGCCGGACGGCACACCTTCGACATCGTCGGTGCGTACCGTCACGCGGTCGGAATCCCACGTCACTATCTCGTCGAGAAACGGCATCGATTCGCGGGAACGCCCGCAGTAGACGAGATGCCAATCCATACCCACTTCGCGAGCGGCACGCACCATCGGAATGATCGCAGTGATCCCGATTCCACCGGCAACGAACACCGCCTGCCCGCTCGGTACGAAAGGAAACCCGTTGCGTGGTCCGCGAACCACAAGTTCAGCTCCCTCCTCGAGGGCATGCATTTCCTGTGAGCCACCGCCGCCGTCCGGGATGTACCGCACCGCAACGGTGTAACTGTCGAGGTCGGCAGGATCACCGCACAACGAGTACTGCCTACGACGTCCCGAAGGCAAGTGGAAGTCCAGGTGCATTCCCGGCGCCCAGGCCGGCAACGGCGCCCCGTCGGAAGACCGGAAAGTCAGCTGAGCCACGCACTGATCGACGCAGAGGATCTCTCTTCGGTCGAGAGTGAGTGAAACGGTACGCACCATTTCCGGCGCAGCGTACTCACCGGAATACGATCCGTCGTCGAGAAGGGCGAACCACTTGTCCAGGGCATCGGTGACGATCGACACCGTCTGGTCCGACGCGGTCCGCCCGTACAGATCACCCGGAATGACTCGGCCCACGCGGAAGGCCTCGACCGATCGCGTCATATTTGCCCACTTGCGCCGAAAACCCAAGGCACTCACCGTGCAGCTGCGCGTGCAGCAGGGGAAGTGGCGAGATATTGCACCGCCTGCGCGGTGGATCCTTCCTGTGACGGGTGGTAGTCGGACCGCAGATAGCGCAGCGATGCTTTCCATAACGACTTCGGACTCGGAAAGAGCCCTCGAGCAGCAACCCGGCGATAGTCACGCAAGGAGGGGCGGCGTTTTTTCGGTGGCAAAGCTGCCAACGTCGGGTCCTGATCCATCAAGAACCGCACCCCGCGCGTCCAGAACCACACCATGGTCGGCGCGATGGCAATGTAAGTTCGCAGCCGTCGTGCCGGTCGTACGTCGAAGTACTGCATGACCTCGAAAGCCACCGATCGGTGCTCGACTTCTTCAGCCCCGTGCCACCTCAACAGGTCCAACATGGTCGGGTCGAACTCGACGACGTCGAGCTGCCGGGCATTGAGAACCCAGTCCCCGAGAAAAGCCGTCAAATGCTCGACCGCTGCGATCAGCGCAATGCGCTCCACCAGGCTGTTGCGCGTATGCCCGGACCTGTTTCCCAGCGCACGGCCGAACAGAAATCGCATTTGCTCGACGTACGGCTCGACATCGATCCCGTAGGCGGTGAGCTGGTCGAGGACCTGCGTGTGGGCCTGAGCGTGCATTGCTTCCTGCCCGATGAATCCGATGACGTCCTCTTTGAGCTGCTCGTCATGGATCAAAGGCAGAGCTTCTTTGAAAGTACGGACGAACCACTCTTCGCCCTCGGGCAGAAGAAGATGCATCACGTTGAACAGATGGGTCGCCAGCGGGTCGGCGTCCACATAATGCAGCGGCAACGAGCCCCAGTCGAACGAGACATTCCTGGCCTGCAGAATGACCCTGTCATCCGGCGTAGGCGCGTCGACATTGTGCGTAACCGCGACGGTCGAGTGCCCGTTACGGTCCGAAGATCGAAAATTCTTGGGTAACACTGCATCCCTTCGTCGACTGCGTCGGCTGCCCCGAGCCAACAGCCTTGGTGGAACCGAGTGGATACGCATCCGAAAACGGCCAATCACCCACAATACCCTTGAATCACCGGCGAAGTTGTGATAATCCCACTCTAGAAATATCACGAATAGGAGGATTTACCCATACGTGTCTCGGGGACCCCTACCCTTGACGTGGCGATCACCCTTACGCCAGCTTTTCGTGGTGGGTCCGGTGATCTTCAGCGACTTCACGATCCCGTGGCCGACTGCGGCGGCGATCTTGGCCAGAATCTGTGCCTGCATCAACCGAAGTTGAGTAGCCCACGCCGTCGACTCCGCCGATATGCTCAAAACGCTGTCCTCGAGCTTGACAGGGACAGCGTGTGCCGCAATGTCCTCGCCGACGACGGTGGGCCAACGCCCCATCACCGTGCCCTCTGCCACTTTGTCGGACCATCCACGGTTCTTTGCAATCGAACCGGCCACCGAACCGAGTGTCTGTGGGTCGCGATCGTCTGGTCCGGCCCCGGACCATCCACGCTTGCGTCGGCCTCGAAGCGCGCGAACTCCACCGCTGGGCGACGACCGTCCCTGCCCCACGGACTTGCCACTCGCCTTCGCCGCCGCACGTGCGTCCTCGAGGGCACGTCGAGCAAGATCCACTCCGCGTGGTTCGTTCTCCGGATCTTTACTTCCGGCATCATCGGTCATCAGCACACATTTTCATCGAGGGGAGTGATGGTGGAGATTCGACCCGAATCTCCCTGAACAGCTTCGACGCCGAAGCGCCTGGCATCAATTTCGGCCGGAATGTCCTCGGCGACCGCAGCTGTAATGATGACCTGCTCCGCCCCGGAAGCCACTCGCGCAAGTGCACTTCGACGTTTGCGATCCAGTTCTGCGAATACGTCGTCGAGCATCAAAACCGGGTCGCTGCCCTCGGCACGGAGCAGCCCGAACGACGCCAACCGCAATGACAACGCAAAGGACCACGATTCGCCATGGCTCGCATAGCCTTTCGCCGGCTGATCACCGAGCCCAAGTTCGAGATCGTCCCGGTGAGGTCCGACCAAGCAGACTCCACGTTCGATCTCACGCGTACGCATCGTCGAAAGTTGATGCAAGAAAGCAGCTTCCAGTACCTCGACATCATCGGATTCGGGCTCGCGATTTGGATCCGAGAACTCCGGTGGCAGCGCTTCGGCGAGACTGCTGCGGTACTTGATCGTTGCGGGGCGTGACTCCGGGGCAATCGACGAGTAGGACTCGGCTACATGAGGTGTCAGCTCGTGTACCAAACCTATTCTTGCGGAAAGCAACTCCGCACCATGCGCAGCAAGATGCCCATCCCAAACATCCAGAGTCGCCAATGCGCCCACCCCGTCGCTCGAGCTCGAGCCGCGTCGCAAGGATCCACCTGCCGTCTTGAGCAATGCCGATCGCTGACGGAGTACCTTGTCATAATCTGCTCTGACAGCCGCCATTCGGGGACGACGCGTCGTCAACAGTTCGTCGAGGTACCTACGACGCTCACCTGGGTCTCCGCGCACCAACGCGAGATCCTCGGGTGCGAACAACACACTGCGCAGTACCCCCAGGATTTCACGAGGCCGTCGCACCGGAGATCTATTCATTCTTGCTTTGTTCGCCCGGCCCTCGAGGATCTCGACATCGATCGTCAATTCGCGACCCTGATTTATCACCGATGCACCCGCAAAGGCCCGCTCCGCACCTGCTCTGATCAGCGGCGCATCCGAAGACACACGGTGAGAGGACAACGTCGAGAGGTATCCGAGCGACTCGAGCAGATTCGTCTTCCCATGCCCGTTGGGACCGACGAACACCACCGAGCCAGGACCGAGATCAGTGGTGACGTCATCCCACGAACGAAAATCGCGAAGAGTGAACGAACGAACGAACAAGGCTATTTCTTGGGGTCGGGTGCTCGAAGTAATTCATCAGCACCTGCCCGCTTGACGGCGTGGCCGCCGAACTGGTTACGAAGAGCCGACACAGCCTTCATAGCGGGCGAATCGTCCTGCCGCGAAGCAAATCTCGCGAACAGTGCGGCCGAGATAACCGGCACTGGGACCGCATGTCTGATCGCTTCTTCCACCGTCCACCGACCTTCACCCGAATCTTCCGTGTAACCGGAGATCTCGCTGAACTCGGGGTCCTGGGCCAAGGCTTGAACCAGCAGATCGAGCAGCCACGAACGAACGACGGTCCCTTTGCTCCACGCACGTAGCACCCCGTGGACGTCCTGAACGAGTTCTTCCGCCTCGAGCAGCTCGTATCCCTCGGCATAGGCCTGCATGAGCCCGTACTCGATACCGTTGTGGACCATTTTCGAGTAGTGACCTGCGCCGACCGGGCCAGCGTGGACGAACCCGTCGGCACGCTCACCCTCTGGGCGTAAGGCGTCGAAGATCGGAAGGGCGCGTGAAACGTCCTCCTCGGAACCGCCCACCATGAGGCCATATCCGTTTTCGAGTCCCCAGACACCACCGGACACGCCGGCATCGATGTAACCGATGCCTTTCGCTGCAAGTCGTTCGGCGTTCGCGGCATCGTCGGTGAACCGGGAGTTGCCACCGTCGATGACCAGATCACCCTTGTCGAGTACCTCGCTCAACGACGCGATCGTGCTTCGGGTGATGTCACCGGACGGAACCATGACCCACACGACCCGCGGCGCCACCAACGTCTTGGCCAACTCCTCGAGGGACGGGGCGTCGGTAACCTCTGGTCTTGGGTCGTACCCGATCACTTCGTGTCCGTGCGCACGCAGACGCTCGCGCATGTTGAAGCCCATTTTCCCGAGGCCGACCAGTCCCAGCTGCATGAGGAGATGTCCTTCTCTAGTGTGCGGATGCCCCTTGGTGTCGAGTAAACCGCATCCGGACGTGTTCCGTATCCGATCAGCCAGGTAGTCGAACCGGCATCAGCAGATACGTGTACGCGCTCTGCGGTGCTGGAAACTTGCCCGAAGAATCCGGAACGAGCTCATCGTCGGAAGTCGGACGCAGAACTGCCGGCCGACTGGGAGTGGTGAACCCGAACGTGACTTTTTCACTGTGCAGCGACGACAATCCGTCGATCAGGTACCCCGGGTTGAAGGCGATCGTCAATGCCTCACCTTGGAAGTCTGCAAGCAGGCCTTCTTCGGCACGCCCGGCATCGTCACCGCCCGCGGAGAGAAGCACACCTTCGGCCGAGAACTCGAGGCGCACCTGGGCACCGCGCTCGGCAACCAACGCGACGCGTTTGATGGCTTCGACGAGCGGAGCGATCTCCACGACCGCGACGGCCGTGTGTTCCGGTGGCAACAGCTGGCGGAACTTGGGAAAGTCTGCATCCAGGAGTCGGGTCGTAGTGCGACGGCCTTCGCTGATAATTCCCAGCAAGCCGTCAGCGCCGATGGTCGACCCCGAACCCAGTGCGAGTTCGACGGGTGAGCTCGCGTTTCCGACCAAGGTCTTCGCGGACTCGGACAGAGTCTTCGCAGGTATGAGAACTTCGGTCGTGACGTCTTCGCCGACGGGTGTCCACTCGAGTTCGCGAACGGCCAGGCGGAATCGGTCGGTAGCTGCGAGCACGACCTTGGTGCCCGCAATCTCGACTCGGATACCGGTCAGCATCGGAAGGGTGTCGTCTTTGCCTGCCGCAACTGCAACCTGCGCGATGGCTTCGGAGAACACCTCGACCGGAATCGATCCGGTCTGCGTCGGCAGCTCGGGAAGCTGAGGGTAGTCCTCGACGGGCATCGTCGGCAGCGAGAACTTCGCACTGCCGCAGTTGATGAGTACTCGAGTTCCCTCGACACCGACGTCGACGGGTTTGTTCGGGAGAGATTTCGTGATATCGGCCAGAAGCTTGCCGGAGACGAGGACTCGACCGGCAGTTGCGACCTCAGCAGATACCCGGACCTGGGCTGATACCTCGTAGTCGAACCCAGAAACAGTCAGACCCTGCTCGTCGACGGCGAGAAGAACTCCACCGAGAACGGGAACGGGCGGCCTGGACGGGAGGCTTCGAGCAACCCAGGCAACGGAATCGGAAAAATCTTCGCGAGCAACGCGAAACTTCAGACTTCCAAGCTCCATCGCTAAAGTCTTTCCTCTCGTTCGGCAGCAGTTCGTTCCCACAATGTCTGCGGTGAGCGCGGCGTGCGCTCATGACCGGTGCATCGAAGAGTCTGACACAACCGAGCAGAAGCACACCGTATGCCCTTCCCGACCAACTTGAAAGCCGAACGACGACGTCGACGTCGCAGGCTCACGGCTGCTGGGTGGGGCCTGTGAACGAATCGTTCCCCAACACCTGTTTTAGAAGAAGGTCTTTTCAAGAGAAATTCTTAGTATTAATAGGTCCTGTGGAATCTGTGCACCGAGGTATGTACTCCCTGGTCGCCAAGCGTGGTGTCGTGGGGATGAATTCGGGACCGATCACCGGTGGTGAGCCAACAGCCTGTGGATGAATCACATCGGTTCACAGGCTCCCACAATCCATCCCCAGATCCAGCCGGTTATCCACACGGTTATCCACAGGTGTGAATCATTCGAATGGAGTCCTGAAAGCACGTTTTTTTTGGCATCCAGAGGCCAAAAAATTCTTGCGAAGAGTGGCGGACGTCGCTCGAGGGGCACGGTTGAGTGATGTGGAATGCACTCAACCGTGCCAGCGCGGGTAGCCGCGGGGAAAGTGGATGTGAAACCCGCTCAGCGATGAGACGGGGCTGTTCGTCAGCGCTTGGAACGCTGCTTCACTCGAGCGGTCAGCTCTTGGACCTGGTCGTACACCTTGCGTCGCTCGGTCATCTCTTTACGGATCTTTTTATCCGCGTACATGACCGTTGTGTGGTCTCTGCCGAATGTTTGCCCGATCTTGGGCAGTGACAAGTCGGTGAGTTCACGGCAGAGATACATGGCAATCTGCCTGGCCATCGCCAGCGCACGCGCTTTACCGGGTCCACAGAGATCGTCGATCGAGGTGTCGAAGTATTCCGCCGTGACGGCCATGATCGTCGCGGCATTGATCTCGAGGCTCGACGAGTCGGGCATCAAGTCTCGAAGGACCACCTCTGCCAGAGTGAGATCCAGCGCCTGACCGTTCAGCGACGCAAATGCCGTAACACGGATCAACGCGCCTTCCAGTTCACGAATATTGCGCTCGATCCGACTGGCGATCAGCTCGAGGACATCGTGCGGAACATCGAGGCGATCCATCCGAGCCTTCTTGCTGAGGATGGCGATACGAGTCTCGAGCTCCGGGGGTTGAACGTCGGTGATCAGGCCCCACTCGAATCGAGTGCGTAGACGCTCCTCGAGGGTTGCCAGCTGTTTAGGGGGGCGATCGGAGGAAACGACGATCTGCTTGTTCGCGTTGTGCAAAGTGTTGAAGGTGTGGAAAAACTCTTCCTGGATGCCTTCTTTACCTTCGATGAACTGAATGTCGTCGACCAGGAGTACGTCCGTCTCCCGGTATCGGCGTTTGAACGCAACCTTGCGGTCGTCACGAAGACTGTTGATGAAGTCGTTGGTGAACTCTTCGGTCGAGACGTACTTCACGCGCATGCCTGGGAAGAGGCGCTGCGCATAGTGGCCGGCAGCGTGGAGCAAGTGCGTCTTCCCTAGCCCGGACGCGCCCCATATGAACAAAGGGTTGTAAGCGCGAGCAGGTGCTTCAGCAATGGCGACTGCCGCCGCGTGGGCAAATCGATTCGATGCGCCGATCACGAAGGTGTCGAAGGTGTACTTCGAGTTGAGGCTTTGTGCCCCGGACGTCGACGACGTGGTTGCCGGCGGCTTGGTGAAGTAGGTAGGCCACGAGTTCTGCACACTTGCCAGTGCTTCCCGCTCGTCGTCCACTTCCTCGTAGTCGGCAGTTTCCGAGTCGGAGGGATCGTCATCGGTGCTGGTGAGGAAACGTCTCCGGTAGGTCGGGGTGCTCGTTGCCTCCTTATACCGCGTCTGTTCGGGCTCGTGTTTCTCTTCTTCGGGTGCTGAAATTCGCACCCCGAGGCCTTCGACGCCCTGGCCGAGGTGACGGCCGAGCGCGTTGAGTATAGGTTCACGCAGGTCTCGCTCTATCGCTTCCTGCGCGAAAGACGAAGGAACCGCCAGCAGTGCGAAGCCTTGAGTCAGGGTAAGGGGCTCTACGAGAGCGAGCCATGCCTTTTGCCCTTTGGTCAGAGGTTGACCACTGTGGCGGTCGGACGTCAATTCCGTGACTACCTCTGGCCAGATACGCGCCAGCGCATCCGGATCCTCGTTCACGGTGCCTCCCCATTCGGACGTGCCATTGAAGCGAACGTGCATGTCGTCGACAGCACGTGCCGCGGACAGAGCCTTCGAAAGATGCTGTTGTTTCACGCTCGCACCGCATCGAAATCCGATATCGTCGTCGTCGATCGCGAGTTCATCGGGGAACCACAGCCGGAAGTGCAACGTATCGGGTACGGACCTGCCGTGTACGAATATGCCATTGGTTCGTGTTTCCACACAATTATCCACAGGTGTGGATGAACGACATCGGTGTCACCCCGATCGGCGAGATTTTCCTGAATTTGTCACTCACAGAGTCTTGACCAGGACTTTTGGTAAATGCGAAATCCTCGAGCTACGGGTTTCCTACGAAGACCCGACAGAGAACGGCTCTGAGAGTGGTTATCAACACCCCGTGCTCCCCAGGCCTGGGGATGAATTACACAGATGTGATGCAGAGTCGTAGGATCGGACGGGTTTGACCACCGCTAAGTCGATCAGTACTGTCGAACAGTCACCCAAGGCGAGGTGGCCGATGCTTGCTGGCTGCTTACAGTCTGTGTTCACTCGGATTTCTCGCTGTTGGGGTGTAAACGAGTTCGACCGAACTCGCTACCAACCGTTTCGGACGCTTCAGAGTAAGTGTCTTTGATTTTCGAGGAGTGTTCACCGTGGCCAAGGGCAAGCGGACGTTCCAGCCGAACAACCGACGCCGCGCGCGTGTTCACGGCTTCCGTCTTCGTATGCGTACGCGTGCAGGTCGTGCAATCGTGTCGGCACGTCGCGGCAAGGGCCGCAAGGAACTAACCGCCTAATCCATGTTCGTCTGAGTTTACGGAGCTCGGGGTGTTACCTGAGCCGCACAGACTGCACCGAAGCGCTGATTTCACACGCGCGGTGCGTCGAGGCCGCCGAATGGGTAGACAAGACTTGGTCGTCCACGCCTACACGCGTGACGATGCAAGTTCTGTTTTCAGTGTCGGCGAACCTAGATTCGGATTGATCGTGAGCAAAGCTGTCGGGCCGGCGGTAACTCGTCATCGAGTTGCGCGCCGGCTTCGGCATATCTGTTCGGAGATACTCCTGGAAGTACCCGAGAGTTGCGACGTCGTTATTCGAGCACTGCCTGGTTCTGCGACCTTGTCGTCGAAAGATCTGCAACGACAGGTTCGTTCCGGGCTCAAGAAGCTGGGATATCTCGGAGCGGTTAGAGATACGCGCTCATGAAATTTCTACGCCTCGTCAGGTCGTTCCCCGCGCGGATTCTGATCTTCTGTATCGAGCTCTACCGCACCTATGTGTCTCCGCTCAGACTCCCCACCTGCCGTTTCTCCCCCACGTGCAGTGAGTACGCAGTCGAAGCGTTGAAGACGCACGGTGCCATCAAAGGAACCTTGTTAGCTATCGCGCGGCTACTGAAGTGCGCTCCCTGGCACTCTGGAGGCTGGGACCCGGTGCCCGATCACGGGTCATGGCGGGTACGCAAGCAGACTTCGACCGAAGAAAGCCACGATCTCGCGAGAGTGGACGAACAGAGGAGTACATAGAGCCGTGCTGGATTTCATCTATTATCCGGTCTCCTGGATTCTCTGGGTATGGCACAAGGTGTTCGGTGCCGTTCTCGGAGCGGACAACGGCTTCGCATGGGCCTTGTCCGTAGTGTTTCTCGTGTTCACATTGCGATTGATTCTGTACAAGCCGTTCGTCAAACAGGTTCGTACCACGCGTCAGATGCAGGAACTGCAGCCACAGATCAAGGCTTTGCAAAAGAAGTACGGCAAAGACAAGCAGCGTTTGGCAGTGGAGATGCAGAAGCTCCAAAAGGAACATGGATTCAACCCCATCATGGGTTGTTTGCCGGTCCTTGCGCAGGCACCGGTATTCATCGGTCTGTTCCACGTTCTGCGCTCGTTCAACCGTACGGGCACCGGGATCGGTCAGCTGGGCCTTGATCCAGCCGACAACCGAACGATTCCGAACTATGCGTTCGATGTCGCCGACGTGAACTCGTTCCTGGACGCCCGCCTCTTCGGTGCACCCATTTCGGCCTGGATCACGATGCCGAAGGCACAGCTGGACGCCTTCGCGAACCCCGAACTCGGCCTCGGAATCCCGTCTATCTGGACTATCGCCGCTGTTGCCGTGCCGCTGATGATCATTGCCAGCATCGCAACACACTTCAACTCCCGCGCCTCGGTTGCTCGACAGAGCGCAGCGGCTGCAGCCAATCCGCAGTCCGCGATCATGAACAAGCTTGCCTTGTACGTCTTCCCACTGGGTGTTCTCGTCGGTGGACCGTTCCTCCCGATCGCCATCCTTCTGTACTGGGTCTCGAACAACGGCTGGACCTACGCCCAGCAGCACATCGTGTTCGCGAAAATCGACAAAGAAGAAGCAGAGAAGAAGCAGCAGGCCATCGAGAAGCGGACCGAGAATGCGCCCAAGCCCGGTGTGAAGCCGCCGGCCAAGCCGAAGCCCGGTGCACGCCCCAAGCTCTCGAAGCTCCCGCCCGCCACTCTTGATGCTTCCGATGCGGTCACCACATCAGATGACGTATCTTCTGCTAGTTCGACTGCCCCCGACGGCTCACAGCCACAGAAGCCCACCCAGCCGAAATCTCAGGCGAACCGTAGTAAAGCCAAGCGCAAGCGACGCTGAGACGCATCGAAGACAAGGACACAAAGCACATGTCTGCAGATACCGACGAAGTGACCAACCCCGACGAAGCAGTGAACGCTGGGGACGGACCGAGTGAAATCGTGGCAGTCGATGCCGAAACGGATCCGAGCGAGGCCGAAGCAGCCAAGGTGAATACCGTCGGCTCCGTGTCTGGTGAAGACTCGGATTCGGACTCGGACGATGAGGATTCCGAAGACTATCTGGTCGAAGAGGGCGAGATTGCCGGCGATTACCTCGAGCAGCTTCTCGATGTTCTCGATTTCGATGGAGATATCGACCTCGATGTGGAAGGTGATCGCGCGATCGTCAGCATCGACGGTGGAGATGACCTGACGAAGCTCGTGGGACGTAAGGGCGAGATTCTCGATGCCCTGCAAGAATTGACTCGACTCGCCGTGCAGCAATCGACGGGCGAGCGAAGCAAGCTGATGCTCGACGTAGCAGGCTGGCGCGCGAACCGCCGGAACGTATTGAGCGCTTTGGGTATCGAGGCCTCGAAGCGAGTTCTCGAAAGTGGCGAGCGTGAAGAGCTGGACCCCATGACTCCATTCGAGCGCAAGATCGTGCACGACGCGGTTGCCAAGGTCGACGGTGTCGAAAGTGAAAGTACCGGTGTCGAACCGTCACGACGAGTAGTCGTCGTCAAGTCCTGAACTGATGAACTTGAAAGGCCCCCGGCTTCGGCCGGGGGCCTTTCTTGTTCTGTGAATGGGGCTGAGTCAGGTGAACTACAGCGCTGTTATTAGTTCGGAGGGCTCGGTTTCACGTGAAACAGGGTGTGCACTCGAAACGTCACTGTGACGGACGCGTTCGAGGGAGGCTCCGTTTGATGTTTCACGTGAAACCGTGATTGATGGCTACCGTCTATGGGGGCGAGCTTGGCATTGGAACGGTCATTCCGGTCCCGGATTCACCGGCGGAACCGCTTACCTTCTCTCGGTCCTCGAGGCGCGCTACGTAGTTGCGACACGCGTTTTCAGTCGGCGTGGAGAACGCCGGATAGTCGAACTGGGACGTTTCCACTTTGCGTCCGGGATTGACACGTATCTGTGAGGGACAGATGGGGCTGCTGCGCCCGTCGAAGCGCAGTCAATCGACAAGTCTCGCTCCGTCACTGCCTAGACGATCTCCGCTCTTCTGTTGGGTTCCGCATGAATAACTGGGGCCGCGATCTCGACAGAACATGGGCATCAGGATTCGGGCTCCCTCCCAATCGGGGATCTACCGACTGGGCGACGAAGTAGTTGACGCCCTCACGCACACGAGATGCCGCGTACAACGCTGATTCTGCTGTATCCGTAAGGCTGCTAATTGCGCACAAGTAGTCGATGCAAAAGTGAGTGCTCGAGCGCGAATTGAAGTCGGGAGTCATGGAGTCAACTTGCTGCCGGGTGTAACAAGAAGTGGTCGCCTGCGGGGCGGGACATGTTCACTCTCTGTGTCGCCTGCGCGGCGGAAGGGTCGGTTTGGATTTCGAACCACTCCACCCGACTACAACGTCATAGAGGCCCTGCCATATTTGTCAGCACATCGGTCGCAACCAACTCCACACATGGTCGCTGAGGCTTGCGGAAGCAATCCACTCACCCTGCAAACGAACCCAACGATCGTCCACCTTAGTCCGTCCAGCCGGTTTGTCGGCCCAGCCCGCTCCTCGCACAAACAGCGCCACGACGACCGACGGCACACCGCAGCGAAAAGGTCAGTTCGAATGGTCGGGCTGCGACTCACAGAAGCGCCATCACCGGTATTCACCCGACGGAGCCAAATAGGTGTCAGTGCTCTCGCTGGGGGCTCGAGGCACGTGGTGGGTTAGAGCGTTTCGTGTCGACCCGGCTTTCGGTTGGACTGTCCGTTAGCGCTCGAGCGAGTCGTGTTCAGGGGTTGGCGAGTCCATCGGAGCAATGCTCAGAACTAGCGCATCGTTGCGGTAACAGCCCTCGCGACGAGCATGATGGACCGGCATCAGTGAGCTGAATGTTTGTGGCATTCGCGACGCCGATAGTAGTGGGGCTGATCCACTACGGTCGAACCGATGCACTCACGTGCGTGTGGGTTTTGCTCGTTGTGTCGTAGGCGCTCTGCGATCGAGTGTCGTCGTGTCTGTTCGCCTGTCCCCTCGCAGCACTCGGTCTATTCGGTTGCGGATGCACGTTCTTCGATGAGGCGTCCGTCCGTTACTTGGCGTAGACAATCGCGTCCAGACCGGGCCGACTGTCCCCGATTCAGATTGTGGGTTCGCGAGGCGGACCGGTCGATAGCTTCGACCACGATCTGTCCGTTTGGGATCCGCAAGCTCGAGTAGTCGCGCATACTTCGTCTGCGCATGTTTCACGTGAAACCTCTCTGCCGTCTTTGCGTAAGTTCTAGCTCCGGCTTCACGCCAGCCACTGCGCTGTGATTGGACGTTCGAATGATTGGTGCATCGACAAGTCCTGTTGTCGATGAGTTGTCCAGCCGTCAGCTCTAGCCGTCCAGCTCTGGCCGTGGCTCCTCCCCCAGGCGAACTCGCCAAGAAGTTGGCCGGAGGTGTTTCACGTGAAACACCACTCAGGCGGGTGTTCCGCACACCGTGATTCACAGACCAGCTCGGAAAGTCCGGGTTCGATCTACATAGTTCGACCGTGGGGTGAGTCGGAATTCCGAAACAACCAGGACGGCACCGTCGGGCAGGATTCGTTTCAGCCCTTCGAGAGGTTGTCGATCGGTTAGATCGTTGGGTGGACCGCACCGGCACGTGATCGCTCGACTTTCGCCTCGATCCGATTGTTGAACCGACCAGCCTTGGCGTGAGCAGAGAAACGTCGAATCGGATCAGTGGACCCACTTTCGAGGCGAACGGCGATGTTGCCTGCCAGTGCAATTGCTTCGTGCCGAGAGTGAACGGGGAGCCCGTGTCGCAGATGGAATTTGTGACGGCGTCCGTTCGGTACGCGTAGGTGCGAGGTCGAGCGCGCTGTACGGGGGTACCTCACCTGTCGAAGGAGAGCACTGCGAGATCGTCATCCGTTGAGCGTGGATTGGATGTTCGGGCGCGTTCGGCTACCGACGGAGCGCGCCACAATGTCGTCATTCGTCGGGCGTGTCATGACTGGCGGGAGGACTTCATATTGGTGGCATTTCCGGTCGGCCCTCGAGCGACGAGGCGTGGAGTTGGTTCGACCAATGTGCTGACTTACGCGGCACCTGTGACGTTGTCGTTGGGCGAATTCAGTGCGGCTTTGGGTCCGTCGGGAAGAGCTGAGTGTTTCGAGAAAGTGTGCGTATCGATCAGATGGTGAGTTAGCGCTCGAGGGGGTCGGCGGTGAATGGATCGTCGTCTGGGCGTTCGTGGGCGCGGGGTTCAACGCGGAATCATCGGTCCTGTCTGTGTTACTCGAACCTTGAAAGGCAGCTTGAAAGGCAGCTTGAAAGGCAACTTGGGTTGGGGCCGCTCGAGGGTGAAAGTTCGGCTCGAGGGGGTGCACCCGGATATATGGTGTCGCGGCCGTAGCGCGGCTTGGGTTGGGAGCCGCCGCTTTAAAGGGGCGGCTCGGCTCGAGGGGCCGGCTCGGCTCGAGGGGCCGGCTCGGCTCGAAGGTGTTGTGGCCGCGGCGACCGCGAGGATCGACCGTCGCAACTCCGGAGTTGCGACCGGTTTCGATCACCGGACGATCGACGGGCCTTGCCTAGGTAGCCGCCGACAGGTTGCGCGAATATTGGTCCAGGGCTACTCCGCGAGTGTTGACGAGCTTCCTCCTTCGCCAGAAGGACTTCTCGACCCGTCTCGTGAGTAGTTCGCAAATTGCCTTGTGGATGTCGTCGTCCGATAGTCCAGAGAAGCTGTGTCGAGAGGAATGTCCATATCCGGGCGCAAGAGCCGGCCGACACGTGGTTGCATACCGCGTCGTCCGTGGAATGCAGCAGCACGGGTTCGGTGTCGAGGAGTGACTGTTCGGTTCACGGCGATCGCACGAAGTCGCTACGCCGAATCGGTACCAGGTTGGGTCGGATCAGCTGCTTCGGCGTGGGTACCCCTGCGGGATAGATGGTGGATAAAGGTCTCGCGTGAATCCATCTCTACGCAAATACTCCCCCAGTTGGGATTCGAACCCCCTGCACGTTCTTTGCCAGGAGGTTCGAATCCCAACACGGAGAGTAAATTCGCCGAGCGGCTCCCAACGTGAGTGGCTCCCAACCTGAGCTGAGCCGCCCCCTTGAGGCGTGCCGCCCCCTCGAGCCGTGCCGCGCCCTCGAGCCGTGCCGCTCCGCGTGTAACCCGAGCTGGCGCCGCACCTAACCCCGCGCCGACCCCAGGACCCGCTCCAAAGCTGTGCAGACCCCAGTCCTTATTGGTTCCTCCGCGTCAGTGTGGACAGGGGTCATGTGGATCGCCTGAGTTTGCGGACTCTCTCGAGGGCGCCGCGGAGGAAGTCACCGGGTACGCAGGCGCGCCCTTCCTCGAGAGGCCTGTTTGATTGTGACAGATATTTGTGGGCCTTTGGTGTGGAGTTTCGTCTGCGCCCCGATAACTTGGGTCGAACTTCGAACTGAGTGTGCTGCCCTATCCGGTCTTTCGATCGGAAGTCTGACGTGACTTCAGATGTGTGGGACGAGACTGAACTGAGATGAACGAACTCCACATCAGTTTCACGTGAAACCTTCACGATGTCGAAGGGAAGAACCTGATGTTATTTCCGTCCGGCACGGTGACGACCTCGATTGGCCTAGGACGGTCGGATGAGCCCCACCACAAGGATCGACAGGGTCGAACAAGGTTGGGCGTGGAGCGGGATGGTCGCCCATTCCTCGCTTTACTCGACCGCCTCCTCGGTGCACGTCGCCCAGTGGGTCCGTGCTCAGTTTGCTGAGTACCAGTGCGAGGAGCGACCGTTGCGTACCTGTCGTCGGCCCTTCGATGCCGGGTGCACTAGCAAGCTGGGGGCATCAGATGTTTCACGTGAAACTGCAACCGTTGGGCTACTGCGTAGAAAGAACAGGAGCCGTCACACGACACGGCTACGGAATGTGCAGATGGTTTGGCGAACAGTGCTCGGAAGCGAGACAATGTTTCACGTGGAACCAGAAGCGTTGGATGACGATCAGTTGATGGCAACCGCAGAACGCGTGTTTGGTCCGCGCCTGAATTTGGCTCAGCAATACTACGAATCCCTTGCAACTGCGGGAGTCGAGCGTGGACTGATAGGTCCACGCGAGGTTCCTCGGTTGTGGGAGCGCCACTTGCTCAATTGCGCGGTTGTCGGTGAGTTGATCGACGAGGGAGAGCGCGTCGTGGATGTCGGGAGCGGAGCTGGATTGCCGGGAATACCTCTGGCAATTGCTCGCCCGGATCTACACATCACTCTCATCGAGCCACTCCTTCGTCGAACTGTGTACTTGGCCGAGTTCATCGAGAAGCACGAGCTGAACGTTCTGGTGGTGCGAGGGCGTGCAGAGCAGCCCGGGGTCAAGAAGGAAGCCGGAGGAGCTGACGTCGTCACCTCGAGAGCTGTTGCCCCTCTGGAAAAGCTCGCGAAGTGGTCGCTGCCGCTCATTCACGAGCGTGGTCGGATGCTTGCGTTGAAGGGAACGAGCGCCGAAGACGAGATAGAACGCGATCGGGCTTCCCTTACTCGCATGGGTGCTGGCAAGCTAGAGGTTGTGAAGTGTGGCGTCGACATATTGCCGACACCGACAATCGTAATTCGAGCCGAAAGAGCACCTCGGCGTTCCCTCCGCACATGATGTGCGCTCACTTCATTCCTGCTCGTTCGTAAGCAACAAACCAGTTCCGCAATAAGGAGCACCTATGTCGGGTGGATTTGATCCCGCTGTTTCACGTGAAACAAGTACCGCGAATAACGATGCACAATCCGCTTCCAAGCCGAAGGGTGGATCTGGGTTCGACGCATTCAGCGGCATCTCCGCCAATGACACCCCGATCGGTGCTGCCGCGCAGCGGGCAAGCCAGGTTCTACATCCGAAAAGCGTGACCTTGCCGAAGCTTGCGCATCGCCGAATGTTGACGATCGCAAATCAGAAGGGTGGGGTCGGAAAAACCACGACTGCCGTGAATCTCGCGGCTGCTTTGGCGCTCCAGGGCCTCACCGTCCTGGTGGTCGATCTGGATCCTCAAGGCAACGCCAGCACCGCTTTGGGCGTCGAGCATCACTCGGGTGTGCCCTCGAGCTACGAGGTGCTCATAGGCGAAGTGACCGCCCGAGAGGCGATCCAGCAGAGCCCACACAGTGAGCGTCTGTTCTGCATTCCGGCCACGATCGACCTTGCCGGCGCGGAGATCGAACTGGTGTCCATGGTCGCCCGCGAAGGACGCCTGAAGACTGCGCTGAGGGATCTCGCGGACATCGACGCAGACTTCGTGTTGATCGATTGCCCTCCGTCGCTCGGACTGCTCACGGTCAATGCCATGGTTGCCGCCACCGAGGTTCTGATCCCGATTCAGTGCGAGTATTACGCCCTCGAGGGCGTCGGCCAGCTCCTGCGAAACATCGAACTGGTGCAGGCCCATCTGAATCCCCAACTGCATGTTTCGACGGTCATCCTCACGATGTACGACGGCAGAACAAAGCTCGCAGACCAGGTTGCGGAGGAAGTGCGAAAGCACTTCGGCGACGCAGTGCTGCGTGCGGTGATTCCGCGCAGCGTCAAGGTCTCGGAGGCACCCGGCTACGGAATGACGGTCTTGGATTACGACCCAGGTTCCCGTGGCGCGATGAGCTATTTGGATGCTGGTCGTGAACTCGCAGCACGTTCGTCCTTTGCGACGACCGATGGAACTCAGGAGCAATAGGGTTATGGTTCAAGCACGCAAGGGTGGACTGGGACGCGGACTAGCTGCCCTCATCCCCACAGGACCCGAGGCAGGTCCTCGACTCGGGAGTGCCGCCGCGGATGTAGTGATCGGTACTGCAGCGGACGGAAAGATCAGTCGGAACGCGGCGGAAAAGGCAGCGCGGGAGGCATCCGCACCGACTCCGACGCCACCCGTTCGGAGTAGTGAAGAGGACCTCTCCCCCACCGGCGCGGTGTACAGGGAGATCGATCCGAAGCTGATTCAACCCAACGCCAAGCAGCCGCGGTCGGTGTTCGACGAGGAAGCTTTGACCGAACTCGTCCACTCGATCCGCGAGTTCGGGTTGATGCAGCCGATCGTCGTGCGACCGGTTGCCGATGGTCGATACGAACTGGTGATGGGCGAACGCCGCTGGCGTGCGAGCCAGGAAGCGGGCCTCGAGTCGATTCCTGCCATCGTTCGTGAAACCAACGATGACGCGATGTTGCGTGATGCGTTGCTCGAGAACATCCACCGGGTTCAGCTGAATCCCCTCGAGGAGGCCGCCGCTTATCAGCAGTTGCTCGAGGAATTCGACGTAACACATGAAGAATTTGCGACGAAAATCGGTCGCTCGCGCCCCGTTGTGACCAACATGATTCGACTGTTGAAGCTGCCGATTCCCGTTCAGCGACGAGTTGCAGCCGGTGTCTTGTCCGCCGGACACGCGCGCGCTCTCCTGTCGTTGGATGCGGGTTCGGATGCGCAGGAGTCTTTGGCTGCGCGAATCATCGCGGAGGGCCTGTCGGTTCGTGCAACAGAAGAAGCAGTTACGTTGGCGAATCGTAACGACAACATCAGTCCGAATCCCGCTCCTCGTCGTAAGCCGATTCAAATGCCGGGCCTTCAGGACGTCGCTAATAGGCTCTCGGATTCCTTCGATACCCGCGTGACAGTGAGCTTGGGTAAGCGAAAAGGCAAGATTGTCGTCGAATTCGGCTCGGTCGACGACCTCGAAAGGATTGTCGAGATGATGGAAAGTCAGAAGAAAAAGTAGCGTCGAAATCTCAGGTACAAACACACGCGGCAGTTATGTCACTGTGACGTAAGTTCCCTATCGAAAACCGAAAGGACACGAATGATGTTGCTATACAGCATTATTCACCTATCGCGCTTTCGGGAGGCTCAAGGTTGTGACTATCGCTCACTGTTGACGCACATACCGGTGCGTCATCGCGGTCGAACGACAAAATTCGGTGCATGGAGGTTGAGGTAGCAGTGTCGACGCTCGTCACAGGAGTCACATTGGACTCCTTCGATCAACTACCGAAGCACACGCGGCGGTGTCGTTTCTGGGTGCTCGATCCAGCGAGGACCCGAGCCGACGGTGAGTCACTCGATTTGGAGTTCGAGAACGAGGCGTGGCTTTCGATGGTCATGCTCGAGTGGGGATCCTGCGGACAAATGCTGTCGGTCGGATCGGAGATCGTGGGATGCGCGTTGTATGCGCCTCCGGGCGCAGTACCTCGGTCCACCACTTTTCCGACGTCACCTGTCAGCGCTGATGCCGTGTTGCTGACAACGTTGAGAATCGAATCGGATGTCGATCGGGAGGGACACTCGGCCTCGCTGATTCAGGCGGTAGTCGCCGATCTCGTCAATCGTGGCGTCCGTGCGCTCGAGGCATTCGGGATTCGTCGAACTGCGGAGGACGAGGCGGTCGGTCCGCGGGCGACGATGTCGTTGACGTGTTCGGACACGGAATGCATGATCGACGCCGACTTCTTGGAGCAGGCCGGATTCGAAGTGGTCGCACCGCATCATCGATATCCGCGACTTCGACTCGAATTACATCGCGATCATGGATGGAAGGAAGACGTCGAGTCGGCCCTCGAGCGATTGCTGATTGCGGCCAGTTTGACCGCGGTAGAGATCGAGCACAAGGAAACCGTCGGAGTCAGATGAGCGGAGGTTGCTGAGCGCGACCTCCGTCAGCTCCGATCTGCAGCAGCTAGCTCCTCGGCGAGGAGTTCAGCGAAGGTGAATGTTCCGGTGGGCTGATCGTCTTGACCCAACAAGTACAAACGCTTTACCGAGATGAGAATTGCCTCGGCGATGATATCCCGGGATCGGGGATCACTGAGAACATCGACGTCGGAAGTGTTTGTCAGATAACCCATGTCGACTTGCACCGTCGGCATGTTGGTAAGCCGCAACAGATCCCAAGTTCGCCCATGGCTGCGGCAATCGAGTAGCGGAGTACGGGCGACGATTTCGCGTTGTATGTAGCCGGTGAGGATCTGGCCGATCAAGGACGCCGAACCGTGTGAGTTGCCGAAATGGAAACTTGCCACTCCGTTCGCGGCTGGATTCGGGCTCGACGCACAGCGAAGTGAAATCATCAGGTCCGCATTGAAGCCATTGGACGTCTCGGCACGCTCGGCAACACTTGGATTGGTTCCACGTGCACGGGACAGAAACGTCTCCATCCCGGTGGCGGCCATTCGACCCTCGAGGCGACTGGCGACATCCCAGAGAATTTCTGCTTCGGAGATTCGGCCGAACATGCCGTGGACTATGCGTCCGGTATCGGCGCCACCGAGATCGGGGTCGATCACGATGCGCTTGCCAGTCAATTGTGGGCCGGCCGCTCGGACGAGTTCTTGTTCACTGATGGCGTGTGGTGATCCGCCCGTGACACGTGTACCGAGCAGTTCGAGCGAACGCAGTGTTGCCGGACCGCAAATGCCATCTGGGGACAAACCGATTTCCCGTTGGAAAGAGGAGAGCCCTTCGTGAGTTTTAGGCCCGAAGTATCCGTCGACGCGCTCGCTATAGAAACCCAAGTCCTGCAGCCGAGTCTGGAGGGTCGCAATATCGTCCCCGTACAGAGGAGCCGAGAGCTGGTAGATGAGAGTCCGAGCTCCGAGCCGGTACGAAGCTTCCTTCAGAGATCGGTAGGTAGCTGGTCCTACGACACCGTCGACCAGTAAGCCTCGATATTGCTGAAAGGCGCGGACGGCGCCACCCAAGGATTCATCGAAGTCGGATGCGGGTGGAGTCCAGTGCGTCGAATCGTTCGCGGAAGATCGATCTGTTTCCTCCACCAGAAATCCGAGCGAGACAAGCGTGCTCCGAACCTCCGCGACGGCGGGTCCAGAATCGCCGTGACTGAGTCGGTGCATACAGTTGACCTTCCGATCTCGAGATTGATTGCTGCAACGACTGTATCCGCAACCCCGGAACGGGGAGTTCCGATTCGGGGTTGGGTCTATACAAAAGTCGATGTGCCGAGCTTGTCGGCACATCGACCAATTGTCGCAGAAAGTGACCGTCAAGCCCCAATCCGCCAGGTAGAGCCGACGGATCGCGGCGGTGGTGACGGCTACTGCTCAGGCGTTGTCTGCCTGATCACAGGACCGCTTCGAGGTCCTTGAGAAGTGCTGCTTTGCCCTTGGCGCCGACGATTTGCTTGATCGGCTTGCCACCCTGGAAAAGGATCAGGGTCGGAATCGACATGACCTTGAAGTCACGAGCCGCCTGTGGGTTCGCATCGATGTCGAGCTTCGCGATCGTCAGCTTGTCCGAGTGTTCGGCCGCGATCTCCTCGAGTACCGGGGCCACCATCTTGCAAGGCCCGCACCATGTGGCCCAGAAGTCGACGAGAACGGGCTTCTCGCTGCTGAGCACGTCGTCGACGAACGACGCATCCGTGATGGTGACGGTCTTCTTGTCGTCGGACATGTATTTCTCCTGGTTGTGTAGTAGTTCGGGAACGAAATTCAGGCGTTGACGACGTCTACCGGCTGGTCGGCGTGCTCGAGCGTGTTCGAGGAGATGTCGCCCTGCTCGGCGAGCCAGCGCTCAGCGTCGATGGACGCAGTGCAGCCGGTTCCGGCCGCGGTGATTGCCTGCTGGTAGACGTGATCGACCAAGTCACCGGCGGCGAACACTCCGGGTAGCGACGTGGTCGAGGATGGCGAGGCGACCTTGACGTAGCCTGCGTCGTCGAGTTCGACCTGGCCCTTGACCAGCTCGTTGCGCGGATCGTGACCAATAGCGACGAACATTCCCGTCACCTCGAGAGTGGTCTTCTCTCCGGTGATCGCATTCTCGAGTGCTACCCCGGTGACCGAGGTCTCGCCCAGGACTTCGAGAACGTTGGTGTCGGTGAGGAAGCGGATCTTGTCGTTGGCCTTTGCGCGCTCGAGCATGATGCGCGACGCACGGAATTCGCTGCGTCGATGGACGATGGTGACGCTGCGTGCGAATCGAGTGAGGAAGGTTGCCTCTTCCATGGCCGAGTCCCCGCCACCGATGACGGCAATGTCCTGATCGCGAAAGAAGAATCCATCACAGGTGGCGCAGGCGCTGACACCGCGTCCGAGCAGCTTTTCTTCACCCGGTATACCGAGGTATCGCGCAGCGGCGCCCATCGCCAGGATGACCGCGCGTGCCTGATAGGTCTCGCCGCCGGCGGATACGGTTTTGATCTCGCCGCTGAGGTTCATCTCTTCGACGTCTTCGGTACGAATATCCGCGCCGAACCGCTTGGCTTGCTCGCGCATCTGCTCCATCAGGTCCGGTCCCATGATGCCTTCGCGGAAACCTGGGAAGTTCTCGACGTCCGTGGTGGTCATCAAAGCGCCACCGAACTGAGTTCCCTCGAACAGAATCGGCTGGAGTTCAGCCCTGGCTGCGTATACACCGGCGGTGTATCCGGCCGGTCCCGAGCCGACGATGATGAGATCGTGAACCTGTGGGGTTGTCATGCGGACCTTCCGATCGAATGTGCTGTCTACCGATTGCGTTGAAACAAAAGTCGAGGGGCATAGTTCTGGTGCGCCCGCCGGTTATGTCAACACCAGCGTAAAGGGTGTTGTTCCCCGGTAGTTCTCCTGCGCATCCGAGATCAGTTCAGATCGCGACGGACCAGTGTCTGCGGGTTACCGTCTCCGCAATCCGCGCCCACCACGAGTACGGTCATGCCGTCCATCGGAAAACGCGGCACGACGAGCAGGGTTGCGGATCGTCCGTCGACCTGTACCGGAGTGGCTGCGAGCAGAATTGCTCGAGGGTCGAAGCCGTTGGCCGCCAGACACTCTGGAAGATTGCCGGCGTCCTTCAGTTCGGTTGGATCCTGTCGGCCGAGGAGGTCGCGGACATCGGCGGAGTTCAAGCCGCTCGAATCGAGAACCAGGCTGGGTGGATATGCCGGTGCGGCTACCGTGTCGGGGTCGGTCGGCCCACTCGGGCGGGCGAACAGCAAGGCGGAAAGCGAAGCGACGATCGCGGCCGCAGCAGCGATACCGATACCCGTATAGGCCCACCGGCGTGAATAACGACCGGGTCGGTCACCGAACGAGGATTCCTGCTCGGACATCAGCGCGCGATCGATCCTCTCGGCGACGTCCGGAGGCATCGGCTCACCGGAGTCGAAGTCGCTTCCGAGTGAGCCGAGACGGGCAGAAAGCGCGTCGAGAGCGGAGATGACCTCCATCGCTCTCGGATCTTGTCGAACGAGAGGCCAGAGCTTCGCACTGACCGACTCGTCGAGTACGCCTGCATGGAGATCCGCCAACAGGTCGGGTGAGTACGGAGCGACGGGTAGAGGCTCGGTTCCGTGCGATGCCACTTCGGTCTCCTCCCAGCGCAAGCTCTACCCACGGCCCGTCTTGTTTACGGGGCAATCGTGCCTACACATGGTAAGACGCGCCGAACCCGCTAACGGTTCCCTTCGTACCGCAAATACTCGAGTTGTATTACTAATTTCAACCGTCCGCGGGCGCATCGGCTCTTGATCGTGCCGGTGGGTACACCGAGCATGCGGGCGGCATCTGCAACCGAGTAGCCCTCCATGTCCACTGCCACGACGGCAGATCGTTGTTCGGGTGGCAACGACATGAGTGCCTTGTGGACCTCGATGGAGGTCTCGGCGGCAGACATCTGATCCCGACCGTCGACCGGTTCGATGTCGTCCTCGTTGGTGAGCGACACGGTCGGTCTCGAACGGTTACGCCGAATGCGGTCGAGGCATGCGTTGACAACGATCTTGTGTAACCAACTGCGTACAGCTGCATCGGCCCGGAACGTGGCGGCGGTGCGGTGGGCTGACAGGAGTGCTTCTTGCAGTGCGTCGGCTGCGTCCTCGTTGGTATAGCTGGTTCGGCGTGCGGTCATCCAAAGGTGCTCATGATGTCGATGTACCAGCGAAGTGAACGCATCGGCCTCCCCGGCCACGTGCGCACTCAGCAATTCGACGTCGGAGCGTCCGCCGAGAAGACCCCCGACAGCCCAGTCCTTATGTAGATCCCCCATACGAAAACGGCTCCCCCCGTATTACCGCATTGTCGGAGAGCCTAAGGCATAGAGACCGTCGAGTACGAAACGTCCCCCGAACCGAGACGTTCGCAGGTCGACGGCGGGTGAATCAGGAGTCGTCGTCAGGGCTGCGCGGTGAAGCCGAAATCAGCGATCGTCGATTGGTTACGGCCGCCGTCGTTGCCGAGTCCGGTAATCCACAGCAGAACATGCGTCGTGGGCTCGGAAACGGTCAGCGGGATGTCGGTGACGCCGTTCCCGAGCGTCGCCTGCCCGATGACGGTGGTATCACTGAGACTTGCGGAATCGCTTGGGGCAGAACGGATTTCGACAACGGTACCCGGAGAGGGCGAGTTGACGAAGGCGCTGGTGAGGACCTGCGAAGACGGCAGGGTTGCGAGTAGTCCTACGCCTTCCTTGAGTGACGGGAAGGGCTGGAAGTACGCGTCCGTGGTCCAGGTGGAGCTGGGGTTTCCGTCGATCGCGTTGCCTGCTGAACCGGCGTTGTCGGCACTGCCCTGAGGTGAGAACACCTCGACCGAGTCGATCGCTGTCGGAGCAGCTGCTGCCGGCGGCGCGACGTCTTCTGCACCAGGTGTGGCAGGGGCGGTCGCGCTGGTGGTGAGACCGAAGTCCTGCTGCGTGAGCGGCTCGTCGGAGCTGTCACCTGCGAGGAATGTGAAGAGCCAGTAACCCGCGAAACCGAGGACGATGACAGTCAATGCGCCCAACACGACAAGCGCGATGTTGGTGCGCTTCGACCGCAATTGTTGAGCGGCTATTTCCGCAGGGTCGGCCAGCGAGTGGCCGGAGGCACCCGGCGCACGCTGACCGAGGCGCAGTGCAGGCATCAGATCGGTCTTGTCGTTGATGACTGCAGCCTGATCCAGCACATGCTGGACGGTCGCAGCCGTACGAATCCCACTGTTCTGCTCGAGTGCACGGACGGCGACTGCCGAGATCTCGAAGGGCACGTCGGGTCGGATACGACGCGGCTCGATGGCGTTGCCGCTCTCGTCACGGTCCGCAGGACGCATGCCGCCTACCGCTCGTGGCGATGAATCCGAATCCGAACCGGGAGTCTTTCCAACGGCGTCGGCGAGAGGCCAACGCGCCGTGATCAGGGCGTACAGCATCGCGCCGAGCCCGCGAACATCGGAACCCGGGTCTGCATCGGCCAACGTCGCCGGGAATGCGAGAACTGCGTTTCCGCTGGTGCTGATCCGGACGCGGTCCGGATGGTCGATCGACAGTGCTCCGCCGCTTCGGTGTGCGGCTTCGGCGGCGGCAGCGAGGGCCTTGATGGCCCGAGCCGCGCCGGTCGGCGATGGAACGGTGTCGGCCATTTCACGTAGCGAACGACCAGGGGTCCATTCGGCGACGACGATGCCGCCGGAGCTGCCCCGGACGACGTCGAGAACGCGAGCAAGACCTGGGGAGTTGATCCGCCCCAGTCGCAGGGTGCGGGACAGGATTGCCTGAGGGCCCTCGGGACGGTCGGGCGAGAGCGAGGACGCTTGCTGGTCGGCGTCGACGAACGTCAAGGCCACTTCGCGATCCAACTTGACGTCGTGGGCCTGCCAGAACTTGAGGCCACGTGCTCCACCGTGCGGGGTGAGCAGACGGTAGCGACCGCCTGCCACGGAAGCACCCGGGATGAGCTTGGGGCCGCGAAGAGACCGTGCAGGTTCGGAACCCGGTCCGACGGGTGGCAACGCTGGTGATCCGACTGGAGCGGCACCGGAGTCGTGTGCGACGACTCGGCTGGACTTCACCGGGGCGGTGGTGTTCTTTGCGTCCGAATCGACCTTCACGTCCGAAACAACCTTGCTGGCCGTCGGAGTTTCCTTGGAGTCGGCCTTGGCCTGCTCGGTCTTCTTCTCGGCAGATGCTTCCGACGTCGTGGCCTCGGTTGCATCGACTGCTGTGGAAGGTTCCGCTTCCTCGGGTGGTGACGACTTCTTGAACGGTGAGGGCATCTTGGTAGGCGTGGTGGCCTTGGTAGGGGTGGTGGGCTTGGAAGGCTCGAGCTTGCCCGACGCGTCTTTGGCGCGATCGTCCACCTCGACACCGCCGGCATTTCGCTGGGTGCCTTTCACTGTGGACTCGGCCGGCCCCCCAGCCATATCGTCGTCGGTCACTCTCACTCCTTCACGCGTCTCTGCCCCGAGTTGTCCTACATATCGTCCCGTCGCATGTCGCAGCGGCTGTTGTGCCGCCGGCGGACCTGAGGTGTACGGGGTCCCGGTCTGCCGCGGTCCAGCGTACGGGAGTGGTTGGGGAGAATTCTCCCATGCACGGCCCGAGCCGACGACCGCTATGTGTTCGGTCGCATCGAGGTCGGCCGTTTGCGTCGGATCGGGGGTCTCGATCGTCTTGCCGCGGAAACGTCGAACCAGTTTGCTGACGGCGACGGTCACTGCCAGGACCTCGGGAATCCGGCCGAACCAGAGGATTCCGAAGGTTATCGACAGCATCAGAACGGCGCAGAGGCCAACTCGGAGCATTGCACCGACGGGTCCCAGTGCGTCGGTGATGTTGCCGAGATCGGCGATCCGGTCGATGGCCAGCATGGCGGTGCCACCTGCGGCCGATGCGATCAGGACCATCCAGATGGTCTTACCGATATTGATCATCCGCAGGTTGCCGAGACTGCGATGGAGCAGGAAGCCACCGATGCATGCACCGACCACGAAACCGAGTCCGTTGGCGACACCGAGGATCAGCACCACCTGCTCGTCGTTGCTGGCCAGCATCGGTGCCAAGGCCGACAGCGCGATCTTGACACCCGTGATTCCGAGGATGATCCAGGTGGGAGTCCATGCCTGTTCTCTGGCGTAGAACACGCGCAGATGGATCAGGACGAGGGCGTACGGGATCAGCGTGAACGCCGACCAGCTGACGGCTTCGCCGAGCCGACTCGCATCGTCGGCGAAGTTTCCGAAGCCGAACAGTGCCTCGCCGACCCATGGGCCGGCGAAGGTCAAGAACACTACGATCGGCACCAACGCGACCAGTGTCAACCGGGTAGCCACCGACAGGTCGTCCACGACGGCCGGAGTGTCTCCGTCGGCTGCGTTACGACTGAGCCGCGGCATGATGGCGGTCAGAACGGTGACGCCGAGGATGCCGTAAGGAAGTTGAAGCAGGATCCATGCCTGGGAGTAGATCGCCGGACCTGCGGCGTCTGCTTCGGCGGAGATCCTGGTGGCGAACACGAGCCCCGCCTGGCTGATGACGACGTAGAGGATGATCGCGGCAGCCATCCCGCCGAAGGTCTTGAGTCGGGCGTCGATTCCCCACAGTGGTCGAAGGTCGACCTTTTCTCGACGTAGTGCCGGGATCAGCGCTACGACCTGGGTGATCACACCTGCGGTGACACCGAGTCCGAGGATGAGGACGTGGGGGTCACTGATCCGCACCGGATCGAGGGATATCTCGCCCGGCACGAAGAAGTAGAGGGAGAAGATCCCCAGCACAACCAGGTTGTTCCAGACCGGCGCCCACGCGCCGGGTCGGAAATTCTGGCGCGTGTTCAGGATGGCGGTAAGCAGGCCCGAGAGTCCGTAGAACAGGATGGCGGGCAACAGCAGGTACGACAGCGCGGTGGTCAGATCACTGCTGACCTTGGCATTCTCGTCGATCAACATGCGGCTGAGCAGGGGGGCGCTGATGGTGGCGATCAACGCGACGATGGCCAGCATCGAGAATGCGATGGTGAAAAGCCGTCGAACGAACGACGCTCCACCGTCGGAATCCTCCATCTCGGCGCGGACCAGAACTGGAACGACGATGGCGCTGAGCACGGCACCGAGAACCAGTTCGGAGATCATGTTCGGGAGGATCGTCGCCGAGGTGAACGAACTCGCGATCGCGCCGCCGAGAATCCCCAGCATGACGATCTGCTTGAAGAACCCGGTGATGCGGCTGACGAGCGTTGCGATCGCGATGGACCCCGTCGCGGCCAGCAGGGAACTCTGTTGCTTTTCGGTGACCGGCGGCTCGGCCGGACCGGGAGAATGCGTCGGCTCTACGACAGGTGGGTAGTCCTCGTCACGGAAACGAGGAATCAACTGCGTGACGGAATTGTCCGGGGCAGGTCCACCATCCGGGGACGGCGGTGCTGGATAGCTCCGCATCTCCCGGAACGGACCGCGGGGAGCCGGCTCGCGTTCCCAGGGTGCCGCTGACGGCTCCAGGGTTCGGCGGAAGACCTGCGCTGCGGGCAGCCGCGTGCGTGGGACGTCCCCCTCGTACGGGATGTTCCCGGTCATGGTCGTTCGTACCCTTCGTCGGCCGGGTCTGGTTGATCCCTGAACCTGTGCCACAGTCGGCGTCCGGCAAGCAGTAGCAAAAGAACACCTGCGCAGACGGTAATGATGGCCAGCGCTTGTCCGTACGCATTCGACCGTACGGACACTGTCGACGCTTCGCCCAATTGCTGCCCGTCGAGGGTGGTCAACGAAAAGTCGACGGACAGGTTGCGGCTGTCGTCGACCTCTGCCGGAACGGTGATCGTACGGCTACCTCGAGGTGGAAGCGCGGTGGCGCCGACGTCGGTGATGCGCATCTCGGGAGGCGCATCGACATCCAACCGCACGTTGATGCCTACCGGCAGATCGTTCTGCGCGACCAGAAGCAGGGGACTCTGCTCCGACGCCAACGTGTAGACCCCGCCTGGGGCGAGGACCGTCACCGCGTCGAACAGCGCGTCGACGCCTTCCTCGGAACTGCTCGTTCGGATACTCGCCATCTCGGCTGCATCGGCGGGGTCGGTGTCCTTACCTGCCGAGGTGAGCGCGCGCAGCAGGTCCTCCTTCAGCGGCGCCGTGTACAGCCGCGGTGTCAACGGCAGTTGAGGGTCGTCGATCAGGGATCCGGTCAAGGATTCGATCCGGCCACTTTGGATGCGGACACGATCCTCGTTGTTGGTGTCCCTGCCTGCCTGCTGGACAGTTCTGGCTTCGACGGGCATCCCGGTAGGCAGCTCGGCCAGCAGTTCGGTGAACGGTCGCGGTGAAGCGAGGCCGGAGCGCAGCATCGAGGAGATCGACGACAGAATCGCGGCGGGCTCGTCACCGTCGGCGCTCCAGTTCTGCGGTGGTGCAATCGTCAAGTTCCGCGGGGTGCCGTTCGGCGGAGTGAGAGCGTGATAGACGACGGCTCCGACGGCGTCCTGCAGGCGGGCGGTTCGTGAGTCCTGCTCGAGGTCGAAACGTTGATCTTCCGGAGTGAAGTCAGGGGTCGACGGCTCGGACCCGACAGCTGCGAGTGCGGTGGCGGTGGCTGCGTCGAATACGGCGGCCTTCAATTCGGCGTCGACGCTACTTCCGCCGGTGACCAGCGCAACTCCGCCTGCCGCTGCGGGGGCCACGCTGTTGTCGGCGACCAGGGCAGTCCGCGGCCCGACGGAGCGCACCGTTGCCGCGGCGCGGGCGCCGAGCTGGCCGGAAGAACTCCAGACGACGTCGGGGACCGAGGTCACTCCGAGGATCGAGTCCACGATGGTCGACGGAGAGTCGAGCGCACTCGATACCAGTGATGCGTCGCCGACATTGCCGAGTGCGTCGAGATCGACCTGGGCGAATGGAACGGTGGTGACGCACATCGAATCGGCCAGTGGCTCGAGCCGGGAAAGCCAACTCGCGGCGGCGTCTCTTCCGGTCCCGTCGCGGGCCGCGCCACGTGGATCGGCCGGATCGTCGACCACCAGATAGCCCCGAGCCATGTTGGCGACCGTGACCAGGAGGTCGGGATCGATGGCCAGGCACATGCTGTCGGCGAGGCGGTTCTCTGGATCGAGTTGGTCGCTCGTGGCGTACTCGACGGCCGCAAGTAGCTTGTCCAGCCGACCACCCGTCGCGAGTTCTTCGGCAAGCTCGTCGTCGACGAGTCGGACCTTGTCCTCGAGTGACCCCGGGATTCCCGCAGCGAGTCGGGGCTTGTCCGCCAGCGGCCACATCACGGTCGTCGCTATCGGGCTCGACGTGCTCGGTGGGAGCGCGATGGCGTCGGGGGCCGTCGGGTCCGGCGCGGTCGGATCACGCGGAACTCCGGCTACGGGTAGCAGGAAACGGGCGTCGTCGAGTCGCGCGGTGCCGCCGTACTCGGGTGTGCCGTTGACGTTGAGTAATAGCGGGTACACCCCTGGTGCATCGATGCCCAGCGACGGCCCCAGGGTGCTTCGCAGCGGTAACGACACCACGAATTGGGTGCTCGCACCGCGCTCGAGGCTCTCTGCGACGTCCTGGAACTCCCCGACCGCCCCGAACTGCTCTTGTTCGAGGGTCAGCGACGTACGAAGCTTCTCGGGCCGGTCGACGGCGTCAGCGCCCTGCATCCGGACGCTGATGTCGTCGACGCGTCGGTCGCCGGTGTTGGTGACGGTGGCGCGCACGGTCACGAACGGTTCACTGGTGGTGGTGACGGTGGCGGGTGCGACGGTGTCGATGGACAGCTGAAGGAACTGAGTGCCCCGGCGAGTCTCGGGGAGGTCGCTGTCCTCCGATTGGTAGGTGAGATCCGCCGACGTCGACGGGTCGCTGTTCCACGGCTCCTGCGCGATCGCCGTCGCCGGCGTCAAGGCAGCGGCCGGCGCGAGGACAAGCAGGAATGCGGTCAATGCCGCCGCAGTGACCCTGGTACGCCGCACGATCACTCCTTGCCGGCGGCGGTAGCGCCAGGTGTCTTGGGAGGGCTGGGTGTCTGCGAATCGGGTCGATGCATGTCCTCGATGAGCCGATGGGCGATGGCGGCCAATTTTCGTTCGTCGGCGTACGCGAGCCGCGACTGGAGTTCGCTGAGCGGGACCCAGGCCACTTCGGTGACCTCGATGTCTTCGTCGGACAGTTCGCCGCCGAGGAAACGCAGCAGGTAGTGGTGGACGGTCTTGTGGACGCGGCGACCTTCGGTGACGAACCAGTAGTCGATACTTCCCAGCGTCGCCAGAACCGAACCCCGGATTCCGGTTTCTTCGGCAACTTCACGCATGGCGGTCTGCTCGGCCGTCTCGCCCTGTTCGATGTGGCCCTTCGGGAGCGACCACAGCAGCCGACCTCGGCGATCGGTGCGTCCGATGAGAGCGGCGCAGCGTTTTTCGGGCGGGCCGTCGAGACCGTCCACGACCAGGCCGCCGGCAGAAGTTTCGCGCACTGTGCGGAGTTTGGGCTTGTCGCTGTCGACGCGTGCGTTTCGCCGCCGCGGGTTGCGGCGGCTCCGGTTCGCACGTTCGCCAGCAGACACCCAATCCATACTAGTTGGAAAAATGAGGCGATCTCTCCTCCCGCACCGAGACGGGCGTACTCGTGATCACTACCTCTCGCCTAGGCTCTGTCAACGTGGCCGAACAGTCTCCAACACCCCGACATTCCGACGCGAGCGACGACCGGCGGGAAAGACTGATGGCGGCGGCCGCGTCGACCCTCGGAGAGTTGTCCGGCGTGCTGAGTCCGCTTGCCGATCGCTTCGCGGCTCACGGGCACGAGCTGTACTTGGTCGGTGGCAGTGTCCGCGACGCGGTCCTCGGTCGTTTGTCCGGCGATTTGGACTTCACCACCGACGCGCGCCCCGAGGTGGTGCAGCAGTTGCTGTCCGGTTGGGCCGACAATCAATGGGACACCGGCATTGCGTTCGGGACTATCAGTGCCGCGAAGGACGATCAGCTCATCGAGATCACCACCTTTCGCACCGACTCGTACGACCAGGTCTCGCGTAACCCGCAGGTTCAGTACGGAACCAGCCTCGAGGAAGACCTGATCCGACGCGATTTCACCGTCAATGCGATGGCGGTTCGGCTCGGCGCGGACGGGTTGCAGGAGTTCGTCGATCCGCTCGGTGGGATGGACGCAGTGCTCGAAGGGCTTCTCGATACGCCGTCCACTCCAGAGAAGTCGTTCAACGACGACCCGTTGCGGATGTTGCGCGGGGCGCGATTCGTCTCGCAGCTCGGCTTCACCTTGATGCCGCGCGTGCACGAGGCCATTTCGAACATGGCGGGTCAGATCGAACGGATCACCGCTGAACGCGTCCAGGCAGAGCTCGACAAGTTGCTGCTCGGTGACTACCCCATCGACGGCATCGACGTGATGTGCGAGACGGGTCTCGCGGCGTACGTGCTGCCGGAGGTGCCGGCGATGAAGCTCGAGATCGACGAGCACCACCAGCACAAAGATGTGTACTGGCATTCGTTGACGGTGTTGCAGCAGGCCATCGACCTCGAGGACGGTGACCCCGACCTGGTATTACGTTGGGCTGCACTACTTCACGACATCGGTAAGCCGGATACGCGAAAGCACGAGCCGGCCGGTGGTGTCAGCTTCCACCATCACGAGGTCGTCGGGTCGAAGATGGTGCGCAAACGTATGCGCGCGCTGAAGTACTCGAAGAGAATGATCGACGACGTCTCGCAGTTGGTATTTCTGCACCTTCGGTTCCACGGCTACGGCAAGGGACAGTGGACCGATTCCGCGGTCCGACGCTATGTCACGGATGCGGGAGAGCTACTTCCTCAGCTGCACAAGCTCGTTCGCGCCGACAGCACCACCAGGAACAAGCGTCGAGCGGCGGCGTTGCAGGCGACGTACGACGATCTGGAGGAGCGGATCGCGCGTCTCGCCGAACAGGAGGATCTGGCCAGAGTGCGCCCGGATCTCGACGGCAACGCCATCATGGACTTGCTCGGTATCGAGGCCGGCCCGGACGTCGGGAAGGCCTGGAAGTTCCTCAAGGAATTGCGGCTCGATCACGGGCCACTCCCCCGTGAGCAGGCCGAGGCCGCGTTACTCGAGTGGTGGAAGACGCAATCGGTCAGTTGAGGTCGGCCTTCATCAGGTACACGTTGTAGCTGTCCCATTCCGATATTGCGAAATACAGCTCTCCGTTTTTCGACCACGGGTGCATGAATCCACCGTAGGCTTTCGGATACTCCGCAGTCCGAATCAGAGTCGACGGCGCGGTCCACTCTCCCTGAGGTGAATTTGCTTCGCGGAGAACGATATTGCCGGCGATCGGGTCGAGATAGGTCATCTGCCACAGGCCGTCGTGGAAGCGGACCGATAGCTCGGCCGAGATGCCGTCGGCGATCGGGGTTGCCTCGTTGGAGTCCACCGGCGCCCAGGTGCCGTCGACCCAGTATTGGTAGGCGGTCTTGTCGAGGACGTCGCCCTTCGGCACTCGGGCCAAGCCGACCGTGCCGATCCGACCGTTGACGGTGCCGAACATGTAGACGAAGTCTCCGGCGGGAACCATGGTGGACACCTGGAACTTGGAGAAGCCGAACATGTTGTCCCACCTGGCATATGGATCCTTGACCCAGGTGGAGCCGTTGTCGTCGGAGTAGGCGATGCCACCGTAGTTGGTCCACCACATACCCGGGACGACGCTCCAGCGGCGGATGGACATGTACGACATGTACTGCCGATCCCCTAAGGCGAATCCGGACGTCGGAATGACCGTCGTCTCCCAGTTCTTGATCTTGCGACTGTTGAGCAACTCGGCTGCGTGGCAACGGGAATCCTGCACCATGCTGTCGAGAGTCAGGCCGTCGGACAGGTCCGTATCGGTGCTGTGGCCGAGGACGTTGCTGCGCCAGTCGTCGCCGCCGACGACTCCGTACTCCCAGCTCTTGCCGAAGGAGTCACCGAAGGCCACGGCCACCTCGCCTGGCTTCGATTCCCACATGATGCCGAGGTCGGTGCCGTCGACCTGCCAGCGCTTGTCCGTTCTGTTGACCGAACCCTGGCCGGTCATCTGTGAGATCACCGAAACGGTGCCCACCAGAGGCTGTTTCGGTGCTGGAGAAGTCGGGCCCGCCTCGGCTGGATTCACGACGGCGGGAGGTGCGGGTAGTTGCGGTACCTGCGGTGCTGCGGGCGGGCCGGGGATGGGAATGGGGATGGTCTCCGGTTGCGGGTCGATCTCGATGCGAGGGAACGGGAGATGTGCAGATCCGGTCGCGTCGGCGGGTTCTTCGGTGGTGTCGGTGAGATCGGGGCACGGGTCCATGCAGGGATCGGGCAGCGGGTCCGCGTCGACTCGGGTGTTGTCGGGTTCGGGATCGGGCACCGGGACCAGTTCGACGGAGGGATACGGCACCGGGATGACGAACTTGTCCGGTAACGACGGTACCGGCGGCAGCACGGGCGGAGAGTTGGGATCGACTGGCTCGGGTGGATAGTCCTTGGGATCGAAGCCGGTCTCTCCGCATTGATTGACCGGGGCGGGCGGGGCCGCGTTCGCCGGTGCTGCCAGCACGCTGCTCGACACGAGGGCGAGCGCGCATCCTACGACGATCGATCGGGTACGCATCTTCGTCCTTAGGGCCGGCGAGAAACGAACAGACCGTACGGTCCTGGAGAAAGGTATCACTGTGACGAGCCGCGAGCACGACGGTTGTTGAGGGTGACGGCGAGCAGGCCCAGCACGTAGACCGCTACCCCGGCGTAGACGACGGCGTGCGCCGACGCCTCTCCGGCCAGGTCGGTCGATCCGGCGCCCACCGCGAACGCGGCAGCGGCGAGCGAGACGACGAAGGCGATGTTGAAGACGGTGTCCTGCAGGGCGAAGACGCGTCCGCGATGGTCGTCGTCGATGTCGGTTTGCATCGACGCATCACCGGTGAGCTTGACAGTTTGTCCGGCGACGCCGAGCAGGAAGGCGCCGAGGAGCAAGCTCGTCTGGGTCATGGTGGCAATGAACGTCGCCTGGACGACTGCGGCGAGGATCAACGCCCCGACAATGGACCGCACTCGACCGAATCGTGGAAGGACGAACGGGGTCAGGACTGCGGCCAGGAGCATTCCCGCTGCTGTTGCTCCCACGGCGATTCCGAAGCCGGCAAGCCCGCCGGGGAGTGAACTCGAGCCTTGCTCGCGAAGGATGAGCACCATGATCAGGGTGTCGGCACCGAACACGATGCGGTGCGCGCCGATACCTGCCAGCGCCGCCGTGACCGTCGGAGATCGCCACACCGCTGCAGCACCGGAACCGAGACCTGCGGCAATGTCGGCGATTGCCCGTAGTGCGGCGTGCTCGGTCGGTTCGGCAACCGTGGCAGGCCCGAGTGACTGTGGTGCGAACCGAGCTGCGGCGATCGTTCCGACAATGGATCCGACTGCCGCTGCGCCGACGGCCACGCCGGATCCGAAGTCTCCGGCTCCGAAGAAGGAGATGATCCCGACGGCAGTGCCTGCTCCGGCAGCGGCAAATCCCGATCCGATGGTCGCGAGCAGTGAATTCATCGGAACCAGCCACGAGGTGCGCACCACGTGGGGCAGGGATGCCGATACTCCGGCGAGTACGAATCTGCTCAATCCGACCGTGGTGAGTGCCAGCAACAGCAGCGGGGTCTCGCCACCACCCGTGCACAGGAGAAGCGAGGTGGTCGCGATGAGGATCATGCGGAGGACGTTGGCCCACAGCAACACCGCGCGCCGATCCCATCGGTCGAGCATCGCGCCCGCGAAGGGACCGATGACCGAATACGGAACCAGCAGGACGGCGAATCCTGCGGCAATGGCTACTGGATTGGATTCGCGTTCCGGGTTGAACAGGATCGCTCCGCTGAGCGCGGCCTGGAACAGTCCGTCCCCGAACTGACCGGCAAAGCGGATCGCGGTGAGCTTGCCGACGCCGGGCGATGTGCGCAGCCGCATCCGCAATGTTTCTTCACTCACTTGCCGCATATTAGCCCCAGGGAAGGGTGCGGTTCAGCCGAGCATCGTCAGGACACCGGGGCTACGTGAATCGACTTCCACCACGCGAGAGTGCTCGCTGCCCCTTCTTCGAGTGGCGTGGGATGGAGGCCGAGGAGCGCTTCGCTTCGGGTGCTGTCGAGCCGGTAGGGGTGTTGGAATTGGTAGAGAGTGTCGCCGAGTTCGCGGATCTGCCCGGGGACGACGCCGAGAGTTCGGATCAGCCAGGCCGGCAGTGTGCCGACCCGAGGTGCGTCGACTCCGGCTGCGCGGGAGAGGAGTTCGATCATCTCTCGCTGGGAGACCGCGAGTGCGGTGGGAGCATGAAGGAATGTGTTCCATAGCGTGGGGTCTGCTGCGGCCGTGATCATTGCCGCGGCGAAGTCCGGCACGAAGGTGAAGGAATGCGGTATCTCGGCGTTCGCGAGAACTCGAATAGTTTTGTGGTCCAGGATGTTCGGCACGACACGTTCGCCCATGTGTGCGGTGCGTACCCGTGGACCGTAGAAGTCGGAGGCCGCGACGCTGATCGTCGGTGTCGAGTGGGCGTCACGGGCGGCGAGTAGTCCGGTTCGGACGCCGAGCTTGCGGTAGGTTGCGTTGCGCGGCAGGTCCTCTCGAATCGTTCCGTCGATCTTGCCGTAGGAGTAGAGGCTCTCCGGGAAGACGACGACGGTACCGGCGGCCGCGTCGAGGACTTGCTGTTCCATGGTTGGGAGTTGGGCGCGCCAGGCTTTGTCGCTGTAGGCGACGTGGGTGCAGTGATAGATGGCGGTGGCGCCGCGGAATGCGTCGCGGAGGTCTCCGGTCGTGATGTCGACCTGGCGTCGTTCGATCGAGGTGTGTTCGGGTCCGGATCCGGAACGAGTGAGAATGCGTACCGAATGTCCCTGGGCGGCAAGCTGTTGCGCGACGGTCCATCCGACGGGCCCGGCTCCGGTGACGACATGTAGTGGGTTCACGGTAACTCTTTCCATCGAAAGTGTGAGCGCTGCTCTCTGTTCTTTCGAGTGTGCGCCTGCTCGAATCGAAAAGCAAGAGCAGTGCTCTCCAAAACGCTCAGCGCTCTAGTATAGGGAGCATGACCACTCCCCGTGAACGAGCGCGCGCTCGGACGCTGGCCGACATCACTCGCATCGGACGCGAACACCTCGCAGTCGATGGGGCTGCGGCACTGTCACTACGGGCCGTCGCGCGGGACCTGGGTGTCGTGTCCTCGGCGGTGTATCGCTACGTCAAGAGCCGCGATGAACTGCTCACCCTCCTCGTCGTCGACGCGTACACCGAGCTCGGTGACGAGGTGGACGAGGCCGTGGATGCACTGGACTCGCCTATCGAGAAATTTTTGGTACTCGGGCGGACCGTGCGTGCATGGGGTCTGCGCGAGCCGGCCGGCTATGCGTTGCTGTTCGGAAGTCCGGTGCCCGGATATCACGCGCCTGCAGAGCACACGACCGGTCCCGGCACCCGGGTCATCGCCAAGCTCGTCGAAATTTTCGACGCGGCCTGGCGCTCCGGCAGGTTGGTCGAACGGCCGACCACGGTGTCGCTGACCGGATTGCACCAAAATTTTGTCGAGGTTCGTAACGAAATGGGCACGAATATGCCCGACGAAGCGCTGGCCCGAGGAGTGCTGGTGTGGGCGTCGCTGTTCGGTGCCGTGAGTTTCGACGTCTTCGACCAGTACGGATCGTCGACTTTCAGCGCCCGCGACCAGCTGTTCGAGCATCAGCTGGCACTCTTGGTCGAGCTTGCCGGGCTGACGTAGCGCCCGAAAACGCGTGGCATGCCATGCGTTACAACGGGTGGTCGGCGGTGCCACAATGACTCCATGGCGTCGCATGCAGAAGAACCCGAAGACCAGATGGCATCGGTCGATCAGGCGGTGCGCCCGGGGAGCTTGTTGGTATCTTCGATCGAACTTGTCGAGCCCACGTTTCGTCGAACCGTGGTGTACGTGATCGAACACAACGACGCGGGTAGCTTGGGCGTGGTCATCAACAGGCCGAGTGAGACTGCAGTACAGAATGTTCTGCCGCAGTGGACGGAATTGGCAGCTCGACCGAAGGCGCTGTACGTCGGCGGACCGGTCAAGCGTGATTCGGCCCTGTGTCTGGCCACGGTCCGAACCGGCGTCGCCATCGACGGTGTCCCCGGAATCAGACGCGTCGACGGCCGGGTGGTGATGGTCGATCTCGATTCCGATCCGGCAGAGATCGAATCCCTCGTCGAGGGCGTCCGAATCTTTGCGGGATATTCGGGTTGGACATTCGGCCAGTTGGCGAGCGAACTCGAGCGAGAAGACTGGATTGTCGTATCGGCCCTGGCATCCGACGTCATCGGAGCTCCGCGGCAGGATCTGTGGGCGCACGTCCTGCGCCGTCAGCCGATGCCGTTGGCGATGCTGGCCTCACACCCGATCGACGTTACGCGGAACTGAGTACGCTTCGCTGCGCTCGGACCGCTGCGGCGAACGAAATCAGCAGTAGCGCACTAATATTCAGGATGAGAAGGCGTCGACCATGCTGTCAGAGCTTGGTCGTCGAGCTTCTGTTTCCACCGTCGAGTTTGGCCCGGTACATCATCGAGTCCGCGATCCGGCCGGCCTTGTTGATGACGGAGGGGCCGTCGACCCACAGGCTCGAGGGCGAGGCGAGGACGCACGCGCCGACGCTGACAGTGATGGGGATGGGGTCGCTGGAATTGTTCGAAGTGTTCACGACGTCGTCGATCCGTTCGTGAACCATGGCGTCCGGTGCGACGAAGACGGCAATGAATTCTTCGCCACCGGTGCGTGCTACGACGCCGTCTTCCTGAAACAGCATCGACAGGCGGTCGGCGACGCGGACGATCACGGCGTCACCGCTGTCATGCCCGTAGTAGTCGTTGACGACTTTGAATCGATCGATATCGACCACGAGGACGGTCAGGCTGAACCCGCGACCGTGACCTCTATGCCACAGTGCTTCGGCTGCATCGTCGAGTCCGCGACGGTTGAGCAGGTTGGTCAAGGGGTCGAGCAGTGAGCGTCGAGCATCACGACCGATGGCGGTCCATGCGATGTGAGCGAGGAGCGGCACCACGGCGGTGGCTGCGAAAATTACCAACGACGTAGCCAGGACGGTAGGGGCGTCCTCGTCGCCGCCGAGAAGGTTGCGCACCGTCATGGCTGCGATGAAGCTGCAGCACAGTGCCAGATGAGCCAGCATCCATTTCTGGCTGACGAAAAAGATGCACAGGCCACCGGTCAATGCGAAGAGACTGCTTCCGACGAGCGCACCGAACGGTGAGTAGAGCATCAGCACCGAGGCGGTTCCGGCATCACCGAAGATGGCATACGCAATGAAGTCCCGCTTGACGGGCAGAGGACCGAAGAACCAACGTAGTGCGACGGCTACCTGCATGAGCAGCACAATCGAGATCCACGCTTGTGCGCCGAATCCGTGCGGGCCACGCGAACTGAACAGCATCAGAATAGATGCGACTGCGTAAAGCGTTGTTGCCGAACCGAAGACGTATTGCAGCGGCTGGTGGAGGCCACGTATGGATCTGTGCCTGCTCGTCCACTCGTAATCGAAGGGCTGGGTGTACCAATCGATCAGTGCGGCCCGGGCGCTGTGTATGGCCGGTCGGCGGTGACTGGTCGGTCGACTCGTTTCCGACTGTCGACCGCTGAACGGCGGTGTCGTGTCGTTCGTTCCGGCCTCCATCCCTAACCCAATCAGTTCGAGATTAGCCGACGAAACCGGCTTTCGGTCTGCTTCGGCGATCAGCGCCCCGAGGCGAGCGTGTTGAGGACTCCGACGATCTCTTCGGCACGGTCGCTCGTGATGGTCAGACGCTGGCCGTTGGCGAAGGTGATGAACGCGGCGGGCCCCTTCTGAACCGCGACGGCGTAGTTTCCTCGGCCCTTGACGCGTAGACCCCATCCGCCGAAGTCACCGAACGGATCGACCTCGCGAATGGACGCCCCGGTCACTTCGTCGATCGAGTAGTCGAAGGCGGCCATGCCGAAACTCCGCACGCCGATCCCTGACTCGTCGACGACCAACTGGTACCGCATCAGAGACAACGGAAGTATCGAGACCGGCACGAATATGGCAATCGGCCACCAGGAGTTCGATACCCAGCAGGTGAATGCGGCGGCTGCGCCGAGAATGACGAACAGGACGATCACGGCGACCGGACCTGCACCGAGGCGTTGGACGATCGGACCGTCGAAGTCGGCTCTCGGGAGGCTTGCCGGCGGCGGTGACGTCGCGGGCGTGCGTTCACGGTAATCGCGTAGGAGCGAGGCTCCCAGAATTCCCACCGCGAACCCGACCAGGGTGCCCAGGCCCAATGCCCAACTGGGCACCTCGGCATCCTCGACCGTGCTGACGTCGAGCTGCCCGGACAGAATGGCCAGCTGCAGAACTGTGATGAGTCCGACGACCGTCGAGCCGATCATCAGCATCGTGCGTCGCATGATCAGGAGCGCGTGGGCCAGTGCTGCGACGGCGCTACATCCGCCGCCGACCAGCACGATGACGATTGCGAGGGTCCAGGCGCTGGTGGTAGGGCTGGTGAAGGCGTCGGGCTCGGTACCGCTCCAGTGCGTCGCGATCTGCTGCGGGAGCCGCGACTTCCATAGGTACGCCGCTACGACGCCGAGTCCGGCGGCGAGTATCGGGACCAGTACGCCGAAGACGACTCCGGCGGGATCGAATGTCCGTACTTTGTCTGTTCGGGCATCCTGCGTTCGTGATGTCATCTCGCGCTCAGCTCGGTTGGCACGCGTCTTTCAGGGTGCACGAGATGCACGAATGTCCGCAGCCGTCTTCGGCGACAGGGACGGGCGCGGCGGCAGCGGCCCGCGCTCCGATGGAACCACCGATACCTGCTGTGACGAATGCTGCGAGCACGCACGCGACGACGGCGACGACGGCAAATGCGCCACTGAGCATCAGGCTGGCAGCGCCGCCGATGAGCAGGAGAAGCGCTGCTGCGGCGTTGGTCGGTCCGGCGACACGGTTGGCCATGACGAACGTCTCGTCGTCGCGCATCGACTCGGGGGTACGCACACCGGCCCAACGATTGCGCGGCAACCGGCCCAGAAGACTGGCGGTGGCGACTGCGCCGACGACGAGAGCGAGCACGAACATCACTACGGACACGATGAGCACAGTGGCCACGATACGTCTCCACGAGGCCGAAGTACCAGTCGGCCCAGCTCACGCCTTAGGCTGGTAGGTGTGACCGATCCAGTTGATACGCCCTCCGAGACCGCACCCGAGTACCGCTACACCGCGGATGTGGCCGGGCGTATCGAGCAGCAGTGGCAAGACCTGTGGGATGAGCAGGGGATCTTCGACGCCCCCAACCCGGTCGGTGCGCTTGCCGGTGACGTACCGAAAGACAAGCTGTTCGTCCAGGACATGTTCCCGTACCCATCGGGCAGTGGGCTGCATGTCGGTCACCCACTCGGCTACATCGCCACGGATGTGTTCGCGCGGTTCCATCGGATGCACGGACGCAACGTTCTGCACGCCCTCGGTTACGACGCCTTCGGGTTGCCTGCCGAGCAGTACGCGGTGCAGACCGGCACGCATCCGCGGTCGACCACCGAAGCCAACATCGCGAACATGCGACGCCAACTGCGGCGCCTCGGCCTCGGCCACGACCGTCGCCGCTCGCTCGCGACGACCGACGTCGACTTCTACCACTGGACGCAGTGGATCTTCCTGCAGATTTTCAACGCCTGGTACGACGTCGATCAGGCGAAGGCGCGTCCGATTTCCGAGCTCGAAGCGTCGTTCGCCGACGGTTCACGCTCGTTGGACGACGGCCGAGACTGGTCCTCGCTGTCGGCGACCGAACGGGCAGGCGTTCTCGATTCGTACCGTCTGGTCTACGAGTCCAACTCGATGGTCAACTGGTGCCCCGGTCTCGGTACGGTGCTGGCCAACGAAGAGGTCACCGCCGACGGCCGAAGTGACCGCGGTAACTTCCCTGTCTTCCGTAAGAACCTGCGCCAGTGGATGATGCGCATCACCGCGTACTCGGATCGACTGATCGACGACCTCGAGTACCTGGATTGGCCCGAGAAGGTCAAGACGATGCAGCGAAACTGGATCGGACGTTCACGCGGAGCCCAGGTGGCATTCGGCACACCGGTCGGTGACGTCGAGGTGTTCACAACGCGTCCGGACACGCTGTTCGGTGCCAGCTACGTGGTGCTCGCGCCCGAACATGAACTGGTCGACGGTTTGACCGCCGCGCAGTGGCCCGCCGACCTCCCGACCTCGTGGACTGGCGGCGCCGGCACCCCGGCCGAGGCAGTTGCGTCCTACCGTGCCGCCATCGCCGCGAAATCCGACCTGGAGCGCCAGGAGAACAAGCAGAAGACCGGTGTGTTCACCGGCTCCTACGCGGTCAACCCTGTTGACGGTCAGCAGGTTCCGGTGTTCATCGCCGACTACGTGCTCACCGGTTACGGCACCGGCGCAATCATGGCCGTTCCCGGTCACGATCAGCGGGACTGGGATTTCGCCACCGCGTTCGACCTGCCGATTCGTGAGGTCATTTCGGGTGGGGACGTCACCGAAGCTGCCTACACCGGCGAGGGTCCGCTGGTGAACTCCGAGTACCTCGACGGCCTCCCGGTCGACGAAGCCAAGGCCACCGTGATCGCCCGTCTGGAAGAAGAAGGCAAGGGCCGCGGCACTATTCAGTACAAGCTCCGTGACTGGCTCTTCGCCCGCCAGCGTTACTGGGGCGAGCCGTTCCCGATCGTCTACGACTCGAACGGCAATGCGCACGCGCTACCGGAATCTGCACTGCCGGTTGAGCTTCCGGAGGTCGAGGACTACGCCCCCGTCTCGTTCGATCCGAACGATGCGGACTCCGAACCGTCGCCGCCGCTGGCCAAGGCCACCGACTGGGTCGAGATAGAACTCGATCTCGGTGACGGCCTGCAGACCTACAGCCGCGACACCAATGTCATGCCGCAGTGGGCAGGAAGCTCGTGGTATCAGCTCCGCTACATCGATCCGACGAACTCCGAGACCTTCGCCGACCCCGAGAACGAAAAGTACTGGGTAGGACCGCGTCCGGAGATCCACGGACCCAACGATCCGGGCGGGGTGGATCTCTACGTCGGTGGCGTCGAGCATGCGGTGCTGCATCTGCTGTACTCGCGCTTCTGGCACAAGGTCCTCTTCGACCTCGGTCATGTCAGTTCGAGCGAGCCGTATCGCCGCCTGTTCAACCAGGGCTACATCCAGGCATACGCATTCACCGACGCGCGCGGAGTCTACGTGCCCGCAGAAGAGGTGGAAGAGCGCGACGGCGGCTGGTTCTACCAGGGCGAACCCGTCAACCGTGAGTACGGAAAGATGGGCAAGAGCCTGAAGAACTCCGTCTCCCCCGACGACATCTTCGCCGAATACGGCGCCGACACCCTGCGTGTCTACGAGATGTCGATGGGCCCGCTGGATACATCACGGCCGTGGGCGACGAAGGACGTCGTCGGTGCGCAGCGATTCCTCCAGCGCGTCTGGCGACTGGTCCTCGACGAGGAAACCGGTGCTGTCCGCGTCACCGACGAGAAGCCGAGCGAGGACACCCTGCGCGTCCTCAACCGGGTGATCGAGGGTGTGGAGGCCGATTACATTGCGCTGCGCGACAATACGGCCGGGGCGAAGCTCATCGAGCTGACCAACCACCTGACCAAGGCGTATCCGGCCGGCGCACCACGCGGAGTGGTCGAGCCGTTGGTGCTGATGCTCGCCCCGATGGCACCGCACTTGTCCGAGGAGCTGTGGAAGCAGCTCGGGCACGATCGTTCTCTCGCGCATGGTCCGTTCCCGCGGGTGGAGAAGAAGTGGCTCGTCGCCGACACTGTCGACTATCCGATCCAGGTCAACGGCAAGGTGCGTAGCCGCATCAGCGTGCCCGCCGATTCCACCAACTCCGACGTCGAGAAGGCTGCCCTCGCGGACGAGAAGATTCTCGCGATCCTCGAGGGCAAAGCTCCGACCAAGGTCATCGTCATCCCGGGCCGGATGGTCAATATCGTCCTGAAGTAGGTCCGCGACCGGTACCTTCCCAGGTGAAGGCCGAGGGTAACAGGGGGCGGCGGTGGGTCTCGCGCGCGATATTCAACTGGTGGTGCCCATTTTTTGGCTGGGTATGGTGGTCGCGATTTCGTTCGTCGAAGCACCGCTCGAGTTCAGAGCACCAGGGGTGACATTGGCGATCGGTCTCGGTATCGGCCGCAAGGTGTTCGCGGCGTTGAATGTCTTCGAGGTCTTACTCGCCGTCGTCCTGTCGATCGCGTGGCTCTACGCGGACGTCGACGGTTGGCTTCTACTCGTGCTCGTCTCGACGATCCTTGTCGTCCAAGTCGTCGTGGTTCGTCCGCCGCTGACCAAGAGGTCGAATCGGGTTCTCGCAGGCGAGGATGTGCCGCGCTCGAAGACTCACTTGATCTACATCGTCCTCGAGGTAGCCAAAGTTCTTCTGCTCATTGCACTGACGGTCGATCTTGTGAGGCAGATCTAGTTTCTTACTCCGGGGTCTCCCCGTCATCGGCGTCGGGAACTAAGTGACACCGACGCCGATGACGTGATTTCGGGTGCGGTCGGAATTTGCTTATTCACCTGAAATGAATGGAAATTCGGTGCGACCGGCTTTATCTGCTGTTTCAGCGCTTACGCTTGGTCAGCAATTCCGTTGACTCTCTGCTCTTTTCGCGCTTCTCTGCGCGACGCTCTTTGATGCTCTGCGCGGGTTTTCGAAGATTTCGTCCCGTTTTCTCAGCCATTGACGCTCCCTTTTCGAAGTGGCAATCACGATCTGACACCGACCATACCCATAAAATAAAATAAAGCCAGTCGCGAGAGTGTTTCGAATTGATAAAACCAATTACGGCGCAGGGATTTTCGCAACGGTAAGCAATATCGTCGAGGTTTCGATCGCCTCGAGCGCATGACTCGAGTCGGGCACGATGATCAAATCTCCGGTCGATCCTTCCCAGGCGTCCTCGCCTGCGGTGAGGCGGACCCGGCCGTGCAGAACGTGGACCGTCGCCTCTCCTGGATTGTTGTGCTCGGCGAGTGTCTGACCGGCGACGAGCGCGATCACCGTTTGCCGGAGGACGTGCTCGTGGCCCCCGAACACGGTGTGAGCAGCGCGACCACTCGAGGCCCGCTCCGCGCTTGCGACCTGTTCGCGGGCCAATGCCGTCAAGGACATCTTCTTCATATCTTTCTCCTTCGTCGAGTGGTATCTCCCGGTTGAGGTTATCGCCGGCCATGGCATCCTCGTGGGCGTGACGACGATGGACACACGCACGCTCCCGATCTACGCGGCCGGTGAGATCGCGATGCCGTATGTCATCGACGGTTGGGACGAGGTAATCACAACCGACACCTGGTTCGAGGAGCATTCGCATCCCACTCACGAGCTGCTGTGGAACGAGTGGGGCGCATCCACCGCGACTATCGGCTCCCGCATCTGGACCATCACCACGACGGTGGGCCTGTGGATTCCGGCGGGGCTGCTGCATTCCGGGTGGTTTCCATCCGGAACTCGGATGCGTACGGCCCAATTTCGAGTGCAGGATGCACCGGCGATCGCACCCGATCCCGTCGGCGTCGATATCACCCCGATGCTTCGGTTGCTGCTCGATCGTCTCAATACCGAGCCGCTGTCGGATTCCTCGCGTGTCACGACGGAGGCGATGGTGCTCGATGTTCTCGCCCCCACAGCCCGGGAACTGCTCATCCGCATACCGGAGTCCGAGCTGCTGGCACCGATCGTGAGCACTGTTCGAGATCGCCCCGACGATTCGACGACGCTCGAGCAGTGGGCCCTTCGACTGAACGTGAGCACTCGAACCATCACACGCGTTTTTCACGCCGAGACCGGCTCGAGCTTCAGGGAGTGGGTCGCGGGTGTCCGGACCCAGCACGCGATGTCCATGCTGGCTCGAGGCGATGCGATCGAGGAAATAGCCGTCGCGGTGGGCTTCCGGTCCGTGAGCGCGTTCGGTGCTTCGTTCCGGAGAGTCAGCGGTATGAGCCCTGGACAGTTTCGAGCCCAGTGATACGGCCACGGTGTGTCCGTTCGGCTACAACGACTGTCCATTTGGCGCGATTGCGTACTTACTGAGGGTGCACTATCTTAGGTGAGGGAATCCTTGCTTAGCCGAGTCGCTGCATAAGCGCTCGGTGTCCGCAGGTTTCCGAAACCTGCACTGCCGCAGGACTATGCGCGACGCCCTGCGTCAGAACCCGAAGGAACTCATGTCCCACGCCTCCCGCTTTTTCGTTCTGTCCGCGGCTGCCGCGCTCACAGTCGGTCTGGCCTCTTGCTCATCCAGCAGCTCCGACGAAACCTCGCCGCCGACCAGCGCGGACTGGACGCCCGTCACCATCGAGCATGCTCTCGGCACGACGAAGATCGAGAGCAAGCCCGAGCGCGTCGCCACCGTCAACTGGGCCAACCAAGAGGTGCCGCTGGCTCTCGGGATCGTGCCGGTCGGCATGGCCGCGGCGAACTTCGGTGACGACGACGGTGACGGCATCCTCCCCTGGGTCAGCAAGAAGCTCGACGAACTCGGCGGCGACGCACCGGTCCTCTTCGACGAGACCGACGGCGTCGACTTCGAAGCAGTTGCCGACACCGAACCCGACGTCATCCTGGCAGCGTATTCCGGTCTGACGCAGGAAGTTTACGATCAGCTCAGCGATATCGCGCCGGTCGTCGCGTACCCGGAAACCGCGTGGGGCACGCCGTGGCGCGACATGATCTCGGTCAGCAGTAAGGCGCTCGGGATGGCAGAGGAAGGCCAGCAGCTGATTGCGGACCTCGACACACAGATCGACGACGCCGTGGCACAGCATCCGGCGATTGCCGGCAAGTCGGCAATGTTCCTCACCCACGTCGATACGACGAATTTGAGCGAGGTCAGCTTCTACACCACGCACGACACGCGCACGAAGTTCTTCGAGGACCTGGGGATGGTGACACCGCCGAGCGTCGCCGCGGCGTCGGCGTCGACCGACAAATTCAGCCTGAAGCAGAGCGCCGAGCAGGCCGATGCGTTCAGCGACGTGGAGATCATCATCACCTACGGCGGCGACGAGCTGGTCAGTGCGCTCGAGGCCGACCCGCTGCTCTCGCAGATGCCTGCAGTGAAGAACGACGCGATCGTCGCACTTCCCAGTGACGGCCCGATCGGCACCGCATCGAATCCGACTCCTCTGTCGATCTCCTGGGTTCTCGAGGATTACCTGGATCTTCTGGATCGAGCAGCTGACTCCGCGCAGTGACGCAGACCCTGACGTCGGAAACAGCACCCGTTCGAAAGCCGGCACTGCTGAAGTCGACCGGACTGATCGTGCTCACCGCAGTGCTCGTGGCGTTGGTTTTCGCCTCGATCACGATCGGTTCACGTGAGGTCGGGTTCGACGACGTCATCGCGGCCCTGGGTGGATCCAAGGAAGGGTTCGACCAGGCCGCGGTGGCCACGAGACTTCCGCGCACGGTGCTGGCCCTCCTGGCCGGTGCAGCGTTGGGTGTCTCCGGTGCGGTCATGCAGGGAGTGACGCGTAATCCGTTGGCGGACCCCGGAATTCTCGGTGTGAATATGGGCGCTTCCCTTGCGGTTGTCAGTGGCATCACGTTCTTCGGTCTCGCTGCGGCGACGAGTTTCGTCTGGGTGGCCATCCTCGGCGCAGCCGTGACTGCGGCGTTCGTCTACGCCATCGGTTCGCTCGGTCGCGGCGGTGCGACGCCGTTGAAGTTGGCGTTGGCCGGTGCCGTCACCTCGGCTGCGCTCATTTCCTTCGTCAGTGCAATTGCGTTGCCGCGCAGCGACTTGGCAGGCGGCATCCGGTCGTGGCAGATCGGCGGCGTCGGCGGTGCGGTCTTCGACAGAATCTGGATGATCCTGCCGTTTCTGCTCGTCGGGTTCGCGATCTCCCTCGCTTCGGCTCGTGGCCTCAACTCGCTGGCACTGGGCGACGAGCTCGCTGCCGGTCTCGGCGAACGCGTCGCCCTCACACGTGGGGCCGCGGCAGCAGGCGCGGTCATTCTGTGTGGGGCAGTCACCGCCGTCACGGGTCCGATCGGTTTTGTGGGGCTGGTGGTTCCGCACGTATGCCGGTTGATCGTTGGCGTCGACCATCGGTGGTTGTTGCCGTATTCGGCTCTCGGCGGGGCGGTGCTTCTGACTGCTGGGGACATCGTCGGACGCATCGTCGCCCGGCCGGCCGAGATCGACGTCGGCATCATCACCGCGCTCGTCGGAGCACCGTTCTTCATCTACATCGTTCGACGCCAGAAGGTATCCGCATTGTGAGCCTCGTAGATCAGACCACCGTAGAGATGGTAGCCCGCGGCCGCAGCAGCCGCTCGACACGTCGCAGAACGACGATGGCAGTGTTGGCACTGTTCATCGTTTTCGGTTTCGCGGTCACCCTGATGGTGGGTCGGACCTTCTATCCACCGGGCGAGGTAGTCCGCGTTCTTTTCGGTCAGGACGTGGCCGGCGCAAGCTATACCGTCGGCCGTCTTCGCCTTCCCCGCGCGGTCCTCGCGATCACTGCCGGCTTGTGCTTCGGCATCGCGGGCGTGACCTTCCAGACGATGCTGCGCAATCCACTCGCCAGTCCCGACATCATCGGAATCAGCGCCGGATCCAGTGCCGCAGCCGCATTCGCGATCGTCACCCTCGGACTCGGTGCGACGCAGGTATCGATTTTCGCCATCGTCAGTGGATTGGCGGTGGCGCTGATGGTCTACGTGCTCTCGTTCAAGGACGGGATCGTTGGTACCCGCTTGATTCTCATCGGTATCGGCATCGCCGCGATGCTCGACAGCGTCACCGCTTACATCCTCTCCCGCGCAGGTCAATGGGATCTGCAGGAGGCGACACGGTGGTTGACGGGCAGTCTCAACGGAACAACGTGGTCTTCCGTCGTACCCGTTCTCGTGGCCATGGCTGTCCTGACGCCAGTGCTGTTGATGCAGAGCCGGAACCTCGCCGTCACGCAGCTCGGTGACGACATGGCTCCTGCGCTCGGCGTGCGGGTCAGTCGAACACGGCTGATCGTCATCGTGGCGGCCGTCGGTCTCATCGCTTTTGCGACGGCGGCGACGGGCCCGATTGCGTTCGTGGCCTTCCTGTCCGGTCCCATAGCCGCGCGGATCGTCGGAGCGGCCGGGTCTCTGTTGATTCCCGCTGCACTCGTCGGTGCGCTGCTTGTTCTCGTGGCAGATTTCGTCGGTCAGTATGGCCTGGGCACCCGCTATCCGGTGGGGATCGTCACCGGTGTCCTCGGTGCGCCGTACCTCATCTACCTCATCATCCGTAGCAACCGCGTCGGAGGCACACTGTGACCACCACCCATTCACTCGAGATCGAGCACCTGACCCTCGGTTACGGGGACCGAACCGTGATCGGCGACCTCGACCTGTCGGTGGCTCCGGGGAAAATCACCTCGATCGTCGGCGCGAACGCCTGCGGCAAATCGACTCTGCTGCGGTCGATGTCGCGGCTGCTGAAGCCGCAGGAAGGGCATGTCCTGCTCGACGGCCGTGACGTGCATCGACTGCCGGCGAAGGCATTGGCCCGCGTCCTCGGTCTGCTCCCACAGTCACCGATCGCTCCCGAGGGCATCACCGTCAGCGATCTCGTCGGCCGTGGACGCCATCCACACCAGGGAATGTTCGCGCGGTGGTCCCATGACGACGACGTCGCAGTCGCTGACGCGCTCGACCTCACCCAGACCGCTGCGTTGGCCGACCGTGCCGTCGACGAGCTGTCCGGTGGTCAGCGCCAACGCGTGTGGATCGCCATGGCCCTCGCGCAACACACGGATCTACTGCTGCTCGACGAGCCGACGACGTTCCTCGACGTCAGCCACCAGGTGGAAGTGCTCGATCTGCTCACCGACCTCAACCGCAGACGTGGCACGACGATCGTGATGGTGCTGCACGATCTGAATCTCGCTGCTCGCTACTCGGATCATCTGATTGCATTGGCGGACGGGCACATTCATGCCTCGGGTAGCCCGAGTGAAGTATTGACGGAGGACTGCGTGCGCACTGTCTTCGGGTTGGACAATCGCATCATCGTCGACCCGACGTCCGGAAAGCCGCTCATGCTTCCCCTGGGTCGGCATCATGTGCAGGCGGCCGCCCAGTCCGTCGGCGCCTAGGTCCTGGGAACGAGGGCACCTCTCAAGCCGATGCCACGAAGACAGGGGCGATCAACTCCATCTGCTCGATGACGAGCTTGATCGCTTCTGGCTGCTTGTCCGGCGGATATCCGTGCCGGGTGAGCAACCTTTTGATCTGTGAGCGGAGTTTGGCTTTGACGTCTGCGCGGATGGTCCAGTCGGTCTTCGCATCTCGACGCATAACCCCCACGAGGTCGCGGGCGATATCGGCGAGCTTTCCCTCACCTTGGATATCCACCGCCGATTGGTTCTGCGATACCGCGTCGTAGAAGGACAGTTCGTCGCTCGTCAGCGGGGGTGTGAACTTCGCTCCACGATCTGCCTCGGCAGCAACCTCTTTGGCCATTTCGACGAGTGCGGCGATGACCTCGGCGGAGGTGAGCTGACTATTGGTGTATTTCAGCATCAGTTCCGACAGGCGATCAGAGAATGCCCGCTGGCGGACGACGTTGTGCTTGGTCGCCGCCTTCGACTCGTCGTTGATGAGTTTCCGAAGCGCTTCGATGGCGAGGTTGGGGTTCCTGGCCTCTTGGGTCTTCCTGATGAACTCGACGTTGATGTCGCTCAGTGACGGCTTCGGCATGCCGGCCGCGTCGTAGATGTCGAGAACTTCACCGGATTCGACCGATGCAGCGATCAACTGGCGAAGTGCCCGCTGGACATCCTCGGGAACGGCTTCACCTCTGGCCTGGCGTTCTTCGGCATCGAACTTCGCCATGTAGACGCGAACTTCCTCGAAGAATCGCGCGACGGGAGCGATCTCCCTCAGTTCGTCGGTGCTGCCGCAGAGCGCCCAGACACGCGACAGCTGGGAAGAGAATTTGCGGTAGCGAGCAGCGAGTGTTTCCTCACCGTCCCCTACCTGGTTCTCGGGCAGGCGTGGGTCGCGTAGGTAGTTCACCGTCGCCGTCGCGGCTTCGTAGTAGGCGCGGCCCGTTGTGGCGGTTTTCAGCGCGGTGCGCCAGTCGAAACCGTGCAAGATCCCCTCGAGGATGGTGACCAAGTCCTTGGCCGTATCGATTGCCGCGGTGATATCGCGGCCGATAGGCTTCGACTTCTGGTCCTGCGCAGTGTATTCCGCTAGTGCCTTCGCAAGGTTGTCCGCGACGGGTGCGTACGCCACGAGAAGTCCGTCTTGCTTGCCGCGGAAGGTGCGGTTGACTCGTGCCAGGGCCTGCATGAGTAGTGCCCCCTTGAGGGGGCGGTCGAGGTACATCGTATGCAGTGGCGGCGAATCGAACCCGGTCAGCATCATGTCCTTGACGATGACGAGTTCCAGTTCGTCGTCGGGATTCTTGATGCGCTTCTTGACGGTCGCGTTGGCCGAATCGCGCCGCACGTGGGTGCTGATCGGTTCCTCGTCGGTCGCGTTGCCTGAGTAGACGACCTTGATCTTGCCTTTGGCGAGGTCGTCGGAATGCCAGTCAGGGCGTAGGGCGACGATCTGCGCGTACAGGTTTGCGCAAATCTCCCGGGTAGCGCCGACAATCATCGCCTTTCCGGGTGTGTCGGGGTGCTCGTCGGTGCTGAGGAACGGACTCATTGCCTTGCGGCGGTTCTCCCAGTGTTCGACGAGGTCGGATGCGAGCTTCTTCAGTCGGTCGGGATTGCCGTAGACAGCATTGATGACGGCGACGCTGTCTTCGATACGTTTGCGTTCGGTGTCGTCCAGGCCGACCGTTGCTTCGTCAGCAGACGCGTCGAGGTCGGCTTCGCTGATGCCGTCGACGAATGCAACTTTCACCAGTCTGCTCTCGAAGTAGACCGGAACTGTCGCGCCGTCCTCGACGGCGCGGGTGAGGTCGTAGATGTCGATGTAGTCGCCGAAGACGTCCTGCGTATTTCGGTCGTCGAAGGAGATCGGGGTGCCGGTGAACGCAATCAGGGTGGCGTGCGGGAGTGCATCACGCAGGTGTCGCGCGTATCCGTCGAGGTTGTCGTAGTGGCTGCGGTGCGCCTCGTCGACTACGACGATGATGTTTCGACGTGAGGACAGCAGCGGATGACTCTCGCCGGAATCACGCTCGCCCTTGGTCTTTCCGAACTTTTGCAGCGTGGTGAAGTAGATGCCGCCGGTGTTACGTCCGGATAGTTCTTGTCGGAGTTCCTCGCGCTTGCGGATCTGTGTCGGTGCTTCGGGCAGGAGCTGAGAACACGCGAAAGTCTCGTAGAGCTGTCCGTCGAGCTCGTTGCGGTCGGTGATGACGACGATTGTGGGGTTCGCCAATTTGGGGTGGCGGACCACCTGGTTGACGTACAGCTCCATCTCCATGGACTTGCCCGATCCCTGCGTGTGCCACACCACGCCGGCCTTGCCGTTGCTCTCGACCGCCAACACCGTCGAACCGACTGCTTTGTTCACGGCGAAGTACTGGTGCGGCTTGGCAATTCGCTTGAGTAGGCCGGTGTCTCCCTTGTCGAAGGCAGTGAAGTCTCGCATCAGCTGCAAGAAGCGTTCTTGGTTGTAGAGACCGTAGAGCGCCACGCCGAGAGGTGTGTATTCGGAATCGTCGTAGGTAACCGGTTTTCCGTCGTCGTCGACATTCCACGGAGAGAAATGGTTGAAGGCGGTGAACGGAGTTCCGTACCGGGCCGTAATGCCATCGGACACCAGGCTGAAGACGGAGAATCTGAACGCCAGAGGGAATTCCCGCACATAAGTTCGTAGTTGGGCGTGGGCCTGCGCGAGGCTTGTGTGCGCGTTGCCGGCCTTCTTCAGTTCGACGATGCTGACAGGCATTCCGTTGAGATAGAGCACGATGTCGAATCGGCGCTTGTAGTCGCCTCGGGACACTGTGACTTGATTGACGGCGAGCCAGTCGTTTTCGTCGGGGTCCATCGACAGCAGTCGGACGGTGGGGGTCACCGAGACGCCATCTTCGTTGATATAGCGCACCTTCCGCAGACCTTGGGTCAGGTAGCCGTGCACCACTTCGTTTTCGGAGATGGCATCGGTGGACCCGGCCGTCGCGATTATCGCTACTGCATCGTCGACGGCCGAAGACGGAAGATGCGGGTTGAACTTGGCGATAGCGGCGCGCAGTCGAGGCCGAATGAGCAACTCGTCCCATCCGGCCCGTTCACCGGTGCCCGGCGCAATATCGGCTCCATTTATGTGACGCCAGCCGAGTTCGCCGAGGTCGTCTAGTGCCATCTGCTCCCAGTCGTCCTCCGACGGTCCGTGCGAGTTCATTCGTGCTCCCATGCTGTCCAACTTAAACGGTAACGGTTGGTCGGTGACGTAACTGGTTCGACTGTCGAAGGATATGTGGAATCCAGAAACGCAATCCGTGCCACTCGATAAGGGGCGTTATCACGTGATGATGCGGCTCGTGGACGGGTGGGCCACAAGATTGTGGTCAGACACCCGCTATCAAGGAGCACTGGATGACAGTCCCGGATTTACAAGAGCCGCAACCGGAACCGCAACCGGAACCACTGCCGGCCACCAACTCGAGGTCACGTCGCCCGATAATTCTGGCAGCTGTCGTCGGCGCAGGTGCGGTCGCGATCATCGCTTCGATCATCGGTGTGGCCGTCGTTGCATTCACAGCTGATCGGGCGCCGGACACCTTCGAAATCCAGGGCGCCATCACCCTCGAGGACAACATCACGACCTCCGGGCTGCCCGACGGCTACGAGTGTGCAGGCAAGGGCGGCTACAAGGACATCGGTCCGGGCGTTGCGGTGACGGTGATGGACGAGGCCGGCACTTTGCTCGCCAAGGGCGCCATCGGCACGAGCTCCGGCGGTGCCAGCGGGTGTTCGTTGGCCTTCACCGTGCCGTCCGTTCCCCGCGGAAGTCAGTTCTACAAGGTCGAAGTCAGCCACCGCGGCGAGCTCACCTATACCGAAGCCGAAGCCGAAGCAGGCCTTGCCTTTTAGCTCGGCTGACACCACATCTATCCCATGAAAGAGAGAAGCATCATGACCAACATGCCAGTAGCACCAACGGAGAAGAAGTCGAAGAAGTGGCCCTGGGTCGGTATCCCCGCGGTTCTGGTCGCCTTCGGAGTCCTTGCCAACCTCTCGGATCCCGAACCGAAGACCGAAGCACCTGCCCAAGCCGTCGTCGTCGAGGACGCCTCTGACAGTGCAGGCACCCCGCCGGCCGCCCTGCCGGGTCTCGGTGCCCCGGTGCGTGATGGCAAGTTCGAGTTCACTGTCACCGACGTGGAGACCGGGCTCAGCGAAGTTGGCGACAACCCGTACCTGGTGGAGAAAGCTCAGGGCCAGTTCACCATTGTCACCGTTTCTGTCCACAACACATCGGCCGAGCCGAAGGGGCTCAGCCCCGATTCGCAGGAGTTGTACGACGCCGAGGGACGGAAGTTCAGTGCGGATACTTCTGCTGCGATCGGCCTCGACAGTGATGTCGCGATCTGGGACGAGATCAACCCGGGCAACAGCGTCACCATGAAGGTCGTGTTCGACATGCCGGTGGGCGCGGTTCCGGCGGAGATCGAGCTGCACGATTCGATGTTCTCTGGCGGGACTCGCGTCGCGCTGAGATGATCCGATGACGCGGTCTCTCGAAGATCGGATTCGGATTGTCAACCACGAGTGTCGGGCCTAGCTCCAAGCTGGGTTCGGCACTCGTGAACGTTCACGCAAAGACACCGGTTGGGGCCGGTCGTCATGGATTGGAGCTGAGGTAGGCGATGGCGCGAAGCCGAGTTCGACTGCACACTGGAAATCCACCGGGCGCGTACGCGCCCCCGTGGGGTGGGCGTGATGTGAAGGGTTCGAATCCGGAGTTCGCACTACCGAAAGTGACGACGAAACCCAGAACGCAGGCATGTCAGTGGTGTGGGTCTACGAGCAAGGTCGATGCCTCGACCCCGCGTCGATGCAAGCGGTGCAAGAACCTCGAAAAGATCATTCTCGAGGCGACAAGACATCTCGCATTGCATGGACTGAGACCCCTTGGTGGGTCACTGGCAGCAGATTCTGTCGCAGAGGCAGACATTCGCAGTAGGGCGGCCAGTGCTCAACGTGGACTGAACAAGGTGAGGAAGGCGGCCGCGCCATCGCGCAAACAGGTTGCCGCGAAGAAGCGACGTCCAAGGGTTCCACAGGCGCGCGAGTTCAGAAACCCGTACCTGCGCCATCATCGACGTCGGGACAGAAGGTCCGCAAACTGAGGGCCGACCTTGCTCGAGTCGAGAAGCACATTGCAGAGATCAACAAGCAACCCCAGGCGCCTATCAGTCGACGGTTGGCGAACTTGAACGCAACCAGGCAGCGGTTGATCGAGTCGATCGGAAAGCACCAGCACTTCAGGAGCCGATCAGCCCCCCAGTAGAGCAGATCGGGCCGTCTTCGGCATTCGGTCGGGATCCTAAGGAACTTCAGAAATTTGTTTTGTACATTTGGCTGGCTTGCAGGTGCTACAACTTCGAGAACTCGCTGTTCAGGCCACACCTGAGGCTCACTGCGGAATCACCTGGCAAGTTACACCTTCACTGCGGAAGCTACAGGATCGACCCCTTCCTGCCTGACGTCGAATTCCAACTCGACGAAAAACCCGAACTAAGGGGATCTACCTGCAGTTCGATGAAGCGACCGTTTAATCTTCGGCGCGCTCGTTCACTTCGAGCTACACGCGCCAAGTGTCTGTGGCGTCGGCCATCCACCGTCGGCTGCCCACGACCTTGGCGCTACCAGTTGCTCCGCGCTGTCTGTTCCGGTCCAGTCGCGCTTGGTCGGAAGCCTTGTCAGCGATCTGCGATGCTGTGTAGAACCAATGGATCAACTCCGCGGCCTCATCCGCTGCGGACCGCATCGGTTCTCGTCTTTCGCCTGGTTCGAGCATCTTCTGCCCGGCGCGTCCAAGCTGGTTCCGGTCGTATTGGTAGCGCAAGGAGACCGACACTACGATCACCGGATACGTCTCGTCGTCACGTCGCGCAACATCTCCGTCGGCACCGTCATTGAACGCGTGGATAGTGCTTCTTTCACCCACTGCTTGTTCTCCATGTCCATGTCGATGACGACGTGGCTTTTCCCGGACGATTCTGCACGGCAAACCGCGGCGGGCCGGTCCAGCACCGCTGTGGTTTCGCGACCCTTCGCATGCAACTGATGCGGAGTTCCGCTGAGACGACGGTTTACTCATACATCGCGTTGCCTCCGCGCCAGTCGTTGTCGTCATCGGTCGGTCCGCCCAGAAACTCGTCCGGGTCACGACCGAAGGATGCCGTGCCCATCCCAGTGCCGAACGCGTTTGGAAGAGTAGGTTGTTGGGAGCGTCCGGTTCGCCGTACCGCAAGATTTCAGGCACGTTCGTGTCGATGTCGTCCTCATCAGTCCGGCCTGGAAGTTTTTGGACAGCAGGAAGCCTCAGGCTTCGTCGAGCGCCGCTCGGGATGCTTCCAAGCTGTTCACGAAGCGAACTCATCAGCGGTTTCGCACAGACGCCGCATGGCAACAGTCGACTGCGATAGGCACTGGACGCGGAGCACCAGTGAGCTGCTTGTGCACCCTCCGAACAATTCGCCGTGGCGTGGAACAAACAGGCTCGTAGGTCGACGAATACCGTGGCGTGCACATTCATGGGTGTCCTCTGGGTTGGTCTGAAGCTAGCCCAGCATGACTTTGAGGTCACGGATGGCTCCGCCGAAAAGGTCTCTGTTCCCTTTGATCGAATTCAACCCTCGGTTTCCGCAGTACGGAATTAGCCGTCCTGCAAAGTCGTTCGGTTGACCGCAGTTCGTTTCCATCCGTCACTGGCAGCTTCGCCCAGTGGAAGCACGATCTCGATCTCCGGACATAACGCAAGCAGCATTCGGGTCCGCTGTGCTCCGCGCACACGCTCCGCAGCGAGAGACGCCCCGTTCTTGGTATTGGCTGTGGGGAACGGGCAGACGTTCCAGTGCGTGACTTGCTCCCAGTCGATGCCAGCACATTCTTATGCCACAAGGCAATTGCGTGCGGTCCAGTCGGGGTTGTCGAGGCTGAGCATTCCGGTACCGGTACCGGCTTCAGCCATTGTGCTGAGGTTCTGCGCGTGCTGACTACGAACTCGGCGCTGGTGTCGCTTTCCTTCCCGAGCAGCTCGTCCACACTGCTCGAGAGGCCTCGCAACATGGTTGCCAATACGGGCACGCCCCTGAGGACGATCTGTGCGAGTTAGCCAAGCACTTATCGGGCGTCCATGACGATCGACGAAACTGCCCACAGCGGAACATGCTGTTCTGCTTGTGATCCTATGTAGGTATCCGTTGCGGAGTACCGCTTGAGACTTGATGTCAGCTCGTTTTAGATGCTTTATCTGAGATCAGGTATGGGTGCGGGCTTCGAGCCCTGAACTGGTGGTCACGATGCGCCTTGCTTACTGGTCGGCGCTCGCGGATTCGTGATCCACTCTTCGGCATCACGCACGCGCACAATCCCGGCAAGTAATTGTGGGCTAAGTGTTTCGCGAAGACCCATCAGTCGCTCGGATTCCACCTCTGCGATCAGGCATCTCTCCCAGAGGGAAGACATGACCGGATTCAACTCGTCTACCGTCCCTTGATCGGGGACCAGAACTGGGTCGTCGAGATGTTTTCGCTGGATGTGACCCATTGTAGTGGCCTTGTCTGCTGCAATACCCTTAAATTCTCGAAGCTTCTTTTTTATTAGTTGAAATACTAGCCAAGGTGGGAAGGGGTCTTTTGGTATTACCTTGAAAATATGCTGATTCACTATTGCGTCTTCACGGAACCATCGATGCAGAGTTAAAGAACCCGACCATGCGAAGAGTATGTCTCCTGAGGTAGCCATATTCTTAGATGGCACATCGGAATCGCTAAATACGGTGGAACCGGTAATTCCTGAATTTAATTCCGCTATTCGAACTACCACTCGCCCACTCCCGCTGGCATTCTTTGTGAATGCTCCACCATTCCAGAACTCCGCTGTTTGCGACAACGGTATGGGAGTCATGCCTTCCGTGCTGGACAGAAAGATGGACTGCATGAGCGCCTCGACATCTGTGACAAGCGCCCGGTTCGACTCGATTTTTAAGTCGATTGCCTCAAGTACGCCAGCAATCGAACGTTGCTCAGGGATTGATTGATGAAATGTGAGGGAAAGCTTTCCGAAATCGCCCTTCTTGAAGTGCGGGATAAGTGTACCGACATGCATATTTTCAATCTTTTTCTGGGTAGACCGTGCTCGCAGCAAGTAAAACAGATATTTGTAGTCGATAATATCTTGATTTGCACGAATCGCGACCATGTCTTGAGCAATGCAGAATGGAACCGGATCTGGCACAATGGCAACTCGTCCCGGACTCCCCTTGCATACAAATAATAGATCGTTAGGCAATGGGTGCCCTCTGAACCAATCTCGACGGGTAGTTTCGTCGATATAGCGAACATTCTCAAACACTGGATAGATTGAGTTTGGCTTAATGCAATTGGTGGCTATTAAAGGGAATCCGGAATCCGAGGTTGGACACGATCGGCCTCGGTTGTCCACTATTTTGGACAATAATTCGGTGAAGGGTCGGGTGACTAGGATGCTCATCGTATGACCTTTTCCAACTGCTCACGAAGGTTAGCCTGAAGTGTGTTTGACTCGTCGAACCGCAGTAGCAGATCCTCGGTCAAGCGTTCGATCTTCTCAAGTATCGGCTCACCGTCATCCTCGATGTCTGAGGCCTCGACGTAACGTCCTGGAGCCAAGGCGTACCCCGTAGCTTTAACATCCTCGATAGTCGACGAGCGACTGAAGCCAGCCTCATCCGCGTACTCGATACCGTCCGACGAATCAGTACCCCTCCACGAGTGAAAAGTCATACCAATCTTCGCGATGTCTTCATCACTCAACGCCCGCTCAGCCCTGTCGACCATGTAGCCCATGTTCCGGGCGTCGATGAACAGAACCTGACCCTGCCGATCAATGGATCCCTTGGGCCCCGCTGTCTTGTCCTTCGCAAAGAACCAGACACACACCGGGATTCCCGTGCTTCGGAACAGCTGGGTCGGCAGTGCGATCATGCACGACACCAGATCAGCTTCGACCATTTGCGCGCGGATGTCGCCTTCACCACCGGAGTTCGACGACATCGAACCGTTCGCCATGACCACACCTGCGCTCCCACGCTCGGCCAGCTTCGAGATGATGTGCTGGATCCACGCGTAGTTCGCGTTGCCGGCAGGTGGCACACCGAACTTCCAACGCTTGTCGTCCTCGCGCCGTGACCAGTCCTTGATGTTGAACGGTGGATTCGCAAGCACGAAGTCCGCCTTCAAGTCTGGATGCTTGTCGTGAGCGAAGGTGTCTTCCCAGCGGTCGCCGAGGTTGCCGGTAATGCCGTGGATGGCAAGGTTCATCTTCGCCATCTGCCACGTCCGCTGATTGGCTTCCTGGCCGTACACCGCAGCATCAGCGGTATTGCCGCCGTGATTCTCGATGAACTTCTCGGTCTGAACGAACATGCCACCCGACCCACAGCACGGGTCGTACACGCGACCGCTGTACGGCTCGAGAACCTCGACCAAAACGCGAACGACGCTCGAGGGCGTGTAGAACTCGCCGCCTCGCTTACCCTCTGCGCGAGCGAATTTCTCCAAGAAGTACTCGTACACCTCACCGAGGAGGTCGCGTGCCTTCGTAGAACCATGACCGGTGAAACGAGTATCGGTGAGGAGGTCGATCAGCTCGCCGAGACGTCGCTGATCGATGCTGTCGTTGTTGAACACAACGGGCAGGGTGCCGGTCAAGGTCGAGTTGGACGCCATGATCGACACCATCGCGGCATTGATCAGCTCACCTGTGGACTTGCCGGTCACACCGACGGACTCTTGGATGCCTTTTGCGTTCTCCGCGAGGTATTTCCACCGAGCGGTCTCGGGCACCCAGAACACACTGTTGCCCAGGTATTCGTCCTCATCGTCGATCAGATCACCGATCTGATCCTCGGTCATACCGTCGGCGAGGAGTTCCGCACGGATCTGCTCACGACGCTCGTCGAAGGCGTCGGAGACGTACTTGAGGAACACCAGGCCGAGGATGACGTCCTTGTACTGCGATGCATCCATCGAACCGCGGAGTTTGTCCGCGGCCTTCCAGAGCGTGTCCTTGAGTTCCTTCATCGTCGACGGCGTGTTGACTGCCGCCGCCCGTTTCCTAGGAGGCATTCTGTGGAGCCCTTTCGTGTGGAAGCTGTATATCGGCACCGACGGCGAGCACTCCGTGTGCAAGCCCGTCGACGAGAGTGCTTGTTAATTGTTCGATTTCGGTCAGTAATTGCAGGGCCGCCGAGCGTCGGTCGCGCAGCGTTCGAACGGCGTCGATCGTCGCCGCCGCGCGATCCGTAGGAACCCTCGGCACTTCCCACCGCTTCCACGTCGCACTGGATCTTATGGCCCCCGGCGGGCGGGTATCGAGGCGAGATGCGTTGAGGTGACCGGCGATGACGTCGGGAATCAGCCCTGAGGTGGCTGGGTCGGCAACTCGGATGACCCTGGCCGGATAGACGACGACCGCGGAACCGTCATGATCGACAATCGCTCCGAAACGTGAACCCGAGCAGAAGACGATGTCACCAGGCTCGGTGTACCGACCGTTCGGGTAAGCGGTGGTGAACACCAAGCGGTCGATACCTCGGCCTCCGACAGGTCGGATGCCGGTCACCTCGTCTGCCCCGATAACTCGGACAGCGCCCCCGACGAGCAGGTCCTCGGAATCGATTCTGTTTCCGCTCAGCTGCCGGAGCTCTCGCGAGTCGAGGAGTTGTCCAATGGTGGGCATCAACGACCGGTCGCTGTCCCGATACTCGACGGGTATGCGAAATTCTCGCCGCAGCTCGAGCTGAGTTCGTCTGATCTCGTCGGAATGGGCGAGTACTTTGGCTGCCAAATCGGCACCCACGCGTCTCGCTCGCGGATGTCTGATCCGGGCCGGTGTGAGTCCACGCTTGTCTTCCGCCAAAAGAACCGATGTCCTGGTCAATACACCGAACTGAAAGGCGTGGGCCTTGATGGTGTCCCAATCACCCATTGCTGCAATGACATCGGAGACAAGGCCTTCGGTAGTTGTTGTATCGAGTTCCCGAGAACCGACGTCGATCACAACTGACCACCGATCGGCCGGCTTGACTGCCTCGGATGCCGGACCCAGTACCCACAATGCGAGCGATGTTCCAGGCTTGGCGGGGAGCAAACCCTCCGGTAGGCGCACCGCTGCACGCACACGGTCGGATCGGAGAATGTCCGTCCGTAGCCGAGCAGCCGAGGGGTCGCGTTGGGCATCGAGCAACGCCGATGCGGGCGCCATTACGACGGCAACATGATCCTCGGCCATTTGCACGGCAATGTCGTCGATCTCGGACAAGATCTGAGAGTCGGTATAGGCGAGGGACGACGGCGACGGATACTGGACGACGAACGCAGACGGACCCGAGAGTGCGAAACCGTTTCCGAACCCCGATACCGGCGGGCTCTGTCGCGCCCACCCGTGCACAGTGAGTCGCCGGCGTGCCAGCCGCGCAGCAGACGAGGATGCCTCGTTGCGCATGGACAGAGGCTCGGCGTATTCGGGAAGACTGTTGCGGAGAGCAACGAGCAGGTCACTGCTGCCCTCCGACGGATCGACGAAGACATGACGGTCGTGGTCGGTGATGGCAAGTGTGATCGCGGCACACAAATCCAGAGCCTTGGGGCTCATGGCGCTGTCCGACAAGTCCGTGCGGAGCAATCGAAACCGTTGGGCCAGTAGCGCTTCGAATGCCTGCTTCGGGCCGTATGCAGAATCGACCATCCGATCGACGTATTCCGCGAACATCCCGAGGCGGTCCCCTAGTGCCGCAAGTTCTGCGTAGAGAAATGCGTCGTCGGGATCGGCGTCGTCCGCTTCGTCGAGAAGATCAGCCGGGGAGAGTTCGCTCAATTGATCTCCCAGAAGCCATTTGAGGCAAAAAAGAGCACTGATCCCTTCGAGCACGGTGTCTTCGCTGAGATCGATGCCGGTATCGAGCGCTGCGTACAGGTAAAGGTTCTCTTCGAGAGCGTCGTTGTTGCCTAGCTCCCGAGCTTGGATCCAGTGGACAATCTCGTCACCGTCATACCGTCGTTGTTTGCCCCGTACCTCGGTGGGCGACGGGAACGGGCGATCGGTTCCCCGGTAGCGGTTGGCCCACATCGTCACTACCGGCCGCTGGACCTGCGCCAACGCGGCGATCTCCGACATCGTCAGGAGGGTGGTGGCACGATGCTTCACGCTGTCGTACCTCCTGGGTAGGGTTCTCTTCGGACCGCTCGGACCGTTCCCGAAGTTACCTTACGGCGCGCGCTCTTCAGTGCAAGCTCTTGATAACCCTAGTTATCAAGAGGTCAGTTCCACGTTTGACCTCCTGCCGTCAAGCTGTGTTCACCCCACAGCCGACCGAGGAGGACTCGATGCTCGCCGCACTGCACATGCGCCAGATTGGTTTCGGAGATCAAGGCAGTGTCGAAGTCGCACTCGTTTGGTCGCTCGATGGAAGCGACTCGCACTCAGAGGTTTTCACGGGGGACGCCGCCCCGTTCATGTATTCGGCAGCGCTCGAAGCACTCGAGCACTTCGTGACGTTGGCCCATCCGTCGGCAGTCTTGTACATCTCCGACCGTACCTTTCGGCACGAGATCCAAGCCGTTGCCGCGTCGTTTCCCGGCCTTACCGTCGTCGACGTGGCACGAGGTTCGCTTCTGGACCTCATCGGAAAGGCAGTAGCCGCACTCGACGAGTACAACCGGTTCGCCCATCAACGAGCGTGGCGGGCCGAACTGGACTGCCGCGCCGCCCTACCCGAACTGGTCGTGGCAACCGACGCCTCCAAGGGAAGCGGCAGGCGCGGTGTGGGAGTGGCGTGTGTGAGCGGAGAGGGCGGTTACTCGAGCAAGTCCTATCCGCAGACCGACACCGTGCTTGTCGGTGAACTCCTCGCTATTGCGCTCGCGTTCAGGGCTTTTCCTGACCGCCGCTTACACATCCTGACCGACAGCAAGGTGGCGCTCTCCTGCCTGGCGATGACGCGACCGAGGTTGCTGGACAAACATTCAGGCAACACCATCGCCATCGTCGACGTCATTCGTAAGAGGGCCGCGCATCGAGAAATTCGATACAGCTGGGTTCGCGGCCATTCCGGTCATGAACTGAACGAGATCGCCGACCGGCTCGCCGTCGCCGCCCGTCGCCATGAGGAGGCACGCGTCGACCCGAGCATCAGGAAAGAGATCAACCGAAACATCCTGGAGCAGATGAGTCTTGCTGCCCAGGCTGCCTAGAAATCTCGTCCGAGATTTCTGGTTCCACCGGATCCGATCTGCCTCGATCGGTTCCGCTTCACATCACCTCGAAAGGCTCTCCATGTTCAAGAAGTCCCTGATTGCTGCGGCATTCCTCGCCGGTACCGCATTCATCGGTACGGGCGTTGCATCAGCAGATCCCGCAACCTCCTTCGGCAACGGCACCTGGGCCGTCGGAACCGATATCGTGCCCGGAACGTACGTCTCCGACGGGGCCAGCGACGAGTACGGCTGCTACTGGGAGAGGGCCTCGAGTTTCGAAGGCGACTTCGACTCGATCATCGCCAACGACTTCATCAGCCCTGATTCCGGGCAGGCAGTGGTGACGATCAAAGCGAGCGACGTCGCATTCAACTCCGAGGACTGCGGAACGTGGACGCTGAAGGCTGTGCCTGCTCCCGCTCCGAAGCCTGCTCCGGCTCCGGCTCCCGCGCCGGTGCCGCTGCCGTGGACAGGTTCGGCCGGCTTCTAGTAGTTACTGCTTGACGGGACGCCCCTGGTTCGGGGCGTTCCGTCCGGCGATATCGAGCGACTGTCTGCCAGCTTTCGGTACCGCTGCTGTTACCTGGACCCGAGCCTCGAACCAGGTGTGACTTCGCTTACCCTCGAAGTCGTCACCGGACCGTGGGTACCTGCCCGTCTCACTGTTCGGGTTGTGGTATTCGTCTCGGAACCGGGCAGCGCGAGCAGAAGGAAGACCAGATGCCAGACGAGTTCGCTGACCTCCACCGGCCGATTTACGCTCCGGACCTGCTCATCACCGCCCTCGAACGGAATCACGACAAGCCGGCGCTGTACATCGGCGACGTTGTTCTCACCGGCGGACAGATGCGCGATCAGATCAGCTGCTTCGCCCAAGCACTCGCGTCGCTCGGAATCACCCAGGGCACCAGCACGGCGATGCTGTCCAAGAATCGTCCCGAAGTGCTCGTCAGCATGGGCGCAACCATGATCACCGGTTGTCGCGCCAGCGCCCTCAATCCGATGGGTTCATTCGACGACCACAAGTACATCGTCGACGACGCCGAGATCGACACCCTCATCTTCGACCCCGACGCTTTCGAGGACCGCGCCGCAGAGTTGAAGGCGTCGTCGCCTTCGTTGACCACGATCCTGTCGATGGGGCCCTCCGAGGTGGGCATCGACATTCTGGCTCTCGCGGCCACATTCGAGCCTGCAGCTCTCACAGCCGCGCACGTCGATGCCGAGGACGCCAGCAGCATGGTGTACACCGGTGGCACCACAGGAAAGCCCAAAGGTGTTGTCGGATCGTTCCGTTCGGGCGCGGCGCTCAACCAGATCCAGATGTCGGAATGGCAATGGCCCGAGGAGAACCGTTTCCTCATCTGCACGCCGCTATCGCATGCCGGTGCCGCGTTCTTCACGCCGACGCTGCTGCGCGGTGGCGCGCTGATCGTACTGCCTGCCTTCGAACCCAGAGCAGTTCTCGAGGCGATCGAAAAGTACAAGATCACCGCAACCATGTTGGTGCCCACCATGATCTACATGCTCATGGATCATCCGGACCTCGAGAAGCGGGACGTCTCCAGTTTGCAGACGCTTTTCTACGGGGCATCCGCGATGTCGCCGGCACGTTTGCAGGAAGGCATCGAGAAGTTCGGTCAGATCTTCTTCCAGTTCTACGGTCAGACCGAGTGCGGCATGACCATCTCAGTGCTTCGTAAGGAAGAGCACCTCGCCGACGACCCCGCCCGACTTGCCACGTGTGGCCGTCCAGTGCCGTGGCTCGACGTTCGACTGCTCGACGACGACCTGAACGAAGTGCCGCAGGGCGAACTGGGCGAGATCTGCGTCCGAGGTCCGTTGGTCATGAAGGGGTACTGGAAGAAACCGGCCGAGACCGCAGAAGCCTTCCGGGGCGGCTGGCTGCACACCGGCGACATCGCGCGCAAGGACGTCGACGGCTTTCTGTCCATCGTCGATCGCAAGAAGGACATGATCGTGACCGGCGGCTTCAACGTGTTCCCGCGCGAGATCGAGGACGTGATCTCCGCGCACCCGTCCGTCGCCTCCGTGGCGGTTGTGGGTGTACCGGACGACAAGTGGGGTGAAGCGGTCAAGGCGTGCGTGGTTCTGCGCGGCGGGCTGACTGTCGCCGCGGAAGAGTTGGTCGCGCGGGTGAAAGCAGCCAAGGGGTCGGTGCACGCACCCAAGAGCATTGATTTCGTGGACAGTCTGCCGCTGACACCGCTCGGTAAACTCTACAAGAAGGCGCTGCGCGCGCGGTACTGGGTGACCAGCGACCGCGCTGTGTAGGAGTGAATTTTCCCATCGTGCAGTCCCGGATTTCAGACGGGCGGTGTGCGGCAGGCGGTGAGGTAGTCGTCGAAGTCCCAGGTGCTCAGGAATTTCTCCGCAGCGCGGACGCCGTTGTCGAACAGGGTGCGTCTTTGGGCGTCGGTGATGTCGAAATCGACGGCGCTGATCGACTCGGTGGGGACGAACACCGTGCGCCGCACCGTGCAGGGGGAATCGACGTAGGCGGCGTCCTGGTTGGTGAACAGGGTGTCGATCGCGGCTATACCGAGGGCGAGCGGCCCGCGTATGTGATGGGTCGCCGGGGGTGTTCCCGGTCGTGCGGTGAGCCGCACCCCGAATGTCGGCCAGCGTGGCTCTGCGGTGTCGGTCCGGTCGAACAATCCGACGGGAAAGTCGGAGAGCAGTCCGCCGTCGACCCAGGTTGCGCCCGACACTTGGACGGGTCGGAACAGGAACGGGATTGCCGCCGAGGCTCGCACCGCCTTTGCGACCGGGAAGGTGTCGGGGTCGATGTCGTACAGCGGTAGGTCCCACGGGATCCGGACCAGACGCTTCCGGGAGAGGTCGCTGGCGGTCACCACCAGCGAATATGCGTAGCTCAGTGGTTCCTCGCCTGTGCGCAGATCACCGAAAGTGTGGACCCCGAATTCGGCGAGAGTGTCGGTGAGGAGGTCTTCGAGGTAGGCACCCTGATAGAGACCGCTCGAGGTGAGCAACGAGAGGACTCCGCCGATCAGCGGCACACGCCCGAGCAGTGACGGGTCGGTCAGTCTGCGGTAGTCGACGCGCTGCGCAATCTCCGGCAATCGCGTCAAGGGCTCCTCGGCGTGCTGCAGCGCAGCCACCAAGGCCGCGACGACGGCGCCGGCGCTGGACCCGGCTACGCGGGGAAACCCATAGTCCGCCTCGGCGAGCGCATGAACAGCTCCGACGAGGCCGATGCCTTTGACCCCGCCGCCCTCACAGACCAGATCTGCCTGGCGGAACGCTGTCGTCACCACACCAACCGTACGCGCGAAGAACAGTGGTGAACGGTGTATCTGCACCTGCAGATCACGAACCCCAGGTACCTGCGCGCTGTCTGTGTAAAGTGTTCCGTTGCTCGCCGGATGGTTGCAGAATCGCCTGCAACCACTGGACCCCCGGATCGTCCCGTTGCAGGAGTGAAAGTTGTCGACTCGTACCCCCGTCCGCGCCGCACGTTCGAGATGGGGCCGAGCGATCGCCACGGCCACGGCCGTCGTACTCATGATGCCGCTGGGCGTCGGCTTCGCGAATGCGAACCCTGCCATCTCCGCGGAACTCGAGCCATTTCTGGATCTGCCGCTCGTCAACCGCGATGCGGCACATGGCCCGGGCGGTGTGAATCCGGCGTTGCCCTATGACAAGGCGCAGCTCGAGAATCTGTTGGAAAAAGCGGATCGCGAGGGCGTCGATCCGCCCCGTTACGCGGCGCTGCTGTTGCAGTACCGCCTGGTCGACGTCACCGAGGCTGCCGGCATCGACCTTTTGACCTGGGATCCGCGTGCTGGCGTCGAGGCCAACCGGCAGAACCTGGTCGACTCCTACAGCTACTACGTGGGTCTGCAGTTGAACCACCGCGAGTTGCAGTGGGCTGGTATGGGCGGACTCGTGGGCGCGGATTTCGGTGGCGGCCTTATCGACTTCGAGCTGATGTCGGGGATCTACGATTTCCCCGGGATGGCGCAGACAGCCAACGCCATCGTCGAGCAGACCCTCGAGGTGCTCGGCCCCGACGCGGTGGCTCTGCTGCCCGAGGGGCTGCAGGCGCTCGCCCGGTCGGGTGCCACCATCACACCGCAGGACCTGCAGCAGATCCTCGGCGAGATCTTGGTGATGCAGAAGAACATCTTCTCCGACCTGATGCCCATGCATCAGGCGTATGTGACCGAAGGTCTCCCCGCGCTGGAACAGATGCACCGCGCCGGGTTGTTCGACGCCACCGTCATGAACGCCTGGATCGATGTCGCCTCGGGCGAGACTGACCGCATCGCCGCAGGCAACCGCGTGCTGCTGCAGCGCGAGCAAGGCGTGGTGATCAGGTCGCAATGGGACGACGTCCGCAACTACAAGGGCGACGTCGGCGAGGCCATCACCTACGCGTCCACCATCGCCGCCTCGCCGTCGGTGGCCGGGGTAGTCGCGCCGCGCTCGTACAAGCCGGTCACCATCAGCACCACGCTGGCCGACGGACGCGTCGCTACCCTGACCACGCCGCTCCCCAGCTGGAACTGGTCGGTATTCGATCAGCGGTGGGACTACATCTCCACCGAGCTTCTACCCAAGTACAAGGCGATGGTGGAGAACAAGTGGCCACAGCTCGAGTCGGAGCTGCGCGAGCCATACGATCAGAAGCTCGAAGGCGCACGCCCGCTGCGGAACATTCCGCAGATGCTCCAATCCGCACTAGAGGGAACCACGGTGACGTTCGCATGAAACGCGCAGCCACAGTTTTCACAGCCACAGTCACTGCTACGGCTGCTTCCATCGCCGTACTCTTCGGTTCGCAGCAGGTGGCACAGGCAGAACCGGTGGACACCCCCGGACTCGACGAAATTTTCACCGGATACATGCAGAGCACCTTCGAAGACGGCCAGTTCGCCACGGTCGACGAGATTGCTGAAGCGCTGGCGCCCAACGACCCCTTCTACGACGACCCCGAGCTGAACGGCGGCGAGGCACCCGGAACGCTGATCAAATCGCAACCCGTGCAGGTGATGTTCGCCGGTTTCGAGCCGGGCAACCTCGACGCCTACAAGGTCATGTATGTGACCCGGGGCGTCGACGACATGCCGGCGATCAGCACCGGCATCCTGATGATCCCGGTCGACGGCCGAGACAACGCGAACCGACCCATCATCGGTTACCAGGAGGCCAATGACAGCCTCGGGGCCTACTGCCACCCGAGCAACCAGTGGACCGGGGCGGATCCCCTCGATGGCGCATCGTGGTCTGCTCTGGGGCCACTGGCATTGATGTTCGACAAGGGCTACGCAGTCATGATCAGCGACGTCGGCAATGCCGGCGACCCGGACCCGCACGGCGTGTTTGCAGGCAAGTTCGGCGGACAGTCCAATCTCGACGGGCTTCGCGCCGCGCTGCAGGTGCAGGAGGCGGGTCTGAGCAAGGAGGCGCCGATCGGCATTTTCGGCACCGCGGGAGGCGGCGTCGGCGCCGCGGTGGCAGCGGAGATCCAGCAGGAGTACGCGCCCGAGCTCAACGTCAAGTCCGCCGTGCTCGAGGGCATGGTCATCGACCAGAAGAACTTCATGCGCACCGCAGACGGTTCGGTCGGCTCCGGCTTCGCGTTCGCGAACCTCCTGGGCCTCGAGCCCTGGTACCCGGAGATGAAGATCGACGAGAAGCTCACTCCGGTCGGCAAGGAGATCGCGGCCTTCTACCGCACTCAGTGCCAGATGCCCGCCTACTTCACCATGCCGTTCGTGCCGCTGCAGACGCTGTTCACGGACGGTCAGAGCCCCGCCGACATCCCTGATTTCCAGCCGGCTTTCGAGGACAACAAGCTCGGCAAACGGGCGCCGCAGGCCAAAGTCCTCGTCACCTCGTGCGGCGCCGATGACTCGCCGATGTCACTGGTGCCTGCGCAGGACTCGCGAGACCTCGTCGAGAGATACCGGGCCGGGGGCACCGATGTGACTTATGCGCCCAGCGACTGCTCTGTGACCAAGACCCTCACCGACCCGTACGGGTGGGGCACCGATCTGTTCGGTATGCAGACCATCGACTGGCTCGACTCCACGCTGCAGTGACCTGAACCGCGGTGCCGGCACTTCGATCCCACAGGCTCAGATGAAGCTGTTCACCAGCGGTCCGACGAGGCCGAACTCCGAGGCGTCGGGCACCAGATACTTGACGACCGTCCCACTGACAAAGGTGTGCCACGCCGGCCCGGCGTCGGATCCATCCGAGGACACGACCAGGGCGTCGCCGACGTAGACGCCGGGGAAGTGTCGGTTCGCCAGGGCTTGGTTGTGGGTGGCGACGGCGAGAAGTTCCTCGGCGTGGCTTCGATCGATGTCGTCGCTCATGCCGGCCAACAGTGCGTGCGCAAGCTCAGCGGGTGTGCCATCGGTGCGGGAGCGCAGCGGATCGCTACCGAGCAGCGTGAGGCTGTCCACTGCGACGCCGCGTGCCTGCATGTCGATGGCTACTGCGTGGGCGAGGATGCCGCCGAAGGAGAGTCCGAGGAGGTGGATCGGTCCGGCGGTGTGGATCGGTCCGACAGTGTCGCCGGCGAGAATCTCGTCGGCGTAGTAGGCCGCGAGAGCGGTCAGGGACTTCGAATCCTCCCCGGGCGTGGGCGCCTGGACACCATAGATGGGGTGCTCCTCATCCACGTGGGCTGCCAATGAGGCGTAGCAGGAGGCGAGGCCGTCGATCGGATGGATGCAGAAGACGGGTGCTCGAGTGCCGGTGGCGCGGATCGGCAGAATCGTCGGCCTCGAGTATGCGGTGGGCGACCGGTCGACGATACCCGTGATGGAGGGGTGCGAGAGATCGTTGACGACGGTCATGCTGAGCCTCCGGGATCAAAAGTCTTCGGTCATTCGGCCGCGTGTGCGAACAACCTGTGAAGTTCGTATGCGCCGATCGACGAGTATGTCGCCGGAGGAGGCGCAGGTGTTACCTGCATCTCGTCGATTATTCCATGATCGGGGTGTATAAAAGCCGGATCCGAAGATCTTTTCGGGCGAAATCCCTGCTCAGGCCGCCCGGGTTCGCCGACGTTACGCCATCGAATTACATAGTGGTAATTCATGATTCGCGGGTCGGATCTGATTCTCGAGTAGGAGATGCGGCGGCCCGCCCGATTCGTTACCGTCTCCGCGGAAGGTAAACACACCATGCACAAGGGGGCATTCATGCGTACGAGTCGGAAGCTGGGTTCTGCGATTGCGATTGCAGCAGCCAGTGCTCTTGTTTTTGCAGGCAGTGCAACTGCGGAACCCGTAGCCGCGCCGGTGAATCCGGTGACGGCAGCGGAACAACTTCTCTCGGTTGCGGAAGGAAATCCTGACGCGCAGGCGGCGCTCGAGCGGGTATTGGCGGATCCGAACGCGGCAGTTCCGCGCACCGATGTCGCCGAAGGCCCACGGGTTCCGGCCCAGATTTTCCCCATCCCGGCCTATTCGGATACGGGCGCGGGCAACCCGGTCACCGGCCAAGTTCACGGTTCCGGCATCGCGACCAACCTGAACAGTGAGTTCCGTTTCGGATTCTTCGGTGGCCCAGGAGAAATCGCACCGAATCAAGGCGCGGCGAAATTGAACGTCCTGTGGGTCAACGCGGCGACGGGCAAGAGCGGCACGAATGTCCTCGATGTCCGCGATATCGCCGGTCCGACAGTCATTTCCACCAAGCCCATCCCGGAGGCCAAGGGTGGGATGGTAGTTGCCGGCATCTACGGCAGCATCCTGCACCGCTGGTGGGATCCGGCCGCACTCGACGGCAAGGGTGATTGGCATTACCAGACGTCGAACATCTGGTTCCCGTCGTTGGGTGCAGTTCTGGCCTGACCGAACTCGGTGAGACAACGAAGTCGAGTACGGCAACGAACTGCGTGCCGTACTCGGCTTCGGTCTCCACCGGCCGGTGGGTTATCTCGTCCTGAGCACGATCTCGGTCGGATGGGTATCGGTGGGGGTATCGACAGCGTTCCGAACGGCGAGCGCGACCGACCCGGCCTGCAGAAACTTCGACCCGTCGTATTCCCCGCCCTCGTGGTCGACGATTGCTCGCTGCATATCGGTGTCGATCCTCCCGGGGTGCACCGACGTCACACGCAGGGTCGGCTCCTCTAGACGCAGCGCATCGGCGAAGGCCCGCAACGCGAATTTCGACGCCGCGTACCCGCCCCACCCAGGATTGGCCCGGATGCCGGCACCCGAATTGATCAGGACCACATGTCCGCCCGCGCGCCGCAGTGCAGGCAGCAAGAGCTGAGTCAGGGCAACCACCGACAGGACATTGCTCTCGTACTGGCGACGCCAGTCGTCGATCGAGGACTCCTCGATCGTGCCGAGTGCCGCGATGCCGGCGTTGTGGACCAGAACCTCGAGCGACTCGACCGGCTCGACTGCAGCGGCGACGGCGTCGTGATCGGTGAGATCCACCGGCCAGGGTGTGCCGGTGCCGAGTTCGTTGGCGATCGAGGCGAGTGATTCGGTAGACCGTCCGCCGAGGTACACATGATGATCGGGTGCGAGTTGCCGCGCAATCGCCGCACCGAGGCCTCGGCTCGCACCCGTCACCAAAGCTGTACGAGTCAATGCTGCTGCAGTCATGAGTCCAAACTAGTCATTGCGCTCACCTAGCCGAACGTCATGCCTGCTTCGGCCCCCATCGACATCGTCGTGCTGCTGCCGTCGAGGGATTCCCTGATGATGTCGGCGTGGCCGGCGTGCTGGGCAACTTCGCGCAGGATGTGCAGCAGGGTGTAGCGCGCTGATTGCCATTGACGCTCGGGGGCCCACGGCGCAGTCGGTAGCGGCACCTGGGCGTCGAGGTCGAGATCGGCGATGGCAGCTTCGGTCGCGGCGGCGGTCAGGGCGTACTCCTCGACGAGCCCGGCGACGCTCTGGCCTGGACTCATCACGTATTCGGTCCCCATCCGTGACGTATCGAACTCGGCGCTCTCATCCATGGCATCGAGGATTTCCATCCAGTAACGCTCGTTGTTGACGACGTGGTTGAGCAGTCCTCCGAGGGTGAGGTCGCTGACGGTTGTTCGTTGCCTGGCCTGCTCGTCGGTGATCCCCCGAACCGTGTAGAGGAAGTTCTTGCGCTGGTCGGCGAGCATTCTTGCAATGTCGGCCTTCTCACCGGTGAGTGTCATGAATATTCCCTTCGTTGCTGGTGAAGGCAACGGTACGACCAATTGCGGACATGTTCGGTCCTCGAGCGTGTCCGATGCGCGCGAAAGAAGAAACAGACGCAAACTAGGACCATGGGCGACCGTGGATTCACTTCGACACAACTGGCCGCTCGAGCTGCCTATCTTCTGCGCGGCAACGACTTGGGCACCATGACTAGCGCCGCACCGCGGTTGTATCCGCATATGTGGAGCTGGGACGCGGCCTTCGTGGCGGTCGGACTCGCACCGCTCAGCGTCGAACGAGCCGTGGTGGAGCTGGACACTCTGCTGTCGGCGCAGTGGAAGAACGGCATGATCCCGCACATCGTCTTCGCCAACGGCGTCGACGGCTACTTCCCCGGACCCGCGCGATGGGAAACACGGGAGCTGGCCGTGCACGCGCCCGTCGGGCCGCAGACGTCGGGAATCACGCAGCCGCCGGTGCACGCCATTGCGGTGCAGCGCATCCTCGATCACTCGAGGCGACACGGCCGGACCACTCGGGCCGTCGCCGAGGAGTTCCTCGACCGTCGGTGGGAGAACCTCGTCCGATGGCATCGGTGGCTCGCCACCGCACGCGACATCCAGGGCAGCGGCCGCATCACGCTGTTCCACGGTTGGGAGTCGGGCATGGACAACTCCCCGCGCTGGGATGGCTCCTATGCCAATGTCGTCGCCGGGCAGATGCCCGCTTACATCCGCGAGGACCACGCGGTGATCACCGACCTGTCGATGCGCCCGAGCAACAGTGAATACGACCGCTACATCTGGTTGGTCGAAGAGATGAAACAAGTCGGCTACGACGACGCGGCTCTGGCGGAAAAGATGAGCTTCGCCGTGGAGGACGTTTTCGTCAGCGCCATCTTCTCGATGGCGTGCGATGTGCTTGCGACCATCGGTGAGGAACACTCCAAACCGAACTCCGACGTCCGAGACCTGCGCGAGTGGGCCGATAAGTTCCGCAAGGGAGTGGTCGCGACGACCGATCCCCGTTCCGGGGCGGCCCGCGACTACGACGTCCGGGCGGGGCGCTGGATCTCCACCGACACGATCGCGATGTTCGCTCCCCTGCTGTGCGGCGGGTTGCCACGCGAACAGGAACGCACGCTACTGCGCATGTTCGAAGGCACCCGATTCTGCGGACATCCGGATCTGCTGTTCGCTGTTCCGCCTTCGACGTCGCCGGTCTCGAAAGACTTTCGCGCACGGGAGTATTGGCGAGGTCCGGTGTGGCCGGTCATGACGTGGTTGTTCTCGTGGGCGTTCTCGAGGCGCGGGTGGGCGGAGCGGTCGTTGACACTGCGCGAGGAAGGACTGCGGCAGGCCAGCGACGGGAGTTTCGCGGAGTACTACGAGCCCTTCACCGGTGAACCGCTCGGCAGCATGCAGCAGTCGTGGACGGCGGCAGCGGTACTGGACTGGCTCGGCTAGCTACTGCCCCAGTTCTCGGCCTTCGTCAGACAGAAGGGATGACCGGCCGGGTCCAGCAGCACCCGCCACGTTTCGCCCGGTTGGTCCTCGGGGAGTTTCGCGCCGAGTTCGACGGCTTTCTTCGCAGCGTCGTCGAGGTCCGTCACCGCGAGATCGAAGTGATATTGCTTGCTGCCGTGCGCATTGGGCCACGTCGGCGCAACGTAGTCTTCGACGCGGCCGAACCCGAGCGCACTGCTCGGGCCTTCGAGCATCGCGTAGTCCTTCTCGGAATGGACGACGCTCCATCCGAGCAGTTCCGACCAGAACCTCGCGCTGGTCGGCGGGTCGGGGCAGTCCAGGGTGACCATCTTCAGTGTTGCGATAGGTGTGTCCGTCATCTGCTTTTCTCCTGCCAACGGTGTGTAGGTCCAGACTCCTAGACTCGACTTGTGGTGGATAGGAAAAACGCGACAGCAACACATGCGGGTGTGCTGCGACCCGAAGAGTTGGCGCAGCACGTCGATCTCACGCGTGTGCCCTGCGCACCATCACTGGACCCGTGGGTCGAGAACTACTGGCTGCTGCGGTGGGAATTGCCGTCCGGCAGGATATACAGCAGCTCGACGCTGCCACACCCGGCCTGCACGTTGAGCATCGAGCACGGTCATCGACGCGCCGGTGTCACCGATCCCGTGGTCGTGACTGGAGTACTCACCAAGCGCTTCGATGTCACACTCGCGGAACGGGGTTGGGTCTTCGGCATCAAGTTTCGGCCCGGTGGATACGCGAGCCTGACCGACACCCACGCTCGAACACTGCGCGACGTGCCGGTCGCCTCACCGACCGCGTTTCGGCAGGAGACGGTCACCGCACTCGCCGAGCTGGGACCGCGCCACGATCTGGACCACTGCCGAACCGTCGTCGATACAGTTCTGGCGCCCTACGAACGGCCGGCCGACTCCGACTACCTGGAAGTTCTGGACATCGTTTCGGTGATGCTCCACGACCGATCACTGGTGCGTGTGGGCGACATCGAGCAACGGTGCGGTATCGGTGCCCGACGTCTGCAGCGATTGTTCGAACGCTACGTCGGGGTGACCCCGAAGTGGGTCCTCGGGCGGTACCGCATCCATGACGCCGTCAGTGACCTGGACGGCGGGTTCACCGGTTCGTTGGCCGATTTGGCGGCTCGGTACGGCTGGTTCGACCAGGCGCATTTCACTCGTGAGTTCACCGAGCTGATCGGGGTACCGCCGAGCGCCTACCTCCGCTGACCCGGCTATCTCCTCTAACCCGTCAGCGCACGCTCCAACGTCGGCCACGAGGCACGCAACGCGTCCTGCCAGTACATCCACGAATGGGTCCCGGGGGAACCGAGATCGAACTGTGCAGGGATACCCAGTTCGTCGAGTCGTTGCTCGAGCCGCTCGGAACATCCGTTGGTGACTGCTTCGATGAGACCGCCGATGACGACCTGGTCGGGCAGTGGAGGCGCGCCGACGGGCCGGACGACGCCTGGCATGTCGTATCGTCCGGGCAGTCCGGTGGAATTGGAGACGAACAGTTCCAATCCACGTAGCTTCTCGGCATTGACGTAGGGGTCGTGCTCGACCCAGCGTGGATCACTGTCCGGTCCCCACATGTTGTCGACATCGCCCTTACCGCGAGCTTCCACCACCAGGCGAATGAAGTTGCGTCCCAGGGGGTCCGAAGTTTGCGCACAACCGCTGTACGACGCCACTCCGCGGTAGAGGCCCGGTGCTTGGATCGCCAGATCGAGGACCGAACCGGCGGACATCGACAATCCGCCGATGGCGTTGATGCCGTTGGCGTTCAGTGCTTCGTCGAGGACGGGCGGTAGTTCCTGGGTGAGGAAGGTCTGCCACTTGTTGCGTCCGAGTGCGGGGTCGTCGCGTTCCCAGTCGGTGTAGTAGCTCAGGTATCCGCCGACGGGAATGACGACGTTGACGTTCTTGTCGGCGAAGAAGGCGGCCATATCGGTCTGCTTCAGCCAGTTCGCGCCGTCTTCGCCGCCGCCTGCGCCGTTGAGCATGTACAGCGTCGGACGCGGTACCGACGTGTCCACGGGCCGGAGCACTTGGAGTTGGATGACGCGGTCCATGGAAGGTGAGTAGACGTGGACGTTCCAGCGGGTGTCGTCCACCTGCTCGATTCGGTCGAGCGTTCCCATTGCCGCAGTGGCGGGTTCGGCGACTGCCACGGTCGTCGGAGCGAGGAGAAGTACCGCAGTGATCGCCAGGATCAGCCGTCGCACAGTTTTCATCGCTGCACCCCGCGTCGGATGTAGTGATCGATCAGCGATCCGATGGATTTCAGTGCAGCCTCCGATGTCATCTGCCAGTGGGTGTTCGGTATGGACACTGTGGTGATTTCGCCTCGAATGTAGGGGTGCCATGTTGAGAGTCCTTGCCGTTCTTCGTGGCCGGCAGCGACGTACAGTACTTCGCCGTCGTACACGCCGGGATGGTGTCGGGTGGAGATGTCGTGGTTGTGGCGTGCGGACCCGAGGAGTCGTTCGACCTCGTCACGGCTGAGTACACCGGAGCCCGAGACGAGATCCGGCAGCGAGTCCAGCGATATCCGCTGATCGTCGATGCCGGGCAAAGCAACTCCTACTGCGTGCATCAGATCCGACGCGGCCATGTCGGTGTCCCAGACATCTTCGGGTGCAACGGCGTGAGCGTCCAACATGATGAGCGAATGCACTTCCTTGCCGGAAGCCCGCAGGCCGACGGCAATCGCGTGCGCGATCGTGCCGCCGAGCGACCAGCCGAGCAGGTGGTATGGGCCGTCGGGTGCGATCCGTTCGATCTCCTCGATGTACCGCTGAGCCAGATCGTCGAGTGATCCGGGAAGGTCGGTGAGCCCGGGTGTCTGAATGCCGTAGATGGGTCCGTCCGTGTACTTGTCCAAACCTGCGTAACACCAGGACAATCCGATGATCGGGTGAATGCAGAACAGTACCGCCTTGGGCCCACCTTCGCGGATCGGGAACACCACGTCGAAGGAGCTACCGACGTCGGCTCCCGAATCCAGTAGTGATGCAAGAGATTCGGGAACCGGGTCGGCCAAGAGCGACTGGAGTGAGAGCGTGGTGCCCGTCGACTCGCGTAGAACGGTGAGCATGCGCATCGCGCTCAGTGAAGTCCCTCCCAGTTCGAAGAAGTTGTCGGTGACCGACACATCGTCCACTTTCAGAACCTCCGAGAACGATCGGACGACAGTAGCTTCCGTGGCGGTTGCCGGGGGTCGGTATGCGCTGCGGAGGCCGGAGAAGTCCGGTTCCGGCAACGCGTCGACATCGAGTTTCCCGGTGGGGGTCCTCGGGATGGTGGTCAGAACCATGACGGCTGCGGGAATCATGTAGCCGGGCAGTAGCGCCCGCACGTGGCTGCGCAGGACATCGTGATCGGCGAGCCCGTCCTGGGTGACGAGAACGTACGAGACGAGCGCAGTATCCCCCGATGGGCCCGGACGGCCGAGCGTGACGGCGAAGTCGACACCGGGATGCGTCGACAGCGCTGCATCGATTTCACCGAGTTCGACGCGGAAGCCGCGAACTTTCACCTGGTGATCGAGCCGACCGCTGTAGCGGAGTGTGCCGGCCGCCGTCCACCGAACGATGTCGCCGGTTCGATACATCCGGCCGTGCCCGAATGGATGTGCGACAAACCGTTCGCTGCTCAGACCCGGCCGGCCGTGATAGCCGCGGGCGAGTGCGGGGCCGGCGACGTAGAGCTCACCGGGGACGCCGACCGGTACGGGGTGCAGGCGGGTGTCGAGAACAACGGCTTCGAACCCGGTGATCGGCGCGCCTATGTCGATCGGTGACCCGTTCTCGACTGGGCCGAGCGTCGAGATGTCCGTAGCTTCCGTGGGGCCGTAGCCGTTGAGCATGAGCCGCCCGGGTGCCCACCGAGACACCAGTTCCGGGCTGCAGGCTTCTCCGCCGACACAGACGACTTCGAGGTCTGTCAGGTTCTCGGGATCGAGGGTCGACAAGGCCGAAGGCGTCATCAACGCGTGCGTGACGCGCTCCGCTCGCAGGAAGTCCGTCAGTTCGTCGCCGCCGAGGATCTCCGGTGGTGAGATGACGAGTGTGGCAGCGGCGGACAGCGCCGACACCATCTCGCCGACGGCCATGTCGAAGCTCGGTGAAGTGTTGTGCAAGAAGCGCGAGGAGGACTGCACTCGGTGCAGTTCGCGCCGCGACGCCGCGAGATTGGCGATACCGCGATGGCTCACCACCACTCCCTTGGGCATACCGGTGGATCCCGAGGTGTAGATCATGTAAGCAGCCGTGTCGAGGTCGACATAGCCGTTCGATTCGGTGGCGCCTATCGAAGTCTTCGGTGCGCTTTCCTGTTCGGCTACTTGCTCTTCCGAGTCGAGTTCGAGCCAGGTGATCCCGGTCGGCAGTGCCGATACATGCTCGGCAAGGGTGATTCCCATGACGGCACCGGAATCGGTGACCATGTGCTCGAGGCGGTCGGCCGGGTACGCGGGATCGACGGGAACGTACGCGGCACCGGTCTTGGTGACCGCCCACACCGCGAGGACGGATTCCACCGAACGTGGAAGGCCGAGCGCCACCACCGTTTCCGGGCCGATACCGTAGCCGAGAAGCACCCGGGCAAGCTGTGTCGATGCGGCATCGGCGTCGGCATAGGTGTAATCACGACCGCGCCAGCGCACGGCCACGCCGTCGGGATTCTGCGATACCGCCGACGCGATCAGCTCCGAGAACGTACACGGCGTCGGTGCATCGGCGCCGTGTACCGGTGCCAGCGCACTGCGTTCGGCGGCGTCGAGGATGTCGATGTCGCCGACGGGACGCGAAGGCTCGGCAACAGCGGCGCCGAGGATCATCTCGAACCTCGCGGCGAATCCGGCGACGGTGTCGGCGTCGAACAGGTCGGTGCTGTAGCGCAAAGCGCCAGAAAGTCCCTGGTCGGTCTCGGAAAGTGTCAGCGCCAGATCGAAACGCGTGACCCCCGGTTCGTAAGGGAACTTCGAAACGGTCAGACCCGGTAGATCGATAGTGCTCGGGCGCTCGTGCTCGTATGCGAGAAGCGCTTGGAACAGCGGCGAGTGCGAAGTCGACCTGGTGGGCCGCAACGCCTCGACGACTTTCTCGAACGGTATGTCGGCGTTGGCGAATGCGTCGAGATTGCGCTCTCGGACCTCGGCGAGCAACTCGGTGAAGCTCGCCGAGGGCCGTACCTCGTTGCGTAGCACGAGAGTTCCGACGAACATGCCGACGACGTCGTCGAGCATACCGGCCCCTCGGCCGGACACCGTCGTCCCGACGGCGATGTCGCTGGTACCCGACAACCGTGCGAGCAGTATCGCGTACGCCGCGTTCATGACCATGAAGGTCGACGCGCCGTGACGATGGGCGAGGGAGCGTGCGGCGGCGAACGTGCGATCGTCCAGCTCGAAGGTGACCTGGTCGCCGCGCTGCGATGCGACCGCAGGTCGGCGACGGTCGGATGGGAGGTCGAGCAGGTCCGGCAAACCGTCCAACGTTGTTCGCCAATAGTCGAGTTGGCGGGAGGCCACCGAATCCGGATCCTCGGTGGACCCCAGGACGCTGTGCTGCCACAGGGCGTAGTCGGCGTACTGCGCGGGCAGGGGACTCCAGGGCGCAGGAGCACCGTGTAGTCGTGCCGTGTACGCCGTGAGGATGTCGCGAGTCAATGGAATCATCGAGACCCCGTCGGCCGCAATATGATGCACGACCAGCAGGAGTACGTACTCGTCGGCTCGTGTGCGCAGAAGCGATCCGCGCAGCGGGACCCCAGCCGTGACATCGAACCCTCGCCCCAGCACCTTCGCGGTCTCGGCGAGCACGGCATGTTCTTCGACGTCGACGGGCGTCAGGTTCAGCCCGACGGCATCGGCTTCGAGGATCACCTGCTCGGGTTCGTAGCCGCCCGGGTACGTCGTGCGCAGGGACTCGTGCCGACCGAGCACGTCCTGCACGGCAAGGGTGAGCGCCGCCGCATCGAGCGTGCCGGTCAACCTGACGGCCAACGCGATGTTGTATGCGGCGGAGTCGGGATCGGCTCGGTTGAGTAGCCACATCCTGCTCTGCGCCGCGGACAACGGAATGCGCCGCGGTCGTGGGCCTGCCGTCAGGACGGGAAGCTGCGAACGATCGGCGGTATCGAGAGCGACGGCAATGCCTGCGACTGTGGGGGAATCGAACAGAGACCGCACCGGCAGTGAGGTTCCGGCACGTTCGTTGATGCGTCCGACCACGCGCGTGGCGACGAGCGAATTACCGCCGAGGTCGAAGAAGTCCTCGTCGGCCCCCACACGGTCCAGATCGAAGACGGTGGCGAACACCTCGGCGACGAGTATCTCGCTGTCGGTTCTCGGTGCGAGGAACTCCCGTTCCACCTTCACCGGTGCGGGCAGCGCCGACCGATCGAGCTTGCCTGCCGCTGTTACCGGAATCGATTCGATGATCGTCACCGATCGAGGAACCATGTGCGACGGCAGAGTGCGACGGGCATGCTCGAGAAGGTCGGCCGGAACCGGTGAACGGCCCACTGCCGGAACGACATAGCTGACGACGGCATCGGAATCTACATCGGAGACTGCGTTGTCGACGTCGGGATGCCGGGTGAGGACTGCATCGATCTCGCCCAGTTCGATACGAAAACCGCGGACCTTGACCTGTGCGTCGGCGCGGCCCAGGAACTCGAACGAACCACCGAGACTGCGGACACGGTCGCCCGTGCGGTAGAGGCGGGTTCCGCGTCGCGAGAAGGGATCGGCCACGAAGCTGGCCGCTGTCGTACCGACCTTGCCGTGGTAGCCACGAGCGAGGGAGTCGCCGCCGACGTAGAGCTCGCCGATCACCCCGCTGGGTACCGGATGGAGTCGAGAATCGAGCACGTACGCGCTGACTCCGCGTATCGGTCCGCCGATTCCGAACCGTAGCTCGGGGGCCAGTGGCCCGTCGATGGTCGCGGCGATGGTGGCCTCGGTGGGGCCGTACGCATTGAACATCGCGACCCGGCCTGCCCAGGTCCGGACCAGCTCGGTCCCGCTGGCTTCTCCCCCGACGACGACGGTGCTCAGCTCGGGTAAGGCGTCGGGATCCACCGTGGCGAGTGCGGCTGGGGTCACGAAGGCGTGGGTGACTCCGCGCAGGGCCCGCGTCAGTTCGGCGCCGCCGTAGATGTCGGGTCCGGCGATGACCATAGTGCAACCGGTGCCGAGAGGGAGCAGCATTTCCAGTATCGAGGCGTCGAAACTGGCCGACGCGAAATGGAATGTGCGACTGCCGTTGTCCAGCCGCAATCGTTCGCACAACTCGGCGCTGAAGTTGGCGAGGCCGTTGTGCGTGACCGCCACACCCTTCGGTGTTCCAGTCGAGCCGGAGGTGTAGATGATGTACGCGCGGTGCTCCGGGCGCAGCGTGAGAATCCGGTCGGCGTCGGTGATCGGGGCCGCCGATCCAACCGACGGGTCCAGCTCGCTGGGGCGAATCCAGTGCACGGATCCGACTCCGGGCTCCCCGATGCCCAGTTGTGCACCGGAATCGGTCAGCATATGTTCGATTCTGCCTGCCGGATAGCGCGGATCGATCGGGACGAACGCGGCCCCGGTCTTGGCTACCGCCCACAGCATCAGAACGGCAGTTGCACTGCGTCCCATCATGATTGCGACCGAAGACTCAGGCCCTGCGCCGCGTGCGATCAGTTGTCGAGCGATGCGGGTGGATGTATCGTCGAGTTCCGGGTAGGTCCAGACGATATCGCCGTCCTCGAGTGCCGCGGCGCCGGTCGAGTTGACCACAGCCGATGCCAACAGCTGCGGCAGAGTGCGTCGGCGCAGTGCGGGGCTGCCCTGCAGCACTGTGGGATCAGCGAGATCGATGTCGCCGACCACTGCGTCGGGGTCGGCGGTGGCCGTGGCGAGAATGTTCACGAAGTGCCGGGCGAAGGAGGCGATCGTCGAGGCGTCGAACAAATCTGTTGCGTAGGTGAATGTTCCGTGGAAATCGACGGGATCGATTTCGAGTTGCAGATCGAACTTCGCGACGGCCGCGACACCGGTGACCGGAGCGACCACGAGACCGGGCAGTTCTACCGTCGGCGCCGAGTCGTCCACGGACAACATGACCTGGAACAGAGGGTGATGTGCCGTGGACCGGGTGGGCGCCAGGACCTCGACGAGTCGATCGAACGGGACGTCGGCATTGCTGTAGGCAGCGAGGTCGCGGTCACGAACCCGGTGCAGCAGCTCGGTGAAGCTCGCCGCGAGATCGATCTCGGTCCGCAGAGTGAGGGTGCCCACGAACATGCCGACCATCTCGTCGAGCGCCTCTTCGCCGCGACCTGCGACGGGCGTGCCGACGGTGATGTCACGTTCTCCCGACACTCTCGCCAACAGCACTGCCAGCGCGGCATGCAGGACCATGAACGGCGTCGTCCCCGTGCGTTGCGCGAGTGCAGTGACGCCGCGGCGGGTGTCGTCGGTGACGGTGAATTCGGCGGTAGCACCGCGGTGCGACGCGGCGGCGGGGTGCGGACGGTCCGTCGGCAGCGGCAGTCGTTCGGGTACCCCGCGGAGTTCGTTCTTCCAGAAGGCGAGTTGCTGGGAGATCATCGAGTCCTTATCGGACTCCGATCCCAGTACTTCGATCTTCCACATCGCGTAATCGGCGTACTGGATCGCCAGCGGCGTCCACGTCGGCGCAGTCCCGTGGGTCCGGGAGGTGTAGGCCGCCATGACATCCCGAGCCAGTGGACGCATCGACCAACCGTCCGCGGCGATGTGATGGGTGATCACCATCAGTACGTGTTCGGTGGGGCCGAGCCGGAGAACGGCGGCCCGGATCGGCGGTTGCGCGGTGACGTCGAAGCCGCGCGCGGCCATGATCGCCAGCGCCCCGGCGAGATCGCCCTCGGTGGTGTCGGTCGTCGGCACCTCCAGTGCGGCGGACTCCAGCACGACCTGTCGTGGGCCGTCCGGAGAATCGGGGTAGACGGTCCGCAGTGCTTCGTGCCGTTCGACGACGTCGAACACTGCCTGACGAAGCGCGTCGGTGTCGAGGTCTCCGGTCAGGCGAATGGCGCCCGCGATGTTGTACGCCCCCGAAGCCGGGTCGAAGCGGTTGAGCAGCCACATGCGGTGTTGGTTGGGTGCGAGCGGAATCGACTCGGGGCGCACTGCGGCGCCGAGTGCGAGACCGCTCTGCCCGTGTGCGAGTTGCGCCGACAATGACCGGACGGTGGGGTGATCGAAGAGGGCTCGCACACCGATGTTGCTGCCGAGCTCGGAATTGACCCGCGCGACGACCTGGGTAGCCGTCAGCGAATTCCCGCCGAGTTCGAACCAGCCGATGGTCACTCCTACGTCGGATCGACCGAGTACGTCGGCGAAGATCGCGGCCACGGCTGCTTCGGTGTCGTCGGCCGGGGCGATGACCTCGGCCGAATCACCGACCGGCTCCGGCAACGCGGACCGATCGAGTTTGCCGTTGCGGCCGAGAGGCATTCGCGTCAGCGGCACGTAGACGGTCGGAACCATGTAGGCCGGAAGTTCGGCTTCGGCTCGGCTGCGGATCTCCTCGATCGACGCCGTTCCGGATACGTAGGCGACGAGTGTCTCGTTCGGAGTGGAGCCTGCGGAATGACTCACGTGGTCGGCGCCCGATCCGTGGACGGTGACGACGGTCGACGCGACGCCGGGTGTGCGTAAAATGGATGCCTCTATGTCACCGAGTTCGAGACGCTGTCCACGGAGCTTGACCTGAAAGTCGTTGCGGCCCAGATATTCCAGTTCACCATCGAGGGTCCATCGAACGAGGTCGCCGGTTCGGTAGAGTCGGGTGCCGCTACCGAACGGGTCGGGGACGAATCGTTCCGAGGTCAGCGGGGCCCGCCGGAGATAACCGCGTGCGAGTTGTGCGCCGGCGAGGTACAACTCGCCGACGGCGCCGATGGGGACGAGACGTAGAACCGGATCGAGAACTCGCAGCTGGGTGTTCCACACCGGGACGCCGATCGGAACCAGCGAGTCGCCGCCGGGTTCGGTGTCGTGGAACGTGACGTCGACAGCGGCCTCGGTAGGTCCGTAGAGATTGTGCAGCGAGGTATCCAGCGCGGCATGGAACCGTCGAACGGTCGATCGCTGAAGTGCTTCACCGCTCGCGAAGACGTGCCGCAACGACGTGCACGCTGCGGTGTCACCGTACTCGAGGAACAGATCCAGCATCGACGGGACGAAGTGCGCGGTGGTGATCCCCTGCTCCTGGACGAGGCCCGAGAGGTACTTGGGATCGCGGTGGCCTTCGGGCTCGGCGATGACGGTTCGGGCGCCGGTGAGATGGGGCCAGAACAGTTCCCACACCGAGACGTCGAATGTGGTCGGCGTCTTGTGCAGTACGACGTCGGACTCGTCCAACGGATAGGTGTCCTGCATCCAGAGCAGTCGGTTGACGATCGAGGCATGCGATACTGCAACACCTTTGGGCATACCGGTGGACCCCGAGGTGAAGATGACGTATGCCGTATTCCCTCCGCGGGGGCCAGACTTTCGCTCCCACGGTGCGATGGGCCCGGTACCGAACCGTGACAGGTCGAGGGTGCGCGGGTCGATGACCGGTGCAGTCGCTTCGATGTGAGAACCCAATATCAAAGCAGGAGAACAGGTATCGACCATGTAGGCGATTCGTGTGCCGGGAAGAGTCGGGTCCAGAGGCAAGTACGCAGCACCTGCGTGCACGACGGCGTGGATGGCGACGAGTTGATCGATGGATCGCGGCAGTGCGACGGCGACCACCGACTCCGGACCGACACCGCGGGAGAGAAGGAAACGCGCCAGGCAGTGAACCCTCGCGGCGAAACTGCCGTAGGTCAACGAATGCTCTTCGAACACCACGCACGTCTCGGACGCGTACGTGCTCGATGCCGCGCTCAGCAGGTCCGTGAGCGTCGGTGGTTCGATCTCGCGGTCGGTGGCATTCCAGTCCAGGGTCAGCGCTTCGCGTTCGAGCTCCCCCAACACGTCGATATCGATGAGGGCGCCGTCGGGACGGTTGGTCATCGCCGTCAGTACACGTTGCAGACGCTCGGTCATCGTCGTGACCTGCCCGGGCGAGAACGCGTCCGGTGAGTACCTCAACGTCATGGTCAGATCCGGTTCCAACACCGTGACGAGCGTCAACGGATAGTGCGTTGCGTCCTCGACCGCGATGTCGAGCACCCGCATCCCGTCTATATCGGTATCGGACCGCAAGGCACTGCGATCGATCGGGTAGGACTCGAAGACCGTCAACGTATCGAACATCGCCCCAGGGCCTGCCGCACCCTGAATATCGGCAAGTCCGACGTGATGGACGTCGAGCAGTTCTACCTGCTCGCTCTGCAACCGAGCCATCACCGTCCGAACCGAATCGGTGGCGCTCGATCGCACCCGCACGGGCAGGGTGTTGATGAACAGTCCGAGAGTGTCCGTCGCGCCGGGCACCTCGGCAGGCCTGCCCGACACCGTCGCGCCGAACACGACGTCGCTGCGAGTGAGCAAGGAAGACAACACGATCGACCACGCGACCTGGACGACGGTATTGACCGTCACCGATGCATCCTTCGCCAGCGCTGCAATGGCGTCGCGGTGGACGCGAAGGGGCACCTCGCGCGGCAACACCGACGTGCCGTCCGCGGAGCCAATTGCGGGCGCGAGGAGAGTCGGTTCGTCGAGGCCCTCCAGCGCAGTGACCCAACGCTCGCGGGCAGCATCGTGGTCGCGTCGGGAGAGCCATTCGAGGTAGTCACGGTACGCCCTGGCCGGGGTCGGGATCGGGGCGTCGGTGCCGTACAGCACCAGCAGATCCTTGATGAAGATCGGCATCGACCAGCCGTCGAACAGGATGTGGTGATTGGTGACGACCAGTTGTGTCCGGCCGGCGCTGTGCAGCAACGCGAAGCGGACCAGCGGGGCAGTTGCCATGTCGAATCTTCGCAGTCGTTCCTCGGCGATGATCCGCTCCGGATCGGTGACGGTGTCCTCACGCCACGGCGCGTCGACGTCAGCGAGAATCACCTGCACCGGCAGGCCACGCGCGTCGTGAACGAAACAAGCGCGAAGGTTGTCATGGCGATCGAGCAGGCGCTGCGCGGCGCGACGCAACCGCGGGCCGTCGATATCCCCGTCGAGCTCGAACACGATCTGGGCGGCGTAGACGTCCACGCCGTCACGGGTCAGATCGGCATGGAACATCAGCCCGCGTTGCAACGGTGCCAGTGGCCATACGTCATCGATCCGGCCGAAGCTGTACTCCCACAATTCGATTCGATGCTGATCGACCTGGACCAATGCCACGTCGGCGGGAGTCAGACCGCCGGCCGACGGGTCCTTGGCGTGCGCGGAGAGTTCACCGATCGCAACGGCCCACAGCGATGCGAACTCACGGACCTCGGCATCGGTCAGCACCCCGTCCGGGTAGCCGATTCGAGTCGAAAGCCTCTTCCCCGCAAGCACGACGTTGATGTCGATCACCACGTCGGTTGCAAGATCGACGCCACTTCCGCCATGCACCTCGGCCGTCATATCGGGAATCCATCCGACGCCGAGGAGTTCCTCTGGAGTCTCCGCTACCCGTCCGAGGTAGTTGAAGCTGATCTGCGGGGCGGGGAGTCCGTCCAGAGCCCCGGCTGCGCGAAGCACCCCGTATCCGGTCCCGCGGGCGGGTATCGAGCGGAGCTGTTCCTTGACCGCCTTCACCGTCGCAGCAGGATCGGCCGCGTCGGGCACCGACAGCCTGACGGGGTGCACGGTGGTGAACCACCCGACTGTCCGAGTCAGATCGGCGCCGGGAAGTAGCTCTTCGTCGCGGCCGTGACTCTCGATCGACACCAACTGTGACGTGCCGCGCCACCGGTGAAGAGCCAGCGCCAATGCCGTCAGGAGAGCATCCTCGGGGCCCATTCGGTACGCGGCGGTGAGCGGACCCAACACGGCGGCGGTGACGTCGGCGTCGATGTCGAGTTGGACGGTTCGTGTGCTTGCGCCGGTGTCGCGCTTCGGATCGAGAGGTCGGGAGCCGATCGGTGTGCTTTCACCGTCGAGGATCGATATCCATCCGTCGCGTTCTTCCGTGAAGTCGAGGTCGGCGAGACCGTGCGTCCATCGCCGCATCGAGGTTCCCGTCGGCGCGAGCGTGATCGCGTCGCCGCTCTGCGACCATGCCGACGCCAGGTCCGGCACGAGAATGCGCCAGGACACGCCGTCGATCACCAGGTGGTGAGCGACGATGACGAGCCGCGCCCAGCCGTCGCCCACGACGGAGACCAGTTGGAGCATGACACCGTCCCGTGGACGGAGACGACGGGCCGCGCGTCTGGCGGAATCCTCTATCGCCGACGCTAATTGTGTTTCGGCACCTACTGTTTCGTGCGAGATCACCGACTCCGGGGAAACGGTACCCGGCGCGCCGACGACCAGGTTCTCCCCCACCCAGCGTGCCCGCAGCATGTCGTGCTGATCGAGGATGGCGGCGACAGTACGACGGAGCCGTGTCGGGTCGAGGTCGGGCGGCGAGGTCAGGACAAGTGCCTGGTAGAAGCTGTCGAGGTCCGCGGGTTCGGCGGCGCGAGCGCACACGCTGCGCGCGATCGGAAGCAGCGGCATCGGGCCGACGCCGCCGCCGTCGAGCTCCGCGAGCTGGACTCGATCGGCCGTATTCGCCGCAACCTCGGCGAGGGCCGCGACGGTACGGCGCTCGAAAACATCGCGTGGGGTGAAGATGACGCCGGATTCTTTTGCCCGAGAGACGAGTTGAATGGCGACGATACTGTCGCCACCGAGGGCGAAGAACGAATCGTCGACGCCGATGGAGTCGAGACCGAGGACGGAAGCCATCGATTCGGCGATGGCCAGTTCGACGGGACCGCTTGCCGCACGGAAGGCAGTAGTGGTCCCGGTGTCGATGGGATCGGGCAGCGCCGAGCGGTCCACCTTACCCGTGGCCGTCAGTGGCACCGCCTCGAGCTCGATCAGGTGTACCGGAATCATCTGTGTCGGAAGGAAATCCGAAGCCAGAGCAAGTAGGGACTCGCGATCGAAAGTGTGATCCGGCTTGATCTTGACATAGGAGACGAGTTGGGACTGACCGCCGTGACGGAAGATGGTGGAGACGACGAAGTCCGTCGAGGCATGCCACGCCAGCACTGCGTCCACTTCGCCCAACTCGATGCGCAGCCCGTGCAATTGAACCTGGAAGTCGCTGCGGCCCACGAACTCGAGTTCGGCCCCGGCGACGTCGTCGCCGCGCCACCGTACGACGTCGCCGGTCCGGTACAGCCGGGTTCCGGACCCGAACGGATCGGCAACGAATCGCTCGGCCGTCAGATCGAAGCGGCGGTGGTAACCACGCGCCAGGCCAGGCCCGCCGACGTACAACTCACCCGACGCTCCGGACGGAACGGGACGTAACCAACGGTCGAGGACGACTGCCGATGCGCCTTGGAGTGGACGGCCGATGGTGATCGAGTGCGGGTCGTGCTGCGGCTCGGTCATCGTGATGACGATGGTGGACTCGGTGGGGCCGTAGCTGTTTCGAAGATCGGCAACGCCCGCCAGGCGCTCGACCAGATCCGGTGGGCAGACGTCACCACCGACGACGACGGACTCGAGCGAGGCGACCTCTTCGACGGCAACGGTCGACAGAAGTGCGGGAGCGGTGATGATATGGGTGACGGCGTGCTCGGTCATCAGTTGGGTCAGATCACGCCCGCCGTACACCTCGGGCGGCGCGATGACCATGGTGGCACCAGCGCTGAATGCAGCGATCATTTCGAAGATCGACGCGTCGAAGCTGGAGGAGGAGAAGCGCAGAACTCTGGAGGCGGGAGTCAGCCCGAGCTCGGGCCGCTCCGCGGTGGTGAATGCACTCAATCCGCGATGGGTGACCAGGACACCCTTCGGTGTCCCCGTCGAACCCGAGGTGTAGATCGTGTAGGCGGCGTGGTCGAGATCGAGAGCGCACCGGCGATCGGCGTCGGTGATCGGAGCCGAGCTTCGTTCGGCGAGTTCTTCGGTCAGTGTCTTGTCGTCGAGGGTCAACCAGTGGACGCTGTCGGGGAGTGACGCGGCCAGTGAACGGGCACTGAGACCGATCAGCACCCCGGACTCACCGACCATGTGCGCGATGCGTTCTCGCGGATACGTCGGATCGATCGGGACGAAAGATGCGCCCGACTTGGCGACCGCCCAGAATGCGAGAACCGAGTCGATCGACCGTGGGAACGACACCGCGACGACGGTGTCCGGCCCGGCGCCTCGAGCGATGAGAGCGCGCGCGAGAGCGTTGCTGGAGAGGTCCAGTTCGCGGTACGTGAGTGTCTGCGCCCCGGCGATCAGCGCGATACCGTCGCGATTGCGGGCCGTACCCGCGGCGAGGATGTCCGGCATCGAGGAAGGTGCCGCGGCGGCGGGTCCGCGCGCAGGCACGAGTGCTCGTACTTCTTCGACGTCGAGGATGTCGAACCCGATGACGGGCGCCGACGGCTCGCTGCCGAGGAACTGCGCCAGCAGCCCGAGGAATCGATTGTGAAGGTCGCGAAAAGCCTGTTCGCTGTAGACGTTCGGGTTCGCCTCGAAGTCGATGCGAGATCTTCCACCCCCGACGGCCGGGTAGAGGTTGACCGACAAATCCTCGACCGGTCCGGTGGACAGCACGTTGAACAACCCGGTCACAGTACCCAGCTGCACTTTTTCGTCGTACGCCATGATGTTGATCGCGGGCCCGAAGAAGCCGCGTTGCTCGCGCGGCATATCGGCGTCGCGGCGGATGTCTTCGGCGCGGTACCGCTGGTGACGCAGTGCGCCCGTCAGCTCGAGTTGAACCTCCGCGACCAGGCCCGCGACGGTGGTATCCGAGCCGATGCGAACACGGATCGGCAGCACGTTGGAGACCATGCCGCCCGAGCGACGGAGCAACGCAGTGGTGCGGCCCGCAACCGGCAGGCTCAACACGATGTCCTCGGACCCAGTGAGCGCGGATAAAAATGCCGCGACAGCGGCGACGGCTATCGGCGCGAAAGCAGAATCGAGCCGGTCCGCGGTACGTGCCAGTGCCACCTCGAGCATCTCCGGCAGCGGTTCCCCGCAAATTCGCGACCGCGACGACGGTGGAGCGGCCATCCCTGCCGGGCTGGCCGGCGCCGGCATATCGCGGGTCTTGTCCATCCAGTACTGGCGATCCTTGCCGAACCGCGGCGAAGCCCGGTACGCCGCCTCCGCCCCGTAGATGTCCACGAGGGCCCCTGCCTTCGACGGGGAAGGATCCTGGCCCTCGACGACGGCAGAGTAGATCTCGGCAGCGCGATTGATCAGCTGGACTGCCCCGAAGCCATCGAGTGCAATGTGGTGGCTGTGGGAATACCAGAAAATGCGGTCCGGAGAGATCCGGATGATCGCGAGGCGGGTGAGTGGGCCACCGACGAGATCGATCGGCTCGCAGTACGCGGCCTGCATCCAGTCCAGTGCGGACTGCTCAGGATCGGCGGAGTCACTGAAGTCGAGCCTGACCGTGTCCTCGCTCTGTGCGGCGTCGACGTATTGTTGTGGCTCTCCGTCGATCTCGACCAGGCGAAGCGATCCCGCCCCGAGCTCGCGAACGGTGCGTCGAACTGCGTACAGCATCATCTCGATGTCGACGGTTCCGCGAATGTCGAGATAGTTCGCAATCGTGATGGGAACTTCGGGCATCAGGTGCTGCGCGAACCACAATCCCTTCTGTGCCGCGGTGAGCGGGAAGGGCGCGGCGTCAGCGGCGGATGCACGGTCACTCTCGTCCGAACGTACTTCCAGTGATTCAACCGAATCCACAGTGTGCTCTCTCAGTCGGGAGCATCGGTACCGGAGTGAGGCGCTGGGTTATCGCAAACTGGACGTTGCCCGATACGCCGTTTGCATTCGTGATGTGAAACCCAACTGCCGGTCTGTCCTACCGAGGTTTACACAACCGTTACCAGGGGTCAACCGGAAACGGGAACACACCGCCGCCCCTCGAGAGAAGTCACAGGGTGCGTCGACGGTTTAAAGGACGACTACTAGCGAAGAAGGCCCGCACAGCCGCCATCCAGCAGCTATGCGGGCCTCATGGGTACCGGCTACTGGGTTTTCCAGACCGCAACCATGGCCGGACGCGGTTGAGAATCGCCGCCATCGGGCCAGTGCGACATCGGGTTGTCGGCAGATGCCTCGTCGAACTCACCCGGATGCTGGACTGCGACGACGACGCGCTCGTCCGAGATGATCGGACCACACGTCTCGCCCCCGGCAGGGACAGTCAGGAACTGACGCGTCTCTCCGCGTCGTTCGCCGTCGAGAACCACCGCGAACAAGCCGTCGTTCGACTCCAGAGCGTTGCCGTCCGTAGAGATCCACAGGTTGCCCTTGGAGTCGAAAGCCAGATTGTCCGGGCATGAGATGGGACTGACCTGAGTTTTGTCGAAGCCACCGAAATAGGTGTCGGCCTCGTTCGGATCACCCGCGACGATGAGTAGATTCCACACGAACGTGGTACCTGCGTGGTCGTCGTCGATCTCGAGGATCTGGCCGTTCTTGTTCTTCTCGCGTGGGTTGGCCTCGTCGGCGGCCGCTTTTCCATCGGTGCCGCGCTTGGTGTTGTTGGTCAGTGCCACATACACCTTGCCGGTCACCGGGTTCGGCTCGAAATCCTCTGGTCGGTCCATCTTCGTCGCGCCGACCTTGTCTCCGGCCTGCCGGGTGAACACCGCCACCTCTTCGGCGGACATCCCGTCGACCAGCGATTCGCCACGGCCGTCGTCGCCGGTACGAAGGAGCGGAATCCACTCGCCTTTCCCGGCGAACTTACCGGCCTCCGGCAGCGTGCCGGTGCCGTCGATCGCGTCGGGGGCGTCACCGGTGAGTACGGCGACATGCAACGTGCCCGCATCGAGAATCGTCAGATTGTGACGCATCGCTGCTTGACCGTTGCCGGGCATCATCTTTCGACTCGATACGAACTTGTACATGTAGTCGAACCGCTCGTCGTCACCGCTGTATGCGACGACGGTGCCGTCATCGGTGACGTAGATGGTTGCGGCCTCGTGCTTGAAACGACCCAGTGCCGTGTGCTTGATCGGAACCCCGGTCGGATTCCACGGGTCGACCTCGACGACATAGCCGAACCGGTTGACCTCGTTGGGTTCCTGGGCCAGATCGAAACGCTTGTCGAAACGCTCCCACTTGCGATCACTGGCCGCGCCCTCGATGCCATAGCGGGCAAGTCGCTGCGCGGCAACAGGATCGGTGACGGATTCGGCGTTCCCGAAGTACTGGTTGATGTTCTCTTCACCGGACAGCACGGTGCCCCACGGGGTGAGGCCCCCGGAACAGTTGTTGAACGTTCCGAAGACCTTGGTGCCGGTCGAATCGACGCTCGTCCTGAGAAAATCACTGCCTGCTGCGGGACCTGTCAGCAGAAACTCCGTCGTGCCGGTGATGCGACGGTTGTACTTCCCGAGCCCCGGCGTCAGTGCGCCGGAACCGGACCGACCCGTCACCTGGACCACGGAAAGGCCATGTGCGGCAAGGGCGATATCGAACTGCGCACTCGTCGGATTCTCCGCGTCGTATCCCTTGAACAGGAACGGCTCGGTCGTGTACTCGTGATTGACCACGAGAAGGTAGCCGTTCGGAGTCCCTTCGATCGGCAACAGTCCGGCGAAATCGTTGTTGTACCCGAACTGCATGTTCTGCGCGGCGGCGGTCTGATTGTCGAAATCGAAGGTCGGGGCGCCCGCGAGGACCGGATCACCCCAGCGAATGATGACGCCCTGCTCGTAGCCCTGAGGAACCACGACGGCATCTTCGGTGTTGGGCTCGACTGCGACGAAGTCGACACCGTCGACCGGTGGTGTGCTCATCTCGCTGCTCGAACCCGTAGAGCTTGCCTCGTCCGTACTGCACGCAGCAAGCACGCTTCCGGCGCCGACCGCCACCACAGCCATCGCGCCGCCGCGTAGTACCCCGCGGCGCGTCATCGCAGTCTTGACGATGTCGCCGAAGTATTGGCCCTTCGAGGTGTTCGGGATCTCGTGGAAGCAGGCGTCACCGCACTTGTACTTGCACGTCAAGGAAGAACGCGCGGAGCTGCCGTCGTGGGCCGAAAGGATCGGAAGAAGCTTCATGCCGCGAACGGTGACAGGTCGAAACGAAAGCGGGGGAACGCCGAGGTGAACGGCAGGCGATATCGAAACGTGCGGCGCAGTTGCCTACAGGACCTGCGAGAGAAACTGCTTCAGTCGATCGGTATGCGGGTCGTCGAAAAGTTGTTCCGGGGTACCGGTTTCGATGGCACTCCCGTGATCCATGAACAACACCTTGTTCGACACCGAACGCGCGAAACCCATTTCGTGCGTGACGACGACCATCGTCATACCACCGGAGGCGAGATCGGCCATCAGCGCGAGCACACCCTTGACCAACTCGGGGTCCAGCGCCGATGTTGCCTCGTCGAAGAACATCACCTCGGGCTTCATGGCGAGTGCCCGAGCGATGGCGACGCGTTGCTGCTGACCACCGGAGAGGTTGCCCGGGCGCGAATCTGCCTTGTTCGACAGACCGACGAGCTCGAGTTGCTCCATCGCCGCAGCGCGCGCCTCGTCCTTCGACTGACCTTTCAGCTTGCGTAGGCCGAGCGAGACGTTGTCCGCCACTGTCTTGTGTGGGAACAGGTTGAACTGTTGGAACACCATGCCGATGCGCTGACGCAACTCGTCCGGGTTGTCCTTCAACACCGATTTTCCGTCGAGCAGAACGTCGCCCTGGTCGGGTTCATGGAGGCGGTTGAGCGCACGGAGCAACGTCGACTTGCCTGATCCCGAAGGCCCGATCACCGTGGTGGTGCGGCCCGCGTCGACGTGAATGTTCACACCCCTGAGCACCTTGTTGGCACCGAAAGCGAGATGAATGTCGGTGCCGGTCAATGAGACAGCCATTACTTACCTCTCCACCACGATTGATACTTCCAAGGGATCGAGCGTGCCCGAAGTATCGGCCTTACCGGAGCGCATGCGCTTGTCGATGAAGTTGACGAGGTGCGTCAGCGGGATGGTCAAGATCAGATAGAACACGCCCGCCGCCAGCAGCGGTGAGAGGTTACCGGTCTGTGCGGCGGTGTCCTGCCCGACTCGAAACAACTCGCGTTGCGAAGCGAGTAAGCCGAGGAAGTAGATCAGTGAGCTGTCTTTGATCAGCGAGATGAACTGATTGACCGTGGCAGGCAGGACGCGTCGGATGCCCTGAGGCATGACTACCAGGGCCATCGAACGGCGGTAGCTGAAGCCCAGTGCGCGTGAGGCCTCCATCTGACCCGGATCGACACTTTGAATGCCGGAACGGAAGATTTCACCGAAGTACGCGGCCGACATCAGTGCCAATGCCGCGATGCCCAGCGGGAAAGGGCTACGGCTGCCGGTCAATTGGGTCAGCGTCGGACCGAAACCGAGGCCGATGAGAAGAATGACGACCGCCGCGGGAAGTCCACGAAAGATATCTGTGTACACCCGGGCCGGCCATCGGAGCCAGCGGGAGCGGGAGATGCCCGCTACCGCCAACCCGATCCCGATCACCGTGCCGATCACCCCGGACGAAGCAGCGAGAATCAGGGTGTTCGGCAATCCGACGGTGATCAGCTTGGGAACGGTGTCCCAGATGAGGTCCCAATCGAAGAACGTGTCGTACAGATTCGACAGTGTGCTCATATCAGCTTGCAGGCAGGACGGAAGCCTTGCTGCCCGGCTTCCAGTCGGCGGGAACCTGGCGCTCGGGGTACCACTCGCTCTCGAGGGTGTTCCACGTTCCGTCGGCGACGACGGCGTCGAGACCGGAGTTGAGAGCGTCGATCAACGGCTGATTGTCCTTGTTCACCGCGTAGGCCGTGAAGTTGGTGGTGTTGATCGTCTTCTCGAGGATGGCGACGCCGTCCTCGGCCTTGACCTGGCCGGAAGCCTGCTGCGACGGCGCGACCCATGCGTCGATCTGGCCGGACTTCACATTCGCGTACGCGGTGTTGTAATCCGGGAAACGTACGGGCTCGATACCGAGAGTGTTGGTGACGTAATCGTCCTGGACCGTGCCCTGAACCACGCCGATGCGCTGCTCGGTGTCCAGATCGGCGATGGTCTTGATCGCGTAGTCGTTCTTGGCGACGAGCGCCATCTCACCGAAGTCGTAACCGTTGGTGAACCCGACGGTCTGACGACGCGCATCGGTGGTGGAGATCGACGAGGAACCGGCGTCGTAAACCTTGTTGTTGACCGCGGCGAGCAAGCTGGAGAACTCGGTGGCCGAGAACTCGACGGTCAGGTTCAACTTGGCGGCGACGGCGCGGAGCAGCTCGTTGTCGAAGCCGGTGAACTTGCCCGACGGGTCGATGAAGATGTTCGGCGGGGCGTCGGACAACGTGCCGACGTAGAGCTTGCCCGGCTCGATCAGACCGATGTTCGAGGTATCGATCTGATCGAGCGGGGTGACATCGTCCGTCGTGTACTTGTCGAGCGAAGTCTGGTCGGAGCCGGCAAGGGCGTTCTCGCCCGTTCCGCCCGAGCTGTTGTCACTCGAACATGCGACGGCGCCGAGCGTGAGAGCGAGCGTGGCAGCTACTGCGGCCAGGGCGCGGCCGCGTAAACGTCGACTGGTCAAGAGTGAACTCCTCGGTGCGGAAACAAGTGAAATGACGTCCGAGGCTATCGCGAAGCCGCGACCACCCGGAAATCAGATTGCCGCCAAGCTCAACCAGTACTCACCGCAGTCCATTCCCGAACGGTCCTCACTGCTGGCTGTTGCGCCACCCGATGGCGTCGTGCAGCTCCGTCATGTCGTACTCCGGGCCGCCGATTCCGACGGTGAACAAGGTGGCTCCGGCATCGAGAAACGCCGGGGCTTTGTCGGTACCGGGCCACGGGACCGACTTCGTGATCACCGAGGTATCGCGCCCGACGGTGACTCCGTGCTCGGCGAGAATCCCGGACTTGCGTTTCAGCTCGTCGAGGTCGGCGAAGCTGTGCCAGATGTGCGCATACTCGGCGACCATCTTGAGCGTCTTCTTCTCCCCGCCGCCACCGATGAGAATGGGGATCTCGCGGGTCGGAGCGGGATTACCTACCGCCAGGCGATTGCTGATGCGAGCGAGGTTCTCGTTCAACAACTTCAGGCGCGACCCTGCGGTACCGAAGTCGTAGCCGAAGTTGTCGTAGTCCTTCTGGTTCCATCCGCCGCCGATGCCGAGGATCAACCGGCCGCCACTGATGTGGTCGACCGTGCGGGCCATATCGGCGAGGAGATCCGGGTTGCGGTAGCCACCACCGGTGACCAGGGCCCCGATCTCCACGTTCGACGTCTGCTCCGCCCAAGCGCCCAGCATCGTCCAACATTCGAAGTGGGCACCGTCGAGGTCGCCGTACAGCGGATAGAAGTGATCCCAGTTGAAGACGATATCGACGCCCGCGTCCTCCGCGCGCAGAACCGCATCGCGAATGATCTGGTAGTCGGGTGCGTGCTGGGGCTGGAGTTGAACGCCGATTTTGATAGTCATGATTTCCATGATGCGCCTCCTCGCCGCGCACCCGCATCAACCGATCTTCACACCGTTCTCGGCCATGGTGGCGCGCAGCACGAAACCAGCTTCCTGACCGATGATTTCCCCGACAAGCGTGACGAACCGATCGACGAACTCCCCGCCGTGAGAGGCAGCATCGAGTTCAGCGGGTTCGAAGTGGTGCGCAAGCTCGTGCAGCAGCACCAGTTCACGCAGCGCCCACGCCTCGTTGTTGCGGTGTAGAGGCACCGCAATGGTGTGGGTATCCCGCTCGTAGTGCGAAGCACCCGTGCCCGAACGTTCACGGACCTGCACGACCGATCCGGCATGCGGCCAGGTTTCACGAACCCAGTTCAGCGCCAAGATCGCGTCGACATAGCTCTGCACCGACTCGATCGACGCGAACTTCCGTTCGATCGGCAGCGTGATGGTCGAACCGAACATCTCGACGGTGCGTAGTCCGCGCTCGTCCGCACGATCGAACATGACACGAACCATCGCCTCGGCATCGTAGACCTTCGATCGTTGGGAGTCCCTGTTGTTCACCGTCAGCCTCACTTCACCTGCCGAGTTGTGTCGAACCGCGCCCCAGCTCGGGCTCACCGCCCAGACGCGCCGCGCGTCCTGCCCTGTCTCCGGCGGCGCGTGCACCGCGGGAGTATCCGGCATTGGCGGACTGGCTGCGCCACGATCCTCGCGCCTTCGACGTCGAGGTGTAGAAGTCCTTCAGTTCGATTGCTTTGTTACGCAACACCACTGCGGTCCCGGCGTCGCGGCTCTCCTCTTCGATTGCCTTTGTCTCGGCCTCTTTCTTGACGCTCTCGAGCCGCTTTCCGATGCGCTCGGCAAAAGCCGTCTGGAAGTTGAGTCGGGCGGTGACGCCGGCAACGACGACTACTTCTTGGCGTTTGTACTTTTTCCGACCGATGGTTTCCGTGACGGTGCGTACGGCCGTTTCGTTCCGGTATGCGCCCGACTTGATGTACGCATCCGAGGCTCGGACCATCTGGATCAGCAGGCTCGAATACAGTGCCTCGCAGGTGTCGATGTCGGAGTCGAAGCCGTACGCGAAGACCTGAGTCGACGATTGCGAGATGTCACACTTCACGTCGTTCGCGAACGCGATGACGAGGAACAACTTCACGAACGTGCGAAGCCCCTTCTTGCCGGCTTCGCCGATCCTGATGACGCGTTGGGCCGGTGCCACCTGCTTCTCGCGGGAAGCGTTGTGCGAACGTGCAACGGCAAGGTCGATCGACGTCGCCGTGGCCAAGCGCTGCGCGGCCTCCATGAACGCCTCGGCCTCGTGCGGATTGTCGGTGGACTCGGCTTGGCGCAGCAGTCCGCCGATGCGGGTCAACATCTTCTCCGAACTCACCGGTAGGACGCTACAACGCCCCACCGACAACTCGGTTGACCGATTCAGGTGGGGTGAAATCACACCTATCGGGTGAGTTGTGTGCCAGAGTGCGTATCGACATGTGCGTCGGGGGCAGCACAGTTGGTACTTCGCTGTGGTCAACGTCACTGTGGGTCGAACTCACTGCGGGTCGAGATCACCGTGATCGTCCCCGCGCATACCAACGTGTACGAAGTTAGTGGAGAGATAAACAATGGCGTCTTTGATCTCGAAGGTAGCGGTGCTGGCGACAGCGGCAACGCTGCTGACGCTGACCGCGTGTTCCAGTGACAGCGGTTCCAGCGATTCCGCGTCGGAAAACACCGACGGCCGCGGCCCCATCACATACGTCGAAGGCAAGGACACCACCGAAACCGGTGTCGTCAAGCAGATCATCGACGAGTGGAACTCGACCCATCCGGACGAGCAGGTCACGTTCAAGGAGCAGTCCAACGACGCCGACCAGGCCCACGACGACTTGGTCCAGCATCTTCAGGCAGAGCAGAGCGACTACGACGTGATGGCGCTCGACGTCATCTGGACCGCAGAGTTCGCAGCGAAGGGATGGCTCGTTCCGCTCGAAGGCGAGTTCGCGCTCGACAACGCGGGCATCCTGCCCTCGACCGTCAAGAGCGCTACCTACAACGGCACGCAGTACGCCGCCCCGAAGAACACCAACGGCGGTCTGCTGTTCTACCGTAGCGACCTGCTCCCGAAGGCGCCCACCACGTGGGCCGAGCTGACCAACGACTGTGCGGTCGCCAAGACCAACAACATCGATTGCTACGCAGGTCAGTTCGCGTCGTACGAGGGTCTGACGGTCAACACGTCCGAGATCATCAACGCATACGGCGGATCGTTCGTCGGCGAAGACGGCAAAACCCCGACCGTCGACAGCCCGGAAGCAAAGGCGGGGCTGCAGGCTCTCGTCACCGCTTTCGAGACCGGAGTCATCCCGGCGCAGGACACCACGTTCAAGGAGCCCGAGAGCCAGCAGGCATTCGAGGACGGAAAGGCCCTGTTCCTGCGTAACTGGCCGTACGTCTACGGCACCGCAGCCAAGGAAGGCTCCGCCGTTGCAGGCAAGTACGCCGTAGCACCGCTGCCCGGCGCAACCGGCGTCGGAACCTCGACGCTCGGCGGCTACAACGCTGCCATCAGCGAATTCTCCGAGAACAAGGCAACTTCCGCCGACTTCTTGCGATTCCTTCAGGGTGAGCAGGCCCAGCGCATCATCGCCGAGGGTGCACTTCCGCCCGTGCTCAGCTCGCTCTACGACGACCCGGCTCTCATCGCCGAGATGCCGTACCTGCCGGCGCTGAAGTTGTCGATCGAGAACGCTGTTCCTCGTCCCGTCAGCCCGTTCTACCCGGCCGTCTCGAAGGCCGTGCAGGACAACACGTTTGCAGCAATCAAGGGTGAGAAGTCGGTCGATCAGGCCATCACGGACATGCAGGCCGGCATCGAGTCCGCCGGTTCCAACTAGCTCGTCCGTTCACCGCCGTTCTTTCGAAGCATTACAGGAGAACACACGATGGCTGTACCTACTGGTCAAGCCAGTGGGGCTGTAGACACGACCGCGGCCGGGGGGCAACCCCCCGGCCGCGGTCGGCATACACGCACCGAGAAGAAGGCAAAGTTCGGGCTCTCCAGTGGGCGAGCGTGGCTGCTGATAGCGCCGACGCTGATCATCCTGGCCATAGTCATCGCTTACCCCGTCGTACGTGCGGTCATCATGTCCTTTCAGAAGGATGCGGGTCTCGACCCGGCGACCGGCATGTTCGTCAAGGGGGGCAGCGCAGGGTTCTCCAACTACACGCATTGGATTCTGCAGCAGTGCACTTCCGCGTCGGGGACGCTGGTTCCGTGTCCGCCCGGCACACTCGGCTCCCAGTTCTGGGGAGCGGTAGGCAACACCGCCTTCTTCACGGTGGTGACGGTGTCCATCGAGGTCGTCATCGGCTTCGGAATGGCTGTCATCATGGGCAAGACGTTCGCCGGACGCGCACTGCTGCGCGCCGCGATCCTGATTCCGTGGGCTATCCCGACGGCTGTGACAGCGAAGCTCTGGTACTTCATCTTCGCCTACGACGGTATCGCCAACAAACTTCTCGGCACCAACATTCTGTGGACGGGTGATGCCTGGCCCGCGCGCTTCGCGGTCATCATCGCCGACGTCTGGAAGACGACGCCGTTCATGGCGCTGCTCATTCTTGCTGGGCTGCAGATGATTCCAGCCGACGTCTACGAAGCTGCGCGCGTGGACGGTGCGTCGGCGTGGCAGCGGCTGACCAAGATCACGTTGCCGCTGGTGAAACCGGCCCTGATGGTGGCGATCCTGTTCCGCACGATGGATGCGCTCAGAATGTACGACCTACCTGCCATTCTCACCGAGGGCAACCCGGCCACCCGCACCATTTCCATTCTGGTGGTGGAGCAGATACGGCAGGGATTCAACAGTGCCGCGTCGCTCTCGACCATCTCGTTCATCATGATCTTCATCGTCGCGTTCATTCTGGTGAAGTTCCTCGGGGCCAATGCGGTTGCCACGCAAGAGAATCAGCGTAAGGGCGTGGTCCGATGAAAACCGCTCGCATCTATCTCGGCGTCGCGATCATCCTGATCTGGGGCCTGGCACCGTTCTACTGGATGGTCGTGACCGCGCTACGAGATCCGCGCTACACATTCGACACGACGCCGTGGCCGACGCATGTGACGATGGAGAACTTTTCCAACGCCTTGTCCACGAGCAACGGCAACAACTTCATTCGAGCGGTGATCAACAGCCTGATCATCGGCGGCGCAACCACTCTCGTTGCGCTCGTCATCGGTATCTTCTCCGCGTATGCCCTCTCGCGGATCGACTTTCGGTTCAAGTACATCGTTGTCGGTATCGTGCTCGGCGCCTCGATGTTCCCGGTCGTGGCATTGGTGACGCCGCTGTTCCAATTCTTCACCGACATCGGTTGGATCGGTACCTACCAGGCGATGATCATCCCGAACATTTCGTTCGTGCTGCCGCTGACCATTTACACTCTGGCCGCATTCTTCGCCGAATTGCCTTGGGAGCTAGAAGAAGCCGCCCGTATCGACGGCGCCGGACGCTTTCAGGCGTTCCGACTGGTCATGTTGCCGCTCGCAGCACCAGCGTTGTTCACCACCGCTATCCTCGCCTTCATCGCGGCAGTCAACGAATATCTCCTGGCAAGTCAGCTCTCCAGCGACAAGACCGAACCAGTGACGGTGGCCATTGCCCGGTTCTCCGGCAACGACCCGCATGTGGTTCCGTACGCGGCGATCATGGCGGCAGGCACCATCGTCGCGATCCCGCTGGTGATCATGGTCCTGCTGTTCCAACGTCGCATCATCTCCGGCCTGACTGCAGGCGGAGTCAAGTCGTGACAGCGGGTGATCATCTCCAGATGCTGGCGGGCATTCTGGGGTTCTTCGCGCTGATGGCGTTCGTAGCTGCAGTGGCAGGCATCGTCGGTGGCGATCCGAGCGTATGGGCGTCGGTCGTCCTACTCGGACTGCTTGTCGCCCTTGCCTTCGTCGTCCGCAAGCTGAGGGTCAAACACTAATAATTTCTCGCTCCTGCCCAGGGCCACGGGCGGTGAAATCTGCTGTACACAGCATTCTGCCCGGGTGCGCATGGTCGTCGGTGGAGACCGACCACGCCCACCCGGGCAGGAAAGTGAAGCTGATTTACGCGTCGATGATGAACGCTTCGAGCTGCGTGCGCGCGACGTCGTCGGCGAGCTGCTTGGGTGGGCTCTTCATCAGGTAAGCAGAGGCCGGGATGACCGGTCCACCGATGCCACGATCGAGAGCGATCTTCGCTGCGCGAACCGCATCGATGATGACGCCGGCCGAGTTGGGCGAGTCCCAGACCTCGAGCTTGTATTCCAGGCTCAGTGGCACGTCACCGAAGGCGCGGCCTTCGAGGCGGACGTAGGCCCACTTGCGGTCGTCGAGCCAGCCGACGTGATCGGAAGGTCCGATGTGAACGTCCTTGGCGTTGAACTCTTTCTGGAGGTTCGACGTCACGGCCTGGGTCTTGGAGATCTTCTTCGACTCGAGGCGGGTGCGCTCGAGCATGTTGAGGAAGTCCATGTTGCCACCGACGTTGAGCTGCATGGTCCGGTCCAGCTGGACGCCGCGATCTTCGAACAGCTTCGCCATGACGCGGTGCGTGATGGTGGCGCCGACCTGGCTCTTGATGTCGTCGCCGACGATGGGGACGCCTGCGTCCTCGAACTTCTTGGCCCAGACGGGGTCACTGGCGATGAAGACGGGCAGTGCGTTGACGAATGCGACGCCTGCGTCGATCGATGCCTGCGCGTAGAACTTGTCGGCTTCTTCCGATCCGACGGGCAGGTAGGAGACGAGGACGTCGACCTTCGCATCGCGGAGGGCCTGGGCAACGTCGACTGCGTCGGCGTCGGCCTCGGTGATGGTCTCGCGGTAGTACTTGCCGAGTCCGTCGAGGGTCGGTCCGCGCAGCACCTGAACGTTCTTCGGCGGTACGTCGGCGATCTTGATCGTGTTGTTCTCGCTGGAGAAGATTGCTTCGGAGAGATCGAAGCCGACCTTCTTGGCGTCTACGTCGAACGCGGCGACGAACTCGACGTCGCGGACGTGGTACTTGCCGAACTTGACGTGCATGAGGCCGGGAACGGTGGCGTTCTCGTCGGCATTCCTGTAGTACTCCACGCCCTGGACCAGGGATGAGGCGCAGTTGCCCACACCCACAATGGCCACGCGGATGGCGTTGCTGTTCTCACCCATGGTCGGGTTCTCCTTCTGTCTTGGAAACATTGTTCGGATTCGTGGTGGAGGTGACGGACGGGCCCGCCTGCTCGGCTGCGATTACTTCGTTGAGCCACCGCACTTCGCGATCGCTCGATTCGAGGCCGAGTTGGTGAAGCTGACTGGTGTACCGGTCGAGCGTCCCGTTGGCTCGCCCCACGGCGTCGCGGAGTCCTTCACGGCGCTCCTCGACCTGACGTCGCCTGCCTTCGAGGATGCGCACCCGGGCTTCTGCCGGAGTGCGACTGAAGAAGGCGAGGTGAACGCCGAATCCGTCGTCGGTGTAATTCTGTGGTCCGGTGTCGGCAACCAACTCGGCAAAGCGCTTCTTACCTTGCGGAGTGAGCTCGTACACACGCCGTGCTCGACGCTTCACGAGGGTGTCCGGCCCCGCATCCTCGGCAATCAGCCCATCCGCTTGTAGGCGGCGTAAGGCTGGATACAACGAGCCGTACGAAAAGGCCCGAAATGCACCGAGGAGTCCGGTCAGACGCTTGCGGAGTTCGTATCCGTGCATCGGTGCTTCGAGGAGCAAACCGAGGATTGCGAGCTCGAGCATGCGACCCTCCTCCTCTGTTGTCTGTACCGCAATTGTTGATGCGACTCCCAAGCATATACACAAGATGTATCGACTCGATATATGTGTGGACATATCCGTGCCTCCGGTTCGCCGAAATTCAGTTCGAAGGTCGGCCGCGAGACATGTGCGCATCGCCACTGGTAAACGCTTCGGCACAGGTGAAGCGTCGTGGGCGGGGTCGATATCAGCGAGAGTGGGCGCGTCGTTGTCACGTAAGAGTCGGGATGCCCGATCCGCATGTCTGGCGCCGCACGTACTCTGGTCCTCGTGCGACTTCAGCGACAGGTGGTGGACTACGCCCTTCAGCGACGGTCACTGCTCGCCGAGGTGTATTCGGGCAGGACCGGCGTGACCGCAGTGTGTGATGCCGATCCTTATCTACTGCGTGCGGCCAAGTTCCACGGCCGCGGTAGCGAAATCGCATGCCCGATCTGCCGCAAGGAGCAGCTCACCCTCGTCTCGTGGGTGTTCGGTGAGAAGCTGGGGACACTCTCGGGCTCGGCGCGCACGGCGGACGAACTCGTTCGCCTCGCGGCGACGCAGGAGGAGTTCTCGGTTCACGTCGTCGAAGTCTGTCGTTCCTGCAGTTGGAATCACCTGGTTCAGTCCTATGTACTAGGTGCAGTTCCCACCCCGAAGCAACCGCGACGGCCCCGATCGGGATCTCGCGAACCGAACCGTCGAACAGCGAGCGAGTGACACACATCGCGTCGCTGACAACCCCGGTCGGCATACGGATGTGCCAGCCGCAACCACTGGAGACCTGTACGTGAGTTCCCCCTACGACAACACGCCTGGTGGCAGCGACAACACACCTGGCGGCAGCGACAAGACACACGGCGCCGGCGGCCCGCCTCCCGGCCGTCCTCCCATGGGCCCACCTCCCGGTGTTCGACGTGATGCGCAGGGTCGGCCACTGGGCCCACCCCCCGGTGTTCGACGCGATGCGCAGGGTCGGCCACTGGGTCCGCCTCCAGGTCGGCCGCAGGGTCCACCTCCGGGTCGGCCGCAGGGTCCACCTCTGGGAGGCCAACAGGGTCCGCCGCTCCGACCACAGGGGCCCCCGCCGCAGGCCGGTCGACCCGTACCGGGCGGGCCAGCGCAAGCAGGCCGTCCACCCGCGGGCCGTCCACCCGCAGGCCGTCCAGCTACCGGCAATGGCCCGGCTGGTCCACCGCCCGGGCGCCCTCCGCTGCCCAATCGCGGCCCTGAAACGGGCCCGCCCATTGCACGCGGTGCCGGTGGGCTTCCGCCGACCGGGCCGCCGGACAACCCGCCCCCACGTTCTTCGGGCAATGAACCGCCCGAACCGCCCGAGAGAGGTTCAGCCGCGAACACGAAGAAGAAGTCCAAGTGGCGGGTCGCCCGTCGAACGCTGTATGCGCTGATCGCGTTGGGGATGATCATCCCGATTCTGACGTTCATGGTCGCCTACACGGTCGAGGACGTCCCACGCCCGGGTGACATCAAGACCAACCAGGTCGCCACCATTCTGGCGTCCGATGGTTCGAGTGTGCTCGGTAGGGTCGTGCCCCCCGAGGGCAATCGCACCGATGTCTCGATCGAGCAGGTGCCGGTGCACGTGCGTAACGCAGTGCTGTCAGCGGAGGACAGGGACTTCTATTCCAATCCCGGCTTCTCGGTCACCGGCTTCGGACGCGCATTGCGTGACAACGTTCTCGGACGCGACAGTGCCGGTGGTGGCTCGACCATCACCCAGCAGTACGTCAAGAATGCCCTTGTCGGATCCGAACGCACCTTGACGCGAAAGATGCGCGAGCTCGTCATCTCCTCGAAGATGGCTCGTCAGTGGTCCAAGGACGACATCCTGGCGGCATACCTGAACACGATCTACTTCGGCCGAGGTGCGTACGGCATCGCGGCCGCGTCGACGGCGTATTTCGGCAAGCCGGTCGATCAGTTGACCGTCGAAGAAGGTGCCATGCTGGCGGCCACCATTCAGCAGCCGTCCGGCCTCGACCCCGAGTTCAATCCGACCGGTGCTCAGACCCGGTGGAACTACGTGCTCGACGGCATGGTCGCACAGGGCAACCTGGAGCAGGCGGAGCGTGCGGCGATGCAGTTTCCACGGTGGATTCCAGGTGCACAGGCCGACACCGGTGACAGTGACTCCGGACCCAACGGGCTGATCAAGTCCCAGGTCCTGCGTGAATTGTCGGCGGCGGGTGTCAGTGAACAGGACCTCAACACCGAGGGATTGCAGATCACTACGACGATCGATCCCGTGGCGCAGGCTGCAGTGATCGATGCGGTCGATTCGAACATGGAGGGGGAGCCCTCCGAGCTGCGCACGGCGTCGGTTTCGGTCGACCCACGCACGGGTGCGGTCAAGTCCTACTACGGCGGCTCGGACGGCGGCGGATTCGACTTCGCCCAGTCCGGCCTGCAGACGGGATCCTCGTTCAAGGTCTTCGGCCTTGCGGCGGCACTGGATCAGGGCATTCCGCTTTCGCAGATGTTCGACAGCTCACCGCTTACCGTCAATGGCATCCCCATCAGCAATGTCGAGGGCGAATCCTGCGGAACGTGCACCATTGCAGAGGCGCTCAAACGCTCTCTCAACACGAGCTTCTACCGCTTGCAGTTGTCGATGGACAACGGTTCGCAGGCGATCGCCGATATGGCACACAAGCTTGGAATTCCCGAGGAAATCCCGGGCGTCGGTCCCACGTTGACCGAGCCGAACGGTGCCGGACCGAACAACGGAATCGTGCTCGGCCAGTACCAGTCTCGCGTGATCGACATGGCCTCCGCCTATGCGACACTCGCTGCGTCGGGCGTCTACCACGCACCGCACTTCGTGCAGCGCGTCGTCACGGCCGACGGAACGGTCCTGTTGGATCGGGGCGCAGAGGCAGGCGAGCAGGTCACCTCTGCTGCTGTTGCGGACAACGTCACGGCTGCGATGCGGCCGATTGCCGGATACTCCAAGGGCCACAATCTGGACGGTGGCCGTCAATCCGCCGCGAAGACGGGCACTGCACAGCTCGGCGACACCGGCGAGAACAAGGATGCTTGGATGGTCGGGTACACCCCGTCACTGTCGACGGCAGTGTGGGTGGGAACCGAACAGGGACTTCCGCTGCAGAACAGCTACGGCGGATCGATCTACGGTTCCGGACTCCCGTCGGACATCTGGAAGGACACGATGGACGGCTCGTTGGAAGGAACGTCCAACGAGTCCTTCCCGACGCCGGAGCCGATCGCCGGTCAGGCTGGTGTGCCGCAGTACTCGGCTCCCGCAGCCCCGTCCACGACACCCAGCGCAGCAGTGGTGACGCCGCCACCGGCGATCACGTTGCCGATCCCGACGGAGATTTCGCCGCCCGTCGTGATCACACCGCGCCAGGTCGAGATCCTTCCAGGGGTGACGATTCCGCTACCCGGCCTCGCACCGGCGCCGGCGCAGTCGCCGACGCCCGAACCCGCCACACCACAGACGCCCGAAGAAGAGCTCGAACCTGCTCCGGCTCGGTAGCGTGACGGGGTGAGCGACGACAGAGCCATCGAATCCGGAGTCACCGAACCCGGGGCGAGGAAAGTCGTTGCGAGCCCTGGGCCGTTGGCACCAGACCGCTCATCGAACGTGGCCCGAGATCTCCCGGGCGCGAACGACCCGATGACCGCAGAGTTCGCTGCGGTCATCGGTGGGTCGGCGGGCAAGCACGCACTGATCGGCCGCCAGCGATTTCTGACGCCGCTTCGGGTGGTGTTGCTCCTCGCCGTGGTGTTCCTGAGCTTCGGTTGGTTCGCCAAGGCCGGCTGTATTCAGCAGGCGCCCAACGGACCAGAGGGATCGTTCGGTCTCGACTGGAGTGGCAGCCGTCAGTACGTTGCAATGTGCTATTCCGACACGGTTCCGTTGTACGGCGCAGAGCGCTTGGATCAGGGTGCCTTCCCGTACAAGAAGTCCTGGGAAGAAGTGGCCGCGGACGGGACCACTCAGATTCGCTACATGGAGTATCCGGTCCTGTCGGGGATGTATCAGTACGGCTCGATGGTCGTGGCCAAGGCGTGGAGTTCGATCTCCTGGCTGCCGCAGGCACTCTCGGTGGTGATCTACTTCAACGTCGTCGCGATCGGGTTGGCCCTTGCATGGTTGGTCACCGTCTGGGCGACAGCGATGTCGGCCGGACGGCGCATCTGGGATGCGGCCCTCGTGGCAGGTTCACCGCTGGTCATCGTGCACGGTTTCACCAATTTCGATGCGCTGGCAACAGCTTTCGCTGCCGTAGGAATCTTGGCTTGGGGTAAGAAGCGACCCGTGCTGGCCGGAGTCCTGCTCGGTCTCGGCGGTGCGACCAAGTTGTATCCCCTGCTTCTCCTCGGCCCGCTGCTCGTATTGTGTTGGCGCGCTGGGAAAATGCGCGAATGGTCTCTGACCGCCGGTGCCGCACTCGGAGCGTGGCTGGCTGTCAATCTTCCTATCGCACTTCTGTTTCCGAACGGATGGTCGGAGTTCTTTCGGCTCAACTCCATGCGCGCTGCCGACCCGGATTCGATCTACAACGTCATCTCGTCGTTCACCGGATGGAGTGGATTCGACGGAACCTTGTATCCGGGTGACAAACCGCTGTTTCTCAACACCGTCACAATGGTGCTGTTCGTTGCCGTGTGCGCCGGTATCGCCTACATCGCGATGAATGCTCCGATGCGTCCGCGATTGGCACAGCTTGGCTTCCTCGTCGTCGCCGGGTTCCTGCTGACCAACAAAGTGTGGAGTCCGCAGTACTCACTGTGGCTCGTGCCGCTGGCTGTGCTCGCGCTACCGCATCGAAGAGTGCTGTTGGCCTGGATGGCGATCGACGCCTTCGTCTGGTTCCCCCGGATGTACTACTACCTCGGTGTCGCTGACAAGGGTGTCCCGGAGCAGTGGTTCACTGCTACCGTCGTCGTGCGTGACATTGCCGTGATCGCACTGTGCGCGTTGATAGTTCGACAGATCTATCATCCTGACGAGGATCTGGTGCGACTGGGCGGGGTGGACGATCCGGTGGGCGGAGTGCTCGACCGTGCGCCGGATACGCATCGAGTCACGAAAACCGCTGCACCGCAGGCGGTTTCCGTGCCCATGCGAGTGGACTAGATGTACTTGCCGAGATGCGGAACGGCTTCGCCTGCGTGCTTGGCGGCGATGCCGTCACCGATTGCCTGAAGTTTCCAGTTACCACCCTCGCGGTAGACCTTTGCCATGACGAGGCCGGTGAACGGCATCCCGCCCTGGAGCGTGAAGCGGGCGAGCTCGGCGTTGTTGGTGTCGTCGACGAGGCGGCAGAATGCGTTCTCGACCTGCTCGAAAGTTTGTCCTCGGTACGAGGTCACCGTGAACACGATCGCGGTCACATTCGCGGGAACACGAGTGAGGTCGACGTTCACTACCTCGTCGTCGCCCTCGCCGGCGCCGGTCAGGTTGTCGCCCTGATGCAGGATCGACCCGTCCTTGGCCTTCAGCTGGCCGTAATACACGACGTCTGCCACGTTGCGCCCGGCGAACATGATCGCCGACGCGTCCAGATCGATGGCTCCGCTGCGTCCGCCACCGCCGAAGAAGCCGGTCTTCTTGGGCGCCGCCACCGGGTCCCATCCCAGACCCATCCGGATCTTCGTCAGCGCGACTCCACCGTCCTTGCGCAGTGTGACCTTTTGACCCTTGGTCAGACTGACCGGCCGGGCTTTCGTCAAACTGACCTCGGATGGGCCGGACGGCGGTGGTGTCGGTGCGGGTGGTGTCGGTGCGGGTGCGGGAGGAGCCGGGGCTGCGGGAGGAGCCGGGGCTGCCGGTTGCGCGGCGGGAGCGTCGTCGACGGACACACCGTGGTCGGTGACCAATGCGGCGAAACCACCGGAGTAGCCCTGTCCTACGGCCCGAACTTTCCACGTGCCCGAGCGTCGGTACACCTCGACAGCGATCACGATGGATTCGCTGCTCAGACCGTCGACGACATACTCGTACAACACATTGCCCTGCGCGTCGGCGATGCGAGCGGTCGGTGGGGCGGCTCGGCCGAAGCTGCTCGACGCGTCGTCGAGGGTGATGACCGCGCGGATCTGTTCGATATCGGCGGGGATCTCGGTCAGCGCAATCGACAACTGTCCGGGTTGCCCAGCGGCACCGGGCGCCAGGCGGACACCTGGCCCGGTCGGCTGATTGAAGAAGACGAAGTCCGCGTCGGTGCGAACTTTGCCGTCCCCGGTTACCAGAAGTGCCGACAGGTCGGCAGGAGCGCTGAGCTGCACGGATACGACCACGTTGTTCACGGTGATCGGACCGTTTTGTCCCTTCGCCAAGGGCTGACCGGCTGGAGCAGACAATGTGTGTCCTTTTCGATGAGAGCGGGTCGTGAAGTGCGCACACCAATGTACTGGGTCGAAATGTCCGAATGCTGTGGACGAAGTTCCGCAACCCGTGCCCGTCGTCGGCTTCAGGTCTCGGCTGCCAACTCTGTGGCGAGCCTTCGGACTTCCGCGGCCACGTCGGAATCGGAGGCAGGAATGACGCTGACAGTAGAGCCGGACCGGACCAGGTATCGACCGTCGTCGGCGTTGTCCACCCAGTGAAAACCAGCCAAGTTCTTTTCCACTCGATTGTCGGTGGTTTTGCCAGGGCAGACGAGGATTTCGCCTGCGCTGGTTCGACGTCGGCCCAGAAGTCGGTCGAAGTGCTCCCTGGAGGTCGATCCTGTGGCGCTGTCGAACACGACTGAGTTCGCGGTCGATCGTCCGATCGGAGAAGGCCGCGGGATGTCGATGCGAGGGTGTGTGCCCTTCGGGGATTCGGGCAGTGCTCCCAGTACTCGATTCACGGCGCGATGCGAAGCGACCAGGCGAACCGTCACCGGGCCGCCGGAGGAATCATCGAGTCCGGGTTGTTGGATCAGCACCGCTGCACTGTCGTGTCGGATCGCGGCATGGCCACGTATTTTGATGTCGCCGGAGCCGTCGGCTGCGCTCGTGCTCCGCGTATGGCCGACGACTTCGATTCGAAGCCGCGGGTCGAGAAGGATCCGTCCGGCCTCGCGCAGGTCTTCGTCCATCTTCGTCGCGATGCCTATCGACGCCTCGTGGCATCGACGGTGATATTCGGCTGCCGAGCTTGCGGTCGCACGAATTTGCAGTGGGAACGGCAATCGATCGCGCCCGAACTGTTCCATCATGACCCGAAATTCGAGGCCGGTCATGGTCCACTCGCGCTCGTTCACCCGCCGAGCACCGGTGGAACGACAAGTGGCAGCGTGCCGATCAATTCGTCTCCATTGACGGCATCGACCAGATAACCGGGCGTCTTGTGGACGTCGTCTGCGCCCCCCGGCCCACCGCGACCTGCGCCAGGCGACATTCCGCCCATCCCAGGTGCACCGGCACGGCCTGCGGCCGTACCGGATCCTCCGGCCGATCCCTGGCCCCCGGCCGCGGTACTGCCCTGGCCAGGAGCCCCGAGAACCGAGCCGCCGACTCCTGGACGACTCAACCCCCCGGTTCCCGATCCCGAGCCCGAACCACCCGAGCCCGAACCGCCGGAGCCCCCGCCGAACCGAGAACCGGCACCGCCGGAACTGCCGCCCCGAGAACCTGAGCCGCCGAGACCTGAACCGCCGAGACCTGAACCGCCTGGACCAGAACCTCGGGGACCACCGAGTGGGCTGCCCAGTACCGAGCCACCGGGTGAGGACCCCGTCGGTGATGATAAGGAGGGGGCATTCGCCCCTTGCTGCGCCCCGGCCGGACCGGTGGGCGGCTGCGGCGACTGTGTCGCATCACCGGGCGCCCAACTCGACGCCTCTGTCCCGGTGTCCCGAGTGTCCGATGCGGGAGATCGAAGAGCTCCGCCGTCGGAGGCAGGTGAACCGGCCTGCCCCGAAGCACCATTGCCGGATTCGGGCCCGGTGGCCGCAGTGTCTGCTCGAGAAAAAGGTTGCGCGTCGAAGCCGGGGCCCTTGGTTCCCGGTTGGTGCCTGGCGGCGTCGCCGGAACCGCCGTCGGTGACCGGATCGAGCGCGGTCGGCAGAATCGGGACCTGGTCGTCGGATTGATGTACGACCGGCATGTACACACTGCGCATGACCTGGCGCGCAGCTTCTTCTGCCTCTTCACGTGCGTGTTGGGCCTGCTTCAACGCACCGGGCACGATAAAGCCCGGAACGGCATCGAGCACTTTCTCGAACGGGCCGGTAGCCAGCGGAGGCGGAACGCTCGCCTTGGTTTGCTGAAGCCCCGTGTAGGCCTCGAGCAGCTTGTTCGCCACGAGATGTGCAGTTGTTTTCAACTCTGCGGTCGACTTCGTGTACGCCTGCACACCGTCGACTGCGGCGGTGGCTGATGGGCCCTGCCAGCTGGTGCTGTTCACCGCGGCCATTGCCTGAGCGAACTGATCGGCGCCCTCGGCTGCGTGGGCTCCGATCGCTCGCCAGTTGTTGGAGGACTCCTCGGCCCGTTCAGGTTGGAACTGCTCGACTTTCCCGAAGATCTCTCCATGCGACATTGCCTCGAACGGGTCGTCGTCGAACACTGCCTTGGGCTCGTAGCCCCCGCTGTACGCGTAACTGTCTCGTTCTTGGTAGACGACGGCACGCGTCAGATCGCCGAACTCCTGCGCCGACATGTCACCGAACCCGCTGATGCTCTCGAGTGTGCGCAGGGTCTGCTGCAGTTCTTCCGAAGGATCACCGCTCATGCCTGATGCTCCGGATCATGCGTCGGCGTAGAACCCCGTTCCGCGGATCCAACACGATCCGCACCCGTCCAGGGCCTACCTTTCGAGCCTGTTCTTCCCCAGCCCATGCCTGTACCCCCGTGTGTGCGTCAACCCCTTGCCTTGTTCGACGCAGCGGACGCACGGATGGTTCCATCGACTTCTCGAGCCGTCTCGGCATGCAGCCAGGTGAGGATCTCCTCGCTCGCGAGCGCACCCGCCGACGTCGTGACCACCAACCCGTCGTGGCGGAAGTTCTTCGCCTCCAGCTCGCCGTGCCGCGGCCTGATGGACCGGTCGGCGGCGATGAGCATGTCTGCGTCGAGGGCGCCGTCTCCCGCAGCAAGCGTGAGGGCCCGGTCGTCGAGAATGCCGTCGTCGATGCAGCGCGTGAGAACTTCGGCGACGGCGCGATTCTTGCAGACGACGTCGGGCATGGTGTAGATCTTGCGCCCCTGTTGCGAGACGTTCCATCCACGTGCGGCACACCACGAAGACCAGTCCGCGAGAAATCCGGGCGGAACCGCTGCGGGTTCGACGACGAGGTAGCAGAAAAGATCGTCCGCTGTCCGACGCTTGAGAACCCAGTCGCCGCCCGTTCGACGCGTCAACTCCTCGCGGACCCCGCCGAGATCGATGTCCGAGAAACCTGCGCGCCATGCACGGTCGGGTTCACCGTCGACGAGGATGTTGCCGCCGTTGCTCGTGATCGAGAACCGCCACGGCGCGCCGGGCAGTGAGACTCGCTGGAATTGCTCGATCGTGCGTGTCGTCGTCGGCACCACGACGGCATCGGCAGTGAGGGTGCGCAGCGACTCCGCGGCAGCGGTGGTCATGTAGGACAGTGGCGCTCTCTCGAACATTTCGACGCAGACCACGGTGTCGTCGACCTCGAACCCCAACGCGGCCGCGGAGAAGATCATCGTTCGGTCCAGGTCGACCGCTACGAGGGTGTTCACGTGACATCCTTGATCAGGCCCATGCACGAATATGCCAGATCCGGTACCTCGAGCACCGGAACATCTCTGGCGGCAGCCAACATTCGAATATGCCGGTGCTCGGGGGCACCGAGGTCGCGCACGAGAATCCGCCATGGAATTCGACGGAGAAGCACTCGCGTGGTTTCTCCTACACCGGGTTTGACGAAATTGACATGCGAGATCCCGAACTCTTCGCGGACCTTCTCCACCGAAGCCCATCCGGTCCAGGTCGGGGTGCGATCGGAGCTCGATACCGCGGTGACCGATCGGGCAACGTCCTCGCGTACCGCGTCGAATTGTGCTGACACGGTGTCGAGCAGATGGTTGGACACGTCGTCCGGTGCTAGGTCGGCGTAGTACTTGGCGCCGTGGAATTCGCCGTCGTCGATCAGGTCGCGGTTGAGGACCGTCCGGGAGACGAGACCGGAGACCGTCGAATTGAGGCAGGCAGATGCGATGAGGAAATCATCGCGCGTGCCGTAGGTCCGCGCGCAATGGCCGGGGTCGGCCAGAACTGCGAGGTCGCTGTTGAACTCTGCGCCCTCGAATGCCGCCAGCGCAGCGGTCAATTCGCGGGCGATGGCACCTTTGCCCGTCCAGCCGTCCACGAAGACGACCGACCGGGGATCATGATTGTCTGCGAGGTATTTCAGTGCGACAGTATCGATTCCACGGTCGCGGACGATCGAGAGGGCATAGTGTGGCAGTTCGAGTCCGTGCGCATGGTGCGCCCAGCGGCGCATCAGGATCCCGATCGGTGTGCCGGCCCGCGCCAAGGAGGCGAGGACTATGTCGTGCCCGCGCTCGGCCAGAACGAGTTCGGTGACGGTGCCGACTGCGACTGCTAGGCGAGAAGCACTGTCCTGCAGGACCTCTTCGAACAATTCACGGTACGCGAGATCGGGCTGAAACTCTACGGGCAGCGATTCGGCGTAATGCGCTGTGCCGGCCTGAATTCGCTTCTCTCGCTCACCGACATCGGCTTCGAGCTCTACGCCGGAGAGGTCCTTGAGTAGCCATGTCACTTCACCTGGGGCGTAGGAACCGAAGGCGGGCCCGGTCAGGGGCACTGCGCGGCGCGATACTGCGAGGGCCACCGGATCGGCACCGGTGATGACGACGACGAGGACATCGGCGCCGGACGCGGCGAGAGTGCGAGCGGCACCACCTTCGCCGAACAGACGGTCGGTGTCCGCAGGCTCGTCGACCACGAGAATCAGCAACGCATTCTCCGGGCCGTCGGCGTTGTAGACGTACCGAGCCTCGGGTTCGCCGTTCTCCGGCGCCAGAAACTGGAAGCCACGACGCAGCGGATAGTTCGGTGTGTCGAGTACGTAAGCCGGTGAGCGAGTGGTGGTTTGAAACAAAGCCGGATGACCACCCGCGCGGAGGATCAACGCGAGGCGAAGTGGCAGGTACATCAATTCCTCGTGGCCGAGGACCACTACGGGTCTACCGGCGGGCACGACGGTCTCGACGCGCGTGGCAACGTGAGCGATAGCGTTCTCGAAGGCCGGAGTGTCGAAGGAAAGGAAGCCGTGACGGCCGCCGTCGGGAACGGTTGCGGGCCAATTCACATCGAGGCGGGTTACGGTGCCCGCGGTCTCCGCGGCAGGATTGAATGTCGGGTCCGGTAGTCCGGTCACGTCACCGACGAGCCCGTCGGCCAGCTCGACGCTGCCCTGCGCGAGGCTCACGCTGACGATGGTGACGCCGAGTTCGGTCGCGACGGCTTCGGTCTCGAGGATGTGCTCCCCGCTTCGCATGTCGACGAGCGAGGCAATCACGTAATGTGCCCGCGGAGTGACGGCGTGGACGGAGCGGATTGCTTCGAGTGCCGTTTTACCGGTGGATATCTCGTCGTCGACCAACACGAGGGGAAGCGGAACGGACAGGACGTCCGCGGACGTCGGCAGCAGTTTGTGATCCGTCGCGTGCGAATGGCCTTCTTGGAACTCGCCGTACACCTCGAGGCCGGGCACATCGCGACGCGTCGAATGCAGGTAGGAGTATGCGTTGAGTCGTGCTGCGACGCCATGTCCCAAACCTGTTGCAGTTTCGGCAAACCCGAGCACGACGACGTCCGATCCACCGACCGCGTCGAGTACGAGGGTTCCCAGTTGGTCCGCTGCAGCGGTCACTAACTGGGGGTCGACCGGTATGTGCTTGCCGAGTACCTCTGACACCAAAAGATGTGCACGCCTGGGGTTTCGACGTAATCCCGGGCGGACGAGTTGCTCTACCGACCACTCGGAGGACGTACCGGTGCCGGTGACTCTGATTCCGTCGGTCGGGTTGTTCATCGGTCCGCCAGGGCGGTGAGTACGTCCACGAATGTGACCTTTTCGTTGGTGACGCCGAAAGCATCGGCACGCAGTAATGTTTGGCTCGCCCAGTTGCGATGCGGTCCAAGCTCGTTCATCTTGTTACCGTAGCCCGAGGCCCGGACGCCTCCCGCGTCGGATTCCAAGATGTCGAGCGCATCGTGGTACTCCTCGTGTGTCACTGCGGACAGTGCATGTACAGCAGGAACGTGAGACGGATGAATCACCGTTTTTCCTTGAATCCCGTTGGCGCGGTCCAATGCGACTTCACGAAGGAGAGCGTCGAGGTCACTGCTGACGAGCTGCTGCCGAAATCGAACTGCCCCGGGTTCGACGAACGGAGTCTGTCTGAGCATGGGACGGAACATGCGTTCGTGATCGGCGAAGTACTCCCATACCGGTCCGGTGATGACGAATCCGGTTCCGTTGTTGCGCCCGAGGTGGTTGACGATGGCGCTGATGACGTCGGCGATGACGCGGACGTCGTAGATGGTCAGATCTCGGTCGCGCCGGATACCGAACATGCCGCACATGTCGGTGGCGCCGATGCGCACCGCGAGTACTCGTTCACTGTGTGCCAGAAGCAGTTCGCGTACCGCGACGAGTTCGGTGTCGCGAGTCTCTCGGAATACGACCTCGGTGGATTCGAGAACTGGCATCGCGAACAGTCGCTTGCCGTGCTCACTCGAACCCGCGGCGATGGCGTCGAGGAAGGAGGCGCCGTTTGCCGCCGTGAACTTGGGCACCACGAAACCGGCGAGGCCGGCGGCACCGTGAGCGATCTCGGAACAAATTCTGCGAATGTGCTCCGGAGTACGGGCCCGGACGAACACCAGCGCGGTGAGATCCTCGTCCGCGGCCAGCTCGTCGAGTGTCCGCACGGTGTTGGCGAGAGCCTCTTCGAGACGGTGATCGGCGACGGCATCTTCGAGGTCGATGACCAATGAGCAGACACCCATGCGGCTGCGTTTGATCAACGTCGCGGTCAGGTCGGTCCGTGTCGCCGGCATGTACAGCGTTGCCCCGAGTGCCGTTGCGACACTGACGATGTCCGCGTCTACGGCAATATTCTTGGGTGGCCGGAAGAACAGTGCGTCGTGCACTGCGGGATCGAGATGTCGAAAGTGTTGCACCGGGCGTCCTTAGCGTTCGTGAGCAAATGAATTGTGGAGTTCGGCGATCAGCGAGCCGAGCCTCGCATCCTGTCGACAACCCCGGAGATGAAGCCGGAAATGGTATTCAGATCTTGCAGATAGGACCAGTAATCGGGGTGAGTGCCGGACAACGCAGTGCTCGCTCTCTCGATTCGAGCCAGCTGAGCATCCAACACCGATCCCCACTCGGCAACCAGACCACGGTTCACAGCCAACTGTTGTGCGTCTCGTAACGTGAAACGTACCGCCCGTTCCTTCTCCCGTGGGTTCGCCTTCACCGCACGCAGCAGTTCGACCCGATCGGTGACGGCGTCGACGAGAGCCTCGGCGTCGGCAAGGCGCGCGCGAGCCTGCGCGATGTAGTCGAGAGCCTGTTCGGGGTTCCCGGCGTCGGCGGCCGCCCGCGCGGCGGCGAGGTCTTCCGAGGCCTGCTCGATGTATCGGGCGCTCATGTGCTCGTTGGCCGAGAGGTCGGCCGAGCTGGCGACATTGAACTCGCGGAGCAACGTCGAGAAGGCAGGTGCGAGTCGTTCGAAGCGCGTGCGGACAGCCTCGAGGCGGGTGCGGACCGACGAGAGAGCCGAGCGTGCTTCCTTGGCCCGAGCCGGAGCTGCTTCGACTGCAGCCTCCAGCGCTGCTGCGGCGTCACGAACTGCGGCGGCGGCATTTCGGACGCCCAGAGCGTCGTTCGACGCGGTGGCGCCGTCGAGGGCGGCAACGCTGGCGTCGAGCGTCTGCCATGCCGCTCGTATCGACGGGTAGTCGGTGAAGCTGTCATCGGCGGCCGCGACGGCCAACTGGGCCTTCTCGGCAAGGGCCTTGGCATCCTGAGCCAGGCGCGGGGTAGCGGCGAGCGTGGAACGTGCTTGTTCGATGTCGATTCGGTGCGCTTGGTAGAACTCGTCGACAGCGTGGCATGCCTCGCCCAGCGCACGCGCCGCGGCGTCGAATGCGTTCTGTGCTGCCGGAGTGGTGATGCCGTCGAACTGATCCACCGCTGCCAAGTAGGCAGCGCCGGCTTCGAAACACTTCTTCTCGGTCTCGTGCCATAACGACGTGATGTCGCGTTCGGGAGTCAATGCCCGGATTGCATCGACACCCGTGGATGCGATCGACTGTCGTTTGTCCATGTCGAGGAAGGCAGCGACGGCGCTCTCCTGTGCTGCGCGCGCAGCAGACTCCGATCCACCTCCGCGGCGGAAGGCCCCAGGCCAGCGACTTGTCACCCGCTCGATAGTACTGACGGGAACTTCCCACCGTGGTGTGCACGTTGCCGTAGTGCAACTGTGACAAACAGGATCAGGCCCGCGGTGTGACCGCGAGCTCCTCACAAATCGGACAGATGACCACTACGGTGGAAAGTAAGTAGCGGAATCCACACGAAAGGACAGACATGGGCGTCAGTCTCAGCAAGGGCGGCAATGTTTCACTCACCAAGGCAGCTCCGAACCTGACCGCGGTCACGGTCGGACTCGGTTGGGACATTCGAACGACGACCGGAACGGACTTCGACCTCGACGCCAGCGCCATAGCGCTGAACTCGACGAAGAAGGCACTGAGCGACGGACACTTCGTGTTCTTCAACAACCTCAAGTCCCCCGACGGCTCGATCGAGCACACCGGCGACAACACCACAGGTGAGGGCGAGGGCGACGACGAGCAGATCAAGGTCGATCTTGCCGCTGTCCCGCCGGAGATCGAAACGATCACCTTCCCCGTCTCGATCTACGACGCCGACGCGCGTTCGCAGTCGTTCGGTCAGGTGCGCAACGCGTTCATTCGCGTACTGAACCAGGCCGACAACTCCGAACTCGCTCGCTACGACCTCAGCGAGGACGCCTCCACCGAGACCGCCATGGTTTTCGGTGAGCTCTACCGCAACGGTGCCGAGTGGAAGTTCCGTGCCGTGGGCCAGGGCTACGCCTCCGGCCTCGCCGGAATCGCTCGTGACTTCGGCGTGAACGTCTAGTTCATTCTTCGCACTTGAAATAGGGGAAAATCCCGTCTCATCATTCATGATGTATCGGGGTTCTCCCCTATTTTTCGTTATTGCTCTGGAAGAGAAAGGCCACCGACAGTGGTTCTACGGATATTCGGATGGTCCATCGGAGTCACGATTGTTTCGGTGATAGTCGCCTTCCTCTACGGCGGCCTTGAGGCTGCGATTCTCGTCTTGATTCTCGGCGTGCTCGAAGTGTCGTTGTCGTTCGACAACGCGGTCATCAACGCGACCGTTCTCCGCCGGATGAGCGAATTCTGGCAGAAGATATTCTTGACAATCGGAATCGTCATCGCCGTATTCGGTATGCGGTTGCTCTTTCCGCTCGTCATCGTCTGGGCCGCATCCGGTCTCGGACCCGTCGCAGCGATTCAACTTGCACTCAATCCGCCGGAAAACGATGGCGCATATTTCCCCGACGGCAGTCCCAGCTACGAGACTCTCCTCACCGACGCGCATCCTCAGATTGCTGCGTTCGGTGGAATGTTCCTGCTGATGCTGTTTCTCGGATTCGTCTTCGAAGACCGCGAGATCACCTGGCTGAGCTGGCTCGAGAAGCCGCTGGCGAGGATCGGCAAGCTCGACCAGCTTTCGGTCGTAGTGGCAGGTCTACTGCTGGTGCTCAGCGCAGAGTTCCTCGCTGACGACGACAAGATTTCTACGGTCATGGTCGCCGGCGTGCTCGGCATGATCACCTACATCGCCGTCAACGGCCTCGGCGAGTTGTTCAATACCGACGAAGAGGGTGAAGGGGCATCGGGCGGTCCGAGCGAGCTGGCCAAAGCGACCGGCAAGGCAGGGTTCTTCCTGTTCCTCTACCTCGAGGTCCTCGACGCGTCGTTCTCGTTCGACGGTGTCATCGGCGCTTTCGCAATCACCGCAGATCCGATCATCATCGCGCTCGGCCTCGGATTCATCGGTGCGATGTTCGTTCGATCCATCACTGTGTTCCTGGTCCGCAAGGGCACGTTGTCCGATTACGTGTACCTCGAGCACGGTGCGCACTGGGCCATCGGCGCACTGGCGATCATTCTGCTCGTGTCGATCGGGGTGCATATCAGCGAGCTGATCACCGGCTTCGTCGGCATTCTGTTCATCGGCGCTGCACTGATCAGCAGTATCAGGCGGAACAAGAAGCTGGTCGAACAAGGTGAGGACACTGAACTCAAGGTGTAACTCGTAGACGAAATCCCTGCGTCACCAATGGTTGAGCTTGGTGTGGCCGTCCTGTAACGCGCGAGCGAACAGGGCGGCCTTCGTCGGTGCAGGCCTACCCACTACCGCGTACTTGTGACGAATGCGAGTGAGATGCGTGTTGACGGTGCCGACAGAAATGCGGACCGCGGATGCGGCATCGGCTTTCGAATCCGATGAGAACCAAGCGAGCATGACTTCGACTTCGCGGGCGCTGAGGGCGGGTCTGCGATACAGGTACCCATCGAGTTCGCTCGTCGACACCGAATAGCGTGCAGACTTCGCTCCGATGTCCCGCGCAATCGTGGGTGGACGTGGCGAACTCGACAACGTGTACCTCCTGCAGTAAGAAATCCAGCACCAGAGACGTTCTCCCCATGCCGAGCGCCCGACCGCCCTCGTCGATACTGCGCGCGCAACCCGGCATCTGAGAAGGGGCGCAGCGAAATCTGTACACAATCAATACGTCGGTCGGCGCCGGAGTACCTACAGCTCCGCGATATCGATCATTCCGTCCTGTAGCGCCCGTGCCACCAGTGATGCTTTGGTCGAGGCCGGGCGGCCCACGGCCGCGTATTTCGCCCGAATGCGCGTCAGGTGAGTGTTGACGGTGCCCAACGACAGAAACAGTGACTTGGCCACATCAGTTTTGGAGTCGCAGCGTATCCAGCCGGTCAGCACCTGGATCTCGCGTCCAGTCAAGATCGGTTTAGGCAGGAACGAGCCCGCCATTCCGGCGACGGGACGATCTTGGACCGGCGATGCGAGGCTGAACTGTGGGCGTGAAGGACGCTCGGCGATCGGTGCCGAAAGCCCGGACAAGCAGATAGCTGTGGCATCGAAACCTGTTGACATGGCGTTCTCCCCGTACTGGTGCGGTTGTGGCCTTTACAAACCGTTGACTCGAGTTTCACAGGTGGCGGGCGGGTTGTCTGCCCTCAAAACTAGGGGCATTGAATCCTTGACGACCTGGGTAATTGACTCCGTAGGTCCTCAACTCACCGGCGGAACTTCCGGCATCGGAAGCCATCCGTCTTCGACAGCTCGCTTGTAGAGGTCGGTTTTGGTCGGCGCGGGGCGCCCCGCCTGGGCATATTTGTTTCTGATCCGAACCAGGTAGTCGTTGACGGTCTGCTCCGAGAGCCCTGCCAGACGCGCGACGCGTCCGGCCTTCTCTCCCGACGCATACAACGCCAGTACTTCGCGCTGACGTGGACTCAAGCCGACATCGGGCAGTTGCGGGTCGCCGTCGATAGCCGCAGCCCAATCGGTGGTGACGACCTGGCCTCCCGCGGCGGCGCGGCGGATAGCCGAGACGATGGCTGCGGCCGGCTCGGACTTGCGGACTACGCCGAGAACTCCTGCCCTCGCGGCGGACCGAACGAGAAATGGATTTTCCGCACCGGTGTAGACCAGGACCTGAGCACCTGCGGCGTGCAACTTCTCGACATTCGACCGCGGTGAAGACCCATCACCGAGCCGAAGATCGAGGACGACGAGGTCCAGCGTTCGACCCGACGCCAGAAGTTCGTCGACAGTGGCAGCGACAGCTATCAGATCCAGATCCGATTGGTCGGCGAGAATGGATCGAAGGCCCAGCGCAACCGACTCGTGATCCTCGACCAAACCGATCCTGCGTCGAACATTGCCTTCGGTCGGTATCGATCCCCCTGAGCCTTGCGTCATGCTCCGCCTCCGCTCACGACAACTACTTCGGCTGCCTACCGACTAGTCGGAACAAGGGGTCGGTTTGTTACTGGGTCGGCGCGTTGCTCCGCGTGTCGGCCCTCGACGTCCCCGTGTCGGATCCACCGCCGAGGTCGTCGGCGTCCGCCGGCTGTGTCAGCCCGGGGTTTCGTAGCCCGACACGGAGGAAGACCAAGAAGAAGACGACGAGCAACACTGCACGTCCCCATACGCCCACCTCGACGAAAAATTTCTCGGTAGTGCTATCCGAACCCTCGGCCAGTGCTCCGAAGTACTTGAACACCCCGATGCCCATCGACAGGTCTGCCACCAAGTACGCACCGACCAGGGCCCATGGCACGCGGAGAAGAACGAAGAACGGAACAAGCCACAGGGTGTACTGCGGTGAGTGCACCTTGTGCAGGAGTAGGAATCCGCACAGCATCGAGCCACTGACAGCGATCCAGGGGTAGGTGTGTTCGACTTTCATCCTCCGCAGGCCGAGCCACAGTGCCAACCCGAATGCCATGAAAACAAGCAGCGGTGACAACACATCGACGGTGTCCTGGAACGACGCTTCGGCGCGCAGATAATCCTCCGGCGTCATCGAATCGGCGATGTAGAGGTGACGCACTCCCCAATACCAAATGGAGTTGGTGGTGATATCGGCTTGGCGGAGAGTTTGGAAGGCGAACGAGGCCCGCCAACCCTCGTAGCCCAGTACGGCAAAGGGAAGGTTGATTGCGACGACGGTTCCGATCGCTGCCAATGCAACGCCGAGCGCGCCCTGAATATCGAACCGACCTCGAACCGTGTGGGGTCGTTCGCGACCGCCGTTCCCGCCGTAGGCGACATAGAGCAGTAGTGGCAACACGAATGCACCCGGATACAGCTTGAGGCAGAATCCGATCGCGAGCAGAATTGCGGCCAGTATCCCTCTGGTGCGCAACGAAATTCGGAGGGCCATGACGAATACGGCGCCGACGGCCGTTGCCACCACCGGTAGTTCCCAGTTGTGGAATGCGTACAGCACCAGCGGAGGACCCACCGACCACAACAGCGCAGGCTTGCCCGCCAGACGCCCGAGCATCCACGCTGTCAACAGGCCGAACGGTGCAAGCAGCGCACTCGAATAGAGCAGAAATTCTGCATCGGTATGTGATGGGATCGCACCGAGCCACATCAACAGACCACTCAATACCGGATATTCGACGGTTCCGCCGGTGAGAATTCCGTTGGGCGTGATGGCACCGCTGAGGTAGGGAAAGACGTGATTGTCGATATCGCGTCCGAGCCACAAGAATTGGATATCGGAATAGCAGACCCAGCTGTCCTTGACCGTGTCGAAGGCGGTACTGCGACCGTTGTCGAGGAACGGAGCGACGGCGCAGCGGGCCTTGTTGAAGTAGCCGAGAGTCAGGGTCACGGCACAGAGGGACACCACGGCGATCATGGTCGCCATCGACGTGCGTTGCCCTGATCGCATGAAGACAAGCCTATGTTGCCGCCGAGTGTGCTCTGGCACCGTCGTTTGATTTCGCAGGTCAGGGTATAGCCGTGTACCCTCCAAGGGTTGCTGACGCAACGACCCTCCTGCCACGGATAGTCCGTGGCCGTTTTCACTAGTCCACAGGAGGTGATGAGGTCTTATGCGTCATTACGAATTGATGGTCATTCTCGACCCCAACCTTGACGAGCGCACTGTTGCTCCGTCTCTCGATACGTTCCTCAACGTCGTTCGCAAGGACGGCGGCACCGTCGACAAGGTCGATGTCTGGGGCAAGCGTCGTCTGGCCTACGAGATCCTGAAGCACGCCGAGGGCATCTACGCCGTTGTGAACATCAACGCCGAGCCTGCGACTGTCAAGGAACTCGACCGCCAGCTCGGACTCAACGAGTCCGTGCTGCGCACGAAGGTCCTGCGACAGGGCAAGTAATTGTCGTTGCTCGCCTCTAGGCTGGCATCAACAATGACTTTCTACTGAAAGAGGAACCATGGCAGGCGAGACCGTCATCACCGTCGTCGGGAACTTGACGGCAGATCCAGAGCTTCGTTTCACCCCGGCCGGCGCGGCCGTGGCCAACTTCACCGTTGCGTCCACTCCCCGCACGTTCGATCGTCAGTCCAACGAATGGAAAGACGGAGACGCACTCTTCATGCGCTGCAACATCTGGCGTGAAGCTGCGGAGAATGTGGCCGAGAGCTTGACCCGCGGTGCGCGAGTAGTCGTGACCGGACGGCTCAGGCAGCGTTCATATGAAACGCGTGAGGGCGAAAAGCGGACTGTCGTAGAGCTCGAGGTCGATGAGATCGGCCCATCCCTGCGCTACGCCACCGCCAAGGTCAACAAGGCCAATCGCGGTGGTGGTGGAGCAGGCGGCGGCTTCGGCGGCGGCTCCGGTTCCTCAGGTGGATCAGGCGGCGGACGCCCGTCGTCCAACGCCAACTCGGCACCCAGCGGCGGAGACGACCCTTGGGGCAGTGCGCCTCAGGCGTCGGGTTCGTTCGGTGGAGCTCGCGGCGGAGACGACGAACCCCCGTTCTAGATCCTTGAAAGATCGAGAACACCCAGATGTAACGGAGAAAGACCATGCCAAAACCGCCATTGCGCGACAAGGTGCTCAAGAAGAAAGCGTGTTCCTTCTGCAAGGAAAAGGACGCGTCGATCGATTACAAGGACACGACGCTGCTGCGTAAGTACGTCAGCGACCGCGGCAAGATCCGCGCGCGTCGAGTCACCGGCAACTGCGTCCAGCATCAGCGCGACGTGGCCGTTGCCGTGAAGAATTCGCGTGAGGTTGCATTGCTTCCTTACGCCGCGACGGCACGATAGAAAGGGAGATCACTCATGAAGCTGATCCTCACCGCTGATGTTGACAACCTCGGTACGCCGGGTGACACCGTCGAGGTCAAGGACGGATACGGCCGCAACTTCCTGCTGCCCCGCAAGTTGGCCATCCAGGCCACTCGCGGAGCTGAGAAGCAGGTGGAGGGCATTCGCCGCGCTCAGGAAGCTCGTGCCGTCCGCGGCCTCGAGCACGCCAACGAGCTCAAGCAGGCAATCGAAGGACTCGAGTCCGTGAAGCTGGCAGTGAAGACTGCAGGCGATTCGGGCAAGCTGTTCGGCTCGGTTACGGCTGCGGACGTCGCTTCTGCTCTCAAGGCAGCGGGCGGCCCCATCGTCGACAAGCGCAGCATCGATTTGCCGAAGGCTCACATCAAGAGCACGGGTGGCCACGACATCGTCGTCAACCTGCACCCCGATGTGACCGCAAAGTTCAAGCTGGACGTCGTCGGAAGCTGATTTGTAGCTTTCGGCCATATCGGCTGAGAAAGGCCCCACGAACTCTATGTTCGTGGGGCCTTTCTTGTCTCGACGGTCTGCAGTAGCGGAGCGTTTGAAGCGGAAGCGCTGGGGTCGCGCATGAGCCGTTGTGCCGCCGGACGTGGCCGGTTCACCACCGTGGCCGGGTTGGTGTCGTGAGGTCCCGACTGGGCGGGCAGCACGACGGTCGGAATCTGACGACCCCTGGCGTCGAATCGGCGGATCTTGCCGAATGTCGAGACCGAGATCGTCGCTTCGGAGAGTCGAGTCGATAGAAGTCCCGGCCCGGATCCGTGTGTGAAATCGGTAAATCTGCCGCAGACCAATCCTATTACCCGCTTTTGTGAGTGTTCCCAGACACTGTGATCTAATTCACTACTAAATTCATCTGCTGTTTACTCAACACGCCCGAGTTGTCAACTCGGACGACACGCCGCGAATTAATCCATACACAGGAAAGAAACTTTATATACATGCTTTGAGCTGGCGATTTGGCCAAAATTGGAAAAGTTATACCCAGGTTATCCCCAGGTGGTCAACACGGTTCGTAGGAACTATCCACAATTACTCCACAGATTCATCCACAGGCCGTGTTGTGACTGACGACGAGAACACCTAACGTCCCTCGAGCGTCTCTCCACCGCACAGATGGGTGTGTTCGGTGGAGACGGCGCTCGGTACCCGGGGGTGTCGTAGTCGAGGGGTACAACTTGTTGCAGTACGTCTTATTGCAGTACGTCGCCGGGCTGAAACGACGATGGTGATTTCCGACAGGAAGGACGGTCGAATTCGGTGGCTGTTGTAGATGATCGAGGTCAATCGAATTACTCCTCCGAGGCACCACGAGAGGCCCCAGGCGAGGACTTCGGTCGGCAGCCGCCACAGGACATGGCGGCAGAGCAGTCGGTACTGGGCGGCATGCTGCTGAGCAAGGACGCCATTGCTGACGTCCTTGAGGTGCTTCGTCCCGGCGACTTCTACCGTCCGGCTCACCAGAACATCTACGACGCAGTTCTCGACCTGTACAGCCGGGGTGAGCCCGCCGACCCCGTTACCGTCTCGGCCGAACTGGACAGACGCGGCGAACTGAAGCGGATCGGCGGCCCGCCGTACCTGATCACGCTCACGCAGACCGTGCCGACGGCCGCCAATGCCGGCTACTACGCGGAGATCGTCGCGGAGAAGTCGATTCTGCGGCGGCTCGTGCAGGCCGGCACACGCATCGTTCAGTTCGGCTACGCCGGCGCCGACGGCCAGGATGTGGCCGAGGTGGTCGACCGTGCACAGGCCGAGGTCTACGAGGTCACCGAGCGTCGCACTTCGGAGGACTTCATCCCCCTCGAAGAGCTCCTCCAGCCGACCATGGACGAGATCGACTCGATCGCCAGCCGCGGAGGAATTTCGCTCGGTGTCCCCACCGGATTCGCGGAACTCGACGAAATCACCAACGGCCTTCACCCAGGTCAGATGATTATTGTCGCCGCACGTCCTGGCGTGGGAAAGGCATTGGCGCTCGATACTCCCCTGCCTACGCCCGATGGCTGGACCACCATGGGTGAAGTGATGGTGGGTGACCAATTGATCGATGCCCACGGCAGGCCCACCCGCGTTGTTGCAACCACCGACGTCATGGTCGACCGCCCGTGCTTCGAGCTCGAGTTCTCCGACGGCACAGTGATCGTTGCGGACGCGCAGCACCAGTGGCTGACAGATACTCGCGCGTCGCGGAAGTCCGCCCAGGCCGCTGCAGTCGGATACAACCGCACTCGCAATCAGCGCACTTTTGCTGAAGTACGCACGACCGAAGAGATTGCGCGGACGGTTCGCTGCAACACCAAAGACGCTCGCATCAACCACTCGGTGGTCAATGCCGAGGCCTTGCAGCTCCCCGAGCGCAAACTGATGGTGCCGCCTTACACGTTGGGCGCGTGGCTCGGCGACGGTACCTCTGCGTGCGCTCAAATCACGAGCGCTGATCCCGAGATCATCACTCGTATCGAGGGCGAAGGCTTAGAGGTGACGAAGGCTGATCTCTACCTGCGGACTGTTGGTGTACTCGGCGACAAGCACATCCCGAGCGAGTACCTGCGTGGCTCCGAAAGTCAACGTCGAGCACTCCTCGCGGGCCTGCTCGATACCGATGGAACGGTGACCACTGGCGGGTCGGCTCAGTTCTGCGTGACCAGTGAGCGTCTTGTCCAGGGTGTTCGCGAACTCGTCGCCAGCCTCGGCTATCGCGTGCAGCTGTCGACGAAACGAGTAAAGGGGCGTAGCGAGGGGTCGTCGACGGCCTATGTCTTGACCTTCGCGACCGATGACGTGGTATTCGGTTTGCATCGAAAGCAGATACTGCACAAAGAGCGTCGCGCAGCGAGCTCGTCTGTACGCTCCGGATCTCGCTTCATCGTCGACGTCCGCAAGGTCGACTCCGTTCCAGTGCGTTGCGTCGAGGTGGACAATGCCGATCACCTCTACCTGGCCAGTGAGTCGATGATCCCGACGCACAACTCCACAATTTCGATGGATTTCATGCGTTCGTGCTCCATCAAGCACGGCATGCCAAGTGTCATTTTTTCGCTGGAAATGAGCCGCACCGAGATTGTGATGCGACTGCTGTCGGCCGAGGCCGGTATCAAGCTCGGCGACATGCGCTCCGGAAAGATGACCGACGAAGACTGGACTCGTCTGGCGCGTCGTATGAGCGAGATCAGTGAAGCGCCGTTGTTCGTCGACGACTCACCGAACCTCACAATGATGGAGATTCGTGCCAAAGCGCGTCGTCTCAAGCAGCGCAACGGCCTGAAACTCATTGTGGTGGACTACCTTCAGCTGATGTCTTCCGGAAAGAAGGTCGAGTCGAGACAGCAGGAAGTCTCGGACTTCTCACGTCAGCTCAAGCTGTTGGCCAAGGAGCTCGAGTGTCCCGTTGTTGCGGTGTGTCAGCTCAACCGTGGCCCGGAACAGCGAACCGACAAGAAGCCGATGGTGTCCGATCTCCGTGAGTCCGGCTCGTTGGAGCAGGACGCCGACATGGTCATCCTGCTGCACCGTCCCGACGCGATCGAGCGTGACGATCCCCGCGGCGGCGAGGCCGACCTGATTCTAGGCAAGCACCGTAACGGCCCGACCGCGACAATCACTGTGGCACACCAGCTTCACCTGTCCAGGTTCGTGGATATGGCGCGGGGGTAGTCGGCCGCCATATCCGAACCTCGGACATTGTGGGATTCTGGAACAGGCCCTCGAGTCGAGGCACTGTGTGGTTCGGTCCCCTCAATCGACAACGCACCACCGAATAGGCAACCATGGGCCAATGGAGAGCCGTCGAGATCAGATCATGCGAGTGGCCGCTCGGCTGTTTGCTGAGCACGGTATAGCTGGAACTAGTGTCCGAGACATTGCCCTGGAGGTCGGCATGCTCTCGGGCAGCCTTTACCACCACTTTCCCTCCAAAGACGCGATCGCGGCGGCGGTCCTCGGCGACTTTCTCACCGACCTCAATGCCCGCTACGAGTCGGTCCTCCCACATGTGGACGGCCTGCGGGCGCGCCTTCGCGCGCTGATCCACGAGTCCATCCTCGTCGCGGAAAAGCACCCCTACGCCACAGAGATTTACCAAAATGAGCGGTCGCTCCACGGTCCGGACGCTCCCGCTGAGATCGCCGAGGCCGTCCACCGCGCGCATACGTTCTGGTCGGACACCGCGCAGACCGGGAGCGCAACCGGAGAACTGCGCGCCGAACTCGAGCCCGCCGAGTTCGCCCGCGTGCTGCGCGAGAGCGTGTGGTGGTCGGTGCGCTACCACCGCGAGAGCCTCGCCGCCGATGCGCAGTCGATCACCGACACCCTGTTTTTGGTCTTCGTCGAGGGTGCGGCCACACCCGACGCGGCTCCGGCGCCGGCCGTGGCAATCACGGAATACCGGATCGCCGACCAGCTTGATCGCATCGAGGCGCAGCTTGTCGCGCTGTCGCACGATCAATCGCGCTGACCTCTGAGAACGAACAACACCCATCATGTCGGACGCGCTTTGACTTCAGCTGTGCTCTAGACCACTATAGCGAGCAAACGCTTGGTTGTTGCCAAGCAATCGCTTGTTAGGAGTCTGGTGGTGCTTTCATGAGAAAATTTCGCGCGGTGCCGTGGCTGATGGCCTCGGTACTCGCCCTGGCCGGATGCGCGAATGTGCAGACTCCGGTGGCGGACTACATCGTCATCGGGATGGATGAGGACTCGACCGGTCCCGGTGCCTCCTACGCGACAATCGCCGGCAGCACCGTGCGGGCGACCATCGACAAGCTCAATGCCGAGGGCGGAATAGCGGGCAAACAGGTTCGGCTCGTCGTGGAAAATGATGAGAGCAGCCCAACGAACACGCCGTCGATCATTCGCAAGATCGTCGACCAGGGTGCCTCCGCGATCATCCTCGCCACCGGCAGCGGGTCCGCGCTGCAGGCCAAACAGGTCTCCAGGTCCACGCGGATACCCACCATCGCCCCGATAGCACTGACCGACGCCGTCGCGAATGCACCGGACAATGAGTACGCATACATGGTTCCGAACCCTCTCGCCCAGTACGCCGAGGTGTACTGCGGGGCATTCGAGCAGCAGGGGAAGACGCGGCTCGGCATCGTCGCCGACTCCAGTCCCGCGATCTCCGGGATCCTTGCGACCCTGAGCCCCAAGCTCACCGAATGCATCGAGATTGTCAGCACCCAGAAGGCCGCCATCGACACCGCCGACCTCACCGCCAGCGTCAGCCGCCTCCTCGAGTACCAACCCGACGTTGTGCTTGTGGCCAGCGTCGGCGGCAACTTCGAACTGATGGCGCAAAACACTCTGCACCGGCTAGCGCCTGGCGTCCAGCGATTCTCGCTGGCCTCGATCGGCAATCAGCCCAAGTCCTGGGCGTTGGCCCAACCCGGATCTCTGGACGGACTGGTCTACATGGGGAGCCTGGCCCCGGACAATCCGCGCACCGCGGAACTGCAAGATTGGTTGCGCACCATCAAGGGGCCCGACTATTCGGTCACCGCCTACGATGCGCAGGCCTACGACTCGGTGATGCTGATCAAGCGGGCCATCGAGATCGCCGGCACGCACACCGATCCCGAACTTTTGAACTCAGCCTTTCAGCAGATTCAGGAGGTTCCCGCGACGTTCGGGCAATCTGCTCTGACACTGTCGCTCTCGCCCGAACAGCACATCGCGCCGGACTCCGTCTGCGGGCTTGTCCTGATCGAGTTCGGCCCCAACAACCAGCCCACCGGTCCTTGGCCCGAGTACCAGCCGGACTGCGGAAACAGAAAGGACCGAGTCGGTGAGTGATCCCCAATTGTGGCTGGCCGCAATCGAAATCGGGTGCTTCTTCGCGTTGGTCGCCCTGTCGATGTATCTCGTCGTGGTGGGCGCCTCGTTCTTCAACTTCGCGGCCGGGCCGTATGCGATGGCCGCCGCCATGGTCACCGGTTACGCGACCACCGCGTGGGGCCTGCCTGTCGTGTTCAGCGCCCTGCTCGGCGTCGCGGTGGGCATCACTGTCTCCCTGCTCACGGAGGTCATCGTGGTCAGGAACGTACAACGCAGGTCCGGGGGCGCCGAGTTGCCGGCGCTCGTGGCCGTGACCGCCACGTTGTTTGCGATCCAACAACTCGCCGGCACCATCTTCGGGAGAACACCGCTCCCGGTGCAGAACCTTTTTCCCTTCGCCAACTTCAGCATCGGCGGCGTCGCCGTACAGGGGACCACGGTCACCATCGTGCTGGTCACAGTAGTTGCGGCCGCCGCGACCATCATGTGGCTGCGATCCACCACAACCGGGCAGTTACTGCGCGCCGTCGGCGACAACAACGAGGCTGCTCAGATCATCGGCGTCGGCGTCAACCGGGTTCGGCTGTGGGCATTCGGCATCTCCGGTGCGATCGCCGCGATCGCCGGTATCGTCTTCGCTGCGAAATCGGGCGCCCAATTCACCAACGGCCTGTCCTGGACGCTCACCGGCTTCCTCGCCCTCGTCATCGGCGGCACCGGCAAACCGTGGGCACCCCTCGTCGGCGGTCTCGCACTCGGCATTGTGCAGGTGTTCGGCAGCTACTACTTCGGTGCCACCGGCAGTTCCATCGCGATCTTCCTGATCGCGCTGACCTTTTTCGCTTTCCGCCCGGAGGGCCTGTTCCAGCGAAAGGTGCGTGTGTGATGACCTCTCCCACCGCTGCTCCCTCCCACCGGAGGACCAGCCAGACGAAGGCAGACGAGGGTGCCGTAGGGGCCCCCGCTCGACGCGCAGCTGGGAGGTCGATCCTTCGTGAAACCCTCATCTGCGTCGCCGTCGTGGCCGCTGTGTTGGCGTGGATGGGTCCCAGCCTGTACCGGCAAGACCTGATTTTTCTGACCGCCACCTACGGCTTGGTGGCGCTGGGCATGTACCTCCCGTTTGTGCTCGGCGGATCGCTGTCGATGGCATACAGCGCGTACGCCGCGATCGGCGCGTACGCCGTAGCCCTGGTCTCGGTGAAGGCCGGGCTGAACCCGTGGCTCGGCTGGTTCGCTGGCATGGCCGTCTCGGCTATCGTCGCCCTCATCATCGCGATGGCGACGCGCAAGCTCTCCGGTTTCTACTTGGCGGCAGTGACGCTGCTGTTTGCGATGGCATTCGTTGATTGGCTCGGCGACGCAACACCGATCACGGGCGGCGAGTCGGGTATCTCCAGCATCCCGATCCCCTCGCTGTTCGGCTGGACGCCGCCGCGCTATGCGCAGGCCGTCGCTGCGATCGTCTTCGTCTGCGTGGTTACGGTCCTTCTCGAGCGGATTCGTCGATCCGCCTGGGGCCTGTCCCTATCCGCATCGAGGGAGAGCACTCCCGCTGTGCAGTCTTCTGGAATCTCCCCAGCACATCTGAGGGTCGTTGCGCTCGCGGTGGGCGCGGCGATCGCCTCCACCGGCGGAGCCCTGTTCACCGTCTCGGTGCAGGCGGTCACGCCCGAGACATTCGGCCTCGAACTGGTGTTCCTCGCGATCTTCATGCCCATCATCGGTGGCCGTGGCACGGCGTGGGGGGCGCCGCTTGGCGCGTTGATCGTGGTCGCAGTGACCCTGAATATGCCTGGTTATCAAGGCTCGGGCGAGCTACTGCTCGCCGGAGTCGTCCTCCTGATTTTGCTCGTGGCGCCCGGCGGCGTCATCGGCTGGATCCAGCAGGGCATCCATTGGATCCGGAATAGGAAGTGACGACCATGGCACCGCACACCGACGCACTACTTTCGGTCGATGGCATCACCAAGCGCTATGGCGGAGTTACCGCTGTGGACGACGTCAGTTTCACGTTGCCGGCGGGCAGCGTTCTGGGCCTAGTCGGCCCCAACGGCGCGGGCAAGACGACGCTGGTCGACTGTATCGTCGGCACGCAGGAAGCATCGTCAGGCGTGGTCGCGCTGGAGGGGCGCGCGCTCGAGTCCGGCCCGACCACCCGGGCGCAGGCCGGACTGGCGCGCACCTTTCAGCATCCGCAGCTTGCACTCGAGCTCACGCCGGTGGAGAACATCATCCCCGGGCTCATCGGCGGCAAAATCGGCTCCTATGGCGCATCGCTGGTCGCGATGTTCCGTGGCCTCAGTGGCGCGCCCGTACAACTGCTCGCTCAGGCAAAGGCCCTGGCCGAGGAGTACGGGGTGACCACCGACGCCATCCCGGCGGGCGATCTGAGCCTTGGTGCCCAGCGGCTCGTCGAGATTGCGCGCGCCATGGCCGCACAACCCCGAGTGCTGCTGCTGGACGAACCGTTCGCCGGCTCCGACCCGGACGGCATCGCCGCGATTTCCCGGGCGATTCGCCAGGTCCAAGAATCCGGCCGCTCGGTGGTGCTGGTGGACCACAACGTGGATCTGATCGCCGAGATGTCCGATGCTGTCGTGCTTCTCGCCGAGGGGCGGCTCGTCTTCGAGGGCACGCCCGAAGCGTGCATGCGTAGCAAGGAAATGCAGGCGGTCTATTTCGGTACTGCCGAATTGGAGGAGGGTAAATGATTTCTGCGCAGCAAGTCTCCGTGCAGTACGGGAAGGCGTTGGCTGTCCGCGAGGCGTCGCTCACCGCCCAACCCGGTCACGTGACCGCGGTGGTTGGGCCCAACGGTGCCGGCAAGTCGAGCCTTCTCACCGCGCTGTTCGGCAGCGTTGCCTCCTCGGGCACTGTCACCATGGACGGCGACGTCATCAGTGGGAAACTTCCGCGCCAGCGCATGCGCGCCGGACTCGCCTACGTCCCGCAGGGTCGACAGCTTTTCCCACGCCTGACAGTCCGCGAAAATCTGGAGATCGGGGCCCGACTGCTCGGCGTCTCCAACGATGTCATCGAGACCGCCTACAACCGGTTCCCCATCCTGCGCACGCGCGCCAAAGCATTGGCGGGCGTTCTCTCCGGCGGTGAGCAGCAAATGCTCGTACTTTCCCGTGCGCTGCTACAAACGCCCAGCGTCCTGCTGCTCGACGAGATGACCACGGGGCTAGCCCCCAAGATCGCCGGCGAGTTACTGGACCAAGTGCGTCAGCTCGCCGACACCGGCATTACCGTCGTCGTCGCCGAGCCCGCGCTGCACCGCGTCGCCCGCATCGTCGACTCCGGCTATGTGATGATGCGCGGTTCATTGTCCGAGTTAGAACCCAGCGCCGCCGCCCTCGATTCCGCATACCGTGAGGCAATGGGCATATTGGAGGAAGCACTATGACCGCACCGGTCAGCTCGACACGCAATCTGGCCGAATTCACGGTCTCCCCCATGGACTACACGGACCTGTCCGTCAGCGAACTCGTCCGGCACTGGGCCACAGCCCGCGCCGACGAGCCCGCCTACATCAGCCCGCTCGGCCACACCTCCTGGTCGGAATACGACCGCCTCGCCGACACTGTGGGTGGCGCGCTGCGCTCCCTCGGCAAGATCGGCGCGGTCGCCGTCTATCTCCCCGACTCCGCCGAGTTCCACGCAACGCTCGTTGGTGCCTATCGGGCAGGGGTCCTCGCCGCCGCCATCGGGGCCCGCTCCGGGATCGCCGAGGTGGCGCACATCATCACCTCATCCGGTGCGACGGTCCTCATCACGGCGCGCGACAACCGCGGACTCTCCGCGGCCGAGCTTGTCGAGGGGCTGAAGGAGCGCGGGGTCACCCTCACACAGGTGATCCTGGTGGACGCCGGATCGGTGGAAGTCGACGGCGCCGCCGTTGAGTTCGCCCCCAGCCCCGGAGACACCGACGGCTTCACCGTGGACGAGATCTCGTTGCTCAACAGCACCTCGGGTACCACCGGTAGACCCAAGCTGGTTGCTCAAACCCAACGCCGCTGGACCACCTTCGCCGCGGTCGCCTGCCGCAACGCCGAGCTCATGCCGGACGAAATTATCGCGGCATTTGTGCCCGCACCGTTCGGCTTCGGCCTATGGACCTCCCACTTTCTACCTGCGCTACTGGGCCGTCCGGCCCTGGTGATGCAGCGTTTCGACGCAGACCAGGCCATCGCTATGATGGCCAGCGCCCGCGCCACCACTCTGGCGGGCGTGAGCACCCAGTTCCGCATGATGCTGCACTCTCGCGGATCTCAGCTATCCGACGTCACCACCCTGCGGGTGATGTTCACCGGAGGCGAAGCGGTGCCGGCCACCGAGGCCAAACGCTTCGAGGACGTAACCGGTGCCAAGGTGCTGCAGTTCTATGGTTCCAACGAGACGGGGGCGGCCAGCGCCACCACCGTCCGCGACAACGAGGAGACGCGCCTGTCCACCGGCGGGTACCTCATCGACGAGATGAACGTGCGAATCTTCAACGGCCGCGATGAGGTCACGGGGCCAGCTCCCCGACGCGGGCAACCGGCCGTCTGCGGGCCGCTGGTTTCACCCGGTTACTGGGGTGACGAGGCCGCCAATGCGGAACTGTTCACAGATGATGGCTGGGTCCTGCTCGGCGACATCGTCGAAGTGGACGAGCTGGGCCGGCTCCGAGTGGTCGGACGATTGGCAGACCTGATCATCCGCGGAGGAAAGAACATTTCGGCGGTCGAGGTAGAAGACCATGTGCGTGAGCACCCATCCGTCGCCATGGTCGCTGCCGTCGGTGTGCCCGACCCCATCTTCGGGGAGCGGCTGTGCGTCGTGGTGACACTCGAGCCGGAGGCCGCGGCGCTGACCTTGGAAGAGTTGACGGATTGGCTGCGTGCGCAGGGCACCACCCGCGAATACTTGCCCGAGCGGATGGTGGTGGTCGAGGAGATGCCGATGGCGCCCGGGGGCAAGATCGCGAAGGCCCAGGTCAAAGCCTTGGTGGAGGACGAGAGTCGATAGCTGAACGGCGGTGCCTCCGAGTCGGAAACAACTCGGGGCATCGTCGATGAGGCCTGAAGTACGGTGCGGTCGGCCTTTTCTCGCGAGTCAGGCACCAAGTGGAACGTGGCGGCGAAGGTCGAGGCATTCGTCTACCTCATCGATTTTGCTTGAAAGCAACGAGACTGCGTAAGAAGAGCATTCACCACCACGTCGACTCCCAACGCCGAGGTGATCTCACCGACCGGGTACTGCTGGGTCCTCGAGGACGGCGGCTCGATGGTCAGTCTCGGCGGTTCTTCCTCATGCTTTCCTCGTTCGAACGGCCATGACGATCCATCGCGTCCGCACCTAGCACCATCAGCAGCACCGACAACCCCATCGCCACGACAACGTCGAAAAGGCCGAGTCCGGCCACGATCACTATCGCAGCCAGGGTGGGTACGGGCAGGTAGTCGAGTACTGGTGCCAGGAAGTCGAGAGTCACTACGACCAGTGCGGTTACTACCAGGTTCGCGCCCTGCGAACTTCGCACCGGCGGCACTGAGCACGAAGCTGTGGGACTGGTTTCCGTTCAGAAATGCCCCGAGTCAACACCGGTACACGCCCGGGCCCTGCACGTGAACCGTCGACAGGAAGTCGCGGGATGCGTCGTACGCCGAGGCGATCAACGGCGTGGCACCGCTGAAGTCCAAGGGCGAAAGGTTGGCGATGTACTCAGGTCCCGGCAACACCAGGACTGGCACCTGTTGACCGGCCATCGGCAGGTCGCGCTCCATCTGCTGCCGGGCCGCGATTGTTGCCGCATATAAAACTGCCTCGGGAACCGTCGTGGGCCGGGTGAGCTGTCGATCCGGGTAATTGCAATCCAGGACCACCAGCGAGCCTGCCCCCATCGCGAGCGCCTCCAATATCGGGGTATTCACGCTGAGTCCGCCGTCATAGAGGTCGCGACCATCGCGCCTGATGGCAGGAAATACGCCCGGAATTGCGGAGCTCGCGAGCATCGCACTCAACAGGGGCCCATCGGTAATCTGTACCGTCCGGGTAGTGTCTGCGTCCACGGCCATCGCCAGGTACGGAAGTTGGAGCTCGCAGATATCGGTCACGCCGATCGCCTGCGAGACCAGTCGACTGATGCGGGGACTGTCGTAGAGGTTGGTGCGACTGCGCAGTACGGTTCTGACGCGAGTCCATATACCGCCCGGCAGCACCATCTTGGTCTCCAGACCGTGCCAGATATGCGATAACCGGTGGGCCGCCCCGATCGGATCGGAGGCGACCACGGCACCGTTGAGCGCGCCGACAGATGTGCCAGCGACGAGGTCGGCATGCACCGCAACCTCACATAGCGCCTCGAGCATTCCCACTTGCGCCGCGCCGAGGCTCCCGCCGCCACCGAGAACGAACCCGATTGGTCGAGGTAGCAGATCAACGAGACTCGACTGCGCACGCATGGTCACGAACGTAACAGATTCAGGTGGCCGGATGATCGAAAATCGATGGCCCAGAACTGATCTCCGCGGTGACGACATTTTTGTCGATACGGTGCGACAACGTCCCTGTCAATGCGCAGGTGGCGGCCTGTTTATTCGAGTTGAAACGGTGGAACGAGGGAGCTTCCAATACGAATATGTTGTGAGCACGACGGCGGCCCTCGCTCGTGAAGAACTATCGAACGAGGCCCGCCACACGCCCCACGAGGTCAGTCCGACGTACGAGTATCGAGGTTCACCTTGGTGACACCGTCGATGGTGGAGAGCAACCTGTGCACGACGTGCCGTTCGGTGTCGTCGTCGAACCCTCCTCCTACTTCCACGACACCACCGCTGCGGACTGCGATCACCCATCGGCGGGTGCTGCCGGAGTAGTCGTCGAGCAGTGCGCGGACTTTCGCGGCGATGACCTCGTTGTCGCCGATGATCAGACTTCGCAACACGTCGCTGCGAGCGATGACGCCCACCAGGATCCCGGACTCGACGACGGGCATCGAGCGCACATGCCGATCCAACATCACCGCTGCCGCGGTCGACGCTTCCCATTGTGGTTCCGCTGTCTCGACCTCGCTGACCACTGCCGGAGAGATCACGGCTTTCGGATTCGATGTCTGAAACGCCAACAGATCCGATTCCGACACGATCCCTACCAACGCGCCCTTCCGGTCGACGACCGGTAGCGCTGCGAATCGCTTACTGGTCAACAGCATGATCGCCTCCCGCACCGGTGTGTCGCGTTGGGCGGTCACGACCTCGCGGGTCATCAGATCACGAACCTTCATTGCTTGCCTCTTCCGTTTGCTGCCGTACCGATACTCGTAAAAACCCTGATACACGGCCCGCCGCGTACTCCTCGGACACCCTGACCTTAGCCCCACGACAGCGTGTAACAGACGTGCCTGGGGAGTGTGTGAGCAACGGAACCGGCACCCAAAAATCCATGCCGACAACATCATTGAACTCGGTGAACGGGGCGGACGGCCGCTCCCCGAAAGCGTGACCGATACGCCAGACAATAACTGGACCGGAGTGAGAGAATCGGGTCATGACCGCACCTCACGCACACACCCCTGCCGGGCCAGTTCGTGTCTTCACCGAGGAGCAGAGCTGGGATGCGCTGCGTTCGGAGAGGCTGGGGCGGCTGGTCACCTCGGTCGGCGGGCGCATCGACGTGGTTCCCGTCAACTACCTGGCCGACAGTGGCCGGTTGTTGTTCCGCACTGCGGAGGGCACCAAACTCGTCGAACTCAGCATCGAGAACCGAGTCGTCTTCGAAGTCGATCACATCAATCCCGGCGTCTCCGGTTGGAGCGTCGTCGTGCATGGCACTGCCCGCACCCTGAGCACCTCCGCGGAAATCGCCGAAGCTGAAGCTCTCGACCTTGTCTCCTGGGTTCCCACCATCAAATACAACATCGTGGAAATCGTCCCTACAGAGATCAGCGGCCGCGAGCTCATGTTCGGAGACAAACCGGAAGCCTGATCTGGGCCTTCCTCGACTCGATACACGATCAGTCCGGTAGTCGCCGAGAGTAGCGGCCGGGCCGGTGCCGGTATTGTGCTGTACGACCGATGCCGACGCCGACGTTCATGAGATCAGACGCATTCATGGAACCGACCGTCTATACGCTCTACGCGCTGATTTCTGGAGGTCTGTGATGGCTGGTGGACTTGTTGCTCTTCTCGACGACGTCGCCGCGCTTGCTCGTCTCGCCGCTGCATCGATCGACGACGTCGGGGCGGCGACCGCGAAAGCGACAGCCAAGGCCGCCGGTGTAGTCATCGACGATGCGGCCGTGACGCCACAGTACGTTCGTGGCCTCGCCGCCGAGCGTGAGCTGCCCATCATCAAACGGATCGCCATCGGTTCGCTGCGCAACAAGCTCATCATCATTCTGCCCATCGCGCTTTTGCTCAGTCAGTTCCTTCCGTGGCTGCTGACCCCCATTCTGATGCTCGGTGGTTTCTACCTCAGTTACGAAGCAGTGCACAAGATTTGGGGCGCGCTCTTCGGTCACGGTGAGCATGACGAGTCGGCGGCAGACGAGCCGCGCGATGAGGATAGCGTCGTCTCTGGAGCTGTCCGTACAGATCTGATCCTGTCTGCGGAGATCATGGTCATTGCGCTCGATACGATTGCGAGCGAAGGCTTCTGGAACCGCCTGGTCGTCCTTGCAGTCGTTGCAGTCGTGATTACCATTCTCGTTTACGGCGTCGTCGGGCTCATCGTCAAAATGGATGACATCGGTCTTAAGTTTGCGGAGAACTCGACCGGGATGCTGGAAAAGTTCGGGCGCGGGTTGGTGCGCGGGATGCCACACGTGATGTCCGTACTGTCCGTAGTCGGAACCGCTGCCATGTTGTGGGTCGGTGGACATATTTTGCTCAACGGAATCGACGAGCTCGGTTTCCATCCGATCTATCAGCTGGTTCACCACCTCGAGGACGCTGTCGGTGATATCTCCGGCATCGGAGGGGTGTTGGCATGGATCGTCAATACGATCGCGTCCGCGATTCTCGGTTTGATCGCTGGTCTGATAATCGTCGGCGGCCAGCTCGGGATCACCCGCGTTCTCGCCAAGCGGTCCAAAGCGCACTAGCGCGTCGGGCCGTCGAACTCCTTCCACAGGTTGCGCCCCCGACCAGGGCAAGGGACAGTTCTGGTGTGCACATCGGCGACGGACTTCAGCTGGCAGGGATCATCGGCCTCGCTGCTCTCGGCACGATGCTTCTCGTCGTGGGGGCGCTGGGGTCGGGCATTGTCATGTTGGCGGTGACGGCAGTGTGGTTCTGGCGGCTCTACCGAACGGCCGAATGAAAATCTCACTGGATTGGAGTCGTCAGTGATGACACCGGCACCGATGGAACTCGCACTGCAGTCCCGACGCGTCACGCGCGTTCTGTTGGACTTCGATCTGAGCATCGAGTTCGCCGGCGGCGCTACCGTTGCGTTCAGTGAGTTCGTGATCGGTGACGTGCTGGTGGACGAGGACAATCAGTTCGAAGGGCTGCGACTTGCCGCTGCTCTCGTCGGCCGCCTGTGCGAGAGCGTCGCCTACGCGGAGTCCGGTGAATTGACGATCGTGTTCGACGACGGAACGGTTGTCGAAGCGGCTTCGCGTGAAGAGGTCGAGTCCTGGGAGTACACAGGTTCCGACGGTTCCACGGTGGTCTGCCTCGCAGGCGGCGATATCGAGTTCCTCTCGGGTCCTTCGGATCCCCCGGCACCAATCCCTGCAGTCACCGAGCTACCTTCCGTCGGAGCCAGCGTTGTCCGAATTGCTATGGGAGACAAGTCGACCGTCGAGTTCTCCGACCGGACCAGCGTGCCCGCGGCGGTATCGCTGGACGAGGCTTACCTGGTGTTGCGTGAAAGTGTGGCCGAAGTTTCCGAGCATCAGATAGCGCTCTCCTCGGGTGTGGTCATTGCTGTACCGCAGCGATTCGGTGCCGGTTCTCGACCACATACTGAGTGAAACGAGAGACCGCGGCCGTTGGACGGTGGTTGCCGGTAACGAGCCCGACGTCCCGATCTCGTGACCCCGACAGTCGAACAGCAACGACGGAGAAGTGCTCCGATTCCCCCGGCAGCAGCGCAACGCCGAGGTCATGGCCGACAAGAGCTCGGATGGTGTCGATTTCGCTGATCTCGAATGGAACGCGAGGAGTGAAACCCGCTTCGGTGCACCAGGAGTCGAGTAGGGATCGAAGGTGAAACGACGGCGGACTTGCGATGAAGGGCTCGTCCGCCAGCTCGGCAATAGCTACCTCTGAGCGCCCGGCCAAGGCGTTGGTGCGCGCTACGTGAAGGCGGATGTGCTGACTTCCGAGGACTGTAACGGTCAGGTCAGCGGGCGGGGGTATGACGACGGCTATGTCGAGCCTGCCGTCGCGAATCATGTGGGCGAGCGCTTCACCGTGGGCCTGGACGAGGTGCACACGGATTCGCGGCGCGGTTTCATGAAACTCGGCGAGAATCGTCGTAATTCCTACTGGGCCCAGCGTCAGGGGGAAGCCGAATCGGACGAACCCGCTCGATGGGTCGGCATCGGCGCGGACCACGGTGATGGCGTCGTCGAGTTTTCGAATGGCGTCGTGAGTGCGCTCGAATAGTTCTCGTCCCGCGGAGGTGAGCGTTACCCCTCTTCCGACGGGTTGGAACAATGCAATACCGAGCGTCTTCTCCAACGTTTTCAGTCGCCGGCTCAACGAAGATTGTGGCACCCCTAGCTTGTCCGCGGCCCGCGTGATGTGGCCTTCGGTGGCCGCTACGTCGAAGGCTGCGAGGAGCGGCGCAACGATCTCGACGTGTGGCAACAGGTACTCATCCATTTCTGGATGGTATTCCACTGAATCCAACATTGGACGGATCGGTTTCTGGCGTTCAAGATCAGTCCAAAGGCAGGTATACAGGGGAGGTTCCTATGTTCACACGCACCCATCCACCAATCGAGACCCTCGATGTCGTCTTGATCGGCGGCGGCATCATGTCGGCCACTCTCGGTGCCATTCTCGCAAAGCTGTGGCCCGACAGATCGATTGCGTTGCTCGAGCGTCTCGATCGACTTGCAGGCGAAAGCTCGGACCCATGGAACAACGCGGGCACTGGCCATGCGGGACTGTGCGAGCTCAACTACATGCCCGACGCGGCAGACCCGACCAAATCCGAGGACATCGCTCGGCAATTTCGAATCTCACAGAGCTTCTGGGCTTCGTTGCTTGCAGACGGCGAGTTGCCACCTACTTTCATCAACGAGACGCCCCACCTGAACGTCGTGTTCGGCGATCGCGATGTCGAATACTTGAGGCAGCGCTACGAAACTCTGCGGACATCGCCGATGTTCTCGGGTATGCAGTACTCCGAGGACGCCGAGGTCATCGAGCAATGGGCGCCACTGATCATGGCGGGACGAGTGCTGGACGGCCCGGTGGCCGCCACTCGTCACACCGGTGGCACCGATGTCGACTTCGGTTCTCTCACGGTGTCGCTGGCCGACTCGATGGTGCGAGGTGGCGGGCGTATCCATCTCGGACGTGAGGTGACCGACCTGAATCGTCGTGCAGATGGAACCTGGCTTGTCTCGGGCAAGAACGTGCACTCGAAAAAGCGCTTCCGTGTGCAGGCGAAGTTCGTATTTGTCGGTGCGGGAGGCTATGCGTTGAAACTCTTGCAGAAGTCCGGAATCCCGGAAGTACGCGGATACGGTGTGTTCCCCTTCGGCGCAGAATTTCTACGCACCGACATACCCGAGGTCGTTACTCGGCACCATGCGAAGGTGTATGGGCAATCGGCGCTCGGAGCGCCACCGATGTCGCTGCCCCATCTCGATTCCCGGGTCGTCGACGGTCAGAGATCTCTCATGTTCGGCCCGTACGCAACGTTCAGTACCAAGTTGTTGAAAGCAGGTTCGGTGAGAGACCTGTTCACGACAGTTCGATTGCATAATCTGTTGCCGCTTCTGGCTGTCGGACTTCAAAATCTGCCATTGGTTCGCTACCTGTTCGGTCAGCTACTAGCAACGCGGAGAAGGAAATTCGAGCTTTTGAAGACGTTCGTGCCGGAGGCGAATCCGACACAGTGGTATCCGATACAAGCAGGTCAGCGGGCTCAGCTGATCAAGCCTCAACCGTCCGGGACCTGCATTGCGAACTCTGGGGTGCTCACGTTCGGCACCGAATTGATCACCGGCGCAGGCGGAACCATAGCCGGATTGTTGGGGGCGTCACCGGGTGCGTCGGTTGCACCATCGATCATGATCGAGTTGGTGAGCAAGTGTTTCCCGGCCCACGCCGCAGCTACTCACGAATGGACGCGTATGGCACGGAAGGCGTAGCCATCCTGCTGGGCGCCCGGCCCGTAGAGGGCGAGTAGATCCTCGTATTCGACGTTGACCAACTGGCCTGCGGTGAGTGCTCTGAAACCGGTTCCGTCGATATGGGAGTAGTGAACCCAGCATCCACCTGGCAGTTCGGGCGCGTCCAGGACACCCCAGCCCTCTTCGGCGTCGAACTCCCGCACGATCGCTCGGGTCTGCACGGTGTCGCCTGGACGAAGGTTCCCGCGGTCCCCTCGCTGAAGTTTTCGTCCAGGTCGGTGATCTCGGTGACGGTTCCGTCGGGGTCGATGTCGAAGGCACGGGCACCGGTGAATGTCGGCTCACGCTTCGGGTCACTGTCCGGCGGAACCACAGCGCCGACGACAGTCAGTCCGGCCGCCATCACTGCCAAAGCTGCGAGGGCGAAGCCTGCTCCCCTGGACGGCGTGCGGGACATTGCTCGACGGTATCAATGCCATTCACTTTCGGTACTCGCGCATGGGCGCACCCCGGTCACTTCTCCCGAGTTTCGGGCGCCGTTTCGGCCAGTGCCGCAACGAGATCCCGCTGAATATCGGTGGCGGGTACTGTGCCGTCGACGACTGCGGATACGGCGAGTTGCAACCGCCGCTGCGCTTCCCGCCGGAATACGAGGCCGCTGGTGGGGGTGCCTGCGGCGGTGCTGGCGTAGAGGATCGACCAGCAGTCCGGGCGATTGAGCAGTTCAGCGCTTGCGGTGTGGTCGACGGCTACGGGTGGACCGAAGGTCAGGCGCAGGCCGCTGCGTTTCATCGCGCCTTCGACGACGCGGTGCAGCAATATTTGTTCGCTGCGCTTGGGTAGCAGGAGCGGGTACGCGGCGAGGTCTTCCAGGCTAGGTTCGATGCGGTCGGCCAATGGATGCCGCTCCGAGAGGACCACCACGAGGTCCTCGGTCCATAGCTCTTTCGCTTGCAGTCCTGATCGTTCGACGCTGCCTCGGATCAGTGCGACCTGACAATCCCCGGTCGTGACTGCTTCGATCTGTTCGGCGAATCGTTTGAGTACGAAGTCGATTTCTGCTTCGGGGTGTTGCTCACGCACACGCACGATGGCGGCCAGTGCGTTCGCGGCGAAGGTCATGTTGCCGGTCAGTCTGAGTTGGTTGCGTTTGCGCGCAGTCAATGCGAGCGCGGACTGTTCCAGTTCGATCATGTGGCGGGCGATCGACACCAATTGTGCTCCGACAGTGGTCAATCGGACGGACCGTGATGTCCGTTCGAACAGGGGCTCGCCCATCTCGCGTTCGAGTTTTGCGATCTGCAGGCTGACTGCGGACTGGGAGATGTAAAAGCGCTCGGCGGCCCGCGAAAAGTTCAACTCCTCGGCGACGGCGAGGAAATATTTCACCTGTCGTAGTTCCACAATTTCTCCATCCATGAGTTCTGCTCATTGATGCTATGCGATCTTTCGCGTTGATAGCGACCGGATAGAAGCGTTGCATGTACATAACAGCTTTCGAGTAGGAGGATTTGTCGTGGATGAGTACGAGGTCGTGATCGTCGGATCAGGATTCGGAGCTTTGGCTGCCGCCAAGACTCTGGGCAAGGCTGGCGTGAAGTTCTCGCTTATCTCCAGCACCACCGAGCACCTGTTCCAGCCGCTGCTGTACCAAGCGGCCACCGGAATGATCTCGACGGGAGAGATTGCCCCGCCGATCAGGCGAATCCTCGCCGAGTACGACTCGGCAGATGTCCGGCTGGGCCGCGTCGTCGACGTAGATCCCGAGCGGCACGTTCTCACCTACACGGCAGCGGGCTCCACGCGTTCGATCCGGTACGGCCGCCTCATCGTTGCTACCGGCGCTACGCAGGCATATTTCGGTCACGACGAGTTCAAGGACCGCACTTTCGCCCTCAAGACCGTGGACGACGCCATCGCCCTCCGCGAGCAGATCCTGAGTTGCTACGAAGAAGCGCATCTGACCTCGGACGTCGACGCCAAGCGAGAACTCCTGAGCTTCGTCGTCGTCGGCGCTGGTGCGACCGGCGTCGAACTTGCCGGCCAGATCCGCGATCTTGCACACCGCTATTTCGCCGGTTCGTTCCCCGACATCACGCCGGATGACGTCACGGTCACGCTGGTCGACGGCGTCAAAGATGTATTGCCTGCCTACGGTGGTCGGTTGAGCAAGTATGCGCGGGCCAAACTGGAACGGTCGGGGGTGGACGTGGTGACCGGTGCCATGGTCACCGACATCGCCGATGACACGGTCACGATCAAAGACGTCGACACCAAGGCCGTACGCACCATCGCCGCCAAGACCGTCATCTGGTCCGCAGGCGTTCAGGCAAGCGCACTGGCTGCGACCATCGCCGAGCGAACAGGGTGCGAAACCGATCGCGCCGGGCGACTACTGATTCACGACGACCTGACTGTCGGCTCGGCATCGGACATTTTCGCCATCGGCGACGTCACCTCACTCGACAACCTGCCGGGCCAATCTCCTATCGCGATGCAGCAGGGTAGGCACGCGGCCAAGATGATCACCGGAAAGGTGAAGGCAGGCACACCGTTCCGCTACGTCGACAAGGGCAGTATGTCGATCGTCGGTAGATTCAGTGCCGTCGCGCGTCTGTTCGGCAAGGTGGACATTGCGGGGCCGATCGCGTGGGTACTATGGCTGGCAGTGCATCTGATGTACATGGTGGGCTTTCGGAACCGATACGTCGCGGTCGTGTCGTGGCTCAGCTCCTACATCGGCGATCGACGCCCACACTTCCAGTACACCGACAAGTGGGTGGATCAGGTCGAACTGGTCGAACCCGAAGTGGAGCGAGCGGCAGCCTGACGCCCGCAACCACGGCGTTACTCGACGAGCTTTCCGGTGGAATCGACCGTGCGGATGAGAGCTCCGATCTCCGACGGGATCGCCGGGATGGCCTCGCGTGTGATTTCTCCGGGGCCAGACCACACCAGGTTGACCTGGAACGATGCGCTTTGGTCCGGGAAGTCCGATCTGTTGTGGCATCCGCGCGTCTCACGGCGTTCGAGCGCCGCTTCGAGGGTCGCCCGCGCCGCCAGTGCGGCCGACTTCAGATCGAAAGCATGGGCTACGTCGGAGAATCCGGCGATGTCCGGATGGACACCGACGTCGGCGATGCGAAGTTCGATCTCGTCGAGTTCCGTCAGTCCCGCTGTGAGCCCGACTTCGTCCCGCACGACGCCGGCATGTTCGGTCATCGTGTTGCGAATCGCTCGCTGCAGGACCCGCACGTTCTCATGCCCGTCTGAGACGAGCAGCGTATCGACTTCGGCTCGTGCCTCGGAAACTGCGTTCTCCGAACGAAGTTGCGCATCCAGTCCCTCCGAGTACTTCGCCGCGGCTTGCCCGACTATGCGTCCGAAGACCAGTAATTCGATCAGGGAGTTCCCGCCGAGGCGATTTGCGCCGTGCAGCCCGCTCGATGCTTCTCCGATTGCGTACAGGCCCGTGACGTCGGTGCTGTGGTCGTCCGGTCGTACCCACACGCCACCCATGGAATAGTGCGCGGTGGGTGCTATCTCGATGGGATCCGTTGTGATGTCGAGCATTTGAAGTTCCATCAGTGTCTGGTACACGCGAGGGAGTCGGCGCATGACGACGTCGCGATCGAGATGTGACACGTCGAGCCAGACACCTCCGTGGGCAGTTCCGCGGCCCTCCTTGATCTCGGTGTATGCAGCGAGTGCGACGCGGTCGCGGGTGGACAGTTCCATCCGCTCGGGGTCGTATCGGCTCATGAAGCGTTCGCCGAGGGTGTTGCGCAATATGCCGCCCTCGCCGCGTGCTGCTTCCGAAACCAGTGTTCCTGCAGCATTTTCTGGTTCGATCAGCCCGGAAGGGTGGAACTGTACGAGTTCCGGGTCGCGGATCCGGCCGCCGGCCTCGTAGGCCAAGCGGAAGGAATCGCCGGTGTTCTCGTCGCGCCGTGAAGACGATCGGCGCCAGATTCTGTTGTGACCACCGGCAGCGAGAATCACGGCATCCGCATGGAAGACGCAACGCGTACCGGTTGTGAGGTCGAATCCATAGGCGCCGAAGATCGTGTTGTCGCGAACGAGGAGTTTGGTGATGTAGACGCTGTCCAGGATCTCGATATCGAGCTCCTCGCTACGTGCCAGAAGTGTTCGTTGAATTTCGAGCCCGGTGTAGTCGCCCGCGAAAGCGGTTCGCCTGTAGGTATGTGCACCGAAGAAGCGTTGCGATATCCGCCCGTCTTCCTCACGGGCGAACGGCATTCCGTAGCGAACCAGGTCGGCGATACCCCGCTCGGCGCCTTCGGTGACGATCTGGACGGTGTGCGGATTGGCGAGAAAGTAGCTTTCCTTCACCGTGTCTGCGGCATGCTGCTGCCACGAGTCCTCGGGATCCATCGTCGACAGAGCAGCATTGATTCCACCGGCGGCGAGCGAGGTATGAGCATCGAGCTTCGGCCGTTTGCCGACCACGAGGACGTCGGTCCCGTGTTCGGCCAACTCGATGGCTGCCCGCAGGCCCGATCCACCCGATCCGATGACCAGCACCGAGGTCGCTATCCGACGTTCTGTGGAACTCATGAGCATCTCCTTCTGGAAGGAACTTCCGTGTACCTATTCGACCGACCAGACGTGGGTTTCGTGACGGGACATACTCATCTCGTCAGCAACGCGTCGGCCCGCCCGCGGAGGTACCGTCGCGTCGGTACATCCGCGGACAGTGAGATTGCCTTCTCGTAGGCGACTACCGATTCCTCGACGCGGCCCAACCGCTCGAGCAGGTGGGCGCGTACCGCCCATGCGGGCTGGAATCGCTCGGTGCCGTCGAGCTCGTCGAGCATGCGGAGCCCGGATTCAGGGCCGTCGGTTTCGGCGGTGACGGCGGCCAATGCCACGCTGCCGCCGAGCGTCGGCGCCAGTGCGTCGAGTGTGGTGTGCAGTGCGCGCAGCGTGGCCCAGTCCGTGGATCCAGTGTGTCGGCGCGCGCAGTGCACGGCCTGGATCGTTGCTTCGAGTTGGAACCGTCCGAGAGCACCTATCGCATGCGCTCGACGTAGATGCGATTCACCGCGCGCAATCGTTGCCTCGTCCCATCTCTGCACGTCCTGGGCCTGAATCGGGACCAGGACGCCGTCGATCCGGCGTGCTGGTAGGCGCGAGGTGCTCAGCAAGATGAGTGCCGCAAGTCCATGCGCTTCCGGATCCTCGGGCAGAAGTGTGCAGAGTGTCTCCGCGAGATGGAGGGCCTCGCTGGCAAGGCCGTCGCGCATCTCGACCCCACTGGTGTGCCAGTCGATGGCAAAAGCGCCGTACACGGCTGCCTGCACCGCGTCGACCCGCTCGGGCAATATGGATCTGTCGGGTAGCTCGAAGGAGATTCCGGCTTCGCGGATGCGTCGTTTGGCCCGTCCGAGGCGTGCGGCCAGTGTGGACGACGGCAACGCGAATGCACGAGCAATGTCCTTCGCCGTGTAGCCGAGTACGACGTCGAGCATCAGCGGGGTGTGTACCGCCGGGGAGATCGCCGGGTGCGCGCAGACGAGCATCAGTTCCAGCCGCTTGTCTTCGATCGCGTCGGGATCGAGTTCGGCGAGATGGTCGTAGGTCTCCGGCGCCGACGTCAGTGGGTCGTTCATTCGGTGTGGTGCGGACTTCCAGACGTCCCGCTGCCGATTCCGCGCCACGGTCAGCAGCCATCCATCGGGGTTCGACGGGACACCGTCCCTCGGCCACGTCGTCAACGCTCGCTCGAAGGCGTCGGCCAGCGCATCCTCGGCGCCGGCGATGTCCCTGCTCGCCGCCGCGAGGAGCGCGAGAAGTCGCCCGTACGAACCGCGAGCGGAGTTCTCGGCAGAATTTCGAGCTTTCAGGTCCACGATCCGTCGATGAACGACGTAGCGGCTGCCCGTACTTCGATCACTCCGTACTGTGCGCCCGGACAACGCTCGGCCCACATCAGCGCAGCGTCCAGGTCGGGTACGTCGAGGACGAACACCCCGGCGAGTGCCTCCTTGGTGTCCGCGAACGGTCCGTCTTGAATCTGCAGCGAACCGCTGCGAAGGGTGATCGTGGTTGTCGCCGCCGCGTTGGTCAAAACTTCGGCCGCGACGAGAACTCCAGCTGATTGGAGGGCTTTCCCGTAGGTGCCGAACGCCTCCTGCATCTGCGTTCTGGCTTCGTCTGGAATGACGCCCTCACCGGGCTCTTCGTTGCTGAGGAGAAGTGCGTATCTCATGGTGTGCTCCCGATCGTCTGGTCAACGTCTGTTTCGATTGTCACCGCATCACGCGGTCTTGCACAGAGATGACGATCGAGCTGCCGTGGAATCGACAGGCACGTTTCAATGACTAAGTGGTGCCAGGACGGTGAGCTTGCCGCTCACCGGATGCGGGTCACGACGGCAGTCCACCGTGGGGGCGATCCAGACGCGTGGCCAGATCCGCGGGTCGAACGCGCGCACCGAGAAGTCGACGTTCCGCAGGACTGTGCGTCGTGCCAACGCCAGCAAGACTGCGGTGCCGGTGACCGCCATCCACGTCGGCAAGGGGTAGAGCGCAAGGCGCTCGCCGAGGCCGAAATGCAGTGCCTTCGCCAGCATGAGGACTGCTCCGAGCACTCCGACGAACGCGCACAGTGCCGACCAGATCGCCACCAGTCGCTTCTCGTGCCACAGATGCCATGCGATCAGGACGAGCACGACATGTCTTGCCACGAACCCCGGCATCACCGCCGACCAATGGATGAGCGCTCCGTCGTTCGCCGGGAACAGTCCGGTGGCTGCAGTGCTCACGGCGATGACAACCGCCAGCGAGAGAATCCACTTTTTCGACCGGCCATTTCGGATGTGTCGATGCAAGAAGAGGGCGCCGATGAGGGTCAATACCCCGAGCGCTACGAACGTCGAGTTCATGACGTCGTGCATCGGAGAGCACGAATCGACGTCACAGGTCGTCACACCGAGTGAGCTGATCGAGTTCTGGGCAAAGCTGTAGGGCGTGTTCCACGCAGCAGCCGTGAACACCTCTGCCAACAAATATGCGAACGAGAGAATCCATGCAGTTCCTGCAGCGGCGTGGCTCAGGTTGTGGCTTCGGTGAGATGTGTCGGCGTGGTGTGGATTGCTGATGGCGGATCTCTCTGTCGATACAGACTTGACTTCTGGGTCCGACTGTAGAGCGTCAACCTGAGAGCAGTGTCCCGAATGTCGCAGTTCGATCTCAGAATCGACCACCGTCGGAAGATCGAAGAGCGTCCGCTCTCGGGCCGTCCGGCATAGGCGTGTGGAGCTGGGCATCGGCTCGAAGTACGGTGTATCCGTAACGGCTGGACCCAACGAGCGACGAGGGGATCGACGGATGCGCAAGGGTGTGTCTGTCGAGGTCACTGCCGGCGGTGGCTCGATGGCGACGCCGCGAGTCAGAGTTCTCATCGTCGACGACGAACCGCAGATTCTGCGAGCACTCCGAATCAATCTGAACGTGCGTGGCTACGAGGTAGTGACGGCGGCATCAGGCGCCGAGGCGCTCCGAGTGGCCGCGAACTTCCGTCCCGAGATCGTGATCCTCGATCTCGGTCTGCCGGATATCGACGGAATCGACGTCATCGGAGGCTTGCGCGGATGGACCGATGTGCCGATCGTCGTTCTCTCGGCTCGCACCGATTCCGTCGATACAGTCGAGGCACTCGATGCTGGTGCCGACGATTTCGTCACCAAGCCGTTCGGTATGGATGAGTTGCTCGCGCGTCTGCGCGCAGCTCTGCGACGCGGACCTCATACAGCGGAAGCGGCCGTCGTGGTCACCGACTCGTTCACCGTCGATTTGTCCGCCAAGACGGTGACGCGGCACGGAGTGAACATTCATCTCACTCGGACCGAATGGGGTGTGCTCGAACTCCTCGTCCGAAACCAGGGGAAACTGGTCTCCCAGAAGGAGATTCTGCAGACCGTGTGGGGTCCGCACCATGGGCGCGAAACGCACTATCTCCGAATCTATCTCGGTCAGTTACGGCACAAGCTCGAGGACGACCCGTCGCATCCGCGCCACCTGCTGACCGAGACCGGGATGGGCTACCGGTTCGTCTGAAGGGCCATCGTGAGCAGCGGTCAACTATTCGACGGTATTCGACAAGTCGACACCGACCGGGTGCGCCGAGTTGAGCGTGGCCTGTATCCAGTGTTCTAGTGGCGCGGGTCGGCCGTAGAGGTATCCCTGGGCGAACCGACAATGCAGAGCCTCCACCGCGCGCGCTTGTTCCTCGGTTTCGACGCCCTCCGCCACGATGGACACAGGCAGCGCCCGCGCCATCGCTGCGATGGCCGTGACGAGCGAATCCGCGGACTCGCTGGTGCCGATCTCGGCGACGAAGGAGCGGTCGATCTTGAGCAAGGCGATGGGAAGTTCGCGGAGTCGGCTGAGCGAGGAGTACCCGACGCCGAAGTCGTCGAGAACGATCAACACTTCCATCGCTGCCAGTTCATCGAGGATCTTCTTGGCAGCGAAGACATCGTCGATGAGTGCAGTTTCGGTGACTTCGAGAGCAAGATCCGCACCGCACAGGCCATACTCTTCCAGCATGTCGGAGACCAATTTCGGCAACGAGTCGTCGCGGAGTTGAACCGAGGAGATATTGACCGACATCGTGACGTTCTGTCCGGCTGCCCGAAGCGCGTTCAGATCCTGCAGGGCGGTGCGCAGAACGAAGGCCCCGATCTCACCGATCAGATTCGTGGATTCCGCGATCGGCACGAACTCGACGGGTGAGCGTAAACAACCGTCGCGGTTCCATCGCACCAGCGCCTCGTAGACGACGGTACTTCGTGAGGACGTCGAGACTATCGGCTGATAATGAACGACCAATTCACCGCGTCGGGTCGCCCCTCGTAGGGCAGTTGCCGTTTCGATCGCCGCGATCGAAGACGCGCGCAACGACTCGTCGAAGAAGGAGAAGCGGGAGGCCCCTAGCGATTTCGCGTGATACATCGCCATATCGGCTTCGCGGAGGAGATCGTCCAGATCGCCTGGGCGGTTGTCGGCGGCGGCGATCCCGACCGACGCCGTGATGTACGTGGTGGCAACGCTGAGAACGAACGGCTCGGAGATCCGCTCGATCACCGAACGAGCCACCTCCTCCATCTCGGGACGAGTGCATCGACCGATGACGATGAACTCGTCACCCGCGTACCGCACCACGGTGTCCGAGGATCGCACCGTCGCGCGGATCCGATGGGCAGCTGCAGCGATCATCTCGTCACCCACACGGTGACCGTAGGAATCGTTGACAGTCTTGAAGTTGTCGAGATCGACGAACAGGACGAAGATTCGCCCACGTCCACTTGCGAGAGCCAATCGAGCAAACTGCTCGTCGAGCATCGTTCGGTTCGGTAGCCCCGTGAGCGCGTCGTGGGCCGCGCGGTATCGCGCGTCGTCCTCGCTGCGTTGGACGAGGCTCATGGCGCGCTCGCCTCGCAAGAACGTCCCGATCAGCAGTACCGAGAGCAACGCCGACCGCACCACGAGATCGACCGTCGAGATCGAGGATCCGAGAACCAACGTGGCTGCGCACACCGCCAGGAGTGCGACGACGAACAGCACCCGACGGCGACTGTGCAGAGGAGGGGAATTCTGTCGATGCGACATCGTCGCCATCTGCGGATTGAGAGCCGCAAGGGCAAGTGCGGCGTAGGCGAACAGGTAGATGCCGTCCAGTAGTCCCGGCGACAACGGAACCGTACGTGAGAGGGACTGTGCGTAGGCAAGGTCGCCGACCAATATTGCGAGCAAGGCCACGAGAAGAAGGCGAAGCGCGCGATTGCGATGCGTGGACGAGACGAGCAGGTACGTCACGAGCGTGATCATGCCTGCGTCGATTGCGGGATACACTCCGTTGCTGATCGCGGCAGCCGTACCGACGGAGCCGTCGAGCAACGGCGATATCAGCACCACCCACGACACGAAAAGGGTGCCGACCGAGATGAGCCCGGCATCGATGAGCGGCGTGATGTCGTCTCTGGACCGTCGTTCGAGCACCCATCGCGCCAGCGCCGTGCCGATCAGGCAGTAGCCCCCCAGCGTCAGTGCATTGGACAGTGCGGTGACACCACCCGGATAGACCGTCGGGTCGCCGCGGAGACCAACACCGACCAGAAAAAGTGCAGATGCGCCGAACAGGCACCACCACGACGTGGCGTCGGCAGGCTTGTACCGACGAATACCGACGCTGATGGCGACGATCGCCGACAAAGCGAACGCGGCCATGACGATCGAACGAACCGAGGAGTCGCCGCGGAAGAAAAGCACACTACTGGCGACGACCGCTGAAGAAATGCCCACCAATTTGGGTATACCGGCCAGCAGTTGGTGCATCGGAAGAACCTTCGAGTCCATGCGAAGGCTTCCCCTTTCGTGTGCAGCGCCGGCGCGGCGGAGGCAATCGGGCATCCGCCGACTGCGAGGTTAGCCCAGGATTGCCCGACAGCGCGGGAACCACTCCTGCTGCGATGAGTTTTCATCGGTCACGAGGTCCCGAAACGGCAGGGACCTATTTGCGCGATGGATCCCCTGCGATTTTGCGTCAGCTTTGGGTTCCTGCCCCGGCTTTGTCGTTTGCGGCCCGGACTGCGCTGCGCACGTCTTCGTCGATGAGGTACGCGTTCAAGGCGCCCGCTGCACGCACACCGCCTGCGGCCGAACCGATCAGAATCTCCATCGGCGAAGTCACGTTGCCGGCCGCCCAGATTCCCGCCACGGATGTCGCTCCGGTGGGGTCGGTTGCCACCGATGTGGCGCCGACGGGCACGTCGCCCATCATCAGTTCCGTTGTCTCGAGGCCCAGTTGGAGGAGAATGTCCGCATTTGCCTCGAACTTCGGCTTCACGACCACCGCATGAACGGGCACAGTGTTGCCCGACATCGTGCGAACCCCGATGAGCGTGTCGTTTTCGATGGCGAGCTCGGCGATCTCGTCCGTCTCCACGCGGACGCCGCGCGCTTCCAGTTTCACCTGATCTTCCTCGGAGGGCTCGAAACCCTGGGTGAACAGCACGATGTCTTCGGTCCACTGACGCCACATCAGTGCCTGGTGGACACCGAACTTGCCGCCGATGATCCCGAGGGCCTGGTCGCGGACTTCCCAGCCGTGGCAGTAGGGACAATGCAGGACCTCGCGGCCCCAACGTTCGGCGATGCCTGGGATGTCCGGCAATGTATCGGTCAGCCCGGTCGCCACCAGCACGCTGCGGCCGATGACCGACGTGCCGTCGCCGAGTGTGACCGTAAATCCTCCCTCTACCTTCGCTGCCGCGACCGCGGTGCTCGAGACGATTTCTGCGCCGTAAGACCGCGCTTCGGTGCGCCCGATCTCGAGGAGTTGCAGTGGTGGAACGCCCTCGCGGCCGAGGTAGTTGTGCGCGTGTGCGGCGGGTGCATTACGGGGATTGCCGGCATCGATGACGAGGACGGTTCTACGTGACCGTCCTAGCGCCACCGCTGCGGAAAGGCCTGCGGCGCCCCCGCCGATGATGAGTGCGTCGTATTTCAGTGGAGTTGTCATGCATTCATGCTGACTCGCCCAGCATGGATCGGCAAGCGCCTTTGCTGAAATGGCAAAAAATTGGGTGCTGTGAGTAATGCGGTCGCGAACTCCCCTTCCTCGAAACAGCGAGAATGCGCGTTAGGGCGGCAGAACTCAACCCGGAAGCACGGTAAGACCTTAGTAAGCAGCTCGGAACTTGCTTACATCTATCAACTGGGCCTGCCGTAAGAAAATGCCCGATTCAGCAGGGCGCTCACTGCTTGAAAGAGTGTGTGGTGTTGCTGTTGACTTACCCGCATAGTCGGTCTTCGTCAACGGGGGCTGCGCATTCGGGTCGGGGGGCCATGGATAGTTCGGTAGACCACAGCGAGGACAGCCAGGGCGAATTCGTGCGAGGTGATACCGTTATTGCGTTGCAGGACTTGGGGATACGAGGCTGGCGCAGCGGAGTGCCTGCGGGATCGGTCGGCACGGTCGTCGAGGTCGACTGGCTCACCGACCTTCTCGTGGTATTCGACGTCGACGGTAGCTGGTTCACCGAACCCACCGAGGTCGAGAAAGTTGTCGCGCCCGGCGACGTTCGGCTGGTCCAACGCGCCGACCGTCACCGGGGCTGATACGTCAATTCATTCGGTGTCGGTGGCGGGACCGTCGGTGGTTGCACCGCCTTCACCCGACCAGTCACCTGAATCCTGGCCGGCCGCAGGATCCGACTGCACGTCCGTGTGAGCGCCTTCGGCACCCTTGTCGGTGGTCTCGGTGTGTGGCGTCTTTGCGTGTTTTCCAGTCATGACGATTTCTTACCCGCGTCAGGATGGTTGAAACTCTCGGCTGCTCAGCCCTGCACGATGTCCCGCAGACGCGCGGTGGCGGTGGCTGTCCCGGCATCGAACATCACTTACCACCAGAAGTTAGAGGTGCATTCCATCCAAAGATGCTCCGATGTGTTCGAAGTACCTTCGCGCCGAGCGGATCACGGCATCATGGGCGTCGGTGGTGATGATCCGACCCCACCAAGCACCGTAGAGCGATGCAAACGGGAAGGGTCGAACAAGATCGACAGCCTTCCGAATAGTGTCGGGGTGCTCGGGGATGAGGTTGGGGTAGCTGTACATGAATCCGACCCAGCGACGGTCCGCCACCACGGTGAAGATGTCTCCGGCGAACAGGGCGCCACTGCCATCGACGCCGTCACGCCAGTGCATGACCGTGCCGCCGGCAAAATGAACTCCGGCATTGATCAGAGTGCGTCCGGGAAGCACCTCAAGTGTGTCACCGGACCACAGGACGACGTTGTCGTTCCTCGGGATCCACTGCGCATCGCGTTCGTGCACGTAGATCGGCGCATCACCGAATGCTCGGCTCCACTCGACCATCGAACTGTAGTAATGCGGATGCGACAGTGCGATAACCGAAATTCCTCCCAGTTCCGTGACTCGCTCGACCGCGGCATCGTCGATGTACGTAGTGGAATCCCACAGCACGTTGCCGTCGTCTCCCGGAACCAGAAGCGCTCGTTGACCGATGGCAAGGTGCGGAGACGTCGAGATCCCCCAGAGCCCGGGTCTTTCTTCCCTGATCTCGACGGTATGGCCCTGAAGTCTCAGTTCGCCGAGGCTTGTCCACTGCTGACCGCCGTACCCCACGTACTGGCGCTCGTCCTCGCAGATGAAGCAGTGAGCAGCCGCTGGGTCGGCCGGAGCTGCGACGTTCAGCGGGTACTGAACGCCGCAGGTCACGCAGATCGGGTAGTCGTCACCGAAAGAACGAGACAATCTTGTCTTCTCGGTCTACAGGTCTTCGCGGTTACAGACCGAAAGGAAGCACGCCCGGAGCCAGTTCGAAGCCACTGCTGCCGGCGGAGGCCGAGCTGACGCCGCCGAGAATGAGATTGATGAAATTCGTGATCATGTGAGTTCTTTCCTCTCGTAGAGATGACGATGAACCCGGTCGAGGCTACCGGTGATTCGGGCCCAGCGGCAGCGGATGAAGCTGTGGGGTTCGTGTGAGATGAGCCCGGCTACGGCGTCGAACCGTTTCATAGGTGGACGACTGTTTCCCGCCGTGCGAAATCTCCTCCTGCCGGTTTCCGTGGCTTTCAGAAACACCCGATGCTATCCCCCGTCGGGAGATGCGCGGTTGGTCATCTCCGCGTCCAGCGCGGTCTCTAGGACGTTCAACTCCGTGCCCTGCTCCTTGGGTCATGAGGCTCGGCCGCTCCCAGGGGCCGGTATTTCGGTCATCGGCAGTTCTTCGCGTTAAGCCGAGCGCGAGGTGTCGACCAAAGACCGGATCAACCGCTATTCAGACTCTTCTGATCAGGTTGCCGGGCTTAAGTGGACCGCGTTGTGGACGACGTCGTTCAGTAGATCGTCGACCGCTTTCACCCTCGCCAGTCCTGTGAGCTCTTTCGGTACCGCGACCCAATAGGTCCCCTCGATGGAAAACGATTCTGGGAGAACGCAGATCAGGTTCTTGTCGGGTTCACCGATATAGCTCGGCAACGGAGCTATCCCAAGCCCATTCTGCGCGGCAAGCCAGTGCCCGGTTATGTTGTTGGTCTGGATTTGAGCGCGACCTTCGGGGGGCAGGATCGAGTCGAGGATGCGCAGGGGTGCGACGTCGAGTAGAGCTCCGACGTACCAGATCAATGTGTGTTCCCGTAAGTCATCCCGCTTGGCGATGGCCGGGTGGTTATCAAGATATTCCGCTGTCGCGTATAAGCGCAAAGCGTAGGTTGCCAGCTTTCGAGAGGACACCAAGCGAGGCCCCGGTTGTTCTAAAGTGATCGCTATATCGAATTCTCGCGCACTCGCGGTGTGGTGTTCGGTCGCTGTGACCAGTTCGACGCTCAGGTCGGGGTGGAGTCGCCGCAATGTCGCCAGGTTGGGTGTGAGAACGAATGCGCCGAAGCCATCTGGCGCGGCGATTCGGACTGAACCGCGGAGGGACCCGACTCGCGATGTTTGATCTTCGAACGCGGCGATAAGGGTTGATTCGACGGTTTCCGCGTACCCGACCAGTCGTCGCCCAGCCTCGGTCAGCCGCCATCCAGACGACGTGCGGTCGAAGAGACGCTGTCCAGCCAACCTTTCCAGACTGGTCACTTTCCGGCCTACCGTGGTGTGGTCGACGCCAAGTGCGCGAGATGCTTCGTTGAGTCGGCCGTGTCGTGACAATTCGAGAAAGTATCTGAGGTGGTCTGAACTGAACACCGAGTCACAGTAGCAGCACGTGCAATTCTGCACGGTGGGGTGCAGTATTGGTCTTTGACAGGGCCATATTTGCACCAGAGACTGGGCGCACACCTACTAGAAGGAGCGCGCTGTGAGCACTGTGATTGCACATTGGAAGGGCGGAAAGCCGTTCGCCGGAATCTCAGAGGCGACCGCCCTGGTTACCAACCCCGCGACCGGTGAGGTCACCGGACAGGTCGCCCTAGCCACCGTCGAAGACGCGCGTTCTGTCATCGGTGCCGCCGCCGCCGCTTTCCCGGAGTGGCGTGACACGTCGTTGGCAAGGCGCACCCAGATCCTCTTCAATTTCCGCGAACTGCTGAACGCGAAGAAGTGGGAACTCGCCGAGATCATCACCGCCGAACACGGCAAAGTTCTCTCCGACGCCCTCGGCGAAATCAGCCGCGGCCAGGAAGTTGTCGAATATGCCTGCGGCATAGCGCATCTCCTCAAAGGGGGCTTCACCGAGAATGCCTCCACCAAGGTAGATGTCTACTCCATCCGCCAACCTCTTGGTCCCGTCGGCATCATCTCCCCTTTCAACTTCCCCGCCATGGTTCCGATGTGGTTCTTTCCCGTCGCCATCGCCGCCGGCAATACTGTCGTGCTCAAGCCGAGTGAGAAGGATCCCACCGCCAGCATCTGGATCGCCGAACTGTGGAAAGAAGCAGGCCTCCCAGATGGCGTCTTCAACGTCCTGCAGGGCGATAAGATCGCCGTCGACGAACTGCTCGAAAATAAGGCAATCAAGTCGATTTCGTTCGTCGGTTCTACTCCCATCGCGAAGTATGTGTACTCCACCGGGGCGAGCCACGGAAAACGCGTGCAGGCTCTCGGCGGAGCGAAGAATCACGCGATCGTTCTCCCCGACGCCGACCTCGACCTCGCAGCCGACGCTATGGTCAACGCCGGTTTCGGCTCAGCAGGTGAGCGCTGCATGGCTATCTCCGCCCTCGTCGCGGTCGGTGGCATCGCCGACGACCTTGTAGCGAAGATAGTCGAGCGAACTACACCACTCAAGACCGGTGACGGCACGAAGGGCGCCGACATGGGCCCGCTTGTCACCAAGGCGCACCGCGACAAGGTCGCCTCCTATGTCGATGCCGGCGAGGCCGCAGGTGCCACCATCGTCGTTGACGGACGTGAGGTCAAAGCAGACGGCGGTGACGATGGTTTCTGGTTGGGGCCGACGCTCATCGACAATGTCACGACCGACATGAGTATCTACACCGACGAAATCTTCGGACCAGTACTCTCGGTCGTTCGGGTCGAAACCTACGACGAAGCTCTCGAGCTCATCAATGCTAATCCGTACGGCAACGGAACTGTCATCTTCACCAACGACGGTGGTGCGGCGCGGCGATTCCAAAATGAGGTCGAAGTCGGCATGGTCGGCATCAACGTGCCTATCCCCGTGCCGATGGCTTACTACAGCTTTGGAGGTTGGAAGAATAGCCTCTTCGGCGACACTCACGCGCACGGTATGGAGGGGGTCAACTTCTTCACTCGAGGTAAAGCAGTCACCAGTCGCTGGCTCGACCCCAGTCACGGCGGCATCAACCTCGGGTTCCCCGAAAACAGCTAATTCTCCGCGTTCTCCTGCGGTCTGTGGGGAACGCACCAATACCCTGCAAAGGAGTAGCTATGGTCTCCAATATCTCTTTTCCTCGATTTGTGAAACTCGGCCCGGGTGCAGTGGAAGGACTAGGCGATGTTCTTACCGACCTGGATTTGGAACGTCCGCTTCTCGTAACCGACTCGTTCATGGTTGGGAACGGATCCGCGGATCGCCTCGCCGCGATAATCAAGGCAGCGGGCAAGTCGGTAGCGGTGTTTTCCAAAACCGTGCCGGATCCGACGACGGACTCTTTGCAGGCGGGCATCGATGCGGTGAAGGAACATCAGGCTGATTCCGTTATCGGCTTCGGCGGTGGTAGCCCTATGGATACCGCGAAGGCTTTAGCGGTGTTGTCCAAGCAGGGCGGTAACATGCGTGATTTCAAAGCGCCGCGAGTGTATGCAGGTCCAGCGTTACCGATCATTGCGATCCCAACTACGGCGGGAAGCGGTTCGGAAGCAACGCAGTTCACAATTATTACCGATATCTCGACAGACGAGAAGATGCTATGTCCAGGCCTGTCATTTCTCCCGATTGCCTCGATCGTCGATTCTGAGCTCACAATGTCCATGCCCGCTCGGCTAACCGCTGACACCGGGATTGACGCACTTACCCACGCGATTGAGGCGTACGTAAGTAAAAAGGCCAACCCGATTTCAGATGGCCTTGCATTGTCCGCCATGAAGACAATCGGTGCATATCTCTCACGTGCATATCTTGACGGATCCGATCGTGAGGCACGCGAGGCCATGATGTATGCGTCAACCCAGGCTGGCATGGCATTTTCCAATGCAAGCGTCTGCCTCGTGCATGGGATGAGTCGGCCCATAGGGGCGCACTTCCACGTCGCTCATGGACTGTCGAATGCCATGCTTTTACCTGCCGTTACTGCGTTCTCGATCCCCGCGGCGGTCGGCCGTTATGCAGACTGTGCGCGACAACTGGGTGCGGCCGATCGTCGCGACTCCGATGAAGCAGCTTCGTCGAAGCTCATCGAGTTCATCGACAAGCTCTGCGCCGATGTCCGAGTTCCCACGCCACACTCCTACGGTATCGACCAGAAACGGTGGGAAGAGCTCACACCACTCATGTCCGAGCAAGCGCTGGCATCAGGGTCGCCCTCGAACAACCCTGTTGTACCGTCGGTCGAAGAACTAGCTGAACTGTATCGAAAAGTGTACGGTGCCTGAAGGTTTCCCGTGATCGGCCGTAGGTCTTCCGTGCTCATGGTCGACATGGCGTTGAAGCTCGTATGACGTCTTTTTTATCGCAACCGCCATTCGTCAGGGTGGCTCTGACCGAGATCACTTTGAGCGGGCGAGGTCGGGGAGCAACCTTGCTATCCAAAAGCTTCTGTCGGGCGATTCGGTGGAGATCGGGGGGTGTTTTCTTGGCACGCTGCCCTGCTCAGATGATTGCAGGCCCGCTCACCGTTTTTTCGGCCACCTTCCATTGAGCCGTTACCCAAGATGCGGCCTGCCTCGGCACAGACTCGAGACCACTGGCGCTTCACTAGGTTGACACCGTGTCGAGATCTAAGAATTCCCGAAGATCGACATGCGATCCGGGTTTCATGTTCGACGCAAATGGGAGCGCACTCGTCGATCCAAACCAATTGACGTCACGAGTTACTACAAGAGGGAATTAGGCATGAATGTAAGTGCATTCGGTGGTGACTATCGAAAAGATGCTCACAGTGAGAGGGTGCGAGTGGGCGTAGTCCGCGAGTCCGGAGAGGGCGAGCGTCGCGTCGCGTTGGTTCCGAAAATCGTGGCGTCGCTGATCGGCAAAGGCGTCG